>NZ_JBIGLT010000002.1:0-1124185 GCF_043658315.1 Variovorax sp. VaC1 | reverse complement strand
AGATAAAGAACAAAAAGCTAAATCAATACAGCCAGAGCAACGCTTGAATAGCAGGCACGGAGCGGGCGAGAAAAGAAGACGCGCCCTTCAGCCTGTTGTCGGCACTATGCAAGTGGAGCGAGGGCAAAGACTCGTCGAATCAGAGATTTCGAATAATCCCTGAGTTCAACTCGGCAGCCTTCACAGCAATAAGCTCACCGAGGGTGTCGTCGGTCAATTGATCCAATTCGACATCGCCAAAGAAGCGCGAGCAAATCGCGCTGAGATATGGCGTGCTTCGCAGCCAGAAAGCCCAGTCCTCGGCTGTGATCGACTGCACCTCCAGCAGCTTGAACTTCATCAGCACCTTGATGGCGTGACGCGCATGCTTCACCGGATCGCGTTGCAGGCCATCCAGGCGACGCCGAGCGGTAGTCAGCACCTTGTCGACATCATCAAAAACAGCGCCGTGCCCCGGAATCACCCGCAGCGGCTTCAGGGCTTCAATCAGATCGAGCGTCGCTGCCACATCATCGAACCCGGGCTCTCCAGCCAATTCGGGAAACGTGATCCCGAAGCCGTTCTCCCACAGCGCATCCGCGGAAATCAGTGTCCGTGACGCCGCATCGAACAAGATGATCGAGTGAGGATCGTGGCCAGGTGCCGCATGCACCTGCCACGGTGCGCCGCCGAGGATGAGCTCCGCCCCAGGCCGCAGCAGTCCGGTGAACTGAAACCGCGGACAAGTCTGACCTGTCACAAGAAAACTCAGCCCCTGCTCGTCCCAGCGCGCCACCAAACCCGCTTCGCCAGGCGGAATATCCGTTTGAACGGCTGGGTAACGTGCTTGCAGCGCGGCATTGCCGCCGCAGTGGTCACTGTGCAGATGCGTATTCAAAATGCGGTCGAGCGGCCGCACACCCAGCACCGCTTCAGCCAACGCCAATGTCTGGTCCGCATGCGTGACATAACCGGTATCGACCATCGCCGTCTCGCCGTCGCCGACAAACAGGACATTGTTGGACGACAGCCACCCGCGCTCGAACACGACGACACTCGCCGGCAGCCCGGCGCTCGCCGATGCGTGGCTCATTCAGGCGCTCGCGCTGGAGCGAAGTTCGCGTCGAAGGATCTTCCCGACATTGGTCTTCGGCAGCGATTCTCTGAATTCAATGTGCTTCGGTCGCTTGTAACCCGTGAGTTGCGCATGGCAGTATTGGAGCACCGCTTCTTCCGTCAGCGCCGGGTCTTTTCGGACCACGAAAACCTTGATGGCTTCGCCCTGCTTTTCATCCGCAACGCCGATGGCTGCGCATTCGACAACCCCGGGGCACAACGAGATCACGTTTTCCAACTCGTTCGGGAACACATTGAAGCCGCTCACAAGAATCATGTCTTTCTTGCGGTCGACGATGCGGCTGTAGCCGTCCTCCTGCATGACCGCGATGTCGCCGGTTCGCATGAATCCGTCGGGCGTGAACGCGGCCGCGGTCTCGGCCGGCTGGTTGTAGTAGCCCGTCATCACATTGGGGCCCTTGATGCAAAGCTCTCCACGTTCGCCGATCGGCAGCGAATTGCCTTCATCGTCCTTGATCGCGATCTCAATGCTCGGCAATGGCAGGCCGATGGTGCCGGTGAACTCGGTGTTCGACACCGGGTTGTTGGTGCCGATCGCGCAGGTCTCGCTCATGCCCCAGCCTTCGATCATCGGGCAGCCTGTGGCCTCGAACCATCTGCGCGCCGTGCCTTCCGACGCGGCCATGCCACCCGCCTGCGAGACGAAGAGCGTGGAGAAGTCGATCGACTTGAAGTCCGGATGCATCAGCAGCGCATTGAAGAGCGTGTTCACTGCCGGCAGCATGTGGAAGGGCCGCTTCTTCAGCACCGCAATGAACTTGTTGAAGTCCCGCGGGTTCGGGATCAGCGTCATGTGCGAGCCCTGGCGGATCACCAGCAGGCAAAGCGTGAGCGCGAAGATGTGATACAGCGGCAGCGCAGCGATGCTGTTGACTTTCGCCAGATCGCCAGCGCGCGCCAGTGCCGGTGTGAACCAGGCTTCGGCCTGCAGCGTCGCAGCCACGATGTTGCGATGGGTTAGCACCGCCCCTTTCGACAGGCCCGTCGTACCGCCTGTGTACTGCAGGAATGCGATCGAATCGAGCGTGCTCCGGTCGGGCCCCAGCGTGCGCCCGCGTCCTTGGGCAATGGCCTGGGTGAACGGCGTGACCGTGCGGCCATCGCTCAATGGCAGCTTGTAGGCCGGCACGATCTTGGCCAGGTGGCGCACGGCCAGCGTGATCCAGGCACCGTACAAGCCACCCAGCAGGTCGCCCATCGAAGTCATGACCACGTGCTTCACGGGCGTGCGCTCGATGACCTGCTCCAGCGTCGCCGCGAAGTTTTCGAGGATGACGATGGCCGTTGCGCCCGAGTCCTTGAGCTGATGCTCCAACTCGCGCGCCGTGTAGAGCGGGTTGACGTTGACGCAAGTGTAGCCCGCGCGCAGCACGCCGCACATGGTGACCGCGAACTGCGGAATGTTCGGCAGCATGATCGCCACGCGCGCACCGGGCTCAAGCCCGAGCGACTGCAGCCAAGCGCCCAGGGCTTTCGACAGCGTGTCGAGCTCGCCGTAAGACATCCAGCGTTCCATGCATACCGAGAAGGGCCGGTCCTTGTAGCGGCCGAAGGCCTCCTCGAACATGTGAGGCAGGGACCGGTACTGCTCGGGATGAATCTCGTGCGGTACGCCGGCCGGATAGTTCTGTCGCGCGGATGTCTGCATGCAAGCTCCTTTGGCGCGGATTGTGGGAGGCAGAGTGCCTCCGCCGCCAGCGGGCTTGTCCTAGGGGGCCGGCATGCGCTGTCGCGCGGGCGATAGCCGCGCGGCGCGATCCATCGAAGCGAAAAGGCTCAGGCCTTGCCGGTCTCGCCCGGCAGCAACACCCCCGCCTCGATGTCGTTCGCGATCTTCAGCGACTCGTACAGCGGGGTGAAATCGGGCGCCGTGAGATCGAAGAGCTGCGCAAAGCTGTCGATCACGAAGTAGTTGCTCTGGTAGGTGTCGATCTTGTAGCGCGTGCGCATGGCGCGCAGCAGGTCCAGCGGCAGCCGGCGCGGTTCGTCGCTGAGCACGGCATGCTTCAGCTCGCCCACCGAGCTCAGGATGCCGGCGCCATAGGCGCGCAGGCCGTCCGGCTGGCGAATCAGGCCGAACTCGACCGTGTACCAGTACAGCCGCGACAGCTTCTCGCCGGCACCCAGCTCGTGCGCCTTGATGCCGCCGGCGCCATAGCGCTGCACATAGTCGGCGAAGGTCGGGTCGAACAGCATCGGCACATGGCCGAACAGGTCGTGGAACACATCCGGCTCGACGATGTAGTCGAACTCTTCCGGCTTGCGGATCCAGTCCGTCACCGGAAACTTGCGATTCGCCAGCAGCGTGAAGAAGGGCAGTTCCGGAATCAGCCCCGGCACCGCAACGATCTCCCAGCCCGTTGCACGGTGCAGCCGGTCGTTGATCTCGTCGAAGCGCGGGATGCGGTCCTTCACGCCCAGTGACGGCAGCGCCCTGATGAAGGCGTCGCAGGCCAGCCCTGGCAGCTGCGCGGCTTGGCGTTCGTAGAGCCGCTTGTAGGTGTCGTGGTCGGCCGCCGTGTAGCTGGCCCAGTCCTGCGGACAGGTGTAGTCGGCCAGCACCGTGCCGCCGCGCGAGTAATCGCCACGGGGCGGGCGGTCCGAGGCGCCGTAGACGGCGGGGGTGACAACAGCGGCGACAGGGGTGTCCATGGGGAATTTCTCGGGTTATTTGAGCCAGCGGTCCATCACGCGCTGGAAGTCGCCGCCGGCTCGCTGCAGGTGCAGCCATTGGTCGACATACGACTTGAAGGCCACGTCGTCGCGCGGCAGCATCCAGGCCATTTCGCCGTATTGCAGTGGCTTGTCGGGGTTGATCGCGCACAGGCCCGGCTTGAGCTTCTGCTGCGTGATGGCCTCGGCCGCCTCGGTCACGAACACGTCGGCGCGATTGGCAAGGATCTCGTCGAAGATCGTCACGTTCTCGCCGTGCAGCGTGAGCTTGGCCTGTTTGAAATTGGTGCGTGCAAAGCGCTCGTTGCTGCCGCCCGGATTGAAGATCACGCGGGTCGAAGGCTTGTCGATGGCGGCCACGCTTTGGTACTTGGCCACGTCGGCGCAGCGCGCAATGGGCGTCTTGCCGTTGACCATGTAGGGTGCGCTGAAGAAGGCGCGCTTTTGCCGGTCGGTGGTGACCGACACGCCACCCACCGCGATGTCGCACTTGCCGGCGGCAAGGTCGGGCAGCAGGTTGGCCCAGGTGGTCTTGATCCACTCGGGCTTGGCGCCAAGGCTGGCGCTGAAGCCGGTCATGAGGTCGACGTCGATGCCCTCGAAGGACGCGTCGGCCTTCTGGAAGCTGAAGGGCTTGTAGTCGCCCGGCGTGCAGATGCGCAGCACCGCGGCCTTCTGCACCGTGTCCAGGTGCGAACCGGCCACCGGCGTTGCCGCAGGGGCCATGGCGCAACCTGAAAGAACGGCGGCAGCCGCCGCGATGAAAGTCAGTCCGATCGAAGACGTGCTGCGCATGCCGGGCTCCTGGGGCAGTGAAGAAGCCCTTATTTTGCGGCGCTCAACACGCCACGGCGCATCTGGTCGAGCTCGATGCTCTCGAACAGCGCCTTGAAGTTGCCGTTGCCGAAGCCGTCGTCGCCCTTGCGCTGGATGAACTCGAAGAAGATCGGGCCGAGCTGGTTCTCGCTGAAGATCTGCAGCAGAAGAGCGTCCTTCTTGCCGTCGATCAGGATCTTGCGCTTCTGCAATTCGGCAACGCTCTCGCCGTGCTCCGGAATGCGCTTGTCCACCAGTTCGTAATACGTGTCGATGGTGTCGAGCAGCGTCACGCCGTTGGTGCGCAGCGCGTCGACCGTCTTGTACAGGTCGTCCGAGCCCATGGCGATGTGCTGGATGCCTTCGCCCTTGTACATGTCCAGGTACTCCTGGATCTGGCCGGCCTGCTCCTTGCCCTCTTCGTTGATCGGGATGCGGATCTTGCCGCAGGGGCTGGTCATGGCCTTGCTCTTCACGCCTGTCACCTGGCCTTCGATGTCGAAGTACTTGATCTCGCGGAAGTTGAAGAGCTTCTCGTAGAAGCCGGCCCACACGTTCATGCGGCCGCGGTACACGTTGTGCGTCAGGTGGTCGATGTAGGTCAGGCCATTGCCGAACGGCGACAGCGCCTGCTCCGGTGCGACGCCGGGCAAGGCCTCGAAGTCGACGTCGTAGAAACCGATGTTGCCGATGTCGCCGGGCTTTGCCCCGTTCTTGCCGGGCCAGCGGTCCACCAGGTAGATCAGGCTGTCACCGATGCCCTTGATGGCGGGAATGTTCAGCTCGCCGGGGCCGGCCTTGTCGGCAAAGCCCCAGGCGCCGAGCGACGTGGCGCGCTCGTAGGCCTGCTTGGCGTCTTGCACGCGGAAGGCGATGGCGCACACGCTCGGGCCGTGCTCGCGCGCGAATTTCTGCGCGAAGGAGTCGGGCTCGGCATTCAGGATGAAGTTGATGGTGCCCTGGCGGTACAGCAGCACGTTCTTGTGGCGGTGCTTGGCCACGGCCTTGAAGCCCATGCGCTCGAACACCTTGCCCATGGCGACCGGGTCCGGTGCCGCGTATTCGATGAATTCGAAGCCATCGGTGCCCATGGGGTTCTCCCAGGGCGTGAAGGCGGGGGCGTCGGCGTGGCTCATGTGCAGTCTCCGGAAAGGGTGGGGAATTTCAATGAATAGGGCGCGAAATCGGCCGGTGCTGCAATGTAGGGTGGATGGCTCTCAGGTTTTCAGCGTTTCTGGGCGCTGGCGGTGGCTCTTGCGCAGTAAAACTGCAAAAATAGAGGAATGGAAGCACTGGACAAGATTGATAGGCTCATTCTGCGCACGCTGCAAGCAGATGGACGCGCCACCTACGACCAGCTCGCCGAACAGGTCAGCCTGTCGCCCAGTGCCGTGCTGCGGCGGGTCAAGCGGCTCGAAGAAAGCCGGGTGATCGACCGCTACGTCGCCCTGGTCCAGCCCGAAGCCATCGGCCTGGGGCTGACCGCCTATCTCAATGTGCGGCTCGAAAAGCACACCGAAAGCCACAAGCGCAACCCGATGGACCTGTTCCGCGCCAGCGTGCAGACCTGGCCCGAGGTGGTCGAATGCGCCGCGCTCACCGGCGACATGGACTACCTGCTGCGCGTCGTGGTGGCCGACATGGCCCACTACAGCCGCTTCATCATGGACACCCTGCTCAAGCACCCCAGCGTGGAAGACTGCAAGACCAGCTTCGTGCTGGACCGTGTCAAAGCCACAACAGCTGTTCCCGTTTAGCCACAAACGGGTTGCGCGGGCGCCACGGGCTCTGGTAATGGGTCACGAATGTGTCTTGGAAGTGTCCCTGCTGGGTTGTTGATTAAGGGAAAACCCTTACATTTGAGCCATGCTTACCGCCAAGACCCTCCTCAAGGCGTCTCTCGGCCTTGGCTCTTTCCTGAAAGCGCCGATGGTTGAGACCCAACCACGCGCTACGCCTGCGCCCCAGCCCGTCATGGTGCCGATCCGCTCGATCGGCCCCCGTGAACGCGACCGCATCGCCGCCCACCTGCTGGCGCTGACCCCGCACGACCGCTACCTGCGCTTCGGCTATGCGGCGGCCGACGAGCAGATCCAGCGCTACGTCGACGGCCTCGATTTCGACCGCGACGAACTGTTCGGCATCTACAACCGCCGCCTCGACCTGATCGCGATGGCGCACCTGGCCTTTGCGCCCAGCGACCAGCACAGCGACTGCGCCGAATTCGGCGTTTCGGTCTCGGCGCATGCCCGTGGCCGCGGCTACGGTGCCCGCCTGTTCGAGCGCGCCGTGGTCGTCGCCCGCAACGAAGGCGTGGGCATGCTCTTCATCCATGCGCTGAGCGAAAACGCCGCCATGCTGAAGATCGCCCGCAATGCCGGCGCCACCGTGGTGCGCAGCGGCTCCGAAGCCGAAGCGCACCTCGAATTGCCCAGCGCCACCTTCGACAGCCGCATGAGCGAGATCGCGCTGGAGCACTACGCTGCGGTCGACTTCGCGCTCAAGAGCCGCGCCAAGCAGTTCTGGGCCTTCCTGGCGAGCTTGCAGGAAGTGCGCAGCGGCATGCGCGACGCCCGGAAAAAATCCGCCTCCTGACCGCTGGCCCTCCGGCTTTTCGCTTCGCTGCGTGTAGTGCGCCACCCTCCGAGGGGGAGGCGCGGCTCGCCTCGCCTTGGGGCGGCCCGGCGGTGGCCGCCGGTGTTCTTTCCCCTGGAAAAGCCGTGGTGGAGCCTGTCACACGCAATCCGGTATCCTTGCCCTTCCTCAACTCCGCCCTCCCGCAGTGGCCGACCCTCACCCTGAACGCGCACCCGTAGAACGGGAAGACAAGCGCGGCTTTCTCCAGAAGCTCGCCGAATTCATTCACCCCGGTCCTGACTCGCGCGACGAGCTGATCGAAACCCTGGCGGATGCCGAGGACAACGAGGTGATCGGCGCCGAGTCGCGCGTGATGCTCGAAGGCGTGCTGCGCATGGCCGACATGACGGCCGGCGACGTGATGGTCGCGGCGCCGCGCATGGACGTCATCAACATCGACGCGCCGTTCGATGCGTTGCTTCACCTCATCATCGACACCGCGCACTCGCGCTTTCCGGTGTACGAGGGCGAAAAAGAAAACATCATCGGCATCCTGCTCGCGAAGGACCTGCTCAAGCTGCAGCGCGCGCCGGGCCTGAACATCCGTGCGCTGCTGCGGCCCGCGACCTTCGTGCCCGAGAGCAAGGGCCTGAACGACCTGCTGCGCGAGTTCCGCGGCAACCGCAACCATCTGGCCATCGTCATCGACGAGTTCGGCCGCGTGGCCGGCCTCATCACCATCGAGGACGTGCTCGAGCAGATCGTCGGCGAGATCGAAGACGAGTTCGACATTGCCGAAGATGAAGGCGATATCTTCGGCCTGGCCGACCACACCTACCGCGTCTCGGGCGACACGCCCATCGAGCGCGTGGCCGAGGCCTTCGGCATCGTCTTCGACGAAGAGCAACTGAGCGAAGACTTCGACACCATCGGCGGCCTGATCGCCCACGAGATGGGCCACGTGCCCAAGCGCGGCGAGCACCATGCGATGGGCGGCTTCGACTTCGTGGTGCTGCACACCAAGGGCGGCGCGGTGCGCTGGTTCAAGGTGTCGCCGGCCCGCGGCGGCGACGCGGCCGATTGATGCCGCTGCCCGCTGCGGCGACGCAACGCGTTTCGCCTTTCTCTTCCACCCATCTGCTTCGCCTGCTGGGCTTCGGCATCGCCGGCCTGGCGCAGGCGGTTTCCATGGCGTCGCCTGTGAGCGGCAAGCCCTTGTGGTGGCTCCAGTTGCTGTCGCTCGGTGCACTCGTCTGGCTGCTCGACAGCCTGCGCGCCCAAGGCGCGGGCTGGCGCCGCGCCGGGCTGCATGGCTGGCTCTTCTCGACCGCCTGGCTCACCGGCAGCTTCTGGTGGCTCTTCATCTCGATGCACACCTACGGCGGGCTGCCTGCGCCGCTGGCCGCCATCGCCGTGCTGGCGCTGGCCGCGGCGCTCGGGCTGTACTACGCGGCCGCCAGTGCGTGGTTCGTCGTGCGCGGCCCGAAGGGCAGGGTGACGGGTGCGCTGGTCTTCGCGGCACTCTGGACGCTGGCCGAACTCGTGCGCGGCAGCTGGTTCACCGGCTTCCCGTGGGGCGCCGGTGGCTACGCGCATGTCGAAGGTCCGCTGGCTGCGCTCGCGCCGTGGGTCGGCGTCTATGGCATCGGCGCCGCCGCCGCGCTGGTCATTGCGCTGGTCGCATTGCACCGACCCGTTCGTACCGGCGAGATCGCACTGGCAGCGGTTCTGATCGCGCTGGTGTTCGGCGCGCCGCAGCTTGTCGCGCCACTTCGTACCGACGTGCAAGGCGCCAAGGGATCGACCGGCAACCTGCAGATCGCGCTGCTGCAAGGCAACATTCCGCAGGACGAGAAGTTCGTGCCCGGTGGTGGCATCGAAACCGCGTTGCGTTGGTATGGCGAGCAGTTGCGCGATGCCAAGGCCTCGCTCGTGGTGACGCCCGAAACCGCGCTGCCCCTGCTGCCGCAGCAGTTGCCGGCGGGTTACCTCGAAGCGATCCAGGCGCGCTACAGCCAGGGCACGCAGGCGGCCATCGTCGGCCTGCCGATGGGAAACCAGGGCACGTACAGCAACTCGGTGCTCGGCTTCCAGCCCGGCGCATCGCGGGTCTACCAGTACAGCAAGCACCATCTTGTGCCCTTCGGTGAATTCATCCCCACGGGCTTTCGCTGGTTCATCCAGATGATGAACATCCCGCTCGGCGACTTCGAACGCGGCGGCCTCGCGCAGGCGCCCTTCCTCTGGCAGGGCCAGCGTATCGCGCCGAACATCTGCTACGAAGACTTGTTCGGCGACGAGATCGGCGCGAACTTCCGCGACGAGGCGACGGCGCCGACCGTCCTGCTCAACGTGAGCAACATCGCGTGGTTCGGCGATTCGGTCGCCATCGACGAGCACCTGTCCATCTCGCGCATGCGCGCGCTCGAATTCGCCCGGCCGATGGTGCGCTCCACCAACACCGGCGCGACCGTCGTCATCGATGCCGAAGGCCGCGTGACGCACGAACTGCCGCGCCTCACGCGCGGCGTGCTCGAAGCGAGCGTCGAAGGCCGTCGCGGCCTCACGCCTTATGCGCGCTGGGTGGCACCGTTCGGCCTGTGGCCGCTGTGGATACTGGCGCTCGCCATCGTGGCGGCTGCATTCCTGCTGCGCCGCCGCCAGCGCTGAAGCCGCGCTCCGTAGTTGTTGTCAGGCGGTTGCCGGCTCGGCCTTCACGGGCCAGTCGCGCAACTTGCCCGGGTTCAGCAGCCCCAGCGGATCGAATCGCTTCTTCACCTCGATGACCTCCGGCGGCAGCGGCCCACCGGCCTTGCCGTCTTCGACGATGTTCACGTGCGGGTTGTTGATGTGCACCTGGTGCGCGCGGTGGATGTCGATGATCTCGGCGAGCCGCTCTTCCGTGCTGAAGCGCACCAGCTGAAGCCCGCTGCAGGTCATCAGGCCCGCCACGTTGCGGATGAACTCGATGTGCATCATCACCTCGCCACCGAGCAGCTGTTCCATCTCGATGATCTGCTCCACATGCTTGCCGGGGATGAAGCCGCTCTGCAGGTAGGTCAGCGAAGGGTCGATCTTCAGCGCATGCAGCGTCGTGTGGTTCCAGGTGAACTCCATCAGCGTGCGGTTGCTCTTCTGCACTTCGGCCGCCGTCTTGCGGTAGCCCACCGTGCCGCCATGCGCCTCGACCAGCTGCAGCAGCGCCGGCTCGCACGATTCGGCCACCAGCGACAGCACCGTGTGGCAGCCCTTGGGCAGGTGCGCGGCCAGTTGCGCGAGGTGGTCCGCGATGGGCGCGGCAAAGAACGAGATCTCTCGCTTCACGATGCCCGGCGCGTTCGCGAGCTTGTCCGCGAAGTGAAGCGCATCGGTGAAGTTGTCGAAGGTCACCAGCGTCTCTAGCCACGGGTGCGCGGGCGCCAATGCGATCTCCAGCTCCAGCACGAGGCCGTTGGTGCCCCACAGGTGATGCATGCGCATGGCCTCCGTGCCGCGCAGCTCGACCACCTGGGGCTCGGCCTCGATGGTCATCGCGCGAATGCCGAGCACATTGCCCGGCGCGCCGAGTGGCCCGTAGTTGATCGAGCCCACGCCGCCGAAGCCACCGCCGAACAGGCCGCCTAGCGTGGCGCTGCGGTAGGTGGAGGGCACGCAGCGCATTTCCTGCCCCGTCGGCTTTGTCTGCTTTTCGAGTTCGCCCAGGCGGATGCCGGCCTGCGCGCGCGCCACGCCGGGCTGCACCCACAGGAAGGCGTTGTAGCCCGTCATGTCGAGCACCACGCCGCCGGCCAGCGGCGTGGTCTGGCCGTAGTTGCCGGTGCCGCTGCCACGGATCGTGATTGGCAGGTTGCGGCGCGCGCAGGCGCCGACTACCGCGCGGATCTCGTCCTCGGTGCGCGGGCGCACGACCACGTCGGCGCGCTTGTCCTTCAACTGGCGGTTGAGCACGGGGCTGAACCACGAGAAGTCTTGCGACAGCCGCGTCACGCGGCCCTCGTCGGTGATCCAGTCGAGGTCGGGCAATTCGAGCAGCAACTGCTCGATGGAAGAAACGGGAGCGTTCATGGTCAAGTTCAATCCTGGGAAAGTTCGCTCGCATGCCACGAGCCGAGCGCCACCTTGGTCAGCCACGCCATCAGCACGAAGAGCGCGACACCGGTCAATGAAATCAGCAGCAGTGCGGCGAACATGCGCGGAATGTTCAGCTGGAAGCCTGCCTGCAGGATCTGGTAGGCCAGCCCTGCGCCCGAGCCGCCCGTGCCCGCGACGAACTCCGCCACCACCGCGCCGATCAGCGCAAGGCCGCTGGAGATGCGCAGCCCGCCGAAGAAGTAAGGCAGCGCGCTTGGAATGCGAAGCCGCACCAGCTGCTGCCAGCGTGTCGCGCGGTTGAGCTTGAAGTAGCTCTGCAGGTCGGGGTCGATGCTGCGCAGGCCCAGCGTGGTGTTGCTGATGATCGGGAACAGCGCCACCAGTGCGGCGCACACCGTCATCGCGGCCACCGGGTTCTTCACCCAGATGATGATGAGCGGTGCCACCGCCACGATGGGCGTCACCTGCAGCAGCACCGCATACGGAAAGAGCGCGGTCTCGATGCGCTTGCTCTGCACAAACAGGAACGAGATCAGCACGCCCGCCACCGTGGCGAGCGCAAACGACAGCACCGTGATCTTGAGCGTGACCAGCAGCGCGCTGCCCAGCGGCGCCCAGTCGGTCACCAGCGTCTGCATCATCAGGAAGGGCGAGGGCACCAGGTAAGGCGGCAGCTCCATCGCCACCACCAGCCATTGCCACAGCGCGACCAGCACCACGCCGATCAGCACCGGGTACAGCACGCGCTGCACGCGCGGCTGGTTGAGCAGGGGCGTGCGTTTCATCGCGTGGCCTCCTCGTCGGCGTGGCTGCTGGCGCGCAGCAGGCTGTCTTGCAGCCGTTTGGCATGGCGGGCGAACTCGGGTGTCACCATGAAGTCGGCACTGCGCGGATAGGGCTCGTCGATGTGGAACTGCTCGACCACGCGGCCGGGCCGCGCGGCCATCATCACCACGCGGCTCGACAGGAACACCGCCTCGTGGATCGAGTGCGTCACGAAGATCACCGTGAGCTTCTTCTTGCGCCACAGCTCCAGCAGATCGGCATCGAGCTTGTGGCGAGTGATCTCGTCGAGTGCGCCGAAGGGTTCGTCCATCAGCAGCAGGTCGGGCTGCGTGACGAGCCCGCGCGCGATCGACACGCGCATCTGCATGCCGCCCGACAGCGCACGCGGCAGCGCGCCCGCAAACTTTTCAAGGCCGACCAGTGCGAGCGATTCCGTCACCCGCGCGTCGGCCTCCTTGCGCGGCACGCCGGCCAGGTCGAGCGGCAGCCGCACGTTGGTCTGCACGCTGGCCCAGGGCATCAGCGTGGGCGACTGGAAAACGAAGGACAGCTTGTGCGGGCAGTCGTGCAACTGCGCCACGGGCTTGCGCCACACCAGCAACCGGCCGTCGCTCGGCTCCAGCATGCCGGCCACCATCTTGAGCAGCGTGCTCTTGCCGCAGCCCGACGGGCCCAGCAGCGTGACGAACTCGCCTTCGGCAATCGACAGGTCCACCGGCAAAAGCGCCTGCGTGCCGTTGGGATAAGTTTTCTCGGCCGAGAGCACTTCGACGGCGGGTACCGAAGGCGCAAGCTCGGGCGGTGGGGCCAGGGTGTGGGGTTCGATGCGATTCATGCGTGATGCCTTTCGAGAGCGGCTGCAACGCGCGGCCGCCTGGTTTCAGGGCTGGAGAGGGTCAGGGCAAGACCTTGGCGTCTTTCACGAACTCGGTCGTGTAGGTCTTCGCCAGTTCCACCTTCGACGGGTCGAGCAGCTTCGCGCCCACAAGGAAGTCGTAGCTCGCCTTCGAGCGCGCGTCGGTCATCACGCCGATGCCCAACTTGGCCGCGTCGCCGCCGGTGACCATGCCCATCTCCTTGAGCTTGGCCACGCTGTAGGCCAACTGGTCGTCGGTCATGTTGGGGTTGTCTTTCTTGATCAGCGCATTGGCGGGCGCAGGGTCGGCCAGGTAGCTCTTCCAGCCTTCGGCCGATGCCTTCACGAAGGCGGCCACCTGCTTGCTGCGGTCCTTGAGCGTCTTCTCCATGCACGACACCGTGGTCGCATAGGCCGGGAAGCCGTGGTCGCTGAACATCAGCACCGTGCTCTTCACGCCGGCCTTCTGGATGGCGTAGGGCTCCGAGGTCAGGTAGCCCTGCTGCGCGGTGTTCTTGTCCGCCACGAAGGGCTGGATGTTGAAGGTGTAGGGCCGCGTCTGCTCGTCGGTGAAGCCGAACTTGGCCTTGAGCCACGGCCAGTAGCCACGGTTGGCCTGCGCGCCGATCAGCAGCGTCTTGCCCTTCAGGTCCTCGAACTTCTTCACGTCGTCGTGCGCGATCAGCACCTGCGGGTCTTTCTGGAAGAAGGCCGCCACGTTGACCACCGGCACGCCGCCTTCGCGCACCTGCATCATCTGGATGTCGCTCGAACCCATGATGCAGTCGGCCTGGCCAGCGGCCATCATCTGCGTGATGTTGACCTGCGGGCCGCCCATCTTGATGGTCACGTCCAAGCCGTACTTCTTGTAGATGCCTTGCGCCACGGCCTGGTAGAAGCCGCCGTGTTCGGCCTGCGCGTACCAGTTGGTCATGTAGGTGAACTTGTCCTCGGCCTGCGCGGGCGCGGCGGCGGTGAGGAAGGCAATGGCGGCGGCGCCGGCCATGGACAGGGCGAAAGAGCGCATGGGGTGGACCTCTCGAAGGGCTGGATTGAAAAAGGAAAGGGGTGAGCGATTCGATGCAAGGAGCGGGCCGAACCCTCTTCAAGCGGGCACGAACGAAGGCTGGATGAAGCCCTGCTGGTGCCCGCGCTCCCAGGTGGCTTCCTCGCGCACGACCCAGCGCAGCGCATGCAACTCGGTCAGCGCCTGCACCCAGCTGTCGGACAGCGTGTCGAGGATCTCGTCGCCTTGTTCGCGCGTGGCGCTGGTGGGGTCGCCGATCACGCCACTCGGGCCGAAATCGCGCGCGGTCCATGCACAGGCGGGGCGGCCATCGGCTGACAAAAGCTTGATCGGGAAGGGCGGCGGAAAGTTGGCCGCCGCGCGCTCCATGTGCACCGTGTCGGGCGCGAGTGCCAGCATCAGTGCCGTTTCGGAATGACCGGCGTGCATCGACAGGCGCTTTTCCTGTTCGCCGATCTGCTTGCTCGACGCGTTCGGCAGGCGCGACACGCCATGCGGCACCACCACGAAGTCGCCATGCCGCAGCCGCAGTTCGCGCGCGGCCATCTCCAGCACCTGCGGCTGTCCGCCGTGGCCGTTGGCGAACAGCAGCTTGCGAAAGCCAGCGCGATAGACCGACTCGCCGATCTCGGTCACGGTCGACAGCAGCGTGGTGCCGGTGAGCGTCATCGTGCCGGGGAAGTGCAGGTGCTCTTCCGACTTGCCATAGGTGATGGTCGGCAGCGCGAAGGCGCGCACCTCGGGCGGCAGTTTCTCGAGCGCCTTGCCCATCACGCCCGAGGCGATCACGCTGTCGACCGAGCAGGGCAGGTGCGGCCCGTGCTGTTCGATGGCGCCGCAGGGCAGCACGATGACCGTGTTCTCGCGGTCGGGCAGCGCGGCGATTTCTGTCCAGCTCAGGTAGGGGAGGAAGCGGTGGGGCGGGATGTAGCCGTGGAGCATGGGCGTCCTTGTCGGTTGTCGGTGGTGGTGCGTTGCGTGGATCACGAAAGAGAGGGCACGTCTTCGGTGCGCCGCAGCCAGGCCGCAGGCACGGCGCCGCGTGTGACGCGGCCTTCGCGCAGCACCACGCGGGTGGCGGTGCGCGAAGGCCAGCCGTGGCGGTCGGCCTCGGTGAAGAGCACGAGGTCGGCAGGGCTGCCGACCAGTGACGGAGTGGCGGGGGCCGGGGCGCGCCGCAGCCAGTCGCCGCGGCACAGCGCCTCTGACCAGTTGTCGAAGGGTTCGTCGAGCTGCGCCACCAGCGCGGCCGTGCCCAGTGCCTCGACCGGATCGAAACTGCCGAGCCGGCAGAAGGGGTCTTGCACGTTGTCGCTTGCGAACAGCAGCGGAATGCCGCGCTCGCGCGCTTCCTTCACCAGCGTGATGCCGCGCAGGCGCGGCGTGCGGCCGGTGACGGCGTCCTGCAGCAGCAGGTTGGTGGCAGGCAGCGACACCACGGTGATCGGCGCGCGCGCCATCGCATCGAGCGTGGCGAAGGCCTGTGCCTCAGGCTGCGCCGCGAGCGCGCAGAGGTGGCCGCAGACCACGCGGCCTTCGTAGCCGATCTCGCGCAGGAGGCGGGCCGTGGTTTGCAGGCCGACCGCCGAGGCGTTGAGTTCCTCATCGACGTGCAGGTCGATATCGAGGTCGCAGGCCTGCGCCGACAGCAGCAGGTTGCGCAGTGCGTTCTCGCTCCAGTTGGTGGAGTGCACGAAGCCGCCGAGCAGCGCATGCGGCCCCGTGGCCTTCACCTGCTTCGCGAGGCGCATCGCCTGCGTCGCGTCTTCGAACAGCGGCAGCTTGATCAGGCTGACCTGCTCCAGCTTCACCTTGCCGGCCCATTCCTGCGCCAGCTCGGCCATCACCGGCCAGGCCAGCGGCACCGCGTCGGGCTCCCACCAGTCGACGTGTGTGCGCACGTGCGTGGTGCCGCATTCCCAGGCCCACTGCAGGCCGCGCGACGCGCGCTCGTGCACGTCGGCGGGGCTCCAGTGCACGCGGTCGTTCAGCATCGCGTCGATGGCGCCGAGCAGGCCGGGCTGCACCTGCTTCATGCGCGGCAGCGTGAAGGCCTTGTCGAGGTGCGTGTGCGCATCGACGAAGCCGGGCAGCACCAGTGTGCCGGCCAGGTCCCAACCAGCGGTGGGGCGTTCGGCGTGATCGGATGCAGGGCGCACCGATGCCACGCGGCCGGCTTCGACGGCGATGCATGCCAACACCGGCACGCCATCGCGTTGTGGCCAGTCGCTCGGCAACAGCCAGCGCGGCAAACGCGCGTTGTCGAGCAACGCAGGCGTGCTCATTGGCGTGCCTTCGTGCTGCGCACCGCGGCGCGAGCTGGCCTGGGGTGGCCCGGCGCGGCGCTCATGCGAAGCGCGCCATTGCTTGCCCGACCCGCGCCATGAAGCGCTTGAGCTGGGGCTCGGTCGCCACGTTCATGTGGTAGTGGGCGTGGTAGTCCACCCGGGCGCGCTGGCCGGTGAGGCGCTTCATGTAGCGCGTAACGATCTTGCGCGGCGGATCGCCCATGTACCAGGCCATCCAGCGCGGCCGGCCATAGGTGACCACGGCGCTGATGCGCTGGATGTGCGTGAGCATCGGCTTCACATTCGCCGGGTCGCTGATGTCGAAGGCCACGCCCGGCATGAAGAGCCGGTCGAAGTAGCCCTTGAGCATCGCCGGGAGGCCGAAGCACCACGTCGGAAAGCAGAACACGATGCCTTCGGCCCACTGCAGCCGCTCCACGTAAGGTTTCAGCGGCAGCTGATTGGCCGGCACCTCGTGGTAGCCCAGCCGCTCCTCGCGCGACAGCACCGGGTTGAAGCCCTCGGCGTAGAGGTCGCAGTCGTCCACCTCGTGCCCCGCGGCGCGCAGGTTCTTCAGCACCTCCTGGTGCAGGGCGGCATGGAAGCTGGTTTCGACCGGATGGCAGTAGACGACGAGCACGCGCATGGTGTGTTTGACCGCTTAATCAGAGCAAGTGGTCAGGTTATGCAAGCGACGTGCCAGTGGCGACGCACTGGTTTGGGGCTGGGCGATGTTTAGGCGCGCGACAGCGCCCGTGTGCTTACTTTTCTCGAAGCTGTTTTGCAACAAAAGTCACGAAAACTCGTTAATTCGCAACGTCAAGCGGGCCGATCGAGGCCATTTCGTAACATCCACACACACGGAAGATCAATTGTTAACTAAAATCCACAATTCCAAATTGCGAACTTTGGACCTCAAAACAACTTCCTGTAACCCGTCCAATTCGCCGAGAGCCACGTTTTATTTACATCTGTAGGCATTCCTCATGAAAAAACCTTCCCTTATCGTTGCCGCCGTCCTTGCAATCACCACCAGCGCAGTCTTGGCGGCCACGAGCCCGGCCACTGCCACGTTCCAGGTTCTGATCACCGTTGCCAAGGCTTGCTCGGTGACGGCGGGCGCGGGCTCCAACATCAACTTCAATACGGTCGATTCCTCCGCCACCAACCTGAGTGCCAGCAGCAACATCAACGTGACCTGCTCCAAGTCGACGCCCTACAACATCGGCCTGCTGCCCTCGAACAACAGCACCACCGGCGCCGGCGTGATGAGCCCCTCGACGGGCACTGACACCATCCCTTACCAACTGCGCTCGGTGAGCGCCACCGGTTCGATCTGGGGCAGCACCGCCACGTCTATCTCGGTCGGCAACGGCGTGAGCGGCACCGGCACCGGTTTGGCCCAGTCGATCCCCGTGTGGGCCACGGTCGCGAGCGTCAACGTGACGCCTGGCGCCTACCTTGACACCGTGACCGTCCAGGTCAACTACTGATCGATTGCCTGGATTGCCCGTGCACCGCTTGCTTCGCTACACCTTCGCCCTCGCGTTCGCCCTGGCGCACGCGGTCGCTTCGGCGAGCGGGCTGCAGGTTTCTCCGGTCACGCTGACGCTGCAGGCCACGCAAAACGCCGATGGTCTCTGGCTCAGCAACACCGGTGACAGCGTGGTGCACGCTCAGGTGCGGGTCTATCGTTGGTCGCAGGAGAACGGTGCTGAAAATCTGTTGCCCTCGCGCGAACTCCTCGTGAGTCCGCCGATGGTGCAGCTGGCCCCGTCCGAGCGACAGCTGATCCGCGTCATCCGCACCGGCATTCCCGCCGGCGCGGTCGAGAACTCGTATCGGGTCATCATCGATGAGCTGCCGGTCGAGGTGAAGGAAAAGAAGGGCCTGCAGCTCGTGCTGCGGTATTCGGTGCCCATCTTCATCGCTGCGGCGGGCGCTCAGTCCGCTGTGCCCCAGCTCGCATGGTCGCTGCGCCGCGAGGGCGGCCAGGCGGTGCTCGAAGTCGCCAACAGCGGCGGCATGCACGCCCAGCTTGCCGATCTGGATTTTGTCGATGCCGCAGGCCGGCGCACCGCAGTGCACGGCGGCCTGATGGGCTACGTCCTGCCGGGCGCAAACATGCGTTGGCCCTTGAAGACACCCGCGGAAGCCTTTGCCGGCGGCGGCGTCCTGGAAACGAAGATCAATGGCAACGCGACGCAGGAAAAAATTCCGCCACTTCAACGCGTCCGCTGAGCGTCTCCTGCCACTGCTGCTTCTTTCGGGTCTGATGCCTTTTGCCGCTCAGGCCAAGGGTACCGCAGCCGGCTCGAGTTCGTGGCTGGTCGCATCCGCCGCGGAAGGCGACCTTACCGGCCCGGCCGGCAGCGACCTCTATCTGGAGCTGAGCCTCAACGGCAACCCCCAGGGACTGGTGCATTTCGGCCTGCGCGGCCAGGAGCTCTGGGCCAGTGCCACCACGCTGCGGCAACTGGGTTTCATCCTGCCGGAGGGCGTGTCCGATCCCGTGAGGCTCAAGAGTCTTCCCGGCGTGCAGGTCGCGTACGACGCCGCAAAGCAGAGCCTCACGATCAATGCCTCTGCCGATGTGCTGCGCCTGCCCACGACAGTGGTCAACACATCGACGGTCGTCTCCCCGAAGGCCAGCGCTTCGCCGGGCCTGCTGCTCAACTACGACCTCTATGGCACGCAGGGCCGGGGCAACAGCTCCAGCCTCAATGCGCTCGCCGAAGTGCGCGCGTTCAGCGGAAACAGCGTGTTCAGCAGCACGATGATGTCGCGCGCATCCCGCGTCGACAACGAAAGCTGGCAGCACGAGTCGGTCCGGCTCGACACCACCTGGAGCCAGTCGTACCCCGACGACATGCTGACGCTTCGCGTGGGCGATACCACCACCGCATCGCTGCCGTGGTCGCGCTCCACCCGCATCGGCGGCATCCAGCTTTCGCGCAATTTCTCGTTGCAGCCCTATCGCACCACCACGCCGTTGCCGGCGTTCCTGGGGTCGGCCACGCTGCCCTCTCAGGTGGAGCTCTACATCAACGGCCTTCGCCAATACACCGGCCAGGTTCCGGCGGGCCCCTTCCAGCTCAACACGGTTCCGAGCATCAACGGTGCTGGCAATGCCCAGGTGGTGCTCACCGATGCCTTCGGCCGCGCCACGACGCTCGATTTCTCTCTGTACGACACGCAGCGGTTGCTGCAGGAGGGGCTGTCCGACTGGTCCGTCGATCTCGGCGTGGTGCGCAAGAACTACGGCCTGCGCTCGAACGACTACGGCAGCGATCCCGCCGTCACCGGCACCTGGCGCTACGGCGTGAGCAACAGCTTCACGCTGGAGGCGCACGGCGAGACCACGAAGGGTCTGGTGAACGGCGGCGTCGGCGGCGCGTGGCTGCTCGGGCAAAGCGGCGTGCTGGCGGGCGCCGTGGCGCACAGCAGCCACAGCGGGGGGCGAGGCTCGCTGCTCAACCTGGGCTACAGCTGGCGAGACAACCAGTTCAATTTCGCGGTCGAGGGCACGCGCACGCGCGGGGACTACCGCGATGTCGCATCTCTCTACGGCAGCCCGCCGCCACGCGGCTCCGGCCGGGCATCGATCGGCTACACCACGAAGGACTTCGGCAGTTTCGGCCTCAGCTATCTCTACCTGCGCTATCCGGCACAGGAGGCGACGCGCATGGCCAGCGTCTACTGGTTCAGGGCGATCGGAAGCAGCGCCTCGATGAACGTGAGCCTCAACCAGAACCTGGACAACCGCCGCGAGCGCGGCCTTTTCGTAGGCTTTACCTGGGCGCTGGACGGCAACATCACAGCCAGTGCCGGCATCCAGCGCGAGCGGGGCCAGACCGTCTACACCGCCGATGCGCAGAGCTCCATGCCGGGCGACGGCGGCATCGGCTGGCGTGCCGGCCTGCGCCAGGGCGGCGGCCAGAACGGTGGACAGGCCGAAATCGACTACCTGGGCCGCTACGGCCGCACCATGGCCGGCATCAGCGTGCTCGGCGACAGCCGCTACGCCTACGCCGGCGCCACCGGCTCGATCGCATTCATGGGCGGCCAGCCTTTCGTGGCGCGTCGCATCGACGACGCCTTCGCGGTGGTTTCCACCGACGGGATTGCCGGCGTGCCCGTGAGGCTGGAGAACCGGGACATCGGCACCACGAATGACAAGGGCATGCTGCTGGTGGCGCCGCTGCGGTCCTACCAGAGCAACCAGCTGTCCATCGATCCGATGCAGTTGCCCGCCGACGTGAAGATCGAACGCGTGAAGACAGTCGCCACGCCGAGCGACCGCTCCGGCACGTTGGTGCGATTCGGCATCACACCGGTCAGCGCGGCCGCGCTGCTGCTGGTGGACGAGGCGGGCAAGCCCCTGCCGCTGGGCAGCCGTGTGCGCGCGAACGGGCAGGACGGTGAGCCGGCCTTGGTCGGCTTCGACGGTGCGGTGTACCTCGAATCGCTCCAGGCCCACAACACGCTCGACGTGCAGACGCCCGGGGGCGCCTGCCGGACCCGCTTCGACTATCGCAAGGACGGTGCGGCAATCCCGCAGATCGGGCCGCTGCGCTGCACCAGGGAGGCCAAGACGCCATGAGAGATGCCACGAGTCTTCTGACCCGTACGCTGCGGGCCCTGCGCCTGCCCTTGTTCTGCACGCTGCTGTGGCTGCTGTCGGCCGGTAGCGCGCACGCGTCGATCAATTGCACCGCGTCGATGACGAACGTGGCTTTCGGTTCGGTCGACCTGGTCGCCGGCGGCACGCCGGCGCCTACCACCGCCACGTTGACCTACACCTGCACCAAGAGCGGCAACACCAACACCACCGAGTACGCCAGGGTCTGCTTCAACATCGGCGATGGCAACGAAGGTCTCACGAACTTCAATCCGCGCGTCATGAAGAGCGGCGCGGGCGACATGTTGAAGTTCCAGCTCTACCAGGGGACAAGCAGCACGATCTGGGGCTCGAACGGCAACGCGGCGGTGCCGAACCCGTACACCATCAACATCAGCATTCCTGCCCGGTCTACCACCATTTCGGGCAGTACCACGATGCGCGGGGAGTTGATTGCCCTGCAGACCACCGTGCCTCCGGGTTCGTACCAGGACAACTTCGCCGGAATCCACACGTCGATCACGCTCACGTCGAGCACGGGCGGCGCGCCGACCACATGCGGCACGGCGGTGGCGGACCAGTTCCCCTTTCTTGTCAGCGCGACCATCGCCAAGAGCTGCCTGGTCACGGCCGATCCGCTGAACTTCGGCTCCGTCTCGGGCCTGCCGGGTGGGGGCAACATCGACCAGAGCAGCACGATCTACGTCACCTGCACGACGCCGACCTCCTACACGGTCGCCCTCATGCCATCCAACAACCTGACCACCGGCGCAGGGACGATGACGCCAACGGGAAGCGTGCCCGGCAACACCGACACGGTGGCCTACCAGCTCTACCGCAACGCCGCCCGCACGAGCGCCTGGGGCAGCGTCACGGGAAGCAACACCGTCGCGGGCTCGGGCACCGGCCAGGTCCAGCCGCTGACCTTGTACGGCCGTGTTCTCGGCACCAGCGTCAACGTGCGGCCAGACAGCTACCAGGACATCGTGACGGTCAGCGTGACCTACTGAGCCGCGCCCGGGGTGGCACTGGCACGGAGCGCGTGCTGGCAAATTGCATGGAATGCGCGAAGAATCGCGCCTGGAAAGCCTTTATTTTTCCGCGACTCTGCCGATAGACCTGGTTGGGCATCGATCCGATGCCTCCACCCAGGTTGCGACGAGAGGAGTTCCCATGGCCGGAAACAGGCGCTCTGCAAAGGCGACTGCGCTGCGATCACCGCGAACGGCACCGCCGCTGGCGGCCGTCGGCGTGCTGCTGCTTTTGCTGCCGTTGCCCCTGCAGCTCAGTTCCGCGGAGCCGATGCGCGACACGAACAGCGCCACGGGCCGCTTCAACCTGACGATCACCGTTCTTCCGACCTTCAAGGTGCTCGAGATCACGCCCGCGAAAGGCGGGCATGCTTACCGCGTCTGGACCAACATGGCCTCGGTGACCATCAAGGGGCGGGAGTACCGGTTCGACAAGGTCGGAGAAACCACTTTCTTTGTGGCCGGCACCGATGCCGATGGCCGAGACAGCCTCGACGCCACATGGCACGGCGCGATCGGTGCAATGGCGGCAACCCCGAACGGCGCTTCGCCGCAGGCCGCGGCCGCCCCGGTCGGCGATGGCAGCAACGCGACGCGGGTGACGGTGACTTACTGAGGGGCCAGCCCCGCCCCCTACACCTTTCGTCTTTACTGCCGATATCCGGAGATCGGGCGCCCATGCCGCGCCTGAACCTCATGTTCTTACGGATCGGGCCTTATGACGGGAACTTGGCTTCAACCGGGCCGCGGCGCGCACCGTCGCGGTTTGCGGGGCTTGGCGGTCGCGCTGTGCCTGGCGCCGATGCTGTGCGTTGCCGAGTCCATGCACGGCGCCAGCTCCGCGACCAGCCAGTTGCGCATCACGGTGATCGTGCCGCCCGTGTTTCGCGTGCTGCAGGTCACGCCGACCAGCGAGGGCTATGACTACCGGGTGTGGACCAACATGCGGTCGGTCGTCTTCGGCGGGCGCGAATACCGGTTCGACCGGATCGGCGAGACCACGCTGCGCCTGCGGACATCGCCCGACCAGGTGTGGATGGTTCACGGGCTGTAGCCGCCGTTGTCCTTCGCAAGAAAGAAAGACCGACCGATCAGGCCTTGATCCCGCACCCGTTCAGCACGAACGCCACCAGCTCGCGCGCGATGGGTTCGCGCTCGATCGGCGCATCGCGCGGCAGGCCGAGCATCACGCGCGTCTGGATCGCGTAGTCGGCATAGCTCTGGGTCATGGCCCAGATGTGCATCAGCAGGATGCGCGCGTCGAGCGGGCGCATCAGGCCGCGTGCGATCCAGCCGTTGATGACGTCCACCTTCTTCTGCGTCCACGCCCTGGCGTTGGGCCAGTAGCGGTCGAGGTTGCGGCCGCCGTCGAGCACCTCGCGCGTGAAGATGCGCGAGATCTCGGGGTTGTCGAAGGCGTGGTCCAGCTTCTTGCGGATGTAGTCGCCGAGCACCGTGGCCGGATCGCTGGCGTCCTCGAACGAGAACACCACCTTCCAGTCGTGCAGCACCTGCATCAGCAGCTCTTCGTACAGCTCTTCCTTGCCCGCGATGTAGTAATGAAGCTGGGGCTTGGTCAGCCCCGCACGTGCCGCGATGGCCTGGGTCGAGGTGCCCTTCAGGCCGTGCAGGCTGAACTCGGTCACCGCCGCGGTGCGGATCGCGGCCATGATGCGTTCGCGTCCCGGGCGCGCGCGCGACAGCGGGCCATCGGGGGCGGGCATTTCCTGGGCTGTCGAGGGGGTGAGGGTGGCGGGATCGACGTTCATGGCGGTGGGCGGGTGCGCCCGGTTGATGGTAATCCCTAGGTGAATCGGCCTTCGATGCGGCCCGTCTGCAGGCCGGTTCACCCCGGCGCATGACCGCATGCCTTGCCCGCATGGCGATGCCGTGCATGCGGGCACGGTTCATGTATCTTCCTCGCCGCCTCGAAAAATTATCCTCAAACCAAGGAGCCTTTCATGTACCTTTCTCCCCGTTTCCGTGCCTTCGCGGCCGGTGCCGCACTGCTCGCGGCCAGCGCCCTGGCGCAGGCGCAGCAGGCGCTGCCCAATGTGGTGATTCTTGCCACCGGCGGCACCATCGCCGGCGCTGGCGCCTCGGCCGTCAACAGCGCGACCTACGCGGCTGCCAAGGTCGGTGTCGAGAAGCTGATTGCCGGCCTGCCCGAGCTTTCCAAGGTTGCCAACGTGCGCGGCGAGCAGGTGTTCCAGGTCGCATCCGAAAGCCTCACCAACGACAACCTGCTGACGCTGGCCAAGCGCGTCTCGGCGCTGTCCAAGCAGTCGGACGTGGACGGCATCGTCATCACGCACGGCACCGACACGCTGGAAGAAACCGCCTACTTCCTCACGCTCACCGTGCACACCAACAAGCCGATCGTGGTGGTCGGCTCGATGCGTCCGGGCACGGCGCTGTCGGCCGACGGCGCGCTCAACCTGTATGACGCCGTGAACGTGGCGGGCAGCAAGGACGCGATGGGCAAGGGCGTGCTGGTGACGATGAACGACAACATCGACAGCGGCCGCGACGTGAGCAAGAACGTCAACATCAAGACCAACGCGTTCTCCAGCCAGTGGGGCCCGCTGGGCATGGTCGTCGAGGGCAAGAACTACTGGTTCCGCGCGCCGGTCAAGCGCCACACCATGAACTCTGAGTTCGACATCGACAGCATCACCGCGCTGCCGCCGGTCGAGATCGCCATGGGCTACGAAGGCGTGTCGTCCATCGCCATCGACGCGATCGCCAAGAGCGGCGCCAAGGCGCTGATCCATGGCGGCACGGGCAATGGCTCGGTGGCCGACCGCATCGTGCCGAACCTGCAGAAGGCGCGCGCCGATGGCGTGATCGTCATTCGCAGCTCGCGCGTGCCCGACGGCTTCGTGATCCGCAATGCCGAGCAGCCCGACGACAAGTACGACTGGGTGGTGGCACACGACCTGCGCCCGCAGAAGGCACGCATCCTGGCGATGGTCGCGCTGACGAAGACCAGCAACACGAAGGAACTGCAGCGCATCTTCTGGGAATACTGATCCGCCACAGGCGATTTCAGCGACCTGAACAGGGCCGCGAGGGCATCAGCCTTCGCGGCCTTTTTGCTGGGCGAGCGCCTGACTATCGCGTTCGGCGATGGTGCCGCGCGTACTCGATGCTCGCGATGCAGATCGCCAGCCACGCCCCGCCCGAGCACAGCCCCGCAAGCACGTCGGTCGGGAAGTGCGCCCGCACGAAGATGCGGCTGCAGGCCACGGTGATGACCACGGCCGTGGCCGCCATCACCGACGCCACGCGCCAGCGCGGCGTCAGCATGCGCAGCCCCAGGTAGCCCAGCATGCCGTAGAGGACCATCGAGCCGGAGCTGTGGCCGCTCGGAAAGCTGAAGCCCGAGACCAGCGCGAAGCCTTCCTCGTGAATCGGCCGTGCACGCTCGAAGATGTGCTTGAGCACGTGGTTCAGCACCGCGTTGCCGACACTGGCCGCCAGCCATCCGGCGGCAAAGCCGCGATGCCCGCGCAGCCACAGCAAGGCCGCCACCAGCACGCAGAGCGACCCCATGAACCACGGGTCGCCCAGGTGGGTGAGCCACATGAACATGTCCCGCACGGCCACCGGCGTGTGAGCGCCGACCGCGTTGCTGATCGACTCGTCCAGCAGCCCCATCGGCCGGCCGTTGCCCAGCCCTTCGGCCACCTCGGCGAACGCATGCGCCAGGGCGAGTACCGCGACAAGGCCGACGGCCAGCCCGCCAAACAGCAGGCGCGCACCCGGCTCGGGCTGCGCCGCATGCCGGCGCCGAAGGTGCTCGAAGCCCCAGGCCGCGAGGCCGGTACCGGCGGTCAGCACGGCCAGCAACACCAGGAAGCCGGGCCAGGCCTGGGCGCCGATGCGCTCGCCCAGGGCGGTCAATGCGGTGTGATCAACGGGCATGGTCAGAGGGCGCGGACGGCGAGGACAGGCGAATCACGATGTATGGCGTCGGTTCCAAAAGGGGGAGATCGAGCATAGCCGCCCGCTCCCGACCGCCCGCTGCCTCGTAAAATAGCCGGTTCGTTGCGCCGCGGGGTTCTCCCACCGGGCGGCCGCCTTCACGCAGAGCCATGCTGACCTTCCAACAAATCATTCTCAAACTGCAGTCGTACTGGGCCGACCAAGGCTGTGCGCTGCTGCAACCGTACGACATGGAAGTGGGCGCGGGCACCTCGCACACCGCCACCTTCCTGCGCGCCCTCGGCCCGGAACCCTGGAAGGCCGCCTACGTGCAGCCCAGCCGCCGCCCCAAGGACGGCCGCTACGGCGAGAACCCGAACCGCGGCCAGCACTACTACCAGTACCAGGTGGTGCTGAAGCCGGCACCGTCGAACATCCTCGAGCTGTACCTCGGCAGCCTCGAAGCACTGGGCTTCGACCTGAAGAAGAACGACATCCGCTTCGTCGAAGACGACTGGGAGAACCCCACGCTCGGCGCCTGGGGCCTGGGCTGGGAGGTCTGGCTCAATGGCATGGAAGTGACGCAGTTCACCTACTTCCAGCAGGTCGGCGGCCTCGACTGCAAGCCCATCACCGGCGAGATCACCTACGGCCTCGAGCGGCTGGCCATGTACCTGCAGGGCGTGGAGAACATGTACGACCTGGTGTGGACCGAAGGCCATGGCGGCAACAAGCTCACCTATGGCGACGTGTTCAAGCAGAACGAGGTCGAGCAGTCGGCTTACAACTTCGAGCACAGCGACGCCGAGTTCCTTTTCACCGCCTTCGCCGCGCACGAGAAGCAGGCCAAGCACCTCATGACCGAGCAGCTCGCGCTGCCGGCCTACGAGCAGGTGCTGAAAGCCGCGCACAGCTTCAACCTGCTCGACGCGCGCGGCGCGATCAGCGTGACCGAACGCGCGGCCTACATCGGCCGCATCCGCAACCTGGCGCGCAGCGTGGCGCAGAGCTACTACGACAGCCGCGAGCGCCTCGGCTTCCCGATGGCACCGCGCGAATGGGTCGCGCAGATGCCGCCGAAAAAGGCCGCCTGACCCCGCTGCCCATCAACCCGCCATGCCAACGATCTTCACCCACGTCGCCGTCCCCGTCTGCGCAGCCATTGCGCTGGGCAAGCGGCGCGTGCCGGTGGCGGCGTTGCTCGTGGGCATGCTCGCGGCCATCGTGCCGGACTTCGACGGCCTCGCCTTCAAGCTCGGCATCGCCTATGGCGGCATGGGCGGCCACCGCGGCTTTACGCACACCTTGTTGTTTGCGCTGGTGTTCGGCCTCATCGGCTGGTGGCTCGCGCCGCGCTGGGGCATGCGCCGCGCGACGGGCTGGGCGTGGATCGCGCTCTGCACCGTGTCGCATCCGCTGCTGGACATGCTGACCAACGGCGGCATCGGCATCGCCTTTTTCTGGCCGTTCAGCGACGTGCGCTACTTCAGCCCGTGGCGGCCCATCGAGGTGTCGCCGATCGCGCTCAAGCGTTTCTTCTCGCCGCGTGGCGCGCAGGTGCTGCTCAACGAGATGTTCACCGTCTGGGCGCCGCTGTTGGTGGTCGCGGTGCTTGCGCTCGTGGCGCGCCGCAGCGTGGAGCGGCGCGACGGCGCCGTCGCCGCATGAACCGTTTCTCTTTCTCTTTCCCTTCCACGGTGCCGCATTGCTGCGCGCCCGTGACCGGCGCCGCTTGCGGCGCAGTTTTCGTCCTATCCCTCTGAGCCATGTCGTCTGCCAGCCTTCTTGTCGAACTGTTTGTCGAGGAATTGCCGCCCAAGGCGTTGAAGAAGCTCGGTGACGCCTTTGCCGGCGTGCTGCGCGACCAGCTGGTGGCGCAGGGGCTTGCCGAAGCGGGTGCGGTGCTGACCGCCTACGCCTCGCCGCGCCGCCTGGCCGCGCACCTCACGCACGTGGCCGAGCGCGCCGCCGACAAGGCCGTGTCGCAAAAGCTCATGCCCGTGGCCGTGGGCCTCGATGCATCGGGCCAGCCCACGCCGGCGCTGCTCAAGCGCCTGGGCGCGCTCGGCGCCGACGCCTCGGCCGTGCCTGGCCTCAAACGCGCGATGGACGGCAAGGCCGAAGCGCTGTTCTACGAAAGCACCGCCAAGGGCGCCACGCTGGCCGAAGGCCTGCAGAAGGCGCTGGCCGAAGCCATTGCCAAGCTGCCGATTCCCAAGGTCATGACCTACCAGCTCGAAGAAGGCAGCGAGCTGCCCGGCTGGACCAGCGTGAGCTTCGTGCGCCCCGCGCACGGCCTTGTCGCGCTGCATGGCGATGCCGTCGTGCCCGTCGAGGCACTGGGCCTCCAGGCCGGCCGCGAAACGCACGGCCACCGCTTCGAGGCGGCGGTCGATCCAGTGGTGCTGCGCGATGCCAACGGCTATGCGCTGCAACTGCAGGACGACGGCGCGGTCATCGCGAGCTTCGAGGCGCGCCGCGCCGAAATCGCACGCCAGCTGGCGGCGGCCGCGGTGAAGGTCGGCGGTGGCTCGGTGCCTATCCACGACGACGCGCTGCTCGACGAAGTGACCGCGCTGGTCGAACGCCCCAACGTGCTGGTCTGCAGCTTCGAGCGCGAATTCCTCGAAGTGCCGCAGGAATGCCTGATCCTCACGATGAAGGCCAACCAGAAGTACTTTCCGCTGCTCGACGCGTCGAACAAGCTCACGAACCAGTTCCTGGTGGTCAGCAACATCAGCCCCGTCGATGCGAGCGCGGTGATCGGCGGCAACGAGCGCGTGGTGCGCCCGCGCCTGGCCGATGCCAAGTTCTTCTTCGACCAGGACCGCAAGAAGTCGCTGGCCTCGCGCGTCGAGTCGCTGGGCAAGGTGGTCTATCACAACAAGCTCGGCACGCAGGGCGAGCGCGTGCAGCGCGTGATGCACATTGCGCGCGGCATTGCCGAAAAGATCGGTGATACCACGCTCGCCGCGCTGGCAACACAAGCCGCCCAACTCGCCAAGGCCGACCTCGTAACAGACATGGTCGGAGAGTTTCCCGAGCTGCAGGGCACCATGGGGCGCTACTACGCGCTGCATGATGGGCTTGATATCTTGGTGGCCAATGCAATCGAGGACCACTACAAGCCGCGATTCTCCGGAGACGACTTGCCTCGCAATGAGGTAGGTGCAGTTGTAGCCTTGGCCGACAAGCTCGAAACCTTGGTCGGTATGTTTGGCATTGGTAACTTGCCAACCGGCGATAAAGATCCGTTTGCGTTGCGCCGCCACGCCCTCGGCGTGATTCGTATCTTGGCTGATGAAGAGTCCCCTCTTTTTCCAGCGCCCTCACTGGACGTCCTGCTGAAGCTGGCTATTCCGGTTTTCGGGGAGCGCATTTCGGATCCCTTGGCAGAGCTGCTCGACTTTTTCTACGAGCGTATTGCCAGTAGTTATCGTGGTTCGATTTTCAGTACGCAGCAGGTTGATGCAGTTTTGGCGTTGCGGCCGAGCCGACTTGGCGAAATTGACCAGAGACTCTTGGCCGTCCGCTCTTTCGCTGCGCTGCCTGAGGCGCCTGCGCTGGCGGCCGCCAACAAGCGCATCGGCAACATCCTCAAGAAGGCGCCCGAGGCCGACGCGCACGTGAGCGAGCTGCTGCTGCAGGAGCCCGCCGAGAAGGCGCTGTACGCGGCCATGGCGCAGGTCGTGCCCGCCGCCAATGCGCAGTTCGACGCCGGCGACTACACCGCCTCGCTGCAGACGCTGGCCGCGCTGCGCGAGCCGGTCGATGCCTTCTTCGACGGCGTGATGGTCAACGCCGAGCAGGCCGACCTGCGCCTGAACCGCCTGGGCCTGCTGATGTCGCTGCACGCTGCGATGAACCGCGTGGCGCAGCTCGAGCGGCTGGCCGTCTGAGTCCGATCTTCCAGGCAACCTCACCATGGGTGGCACCGCCATGAAACTCGTCATCCTCGACCGCAACGGCACGATCAACGTGCACCGCGAAGATTTCGTCAAGAGCGACATCGAGTGGACGCCGTTGCCCGGCGCGCTGGAGGCGGTGGCGCGGCTCAACCATGCGGGCTGGCACGTGGTGATCGCGTCCAACCAGTCGGGCCTGGGGCGCGGCCTGTTCGACATGGCTTCGCTCAATGCCATGCACGCCAAGATGCACAAGATGCTTGCGGCGGTGGGCGGCAAGGTCGATGCGGTGTTCTATTGCCCGCACAGCCCCGACGAAGACTGCGAGTGCCGCAAGCCGAAGCCGGGCCTGTTCCTGCAGATCGGCGACCGCTACGGCATCGACCTGAAGGGCGTGCCAACGGCTGGCGACAGCCTGCGCGACCTGCAAGCCGGCGCCGCCGCCGGCTGCGAGCCGCACCTGCTGCTCACGGGCATGGGCGCGGCCTGCATCGGCGTCGATCCGCTGCCGCCCGAATATCCGGCGAACACGATGGTTCACGAGAGCCTCGCCGCCTTTGTCGACTTTCTGCTTGTGCGCGAAGCACAGGCTGCACTGCAGGTAGCTGTCTGATGGCGTTTTTCCGTTCCGTTCTCCACGCCCTGTGGATGCTCGTCACCGTCGTGCCCTGGGGCATCATCATGTGCGTCAGCTCGCTCTGGAAGCGCGGCATTCCGCTCTACTGGATGGCGGCGCGGTGGCTCGGATGGGCCATCGGCGGCGCACGGGTGCTGCTGGGCATCAAGACGCGCGTGAGCGGCATGGAGAACCTGCCGACCGACAAGCTCGCGGGCGCGGTGCTGCTGGTCAAGCACCAGTCCACGCTCGAAACCTTCCTCATGCCCACGCTGATGCCGCACCCTCTGGCCTACGTGTTCAAGAAAGAACTGATCTACGTGCCGTTCTTCGGCTGGGCGATGGCGCGGCTGGACATGATCCACATCGACCGCAGCCAGCGCGCGCAAGCCTTCAACAAGGTGGTCAACCAGGGCCGCAAGCTGCTGGCGCAGGGCATCTGGATCATCATGTTCCCCGAAGGCACGCGCATTCCGCGCGGCCAGAAGGGCACCTACAAGAGCGGCGGCACGCGGCTGGCCTGCGAGACGGGCGTGCCGGTGATCCCGATTGCCGTCACCTCGGCCAAGGTCTGGCCGCGCAAGGCCTTCATCAAGCGTCCGGGCGTGGTCGATGTGTCCATCGGCCCGGCGATCCCGAGCGTGGGCCGCAAGCCCGATGAGCTGATGCGCGAGGTCGAAGCCTGGATCGAGGCCGAGATGCGTCGCCTCGACCCCGAGGCCTACGTCGACAGCCCGCAGCAGCCGCAACCCCTGCCGTCGTCGCCATCGGACGCACGCTGAACAAGGCATCCGACATGCGGGGGCTGCTGCAGTTCACGATGGACCTGTTCGAGGGGCTGGGGAGCGAGTTCGCGCCGCAGCCGCCCGCGCCGCCCAAGCGGGCGAAGAAGCCCAAGCCGCCGGCGCTGCCGCCCGTTGCCGTGGCCCCACCGGCACCCCTGACGCAGGAAGACCGGGACGCACCGCCCGCGGTTCCGCTGTCGGACACGCTGACCCTTGCGAACCTCGTGCACCCGCAGGCCACGCGCGAAGTGGTGCTGGGCTCGGCGCGCGTGGCGTATGAATTCAAGCGCGGCAAGCGCAAGACCATCGGCTTCCTAGTGGGCGCCGAAGGCCTGTCGGTGCGCGCGCCGCGCTGGGTGGCGCTGCGCGATGTCGACGCCGCGATCCGCGAGAAGGCCGACTGGATCCTGCGCAAGCTCACCGAGACACAGCAACGCCATGCGCGCGTCGAGGCCACGCGCATCGACTGGAAAGACGGTGCCGAGTTTCCCTTCATGGGCGAGCCGGTGGTGATCCAGCTCGACCCGAAGCACGGCTTTGCGAGCGTCGGCGGCACGCTCGACGCGGCCGAGGGCGACGGCCCCCGCACGCTGCGGCTGGCGGTGGCGCAGAACGCCGAGCCCTCGCAGATCCGCGATGCGGCGCAGGCCTGGCTCATGCGGCAGGCGCGGCGCCTGTTCATCGAACGGCTCGATCACTTCGCGCCCCGGCTCGGGGTGAGCTGGCAGAAGCTGTCGCTGTCGAACGCGGCAACGCGATGGGGCAGCGCGAGCGCCGACGGCTCGATCCGCCTCAACTGGCGGTTGATCCATTTCGGGTTGCCGGTGATCGACTACGTGGTCGCGCACGAACTGGCCCACCTGCGGGTGATGGACCACTCGCACCGCTTCTGGGAAACGGTCGAGAGCGTGGTGCCCGACTACGACGTCCTGCGGCAGAAGCTGAAGGACGAAGCCGTCCCTCGCTGGTCGTAGAAGAAAAAAGAAAGCCTCAGCGGGCGTGCGTGACGCCGCCGTCAACCACCAGCGTCGAGCCCATCACGTAGTCGCCGGCGCGCGATGCCAGGTAGATGGCGGCACCGGCCATGTCTTCCGGCACGCCGATGCGCCCGGCCGGAATGCGTTCCTTGACCTCGTCCGCGTGGTCGCGCGCCACCTTGTTCATGTCCGAGGCAAACGCACCGGGTGCGATCGCGCTCACCACGATGCGGTCTTGCGCAAGGCGCAGCGCCATGCGCCGTGTGAGCTGGATCAGACCGGCCTTGCTGGCCGCGTAGGAGTACGTTTCCTGCGGATTGATCGAGATGCCATCGATCGACGCGATGTTGATGACCTTGGCCAGATGATCGGTCGCGGCCTTCTTGAGCATCGGCGTCAGCGCCTTCGTGAGGAAGAAGGGCGTCTTCAGGTTCAAGTCGACCACCTTGTCCCAGCCGCTTTCCGGAAACTCCTCGTACGGGGCGCCCCAGGCGGCACCGGCGTTGTTGACGAGGATGTCGAGCGAGCCTTCATGCTTGGCGTAGGCATCGACCAGCGCCTGCGCGCCTTCCACCGTCGACACGTCGGCTGGCAGCGACACGCAGTGGCCGAAGGCCGACAGCTCCTTCGCGGTCTGATCGCAGGCGGCGGCCTTACGCGCCGAGATGTACACGCGCGCGCCCTGCGCCAGGAAGCCTTCGGCGATCATGCGGCCGATGCCGCGCGAGCCGCCGGTGATCAAGGCGCTGCGGCCCTTCAGCGAGAAGAGTTGGGTGGTGTCCATGGTGCAGGTGTCTCCTGAATGAGAAAGAGGGGTTTCAGGAAACGAGCTTAGTGCGCGGCGCGTCCGCGCCGCGTCACCTTGGTGCCAGCGACAGGCTGCGGGGGCTCGTGAAACTGCGCAGGTCGCCGGTGACCGGGTCGAGAAAGGCCACCGACTTGGCCAGCAGCTGCAGGGGCTTGTCGAAGTCGTCGGTGTTCTCGGGCAACAGCGTGGGGTAGATCGGGTCGTTCACGATCGGCATGCCCAGCGCCATGCAGTGCACGCGCAGCTGGTGCTTGCGGCCCGTGACTGGCGAGAGCTTCAGCAGCGCCTGGCCGTTGCGCGCCTCTTGCAGCACGATGCGGGTCTCGGAGTTGGGCTCGCCCGGTTCCTCTTTCACGCGCATGAAGTGTTCGTCGTCGACCAGCCGGCTGCGGTAGACCTCGGGCACCGACGACACGCCGTCATGCCACGGCACCACCGCCTCGTAGTGCTTGGCGATGCGGCGCTCGGGAAACATCGCCTGGTAGGCGCCGCGCGTTTCGGGACGCACCGAGAACAGCACCAGCCCCGAGGTGCTGCGGTCGATGCGGTGCAGCGGCACGAGGTCGTCGATCTTCAGCTTGCGCTTGAGCCGCACCAGCAGGCTTTGCTGCAGGTACTTGCCGGTCGGCGTGACGGGCAGGAAAGGGGGCTTGTCCGCGACCACGAGCTGGTCGTCCTGGAACAGCACCTGCTCTTCGAACGGAATGGTCACCTCGCCATCGAGCGTGCGGTAGTAGTAAACCCGCAGCGGCGATTGATAGCGGCGTTCGGTGGTCACCGGCACATGGTGTTCGTCGATCACGTCGCCGGCCGCGATGCGTTCGAGCCAGGCCTCGCGCGTGATGGCGGGAAAGCGCTCGATCAGGAATTCGGCGATGGTGGGCCAGGGGCCGTGTGGCAAGCCTACGCAGCTCGGGCCGACGCCGTCGCGCGTGGGCAGCGGCAGCCGGCGGTTCGTCATTGCGCGCGTTCTTGTTGCAGCACCGACAAGGCTTCAGCGAACGAGGGGCGCGTTGCCACGTCGGGGTGCATGCAGCGGTCTTTCAACGCCACCACGGCTTGCGGTGGCGCATCGCTGCAGCGTTCGAGCAGCTCTTCGAGCAGGCAGCCGAAGGCGCGCATTTCCAGTCGTTGCAATGCCAGAGCCTGTTCGGCATCGAGCGAACGGGTCATCCAGGCTGCGCCGAAGTCGCCGAGCCGGCCGCCACCTTGTGCGTGCCACAGGATGTTGTGCGCGTACAGGTCGCCGTGGAGGATGCCTTGCGCATGCAGGTGCTGCATGGCCGAGGCGATGTCGCGCGCGATGCGCAGAGCCACAACCGAAGACCAGAGCGCATCGCCTGCATAGACATCGCGCGTGCACGACGCCAGGCTCGGCGGCCCCGCGAGCGTGATGAACGATGGGTCCACCAGCGCCATCACCAGGCCTTCCGTGCCATCGGGGTGCCCGTCGATGCGGCTCTGCGCCGCAATCAGCGTAGGGTGCTCGCCGGCCGCGATGCAGGCGGCCATTTCGCTGTGCGGCCATCCGTCGCTGGTGACCGCGCCCTTGAACAGCTTGACCGCCACCGGCTGTTGCGCTGCACCCAGCGTCGCCTGATGGATCACGCCCGAGGCGCCTTCGCCGAGCTTCTTGCCGAGCGTCAGTTCGCGCCAGTCGACATGCGGCACCGACTGCGCGGTGATCGCCGCGTCTTCCGCCTGCGTGTCGAAGGGATTGCCCGCGGCAGCGAGCCACGACAGGCGCGGCAGCGAGAGCAGCCACTCGGGCAGCGCCTCGAATCGGTTGGCCGAAATGCGCAGCAGTTCGAGCTGCCGGCAGGCGGCCACCGATGGCGGCAGTGCGCGCAGGCGGTTGCCCGCCAGCATCAGCTTCTGCATTTGCGTGCACTGGCCGAGCGTGTCGGGCAATTCCTCGATCTGGTTGTCGGTGAGGATTAGCCAGCGCAGCGAAGCCGGCAGTGCTTCGGCCGGCACGCTGCGGATGCGGTTGGCCTTGAAGCCGACGATGTCGAGTTCGCGGCACTGGCCGATGGAGGCGGGCAGCTCGGTGAAGCGGTTGTCCGAGCAGAACAGCACGCGCAGCCGGTGCAGCCGGCCCAGGTCGTCGGGCAGCGCGCTCAGCGCATTGCCCGAGAGGTTCAGTGTTTCGAGTGAATCGGAAAGGTCGAAAAGCTCGCGCGGGAACTCGGTGAGCCCGCACGAGAGATCGATTCGTTTTGCGCCTGCCAGCCGGCCCGCGCGCAGCTGAGCCAGCGTGTCGTCCATCCGGCGAGTCTAAATCGCCAGGGCCTCACCCTAGGCCGTGGTGCTTTGGGCCCCGAAGCGGTAGATGCCGTCTTTTCCCAGCTCGCGCTTGACCTGGCCCGAGAACCACAGCAGATGCAGGTGAGCCACCGTCTCGCCCATGGCGAAGGTCATCTGGTGCAGGTCGAGTTCGCGCTTGAACAGGATCGGCAGGCCTTCGGCGGCGGTCAGCGGGCGCGCGGTGCAGGCTTCGAGCAGTTCGGCCAACCGGTCGCGGTGGTGCTCCTGCAACTGGTCGACGCGGCGGTGGATGCCGATGAACGGCTTGCCGTGCGAGGGCAGGCCGAGCGTGTCGGCCGGCAGCGCCTTGAACTTGTCGATGCTGTCGAGAAAGAGCCGCAGCGAATTGGCCTCGGGCTCGCCCGCATGCACGCTCACGTTGGTGGAGATGCGCGGCAGCATCATGTCGCCGCCCAGCAGCAGCTTCAGTTCGTCGCAGTACAGCGAGATGTGCTCCGGCGCGTGGCCGTAGCCGCTGATGCAGCGCCAGGCGTGGCCGCCGATCATGACGGTGTCGCCATCGAGCATGCGCGTGAAGTTGTCGGGCACCGAAGGCACCATGCCCGCGTAGTAGTTGGTGCGCGCACGGATCTTGGCGACGGCCTCGGGGTCGGTCAGGCCATGCGAGGCGAAGAACTTCGCGGCGTGCTCGCCGCCCGCCGCGCTGTCGCCGGCGGTGGTCAGCACGCGCGCCACGTGGTAGTCGGTCGAGCTGATCCACAGCGGCGCGTTCCAACGCGAGCAGAGCCAGTCGGCCAGGCCGATGTGGTCGGGGTGCATGTGGGTGACGATCACGCGCAGGATCGGCATGCCCTGCAGTTGCGTCTCGAACACCTGTTCCCACTGCGCGCGCGCTTCGTCGCGGGCGATGCAGCAGTCGACCACCGTCCAGCCCTCGACGCCGTCGAGGGTGTCGCGCAGCAGCCAGAGGTTGATGTGGTCCAGTGCAAAGGGCAGCCGCATGCGGATCCAGCGTACGCCGGGTGCCACCTCCAGTGCGGTGCCGGGCTCGGGCAGGGTGTCGCCCATCGGGTAGTGGAGTTCGCGTTCGAGGAGGTTCATGTAAGATTGACGTTTACGTAAACGTCATGTGTGGATGGCATCATTGTAGGGAGCGCGGCAAGAAGCTGCTGTCGCCCTCGTAACGTCCCTCCTGGCGCTTTCGAAACGCACCGCCTCCATGCCCGCGCAAACCTTCACCATCAGCCAGCTCGCGAAGGAGTTCGACCTCACGACGCGGGCCATCCGCTTCTACGAGGACATGGGCCTGCTCACGCCCGAGCGGGCCGGCCTGCAGCGCATCTACAGCGCGCGCGACCGGGCCCGGCTCACGCTCACGCTGCGTGCCAAGCGCCTCGGCCTGAGCCTGACGGAGGCCAAGGACATCCTCGACATGTACGACAGCCCGCAAGATACGGTGCCGCAGCTGCAGAAGTTCCTGGGCGTGCTGGGCGCGCACCGGGCGCAGCTCGAAGCCCAACTGGCAGAGCTGCAGGCCAATATCGCGGAAGTGCGTGCTCACGAAAAGAAGGGCCGGGCCACGCTGGCACGCGCGCAGAAGGCGGCCAGGGCGGCCTGAAATCTCGGCCGGAAACATGACTCACCGACAATAGGTTCCTATGTCCGACAACCTCGACGACCTCTTTGCCCACAACCGTGCCTGGTCAGCACAAATGGAACGCGACAGGCCCGGCTTCTTCACCGGCCTGGTGGAGCAGCAGACGCCACGCTACATGTGGATCGGCTGTTCCGACAGCCGCGTGCCCGCCAACCAGATCACCGGCCTGGAACCAGGCGAGGTGTTCGTTCACCGCAACGTCGCCAACATCGTGGTCCATTCCGACCTGAATGCGCTCTCGGCGATCCAGTTCGCGGTCGAACACCTGAAGGTCGAGCACATCATGGTGGTCGGCCACTACGGCTGTGCCGGCGTCAAGGCGGCCCTCAGCGGCAAGCGCATCGGCCTGGCCGACAACTGGATCCGCCACATCCAGGACGTGCGCGACCGCCACGCCGTCATGCTCGAAACCCTGCCCGAAGACGTGCGCGCCGATGCCCTGTGCGAGCTCAACGTGGCCGAGCAGGTGGTCAACGTGGCCGTCAGCACCGTCATGGTCGATGGCTGGGCGCGTGGCCAGAAGGTCCGCATCCACGGCTGGACCTTCGGCGTGCACGACGGCCTGCTGCAAGACCTGGGCTTGAGCGTCGATGGCGACAAGCCACTCGACGCCATCTACAAGGCCGCGGTGCAGCGCATCCGCTACAAGTGGAGCAAGCCGCAGGGCCTGTCGCCCAGCGCACTGGCCGGGGCCGACGGAACCGAAGGCAGCGAAGACAAGACCGGTTGAGTCCATGTTCCCGCAGCGTCTCGATTCGCCGCTGGCCTACGACATCGCCAAGGCGATGATCGACGGATTCAACCGGCACTACCGGTTGTTTCGCGCCGAATCGGCGCGCGCCAAGCACCGTTTCGAGACCGCCGACTGGCATGGCCAGCAGCGCGCGCAGCGCGAGCGCATCGAGTTCTACGACCTGCGCGTGAACGAGGCCGTGGCCCGGCTCGAAAAAGAGTTCAGGGCCGGCGACCAGCCGATGGAGGTGTGGCACCAGGTCAAGCTGCACTTCATCGGCTTGCTGGTGGACCACCACCAGCCCGAGCTGGCCGAGAGTTTTTTCAACTCGGTCACCACCAAGATCCTGCACCGCGCGTACTTCCAGAACGACTTCATCTTCGTTCGGCCGGCCATCAGCACCGAGTACATCGAGCCGCGCGGCGCGCCCACCTACCGCCCGTACTATCCCGCGCACGACACGCTGGCCGACACCATCGAGCAGATGCTCGACGACTTCGCGCTGCAGGGCAGCTATGCCAACAAGCGGCGCGATGCCGAGCGCGTGGCGCACGTCATCCTGAACCGCTTCCACCAGGTCAAGCTGCGCGCCAACTTCCAGCTGCAGGTGCTCTCGGGCCTGTTCTTTCGCAACAAGGGTGCGTACGTGGTCGGCCGCATCCTGAACGGCTTCACCGAGATTCCGTTCTCGCTGCCGATCCTGCACGACAGCCGCGGCAAGTTCTACATCGACGCGGCGCTGTTCGGCGAAGACGACCTGCAGATGCTGTTCAGCTTTGCGCGCGCCTACTTCATGGTCGACATGGAAGTGCCCTCGGCCTGCGTGCAGTTCCTGCGCTCGCTCATGCCGCGCAAGCCGCGCGCCGAGATCTACAACGCGCTGGGCCTGGCCAAGCAGGGCAAGACGCTTTTCTACCGCGACTTTCTGTCGCACCTGAACTACTCGAGCGACCGCTTTCGCATCGCGCCCGGTATCAAGGGCATGGTCATGCTGGTGTTCGACCTGCCGTCGTTCCCGTTCGTGTTCAAGGTCATCAAGGACTTCTATCCGCCGCAGAAGGACACCACGCGCGAGCAGATCAAGGGCAAGTACATGCTCGTGAAGCAGCACGACCGCGTGGGCCGCATGGCCGACACGCTGGAGTACAGCGACGTGGGTTTTCCGCTCGACCGCTTCGAGCCCGAGCTGATCGAGGAGATCCGCAAGTTCGCGCCCAGCCAGCTCGAGATCGGCGACCGCGACGGCAACGGGGAGATGGAGCTGGTGGTCAAGCACGTCTACATCGAGCGCCGCATGATCCCGCTCAACATCTACCTTCAGGAAGCCTTCGACACGCTGGCCCACCCCGAGAGCCCGGCCCAGGCCAGGCGCGCGAAAGACCAGCTCGAGCATGCGGTCATCGAATACGGCAACGCCATCAAGGACATGGTGGCCGCCAACATCTTTCCGGGCGACATGCTGTGGAAGAACTTCGGCGTCACGCGCGGCGGCAAGGTCGTGTTCTATGACTACGACGAGATCGAATACGTCACCGACTGCAAGTTCCGCAAGGTGCCCACGCCGCGCAACGAAGAAGACGAGATGAGCGGCGAGGTCTGGTATTCGGTCGGCCCGAAGGACGTGTTTCCCGAGACCTTCGAGCCCTTCCTGCTGGGCAACAGCGACGTGCGCGAAGCCTTCATGGCGCACCACGCCGACCTGCTCGACGCTGCCTTCTGGCAGCACCACAAGGAACGCATCCAGGCCGGCCAGATGCTCGATGTGTTCCCGTACGAAGAATCGCAGCGCTTCCAGCACGAGGGGCACGCGACGCATTTCTGACACTGGCCGTGGCACGCGCCGCAGCTCACTGCTTCAACGTCAACGCTTTTTGCTTTCACATTCCAGAAGGAGACCTCCCATGTCCGAATCCATCGTCATCGTCGGCGCCGCCCGCACCCCCATGGGGGGCTTCCAGGGCGACTTTTCTTCCCTCTCCGCGCATGACCTGGGCGGTGCCGCCATCAAGGCCGCCGTGGAGCGCGCGGGCATCGCGCCCGAGAGCGTGGGCGAAGTGCTGTTCGGCAACTGCCTGATGGCCGGCCAGGGCCAGGCACCGGCACGCCAGGCGGCCTACAAGGGCGGCCTGCCCGACAGCGCGGGCGCGGTCACGCTCAGCAAGATGTGCGGCTCGGCCATGAAGGCCGCGATGCTCGCGCACGACCTGCTGCTGGCCGGCACGCACGACGTGATCGTGGCGGGCGGCATGGAAAGCATGACCAACGCGCCTTACCTCATGCTCAAGGGCCGTGGCGGCTATCGCATGGGCCACGACAAGATCTATGACCACATGATGCTCGACGGCCTCGAAGACGCCTACCAGCCGGGCCGCTCGATGGGCACCTTCGGCGAAGACTGCGCCGCCAAGTACAACTTCACCCGCGAGCAACAAGACGCCTTTGCCATCGCCAGCGTGCAGCGCGCCAAGGCCGCGACTGAATCCGGTGCGTTCAAGGAAGAGATCGTGCCCGTCACCGTGAAGGGCCGCAGCGGCGACACCGTGATCTCGGTCGACGAAGGCCCGGGCAAGGTCAAGCTCGACAAGATCCCGACGCTCAAGCCCGCGTTCAAGAAAGAAAACGGCACCATCACCGCCGCATCGAGCTCGTCGATCAACGACGGCGCGGCCGCGCTGGTCATGATGACCGAGTCGTACGCCAAGAAGATCGGCGCCAAGCCCATCGCCCGCATCGTCGGCCATGCCACGCACGCGCAGCAGCCCGAGTGGTTCTCCACCGCGCCCGTCGGCGCCGTCGCCAAGCTGTTCAAGAAGACCGGCTGGACCGTGAAAGACGTCGACCTGTGGGAGGTGAACGAAGCCTTCGCCGTGGTGCCGATGGCGCTCATGCACGAACTCGACGTGTCGCACGACATCGTCAACGTGAACGGCGGCGCCTGCGCGCTGGGCCATCCGATCGGTGCGAGCGGCGCGCGCATCATGGTCACGCTCATTCATGCGCTGAAGGCGCGCGGCAAGAAGCGCGGCGTGGCCACGCTGTGCATCGGCGGCGGCGAAGGCACCGCCGTGGCACTCGAATTGCTATAAGAGCAGGGCTGGAGGCGCCCACGCAAGGGCGCCTGCCGGCTTTTTCATCCAGACATCCAATTCCAATAAATGCGTAGAGCAGGAGATTTCATGCGCCCATCCATCCACCGTACCGCCCTTGCCGCCTTGCTGGCCACCGCCTTCCTGGCACCCGCCGCCAGCTGGGCCCAGAAGCGCGACAACGTGCTGTTCCAGGCCGCCACCGACGAGCAGCCCGCGGTGATCAAGACGCTCGAGAAGCTCGTCAACATCGAAACCGGCACCGGTGACGCCGAAGGCATTGCCGCCGCCGGCAACTACCTCGAAGGCGAGCTCAAGAACCTGGGCTTCACCGTCACGCGCAGCAAGTCGGCCGGCATCGTGGTGGGCGACAACATCGTGGGCAAGATCAAGGGCCGCGGCGGCAAGAACCTGCTGCTGCTCTCGCACATGGACACCGTGTACCTGAAGGGCATCCTGGCCAAGGCGCCGTTCCGCGTCGAGGGCGACAAGGCCTACGGCCCCGGCATCGCCGACGACAAGGGCGGCAACGCCGTCATCCTGCACACGCTCAAGCTGCTCAAGGACTACGGCGTGCGCGACTACGGCACCATCACCGTGCTGTTCAACACCGACGAGGAGAAGGGCTCCTTCGGCTCGCGCGACCTGATCCAGGAAGAAGCCAAGCTGGCCGACTACGTGCTCTCGTTCGAGCCCACCAGCGCCGGCGACGAAAAGCTCTCGCTCGGCACCTCGGGCATCGCCTACGTGCAGGTCAACATCACCGGCAAGGCCTCGCATGCGGGCGCCGCGCCCGAGCTGGGCGTGAACGCGCTGGTCGAGGCCTCCGACCTCGTGTTGCGCACCATGAACATCGACGACAAGTCGAAGAACCTGCGCTTCAACTGGACCATCGCCAAGGCCGGCAATGTGTCGAACATCATCCCCGCCAGCGCCACGCTGAATGCCGACGTGCGCTACGCACGCAACGAAGACTTCGACGCCGCCATGAAGACGCTGGAAGAACGCGCGCAGCAAAAGAAGCTGCCCGAAGCCGACGTCAAGGTGATCGTCACGCGCGGCCGTCCGGCCTTCAATGCCGGCGAAGGCGGCAAGAAGCTGGTCGACAAGGCCGTGGGCTACTACAAGGAAGCGGGCGGCAACCTCGGCGTGGAAGAACGCACCGGCGGCGGCACCGACGCGGCCTATGCGGCGCTCTCGGGCAAGCCCGTGATCGAAAGCCTCGGCCTGCCGGGCTTCGGCTACCACAGCGACAAGGCCGAGTACGTGGACATCAGCGCCATCCCGCGTCGCCTGTACATGGCTGCACGCCTGATCATGGACCTGGGCTCCGGCAAGTAAGCCCGCACAAGAAGAAAAGACAGGAGACACGCCATGCTGCTCAGCGCCGACCAGGAAGCCATCCGCGACGCGGTGCGCGATTTCTCGCAAGCCGAACTGTGGCCCAACGCCCCGAAGTGGGACCGCGAGCACAGCTTTCCGAAGGAGGCCCACCAGGGCCTCGCGGCGCTGGGTGCCTACGGCATCTGCGTGCCCGAAGAGCATGGCGGTGCGGGCCTGGACTACCTCACGCTGGCGCTGGTGCTCGAAGAAATCGCGGCCGGCGACGGCGGCACCAGCACCGCGATCAGCGTGACCAACTGCCCGGTCAACGCCATCCTCATGCGCTACGGCAATGCGCAGCAGAAAAAGAAGTGGCTCGAGCCGCTGGCGCAGGGCCAGATGCTCGGCGCTTTCTGCCTCACCGAGCCGCAGGCCGGCAGCGATGCCTCGAGCCTGCGCACCACGGCTCGCAAGGATGGCGATGCCTACGTGATCGACGGCGTGAAGCAGTTCATCACCAGTGGCAAGAACGGGCAGGTGGCCATCGTCATCGCGGTCACCGACAAGGGCGCGGGCAAGCGTGGCATGAGCGCGTTCATCGTGCCGACCGATGCAGCGGGCTACCACGTGGCGCGCCTCGAAGACAAGCTGGGCCAGCACAGCAGCGACACCGCGCAGATCAACTTCGACGGCTGCCGCATTCCGGTGGAAAACCTTATCGGCGCCGAAGGCGAGGGCTACAAGATCGCGCTCGGCGCGCTCGAGGGTGGCCGCATCGGCATCGCGGCGCAGAGCGTCGGCATGGCGCGCAGCGCCTTCGACGTGGCGCTGGCCTATGCCAAGGAGCGGCAGGCTTTCGGCGGCGCGATCTTCGACCAGCAGGCCGTGGGCTTTCGCCTGGCCGAATGCGCGACGCAGCTCGAAGCCGCACGCCAGTTGATCTGGCACGCAGCGAGCCTGCGCGATGCCGGCAGGCCCTGCCTGAAGGAAGCAGCCATGGCCAAGCTCTTCGCGAGCGAGATGGCCGAGCGCGTGTGCAGCGCCGCCATCCAGACGCTGGGCGGCTACGGCTACGTGAACGACTTTCCGTTGGAGCGCATCTACCGCGATGTGCGCGTGTGCCAGATCTACGAAGGCACGTCGGACATCCAGAAGCTGCTGATCCAACGCGCCCTGGCCTGACGTCCTGAAGCCCCGCCGCACGGCAGGGTGACGCAGGAGGCCGGATGCCATCGGCCGTGTAGAGTCTCCGCGAACCGATCAAGGGGAGACCGACATGGCCCAGGCATCCACGACGGCGACGCTGCACCGTCGCTCGAGATTTCCGATGGTTGGGGCTGCCGCAGTGGCGGCCGGCGTGCTGTTCGGTGCGTTCAACGCGCCTGTGCATGCGGAAGTGCTCGTTGCCACCAGATCCGCAGTCGCCTACCCGGCACCGCCTTCCGATCTGTACCCGGAGCTGTTCGCCGCAGTCCAACTGGGGCAGGTGTTCAAGGACGGCAAGACCTTCGTCGACGCCGTACCCAGGACTCCGCCCGCCACCATTGCTGCGCAGTACAGGCGCGAGAAAGACCGCCCCGGTTTCGATCTCTCCGGCTTCGTGCAGCGGCACTTCGAGCTGCCACGGGACAACGCCGACACCTACGTCAGCGACCGTTCGCAGTCGCTCGCGCAGCACATCGCAAGCCTCTGGCCGCACCTGACGCAGCAACCGCAGAAGCCGGGCGCGGGCTCCTCGCTGCTGCCGCTGCCCGGCCCCTACGTGGTGCCGGGCGGGCGTTTTCGCGAGGTGTACTACTGGGACTCGTACTTCACCATGCTGGGCCTGCTGCAGAACGGCAAGCCTGATTCGCTGCGCGACATGGTCGGCAACTTCGCGAGCCTGATCGATCGCTATGGCCACATCCCGAACGGCAATCGCAGCTACTACCTGAGCCGCTCGCAGCCGCCGTTCTATTTCAAGATGGTGGGCCTGCTGTCCACTCAGGACGAAGCCGCCGCCTATGCACGCTACCTGCCGCAGCTGCGGCGCGAGTACGCGTTCTGGATGGAAGGCGCGGACAAGCTCAAGCCCGGCACCGCGCACCGCCGCGTGGTGGCGCTGGCCGATGGCAGCGTGCTGAACCGTTACTACGATGACCGCGCCGTGCCGCGCGACGAGTCGTATGCGGAAGACGTGGCGCTGGCGAAGAAGAGCAGTCGGCCCGCCGCCGAGGTCTATCGCGACCTGCGCGCGGCGGCAGAGAGCGGGTGGGACTTCAGCAGCCGCTGGTTCGCCGACGGCAAGACGCTCGCCACCATCCAGACCACCGCCATCGTGCCCGTGGACCTGAACAGCCTGCTGTACGGATTGGAAAGCGCGATCCGCCTGGGCTGCGAGCGCGTGCAGGACGCGGCCTGCAGCAGCGACTTCACGCAACGCGCCGAACGTCGCCGCGCGGCGGTGCAGAAGTACCTGTGGAATGAAGCCGGTGGCCATTACGTGGACTATCAATGGATCAAGCGGCAGCCGACCGGCCGCCCTGGCGCTGCCACGCTGTACCCGCTGTTCGTCGGCATCGCGGAGCCGGCGCAGGCAGCGCGCGTGGCCGACTGGACGGGCAGGCAACTGCTGAAGCCCTATGGCGTGGTGACCACGCCCGTCGCCACCGATCAGCAATGGGATGCGCCCAACGGCTGGGCGCCGTTGCAATGGATCGCGGTCGATGGCCTCCGGCGCTATGGGCAGCATGCGCTTGCGCGCGACATTGCGACGCGCTGGATGGGCAAGGTGCAACAGGTCTACGGTAGCAGCGGCAAGCTGGTCGAGAAATACAACGTGATCGACAACAGCGGCGAGGCCGGCGGCGGCGAGTACGTCTTGCAGGATGGCTTCGGCTGGACCAACGGCGTGGCCATGCAACTGATGACGATCTACCCGGAACTGAAGCGCCCCTGAGCGCATAGCTCTGCCATGTCATCGGTTTCGATGACAGACAGGACCGCGCCCGCGGCGCAGCATGGCGATCTCTTTGTCGGAGGTCTTCGCCATGTCCATTTCCAAACCCGTTTCATTCGCCGTGGCCTTGCTGTGCGTCGGCGCATCCGCGCAAGCGCAACCCGCCGCACCGGACATCGCCACGCTGACCGCGAGCAAGGCCGTGCAGCAGCTTTGCGCCGGCACGGTGACGAGCGAGCAACTGGTGGTGGCCTACCTCGCGCAAGCCAAGGCCAAGGCGAACCTCAATGCCTTCGTCACGCTCGATGAAGCGGGCGCGCTGAAGGCGGCGCGCGCGGCCGATGCGCAGCGCAAGCGCGGCGGAGCCTGCAAGCCCCTGGCGGGGCTGCCGGTGGCCATCAAGGACAACATCCAGGTGCAGGGCCTGCCCGCCACGGCCGGCACGCCCGCGCTCAAGGGCTTCGTGCCCGCGGCCGATGCGCCGGTGGTCGCGAAGCTGCGCGCGGCCGGCGCCGTCATCCTCGGCAAGACGAACATGCACGAGCTGGCCTTTGGCGTCACAGGCTACAACCCCGCGTTCCAGACGGGGCCCGAGGTCGGCGTGCGCAACGCCTACGACGCGAGCCGCATCGCGGGCGGATCGTCGTCGGGCAACGGTTCGGCGCTCGGCGCGCGCATGGCGCCGGCGGCGCTCGGCACGGACACGGGCGGCTCGGTGCGCATCCCCTGTGCCTTCAATGGCTGCGCGTCGCTGCGGCCCAGCATGGGCCGCTACCCGCAGCAAGGCATCGCACCGATCTCGCACACGCGCGACACGGCGGGGCCGATGGCGCAGTCGATGGCCGACGTGGCGCTGCTCGACCGCGTGATCGCCGGTGGCACGCCGCTCAAATCCGCCAACCTGAAGCGCGTGCGGCTCGGCGTGGTGCCGGCCTTCTACGCGAACCTCGACGCGGACACGCGCGCCGCGACCGACGCCGCGCTCGCGAAGCTGCGCGCGGCGGGCGTCACGCTGGTGGATGTGGAAATGCCGAAGCTGATGGAACTGAACAGCGCCATCGGCTTTCCGCTTGCGCTCTACGAGGCGAACGACGACATGGCCGCCTACCTTGCGAAGTACCGCACCGGCATCGACATCGCGCAGCTGGCGGCCGGCATCGCCAGCCCCGACGTCAAGGGCACCTTCGACACCTTCGTGATCCCGCGCAAGCTGCCCGCGCCAAATGGCGTGGTCGATGCGAAGCCGGTCTACGAGCACGCGATGCGCGTCGCCCGGCCCGCCTTGCAGAAGCTCTACCGCGACACCTTCACGAAGAACAGGCTCGACGCGCTGGTGTTCCCCACGGTACCGCGCGTGGCGCTGGCGGCCGGGCCTGACGCCAGCAGCCCCGAGAACTTCGGCGCGCTGATCCAGAACACCGACCCCGGCAGCAACGCCGGCATTCCGGGCGTGCAGTTGCCCTCGGGCCTGGGCGCGACCAGCGGCCTGCCCGTGGGGCTGGAGCTGGACGGACCCGCGGGGAGCGACCGCCGGTTGCTGGCCGTGGGCCTTGCGGTCGAAGGCGTGCTCGGCCGCCTGCCGGCACCGAAGTGATGCCCGGTCAGCGCGCCGGCATGCCCCAGCCCGCCAGCGCCGAACGGCGCTCGATGCCGAGCTTGTCGAAGATGCGCCGCAGGTAGGTGCGCACGGTGGGCACGCCCACCGCCATGCGCCGCGCGATCTCCTTGTCAGTGAGTCCTTCGCGCACGCAGCGGGCCACCTCCTGCTCGCGCGCGCTCAGCAAGGCCCAGGCGGTTTCGTCGTTGCCTGCACGCGGGGCAGGCGATGCAAGCGCCGCCACGCGCTGCGCACGCTGGAGTGCGCCCGCGAAGGCCGGCTCGATCAGGTCGAGCAGCGCCTTCTCGTGATCGCCGAAATCGCCGCGTCCTTTGCGGCGCCAGATGCGGAGGTCGCCCAGCGCGCGGTCGCCCTCGAAGGCATGCAGGTTCATGCCCCAGTGCAGCCCGTCGCGCGAGAGGAAGTCGGTGAAGAACGGGGTGCGCATCAGCGCGCGCTGCGGCATCACGTCGGTCACGCGCGTGGCGCGGCGGTGCGACTGCAGCACGAAGGTGATCGGGTCGTGGTGCTGGTGCCACTGCGCATAGCGGTCGAGGTTGGCCGGGTCCATGTTGAGCGCCACGCGCGCGCCGAAGCTGCCGCTGTCCGCGTCCCACACGAAAGAGGCGAACTGGTCGGCGTGCAGCAGATCGAGCAGCGCCCAGCCCAGGCGCTCGCGGATCTCGCGTTCGTTGCGGTCTTGCGCCAGCAGCGTGAAAACGCCGCGCAGCGCGTGCTGTTCAGGGCCTGTCAGGTACATCGCCGCCTCGCTCTCTCTCGCCCTCGTCGTGGGCCGAAGTAAGGCTAACGTTTAGCAAGCGCCGCGCCAATGGTGGATGTCCGGGGAGGTATCGCGGCGCGGCGCAATACGCGCAAAATCACGGGCCGGCTTCTGCTGCTCATGCGCCCATCTCCTTCCAGCCCCGTCCGCAAGCCCTTCCCGGGGTTGGTGCTGCGGCGCATACGCGACTACTGGGTCGAGTCACCGAATGCCAATCCGCTGGTCGACCAGAGCCTTGCGCGGGCCTTCGTGGTCGATACCTTCGACACGCCGCTGATGGCCGCCACCGTCGCCGCCATCTTCTGGATTACTTTTCTCGTACTCACCGGCAACCCGGGCACGATCGTGTGGGGCGTGCTGGTGCACACCTCGCAGTGGCACCGGCACCGCCACCTGCGCCGCGTGGACCCGGCCAGCATCGACGTCGCCACGGCCGTGCAGACGCGCCGGCGGCTGGAGCTGCGCATGCTGGTGCCGGGGTTGATCTGGGCACTGGCGCCGTGGCTCTTCTTTCCGCACGACAACCTCGCGCTGATCCTGTTGATGTACTTCTTCATCAGCGGTGTTTCGAGTGTCGTCATCGCGGCGCTGGCGCAGTGGTGGCTGGCGGCCGTGTGCTTCAGCGTGCCGATGTTCATGGGCATGGCGCTGCGGCTGGTGGTCGAGCCGGGCAGCGTGCAGCTCATCATGGGCTGCCTGGTGGTCTCGCAGATGTTCGCGGCGCTCTACTACGCGCGCAAGCAGAACCGGCTGATCGTGGGCGCCATCGAGGCGGGCTTTGAAAAGGCGCGGCTGGCCGATGCGCTCGCGCGCCAGCTCGACCATGTCGCGCAGCTGGCGGCGCAGCGCGCGCGCATCTTCGCGGCGGCCAATCACGACCTGCGCCAGCCCATGCATGCATTGGCGATCTTCGTCGACGCTCTCAACACCCGCACCGCACCCAGCGCCGACAACCTGCGCTTCATGCGCGACAGCGTCGATGCACTGCGCGGCTCCATCGACGCGCTGCTCGACATCGCGCAGCTCGACGGCGGCGTCGCGCCGGTGCGGCTGGAGCCCCTGTACCTGGACTCGGTCTTCGAGTCGCTGCAAGGGCGTTTCGGGGCTCTGGCAGACGCCAAGGGGCTGGCGCTGCGCGTGCGCCCCACCGAGGCCGTGGTGCGGGCCGATGCGCGCATGCTCGCGCGCGTGCTGGGCAACCTGATCGACAACGCCATCAAGTACACGCCGGCGGGCACGGTCTTCGTCTTCGCACGGCGGCTGCAGCGGCCGCGCAATGGCGTGCCGGCCTGGCGTATCGAGGTGCGCGACTCGGGCGTGGGCATCGAGGCACAGCACCAGGAGCAGGTGTTCGAGGAGTTCTTCCAGGTCGACAACCCGGGGCGCGACCGCAGCCGGGGCCTCGGGCTGGGCCTGTCGCTGGTGGCGAGCATGGCGCAGGTCATGGGCTCGCGCATCGAGGTGCGCACCGCGCCGGGCCGTGGCAGCACCTTCTCGCTGGTGCTCGAAGAAGCGCCCGCACCGCCCGAGGAACCGGATGCCGCAAGCGACGTGCCCGCCGAGCCCGCGGCAGACGTGCCGCTGCCCCCCGTGCGCATCCTCGTGCTCGACGACGAGCAGCCCGTGCGCGAAGCGATGCGCTCGCTGCTGTGCGGCTGGGGCCACGAAGTGGCGCTGGCCGCAAATCCGCGCGAAGCCCTGCAGCACGGCGGCGTGTTCGACCTCATGCTGAGCGACCTGCGGCTGGGCAGCGGCCTCTCGGGGCTGGCCGCCGCGCAGGCCCTGCAGGCGGTCGGCAAGGTGCGCAGCGTGGTCATCCTCACCGGCGAAACCGCCCACGCGACGCGGGCCGAAGTCGAGCGCGCCGGCTACGCGCTGATCTACAAGCCGGCGCAGGCGCAGGCCCTGCAGGAAGCCATTGCCGGCAGCCGCCGGACATAGCTTCGGGCTTGCCCCATCGGCGCCTTGGCCGCGAGGTGTTCCAATAGCGGTCTTCATGAGCGCCATCGATCCCACCACCGGACCTTGCCCCTGCGGCCGCACCGACCGCCGCGACAAGCCCATCGGCTACGCCCTGTGCTGTGGCCGCTATCTCGACGACTTCGAGAACACACCCGCCCCCGACGCCGAATCGCTGATGCGTTCGCGCTATTCGGCCTTCGTGCTGGAGCGGGCCGAATACCTGCTCGCCACCTGGCATGCGTCGAAACGGCCGGCCTCGATCGAGTTCGAGCCGGGCGTCAAATGGCTGGGGCTCGACATCCGTTCGCGCTCCGTGCTCGACGCCGACCATGCCGAGGTCGAGTTCGTCGCGCGCCAGCGCAGCGCGGCCACCGGCGCCGCCACGCGCCTGCACGAGCGCAGCCGCTTTGTGCGCGAAGACGAGCGCTGGTACTACCTCGAAGGCGACCTGCAGCAGCCCCTGGGTTGACGCACCGGCCCGAGGCTCGCACAATCGGCCTCGCTCCGGGGTGCACACATGTGGTGTGCTGAGATGGCAAAGCTGCCGACCCGCGAACTTGATCCGGGTCATACCGGCGTAAGAAGAGCTGCACTCCCTGACTTCGGTCCGTCCGTCACCCACCTTCCGTGACGGCCCGAAGGCCCACCGAGCGATTGCGGAGCACCCTTTCCCTCAACAAGGAGTGCCCCGATGAATGCCCCCGACAAGTTCACCTCTTTGCTCTCGCTCACGCGCGAGCCCTTTCCTGCGTCCCACAAGTGCCTGATCCCGGGCAGCCGGCCCGACCTGAACGTGCCGGTGCGCGACGTGCTGCTCACCAACGGCGAAACGGTGTCGCTCTACGACACCTCGGGCCCCTACACCGACGCCAAGGTCGACATCGACGTGCGCCGCGGGCTGCCCGACGTGCGCGGCGCCTGGGTGCTCGAGCGCAATGACACCGAAAGTTACGAAGGCCGCTCGCACCAGGCGCTGGACGAAGGCCTGAAGCACGCCCACGACCACGACGCCCAGCGCCTGGCCGAACTGCGCGCCGGTGCCGCCGCCCTCCAGCGCACGCCGCGCCGCGCCAAGTCGGGCGCCAACGTCACGCAGATGCACTACGCGCGCCGCGGCATCGTCACGCCCGAGATGGAATACGTGGCGCTGCGCGAAAACGGCAAGCGCGAGTGGATGGCCGAGTACCTGGCCAACGAGGAGCGCGCCAGGCGCGTGGCCGGCAACCCGATGGGCGCCAGCATTCCGCGCATCATCACGCCCGAGTTCGTGCGCGACGAAGTGGCACGGGGCCGCGCGATCATTCCGGCCAACATCAACCACCCCGAAGTCGAGCCGATGGCCATCGGCCGCAACTTCAAGGTGAAGATCAACGCCAACATCGGTAACTCGGCCGTTACTTCCAGCATCGAGGAAGAGGTCGAAAAACTCGTGTGGGCGATCCGCTGGGGCGCCGACAACGTGATGGACCTGTCGACCGGCAAGAACATCCACACCACGCGCGACTGGATCGTGCGCAACTCGCCCGTGCCCATCGGCACCGTGCCGATCTACCAGGCGCTCGAAAAGGTGGGCGGCGTGGCCGAAGACCTGACCTGGGAAATCTTCCGCGACACGCTGATCGAGCAGGCCGAGCAGGGCATCGACTACTTCACCATCCACGCCGGCGTGCGCCTGCCGTTCATTCACCTGACGGCCGATCGCATGACGGGCATCGTCTCGCGCGGCGGCTCGATCATGGCCAAGTGGTGCATCGCGCACCACAAGGAGAGCTTTCTCTACGAACGCTTCGAAGACATCTGCGACATCATGAAGGCGTACGACGTGAGCTTCTCGCTCGGCGACGGCCTGCGCCCCGGCTCGGGTGCGGATGCGAACGACGAGGCGCAGTTCGCCGAGCTGCGCACGCTGGGCGAGCTGACCCAGATCGCGTGGAAGCACGACGTGCAGACCATGATCGAAGGCCCGGGCCACGTGCCGATGCACATGATCCAGGCCAACATGGACGAGCAGATCAAGCACTGCCACGAGGCGCCGTTCTACACGCTCGGGCCGCTGACCATCGACATCGCGCCGGGCTACGACCACATCTCCAGCGCCATCGGCGCCGCGATGATCGGCTGGGCCGGCACCGCGATGCTGTGCTACGTGACGCCCAAGGAACACCTGGGCCTGCCCGATCGCGACGACGTGAAGCAGGGGATCATTGCCTACAAGATCGCCGCGCACGCGGCCGACGTGGCCAAGGGGCACCCGGGTGCGCGCTCGCGCGACGACGCCTTGAGCAAGGCGCGCTTCGAGTTCCGCTGGCAGGACCAGTTCAACCTGGGCCTCGACCCCGACACCGCGCGTGAATTCCACGACGAGACCCTGCCCAAGGATTCGAGCAAGGTGGCGCACTTCTGTTCGATGTGCGGCCCCAAGTTCTGCTCCATGAAGATCACGCAGGAAGTGCGCGAGTACGCGGCCCAGAAGGGCGTGGCCGAGGCCGCGGCCGTGGCGGCAGGCATGGAAGAAAAGTCGAAGGAATTCATGGCCGGCGGCGGCGAGATGTACATCCCGATCCGTTCGGTTTCCTGAGCGGCTCTCTTCCAGGGGCCGGGTTCGTGTCCGGCCCCTCCGAAGCCCCGCCCCGGGGTCATTGCTACCATGGGCGACTCCTTCGAACCCTCTCCGTGCAATGACCCCATTTCCTTTCGCCGCAGTCCTGTTCGACTGCGACGGCGTCCTCGTCGATTCCGAACCCATCACCAACCGCGTCCTGGCCGAGATGCTGGGCGAGCTGGGCTGGCACATCACCACCGAAGAGTCGATGAGCACCTTCACCGGCAAGGCCGTGAAGGACGAGGCCGCGCTCATCGAATCGAAGACCGGTTTCGCCATCACGCCCGAGTGGCTCAAGACGTTCCGCGCGCGCCGCAACGAAGCCCTGGAGCGCGACCTCGTCGCCATTCCCCACGCGCCCGCCGCCATCCGCGAGATCCACGCGAAGCTCAAGGGCCGCATTGCCTGCGCATCGGGCGCCGACCGCCACAAGGTCGAGCTGCAACTGGCCAAGATCGGTCTGCTCGACTGCTTCCAGGGTCGTATCTTCAGCGGCCACGAAATGCCCCGCTCCAAGCCGCACCCCGATGTGTACCTGGCCGCCGCCGAAGCCCTCGGCGTGGACCCGCGCCGTTGCGCCATCGTCGAAGACACGGTGACCGGCGCCATGGCCGGCGTGGCCGCGGGTGCCACGGTGTTCGGCTACAGCACCGGCGATTCCGGCCACAGCGGCCCCGGGCCGCTGCTGGCCGCGGGCGCGGTGCAGGTCTTCAGCGACATGGCCGAATTGCCGGCGCTGCTTTCGGGCTACCGCCTGCAAGCGGCCTGAGTTTCTGGTGCAATGGCGCGACCGACGGCCGCGCCGACGACAGACCCGAACCAGGAGCCCGCCCCATGACGTCCGAATACAAGACCGAGCAACCCGACCGCAGCGAGATCGATGCCCTCAAGGGCCCCGCCGTCGTGGAGTTCGGCACCAACTGGTGCGGCATCTGCAAGGCGGCGCAGCCGAACATTGCCGAGGCCTTTGCCAAGTACCCGGACATCCCGCGCATCAAGGTCGAAGACGGCAGCGGGCGCCCGCTGGGCCGTTCGTTCAATGTGCGGCTGTGGCCCACGCTGGTGTTCATGCGCGATGGCCAGCAGGTTGCGAAGCTGGTGCGGCCTGAAGACAGCCAGTCCATCGCCGACGCGCTCGCGTCGATCGCGCAGCCGGCCTGACGCACTGCCCATCGCAGCGGCTGCTTTCATGAAAATCTGGAAGCAATTGCTCAGATAAATTCATTTCTCGCGGGCGCCCGACGCGTCCAGAATCCGCGTTCATGATGAACATCGCGGTACTGGACGACTACTTCGACACCCTGCGCACCCTGCCTTGCTTCCGCAAGCTGGACGGCCACAAGGTCACGGTCTGGAACGACCACGTCGATGACCTCGACGTGCTCGCGCGCAGGCTGGCCGATGCCGACGCGGTGGTGCTGATCCGCGAGCGCACCGCGCTCAGGGCCCCGTTGCTGGAGCGCCTGCCCCGGCTGCGGCTGATCAGCCAGCGCAGCGTGTACCCGCACATCGACATCGACGCCTGCACGCGGCTCGGCATCGTGGTGTCGTCGGACCAGCATCCGGGCACCCCGTCGTATGCGGCGGCAGAGTTGACGTGGGCCCTGCTGCTGTCCGCTGCCCGGCAGCTTCCCCAGCAGATGGCGTCGCTGCAGCGGGGCAATTGGCAGACCGGCGTGGGCTCCACGCTGCGTGGCAAGACGCTGGGCATCTACGGCTACGGGCGCATCGGTGCCACCGTCGCGGGCTATGGCGAAGCCTTCGGCATGAAGGTGCTGGTGTGGGCGCGGCCGGATTCACTGCAGCGCGCCCTGGCCGACGGGCGCCAGCCGGCACCGGACCGCGACACCTTCTTCCGCGAATGCGATGCCATCTCGCTGCACATGCGGCTGGTGCCCGCCACGCGAGGCATCGTGCGCCGAGAAGACCTCGCGCTCATGAAGCCCGGCGCGATCCTTGTGAACACCAGCCGTGCGGGGCTGATCGAGCCCGGTGCACTGGTCCAGGCCCTGCAGGCGGGGCGCCCCGGAATGGCCGCGGTGGACGTCTACGAAACCGAACCCCTCACCGATCCGGCCGATCCGTTGATCTCCATGCCCAACGTGGTGTGCACGCCCCACATCGGCTACGTGACGCGGGAGGAATACGACCTGCAGTTCTCCGATGTCTTCGACCAGATCACGGCCTTCGCCGACGGGCACCCGATCAACGTGGTCAACCCCGACGTGCTGGGCCACATGCGGAGCATCGCAGGGTCATGAACACCGCGCTGCAGCGGCTCGCGGCGGAGGTCGATCTCCAGTCGGAGCGCCAGATGTCGTTGCGCCTGCGTTTCGGCTTTGCGTGCGTGCAGCGCGTGCGGCACCTGCTGGAAGCACCGGAAGCCGTCGATGCACTGGACACCCTCGGGGCCTTCCTCGAAGGCCGGTGCGATGCACAGACGCTCGCGCGTGTGCAGGAACGCATGGCAACCGTCGCGCGCAGCCACCCGGGCTCGGGCTCCATCGATGCGTCGGCGCATGCGGCCGTGTCCGCGACCTATGCCGTGTTCCATGCGGTGACGGGGCACGCGCTCGAGGCGGCCGAGTACGCCGCATACGCCACGGTCTATGCGTATGGCGCCTATGCTCTGGCCGACCCCGATGCGTTCGCGGAAGAGTTTGCGTGGCAGGTCTCGCAACTGCGTGAGATGGCGACAGCCGAGGCGAAGGCCTGAGGCCCGGCCCGGGTTAATCCCGAGCTGTCCGCGCTGCGCGCGGCCTTCCGCGGGAGGACAATTTCCGCATGCAAGCCATGTGGCGCGTTCCCGCCGTCGCCAGCCAGCAGGTGCTCGATCTGCAGGCGGTGTCGCTGCTGCTCGATGTGCCGCGCGACCTGGCGCCGGCGCGCGCCATGCTGCACTTCCTCAATGCGCTGCTGCCGGTGGCGTACATCTCGCTGGTGCGCCACGCGCCCGAGGCGCCGATGCAGCTCGAGGGCCATGCCTACGGCCGTGGCGTGCGCAACGTCACGCACGACTGCTTTGCGCAGTACCGGCGCCACTTCTACAGCTTCGACGACGCTACGCACATCGCCGCGCACATGGGCACCGTGCCCGGCGACAACAATGAGCTGATGGCGCTGCAGCTCCACGCGGACGACATCCCCGACCCCGGCTGGCGCCACCAGATCTACCAGCGCGAACACCTGAGCGACCGGCTCGCGCTGCTCTACACGCCCATGCCGCGCGGGAGCGCGTTCTCGATCAACCTCTACCGCAGCGAGTCGATGGGGCGCTTCGGCCCGCAGGAGATCGAACGCGTGCTCGCCGTGGCGCCGCTGCTGCGGCAGGTGCACCGCCATGCGCTGGACACCGGGGCGGGCGGCCTGGACATGGACACGCGCATCGCGCTGGCGCGGGCCCGGCTCGATGCCGCGCCGCTGAGCGGCCGTGAGCGCGACGTCTGCGCGCGCATCGCCTGCGGCATCACCGCGGACGGCATCGCGGCCGATCTCGGCATTGCACCGTCAAGCGTCCACACGCTGCGCAAGCGTGCCTACGCGAAGCTCGCCATCCACGACCGCGCGGCGCTGGTGCGCCTGGCCGGCTGACCCGGTACGGATACGGGTACGCGGCCCCTTGTCCCCTCCACGGGGGACAGGCATAGCGACGCCATGGCCGCACCATCGGCATCCGAGAACCGATGGAGACGAACGCGTCATGTTCATCCGCAACTGCTGGTATGTGGTCGCCTGGGACCACGAGATTCCCGCCGAGGGCCTGTTCAACCGCACGGTGATCGGCGAGCCGCTGTTGCTGTTTCGCCCTTCCGGCGGCGGGATCGTGGCGCTCGAAGACCGGTGCTGCCACAGGCTCGCGCCGCTGTCCAAGGGCCGGCGCGAAGGCGACTGCGTGCGCTGCGGCTACCACGGCCTCAAGTTCGACGCACAGGGCGTCTGCGTCGAGGCGCCGGGCATGGACACCGTGCCGGCCAAGGCGCGCGTGCGCAGCTACCCGGTCGTCGTGCGCAACCGCTGGGTGTTCGTGTGGATGGGCGAGCCGGCGCGGGCCGACACGGCGCTGCTGCCCGACAACCACTCCTGCGACGACCCGCAATGGCTGAACATTCCGGGCTATCTGCACTACGACACGCCCTACCTGCTGATCTGCGACAACCTGCTCGACTTCTCCCACCTGAGCTATGTGCACGAGAAGACGCTCGGCGGCTCCACCGCCATCGCACAGGCGCGGCCCGTCATCGAGAAGATCGAGCGCGGCCTGCGCGTGACGCGCAAGGTCGGCAATGTGCCCCCGCCCGCCCATTGGGCCGGTGCGCGCGACTTCGGCGACAACCCGCGCTTCGACCGCTGGTTCATCTACGACTTCGTGTTGCCGGGCACCTTGCTCATGCAGTCGGGTGGCCGCCCGGTGGGCGATGCCGAGGGCGACATGCGCCGCGCGGTCGAGCTTCACAGCTGCCAGACGCTGACGCCCGAAACCGAGACCACCACGCACTACTTCTTCCAGCAGTCGCACCGTCCCGATCTTGGCGGCGAGCGGCTCACGCGCACCATCTACGACAGCCTGATCGTTGCCTTCAATGAAGACCGCGACATGATCACCGCGCAGGCGCGCAACATCGAACGCGACCCCGGCGCGCCGATGCTGCCGCTGGCGATGGACTCGGCGCTGATCCAGTTCCGGCGGCTGGTGGCGCAGGCGGTGGCGGCCGAGCAGCAGGCCTGAAACCGCATCCCGCCGCATTCAGTCACATCCGCGCGCTACAGCCCCTGCTGCCGGAAGTCGCGCGGCGCGTGCCCCGTCCACTGCAGGAACGCGCGCGAAAAACTCTTCTCGTTGCGAAACCCCACCGCCAGCGCTACCTGCTTGATCGGCCGGGTGGTGCGCCGCAGCTGTTCCACCGCCAGCTCGTGGCGCACTTCGTTCTTCAGCGTCTGCAGCGAAGTGCCTTCCTCGTGCAGCTGCCGGTGCAGCGTGCGGCCCGACACGTTGAGCAGCCCCGCCAGCGCCTCGGCCGTGGTCGCTTCGCTCGCGCGCGATCGCAGCAGCTCGCGCACGCGCTGCCCCAGCAGGCGGTCGCGCCGGTACTGCAGGATGGTCAGCGGCAGCGCGCGCTTGAGCATGGTGCGCAACGCGCGTTCGTCGCGCTGCAGCGGCAGGGCGAGGTAGCGCTCGTCGAAGCTGATGCTGGCCTGCGGCGCGTCGAAGCGCACCTCGGGCGTGAACATCGGCGCATAGGCGTCGCTGTGCAGCGGCGTTGCGAACGGAAAGGTCGCGTGGCGCAGCGAGATGCGCGAGTCGATGGCCCAGCACATGTAGCCGTGCATGAAGCGCAGGCTGGTCACCAGGCAAAACTCGCGGAAGGCGTCGTCCAGCGCGCGGTTCTCGGTGATGCGCAGGGTGGCCACGCCGCCCGCCACTTCGAGCGCCAGGCCGATGTCCTCGGTCAGCAGGCGGTGGTGGCGGCACCAGCGCTTGATGGCCACGCCCAGGTCGGGCGAGGTCAGCGAGGCGCGGCACAGCATGCCGTAGCTGCCCCAGGGCAGCCGCCGCGAGAACCAGCCGAGCGCTTCGTCGTCCAGCTCCTGCATGGCGTGTTCCGACAGCGCCTCGAACTGCGCGGCCGTGACCCGCGCGCCCGGCCGGGCCAGCTCGCGCGGCGCGATCTGTGCCGCCTGCAGGGCCTGCGCCGGATCGATCCCGTAGCGCGCATAGCCCTGCACAATGGCTCGCACGAAGGCCATCGGCGTGACGGCGCGGGCAGGCCGCAGGAACGACGGGGAAGACATGGCTGGGTGATTCAGGTGTGGCGCAATTTGCAACCATTGTGGCGCCAATTGCGGCGCCACGAGGCGTAAGCTGCGATCTTTCTAGCGCCATCCAGCGCGGGTAGCACTGCGCGCCGACCCCTTCAGAGGAGACAACCCCCATGCACGATCCCGGCCTGAACTTCGACCTGGGCGACACCATCGACTCGCTGCGCAGCGCGATCCAGGACTTCGCCGCGAACGAGATCGCCCCCCGCGCGGCCGACATCGATCGCGACAACCTGTTCCCGCACGACCTCTGGCAGAAGCTGGGCGAACTCGGCCTGCACGGCATGACGGTGAAGGAAGAGTTCGGCGGCACCGAGCTGGGTTACCTGGCGCACATCGTGGCCATGGAAGAAGTCTCGCGCGCTTCGGCCTCGGTGGGCCTGTCGTACGGCGCGCACTCCAACCTGTGCGTGAACCAGATCCATCGCAACGGCAGCGATGCGCAAAAGAAGAAGTACCTGCCCAAGCTGGTGAGCGGCGAACACGTCGGCGCGCTGGCCATGAGCGAGCCCAACGCCGGCTCCGACGTGGTGAGCATGAAGCTCAAGGCCGAGAAGAAGAACGGCTACTACGTGCTCAACGGCAGCAAGATGTGGATCACCAACGGCGGCGACGCCGACACGCTGGTCATCTACGCCAAGACCGAACCCGAGATGGGCGCGCGCGGCATGACCGCCTTCATCGTCGAGAAGAACTTCAAGGGCTTTTCGGCTGGCACCAAGCTCGACAAGCTCGGCATGCGCGGCTCCAACACCTTCCCGCTGTTCTTCGACAACTGCGAAGTGCCCGAAGAGAACGTGCTTGGCGGCGAAGGCATGGGCGCCAAGGTGCTGATGAGCGGCCTCGACTACGAACGCGCGGTGCTCTCGGGTGGCCCGCTGGGCATCATGGCCGCGTGCATGGACGCGGTGCTGCCCTTCATCCACGAGCGCAAGCAGTTCGGCCAGAGCATCGGCGAGTTCCAGCTCATGCAGGGCAAGCTGGCGGACATGTATTCGACGTGGCAGGCCACGCGCGCCTACGTGTACGCCGTGGGCAAGGCCTGCGACCGCAACGACCATGCGCGCACTTTCCGCAAGGACGCGGCCGGCGCCATTCTGTATTCGGCCGAGAAGGCGACGTGGATGGCCGGCGAGGCGATCCAGGCGCTGGGCGGCGTGGGCTACACGAAGGAGTTTCCGGTCGAGCGGCTGTGGCGCGACGCCAAGCTGTACGAGATCGGCGCGGGCACGAGCGAGATCCGGCGCATGCTGATCGGTCGCGAGCTTTTCGCTGAAACGGCCTAAGCTGTTTTTCTCCCTCCCCCGCTGGGGGAGGGCAGGGGTGGGGGCTCGCGGCGTTCGATGAGGCATTGCACCAGACAGACGCCGCTTGCCCCCATCCCAACCTTCCCCCGAAAGGGGAAGGAGCAAGACAAGGAGACAAGGAACATGAGCATGACTGCTGCACTGACCGAGAGCTACGGCAAGGGCGCCACCGACGTCCCCCTCATCGAGCAACCCATCGGCGACTTCTTCGACGACATGGTTGCCAGGCAACCCGAGCGCGAAGCGCTCATCAGCCGCCACGAAGGCCAGCGCTTCACCTACCGCGAACTGCAGGCCGAATCCAACAAGCTCGCCAGCGCGCTGCTGAACCTCGGCCTCGTGCCCGGCGACCGCGTCGGCATCTGGTCGCACAACAACGTGCCGTGGGTGCTGATGCAGATCGCCACCGCCAAGGTCGGCCTGATCCTCGTCAACATCAACCCGGCCTATCGCACCTCCGAGCTGGAGTACGCGCTCAACAAGGTCGGCTGCAAGGCGCTGGTGACGATGGCGCAGTTCAAGACCAGTGACTACCTGGGCATGCTGCGCGAGCTGGGCCCCAAGCGCCTGCCGCTGCTGCAGCACACCTTCTGGATCGACGGCAAGGCAGCCGCGGATGTGCAGGAACCGGGCATGCAGCGCTTCAGCCAACTGCTCGCGAGCGGCGATGCGGGCGACGCGCGCATCGCACAGATCCAGAAGACGCTGAAGGCCACCGACCCCATCAACATCCAGTTCACCAGCGGCACCACGGGCTTTCCCAAGGGCGCGACGCTCACGCACCGCAACATCCTGAACAACGGCTTCTTCATCGGCGAATGCATGAAGCTGTCGCCCATCGACAAGCTGTGCATTCCGGTGCCGCTGTACCACTGCTTCGGCATGGTGCTGGGCAACCTGGCGTGCCTCACGCACGGCTCGGCCATCGTGTACCCGAACGACGGGTTCGATCCGCTCACCGTGCTTGAAACGGTGCAGGCCGAAAAATGCACGGGCCTGCATGGCGTGCCCACGATGTTCATTGCCGAGCTCGACCATCCACGCTTCAAGGAATTCGACCTCTCGACCTTGCGCACCGGCATCATGGCCGGCTCGCCGTGTCCCATCGAAGTGATGAAGCGCGTGGTCAGCGAAATGCACCTGAGCGAGATCACGATCGCCTACGGCATGACCGAGACCAGCCCGGTGAGCTGCCAGAGCAGCACCGACACGCCGCTGGACCGCCGCGTGTCGACCGTGGGCACCGTGCAGCCGCACCTGGAGGTGAAGATCATCGACCCCGAGACCGGCGCGATCATGCCGCCCGGCCAGTCGGGCGAACTCTGCACGCGCGGTTATTCGGTGATGCACGGCTACTGGGACGACGAGCCGCGCACGCGCGAAGCCATCGACACCGAGCACTGGATGCACACCGGCGACCTGGCCACCATGGACGCCGAGGGCTACGTCAACATCGTGGGCCGCATCAAGGACCTGGTGATCCGCGGCGGCGAGAACATCTACCCGCGCGAGATCGAAGAATTCCTGTACCGCCACCCGAAGGTGCAGGACGTGCAGGTGGTCGGCCTGCCCGACAAGAAGTACGGCGAAGAGCTGTGCGCCTGGATCATCGTCAAGCCCGGCCAGAGCGCGACCGACACCGAGATCCGCGACTTCTGCAAGGGCCAGATCGCGCACTACAAGGTGCCGAAGTACATCCAGTTCGTCACCGAATTCCCGATGACGGTGACCGGCAAGATCCAGAAATTCAAGATCCGCGATGCCATGACCGAGCAACTCGGCCTCAAGCAAGAAAAGACAGCATGAGCAAAATCGAAACCAAACTGAATGCGCGTTCTGCAGACTTTCAGGCCAATGCGGCAGCCATGCGTGCACTGGTCGACGACCTGCACAAGCAGTTCGCGAAAGTGGAGCAGGGCGGCGGCGAGGCCGCGCGTGCCAAGCACACCGCGCGCGGCAAGTTGCTGCCGCGCGACCGCGTGGCCGAGCTGCTCGACCCGGGCACGCCGTTCCTCGAGATCGCGCCGCTGGCCGCGCATGCGATGTACCTCGACGGCAAGGGTGTGGAGTCCGCACCGGGCGCCGGCATCATCACCGGCATCGGCCGCGTGAACGGTGTCGACTGCATGATCGTCTGCAACGACGCGACGGTGAAGGGCGGCACCTACTACCCGCTGACCGTCAAGAAGCACCTGCGCGCGCAAGAGATTGCCGAGCAGAACCGCCTGCCCTGTATCTACCTCGTGGACTCGGGCGGCGCCAACCTGCCGAACCAGGACGAGGTGTTCCCCGACCGCGACCACTTCGGCCGCATCTTCTACAACCAGGCCAACATGAGCGCCCAGGGCATTCCGCAGATCGCGGTGGTCATGGGCTCGTGCACGGCGGGCGGTGCGTATGTGCCGGCGATGAGCGACGAGTCGATCATCGTGAAGAACCAGGGCACCATCTTCCTGGGCGGCCCGCCGCTCGTGAAGGCGGCCACCGGCGAAGTGGTGACGGCCGAAGACCTGGGCGGTGGCGACGTGCACACGCGCCTGTCGGGCGTGGTCGATCACCTGGCGCAGAACGACCTGCACGCACTGGCGCTCGCGCGCACGGCGGTGGCGAACCTCAATGCCAAGGCGGCATCGAACGAGCCCGCCGCGGCCTCGACGGCGCGCGCGCCCGAGTTCCCGCGCGAAGAGTTGTACGGCGTGATCCCCACCGACACGCGCAAGCCCTTCGACGTGCGCGAGATCATTGCGCGCATCGTCGACGGCAGCGAATTCCACGAGTTCAAGGCCCGCTTCGGCGCCACGCTGGTTTGCGGCTTCGCCGAGATCGAAGGCATGCCGGTGGGCATCATCGCCAACAACGGCATCCTGTTCAGCGAATCGGCGCAGAAGGGCGCGCACTTCATCGAGCTGTGCTGCCACCGCAAGATCCCGCTGGTGTTCCTGCAGAACATCACCGGTTTCATGGTGGGCCGCAAGTACGAGAACGAAGGCATCGCGCGCCACGGCGCCAAGATGGTGACGGCCGTGGCCACCGCCAACGTGCCCAAGTTCACCATCATCATCGGCGGCAGCTTCGGCGCCGGCAACTACGGCATGTGCGGCCGCGCGTACAGCCCGCGCTTTCTCTGGATGTGGCCCAACGCGCGCATCAGCGTCATGGGCGGCGAGCAGGCCGCGAGCGTGCTGGCCACCGTCAAGCGCGACGGCATCGAACTGAAGGGCGGCAGCTGGAGCAAGGAAGAGGAAGAAGCCTTCAAGGCCCCCATCCGCCAGCAGTACGAAGACCAGGGCCACCCCTACTACGCCACCGCCCGGCTGTGGGATGACGGCATCATCGATCCGGCCGACACGCGCCGCGTGCTGGCGCTGGGCCTTGCGGCCGCGCGCAATGCGCCGGTGCCCGAGCCGAAGTTCGGCATCTTCCGGATGTAGGACGCATCGAAGGAGTCCTTCATGACGTTGCGCAAGCTCACGTTCATTGCCGCCGCACTGCTGTGCTGCGCGCTCGGCGCGCAGGCCCAGGGCGTGGCGCGCCGCGACATCGAGATTCCGATGGCGGTCAAGGGCTTCTTCGGCGAATCGCACGTGAAGCTCGCGGCCACCGAATACAAGCCCGAGGGCGACGGGCCGTTTCCGGTGCTGGTGATCAACCACGGCACGCCGCGTTCGCCTTCCGACTTCGCGAAGATGCAGGACCGCTATGCGCGGCAGGCCGAGCTGTTCGCGCGTCATGGCTTCCTGGTCATCAACCCGCTGCGCCGCGGCTACGGCAAGTCCGACGGGCCGTGGGCCGAGAACTACTTCAGCTGCAGCAAGCCCGACTACGTGCAGGCTGGCCTCGAAAGCGCCAAGGACATCGGCGCCGCGCTCGACTACGCCCGCGCGCTGCCTTATGCCGACGCGCAGCACATCGTGCTGCTGGGCAAGTCGGCCGGCGGCTTCGGCGTGCTGGCGCTGTCGAGCCTGAACCCGGCCGGCGTGATCGGCACCATCAATTTCGCGGGCGGACGCGGCTCGCGCGGACCCGACGACGTGTGCAACGAAGCCAGCCTCGTCGATGCCTTCGGCCGCTATGCCTCGACCACGAAGGTGCCGATGCTGTGGGTCTATTCGGAGAACGACCATTTCTTCGGCCCCGCATTGGCCGGCCGATTGCTGGCGGCCTACAAGGCCAAGGGCGTGGACGTGCGCTTCGAGGGCGTGCCGCCCTATGGCAACGACGGCCACGGCTTCTTCGAAGGGCGCGACAACGCGGCGATCTGGGTGCCGATGGTCGATGAGTTCATCGCGAAGCTGGGACTGCCACAGCGCCTTCAATGACGACAAGACAACACACATGAGCGACCCCTACACCACGCTGCAACTGACGATCGAAGGCGCCGTTGCCCGCATCTGGCTCGACCAGCCCGACGCACGCAACGCCTTCGACGACATCGTCATCGCCGAGCTGACACGCGCCTTCACCGAAGCCGGCGCCGCGCCGCAGGTCAAGGCCATCGTGCTCGGCGCCAACGGCCCGGCCTTCTGCGCGGGCGCCAACCTCAACTGGATGCGCCGCATGGCCGACTACACGCGCGACGAGAACATCGCCGACGCGGGCAAGCTGGCCGAGATGCTGCGCGTCATCGCCGAGTGCCCCAAGCCGACCATCGCGCGCGTGCAGGGCGATGTGTACGCCGGTGGCATGGGCCTCGTGGCCGCATGCGACATGGCGGTGAGCGTCGACACCGCCTGGTACTGCCTGAGCGAAGTCAAGATCGGCCTTGTGCCCGCGACCATCAGCCCGTATGTGCTGCGCGCGATGGGCACGCGGGCCTCGCAGCGCTACTTCCTCACCGCGGAGCGCTTCACCGCCACCGAGGCGCACCGCATCGGCTTCGTGCATGAAGTGGTGGCGGCCGATGCGCTCGATGCCAAGGTCGGCGAACTGCTGAAGGCGCTGACCGGTGCCAGCCCGGCCGCCGTGCGCACCTGCAAGCAACTGATCGCCGACGTGGCCGGCCGCGAGATCGACGGCGCGCTGATCGCCAAGACCGTCGAAGGCATCGCCGACATCCGTTCGAGCGAAGAGGGCCGCGAGGGCGTGCAGGCCTTCCTGCAGAAGCGCAAGCCATCGTGGCTGAACGACGCCACGGGCAAGGCCTGAGATGCCGCACCGCCCGCTGATCGAACGCATGGATGCCTGGCTGGCCGCGAACCGCGCCGGGTATCACGCTGCGCTTCAGCCGGGCGTGAGCGATGCCCAGCTCGACGCCTTCGAGGCAAAGTTCTCGCTGAAGCTGCCCGAAGCTTTCCGTGCGCTCTACCGCTGGCGCAACGGCCAGCCGAACAACAGCTTCGACAGCTTCCAGGACAACCGCATGTTCTCGTCGCTCGAAGACATCGCCGACACCAAGGAGATGCTCGACGGCATGATCGGCTTCGACTTCGAAGACCCCGCCACCTGGCGGCGCGGCTGGGTGCCGTTCCTGTCGAACGGCGGCGGCAGCTACCTGTGCGTCGATGTCGATGCAGAGGGCGGCGGGCAGCCGGGCCAGTTGATCGCCTTCTGGAAAGCCGACGAAGACCGCCCGGTCGAGCACGCCTCGGTGCAGGCCTGGCTCGCGGACCTCGTGGCTTCCATGGAAGCCGGAACGCTCGAGATTTCCTGAGGGCTCATCACTCATGAACACCAGCCTCGACATGCCCCAGCTCATCGCACTGGCCGCCGCCATCGGCTGGGCCAGCGGCGTGCGCCTTTACCTGGTCGTGCTGCTGACCGGCATCGTCGGCTACTTCGGCTGGGTGCCGCTGCCCAGCGGGTTGCAGTTGCTGGCGCATCCGGTGGTGATCGCGGCGAGCGGCTTCATGGTGTTCATCGAGTTCTTTGCCGACAAGATCCCCGGCCTCGATTCGCTGTGGGACGTGGTGCACACGGCCATCCGCATCCCGGCCGGCGCCGCGCTGGCGGCCAGCGTGTTCGGTGCCGACCATGGCGTGATGGCCATCGTGGCGGCGCTGGTGGGCGGCGGCTTCGCGGCCACGGCGCATGCGGCCAAGGCCACCACGCGCGCGGCCATCAACACCTCGCCCGAGCCTTTCTCCAACGTGGGCGCTTCGCTGGTCGAAGACACGATGGTGCCCGCGGGGCTGTGGCTCGCGGTGGCGCACCCCTTCGTCTTTCTCGTGCTGTTCGTGCTGGTGCTTGTGGCGAGCGTGTGGCTCATCCGCAAGAGCTGGCGTTTCCTCAAGGCGCTGTTCGGCCGCGTGGCCCGCATCTTCAGCGGCCGACCCGATCCGGGCGTGGTGCCCGCGTTTCAACTGAAAAAGAATCCTCCGGGAGACACTCCGAATGTTTAAGAAGATCCTGATTGCAAACCGTGGCGAGATCGCCTGCCGAGTGGCCGCGACTGCCCGTCGCATGGCGATTCGCACCGTCGCCGTGTATTCCGATGCCGACGCGCATGCCAACCACGTGCGCGCCTGCGACGAGTCGGTGCACATCGGTGGCAGCGCGCCCAAGGACAGCTACCTGCGCTGGGAAAAGATCCTCGAAGCCGCCAAGGCCACGGGCGCGGAAGCGGTGCACCCGGGCTACGGCTTCCTGAGCGAGAACGAAGAGTTCGCCCAGGCCTGCGCGCAGGCGGGCCTTGTCTTCATCGGCCCGCCGCCTTCGGCCATCAAGGCCATGGGCCTGAAGGCCGAGTCGAAGCAGCTGATGGAAAAGGCCGGCGTGCCGCTGGTGCCCGGCTACCACGGCCACGACCAGGACCCGGCGCTGCTGCAGCGCGAGGCCGACCGCATCGGCTATCCGGTGCTCATCAAGGCCAGCGCCGGCGGTGGCGGCAAGGGCATGCGCGCGGTCGACAAGGCCGAAGACTTTGCTGCCGCGCTCGCCTCGTGCAAGCGGGAAGCCATCAACAGCTTCGGCGACGACGCGGTGCTGATCGAGAAGTATGTGCAACGCCCGCGCCACATCGAGATCCAGGTGTTCGGCGACACGCAAGGCAACTACGTCTACCTGTTCGAGCGCGACTGCTCGGTGCAGCGGCGCCATCAGAAGGTGCTCGAAGAAGCGCCTGCGCCCGGCATGACCGAGGCGATGCGCAAGCAGATGGGCGATGCCGCCGTGGCCGCGGCACGCGCCGTGAACTACGTGGGCGCGGGCACGGTCGAGTTCATCGTCGAGCAGCGCGAAGGCGGCGAGATGAACTTCTTCTTCATGGAGATGAACACGCGCCTGCAGGTGGAACACCCGGTGACCGAAGCCATCACCGGCCTCGATCTCGTCGAATGGCAACTGCGCGTGGCATCGGGCGAGCCGCTGCCCGCCAAGCAGGCCGACCTGAAGATCCACGGCCACGCCATCGAGGCGCGCATCTGCGCCGAGAACCCCGACAACAACTTCCTGCCCGCCACCGGCACGTTGCGCGTGTACCGCAAGCCGCAGGCGACGGCCTTCCAGCGCAGCCGCGTGCGCATCGACGACGGCGTGCGCGAGGGCGGCGAGATATCGCCCTTCTACGACTCGATGATCGCCAAGCTGATCGTGCACGGCAGCACGCGCGAAGAAGCGCTGGCCCGTCTCGACGCCGCGCTGGCGCAGGTGCAGATCGTGGGCGTGTCGACCAACGTGCAGTTCCTGCGCGGCATTCTCGCGACGGCGTCGTTCTCGAAGGCCAACCTCGACACCGCCCTCATCGAGCGCGAGCGTGCCGTGCTGTTCGACCGCGAAACGCTGGGCCTGCCGCTGGCGGCGGCCGCCGCCATCACGCGCACGCTGATCACCGAGTGGCCCGCGAAGATGCCCGACCCCTTTGCGCGCCGCGACGGCTGGCGTTCGCTCGGCGAGTACCTGCGCCGTTTCGACTTCGAGTTTCGCGGCGCCGAGCAGATCGCCCTGCTGACCTACAAGCGCGACGGCAGCCTCTGGCTCGAAGCCGGCGGCGCGGAAGGCCCGCTGGTCATCGGCCAGTCCCCCTCGGGCGAGTTCGAGGTCGAGTTCACGGGCAACCGCCAGACGCTCGATGTGCACCTGGACGGCGCCACGGCCCATGTGTTCGCATCGAAGGGCGCGACGAAGATCACCGCCATCGACCGCCTCGCCCACGCGGGCGACACGCATGCCGAAGGCGGGCGGCTCACGGCGCCGATGCCGGGCAAGGTCGTGTCCTTTGCGGTCAAGGCCGGCGACAAGGTCAGCCGCGGCCAGCCGCTGGCGGTGATGGAGGCGATGAAAATGGAGCACACCATCGCAGCGCCCGCAGACGGCACCGTGGAAGAACTCATGTTCGCCCCTGGCGAGCAGGTGGCCGAAGGCGACGAATTGTTGCGAATGGCCGCGGCAACGGCTTAACCCCGTTGCGGGTCCTGGCCCGTATCAGCTGCGGTAGTCATTCTTTCAAAGGGATTTTCATGCCGCATCGCAAGCCTCTCGTTTCGTCCCGATTCGCCCGTCACCGCACGGGCATCGTCCTGCTGGCCCTGGCGGCCGCGCTCTCCATGGCCGGCTGCGGCCAGAAGAGGGATGCCGGGTCATCCTCCGAGGCGCCTCAGCCGCCGGCCCCCATGCAGGCGACCGCGAACTACGGCGGCGGCATGGCGATGAAGGAGAGCCGTGCGCGAGCCGCGTCGCCGCAGGCCGAATCCGCGCGCGCACCCGCACCAGTGGCTGCGAGTGCCGACCAGGCGCAGCAGACGCCATTCCAGCGCTACCTTGCCGTCCGGCAGGAGCTGAACGTCGAGGTGCCGTCCGAGCAGTTGCCCGACGCATGGGGCAAGGTGCGCGACCTGTGCGACACGCTGAAGTGCGAGCTGCTGTCGTCGTCCCTCTTGCGCGAGACCCCGCAGCAGGTCGGCAAGGCCATGCTCGAAATGCGCGTGGAGCCGGCCGACGTCGACAAGCTGCTCAACGGCCTGGCCGGCGTGGCCAAGGTGGTGTCGCAGAACACCACCAGCGAAGACAAGACCTCGGAGGTGATCGACGTCGAGGCGCGCATCAAGAACCGCACCGAGTTTCGCGACAGCCTGCGCCTGATGCTGCGCGACAAGACGACCAAGCGCGACATGTCCGACCTTCTCGAAATACAGCGCACGCTGGCCGACACGCAGGCCGAACTGGACAGCAGCGCCACGCAGCGCAAGGTGCTCGAGCAGCAGACCAGCAAGCAGCACATCCAGATCCAGTTCACGACCACCCGCGTGCTGGTGCAGGGCGGCCAGAGCTACAACCCGATGATGCGTGCGCTGCGCCAGGCGGGTTCGGTGCTGGCCGAGAGCGTGGGCGCGCTCATCACCTTTCTGGCGGCGGTGTTGCCGTGGCTGTTGCTGGTGGTGCTGCCGTTCGGCTGGCTGGTGCGGGTGCTGTGGCGCCGCCGCCGTTCTAAGATCGCCTGAGGATCGCAACCGGGTCCGTCATTGCCTTGCAGGAGATTGTCTTGATGGACCCGCTTCGCCTTTATGTGGATGCCCAGTTCGCGAGCCCCTATGCCATGTCGGTGTTCGTGGCGCTGCATGAAAAGGGGTTGCCGTTCGAGATGGCGACCGTCGATCTCGGGGCGCTCGAACACCGGGCGGCCGGCTTTTCAGACCTGTCGCTGACGCAGCGCGTGCCGACGTTGCTGCATGGCGACTTCGCGCTGTCGGAGTCGTCCGCGATCGCCGAGTACATCGATGAAGTCTTTCCGGGCACGGCCCTGTATCCGTCGGAGCCGCGAAGCAGGGCAAGGGCGCGCCAGCTACAGGCCTGGCTTCGCAGCGACCTGATGCCGATCCGGCAGGAGCGTGCGACCGAGGTGGTGTTCTACCGGCCTTCGAGCGCGCCGCTGTCCGCAGCCGCGCAAGCATCGGCGAAGACGCTCTTCGGCTTTGCGGAAGCCCTGCTCCCCGCCGATGCGGAGAACCTGTTCGGCGCATGGTCCATCGCCGACGTGGACCTGGCGCTGATGCTCAACAGGTTGGTGCTGAACGGGGATGCCGTGCCGCCAAGGCTGGCGTCGTATGCGGGCCGGCAGTGGCAGCGGCCTTCCGTTCAGCGGTGGGTGCGGCAAGTGCGGCCGCCGCTCTGACCTGGCGTCAGCCCACCATCACGTCACTGATCTGCACCACCGGCACGATGTCGGTGTAGTTCTTCACGTCGGCCCTGATCTCCTCCCTGTGCGGCCCGAACGCCTTCTGGAAGGCTTCGAGGGATTCGCTGAACACGTGGCACATGGCGATGTAGGCGGGTGGGGTGCCCGGCGCGCCGCCGCCGAGGCCCTTGTCGATGGTGTACGAGAGGCAGGCGTCGCCCATGAGCGCCTTGATCAGCGGCATGTGCTTGTCGCGGTAGTAGTCGTGGTCGAAGCGGGCGTCGGCAGCGTAGGGGTACATCACGCTGAACTTGATCATGGTTGTCGGTCTCCTGGGGTACGGGGTTGGATGATGGCTGGCGTTCGAGCATAGGAGATGGCTCGCGGCGCAACAAGCCGGCGCCCCCTAAGATTCGGGCCATGCGAATTTCCGTCTACCTCACCGACAACCGCCCAGACCCCTGGATCGAAGGCCTGCAGGCCGAACTCCCCGATGCCGTCATCGAAGCCTGGAAGCCCGGCGCGGCCCAGGCCGACCATGGCGTGGTCTGGGCGCCGCCGCAGCAGTTTCTCGACGAGCAGCCGAAGCTGCGCGGCCTCTTCAACATCGGCGCGGGCGTCGATGCGCTGCTCAAGCTGAAGGTGCCGGCGCACACGCGCATCGTGCGGCTCGACGATGCCGGCATGTCGGTGCAGATGGCCGAGTACGTCTGCCACACGCTGATCCGCCATTTCCGCGAGTTCGACGCCTACGAGGCCGATGCGCGCGAAGGCCGCTGGAGCTACCGCAAGCCGAAGCTGCGGCGCGATTTTCCGGTCGGCATCATGGGCCTGGGCGTGCTCGGCGAGCGCGTGGCCAAGGCGGTGGCGCAGTTCGAGTTTCCGGTGTTGGGCTGGAGCCGGTCGGCCAAGGCGATCGACGGCGTTCAGGTGTTCAGCGGCGAGGCGCAGTTCGATGAGTTCCTGTCGTCCACGCGCGTGCTGGTCAACCTGCTGCCGCTGACCGAAGCAACGCGCGGCATCCTGAACCGCAAGACGCTGGGCAAACTCAAGCCCGAGGGCTACCTCATCAGCATCGCGCGTGGTGGTCATCTGGTGGAAGAGGAACTGATTCCGATGCTGGACGCAGGTGAACTCGCGGGCGCGACGCTCGACGTGTTCCAGGTCGAGCCGCTGCCGGCCGAGCATGCCTTCTGGCGGCATCCGAAGATTACGGTGACGCCGCACGGTTCGGCGCGCACGCTGCGCGAGGAATCCATCACGCAGATCGCCGGGAAGATCCGCGCGATGGAGCAGGGGCTGCCTGTGAGCGGCGTGGTCGATCCGGTGCGCGGGTACTGACGCGTATTGCGTTACTGGCCGCCGTTGGGGTGGTTGCTTGATGTTTGCTTTGCGAGGGGGCGTTGCTGTTCAGGGCGGCGCTCACGCCGACGGCGTGCTCCCCTCCGCGAATGTCCCCCGGGGCTGCGCCCCTCCTCCTTTATTTCGCTGCGGGGAGCACGCCGCCGGCGTGAGCGTTATCAGAGCACTGGTTGATCGGCGGCACTCCCACAGCGTGCCCTCGTGCGAATGGCACCGGGTGCTCCCCGCAGCGAAATAAAGGAGGAGCGAAGCGGGGGACATTCGCGGAGGGGAGCACCCGGTGTCATTCGCACGCGCCCTGAGCGACTGAGCCGCACCTAAAAACCAAAAGGCAGGGCAAACCCTGAAGCTTTTGTTTTTCACAAACATGAAAATAAATTCATGGTTGTGAAAACAGCGTTTCGCGTTATCGAGATCGTCGAACTCTTCGCCAAGGAGAAGCAGCCCCTGGCGCTGTCTGAAATGGCGCGCCTGCTCGACATGCCCGTGTCGAGTTGCCTCGGCCTCATCCGTACGCTCGAAGAGCAGGGCTACATGTACGAAACCGGCCGCCGCCAGGGCTACTACCCGACCGGCAGGCTGCTCGCGATGGCGCAGGTCATCGCCGCGCACGACCCGGTGCTCGACCGCGTCAAGGCCACGCTCGAAGAACTGCGCGATGCGGCGCGCGAGACCGTGGTGTTCGGCAAATTCCGCGACGCAGGCCAAGTGGTCTACCTGGAGGTGTTGAACGCACCGCAGGCCATCCGCTATTCCGCAGAGTCCGGCGAAACCCGCCCGGCCTATGCCAACTCGCTGGGCCGCGCGCTGCTGTCCACCCTCGCACCCGATGCGCGCCGCAAGCTGCTCGATGACATGACGCTCGCGCCGCTGACCGACGCCACGCTCACCACCGCCGACGCCATCGAGGCCGAGCTGCAGCGCGGTGCCGCGCGCGGCTGGTACGGCAACCTCGGCGAAAGCATTCCCGACCTGATCGGCCTGGCATGGCCGCTGCGCATCGGCGGCGAGGCCTATGCGATCTCGGTCGCCGGCCCGCGCTACCGCATGGAAGCGCGCATCGAAGACATTGCCGCGATGCTGCGCTCCGCCTGCCTCGCGATCGAACCCAAGACAGAGAACCCCCGATGACCACCACCGCCACAACGCCCCGCTACTTCGTTCGAGAAGCCGACATCGCCGGCTACCACCCGGCCAACCACACCGGCACGCTGAACAAGCGCCTGATCGGCCCCGAGACCGTGGGCGCGAAGCAGCTCGAAGTGCTGGTGGGCCACATCCAGAAGGGCAAGGGCGCGCTGCCGCATGCGCACCCGGGCATCGAGCAGGTCTGCTACATGCTCGAAGGCCGCGCCGTCGCCGAAGTGGGCGGGCAGCGGCAGGAGCTGCACCCTGGCGACAGCTGCTTTTTTCCGGCTGACGCGATGCACACCTTCACGGTGGTGAGCGACGAGCCGGTGCGCGTGCTGGTGATCTACAACCCGCCGTACGAGGAATCGCCGGAGCGCGTGATCCGGCCCTGAACGACGACAACAACCCCCGGAGACAAAACCATGCAGACAACGAAGAACGCGGCCGAGCCATCGGTCGCGGTGGCAAGCCGCCGCCGTTTCATTTCCATCGGTGCCGCCACGGGCCTCGTCAGTGCGGCGCCCTGGGCCTTTGCGCAGGACAGTGGCTACCCCAAGCAACCGATCCGCATCGTCGTGCCCTTCGCGGCCGGCAGCGGCACCGACGCGGTGGCGCGCATCACCGGGCAGATGCTGGGCGAGGCGCTGAAGGGCTCGGTGATCGTCGACAACAAGGCGGGCGCCAACGGCGTGATCGGCGCGGAGGCGGTGGCCAAGGCGCCGCCCGACGGCTACACGCTCTTCATGACGACCAACACCACGCACTCGGCCAACCCGAGTTTGATGAAGTCGCTGCCCTACGACCCGGTGAAAGACTTCGCGCCCGTCAGCCGCATGGGCAACCTGCCGTTCATGCTGGTGGTCAACAACGACCTGCCCGTGAAGAGCGTGGCCGAGCTGCTGGCCTGGGGCCGCGCGCATCCCGGCAAGCTGACCTATGCGAGCGGCAACAGCACCGGCATCGTGTGCGGCGCCACGCTCTCGCGCATGAGCGGCGTGCCGATGCTGCATGTGCCCTACAAGAGCACGCCACCCGCGATTGCCGACCTGATCGGCGGGCAGGTGTCGATGATGGTGGTCGACCTGGCGGCCGGGCTGGCCACGGTGAAGGCCGGCAAGATGCGCGCGATTGCCGTCACCACGCAGGAGCGCACCAAGCTCTTTCCCGAACTGCCGCCGCTGGCAGACACGCCGGAGCTGAAGGGCTTCGACATCACGTCGTGGAACGGCGTGTTCGCGCCAGCCGGCACGCCGCGCGACATCGTGCTGAAGCTCAACAAGGCGCTGTCGGGCATGGCGAACGGCGCGGCGTTTCGCGAGCGCGTGGCAAAGCTGGGCTTCGATGCGTTCGGCAGCACGCCGGAAGAGCTGGGGGCGTTCACGGTGTCGGAGCTGGCGAAGTGGAAGAAGCTGATCCAGGCGGCGGGCATTCAACCCGAATGAGCGCGTTGCTGAATTCGCATTTGAATTTCTCCCTCCCCCGCTGGGGGAGGGCAGGGGTGGGGGCAAGCGGCGTACCCATTGCGCGCTCTGCCTGCCCCCATCCCAACCTTCCCCCAGAGGGGGAAGGAGCGAAGACCAAGACATGAATACATCCGGACCTCTTCAAGGCATCCGCATCCTCGACCTCACCGCCGTGGTGATGGGCCCCTACGCCACGCAGACACTGGGCGATCTCGGTGCCGACATCGTCAAGGTCGAGCCGCCCGCCGGCGACAACCTGCGCGCGGTCGGGCCGATGCGCCACCCCGGCATGGGTGCGATGGCGATGCACCTGAACCGCAACAAGCGCTCGATCGTGCTCGACCTCAAGCAGCCCGAGGGCCTCGAGGCCTGCCTGCGGCTCGCAGCCGGTTGCGATGCGCTCATCTACAACACGCGCCCGCAGGCGATGGCGCGGCTCGGGCTCGGCTACGAGGCCGTGGCCGCGGTGAACCCGAAGATCGTCTACCTCGGTGCGTTCGGCTACGGCGAAGAAGGCCCCTACGCCGGCAAGCCCGCGTACGACGACCTGATCCAGGGGGCTGCCGGCGTCGCCTCGCTGTTCGCGCAGCAAAGCGGCGGTGCGCCTCGTTATGCGCCCGTCACGCTGGCCGACCGCGCCGTGGGGCTGCAGGCGGCCATCGCGTTGCTGGCGGCCGTGCTGCACGCGCAGCGCACCGGGCAGGGCCAGTCGGTCGAGGTGCCGATGTTCGAGGCGCTCTCGCAGTTCGTGATGGGCGACCACCTCGGCGGCCACAGCTTCGAGCCACCGCTCGGCCCCACCGGCTATGCGCGCCTGCTGGCGGAACACCGCAAGCCCTACGCCACGGCCGACGGCTACCTGGGCGTGCTCATCTACAACGACAAGCACTGGCAGGCCTTCTTCGACGTGATAGGCCGGCCCGAGCTGCGCAGCTCGCCGATGTTCGGCACGCACACGGCGCGCGCCGCCAACATCGCCGCGGTCTATGCCTTCGTCGCCGAAGTGATGGCCACGCGCAGCAGCGATGACTGGATGGCCGCGCTGGAAGCCGCCGACATTCCGGTCGCGCGCCTGCACACCACCGAAAGCCTGCTCGACGATCCGCACCTGCGCGCCGTCGATTTCTACCCCGAGTTCGATCACCCGACCGAAGGCCGCATCCGCACCCTCGCGCCGGTCGGCCGCTACAGCGCCACGCCCGCCGCCATCCGACGCCCCACGCCGCGCATCGGCGAGCAGAGCGTCGAGTTGCTGCGCGAAGCGGGCTATGCGAACGAAGCCATCGACCGGATGCTTGCGCGCGGCATCACCGCGCAGCCGAACCCACCCAAGGACAACAGCGAATGAATTTCTCCCTCGACGAAGACCAGCGCTCGCTGGTCGCGGCCATCGAACGGCTGTGCGAAGACTTCCCCGCCGACTACTGGCGCGACCACGACGACCGCGCCGTGTTCCCGCACGAGTTCCACCGCGCCGTGGCCGCAAGCGGCTGGCTCGGCATCGCGATGCCCGAGGCACAAGGCGGCGCGGGGCTCGGCATCACCGAGGCGGCGCTGATGATGCGCGCCATCAGCGCATCGGGCGCGGGCATGTCGGGTGCGTCGTCGGTGCACATGAACATCTTCGGACTCAACCCGGTGGTGGTGTTCGGCACCGAAGAACAACGCCAGCGCTTCCTGCCGCCGTTGATCGCCGGCACCGAGAAGGCCTGCTTCGCCGTGACCGAGCCCGATGCGGGCCTGGACACCACCAGCCTCAAGACGCAGGCGGTGCGCCAGCCGCATGGCGGCTACCTGCTGCACGGCCGCAAGATCTGGATATCGACCGCGCAGGTGGCCGACCGCATGCTGATCCTCACGCGCACCACGCCGCTCGACCAGGTGAAGAAGCCCACGCAGGGCCTCACGCTGTTCTACACGCCGCTGGACCGCAGCAAGGTCGAGGTGCGCGAGATCCACAAGCTCGGGCGTGCGGCGGTCGACTCGAACATGCTCTTCATCGACGGCCTCGAAGTGCCGGAAGAAGACCGCATCGGCGAGGAAGGGCGCGGCTTCGAATACATCCTGCACGGCCTCAACCCCGAGCGCATCCTGATCGCCGCCGAGGCCATCGGCATCGGCCGCGCCGCGTTGCGCATCGCCTCGCAGTACGCGCAAGAGCGCATCGTGTTCGGCCGGCCCATCGGCCAGAACCAGGGCGTGGCGCATCCGCTGGCGCGTGCCTGGGCCAACCTCGAAGCGGCCGACCTGATGGTCTTCAAGGCGGCCACGCTGTACGACGCGGGCGAGCCCTGCGGCATCGAGGCCAACGCCGCCAAGTACCTCGCGGCCGAGGCGGCGCACGACGCCTGCCAGAACGCGATCCTCACGCTCGGCGGCATGGGCTACGCGAAGGAATACCACGTCGAACGCCTGCTGCGCGAGAGCTACATCCCGCGCATCGCACCGGTCAGCCCGCAGATGATCCTGAACTTCATCGCCGAGAAGGCGCTGGGGTTGCCGAAGTCGTACTGATCCTTTGCCGCAGCCGCTGCGCACCCGCCGGCGCGCGGCTGGCACCATTTGCAACCACACAGGCGCGCATTACTACCTTCCGTGAGTTGTGTACCAAGCAGGGCATTTCCATGTGTCGGACAATGGGCGGCGGTTTCTCATCCTCCCGCGACACAAGAGACATCCCATGAAACTCCCCACCCAAGTCAAGCTTGTCGACGTCGGCCCGCGCGACGGCCTGCAGAACGAAAAGCAGCCCGTTTCCGCCGACATCAAGATCGGCCTCGTGCACCGCCTGCAGGACGCCGGGCTCATGGAGATCGAGGTCACCAGCTTCGTCTCGCCCAAGTGGGTGCCGCAGATGGCCGACAACGCCGAGGTGATGCATGGCATCGTGCGCAAGCCCGGCGTGCGCTACTCGGTGCTCACGCCCAACATGAAGGGCTTCGAGGCCGCCATCGCCGCGCCGCGCGAAGAGTGGCCCGACGAGATTGTGGTGTTCGGCGCCGCGAGCGAAGCCTTCAGCCAGAAGAACATCAACTGTTCCATCGCCGAGAGCATCGAACGCTTCGCGCCCGTGGTGGCCGCGGCGCTCGAGAAGGGCATCCGCGTGCGCGGCGCGATGTCGTGCACGGTGGGTTGCCCCTATGAAGGCGAGATCGCGCCGGCCAAGGTCGGCTACCTCGCACAGCTGATGAAGGGCATCGGCGTGCAGCGCGTGGACGTGGCCGACACCATCGGCGTGGGCACGCCGCGCAAGGTGCAGGCGGCGATGGAGGCCACGCTGGCGCACTTCGATGTCGACGCCATTTCGGGCCACTTTCACGACACCTATGGGCAGGCGCTGGTCAACACGCTGGCGGCGCTCGAGCTGGGCGTGTGGAACTTCCAGTCGTCATCGGCCGGCCTCGGCGGCTGCCCCTATGCGAAGGGCGCGACGGGCAACGTGGCGACCGAAGACGTGGTCTACATGCTGCACGGCATGGGCATCGCGACCGGCATCGATCTCGACAAGCTGATCGACGCGGGCGTGTACATCAGCGAAGCGCTGGGCCGCGAGCCGAACTCGCGCGCGTCGAAGGCCATCCGCACCAAGCGGGCCGGCTGAGCCCGCAACAACACACACGCACAGGAGTTTTCGTGGACCTGCATGTCTGGCTTGCGTTTCTGGTGGCCAGTTGCGTCATCGCGGTGTCGCCCGGTTCGGGCGCGGTGCTCAGCATGAGCCATGGGCTCAGCTACGGCGTGCGGCGCACCACCGCAACCATCGTCGGCCTGCAACTGGGGCTGGCGGTGATCCTGCTGGTGGCGGGGCTTGGCGTGGGCGCGGTGCTTACCGCTTCGGCCACTGCGTTCACGGTCATCAAGGTGGTCGGCGCGTGCTACCTGCTGTGGCTGGGCTGGCGCCAATGGCGCGCACCGGTCGCGGCCGTGGCAGCAGCAGATGGCGATGCGGCCGAATCGGCACGCGAGCCCGACCTCACGGCGCCGCAGCGCGTGCTGCGCGGCTTCCTGACCAACGTGACCAACCCGAAGGGCATCGTCTTCATGGCGGCCGTGCTGCCGCAGTTCATCCAGCCCACGCGCCCGCTGTGGCTGCAACTGCTGGTGCTGCTGGCCACGACGGTGATGGTCGACGTCACCGTGATGCACGGCTACGCCTGGCTGGCCGCGCGGCTGCAGGGCATGCTGCGCAGCGTGCGCGCCCGGCGCGCGCAGAACCGCGTCTTCGGCGGCGTGCTGATGGCGATGGGCGCGTTCCTGTTCATGTTCAAGCGCAGCGCCTGACGGCGGCGGCGCGCGCTGATAGATTCACAACCCATGTGCGGCTCTGAACTCCACTCCCTCCCCGAAGGCGTCCAACGCGTCTCCCGCGTGCTGCAGGACGCCGGCCATCCCCATTCGCCACGCATGCTCGACGACGCCTGCCGCACCGCGCAGCAGGCGGCCGATGCGCTCGGCATTTCCGTCGGGCAGATCGCCAAGAGCATCATCTTCCGCCGCAAGAGCGACGAGGTGGCGGTGCTGGTCATCACCTCGGGCGACAAGCGCGTGGATGAGAAAAAAGTCGATGCGCTGGTCGGCAAGACCGGCCGCGCCGATGCCGACTTCGTGAAGGCGCGCACCGGCTTCACCATCGGCGGCGTGTCGCCTGTCGGGCACGTGACCAAGCCCGTGGTGCTGATCGACCGAGAGCTGTTCCGCTTCGAAGAAATCTGGGCGGCCGCAGGCCATCCGCACGCGGTGTTCCAGCTGAAGCCGCAAGACCTTGAAACGCTCACCGGCGCGCCGGTGGCGGACGTGGTGTGAACTTCGCGGAAGCCGAGACGCTGGCCGATCGCGCGGTGGCCATGCGCGACCTGCCCGAAGACGTGCCTTCGCCTTGCTCTTCGGTCTGCCGCATGGACCGCCTGAGCGGCTTCTGCGAAGGGTGCCTGCGCACCATCCCCGAGATCGCGGGCTGGAGCAAGATGGACGACGATGCGCGGCGCCACGTGTGGCGCGCGATAGAGTTGCGGGCCCGGGCCGGCATCTGGCGCATCCCCGAAGAATCCGGAGACACCCACGCATGAAGCACATCGATTTCTATCTCGACTTCATCTCGCCTTACGCGCACCTCGCGTTCGAGCATCTGCCCGAGGCGCTCGAAGGGCTGAGCTACAGCGTGGCCTACAAGCCGGTGCTGCTCGGCGCACTGCTCAAGCAGCACGGCCAGCTCGGCCCGGCGGAGATTCCTTCGAAGCGCAGCTGGACCTACCGCCACGTGCTGTGGCTGGGCCAGGCCCACGGCATTCCCATCGAGATGCCGGCCACGCACCCTTACAACCCGCTGCCGCACCTGCGCCTTGCGGTGTCGACCAGCGACGACGGCCGCATCAGCCGCCTTGTGGCCGAGACCATCCTGCGCAACGTGTGGCGCGGCGGCGAAGAGGCCGGCGATGCCACGCGGCTTGCCGCGCTGGCCGCGCAACTGAACCCGAAGCGCGACGCAGGCAGCGACGAGAGCAAGGCGCTGCTCAAGCGCAACACCGATGAAGCACTGGCGCTCGGCGTGTTCGGCACGCCGACCTATGTGGTCGACGGCCGCCTCTTCTGGGGCTTCGATGGCCTCGCGATGCTGCGTGCCTACCTCGCCGGCGATGCGTGGTTCGACGGCCCGCAATGGACGGCCGCGGACCAGCGTCCGTCCGTGCTGCGCAGCAGCAAACAGGGCTGAGTAGAAACCCGGGCAAGCCCCGGGAACAGCCCGATTTCTTACAGGCTGAAACGCGCCGCACGGGTTTCACCCTAATCCGTAAGCGCCGATTCAGTTTCGCGAAAGGCTCGGGTCAGTCGCGGCTCCAAGAATGCGTCACGGTCTCCGGAATCGGGGAACCGCATGAACGCATACAACCAGGAGACGACCAATGGCAGCCACACTAGATTCGAGGGGAGTGCCGCATCCGGCCCCCCGGCCCATGTCCTCGGAGGAGAAGAAGGTCATCTTCGCCTCCTCGCTCGGCACCGTGTTCGAGTGGTACGACTTCTACCTCTACGGCTCGCTGGCCGCGATCATCGCCAAGCAGTTCTTCAGTGGCCTGGATGCGGGCGCAGCCTTCATCTTCGCGTTGCTGGCCTTTGCGGCGGGCTTCCTGGTTCGTCCGTTCGGCGCCATCGTGTTCGGCCGGCTGGGCGACATGATCGGGCGCAAGTACACCTTCCTGGTGACGATCCTGATCATGGGCCTGTCGACCTTCATCGTCGGCCTGCTGCCCAGCTACGCGACGATCGGCGTCGCGGCGCCGGTGATCCTGATCGCGCTGCGCATGCTGCAGGGCCTGGCGCTCGGCGGCGAGTACGGCGGTGCCGCCACCTACGTGGCCGAGCACTCGCCGCACGGCAAGCGCGGTGCGTACACCTCGTGGATCCAGACGACGGCCACGCTCGGCCTGTTCCTGAGCCTGCTGGTGATCCTGGGCGTGCGCGAAGGCCTGGGCGAAGCGGTGTTCAACGACTGGGGCTGGCGCGTGCCGTTCCTGGTGTCGATCCTGCTGCTGGGCATCTCGGTGTGGATTCGCCTGACGCTGTCGGAGTCGCCGGCCTTCCAGAAGATGAAGGCCGAGGGCAAGACCTCGAAGGCGCCGCTGTCCGAATCCTTCGGCGAGTGGAAGAACCTGAAGATCGTCATTCTTGCGCTGGTCGGCCTCACGGCGGGCCAGGCGGTGGTCTGGTACTCGGGCCAGTTCTACGCGCTGTTCTTCCTTACCGCGCAGCTGAAGGTCGATGCGACCACGGCCAACCTGATGATTGCCGCGGCGCTGCTGCTGGGCACGCCCTTCTTCGTGGTGTTCGGCACGCTGTCCGACAAGATCGGCCGCAAGCCGATCATCATGGCCGGCTGCCTGCTGGCGGTGGTCACCTACTTCCCGGTCTTCAAGATGCTGACCGAAGCCGCCAACCCCGACCTGGCGCGCGCGCAGGCCACGGCCGGCGTCACGGTCACGGCCGACCCGGCGACCTGCTCGTTCCAGGGCAACCCGGTGGCCCGCGAGATCGACTTCAAGAGCTCGTGCGACATCGCCAAGCGCTACCTCGTGCAGAACTCGGTGAGCTATGAAAACGTGGCCGGCGCGCCGGGCTCGAAGGCGGTCGTGAAGATCGGCGACAAGAGCGTTGAGGCACCCATCGGCAACGTCGTCAACCTCAAGTTCGACGAGAACTCCGCCAAGGAAATCGCCGCCTTCAAGAAGGGCGTGGCCGAAGACCTGAAGGTCGCGGGCTATCCGTCGAAGGCCGACCCCGCGAAGATGAACAAGGTCATGACGGTGCTGCTGCTGTTCTGGCTGGTGCTGCTGGTGACGATGGTCTACGGCCCGATTGCCGCGATGCTGGTCGAGCTGTTCCCCACGCGCATCCGCTACACCTCGATGAGCCTGCCGTACCACATCGGCAACGGCTGGTTCGGTGGCCTGCTGCCGACCACCGCCTTCGCCATCGTGGCCTCGACCGGCAACATGTACAACGGCCTCTGGTACCCGATCATCATTGCGGCCATCACGCTGGTGGTGGGCACGCTGTTCATCCGCGAGACGAAGGACGTGGACATCTACGCCAACGACTGATCTCCGGCCGACCGGGAGGAGGGCTCATAAAGCCCTCCGTTCGACAAAGAGGCTTCATGCCGCACATGGCATGAGGCCTTTTTCTTGAACGCATCAGCATCATCAGCAACCCAGGAGACAACCCCCATGTGGAAGATTGCAGTCGGCTTCGTCATCTTTGCCGCCATCGCCTTGTTCGTGATCTCGAAGGCCGGTGACAAGGTCGACATGTCGGGCGAGAAGCACGGCGGCGACACCACCACGCACGAGCCCGCGCCGGCAGCGGCGCCGAAGTAAGCCTGGAGTTTCATGCGCGAACACCGCGGAACCGGCTTTGCCGGGCCGCAGGTGTTGCCCCCGGTAGGGGGGTGGAGAAGCGACACGAAGTGCGCGTAGCCTGGGGGCGAGCTACCTTTTGAAGCGGCCGTCGCTCACGATGGAGAGGTCGACGTAGTCGATGCCCGTGTGATCGGTCGGCGAATAGCTCACGTCGAGCCCGCCGCCCACGTCGTACTGGAAGTTGTTGAGCGTGGCGATCAGCTTCGCGCGCGTGGGCTTGGGGCCCGTGCGGCGCAGCGCCTCCACCAGCACCTTGGTGGCGACGAAGCCTTCCAGCAGTGCGGGCGACAGGTCGTTCTGGCCCTTGGCTTTGGCGAGCGCCAGCGCCTCCTTGATGAGCGGATGGCCGAACGAGCGCTCGTAGGGCAGCACCTGCGTGATGATCACGCCCGCGCTGGCCGAGCCCAGTTCCTTGATGAAGCCCGAGGCCGCGTTGTTCGACAGCGTGATGATCTGCGCCGCCGAGCCCGTGGCCCGCAGCGCCTTGATGCCTTCGGTCACCGCGGTGCCCGAGCCGATCCACAGCACCGCCTGCGCGTTGGCCTTGGTCAGCTGCGGAATGATCGCGCTGTAGTCGGGCTTGTTGCGGTCGGCCAGCGCCACCACGGCGGGCTTCAGGTTCGCCTTCTCGAAGCCCTTGTTGGCGCCTTCCATCGCGTCCTTGCCGAAGGAGTCGTCGGCCTGCACCACGGCAATGCGCTGGATGCCGGTGGTCTGCAGGTGCTGCACGGCCTTCTCGGCTTCGCGCTGGTAGGTCGAGCGCACGTTGAAGATGTTCTTCTGCAGCGGCTTGTGCAGCGCCATCGCGCCGGTCGACGGGCCGACCAGCGCCACGCCGTACTTGTCGAGCAGCGGAATGATGGCGAGCGTGTTGGGCGTGCCCCGGTTCAGCAGCAGCGCGACAACCTTCTTGTCTTCGATGAGCACGCGCGAGTTTTCGAGCGAGCGCTTGGCGTCGAGCCCGTCGTCCATGCGGATCATCTCGATCTGCTCGCCGTGGATGCCGCCCTGGGCGTTCACCTGGTCGATGACCAGCTGCGAGCCCATGATCGTCTCCTTCACGCTGGCCGCCACCGGGCCCGACAGGTCGGCCGACTGGCCGATCAGGATCTGGGCCGATGCGCCTGGAACCACCGCCGCCAGGAGAAGCGCAACGGCGCAGGACGTGAACGTCTTCTTCATCGAGCAAAGCCTTTCCGAGAGGCGAGGGCCTCTGTCAGCAGGTGTGTAATGTGTTGCTGGAAGTGACATTCACTAGCTCGCGAAAACCCTGTCAAACCATTGTTTCCAGCGCCCGGATTCGATGCCCCAAAAGCAACGGCCCGCCGAGTGACCGGCGGGCCGTGTGCAGTGTGCGGAGGCGGAGCCGAACTCAGCGCTTGAAGCGCCCGTCGCTGATGATGGCCAGGTCCGCGAAGTCGATCCCGCTGTGGTCCGTGGGCGAATAGCTCACCTCCAGCCCGCCGCCCAGGTCATAGCCCCGGATGCTTTCGAGCGCGGCCACCACCTTGGCGCGCGTGGGCTTGGGGCCCGCGCGGCGCAGCGCCTCGACCAGCACTTTGGCCGAGGCGAAGCCTTCGAGCGCGGCCGGCGACAGCTCCTTCTGGCCCTTGGCCTGCGCAAGGGTGAGCGCCTCCTTCACCATCGGCTGGCCGAGCGAGCGTTCGCTCGGGAACACCTGCGTCACGATCACGCCCTTGCTCGCATCGCCCAGCTGCTTGATGAAGCCCGACGACGCGTTGTTCGACAGCGTGACCACCTGCGCCGCCGAGCCCGAGGCGCGCAGCGCCTTGATGCCGTCGACCACCGCCACGCCCGAGCCGATCCACAGCACGGCCTGTGCGTTGGCTTCCTTGATGGCCGGCACGATGGTCTTGTAGTCGGGCTTGTCGCGGTCGGCCGGCACCGTGGCGATGGGCTTGGCCTTGCCCTTGGTGAAGCCGGTCATTGCGCCTTCGAGCGCGTCCTGCCCGAACGAGTCGGTCACGTAGACCACGGCGATGCGCGTGAGGCCGATGGTCAGCAGGTGCTGCACCGCCTTCTCGGCCTCGCGCTGGTAGGTGGCGCGCACGTTGAACACATGCTTTTGCAACGGCTTGTGCAGCACCATCGCACCGGTCGACGGGCCGATGAGCGCCACGTCGTACTTGTCGAGCCACGGAATGATGGCCTGCGAATGCGGCGTGCCCCGGCTCATGAAGAGCGCGAGCACCTTCTTGTCCTCGATCAGCGTGCGGGCGTTCTCGCTGGCGCGCTTGACGTCGAAGCCGTCGTCCATGCGGATCACCTCGATCTTCTCGCCGTGGATGCCGCCCTGGGCATTGGCCGCGTCGATCACCAACTGCGCGCCGCCGATGGTTTCGTTCACGCTCGCGGCCACCGAACCGGTCATGCCGGCGGTCTGGCCGATCAGGAGCTGGGCCGATGCGCCCATGGCCGTCAAGGCCAGCAGGGCGGCGGCGCAAAGCGTGCGCGTCTTCGTCATGGAAACCTTTCTGGAAGGGCCGCAGGCGGCGGTGGAAACGTGTGCAAACAAACGTCGTATTTGTTTCTGAAAGTGTCAAAAATGCCATACAGACAAACCCCTGCGCAGCCACCGACCATGTGACGGAGTGCACGAAGACGTCACCGACCACTCCCTAGAATGTTTGCCCCACCCCCCAAGGCATTCATGACACAGGGCTCCATCCGGATTCGCGGCGCGCGCCAGCACAACCTCCAGAACCTCGACCTCGACATCCGCACCGGCGAGATGACCGTGGTGACCGGGCCCAGCGGCTCGGGCAAGTCGAGTCTCGTGTTCGACACCCTCTATGCCGAAGGCCAGCGGCGCTATGTGGAGACCTTCTCCGCCTATGCGCGCCAGTTCCTGGACCGCATGGACAAGCCGGCCGTCGACAAGGTCGAAGGCGTGCCGCCCGCCATCGCCATCGACCAGACCAACCCGGTGCGCTCCTCGCGCTCCACGGTCGGCACGATGACCGAGCTGAACGACCACCTGAAGCTGCTCTTTGCACGCGCGGCCAACCTGTTCGACCGCGAGACCGCGCTGCCGGTGCGCCACGATTCACCCGACAGCATCTATGCACAGATCGTCGAGCGCGCGGCCGCAGCGGGCGATCCGCGGCTGGTGGTCACCTTCCCGGTCGAGCTGCCGGCCAGCACCACGGCCGACGAAGTCACGCAATGGCTGTCGGCCAGCGGCTTCACGCGCGTGCAGTCCGAGCGCGAGGTGGCCACGCCCACCGGGCCGCGCAAGGTGCTCGACGTGGTGGCCGACCGCTTCCGCGCGTCGAGCGGCGAGCGGGCCCGCGTGGTCGAGGCCATCGAGGTGGCGCTCAAGCGCGGCAGCGGGCGCGTCACGGTGCACGCACTTGCGGCCGACGAGGCGACGCCGCCGGATGTGTGGAAGTTCTCGACCGGGCTGCATTGCCCAGAGAGCGATATCCGCTACACCGACCCGATCCCGTCGATGTTCTCGTTCAACTCGGCCGTCGGCGCCTGCGACACCTGCCGCGGCTTCGGCCGCGTGATCGGCGTCGACCTGGGCCTCGTGATCCCGAACGACAAGCTCACGCTGCGCGCCGGCGCGATCAAGACCATCCAGACGCCCGCATGGAAAGAAGCGCAGGACGACCTGATGCGCCACGCCGAAGCGGCTGGCGTTCCGCGCGACACGCCCTGGAACAAGCTCACCGAGGAGCAGAAGCACTGGGTGATCGAGGGCACGCCCAACTACAAGGAAGGCAACTGGAACAAGCAGTGGTACGGCGTGCGCCGCTTCTTCGCCTACTTGGAGAGCAAGGCCTACAAGATGCACATCCGCGTGCTCTTGTCGAAGTACCGCAGCTACACGCAGTGCCCGACCTGCAGCGGCGCGCGCCTGAAGCTCGACAGCCTGATCTGGCGCATCGGCAGCAAGGAAGACGCGGATGCGGTGCTGCCGCCCGAGAAGCGCTTCATGCCGACAGGGGTGAAGTGGACGCGCGCGCAGCTTGAAGCGCTGCCGGGCTTGTGCCTGCACGACCTGATGCTGTTGCCGATCGAGCGGCTGCGAAAGTTCTTCGATCGCATGGGCCAGGGCATGGCTCCCTCCCCCGCTGGGGGAGGGCTGGGGTGGGGGCAGGCGGCGCTTGCAAGCCCGGCTGCTTCTGCCGAGGCCGCGAGCCCCCATCCCCACCTTCCCCCAGAGGGGGAAGGAGCAAGACAAGGGGAGGCGCAGGCGCTCAAGCTGCTGTTCGAAGAAATCACCACCCGGCTGCGCTACCTGCACGACGTCGGCATCGGCTACCTCACGCTCGACCGCCAGAGCCGCACGCTGAGTGGCGGCGAAGTGCAGCGCATCAACCTCACGACCGCGCTGGGCACCTCGCTCGTCAACACGCTCTTCGTGCTCGACGAGCCCAGCATCGGCCTGCACCCGCGCGACATGAACCGCATCACCGAGGCCATGCTGCGCCTGCGCGATGCGGGCAACACGCTGGTGGTGGTCGAGCACGACCCGGCCGTCATGCTCGCGGCCGACCGCGTGATCGACATGGGCCCCGGCCCCGGCATTCGCGGCGGGCAGATCGTGTTCGACGGCACCACCGACCTGCTGCGCGATGCCGACACGCTCACCGGCCAGTACCTGGGCGGGCGCAAGAAGATCGGCATGGGCTTCAAGCGGCTGGTGAGCGAGAACACGCACCGGCTCATCCTGGAAGGCGTGCGCGAGCACAACCTGCGGAACATCACCGTCGAGTTTCCGCTCGCGCGCCTCGTGTGCGTGACCGGCGTGAGCGGCTCGGGCAAGTCCACGCTCATTCAGGACGTGCTGGCGCCCGCGCTCATGCGCCACTTCGGCAAGGCCACCGAAACGCCGGGCGCGCACGACCGCCTGCTCGGCGCCGATCACCTGGGCGACGTGGTCTTTGTCGACCAGTCGCCCATCGGCAAGACCGCGCGCTCCAACCCCGCGAGCTACGTGGGCGCATGGGATGCCATCCGCGAAATCTTCGCCACCGCCGCACTGTCGCGCCAGCGCGGCTACACCGCGAGCAAGTTCAGCTTCAACTCCGGCGACGGGCGCTGCCCGACCTGCGGCGGCTCGGGCTTCGAGCACGTCGAGATGCAGTTCCTGTCCGACGTGTACCTGCGCTGCCCCGACTGCGACGGCAAGCGCTACCGCCCCGAGATCCTCGAAGTGCCCGTGGAGCGCAAGGGCAAGAGCTACAACGTGGCCGACGTGCTCGACCTCACCGTGGCCGAAGCGGCCGCCGTGTTCGAGGCCGACCGCGACGTGCTACGCGTGCTGCAACCCATCTCCGATGTGGGCCTGGACTACGTCAAGCTCGGCCAGCCCGTGCCCACGCTCTCGGGCGGCGAGGCGCAGCGCCTGAAGCTCGCGGGCTTTCTTGCCGAAGCGGCCAAGGGCGCGACCGCGAGCAAGCAGTCGGTGGCGCGCAAGGGCACGCTGTTCCTGTTCGACGAGCCGACCACCGGCCTGCACTTCGACGACATCGCGCGCCTGATGCGCGCGCTGCGCAAGCTGCTCGACGCCGGCCATTCGCTGGTGGTGATCGAGCACAACCTCGACGTGATCCGCGCCAGCGACTGGTGCATCGACCTCGGCCCCGAAGGCGGCGAGGGCGGTGGCCTGGTGGTGGCCGAGGGCACGCCCGAGCAACTGCGCGAGAACCGCGCGTCGCTCACCGGCGCCGCGCTGGCCGACTACGAACTCGCCATCGGCCCCGAGGCCTACAAGGTGGCCGAGCGCGCGGCACGGCGCTACGTGGCCAACGCCAAGACCGCGCCCGGCGGCACCGCGATCGAGATCGTGAATGCACGCGAGCACAACCTGAAGAACCTCAGCGTCGACATTCCACGCGGCAAGTTCAGCGTGGTCACGGGCGTGAGCGGCTCGGGCAAGTCGACGCTGGCCTTCGACATTCTTTTCAATGAAGGCCAGCGCCGATACCTCGAATCGCTCAACGCCTATGCGCGCAGCATCGTGCAGCCGGCGGGGCGGCCCGAGGTCGACGCGGTCTACGGCATTCCGCCGACCGTGGCCATCGAGCAGCGTTTGTCGCGCGGCGGCCGCAAGAGCACGGTGGGCACCACCACCGAGGTGTGGCACTTCCTGCGCCTGCTGTATGTGAAGCTGGGCATCCAGCATTGCATTCACGATGGCGCGGCCGTGCAGCCGCAGACGCCCGACAGCATCGCGGCGCAACTCATGCGCAACTTCAAGGGCCAGCACATCGGCCTGCTCGCGCCGCTGGTGAGCAACCGCAAGGGCGTGTACACCGAGCTGGCCGACTGGGCACGGCCGCGCGGCTTCACCCACCTGCGCGTCGATGGCGACTTCCTGCCGACCACGGGCTTCCCGCGCATCGACCGCTTCAAGGAACACAGCATCGAGCTGCCGGTGGCCAGCCTTGACGTGCTGCCCTCTAAAGAGAACGAGCTGCGCGAGGCGCTGACCCGGGCGCTCGAACACGGCAAGGGCGTGGTGCATGTGCTGAGCGATCTCGACGGCCTGCGCGCCGCGATGATGGCCGGCGTGTCGGCCGCAGGCATCGGCCGCGTGCAGGTGTTCTCGACGCTGCGCGCCTGCCCGGTGTGCAGCACCAGCTATGCCGAGCTCGACCCGCGCCTGTTCAGCTACAACAGCAAGCACGGCTGGTGCCCCGACTGCGTGGGCACCGGCGTCAAGCTCAGCAAGGACCAGCGCAAGGTCTTCGACGACTCCATCCGCGACGACGACAACAAGGGCCGCGAGCAGACCTTTGCCGAGCCCGAGGTCGAAGACCTGGCCGACGTGGTGTGCCCGACCTGCGAAGGCACGCGGCTCAATGCCACGGCACGCGCGGTGAGCTTCGGTGCTTCGCCGGCGGACGGCAGCGGCGGCATCGGCATCACCGAACTGGCGCGCATGAGCGTGACCGAGGTGCGGCAGTGGTTCGAGGGGCTGGACCTCAAGGGCCGCGAAGCGGAGATCGCGCGCGACCTGGTGCCCGAGATCAAGAGCCGCCTCGAATTCCTCGAAGAGGTGGGCCTGGGCTACCTCACGCTCGACCGTGGCGCGCCCACGTTGAGCGGCGGCGAGGCCCAGCGCATCCGCCTGGCGGCGCAGCTCGGCAGCAACCTGCAGGGCGTGTGCTACGTGCTCGACGAGCCGACCATCGGCCTGCATGCGCGCGACAACCAGATCCTGCTGAACGCGCTGCACAAGCTCGGCGACAAGGGCAACACGCTGGTGGTCGTGGAGCACGATGAAGACACGATTCGCCGCGCCGATCACATCATCGACATCGGTCCGAGCGCGGGCAAGCGCGGCGGGCGGCTGGTGGCCGAAGGCTCGGTGGCGGACATCGAGAAGGCGGGCGATTCGCAGACGGGGCGGTATCTGCGCGATGCGATCAGGCATCCGTTGCAGACGCGGCGTCTGGTTTCTCTGGAGGGCCGGGGAGGGGGCGCGACGGCTTCCAAGAAGGCTGCCGGACGTGCGAGCGCCGCAAGCCCCCACCCCAACCCTCCCCCAGCGGGGGAGGGAGCAAGTCAGGAGGCAAACGCCAACGCATGGCTCACCGTGCACGGCGCCGACCTGCACAACCTGCAGGACATCACCGCCACGCTCCCGCTGCACCGCCTCGTGGTGGTCACCGGCGTCAGCGGCTCGGGCAAGTCCACGCTCGCGCGCGACGTGCTGCTGGCCAACGTGCAGGGCATCGTCGTGCAGCGCATGACCAAGGCCGGCCGCGATGCCGATGCCGCCGGCAAGCGCCCGGCCTGGGCCGGCTGCAGCGGCGTCGATGGCTACGAGGTCATCGACCGCGTGCTCGAAGTCGACCAGACCCCCATCGGCAAGACGCCGCGCAGTTGCCCCGCGACCTACATCGGCTTCTGGGACACCATCCGCAAGCTGTTCGCCGACACGCTCGAAGCCAAGGCGCGCGGCTACGGCCCGGCGCGCTTCAGCTTCAACACCGGCGAAGGCCGTTGCCCGGGTTGCGAGGGCGCCGGCGTTCGCACCATCGAGATGAGCTTCCTGCCCGACGTGAAGGTGCCCTGCGAGGTCTGCCACGGTGCGCGCTTCAACCCCGAGACGCTGGCCGTGAGCTGGCGCGGCAAGAGCATCGGCGACGTGCTGAAGATGGAAGTCGACGAAGCCGTCGAGTTCTTCGCGAGCATGCCCAACATCAGCCATCCGCTGCAGCTGCTGAAGGACGTGGGGCTGGGCTACCTCACGCTCGGCCAGCCCTCGCCCACGCTCTCGGGCGGCGAAGCGCAGCGCATCAAGCTAGTGACCGAACTGAGCAAGGTGCGCGACGACATCACGCGCCGTGGCCAGAAGGCGCCGCACACGCTCTACGTGCTCGACGAGCCGACCGTGGGCCTGCACATGGCCGACGTCGAAAAGCTGATCCACGTACTGCACCGGCTGGTGAACGGCGGCCACAGCGTGGTCGTGATCGAGCACGACCTCGACGTGATCGCCGAGGCCGACTGGATCATCGACCTCGGTCCCGAAGGCGGCAACGCCGGCGGGCGCATCGTGGCGGCGGCACCGCCCGAAGAAGTGGTGCGACTGGGCACGCACACCGGCGTGGCACTGGCGCCGGTGCTCGCGCGCTGACCTGCAGCCGGCCCTGAAGGCCGGGCACGCGGTTCAGGCGACGGGCGCCTGAACCGCCTCGCGCAAGGCTTCGAGGCAGGCCGTTACTGCGGGGCTGTCGCTCTGCGGGCCCTGCAGCACGCCGATGCCCTCGAACTCACTGTGCAGCTCGAAGGCAACGCGCGCGATCAGCCCCCACTGCACGAAGGGCTCGATCAGGCTGCGCGGTATCAGCGACAGCACGCGCTCGCGGCGCAGGATCTCCAGCACCAGCGGCAGCGAGGTGGTCGAGATCGGATGCAGCGCGGGTGCCGGCGCGCCGGGAGCGAACAGCGCATCGAACACATCGCGCACGCCCAGTCCCTGAACCGGCAGCGTCCAGCGCGCGGCGCGCAGGTCGTCGAGCGTGGGCCGCGGCTCGCGCACCAGCGGATGGCGCCGGCCCGCGACGATCCACGGCACGTCGGGTGCGAGCGGCGCGAACGCGAAGGGGGCCACGGGCGTTTCAGCGGGACGCCGGCACAGCGCCAGGTCGACGCGGCCCGACATCACGTCCGCCTGCAACTGCTCGCCGGGCGCCTCCAGCACTTCGATGCGCAGGTCCGGATGGCGCGCGCCGAACGCGGGCAGCATGCGGCACAGTAGGCCCGACGCCGCGGCGGGAATCGCGCCCACGCGCAGCACGCCGCTTGCGCCCGCCTGCAGCGCGTGCACGGTGTCGGCGGAGGCGCGCAGTGCGCTCAACGTATTGCGGGCCATGGGAACCACCGCGCGGCCGGCGGACGTGAGCCGCATGCCGCGCACATGGCGCTCGAAGAGCGGCGTGCCGAGCAGTTCCTCGATGTCGCCGAGCGCCTGCGTTGCCGCCGGCTGGCTCATGCCGATCTGCTCGGCCGCGCGCCGGACGCCACCCGAGTCGGCGATCGATACCAGCAACTGCAGATGGCGCAGCCGTCCCTTGGCGAGCAGGCGGGCGTAAAGAACGGACGAAGCGGGCGTGACCGTGGGCATCGAGGGTATTGGTTCTGCTTATGGGTTGGGCAATGAATCTATTGGATGCCTATCGATGCCGTCAACATAATCCGACCCACTTTTCGCTCCCACAGAGAAACGCCATGCAGTTTTCGCGACGTCGGCTTGCGGCCTTTTCATCCCTCCTGGGGCTTCTCGCGTTCTCGGCCGGTGCGCCGGTCTTCGCGCAGGACAGCTATCCGCAGCGCCCCATCAAGCTGGTCGTTCCGTTCGCGCCAGGTGGCTCCACCGACCTGGTGGCCCGCCTCGTGGCCGACAGGATGCAGGCCACGCTGGGGCAGCCGGTGATCGTGGACAACCGGGCTGGTGGCGGCGGCATGATCGGCTCCGAAGCCGTGAGCCGGGCCGACGCCGACGGCTACACCATCGGCATCGGCACCGTGAGCACGCTGACGGTGAACCCGGTCATGCTCAAGGCGAACCGCGTCGACCCGCTCAAGGACCTGGCGCCGATCACCGTGCTGGCCACCGTGCCGGCCGTGTTCATGGTGCATCCGTCGTTTCCGGGGCGCAGCTTCCAACAGGTCGTGGCCGAGGTGCGTGCCAAGCCCGACAACTACAACATGGGCTCGTCGGGCCCGGGTTCGATCAGCCACCTGCTGATCGAGGCGATGAACACCGACCTCAAGTTCAAGCTGCGCCACATTCCCTACCGCGGCATGGGGCCCGCGCTGACGGCGGCGCTCGCGGGCGAGACGCAGGTCTCCAGCGACCAGTACCCCTCGTCGGCCTCGTACATCAAAAGCGGCAAGCTGCTGCCCTTCGCAGTCGGTGCCCAGCGGCGGCTGGATGCATTGCCTTCGGTGCCTACGCTCAAGGAGCTGGGCCAGCCCGACCTCAACGAACTCGCCATGACGTGGTTCGGCCTCGTGGCACCCGCGAAGACGCCGCCCGCCATCCAGAAGAAGCTGCACGACGCGGCTGTGGCGGCGCTGCGCGACCCGGCGCTGCTGGCGCGCATGAAGGAGCTGGGCGTGGAGGCCGTCGGCAGCTCGCCCGAGGCATTCCGTGCGCAGATCGAAAGCGGGCTGGCGCGCAACCGCCGCATCGTGCAAGCCGCCGGCATCAGCCCCGAATGAGTACCGCCATGACCGCAACCCAAGAAACCGATATGTCCCACGCCGGCGTCGCCGAAATCATCGACGCGCAATCGCAGCGCCAGCACGCCGAGGTCGTCGCGTGGCGGCGCCACCTGCACCGGCATCCGGAGCTGTCGTTCAAGGAGGTGGACACCGCCGATTTCCTCGAACGCGAACTCGCGGCCATCGAAGGGCTCGAGGTCACGCGCCCCACATCGACAAGCCTCGTGGCGCGCCTGGCCGGCGGCCGGGCAGGGCGCACGCTGGCCATGCGCGCTGACATCGACGCGCTGCCGCTGCAGGACCAGAAAAGCTGCGACTACGCCTCGCGCAATGCCAACGTCATGCACGCCTGCGGCCACGATGGCCACGCGGCGATGCTGCTGGGCGCCGCCCGCCTGCTGGCCGGCCTGCGCGCGCAGGTGCCGGGCGAGGTTCGCTTCTTCTTCCAGCACGCTGAAGAACAGCACCCCGGCGGTGCCCAGGAAATGGTGAATGCGGGCGTGATGCAGGGCGTCGACCAGATCATCTCGGCCCATGTGATGTCGACGCTCGACACCGGCCACATCGCCGTGCTCGACGGCCCGGCGCTGGCCAGCTCCGACCGCTTCGTGCTGCGCCTGCGCGGCCGTGGTGGCCATGCGGCCAACCCCGACCGCTGCATCGATCCGATCATGATCGGCGCGCAGATCGTCGGCAACCTGCAGTCGATCGTCTCGCGCAACACCGATCCCCACGAGGCGCTGATTCTCTCGGTCACGCGGTTCGACGGTGGCAGCGCCTTCAACGTGATTCCCGATGCGGTCGAGCTCTGGGGCTCGGTGCGCTGCTTCAGCGAACAGGTGCGCGAACAGGTGCCCGCGCTGGTCGAGCGCATCGCCAACGGCGTGGCGGCGGCGCACGGCGCGCAGTGCACGCTCGAATACATCCGCGGCTACAGCCCGGTGGTCAACGATGCGGCGGTGGCCGGGCGCATGCGCGAGGTGGTGCGGCAGGGCGTTGCCACGGCGGCGCTCCACGCGATCAAGCCGTTGCCGAACAGCGAAGACTTCAGCGCCTTCCTCAAGCATGCGCCGGGCGCCTATGTCTTCGTGGGCGCGCGCAGCAGTGCCAAGGGCATCGTGCATCCGCATCACCATCCGCATTTCGACTTCGACGAAGACGCGCTGCTGCATGGCGTGCAGCTCTTCGCCAACGCGCCTTTTCACCTGAACGCATAGGCCTTTCGAGGGGCTCGCCAAGGTTGTGGAAACCGGCGCACAATGGCTCCAACCCTTGGCGCAGGCGCATCCTGAATCAGCCATGGTGGAGTGAACATGCGATGGGATGAAGCGCCGCGTCGGGGCTACGCAAGGAGCCATGCCATGACCCGCTTCATCGATGTTCACAGCCTGGTCCGCCTGGTGGACGAGACCGGCGTTCCCCAATTCCTGGAAGCCCTGGCCGACGCATTGCGCGACGACTTCATGCGCTGGCGAGAGTTCGACAAGAAGGCGCGCGTGGCCAGCCATTCGCACCTGGGCGTGATCGAGCTGATGCCGGTGGCCGACGATGGCGCCTACGCCTTCAAGTACGTCAATGGGCACCCGCACAACACCCAGGTCGGGCTGCCGACCGTCATGGCCTTCGGCGTGCTGGCCGAGGTCGATACCGGCTACCCCGTGCTGCTGTCGGAGCTCACGCTCACCACCGCCTTGCGCACCGCCGCCACCTCGGCCATGGCGGCGCAGGCGCTGGCCCGGCCCGATTCGCGCAGCCTGGCGCTGATCGGCAACGGCTCGCAAAGCGAGTTCCAGGCGCTGGCCTTCCATGCGCTGCTGGGCATCGAGGAAGTGCGCGTGTTCGACTCCGACCCGCACGCCACCGACAAGCTGGTGCGCCACCTGTCGGCCTGCACGCCACTGGAGATCGTGCGTGCGCGCTCCGTGGCCGAGGCGGTGCGCGGGGCCGACATCGTCACCACCATCACCGCCTACCAGGGCCGCGCGACCGTGCTCACGCCCGACATGATCGAGCCCGGCATGCACATCAATGCCGTGGGCGGCGACTCGCCGGACAAGACCGAGCTGCATCCCGACGTGCTGCGCCGGGCGCGTGTGTTCGTCGAGTACGAGCCGCAGACCCGCGTCGAAGGCGAGATCCAGCAGCTGCCCGCCGACTTCCCGGTGCACGAGCTGTGGCGCGTGCTGCTCGGCGAAGTGCCGGGCCGCGAGAGCGCGGGGCAGGTCACGCTGTTCGACTCGGTCGGCTTCGCGCTCGAGGACTACACCGCGCTGCGCTACATCCAGCGCATTGCCAGCGAACGTGGCATCGGCCAGCAGATCGCGCTGGTGCCCGAGCTGGACGACCCGAAGGACCTGTTCGGCCTCACGGCCTCGGGCCGGCGCCGGGCGGTGCTGCGGCGTGCGGCATGATCTGCGGCATCGTCGATCACGCCTTTCTTCTTCATGCTCACCATCTACAACGACCGGCATTCGCTTCATCAGGGCAAAGTCGAAATGTTCCGCGGCGAACTCGTGCCGTGCTTCGAGGTGCCCGCGCGCGTCGACCACGTGAGGCAGGAGCTGGAGCGCCGCAAGCTCGGCGTGCTGCAGGCGCCCGATGCCTTCGATGACGCATTGCTCGCCAAGGTGCATGCGCCGCGCTACCTCGACTTCGTCGCGCACGCCTGGGAGGAATGGGTGGCGCTCGATCCGGCCAACGTGTCGCGCGATGCCTTGCCCTCGTACTGGCCCACGCGCGGCATGCGCAGCGACGTGTTGCCGAAGAGCTTTCCGGCGCGCCTGGGGCTGTTCTCGTTCGATGCGGGCACGCCGTTGATGGCCGGCAGCTGGGCGGCCGCGCGCCACGGTGCGGCCTGTGCGTGGACGGCGGCGCAACGCGTCATCGGTGGCGAACGCGCGGCCTTCGCGCTCACGCGGCCGCCGGGCCACCATGCGGGGGCCGACTTTTTCGGCGGCTACTGCTTCGTCAACAACGCGGCCGTCGCGGCGCAGGCGCTGCGCGATGCGGGCGTGGCGCGTGTGGCCGTGCTCGACGTGGACTACCACCACGGCAACGGCACGCAGGCCATCTTCTACGACCGCAGCGATGTGCACTTCGCCAGCCTGCACGGCGATCCGCTGACCGACTACCCGTACTACCTCGGCCATGCCGACGAGCGCGGTGCCGGAACGGGCGAAGGCTTCAACCACAACCTGCCGCTGCCGCGCGGCACCGATTTCACGGTCTGGCGCGTCGCGCTGAAGACCGCGCTCGATCGCATCGCAGAGGTGAAGGCGGGCGCGCTCGTGGTCTCGCTCGGCGTCGACACCTTCGAGGGCGACCCGATCTCCGGCTTCAAGCTCAAGAGCGACGACTACCTGCGCATGGGCGAAGACCTGGCGCGCGCCGGCCTGCCGACGGTGTTCGTGTTCGAGGGCGGCTACGCGGTGGAAGAGGTCGGCATCAACGCGGTCAACGTGCTCCAGGGGTTCGAGCAGGCATAGCCACGGTTCGTGCTGACGCAAGCGCGCCGCCGGCGGCCCGAATGGCCCTGATTTCCCCAGGAAATCAGGGGAGCCCCGATTGCCTTCGCCCACCGGGCGGGGCCCAATCGGCGCTTTCCAAAGTCAGGATCCAGTCAGCCATGCTCCGCCGCTCATCATTCCTTCGTGCCGCCACGCTCGCCGCGTGCGGCTTCGCTTCTTCACTGGCGGCACTTGCGCAGGGCTTTCCCGCCAAGCCCATCAAGCTGGTCATTGCCTTCCCGGCAGGCGGCCCGACCGACATCACGATGCGCCAGCTGTCCGACAACGCGAGCAAGATCCTCGGCCAGCCCGTCATCATCGACAACAAGCCCGGTGCCGGCGGCACGCTGCCCGCGCAGGCGCTGCAGACCTCGCAGCCCGACGGCTACACCGTCGCGCAGATCCCGCTCGGCGTGTTCCGCCTGGGCTACACCACCAAGATCAACTGGGACCCGCTCAAGGACATCACCTACGTGCTGAACGTGACGGGCTACGCCTTCGGCATCGTGGTGCCGGCCAACAGCCCGTTCAAGACCTGGGCCGACTTCGTTGCCTATGCCAAGGCCAACCCCGGCAAGCTCACCTACGGCTCGACCGGCACGCTGACCAGCCCGCACCTGACGACCGAGATCGTGGCGCAGAAGGCCGGCATCGAGCTGCAGCACGTGCCCTACAAGGGCAGCGCCGACCTGATGCTCGCGTTGGTCAGCGGCCAGCTGATGGCAGCGGCCGACAGCACCGGCTTCGCGCCGCAGGTCGAGGCGGGCAAGCTGCGCGTGCTGAACACCTGGGGCGACAAGCGCCTGGCCAAGTTCCCCGATGCGCCCACGCTGAAGGAGCTGGGTTACGACGTGGTGCAGAACTCGCCCTTCGGCATCGGCGCCCCCAAGGGCACGCCGCCCGAGGTGGTGAAGAAGCTGCACGACGCCTTCAAGCAGGCGATGGAAGAGCCGAGCTACGTGGCCTCGCTGGGCCGCTACGACATGCTGCCGAACTACATGAGCTCGGCGACGTACACCAAGTTCGCGCAGGACACGGTGGTGCGCGAGAAGGCCGTGATCGAGACGCTCGGGCTGGCGAAGGAAGTCAAGACGAACTGATCGCGAACAGTTCGTCCACCAGCCGCCTCGCCAGCGCCGGCTTCACCGGATCGCCGCCGAACACCAGACGAAAAACGATGGGCGCGATCAGGTGGTCGATCACCTGCTCAGGCGCTGGCGCGCGTTCTCCGCGAGCACGCGCCTGTTCGACCAGTGCGAGCGCTTCCTTGCGGCGGTTGCGCAAACAGTCGGTGTCCGAGCCGCCGTTGGCCAGTGCGGCCGCGGCTTTCAGCAGCGAGGTGTTGCACGGGTGCGAGAGGTGCACGATGAGTTCTCGTGCCCAGGTCTCGAGGTCTTTGCGCAGTGCGCCGGTGTCGGGCAGCGGCCGGTTCGGGTCCAGCTTGTGCGTGGCCGTTTCGGCCAGCAGCCCCGCCAGATCGCCCCAACGACGGTAGATGCTGGACGCGCTCACACCCGCGCGCTCGGCCACGGCCGGCACGGTGACGCGCTCGCGCCCCTGTTCGGCCACCAGCTCTTCGAGGGCGGTGCGCACCAGCGTCTGAACCTGTGCACTGCGGCCGCCAGGGCGCTTGTTGGGAAGGGCAACGTCGTTCATGTTTGGACTTTAACGCAAAGATATTTGCTTTAGAAGGGATGCAGGTCTAGAATCGCAAAAGCTAAAAAAGTTGCGTTAAGGATCTGCCATGCCATCCAATTGCCCCGAACTGGCTGTTGTCACCGCTGCGGTCGCCGCCCGCGCCAAGCCCCGGCGCCTGCCGGCCGGCGTGGCCTTTCCGTTGCTGGCCGCGGTGCTCTTCGCGTTCTTCTTCGCGGCCGCCGCGCCGTCGCCGTTGTTCGTGGTGTTCCAGCATGCCTGGGGCTTTTCGTCGTCGATGCTCACGGTGGCCTTTGCGGTCTACGCGATTGCGCTGCTGATCTCGTTGCTGGTGGCGGGCTCGCTGTCGGACCACATCGGCCGGCGGCCCGTGGTGCTGGCTGCGCTGGTGCTGCAGGCGGTGGCGATGGGGCTCTTCCTGTGGGCGCACGACATCGGCGGGCTGATCGTTGCGCGCGTCGTGCAGGGCATTGCCACGGGCGTGGCGAGCGGCGCGTTGAGCGCGGCCGTGGTCGAGGCTGCGCCGGCCTCGCGCAAGCGGTTGGGCGCGCTGATCACCAGCGTCTCGCCGCTGGCCGGGCTCGCGGTCGGCGCCTTGCTGACGGGCATGGCCGTCAAGTTCACGGGCCTGCCGGTGGTGCTGGTGTTCGGCGCGCTGGTGGCCGTGTTCGCGGCCGGCGCAGTGGTGGTGTCGTGGATGCCCGAGACGGTCACGCCGCGTGCCGGCGCGCTGGCTTCGCTGGTGCCGCGGGTGTCGATTCCCGTGAAGGCGCGCGCCGAGTTCGCGCGCGGGTTGCCGGTGTTCGTGGTGGTGTGGGCGCTGGGCGGGCTGTTTCTGTCGCTCGCGCCTTCGCTGATGCTGCACGTGTTCGACATCGACAACGGCGTGGTCAACGGCCTTACCGTGGCGGTGCTCTCGGGCGTGGGCGCGATCGCCCCCACGCTGCTCGGCCGCCTTGCGGCGCCCCGGCCGGCCATCGTCGGCATGGCGAGCATCGCGCTGGGCATTGCGCTGCTGCTGGTGTCGCTGGCCACGCGTTCGCTCGCGCTGTTCTTCGTCGGCACCGCGGTGGCGGGCGTCGGCTTCGGCGGTGCGTTCTCGGCGCTGGTGCAGACGCTCGCGCCCCTGGCGCAATCGCATGAGCGCGGCGAGCTGTTCGCGGCGATCTTCGTGGTGAGCTATCTCGCGTTCAGCCTGCCGGCGATGCTGGCGGGCTTCCTCGTCAAGCCGCTCGGCCTGCTGGCAACGGTGGAAGGCTATGCGGCCGTGCTGATCGTGATTGCCGTCGTGGGTGCGTGGGGCCAGTGGGCCGTGCTGCGGCGCAATCGCCTGCCGGTCAACGGGTAAGGCGGGCCGAGAGGATCGCGCGCGCCACTTCGGCAAAGCCCGCGCCACGCTCGCCCGCCGTCACGTAGCGCGGCAGGTGTTCCAGGTGCGGCACGAAGCGCGCGACGTTCGCCACGCCGATGCTGCTGGCGAAGCTGCGAAACATCAGCTGGTCATTGGTGGAATCGCCCACGTAGGCCCAGCGGTCCATCTCGTCGTCGAGCGTGCGACCCCAGAGCTCGCGCACGATCCAGCGCGCGCCTTCGAGCTTGTCGTTGTCGCCGTACCAGCCGTTGATGTGGATGCTGCTCACCGTGGCGTGCATGCCTTCGCTGCGCATCAGCGCCACGACCTGCGCGATGGTTTCTTCGCTCAACTGCACGAACTCGCTGTGGTCGATGGCGATGTCGGTTTCGCGGCCGGGCGAGTCGGTGGCGCGCGCGGCACCGGGAACCTCGCGCTCGATGCGCGCCAGCACGGCCTGCATGCGCGCGAAGTGGGTGGCGCGGGTGGCGGCGTCTTGCTGGTAGCGCTTCTCGACCTGTCCGCCGGCTGTGGGCAGCAGCGCAACCGCGCCGTTTTCGGCCACGATGGCATCGACCGGCCAGGTGTTCACGAACGGCAGGCTCCAGCCGACCGGCCTGCCCGTGATGGCCACCACGGCCAAGCCCGCCGTTTTCAGATCGGCCAGCGCCTGCAGCGCATCGGGCGTGATCGCGCCGTCGGTGGTCAGCGTGTCGTCGATGTCGGTGAACACGCCAATGAGCGCGCTGCGTGCCGGCGCGGCCCATCGGGTCAGCGGCAGCAGGTGGTTCGGCGAGGAAGGCAGGGAGGACGACGCGGGCATGGCAAGGAATCTCTGAAGGGGCCGTGATCGTACCGGGCGGCTTTTGTCGTTTCGTGTAGCATCCCGCCCCCGCCGCGCATTCCACATTCATTCAAGAAGGCCGGCGCGGCGCACGCCATGCCTCACATCCTCGTCGACCAACTCCGCAAGACCTACCGCATCTCCGAGCGCGACCCCGGCGTGATGGGCGCGCTGCGCGGGCTCGTGCAGCGCCGCCATCGCACGGTGGAGGCGCTGTCGGGCGTGTCTTTCTCGCTCGAGCGCGGCGAACTGCTGGGCCTTATCGGGCCGAACGGCGCGGGCAAGTCCACCACCATCAAGATCCTTTCGGGCATCCTGCGGCCCGATGGCGGCCGCGTGGAGATCGACGGCCACGACCCCTTCAAGGATCGCGAGCGGCACGTCGGGCGCATCGGCGTGGTGTTCGGCCAGCGCACGCAACTGTGGTGGGACCTGCCCGTGGGCGACGGCTTCGACCTGCTGCGCGACATCTACCGCGTCGACCCGCAGCGCTACCGCCGCACGCGCGACGAACTGGTCGCGCTGCTGAACCTGGAGCGCGTGCTCGACCAGCCGGTGCGGCAACTGTCGCTGGGCCAGCGCATGCGCGCGGAAATCGCGGCTGCGCTGCTGCACGAGCCCGACATTCTTTTTCTCGACGAGCCGACCATCGGCCTCGATGCGCCGTCGAAGCTGGCGGTGCGCGACTTCGTGCGGCGCGCCAACCGCGAGCGCGGCACCACCGTGCTGCTGACCACGCACGACATGCACGACATCGAGGCGCTCGCGCGGCGCGTGATCGTCATTGGCCATGGCCGCGTGCTGGCCGACAGCCCCGTCGAGGCGCTGCGCGCGCAGGTGATGGCCGAGCGCCGGCTGGTGGTCGATTTTGCGCAAGGCGCCACGCTGCCCACGCAGGTGCCGGGGGCCACCGTGCAATCGCGAGACGGCCAGACATTGGTGCTTGACTTCGACCCCGCCGTGACCACGGCACCGGCCCTGATCGCGCGCATTGCGGCCGAGCATCCGGTGGAAGACCTGCGCCTTGAAGGCATGGCCATCGAGGCCGTGATCGCGCGTTTCTACGCCATGCACGGAGCGGCCGAGGCATGAGCGCGGCGCAGGCGCGAAGCATGGGGGCGGTGCAATGAGCCACTCGCGCGACGTGGCGCGCCCCTACATCGCGGCCTTTGCCTCGCGCTTCCTGCAGATGCTGCAGTACCGCACGGCCGCCCTCGCGGGCTTTGCCACGCAATGCTGGTGGGGCGGCATCAAGGTGATGGTGTTCGCCGCGTTCTATGGCGGGACCGCCATCGCGGGCGCCGGTTCGCAGATGTCGCTTGCGCAGGCCATCACCTACACCTGGCTCGCGCAAGGCCTGCTGGTGCTGCTGCCATGGCTCGGCGATCCCGAAGTGGGTCAGGCCGTGCGCACCGGCGCGGTCGCTTATGACCGCCTGCGACCCGTGGACGCCTACGCGCTGTGGTTCGCGCGCAGTGCCGGCTGGATCGCCGCGCGGTTGCTGCCGCGCGTGGCGCTCATGGCCGCCTTCGCCGCGATGGCGCTGCCGCTGATGGGCCTGGGCGACTGGGCCTGGCAGCTGCCGGCGAGCGCGGGGGCCGGCGTCGCCTTCCTGCTCTCGATGGTGCTGGCGCTGCTGCTCTCGACGGCGATGGTGATGCTGCTCAACGTGGCCGCCACCGCTGCGCTGAACGAGCGCGGCATCAGTGCGGTGGCGACGCCCGTGGTCATCGTGTTCTCGGGCAACCTGCTGCCGCTCGCGCTGCTGCCGGATGGCTGGCAGACCGCGCTGTTGATCCAGCCGTTGGCCGGGCTGATGGACATTCCGGCGCGCCTGTACTTCGGGCAGCTGAGCGGCTGGCATGCGGTGGGCGGACTGGGGCTGCAGTGCTTCTGGATCGCCGTGCTGGTCACGCTGGGCCGTTTCACGATGGGCCGCACGATGCGCAGTCTTCAGATCCAGGGAGGCTAGGGTGGACGCCCGCATTTCTCTTTCTGCTCCATGTGCTTGTCGAGCGGGGCGGGGCTCGCAACACCCCGCAAGGCGGAGCCGCTGACATGGGCGCGTTGCCTATTTTCTTTCGGCTCGTCGGCGCTTCCGTCGGCGGCCAGGCGCGCTATCCCGCGTCCGCGCTGCTGCTGACCCTCGGCCAGTTCCTGGGCTCCGGCATCGAGGTGGTCGCCGTCTGGGCGCTGTTCCACCGCTTCGGCGAGGTGCAGGGCTGGGGCATCGGCGAGGTGGCGCTTTTCTATGGACTGGTGAACTGCATGTTCGCCATCGCCGATGCATTGGGGCGCGGCTTCGACGTGCTCGGCACCGAGTTCCTGCGCACCGGCGCCTTCGACCGCCTGCTGCTGCGCCCGCGGCCGCTCGCGCTGCAATTGATGGGGCACGACTTCCGCATCAGCCGCATGGGCCGGCTGCTGCAGGGCGTGGGCGTGCTGGTGTTCGCCACGTACCAGGCGCACATCGCGTGGACGCCCGCCACGGTGGCGGTGGCGCTGTTCGCGCTGGCCGGCGGCATCGCGCTGTTCCTCGGCATCCTGGTACTGCAGGGCACGCTCGCGTTCTGGACCGTCGAGAGCCTGGAGATTGCCAACGTGCTGACTTATGGCGGCGTGCAGGCGGCGCAGTACCCGCTGGCGCTGTACGCGAACTGGTTCCGCCGCGTGCTGACCTTTGCCGTGCCGTTGGCCTGCGTCGCCTATTACCCGGCGCTGGCCATCCTCGGCAAGACCGATCCGCTCGGCGCGCCGGGGTGGGTGGGCATGGTGTCGCCGCTCGCGGGCTTCGTGTTTCTGGCGGCCGCCTTCGGTGTGTGGCGGCTGGGGCTGCGGCGCTATGCGTCGACGGGCAGCTGAGTCCTTTTTCCGACCTTCTTCAATCCACCAGGTTGAGCTGCATGTAACCCTGGGTATTGACGTTGGTGCGCGCGCCAATCAGCACACTGAGGCCGGACGACCTGGCTTCGAAGTACTTGTTGGTCCCGAAGCCGTTCACGCTGCGCAGTGCCGTTGGGCCGCCAATCATGCTCACGGGGAGGCTCAGTGTCCCGACGCCGCCGTTCACGTTGGTGCTCGTGCGCTCGTTCAGGTTGGCATTCAGCACGGAGGAACCCCATGCACCGTCGGTGGAGTGGCCATGCGCCGTGACCGAAGGCCACGATGCCGACTCGGGCAGCCCGATACGAAAGATCGTGCTGGCCTGACTGGCGCCGAACGCACCGCGCAACTGGATGTTCTGGCCACCGATACGCGCCATATGGAAGACCTGGCCCTGGTTCGGGTCCGGGTTGTCGAGCCGGATCGCCAGCCAGCGCGCATTGGCAGCGTCCCAGCCGACGGAGTACGCGACCTGGGACCCGGCCGGGCACGCATCGATGGCCAAGATCACATTGCTGTTGCACAGGACCATGCCCGTGCCTGCACCCTGGAGCTTGAGCGTCGTGATGGATGAGTCCGTGCCCGCGGCGCTTTGCGTCACGGCCAACTGGTTATAGGTGCCATCCAGATCCGCCGCGCGGGTGACGAAGCTCCGGGCTGCAATGAAAGGCTTCACTGCGTAGATCCCCGGACCCGCGAATGCTGCGACGAACGGGAACCCACCGACGACCGCATCGCCGGAGACCCGGAAGCGTGCCGTGTTGTACGGGTTGTTGGTGACCCGGCCCGTTGCGAAGATATATGTGCCGGTTTCCGCGCTGTCGTCCGCAATTGCCCCGGCCACGGTCGCGCCCGTGTTGTCGGTCATTTCGTAGCGCTTCGTGTCCAGGTTGATCCGCAGCGTCTGCTGCGTGCCATTGGTGGCGAAGACCTTGTAGCGGCCGTTACGCTGGTCGCCCGGCGAACCGCTGTCGACCAGCCCGAAGGCGATGTAGCCCACGGTGCTTGCGATGGTGCGGAAGCCGGCCACGATCGCCAGCCCTGCGCCCTGCACGATGTGGTACTTCTCGGTGTCGTTGGTCACCACCCGGATGCCTTCTGGCCCCGATGCCAGCGGGGTCACGGGCAGGCTCAGGGTCTTGTAGTTGTCTTCCGCGTACGAGGCCGCGCGCACGTAGGTGGTGGTGTCCAGGGTCGTTCTTCCCCAGGTGCCCATCGTGGAGCCGCCGCGCGTCGTGACGGCCGGCCAGCTGGACGACTCCGGCACGGCCAGGCGGAAGACCTGGGTGTCGGGATCGAGCGTGCTGGAGCCAGCCGAGAGGTAGATGTTCTGGCCGTTGATGAGGGCCACACGGAAGCCGATCTTGTCGTCAGGGTTGGTGACGTTGGTGCCGGTCCACTTCGAGTTGGCGTCGATGGCCAGCGAGTAGGAACGCTTCGAACCCGTGGGGCAGGCATCGATCGTGTAGATTGTGTTGTCAAAGCACATGTCGAGCAACGTGCCGGTGCCGGAGATGCGAATCGGCACGGCCTGGGAGTCGACGCTGCCGTCGCGGTTGTGGCTGATGCCCAGGCGGTTGTAGACGCCGTCCACCGCTGCGCCGGCCGTCACGAAGGCGCGTGCTGCGACAAAGGGCTGCACCGCGTAGGTTGCGGGGTTCGAATAGGCGTTCGCAAACGGGAACTGACCGACCACGGCATCGGCCGTGATGCGGAAGCGCGCCAGGTTCACGGCGGCGGGAACGCGCGCGATGTCGAAGACGTAGGTGCCGGGTTCGGTGAAATCTTCGGTAAAGGCGCCCGATACCGATTCCCCTGCGGGGTCGGTCATCGTGTAGCGCTTCGCGTTCATGTCGATGGACAGAGCCAGTTGCGTCCCGTTGGCCGCATAGACCGCGTAGCTGCCGTTTCGTGGGTCCGGGGCGTCGAGCCGGGCTTGGGCACCCGACAGGTTCGGGCCGGCGTTGTCGCCGATCTGCGCCGAGAACGAAGGCGCCGGCTCGTCGCCGGCTGCCTGGAGCATCACATCGGATCCGGCTGATTTGCCAAGGCCGAGTGCCCCGGATGAGGCGCCTCCCGAACCGATTGAACTCCCTCCACCGCCGCCACCGCCGCAGCCCGAAAGAACCAGACACACAAGCGCTGCACTCGACAGCGACTTCGACCAACCGACAGCGAACATCAGTCTCCCCCCGCGTGTAAATCGACGATCTGTCGCAGCCTTGCGAGACTGCGATGTTTTATGTCGCCAATCGTAACCGGGAAGGCCTACTCTGCGTGGGGACTATGCGAATTCACAGTCTGGTGCGCCGCCCGCCCGACACCTGCTCAGCCGGCGCTCTGCAGTGCCAGCCCCGCGTGCTCCCGCAGCGGATGGAAATGGATCTTCGGGAACCGCTCCTGCGCCAGCCGCACGTCGTACGGCGAGGTGCACAAGAAGGCCAGCGTGTCGGCCGCATCCTTGGCCATGCGCACCGGATACGCGTTGACGAACTCGCGCAGCTCGGCCGGTGTGTCGGCCGTGATCCAGCGCGCGCCCGTGTACTGGCAGCCTTCGAGCCGCACGTCGGCGTCGTACTCGGCCTTCAGGCGGTGCTGCACCACTTCGAACTGCAGCTGGCCGACCGCGCCCAGCAGCATCGGCCCGCCGACTTCGGGGCGGAACACCTGGATCGCACCTTCTTCGCCCAGCTGGGCCAGGCCCTGCTGAAGCTGCTTGGTGCGCAGAGGGTTCTTCAAAATCACCGTCATGAACAGCTCGGGTGCGAAGAATGGCAGCCCGGTGAACTGCAGGCTCGCGCCATCGGTGATGGTGTCGCCCAGCTGCACGCCGCCGTGGGTGGTAAAGCCCACGATGTCGCCCGCATAGGCCTCTTCGACCGCCTCGCGGCGCTGGCTCATGAAGGTCACGACGCTGGTGGGGCGCAGCTCTTTCGACGTGCGCTGCACCTTCAGCTTCATGCCCGGCGTGTACTTGCCCGAGGCCATGCGCACGAAGGCGATGCGGTCGCGGTGGTTGGCGTCCATGTTGGCCTGCACCTTGAAGACCACGCCCGCGAAGTCCTTGTCCTCGGGCTGGATCTCCTTGACCACCGGCTGGCGGTTGACCAGCGTGGTGCTGGTGCGCGACTGCGGCGAGGGCGCCAGGTCGACCAGCGCGTCGAGCACTTCCATCACGCCGAAGTTGTTCACGCCCGAGCCGAAGAACACCGGCGTCTGCTTGCCGGCGAGGAAGGCTTCGCGGTCCCAGGTGGGCGATGCGCCGGTGGCGAGTTCCATGCTGTCCATGGCGGTCTCGAAGTCGGCGCCGAAGCGCTTGACCAGCGTTTCACGGTCCGACAGCGGAATGGTCTCGAAGTCTTGCGGCAGCCGCTCGCTGCCCGACTCGAACACCGTCATCGTCTGCGTACGCAGGTTCATGATCCCGCGGAAAGTCTTGCCCTGGCCCACGGGCCAGGTCATGGGCACGCAGGGCATGCCGAGCTCGCGCTCGACCTCGTCCAGGATGTCCAGCGGTTCGCGCACTTCGCGGTCCATCTTGTTGACGAAGGTGATGATGGGCGTGTCGCGCTGGCGGCAGACCTCGATGAGGCGCCGCGTCTGCGCTTCCACGCCGTTCGCGGCATCGATCACCATCAGGGCCGAGTCGACGGCGGTGAGCACGCGGTAGGTGTCTTCCGAGAAGTCCTTGTGGCCGGGCGTGTCGAGCAGGTTGATGACGTGGTCGCGGTACAGCATCTGCATGACCGACGAGGCCACCGAGATGCCGCGCTGCTTTTCGATTTCCATCCAGTCGGACGTGGCATGGCGCGAAGCCTTGCGCGCCTTGACCGAGCCGGCGATCTGGATCGCGCCGGAGAAAAGCAGCAGCTTTTCGGTCAGCGTGGTCTTGCCGGCGTCAGGGTGGGAAATGATCGCGAAGGTGCGACGGCGGCGGGTTTCTGAGACAAAAGACAAGGTGGGCAATCTGCGGGGGAATCACCCGATTTTAGAAGGACGCATCTCCGGCCGCCCCCGCCGGGGTCGATTGCGTCGATCCCTCGAGTCAGTTCATCAGGCCGATGTGCAACTGGCTCGCATCGCCGTTTGATGGCATTGCGAACACGAAGCGGCCGTCGTTGATCGCGAGGAACGGCGTGCCACTGGCATCGGTACCGGTCATGACCTGCCCGTTGTTCGTCACGGGGCTGAGCGTCAGTGCGAACGGTACCGTCGTGCCATCGGCTCGCTGGTAGGGGCCCGCATAGCTCGATGGGCCGGTAACCAGTGCGCCCAGTTCGCCCGCGCTCGAGTAGCTGTGCACTGCGCCGCTGAGCCACGTGGCGGAGCCGGTGGTGGGTTGGCGTGGCCCCAGGAGCAGGTAGGAGCCGAGTTTGTCGTCGCTCCCGTAAGACTGCCGGCCGAATGCCAGCATGATCTTGCGGCTCCCCACGTTTGCCACGACGAAGGTGAAGAGCGCCGAGCCGCCTCCCGAGAACAGGTACCACTGGTTCGATATGGTGGACACCACGAAGGCGCCCGGCGATGCTTCCTCGGCGCAGGTCGTGACCGGGGTCAACCTGCAGATCTTCGTCAGAGCGCCGTCCGGCCCGATGACCACCCGTGCAATGTTGGACGACAGATAGCGGGGTGCGAGGGCTGCAGGCGTGCCGGCCACGATGAGGTCATAGCTGCCCGGCAGATCGGCTTGGCTCGTGACCAGGTTGCGCGCCGCGACGAAGGGCTGGACCTGGTGTTGCGGCGTGGCGAGCGCGCTCACATAGAACGGGAACGCACCGACGATCGCGTCGTCGGTTACCCGAAACCTCGCCGTGTTCACGACTCCCGCGATGCGCGGGCTGGCAAAGACATAGGTGCCGGGATCGGAGGGGTCGGCACTGAACGTGCCGCTGCTGGTTTGTTGGAAGGCTTCGTTCATCTGGTAGGTGCCGGCATCGAAATCGAGCGTCAGCTTCACCGGATCGCGTTGTGCGGAGTAAGCCTCGTAGCTGCCGCTTCGCGGGTCGACACCGCCGTTGTCCTTGAACAGGCCGATCTGGATATAGCCCTGCGTGCCAGGATTGCGTGCGCCGACGATCACTGCCAGCGTGCCGTTCTGGGTCGCGAAATACTTGTCCACGCCGCTGCCGTTGATCAGCCGTATGCCTTGGGGCATCCTGGGGTCGACGTCGTTCACCGGCAGGGCAAGGGTGGTGGAGGTTCCCGTCGCATCGAAGCTGGTGCGCGAAGTACTAGTGGGCCCAAGGAGGTTTGTGCCCCAGCGGCCGTCCGAGGAACTGCCGACGTAGCGCGCCGTGGGCCACGTGGTCAGGTCGCGCAGTGCGATGCGGAAGGGCCGCACGTCGGGGGCCGTGGGACTGCTGCCTCCAAGGAGCGCCACGTTCTGCCCGCCGATGCGTGCCATTCGGAACCCCAGCACGTCGGTGGGCGCGTTGACGTTGGTGCCGGTCCAGACGAAATCGGCTCCTGGCGTGATCGTGTAGACGCGCCGCGATTCGAGCGGACAAGCTTCTGGCTGGTTGATCGCGCTATCGAAGCACATCATCAAACGCGTGCCCTTGCCCGAGATGAGCATCGGGACGATCTGCGAGTCGGCGCTGCCGTCGCTGTTGAGGCTGATGCCCAGGCGGTTGTATTCACCGTCGAGCTGCGCGGGGTCGGTGACGAAGGCGCGTGCCGCGATGAAGGAGGTGATCTGGTAGCTGACCGGGTTCGACCACGGCTTCTCGAATGGGAACGCGCCGACGATGGCATCGGCGGCAATGCGAAAGCGCGCCGTGTTCACCGCGCCGGTGATGCGGCTGCTCGCGAAGAGATAGGTGCCCGGCTCGCCCGGGTCTTCGCCGAAGATCCCGGACGTCGCTTCGCCCAGGTTGTCGGTCAGCGTGTAGCTCTTGGTGTCGAAGTTGATGCGCAGCTTTTGTCGTGTGCCGTTGGTGCCGTTCGCGGCATAGACGTAATACAGGCCGTTGCGCGCATCCTCGGCGTTCAGGCGCGCGGTGATGGCTTGTGCGTCCAGGGCTGGGCTCGTTGCCGCCTGGGCCGTCAGAGACGGCGCCTCTTCGCCGCCCGGTGCCCGAAGCGCCGGCGAATCTGGAAGGGCAAGCCCGCTGGCATCGGCGGCCATTGGCGCGGCGATGCCGTTCCCGCCGCCACTTCCTCCACTCCCGCCGCACGCCGTCAGGCCGAGGCACAGAACAACCGTGCTCCACAGCACGGCAAATGTCGTCTTCATTGCTTTTTCTCCGATCCGCTCTCACCGGTGCAATGCGCACCGATCTCGCGCCCCCTCCGGGCACCGATGGATCGTAGCTTTAGACGCTAATTTCTGAACGCTTTTGGCAACAAAAAACCGCGCATTTGTCTTTGTCGATCCTCTAGAAAGCCTCCGTCATCCCGTACGCCCGCATCTGCGCCTCGAACCGGGCCACGTCGTGGCTCAGCACCACGAGGTCGTGCGTCACGCCCTGCCGGTCTTTCACGTGCTTGCTCAACAGCGCCTCGGGGCGAAAGCCCAGGGCCTGGAAGACGGCGATGGCGCTGCGTTGGTCGACGGTCATGCGCGCGACGAGTTTTTCGGCGCCGCGTTCGATGGCCAGCGCGCAGACTTCCCGCGCGAGCCGGTGGCCCATGCCGCTGCCGCGCAACTCGGGCGCGGCCAGCACGCGCAGCTCGGCCACGTGGCTGGACCACGAGTGCGGATCGCGGATCACCGCCGCACAGGCGAGCACCGCATCGCCGCGCACGGCCAGCAGGCTGTCGATGTCGCCGCGCTCGATGGCGCGCACCCAGGCGTTCATCACCTTGGGCTGCGTGATGTCGCGCGGCAGAAAGAGCAGGTCGTGCGCGGGCAGGGCCTGTGCAAAGGCCAGCACGGCGGGCGCGTCGTCGGCGGCCATCAGGCGCAGGACGATGTTGCCTTCACTGGTCACCACGCTGCGCGGATAGGTGCGCGAGAAAGTGTCGGAAACGGCGGTGATGGTCATGTCGATCGCACTCCAAGCCATTCGTCGAGTTTGGGCCACAGCCGGCGCACGGCGTTGGTGCCCGCGGCCAGGCTGACGTGGCCGCCCTTGAGCACCACCTCTTCCTTGTCGGTCGAGCCGATGTTGGCAATGAGCGGCTGGCCGGCCTCGTACGGCACGATGTGGTCGTGCTGCGCGAGCGCATGCAGCACGGGCACCTTGATGTTCTTCAGCAGCACCTTGCGGCCGCCCAGTACCAGTTCGTTCTTGTAGAGCTTGTTGTCCCACATCAGCTCTTTCACGGTCTGGCGGAAGTACTCGCCGGCCAGCGGCAGCATCTCGTTGCCCCAGCGGTCGAACATGCGGTACGACTTCACGAACTCGTCGTTGGCCATGTTGTCCCAGAGCTGCACCACGCCCGCGCTGCGGCCCGCGGGGCGCAGCATGTCGAAGGAGGCGAACAGCATCTCGGGCGGCACGTTGCCCACGGTGTCGATCAGCCGGTCGACGTCGAAATAACGCCGGTCGGACCATGCATGAAAGAGCTTCATGCGGCTGAAGTCGATGGGCGTGGTGAAGAGCGCAAGGTTCTTCATCGGGCCGCCGGGGTGCAGCGCCGCATAGAGGGTCGAGAGCACGCCGCCCATGCAATAGCCGGCGATGGTCACGTCTTCCTCGCCCGAGTCTTCCTGCACGCGGCGGATGGAATCGGGAATGAAGTCGAGCACGTAGTCTTCGATGCGCAGGCGCTTCTCGTCGGGGCGTGGCGCATTCCAGTCCATCACGTAGACGTCGTAGCCCTTGAGAAGCAGGTACTCGACCATGCTCTGGCCCGGCGCGAGGTCGAAGATGTAGGCGCGGTTGGTGGTGGCCATCACCATCAGCACGGGCACGCGGTAGATCTCGTCGACCAGCGGGCGGTAGTGGTACAGGCTCAGGGTGCCGCGGCGATGGATTTCATCTTTCGGCGTCTGGCCGACGGCCGGTGCGGTGGAAGTGAGGAAGTCGAGGCCCTTGATGTTGCGCTGGATCGCACGCTCGATTTCTGCGCCGATGTCGGGCAGGGCGAGATCGGCGAGGGAACTCATCGCGTGCGCTTTCCGGCGGGGCGCTTCCGGGCTGGCGCTTTCGCCGCCGCGGTGGGTTGTGGCGCGGCCGGCGGCTGTTTCGTGCGGCGCGGCTTGATGGGCGGCGCGGTGGCCGTTGCACTGGCTGCCGGGCTGCGGCCGCCTTCCATCGCGCGGCGGATGTCCGCCAGGTGATCGTCGATGCGCTGCAACTGCTCGCCCAGCGCCTGGATGTCGGCGCGCGTCGGCAGGTTCAGCAGCGTGAGGTAGCGCGCCATCAGCTCGCCCAGCGTCTTTTGCGCCGTCAGCGAGGCGTTCATGCCGCCATGCATGCCCTGCCGGAACGGGTCCGAGGCCATGGTTTCGTTGGCGAACTCGTTGGTGTTTTTCTCCCACTGGGCCGTGAGCTCGCGCCAGATGGCCATGGGGTCGAGGGACGAGAACTGGGTCATGGCTGGAAGCCCCGTCGTCAGTGATCGCGGCGCTGCGCCGTGTGCGCGGCGATGGCGTCGATGATCTGTGGCCACATCGAGATCGGCAGCGCGTGGCCCATGCGCGGAATGCGCAGCAGCCGCGCGCCGGAAATGGCGTCGGCCACGTCGACGCCGCATTCCACCGGCACCAGCGGGTCGGCGTCGCCGTGGATCACCAGCGTGGGCACGCGCACGTCGCGCAGCGCCGGCTTGCGGTTGCCCGACGCGAAGATCGCCGCCAGCTGGCGCGCCACGCCGGCCGGGTTGAGCCCGCGCAGGAAGGTGAGCTGCGCGCGCTCGGCATCGCGTGCCTCGTCGAGCGGAAAGGCGTCGGGGCCGCGCAGCACGCGCCACACCTTGGCGTAGTGCGGCAGGTAGGCCTCGAAGGTGGTGGGCGAGGGCGTGAACAGCACCGCCATCGCCTCGGGTGTGGGCGGCGGCAGGCCCGGGCTGCCGGTGGTCGACATGATGCTGGTGAACGAATGCATCCGCTGCGGATGATGGATCGCCAGCTCCTGCCCGATGGCACCGCCCATCGAGGCGCCGACGATGTGCGCGCGCTCGATCTTCAGCGCGTCGAGCAGGCCGACGCAGTCGTTGGCCATGTCGCGCAGCGTGTAGGGCGCCTGCAGCGGCTTGCCCGCCACGGCCTGCAGCATCAGCGCCTGGATGTCGGGCACGCCGAGGTGCGAGAGGTGCGTCGAGTGGCCGATGTCGCGGTTGTCGAAGCGGATCACCCGGTGCCCGCCCGCCTGCGCAAGGCGGGCGCAGAACGCGTCGTCCCACGCAACCATCTGAGCACCGAGGCCCATGATGAGGACCAGCGGTGGCGCGCCAGGGTCGCCGAAGCTGTCCCACGCGAGCGAAACGCCGTTGACGGGCGTGCGATGTTCGATGTTGTGCGGAACGGCGGTCATGGCGCTGCCGGCTTGCTTGCTTATTTGCGCTGCAGCAGCTTGGTCACTTCGTCCACGTTGGATTGGATGCGCTGGCGCACCACGTCGAAGGCATCGGCCTGCGACTTGGCGGCGAGGTTGGCCAGTTCCTTGATGTCGTCGATGGCGCGCTGGAACGACTGGCGGCCCAGTTCGTCGAGCTTGGCGAGGTTGGCCTTGGCGTCCTTGCCGGGCATTTCCTTGGCTGCCGCCTGCCATTCGGTGATGGCGCTCTTGATCATTTCCGTCTGCCGCTGCACCACGGTCTGCAGGCCTTGGTAGGACTTCTCGTTGGCCTGCATCAGTGCCTGCAGGTCCTTGCGGCCGCTTTCGAGCAGCTTGCCCGCGCCACCGGTCAGGTTGAGTTCCTGCAGGCGGTCGGTCATGCCCTTGAGGTTCTTCAGCGGGTTGAGCATGTCGGCGGCGCTGGGGGCTGCCGCCTTGCTGCTGCCACTGCTGCTGGCAGTGGTCTTCTTGGCGGCGGCTTTCTTGGCAGTGGCCATGGTGCGGTATCTCCTGTGCGGGGTGAACGGGTGGATGGCAAGGACCAGCCGGACGGCAAAAGTCCCTCGCCACGATACGCCGCACCGGCACGGCCAAGCTCACCGCAGCGAAAAAAATGCCTGCGGGATTTCCCTTGGATGGCCGATCACATCGGCGGCGCGAAGCCGTTGCGGCCGGCCGTCACGCGCAGTGCCGTGGGCGTGCCGTTCTTTTCCTGTGCGTTCACCAGCACCTTGGCGCCGGGCACCAGCAGGGCCTCGGTGCCGGGGCGGAAGGTGACCACCGGCACGTCGGGCGGCACGATCACGGTCTTCTCGCCGCCCTTGTAGGTCAGCCGCAGTTGCTGTCCGCCGCGCACCGATTTCGGCGCGGCGGCAAGGTCGGCCACGGTGGCGTTGGTCATGGTGCTCTGCGGCAGCAGGTCCCATGGGCGATGGCCTTCGCCGGTGCCGCGCGCGGCCTCGGGGAACACCACCACTTCGAGCGCCTTCTGCGTGCCATCGGCCTGCGGCATGGCGGCGGTGCCGATGAAGCTGCCGCGCTTGATGTCGGACAGCTTGATGCGGTAGACCTCCGACACCGCCATGTCAGCCGGGCGTGCCAGCGAGACGACTTCGCCGCCACGGTCCTGCACGACGAGCGTGCTGGCATCGACGCGCACGAGGGTGCCGCGGATGCGGACGGTTTCAGCGTTTTGGGCCGATGCGGCAAGCGGCAGGATGGCGGCGCTCAGGCCGAGGGCGGTGGCGAGCAGGGCTCTGGATGCATGGGGCGGAAAAGGCAGCATGGTGGCTTTCGGGCGATGGGGGAGGCCAATGTACGTCCCGCTCGCGAAACGTGCAGGCCGCAGACTTAGCCCTGAATGAGGAAGAAAAAAGGCTGCATGCCGCGCGATGCGGCATGCAGCCTGCGGCCCTTTCCGCGAAGGGCTCGGCGCGTCGGTCGGTCAGTCGATCAAGCCGATCTCGAGCGCGCCCGCGGTGGCCGGGTTGCGTGAACCGACCATCGCGAAGAGCTTGCTGCTCTGGCTGGCGAAGTGGTAAGCGGGGCCGCTGAACGTTGCCGCGCGCAGGTTGAGCGGGCCGATGGCGCCCATCGAGCCCAGCGTCGCATTGAGCGTGGCCGTGGTGCCATCGGGGAGCGCTTGGGTGCGCGCGTAGCTGGTGGCGTCGATGGCCGTGCTGCCCCAACTGCCGTTGGTCGCCCCGCCGCGCGCGACGATGGTGGGCCAGTTCGTGCGCTCGGGCAGGCCGATGCGGAACACCGAGGTGGTGGGCGTCGAAGGCACGATGCCGGCCGAGAGATAGACGTTGTCGCCGCCGATGCGCGCGATGCCGAAGTTGCCGTTGTCGGAGGGATTGGCCACGTTCACGATGTGCCAGGTGTCAGCGGTCGGGCCGGCCGATACGGTGTACGTCCGCACGGACGCCGCAGGGCAGTTGTCGATGCGGTAGATCACGTTGTCGTTGCACAGATAGAGCGCGGTGCCGCCGTTGGCGACCTGGATCTGCGTGATCGACGAATCGGCAGCCGTGGCCGTCAGGTTGATGCCCAGACGGTTGTAGACACCGTCGAGATCGGCCTGTGCCTTGACCAATGCACGCGAGGCGACGAACGGACGCACCGCGTAGCTGGCCGGCGTGACCTGCGCGACCGCGAACGGAAATGCGCCGACCACCGTGTCCGTCGCGAGGCGAAAGCGTGCCGTGTTCACCGGGCTGGTGATGCGGCTGCTGTCGAAGACGAAGCTGCCGGCTTCGGTGCTGTCGGCCGTGAAGCTGCCGGATGCGGTGGCGCCGGTGTCGTCGGTCATTTCGTAGCGCAGGCTGTCCATGTTCAGCGCCAGCGTCTGCCGCGAGCCGTTGCCGGCGTAGACCTTGTAGCGGCCGTTGCGCGCATCGGGTGCGGTGCCGGTGTCGATCAGGTTGATCTGGATGTAGCCCTGCGTGTTCGGGTTGCGCGTGCCGACCACCACGGACAGCAGGCCGTTCTGCATCGCGTAGTACTTGCGCGTTCCGTTGGCATTGAGGAGGCGGATGCCATCGGGCTGCGACGGGAAGGTGCCGCTGACCGGAAGCGTCAGGCTGCCGTAGGTGCCATCGAGGCTGGTGGCCGTGCGCACGGAGTTTGCGGTGTCGATGGCATTGCTGCCCCAACTGCCTTCGGTCGACGCGCCGACACCCCGGGTGGCAGGCCAGTTCGAGGAATCGGGCAAGGCGATCCGCAGGTATTGCACCGCTGGCGTGGTGCTGAGGCCCGCGCTCAGGTAGACGTTCTGTCCGCCGATGCGCGCCATGCGGAAGCTCGCGGTTTCGTTCGCGTTGGCTGTGTTCGTCGCGACCCAGGCGTCGTCGGCTCCGGCCGCGACCGTGTACGTTCGCTTCGAGGCGGCGGGGCAGAGGTCGATCTTGTAGATCACGCTGTCGAAGCAGAACTCCAGCAGCGTGCCGCTGCCCGAAATGCGCATTGCGAGCATCTGCGAATCCGGCCCACCGGGGCTGCGCGTGGCGGCGAACCGGTTGTAGGTGCCGTCCAGTTGCGATGCGGTGGTCACGAAATCGCGCGCGGCCGCGAAAGGCTGCACCGCGTACGTGGCGGGGCTCGAATACGCCGTCTGGAACGGGAACGCCCCGACGATGGCATTCGCCGCCACGCGGAAGCGCGCCGTGTTCACCACCGCCGCAACGCGGCTGCTGGCAAAGACGTAAGTGCCCGGTTCGGTGAAGTCCTCGCTGAAAGTGCCCGATTCCGCCGCGCCGAGGTTGTCGGTCATCGTGTAGCTGCCGGCGTCGAAGTCGACCGACAGCGTCTGCTGCGTGCCGTTGGCCGCATACACGCGGTACGTGCCGCTGCGCGCATCGGCGCTGTCCAGTGTCTTGGTGGTCGCGGCTGCAACCGCGACCTTGGCTTCCGGCTGGACGGCGCCGCTGGCCAGCGGCAGCCCGCCACCCGCTGCGCCGCCACCACCGCCTCCGCAGGCCGCCAGCAAGGCGGCCAGTCCACAACCCGCGAGATATCTCGTCATCCTCATGTTGAGCCCTCTTCTTGTCGTCTGATGGGCTCGGCAGCGAGCCGGCTGGCTCCTGAACCGAACCGGGGGAAATCGTAAAAAGAGGTGTCTTCAACGCTGAGGCTGACAAATGCCGGCCCAAATCCCCCGGATTGGCTCAGCCTTGCACCCCGTCTACAATCCGCCGTTCCGAGGAGCGTTGCAGCGCCATCAGGCGTGAGGCTCGGACCACATCGCAACCACGCTCACCCGCTGTTCTCGCGGTGAGTCTTTTCCCCGTACGCAGTGGCATCTTTCAAACCAGTTTTGGAGTTCTCATGAGCGCTGTTCTCAAGCCGACCCCCGTTTCGACCGCCGACCAGGCGATCGCCGACCTGTCCCTTGCCGCCTGGGGCCGCAAGGAAATCCGCATTGCGGAAACCGAAATGCCCGGCCTGATGGCCATCCGCGAAGAGTTCTCGAAGGCGCAGCCGCTGAAGGGCGCGCGCATCACGGGCTCGCTGCACATGACCATTCAGACGGCCGTGCTGATCGAGACGCTGCAAGCCCTGGGCGCCACCGTGCGCTGGGCCTCGTGCAACATCTTCTCGACGCAGGACCACGCCGCCGCGGCCATCGCCGCCTCGGGCACGCCGGTGTTCGCGATCAAGGGCGAGTCGCTCGAAGACTACTGGGGCTACACCCACAGCATCTTCGACTTCGGCCCCAAGGGCTCGAAGGGCGAAGGCCCGAACATGATCCTGGACGACGGCGGCGACGCCACGCTGCTGATGCACCTGGGCCAACGCGCCGAGAAGGACCAGAGCGTGCTGGCCAACCCGACCAGCGAAGAAGAACGCATCCTGTACGCAGCGATCAAGGCCAAGCTGGCTGTCGACAGCACCTGGTACACCCGCAAGTCCGCCGAGATCATCGGCGTGACCGAAGAAACCACCACCGGCGTGCACCGCCTGAACGAGATGAGCGCCAAGGGCACGCTGCTGTTCCGCGCCATCAACGTGAACGACTCGGTCACCAAGAGCAAGTTCGACAACCTGTACGGCTGCCGTGAATCGCTGGTCGACGGCATCAAGCGCGCGACCGACGTGATGATCGCCGGCAAGGTGGCTTGCGTGGCCGGCTACGGCGACGTGGGCAAGGGCTCGGCACAGGCACTGCGCGCACTGTCGGCCCAGGTGTGGGTCACCGAGATCGACCCGATCAACGCCCTGCAGGCCGCGATGGAAGGCTACAAGGTCGTGACGATGGAATACGCCGCCGACAAGGCCGACATCTTCGTGACGACCACCGGCAACAAGGACGTCATCACGCACGACACGATGGCCAAGATGAAGGACCAGGCCATCGTCTGCAACATCGGCCACTTCGACAACGAGATCGACGTCGCGTCGATCGAGAAGTACGAGTGGGAAGAAATCAAGCCGCAGGTTGATCACATCACCTTCCCGGACGGCAAGAAGATCATCCTGCTGGCCAAGGGTCGCCTCGTGAACCTGGGCTGCGGCACGGGCCACCCGAGCTTCGTGATGTCGTCGTCGTTCGCGAACCAGACCATCGCCCAGATCGAGCTGTTCACCAAGCCCGACGCTTATCAAGCCGGCAAGGTCTACGTGCTGCCCAAGCACCTGGACGAAAAGGTCGCGCGCCTGCACCTGAAGAAGGTCGGCGCCATGCTGACCGAGCTGACCGACGCACAAGCCGCCTACATCGGCGTGAGCAAGAACGGCCCCTACAAGCCGGACACGTACCGCTACTGATCGGCTGCATGCGCGCTGATCAATTGTTGGTGGAGCGCGGCCTTGCCGCGTCGCGTTCGCAGGCCGTGCGGCTCATTGCCGGCGGTATGCGGTGGCGCGATGCGGGCACGAGCGACGCGTGGCGCTCGGTCGTCAAGAACAAGGACGACGTGCCCGAGTCCGCCGAGCTGGAACTGGTCGATGCGGCCGAGGCGCGCTATGTGTCGCGCGGCGGCCTGAAGCTCGAAGGGGCACTGCAGGCCAGCGGGATCGATCCCGCCGGCAAGCTGTGCTTCGACGTGGGCCAATCGACCGGCGGCTTCACCGATTGCCTGCTGCAGCGCGGTGCGACGAAGGTCGTGGGGGTCGATGTCGGCCACGGGCAACTGCATGCGAAGTTGCGCGAGGACGAACGCGTGGTCGCCATCGAAGGCGTCAATGCGCGGGCTCTCTCGTCGGACGATCTGGAAGAAGAGGGCGAATCGCGCTTCGACCTGATCGTCGGCGACCTGTCGTTCATCTCGCTCACGCTGGTGCTGCCGGCCGTGGTCGAGTTCCTGGCCGATGACGGCCGCCTGCTCCTGCTGGTCAAGCCGCAGTTCGAACTGCAGCCCGGCCAGGTCGGCAAAGGCGGTATCGTGCGCGACGAGTCGATGTATGCGGTGGTCGAAAAGCGGCTGCGCGACGCCTGCGAGGCGCTCGACCTGCGCGTGCTGCAGTGGTTCGACAGCCCGATCGCCGGCGGCGACGGCAACCGCGAGTTTTTCATTCACGCCGTTCGCGCGGATTCTGCGAACGGCTCTTAAGGAGACGCAGGTGCGCCTTCCGCTGAGCTTCGAATTCTTCCCGACCAAGACGCCCGAAGGCGCGGTCAAGCTGCGCGCCGCGCGCCAGCAGCTGTATGTGCGCAAGCCGCAGTTCTGCTCGGTCACCTACGGCGCAGGCGGCTCCACGCACCAGGGCACTTTTGGCGCGGTGCAGGAGATTCTGTCCGAAGGCGTCGACGCCGCGAGCCACTTCTCGTGCATCGGTGCCACGCGCGCCACGGTGCGCGAGCAGCTCGCCGAGCTGAAGGCCATGGGCGTCAAGCGCCTGGTGGCATTACGCGGCGACCTGCCGAGCGGCTACGGCATGGGGGGCGAGTTTCTCTATGCGAGCGACCTCGTGGCCTTCATCCGCGAAGAGACCGGCCGCGACTTCCACATCGAGGTGGCCTGCTACCCCGAGATCCATCCGCAGGCGCGCTCGCCCGAGGCCGATCTGCAGGCCTTCGCCGCGAAGGTGAAGGCGGGGGCCGACTCGGCCATCACGCAGTACTTTTTCAGCCCCGAGGCCTACTTCCGCTTCGTCGACGACGTGCGCAAGCTGGGGCTCGACACGCCGATCGTGCCGGGCATCATGCCGATCACCAGTTCGACGCAGCTGATGCGTTTTTCGGACGCCTGCGGCGCCGAGATTCCGCGCTGGATTCGACTGCGGCTGCAGGCCTTCGGCGACGACACGGCATCGATCAAGTCCTTCGGCCTCGACGTGGTCACCGACCTGTGCGCGCGCCTGCGCGACGGTGGCGCACCGGCGCTGCACTTCTACACGATGAACCAGTCGGCGGCGACGCTGGCTTTGCTGGAGCGCCTCGATTGAAGGGGCGCGCGGCCGGAGCGGCGGGGGCGCTGCGCACGGGGCTTCGGGTGGCCTTCGTCGCTGCGACCTGCGTTCTCGCGGGCTGCGCCATGCCGCCGGCCACCGAGGCGACGGCCGATGGGCAATTGAAGCCCCTGGCACGCGCACTCGCCGTGCCGCCGGGCGTGCCGGCGCGCTCCGATGTGCCTTCGGTGCGCTACGACCTGGCCGTATCGGGCACCGGTGAACTGACGCCCGACGATGGCGTGCCGGGCGACGACGGCCCGCGCGACATCTTCGAGCGCGGCGGTGCTTCGTGGTACGGCATCCAGTTTCACCAGCGCAAGACCGCCAGCGGCGAGCGCTTCGACATGACCGCCATGACGGCGGCGCACAAGACCCTGCCTTTCAACACGCGCGTGTGCGTGCGCAGCCTCGTGAACGGCAGCGAAGTGCTGGTGCGCATCAACGACCGCGGCCCTTACGCGCTGGGCCGCGTGATCGACCTGAGCCGCGCGGCCGCAGACCGTATCGGCCTGACGGGGCTTGGCATCAAGCAGGTCGCACTGACCGTCGTCGACCGGGAGGGCATGCGTTGCGGCGGCCTGCCGGTGGAGCCTGGCGATGCACAGGCTCCCGCCGCGGTGGCTGAACGCGCCAAGGCACCGGTGCCTGCGCGACGCAAGGTGGCCGTGCCGCCTCGCCGTCGGCGCTGAGAAGAAAGAAAAGAAGCCGGCTTCAGCCGCCCGAATCGAGCGAGAAGGTGGCGTGCCGGTCTTGCGCCAGGCGCTCCGCCAGTTGCGGCAGCGCGGCCGCAAGCAGCGGCTTCAGCGTGTACGGCGGATTGATCAGAAACATGCCGCTGGCCGGCAGGCCCGGCCGGTGTGTCTCGCCCGAGGCGTCGGTGGTGATCTTGCTGGACTTGACCGTCAGCGTGGCGTGCAGCCACGGCTTGCCGGCCTTGGTCGCCATCGTCTTCAGGCGCCGTGGCAGGTCGTGCGCCTCGGGGCGCGGAATGATCGGATACCAGACGGCGTAGGTGCCGGTGGCAAAGCGCTTGAGCGCCTCGGCCGCGAAGTCGAGCACGCGGGCGTAGTCGCTCTTGATCTCGTAGCTCGGGTCTATCAGCACCAGCGCGCGGCGCGAGGGCGGCGGCAAAAACTTGGTGGCGCTGCCGAAGCCGTCGTCGCGCAACACGGCGATCTGGCGGCCGGCTTCGAGCTGGGCGATGTTGGCGTCGAGCGTGCGCGCGTCGGTCGGGTGCAGCTCGAACAGCTTGAGCTTGTCGTGGTCGCGCAGCAGATGCTGCACGATGAATGGCGAGCCCGGGTAGATGCGTGCGCCGCCCTTGGGGTTGAAGTCGTGGATCACGCTGAGGTAGCGCGCAATCGCGTCGGCCAGCGGTGCTTCGGCCTCTGGCGCTACTTTTTTGGTAGCGGATTTCGCTGCGGGAGCAGGCGTGGCGGGCTCTTTCTTGCCGGAAAGCAGGCGCAGGATGCCGTCGGCCGCTTCGCCGCTCGTGCCGGCGTAGTCGCCGTCGAGCCGGTACAGGCCGGCACCCGCGTGGGTGTCGACGACGGTCAGCGCTGCCTCTTTTTCAAGCAGATGGTCGAGCGTGGCAATCAGCACCGTGTGCTTGAGCACGTCGGCATGGTTGCCGGCATGGAAGGCGTGGCGGTAACTGAACATAGGGGGAGGATGGTAACGGTGTTGGGCCGTGCATATGCAAATTTGCCAGCACAAGGCCATTCTTTATATAATCGCGGGCTTCGCAGCGTTTTTGTGGCCCCGCGGCGAAGAGCATTTACCCGTTCTGCGGGCATGCAAAACCCACCTAAGAGATTCCCATCAGAGGAACGCCGACCGTGGAAAAGGGCCCGACAAACCCTCTTCAAAGAGAAAAACTCATGACCAAAACGTTCAGCGCCAAGCCCGCTGACGTGACGCACGAGTGGTTTGTGATTGACGCGACCGACAAGGTCCTCGGACGAGTAGCCAGCGAAGTTGCTCTCCGTTTGCGCGGCAAACACAAGGCCATTTACACGCCTCACGTCGATACCGGTGACTTCATCGTCATCATCAACGCCGCGCAACTGCGCGTCACCGGCGCCAAGTCGATCGACAAGGTGTACTACCGTCATTCGGGCTATCCCGGCGGTATCACGGCGACCAACTTCCGCGACATGCAGAACAAGCACCCGGGCCGCGCCCTGGAAAAGGCTGTCAAGGGCATGCTGCCCAAGGGCCCGCTTGGTTACGCGATGATCAAGAAACTCAAGGTGTACGGTGGTGCCGAGCACCCGCATACCGCCCAACAGCCCAAAGTGCTGGAACTGTAAGGAGCCTTGAGAATGATTGGTGAATGGAACAATGGCACCGGCCGTCGCAAATCGAGCGTCGCCCGCGTGTTTCTGAAAAAAGGCACCGGCAAGATCACGGTCAACGGCAAGGACATCCAAGAGTTCTTCGGCCGCGAAACCTCGATCATGATTGCCAAGCAGCCCCTCGTGCTGACCAACAACCTCGAAGCTTTCGACGTGATGGTCAACGTGAACGGTGGCGGCGAATCGGGTCAAGCCGGCGCCACGCGCCACGGCATCACCCGTGCCCTGATCGACTACGACGCAGCGCTCAAGCCCGTGCTGAGCCAAGCCGGCTTCGTGACGCGCGATGCGCGTGAAGTCGAACGTAAGAAGGTCGGTCTGCACTCCGCCCGTCGTCGCAAGCAGTTCAGCAAGCGCTGATCCTGTTCCTTGCGAACACAAAAGCCGCCTTCGGGCGGCTTTTTCGTTGCCAGCACCTGGTGCGCGAGGCATCCGACCCCACTTGCATCGGGGTGCACGCCGCAGCCCGCCTGCCGGAAATGCGGCATTGCAGTAGCATTCGTTCCATTGGCCGCATGTCCGGCCCCCCAGGAGTAACCATCCCATGAGCGCCGTAGCCGAAAACATCCAGACCCAGATGCCCGAGCCGATTGTCTTTACCGACAGCGCGGCAGCCAAGGTGGCCGACCTGATCGCCGAAGAAGGCAATCCCGACCTGAAGCTGCGCGTGTTCGTGCAGGGTGGCGGCTGCTCCGGCTTCCAGTACGGCTTCACCTTCGACGAGATCACCAACGAAGACGACACCACCATGACCAAGAATGGCGTGTCGCTGCTGATCGATGCCATGAGCTACCAGTACCTGGTCGGCGCCGAGATCGACTACAAGGAAGACCTGCAAGGCGCCCAGTTCGTGATCAAGAACCCGAACGCCACCAGCACCTGCGGCTGCGGATCGAGCTTCTCGGCCTGATGCCTGGATGCCGCTGATCCAGCCTCCTCAAGAAGCCGCCTCCGGGCGGCTTTTTGCTGCCCGTCGTCTTTTCACTTCTTCTCTTCTTTCCTCATGACCTCCGAGGCAGCCGCTCCCGTCGATCCCGCCCGCAAGAGCCTGCTGTGGCTCGTGGCCGTCGGCTTCTTCATGCAGACGCTCGACGCCACGATCATCAACACGGCGCTGCCGGCCATGGCCGCGAGCCTCGGCGAAAGCCCGCTGCGCATGCAGTCGGTGGTGGTGTCCTATGCGCTCACGATGGCGATGCTGATCCCCGCCTCGGGCTGGATCGCCGACCGCTTCGGCACGCGGCGCATCTTCTTCTCGGCCATCGTGCTGTTCGCGCTCGGCTCGGTGCTTTGTGCGCTGTCGCACAGCCTGGGCCAGCTGGTGGCGGCGCGCGTGGTGCAGGGGCTCGGCGGGGCGCTGTTGCTGCCCGTGGGGCGACTGTCGCTGCTGCGCACGGTGCCGCGCGGGGAATTCCTTCAGGCGATGAGTTTCGTGGCCATCCCGGGGCTCATAGGCCCCTTGCTGGGGCCTACGCTGGGCGGCTGGCTGGTCCAGTACGCCTCCTGGCACTGGATCTTCCTGATCAACGTGCCGGTGGGGCTGGCGGGCTGCATCGCCACGCTCAAGTACATGCCCGACCTGCGCGGCGTCGTGCAGAAGCGCTTCGACAGCGTTGGCTACGCGATGCTGGCCTTCGGCATGGTGGCAATTTCGCTCGCGCTCGATGGCGTTTCCGAGTTGGGCTTGCGGCAGGGCGGCGTGATGGTCGTGCTGATCTTCGGCTTCGCGAGCGTGGTGGCTTACTGGCTGCGCGCGGCGCGCACGCCCGAGCCATTGTTTGCGCCGTCCCTCTTCGGCGTGCCGACGCTCAGCATCGGGTTGATCGGCAACCTGTTCTCGCGCCTGGGCAGCAGTTGCATGCCCTTTCTGGTGCCGCTGCTGCTGCAGGTGTCGATGGGCTACTCGCCGGTGCGCGCCGGGCTGATGATGCTGCCGATCGCGCTGGCCGGCATGGCCATGAAGCGCTTTGCCACGCCGCTGATCACGCGCCACGGCTACCGCAAGGTGCTGGTGGTCAATACCGTGCTGGTGGGGCTCACGATGGCCAGCTTCGGCCTGACGGCGCCGGGCCAGCCGATGGCCCTGCATGTGCTGCAGCTGCTGGCCTTCGGTGCGGTCAATTCGCTGCAGTTCACCGCCATGAACACCATCACCCTGAAGGACCTGGATGGCAGCATGGCGAGCAGCGGCAACAGCCTGCTGTCGATGGTGCAGATGCTGGCGATGAGCCTGGGCGTGGCGGCGGCTGGCGCCGTGCTGGCAGGCTACAACGGCATTTTCGGCACCGAAACCGCGGCGCACACGCTGGACGCCTTTCAGGCCACTTTTGCGAGTATGGGGCTCATCACGATCGCTTCCGCGATGATCTTCTGGCATCTGCCGGGTGAAGTGCGCGCCGCGCATCCGGCGCAGCCGGAGGTTTCCGGCCAGGGCTGAGGCCGCAGCCAGCAGGCGTTCAGGCCGGGTAGATTGCGCCCAGCACCCGGGCGCCGTGCGCGCCGGTCACGCTCGCCAGGTTGCCGGGCTCGCGCCGCACGGTGGCGCGGGCCAGCCAGGCGAAGGCGGCTGCTTCGACCTGCTGGGGCGGCAGGCCGTGATCGTTCGAGGCGGCCACTTCAACGCCGGGCAGCAGTGCGCGCAGGCGTTCGAGCAGATGGTCGTTCAGCGCACCACCACCGCAGACGATCAGCAATTTGCTATCTTTTCCGTAGCAATGCACGTCCGCCGCGCAAGCGTGAGCGGTCAGTTCGGTCAGCGTGGCCTGTACGTCGGCCGGCGCCATCGTCGCGGTGCCGAGCTGCGCGGCCAGCCAGGTCGGATTGAACAGGTCGCGCCCCGTGCTCTTGGGCGGCGCCTTGCTGAAGTAGGGATCGGCCAGCAGCCGCGCGAGCAGATCGGGCAGCACCTGCCCGCTGGCCGCCCATTGGCCGCCGCGGTCGAAGGGCTGGCCGAGGTAGGTCTGGCACCAGTGGTCCATCAGCGCGTTGCCGGGGCCGCAGTCGAAGCCGCGCACGATGGCGCCGTCCGGTGCGTTGGTGGCCGGCAGCAGGCTCAGGTTGGAGATGCCGCCGATGTTCAGCACCGCGACGGTTTCATCGGCGCGCGCAAACAGGGCGCGGTGAAAGGCCGGCACCAGCGGTGCGCCCTGGCCGCCGGCGGCCAGGTCGCGGCTGCGGAAGTCGCCGACCACGTCGATGCCCGTCAGTTCCGCCAGCAGCGAGGGGTTGTTGATCTGCAGCGTGTAGCCGACCTCGTCGAATTCGATCGGCCGGTGCCGTACCGTCTGCCCGTGGGCGCCGATGGCCGTGACGGCGTCGGGGGGCGTGCCGCTGTCCGCCAGGAGCTGATGCACCACGCCGGCATAAGCCCGGGCCAGGCCGTTGCCGGCCAGCGCCGCGCGATGCAGTTCGTTGTCGCCCGGCGTGTTCAGTGCCAGCAGTTCGGCCCGCAGCGACACGGGAAACTGCGCCGTGGCGTAAGCCTGCACCGCGATGCGGCCGTTGGAAAAATCGGCCAGCACGCCATCGACGCCGTCGAGCGATGTGCCCGACATCAGGCCGATGAAAAGCTCGGCGGCCATGATGTTTCTGGGGAAGACTGGGAAAGCCGCGCGGCGGCGAGGTTCAGTCCGCGCTGGCCTGGATGACCGAGAACGCAGCCGCCAGCTCGGTGCGGGCGCCAATGGCGATCCGCTCGAAGGCCGGGCGCAGCGCCGCGGTGATCGGCGCGCCGCCTTCTTGCGCGATGGAGGCCGGGTCTTGATAGACGCCGCCCACGCGGAATTCGAAGTGCAGGTGCGGGCCGGTGGCCCAGCCCGTCGAGCCCACCGCGCCGATGGCCTGGCCCTGTGTCACGCTCTGGCCGGCCTTGACGTCGATGCGGCTCAGGTGCGCATACGCCGTCTGCTGGTTGTTGCGGTGGTTGATGATGATGATGTTGCCGTAGCCGTTCTGCGTGCCCGCGAAATCGACCGTGCCGTCGCCCACGGTGCGCACCGAGGTGCCCGTGGGCGCCGCGTAGTCGATGCCGTTGTGCTGGCGCCAGCTGTTCAGGATCGGGTGCATGCGCATCGCGAAGCCGCTCGACACGCGCGAGAACTCGACCGGCGTGGCCAGGTAGGCCTTGCGCAGGCTGTCGCCGTTCGGGCGGTAGTAGCTGCCCTTCTGGTTGGCGCCCGGGGGCTGGAACCAGACGGCCTGGTGCACCTTGCCGTTGTTCTCGAACTCGGCCGACAGCACGCGACCGCTGCGCAGCGCCTGCCCATCGGCCTCGAGGGTTTCGTAGACCACCGCAAAGCGGTCGCCCTTGCGCAGCGCGCGCACGTCGACGTCGCCCGCGAAGATGTCGGCCAGCTGGCTCGCCACCGCATCGGGAATGCGCGAATCGTCGGTGGCCGCGAACAGCGAGGTGCGGATGGTGCCGCTGGCCAGGCGCGTGCCCGGTGTCAGCACGTCGCGCTCGGTGACGCCGGCAAAGCCGGTCGGCGTGCGCTCGATGACGAAGCGCTTGAAGCCGCCGTCGCCGTCGGGAATCCAGCGGGCGCTGAGCTTCTGGAGCTGGTTTTCCTGCGTGGCTTCGGCCGTCACGGTGCGGCCGGCGCGCGCGAACAGCGCATTGCGGGCTTCGGGGCTGCTGCGCACAAATGCGGTGGCCGCGGGGTCGGAAATGCCCAGGCGCTTCAGCAGGGCCTCGGCCGTGTCGCTGGAGCGCGTGACGTCGGTGCGAAACAGCGTGAAGCTGAAGTTTTCGAGCGACGCGGTCTGGTCCGCGAAAGATACGGGGGCCGTCGCTTCGAGGATCTGGTGAACGGGAAGGTCGGAAGCGTCAGGACCGAGCGAGGCCACCGCGAGGGTGCCGGCGCTCAGCAGGGCCGCCGCGATGACCGCGGTGATCTGCTTGGGGTAGGTCCGGAACGTATAGGCCACGCGAGAAGCGAGAAGCTCCTCGGCGGCAAGAATGCCGTTGATCAAACTTTGAATTCCAGCTCAGGTTCTGCAAATCCGTGCTGCAAGGCCCAGTACGTTCAGGGCGGCAGCAGACGGTGCGGAAAAAGCGCCGCTTAGAATTCGGCGCTTGAAAAGTCGGGCCGAGTATAGCTTCGGCACCCCAAAAGTCAGCTAAAAAAGCCTGTAAAGGCCGAATCTGTTACATCCATGGCCCTCTCAAATAGTGTAGGACGCGCGCTCGAAATATCCCTCCGTGGGGCTGACGAGCTTCTCCCCCAGGATGAGTGGGTGCGCAAGCTCCAGCGCTCCGAGGCCACCGGAACCCCCCTGCGCATCAAGCTCGGGCTCGATCCGACCGCTCCGGACATCCACATCGGCCACACCGTGGTGCTGAACAAGATGCGCCAGCTCCAGGACCTGGGCCACCGGGTGATCTTCCTGATCGGCGACTTCACCAGCACCATCGGCGACCCCTCGGGGCGCAATAACACCCGGCCGCCGCTCACCCGCGAGCAGATCGAGGCCAACGCCCAGACTTACTACAAGCAGGCCAGCCTCGTGCTGGACCCCGAGAAGACCGAGATTCGCTACAACTCCGAATGGAGCGACCCGCTGGGCGCACGCGGCATGATCCAGCTCGCGGCCAAGTACACGGTCGCCCGGATGATGGAGCGCGACGACTTCAACAAGCGCTTCAAGGCCGGCCAGTCGATCTCGGTGCACGAATTCCTCTACCCGCTGATGCAGGGCTACGACTCGGTCGCGCTCAAGAGCGACCTCGAGCTGGGCGGCACCGACCAGAAGTTCAACCTGCTCGTCGGCCGGCATCTCCAGCAGGAATACGGGCAAGAGCCGCAGTGCATCCTCACTATGCCGCTGCTGGAAGGGCTCGATGGCGTCGAGAAGATGTCCAAGAGCAAGAACAACTACATCGGCATCAGCGAAGACGCCAACACCATGTTTGCCAAGGTGCTGTCGATTTCCGACGACCTGATGTGGCGCTGGTACACGCTGCTGAGCTTCCAGTCGCTGGAACAGATCGCGGCGCTGAAGGCCGAAATCGCGGGCGGCCGCAACCCCAAGGACGCGAAGGTTGCGCTGGCCAAGGAGATCACCACGCGCTTCCACAGCGCGGCGGCCGCCGAGACGGCCGAGCAGGACTTCATCAACCGCAGCAAGGGCGGCGTGCCGGACGAGATCCCCGAGGTATCGCTGTCTGGCGCCCCGATGGGCATCGGGCAACTGCTCAAGCAGGCGAACCTGGCGGCTTCGGCCGGGGAAGGCAACCGCCTGATCGACGGTGGCGGTGTGCGGATCGACTCGGCGGTCGTCAGCGACAAGGGGCTGAAGCTGCCCGCGGGCAGCTACGTGGTGCAGGTCGGCAAGCGCAAGTTCGCGCGCGTGACCCTGAGCTGACGATGGATGAAGGCCCCTTTGTCGGGGTCGGCCATCAGCGCACTTCGATGGTGACGCGCCGGTTGCGCGGCTCGTCCACGTCGTCGGCCGTGGGCACCGCCAGTTCGCGCTCGCCGCGACCCACCGCCTCGATGCGGTTCGCCGGGAACTGGCGCTCCACGAACAGTTGAGCCACTTCCTGCGCCCGGCGGCGTGAGAGCTCGTCGTTCTGCTCGACGGTGCCCTTGGTGTCGGTGTGGCCCGTCACCACGATGTCGCCGCCGCTGCGCGACAGCGCCGCGGCCAGTGCCTCGGTCATGATCTGCTGCGAAGCGGGCGTGAGCGTGGTGCCGCCCAGCTCGAAGTACACCGTGTAACGCTGCGGCAGAGGCGGGCGCATGTCGAACAGCGGCTTGTTTTCTGCCTGCACCTTGGCTGCGTCGGCCTGGTCGACCACCGGCGCGCCCTTGGCGCCCACCGCTGCCGTGGCGCGCTGGTAGGGCTGCGAAAGAACCTCTTCCCCATCCTTGGCACGCACCACCACGGCGGAGGGTTTGCCGTCGGCCTGGGGCAGCAGCACCACGCGCGTGCCCGGCGTCGAGCAGGCTGCGAGCAGCAGGGCCACCAGGGCCGTGGCCAGGAAGGAGGCGTAGCGCGGTGCAGCGGTCATCTTCATGGCTGGCCGTCCGCCTGCACGATGAAGTCGGTGCCGCGAATGCCGATGGTGGCGGTCTGTGTCTCGACCCGCACCGCATTAGGATTCGTCTTGCCGATCAGGCCGGTGATCATCCGCATCGAACCGCGCAGCAGCGAGACCAGCATGCCGCCCTCGTGCGTGGTGCCGTCGAAATGGAATTCCTTCAGGTCCAGCCGCGACGAGGGCCCGACCACCAGGGTCGTGTCGTCGCGCAGCACCACGGCGGCGGAGGAGTCGGGGCCGGTCACGACCCGGTCCACCGCACCGAGCGCATCGCCCGGTTTGGCCGGACGGGCGGTACCGGTCGCGCCGAGCAACTGCACATTGCCGCGCACGGACTTCACGAAGCCCGCGTGGAGATCGGCAGCGGCAGCAGGCGCGGCGGCGGGTGCGGCAACAGCAGGCACGGCGGCAGGCGCTGCGACCGCAGGCGCCGCGGGCGCAACGGGTGCGGGTGGCGGTGTCTGCGCGTGAACCAGTGCGGCCGAGCCCACAATGGCAAGACCGCCCAGGGCGATCAAGAGGTTTTTCATCGTCTGGCTCTCTGCAATTGAAATATTTTCGCGAAAGTTTCAAATGTTAATGCGAAGGCGTTACATATCGACACGCGGTCGATAATTCAGTCGATTCCTGCGGCCTTTTACCGCTTTTCGTGTGTCCTTTTACCGATATTTCGACCAAATTTGCATGACGTTGACCCCTAAAACGCTGCTTCGTGTGTCGGTCGCCGTGGCCTTGATCACCATCGTGCTCAAGGGACTGGCCGGCTACATGACGAATTCCATGGGTCTGATCTCGGACGCGATGGAGTCCTTCGTCAACCTCGCCAGCGCCATGTTCGCGCTGGCTATGGTGACCATCGCCGAGCGCCCGGCCGACGACGACCACCCCTACGGCCACCACAAGGCCGAATATTTCTCCTCGGGCTTCGAAGGCATCCTGATCGTGGGTGCCGCCATCGCGATCCTCTGGGTTTCCGTCCAGCGGCTGCTGTCGCCGCAGCCTCTTGAGCAACTGGGCTGGGGCCTGGCGCTGTCGGTCATCAGCTCGGGCTTCAATGCGGCGCTGGCCTTCGTGCTCTTCCGCGCGGCGCGCACGCACCGCTCGATCGCGCTGGAGGCCGACGGCCGCCACCTGATGACCGACGTCTGGACCTCGGCCGCCGTCGTGGTCGGCATCATCGGCGTGCAGCTCAGCGGCTGGCTCTGGCTCGACCCGGTGCTCGCCATCGGCGTTGCGCTCAACATCGTGCGCGAGGGCTTCAAGCTGGTGTGGCGTTCGTCGCAAGGGTTGATGGACGAAGCCCTCGACCCCGAGACGATCGCCACCGTGCGCGCCACGCTCGACGCATTCGCCGCGCGCCAGCCCGAGGGCGACCGGCTGCGCTTCGACGACATGGTGACGCGCGGCGCCGCCCAGCGCCGCTTTGCCGACCTGCACATGCACGTGCCCGGCGACTGGACCCTGCAGCGCGCCGCGAACATGCGCGACGAACTGGAGCAGGCCCTCATGGACGCCGTGCCCGGCCTGCGCGTGACCATCCAGCTGCTGCCGCTGACCATGGAAGCGCGCGCCACCCAACTCGAGGAACATCACCCATGAAAGCCGTGCTCCAGCGCGTGGCCCACGCCCGTGTCGACATCGCGGGCCGCACCGTCGGCGCCATCGACGCCGGCCTGCTCGTGCTGCTGTGCGCCGAGCGCGGCGACACCGATGCGCTGGCCGACCGCATGCTCGCGAAGATCCTCAAGCTGCGCATCTTTTCCGACGACGCCGGCAAGATGAACCGCAGCGTGCAGGACATCGGCGGCGGCCTCCTGGTCGTGAGCCAGTTCACGCTGGCTGCCGACGTGAGCGGCGGCAACCGCCCCAGCTTCACCCAGGCCGCGGCACCCGACGAAGGCCGCAGGCTCTACGACCACTTCGTGGCGCTGGCGCGCGCCGCGCATCCGGTGGTGGCGACCGGCGAGTTCGGCGGCGACATGCAGGTGCACCTGCTCAACGACGGACCGGTCACGATCCCGCTGCAGATGAGCGCCCAGACCGCTCAGTAGGGCAGAGGCCGGGGCTCCAGCACCGCTTCCCACGCCACCTTCGGGTGCTCGTAGCGGTCGATCGTCACTTCCTCGAGATGACGCATGTGCCAGCCATCGGCAAAGAGCCGCTCCACCGCCGCGCGGTCGAAGAAGCGCTTGGGGAAGCCGTCGAACAGGTAGAAGCAGTCTTCATCGCGGCCCGTCACCGACGACGGGCCACGCCCTCCGTAGTGCAGGTCGTTGACCGAATTCAGGCGGCACAGCAGTACGCCGTTTGGGCGCAGCACGCGATGGATGCGCCGCACCAGTTCCAGCGTCGCGTCCCACGCGAAGTAATGCAGCGACAGGCTGGCCAGCACCACACCCACATTAGCGTCGGCCGGCAGCGGAAAGGGATCGCGAAAATCCTGGCAGTGAAACTGCGCACCGGCCGGCACCCGCACACGCGCCTGCGCCACCGCGTCCGGCGACAACTCGATCGCCACGACATGCAGCCCCGCATCGACCAGCGTGGCGGTGTCGCGGCCCGCCGCGCAGCCCAGCTCGAGCACCGGGTCTTCGCCTGCCCGCTCCGTCAGCAGGGGCAGCCACCGCGCCAACCAGGGATCGCCATGCGCGCCGGCCGCCACCGTCATCACTTGCCGTAGGGATTGCGAATGCCCAGGCCCGCAAGAATCTCGATCTCGTACGCTTCCATTTCGTCGGCGTCGGCTTCGCTCGTCTCGTGGTCCCAGCCCTGCGCGTGCAGCGTGCCGTGCACCAGCAGGTGCGCGTAGTGATCGGCCAGCGTCTTGCGGTTTTCTTTTGCTTCGCGTGCGACCACCGGCGCGCACAGCACCAGGTCGGCCATCACCAGCGGGTTGTTCGCATAGTCGAAGGTCAGCACGTTGGTGGCGTAGTCCTTGCCGCGAAACTCGCGGTTCAGGCGCTGGCCTTCGTCGGCATCGACGATGCGCACGGTGATCTCGCCATCGATGTCGAGCGCATGGCGAATCCAGCGCGTCACGCTGTGGCGCGGCAATGCGGCGCGGTGCCGCTCGACGCCCTTGAAGCGGCCGAACTGCAACGACAGGGACAGGGCAGGAAGCGTCATCTCAGTGCGCTCCCGTGCGCTTGCGCTGCCCGTCGTAGGCGTCCACGATCTTGGCCACCAGCGGGTGCCGCACCACGTCCGCGCTCGTGAAGTGCGTTGTGGCGATGCCGCTCACGCGCTTGAGCACGCGCTCCGCATCGATCAGGCCGCTCAGTTGCTGCTTGGGCAGGTCGATCTGGCTCACGTCGCCCGTCACCACGGCCTTGGCGCCGAAGCCGATGCGCGTGAGGAACATCTTCATCTGCTCGACCGTCGTGTTCTGCGCTTCGTCCAGGATCACGAACGCGTTGTTCAGCGTGCGCCCGCGCATGAAGGCCAGCGGCGCGATCTCGAGCGCGTTGCGCTCGAAGGCCTTCTGCACCTTCTCGTAGCCCATCAGGTCGTACAGCGCGTCATACAGCGGACGCAGGTACGGGTCGACCTTCTGCGTCAGGTCGCCCGGCAGAAAGCCGAGCCGCTCGCCCGCTTCCACGGCCGGCCGCGTGAGCACGATGCGCTGCACCGCCGCACGCTCCAGCGCATCGACCGCGCAGGCCACCGCCAGGTAGGTCTTGCCGGTACCGGCCGGGCCGATGCCGAAGGTGATGTCGTGCTTGGCGATGTTGTCCAGGTACAGCGCCTGCGTGGGCGTGCGCGCGCGCAGGTCGGTGCGGCGGGTGACGAGCATGGCCGCGTCGTCGTCCCCGTCGATCATCGAGCCGTCGCCGGCCAGCGTGAGCTGCACCACGGCCGGATCGATCGTGCGCTGGGCGATCTCGTAGAGCGCCTGCAGCACGTCCATGGCGCGTTGCGCGCTGGCCTTCGGGCCGTCGACCTTGAACTGCTCGTGGCGGTGCGCGATCTTCACCCCCAGGGCTTCCTCGATGCGGCGCAGATGCGCGTCCAGAGGGCCGCACAGGTGACCGAGGCGCGAATTGTTCAGTGGGGTAAAGGTGTGTCGCAGAATCACGCCGGACATTTCAAAGAAAAAGGGCACCCATGATAGGCAAACTCACCGGCACGCTGGCCGAACGCAATCCACCGCAGGTGGTGGTGGACTGCAATGGCGTCGGTTACGAGGTCGATGTGCCGATGAGCACGTTCTACAACCTGCCGAACGTCGGCGCGAAGGTGTCGCTGCTCACGCACTTCGTCGTGCGCGAGGACGCGCAGATTCTCTACGGCTTCGGCACCGCCGAGGAGCGCGGGGCTTTCCGCCAGCTCATCAAGATCACCGGCGTGGGCCCGCGCACCGCGCTCGGCCTGCTCTCGGGCATGAGCGTGGGCGAGCTGGCGCAGGCGATCACCACGCAGGAGTTGGGCCGTCTGGTGAAGATTCCCGGCATCGGCAAGAAGACCGCCGAGCGGCTGCTGCTGGAGCTCAAGGGCAAGCTGGGCGCCGACATCGGAATGCCCGCGCACGCGACCTCCGATGCGCAGACCGACATCCTGCAGGCACTGATCGCGCTGGGCTACAGCGACAAGGAAGCCGCGCTCGCCCTCAAGGCGCTGCCGAAGGAAGCGACGGTGAGCGAAGGCATCAAGCTCGCGCTGAAGGCGCTGGCCAAATAAGCCTGCGCGAGCCCGGCGCGCGGCCCGGGCTCGCGGTCCAGCCGCCTGTTCGCCTAATCGCCTATTCGCCTATTCGAGCGTCAGCCCGATCTCCTTGATCAGCACGCTCCAGTCGTGCAGATCCTTTTGCATCGTCGCAGCGAACTGCTCGGGCGTGTTCTGCGGCAGGTCGGTGAAGTTCAGCTCGCGCAGGCGCTGCACCACGGCCGGGTCTTTCAGCACCTGGTTCACCGCCACGTTGAGCTTCTTCACGATGGCCGGCGGCGTCTTCGCGGGGGCCAGGAGGCCGTACCACGAGTAGTTCGTGAAGGGGTAGCCGGCCTCGGTCATCGTCGGCACGTCGGGCAGCATCGGAATGCGCGAGGGGCCGCTGTTGGCCAGCGCCTTCAGGCGCCCGGCGCGCACCAGCTCCACCGTGGACGACATGTCGGCAAAGGCCGCGTCGACCTGGCCGCCCATCAGGTCCTGCACGCAAGGGCCGCTGCCCTTGTAGGGCACATGCATCAACGCCAGCCCGGCCTGCTTCTTGAGGCTTTCCATCGCCAGGTGGCCGCCGGAGCCGTTGCCCCACGAGCAGTAGCTGAGCTTGTCGGGCCGCGCCTTGGCGTAGGCGACGAATTCCTTGAGCGTTTTCACGGGCAGGTCCTGGCGCACCAGAAGCAGGTTGCCGCCGCGCCCGATCTGCGCCACCGGCGCGAAGTCTTTCAGCGGGTCGTAGGGCAGCTTCTTGTAGAGGCTGGGGTTCACCACCATTGCCGCGGCGTAGGTGAACAGCAGCCGGTAGCCGTCGGGTGCGCCGCGCGCCACGAGGTCGGTGCCCAGGATGCCGTTGGCACCGGGCCGGTTGTCGATGATGAAGGTCTGCTTCATCGTCTTGCCGAGCGCGTCCGCGATCAGTCGCGCGATGGTGTCGGTGCCACCGGCTGCCGACGTGGGAACGACCAGCGTCACCGGCTTGTCGGGGTAGGCATCGGCGCCCTGCGCGTGGCCGGCTGTCGCCATCCATGCGGTGAGCGCGACGCAGGCCAGCGTGCGCAGACGGAGTCGGAGGAATGTGGTTGTCATGTTTTCTTGTCTCCTGGGATGAGCGTCAGTGAATGCCGAAGCGCGCCTGCGTTCCCTGTTCGATCATGTCCGCGCCGACGCGGTACAGGTTGCGCGACACGTAACTGGGCACCTGCCGTGCGCGCTCGCGCAGCCATTCGGCCTTGAGCGAGCGCGCCTCCACGATCTCGGGCGCATCGCCTTCGGCGGTGGCCAGCAGGTCGATCACGTGGAGTGCAAGCTGCCAGTTGCCGCCTTGTGCCAAGGCGAGTGCATGCGCGATCACGCCGCGCTTGTCGGTGATGGCGTCGGCCACGGCCCGGCCGATGGCTTCGGGTGCCTCGGGGTGCAACGATGTCGGGTTGCGGTCCCACCAGCCGTTCTCCGAGCGGTAGATGTCGCGCACGATGTAGCCGGGGTCGCCGTAGGTGGGCTTCATCCACTCGACGCCGAACAGTTCATCGGGAAAGCGGATGCGCGCCAGGATGCCGCGCTCGTTGAGCCCTTCGTTCATCAGCCGCACGACTTCGGCGCGTAGCCAGCGCAGCGCGCGGGCGGTGTGCGTGAGCACGTGCCGCACCTGCTCTTCGCCTTCGAGCGTGGCGCCGAACTCGCGCACCGCCTTGCGGGCGCCGAGCGCCGCCAGCGCATCGAGCGTGTCGGCCCAGCGCACCGTGTCGCGCATGGTGCGAAAGGGCGTGCCGATGTTGGGAATCGAATCGATCAGCGCCGCGCCGCCGTAGAGCACGCGCTGCGACGGGCTCCACAGCGCGATGGCGTCATCGGTTTCCGAGGGCGCCCAGCGCAGCTCGACGCTGCGCTCGCCGTGGCCGATCTGCAGGCGGTCGTCGAAGGTCTCGGTCGGCGCGTGCATGGCGAGCCGGTGGTCGAAGAAGCCCGCCGGCCGGTTGAACTGGATCTCGGCCATGCGGTGCTGCAGCGCCTGGGTCTCGCGATAGCGCGCATAGCGCCGCGGCACGTTGCGGTGCGCGATGACGCGCGGCGGCGCATCGCCCCGCTGCGCGGCATGCGCCAGCCACATCGGCACGCCCGAGTTGTAGCCCACGTGCCCGTGGCTGTAGCACAGCGCATGCAGTGGCGCATTGCTGAGCTGGTGCACCGCGTCGATCATTCCCTGCGTCACCGGGCCGCCGGGGCCGGCGTCGATCACCACGAGGCCGAGGTCGGTCTCGGCCACGAACGACTGCCCCTGTCCGCGCAGGATGTGCAGGCCCGGTGCCACCGTCTCGGTGCCCGTGCCGACGATGAGAAAAGGCTTTTCTTGTTCCACGGTGTTCGTGCTCATGCGGCCTCCCCGGTGCGGACCAGCGCCGGCAGCGCATAGCGTCCGTCCAGCATTTCGGCGCGCGGCACATAGGCGCGAAGGCACAGGTAGAAATCGCCTTCGGGCGCGGGCAGCCAGTTCGCCCGCGCGGCTTCGCCATCGGGCCGCGCATGCTGGATGTGCAGCGTGAGCCCGCCGTCGGCGTCGCGGCGCAGCGCGGGCGTGCGGTCGCCGATGGCGTAGCGGTCGATGGGGTTGTCGACCAGCATGTAGTCGCGGCTGTCGTACATCGTGAGCGACCAGAAGGCTTCGACCGGCGGCATCGCACCGGGCGCGAACCGAAGCGTGTAGCGTCCGCTTCCGTGCAGCTTGCAGCCCGAGGCGTCGTGCCATGCCAGCGGATAGGTCGCCTCGCGGCTTTCGAGCATGCCGATGTACTTGAGCGCCACCAGCGCGCGCGCCATGTGGTCATCGCCGAAGCTGCCTTCGACCAGCGGCATCTGCACCCAGCCGGTCGAAGACGTGGCGCCGGACTGCGCGTTGCGTAGCCGTGGCAGCACGGCATCGAGTGCGTCTTGCAGCACGGCGCGCTGTGCTTCGTCGAGCGCGCCGGCATCGGGCCCGAGACCGAGTGTGGCGAAGCGGGCGAGCAAGCCGGCATCGCGCGCGGGCGGCGGGTTCTCGCGCAGTGCGCGGTTCACCTGCGTCGCGAAGTGCTCGGCGGTCAACGGCGCCTTCGGATCGCAGGCCGGGTCGAAGGGCTTCGGCTTTGACGCCTTGCCGGCCTGCCAGTCGCCGAGCGTGCGAACAAGAAAACCATCCTGCAGCGCATTGACCACAGGCACGTCCTGCTGCCCGTCGACCAGGATGCGGCCGATGATCCACAGCCAGCGCGTGGGCGCCTCGATGTGCGCGCCGGGCTCGCTGAATGCAGTCGGCAGTTCGCCGCGCCAACCCGGCGGCGTGACGAGGAACGAGCGCGCGCCCGTGCCCGTGAGCCGCTGGCCGATGTGCGCGAAGGGGTTCGTGTAGAAGTCGAGCAGGCCCAGCACGTAGTAGCGCCCGGCCGTGTCGGGCACGTCGATCACGAGCGGGCCATCGCCCAGGTCGAGCCATGCGTTGGTGTAGAGCGTGTCGTTGTTCGGCGTCACCACGCGGCTCTTGCCCGCGCCCAGCAACTGCCGCGCATGCGTGAACACGTTGCACCAGCGCTGGGGCTTGGGCGCTTCGCCGGCGGTGTCGGTGCGCTGCGGCGAGGTGGCCGCGCGCATGCGGCTCATCTCGTAGAGCGGAAAGGCATAGACGACGGCTTCTTCGGCCAGCGTGTGCAGGGGGCTGGTATCGGTGTTCGCTTGCATGGCTCAGCCCTGTTGTGCCTGCAGCGCAGGAACGCGCCAGCTCTGCACGCCTTCGCGCGGGTAGTACATGCGCAGGATCAGGTAGAAGCGGCCGGCCGGCGCGGGCAGCCAGTTGGCGGTGTCGCTCGGGCGCGCGTGGCTCAGGTGGATCTCCAGGCTGCCGTCCGCGCCATGCTTCAGGCCCGGCGTGCGGTCGCCGATGGCATGGCGTCTGATCTCGTTGGGGTAGAGAAAACGGTCGGCGTCGTAAAGCGTCACCGACCAGAAGGCATCCGCCGGCGGCAGGTCGCCGGCCTCGAAGCGCATCGCATAGCTGCGCTGGCCGTCCAGCGGTTCCTGCTTCGCGTCGTGGTGCGCCGCGGCGTACACCGCCTCGCTGGTGGCCAGCGCGCCCAGGCCCAGGTAGGCGGTGCGGGCGCGGCCGAGGAACTCGTGGCCATAGCGTCCGGTGGAAGGCGTCATCGACCAGGGCTTGGGGCGGCGGTTGCGGCCCGCGGCGCCGACCAGTTGCACGCCTTCGGCAAAACCTTCGCTCAGGCCTTCGCGCGCGGGTTCGTCCAACGTGTTCCATGAGAACGCGGCGTCCGGCCGCAGGCCGACCTGGCCGAACCACGCCACCAGCGCGCGGTCTTCCACCCGGCCCGGCGCCTCGGCCATTGCCTGGCACATGTTGGTGAAGAAACGCGGCGCCACCTGCGCGGCCGGTTCGTCGTGCTCGAAGGCGGCGGCCATGGCGTCCACGGGCGGGCCGGCCCAGTGCTCGACGGCGGCCGGACGGCCCTGCAGCACCGTGCCGGGCGCGGGCGCCAGCTTGATCTCTGACTGCAGCGCGCGCGCGGCCGGCCAGTCGCTCTCATCCCCGACCAGGATGCGGCCGATGAGCCAGACGAGGTCGGTCGGGCAGCGCACCACGCGGTGGCCGGCGAGCGATTCCGGCACCGTGCCGCCGGGGCCGACGAGCACCACCGTCTCGCCCTCGGGGTTGCAGTTGCGCGGCCCCAGGTTTTCGAAGTTCTCGGTGTAGGCGTCGTACAGCGGCAGCACGAAGTAACGCCCCGGATGGCGCGCCGACGCGGGCACCGTCAGCAGCATCGGCCCGTGGGCCAGGTGAACCCAAGCGATGGTGTAGAGCAGGTCGTTGGCCGGCGTCACCACGTCGCGGTCTTCGTCGGTGGAAGGGCGCGGCGCGTGGTGCAGCGTGTTCAGCGGTGCGCGCACGTCCGAGCCGTGCGAGGCGCCGGCGCGGCGCTCGCCTTGCAGCGCGGTCTGCATCGCGCAGGTGCGGTAGGTCTCGGTGAGCGGGTAGCCGTAGACGAAGGCGGCCAGACCGATCGAGCGGGCGAGTGCCTTGCGCGCAAGGGCGACGGCGAGTTGGGGTTCGGGAGCGTTCATGTCGAAGGTCTCTTTGCTGGAGTTCATGGGAATGCGGAGGGATGGCGCTCAGTCGAGCTTCACGCCGGTGGCCTGCGTGAGTCGCAGCGTCACGGGAAGAAAGGCCTTGTAGGCAGCGGTGGCCTCGGCCGGCAGGTTGCCGGCCGGCTCGGCGCCCAGTTCCTCGATGCGCCGGCTGACCTCGGGCTGGCGGATCACCGCGCTCACCTCGCGCCCGAGCCGTTCGACCACCGCGTCGGGCGTCTTCGCCGGCGCCATCAGCGAGGTCGGTCCGGTGAGCGCATAGACCTCGTCGGCGTAGCCCTGCTCGGCGAAGGTCGGCACGTCGGGCAGCGCCTTGGCGCGGCGCGGGCCGACGACTGCCAGCGCGCGCAGCTTGCCGGCCGCGATGTACGGCTGCAGCGTGGTGATCGAGCCCACGGTCATGTTGATGACGCCGCCGATCAGGTCCACCGCCATCGGGCTCTCGCCCTTGTAGGGCACGTGCAGCGTCTGCAGGCCGTAGGTCTTGTCCATGTAGACCTGGATCTGGTGCGGCTGCGTGCCCGGCCCCCACGAGCCCATCGTGTACTTGCCGGGCGCGGCCTTCACCGTGGCGATCAGGCTCTTGAAGTCCTTGGCCGGCACCGAAGGGTGCACCGCCAGCACGGTGCGCGTGGTGGCGATGTCCGAGACCATGCGCAGGTCGGTGCGCGGGTCGTACGGCAGCTTGCTGTAGAGCACCATGTTCGCGGTGACCGGGCCGGGCACCGTCAGCAGCAGCGTGTAGCCGTCGGGCGCGCTCTTGGCGACGTAGTCGGTGCCGATGATCCCGCCCGCGCCGCTGCGGTTCTCGACCACCACCGGCTGGCCCAGCCGCTTCGACAACCCCTCGGCCACGATGCGCGCAAGGATGTCGGTGGAGCCGCCCGCCTGGTACTGCACGATGATGCGCAGCGGCTTCGACGGAAAGGCGCTCTCCGCCAGGGCGCTGCCCGCGGCAAGGGCCATCGCGGCGCCGATGCCGAGCATGCGCACAAGTGTGGCGGCCGTCGAGCGTTGCTTCTTCGATGTCGTCATGCGATCTGTCTCCGGTGGTTGTTCGTTCATGTGCCGCGCCCGACGACCAGCGCATCGACCGCCACGCAGCCGCCGTCGGCCAGTGGCCGCGCGATCAGCGGGTTGATCTCGGCGCTGTCGAGCGAGTCGCCGGCGCGCAGCGCGAAGTCGGCCAGCGCGCACAGCGCATCGGCAATCGATTCGAGGTCGACTGGCGCACGGCCGCGCGCGCCATCGAGGATCGCGAAGGCGCGCAGCCCGCGCACCATGGCCAGTGCGTCGTCGCGCGTGATCGGCAGTGCGCGCAGCGACACGTCGCGCAGCGTCTCGACATGGATGCCGCCCAGGCCGAACATCAGCACCGGGCCGAACACCGGGTCGCGGTGCACGCCTGCGATGCATTCGACGCCGCCGCTCAGCATGCGCGCCACCAGCGCACCGTCGAGCCGCGCATCGGGCCGCGCGGTGAGGGCATGATCGCGTGTGCGCTCGAAGGCCGCGCGTGCCTGCGCCGCGCCGCGCAGGCCGAGCGCCACGCCACCGACGTCCGACTTGTGCGGGATGTCCGCGCTGACGATCTTCACCACCACCGCATCGCCGATGGCTTCGGCGGCCGCTGCGGCCTCGTCGGCGCTGTGCACCACGCGGTGGGCGACCACGGGCACGCCGGCTTCGGCAAGCAGCGCCAGTGCGTCGGGTTCGGACATCGTGCCGGGTGCGAGCTTGAGCGGATTCGATGGAGGTGCCGAAGCCGACGAAGGCGCCGCGCCTGTCTTCAGCCCTGCCAGCGCGGCAATCGTGCGGATGCCGTCCGACGGGTCGGCGAACACCAGGCAGCGCATCGCCTCCAGTTCGGCACGGCGTTCCGGCGCCAGCAGCGTGCTGATCGCGAGCAGCGTGTCGGGGTAGGCCTCGCGCAGCGAACTCACAAGCCCGCGCAGCACGGGCCAGAAGGCATCCGATGCGCCCGCCGCCGCCAGGAAACCCATCCACGATGCGAAGCCGCGGTCGTCGAGCATCACGCGGGCGCTGCGCTCCAGCAGGCTCATGTCGTTGGTGACCTGCCCGGTGATGTCGACCGGGTTGCGCGGCGCCGCGAAGGGCACCCAGCTGCGCAGCGTGTCCTGCGCGGCATCGCTCAGCGGCTGCACGTCGAGCCCTTGCGCCGAGGCCTCGTCGGCCATCAGCGCGCCCACGCCGCCCGACAGCGTGAACAGGCCGATCGAGCGGTCGCGCGGGCGGCCCGCCACGGCCGCGCTGTGCGCCAGGTCGAAGAACTCGGTGAGATTGCGCGCGCGCAGCACGCCGTACTGACGGAACACCGCGTCGTACACCGCGTCGTCGCCCGCCAGTGCGGCGGTGTGCGAGGCGGCGGCCTGCGCCCCCAGCGCCGTGCTGCCGACCTTGACCATCACCACCGGCTTGCCATTCGCCTGCGCGAGCGCCAGTGCCGCGCGCAGCCGGGGGCCGTCGCGGCAGCCTTCCATGTAGCCCATGATCACGTCGGTGGCCGGGTCTTGCGCGAGCCACGCCAGGCAATCGGCGAACTGCACGTCGGCCTCGTTGCCGGTGGTGGCCCACAACGACAGGCCGACGCCGCGCGCCCGCGCCATCGAGTACGCATACGCGCCGAACGCGCCCGACTGGCTCACCAGCCCGATGCGCCCCGCCGCCACGCGGCCCACGCCGGGCGCGGGCGAGAAGGTCGCGTAGACGTTGCGCGCGATGTTCATGAAGCCCAGGCAGTTGGGCCCGATGAGCCGCACGCCGGCCGCGCGGGCCTTGTCGCCGAGCCGTGCCTGCGCGGCCGTGCCTTCGGCGCCGATCTCGGCAAAGCCCGACGAGAACAGCACCACGCCTTTCACCTTCGCGGCGATGGCGTCGTCGAGCGCGCCGTCGACCAGCGCGGCGGGCACGGCGAGGATGGCCAGGTCCACCGGCTGGCCGATGGCGCGCAGGCTGGGCCACGCCTGCATGTCCTGGATGCGGTCGGCATTGGGGTTGACCGGGTAGAGCGCGCCGTCGAAGCCGAAGCGGCGCTGGTAGTCGACCGGAATGCCGCCGATCTTCTGCGGGTTGGACGAGGCGCCGACCACTGCGATGGCGCGCGGTGCGAACAGGGCCGACAGCGATTCGGCCTGGGAAGTGAAGAAGTCCATGGAGCGGGTCGAAGAGGGCGTTTCAGAAGTTGTGGCGGATGCCGGCGGCAAGCACGCGCACGCCGTTGCCGCTGTTGGGTGCGACCGCGATGGTCGCGAGCGAGGCCGAGGCGCCATGCCGGTTGAGCAGGCGCAGCCAGCGCGCATAGAGCACCGTGCGCTTGCTCAGGTAGTAGTCGTAGCCCAGCGTCCAGGCCAGCTGCGAGCGGTCGGTGCCGGCCACCTTGCGCTGCATGGCCTCGAACATCAGGTTCGACGAAGGCGTCACGTTGTAGGTGGTGCCCAGGCTCGCCAGCTTGGCCGCGCCGACGCCGGGCAGGCTCGAGGTGTTGCGCACATAGTTGGCATACAGCTGCAGCCCGATGGCCGGCAGCTCGTACGCGCCGCTCAAAGACTGGTAGGTGGTGGTGGCCGGCGAGGCCACGGGCGCAGCGGCCGAGCCGGAACGCGCGCGCTGGAACGCATAGGCGATGTAGTAGGGCTTGCTCGCCCAGCCCACGCTGCCGCCGTAGAAGTTGCCGCTCTGGTGGCTCGGCGCGCTCGATTCGCCGGGTGCGTAGGCGATGTCCGCGAAGAAGTCGCTGCTGGCCGGCGTGCGGTAGCGCACCATGTTGCTGGCGCGCGCTGCGAAGGGCGTGAGCCCCGGCTGCGCGTCGGTGGCGGCCACCAGGTTGATCGGCGAGAACACCGAGTTGATGCCGTACGGGTCGGCCTTGAACAGCGCGTAGAACATCGGCGTGTACATGCGGCCCGCGTCGATCTGCCCCCACGGCGCCGACAAACCCACGAAGGATTGGCGGCTGAACGAAATGGCCGGCCCGGGCAGCGTGCCGGCGCCTGTGTCGGGCGCAAAGCCGCCTTCGAGCGTGAAGTGCACGCCCAGCCCGCCGCCGAGGTCTTCGGCGCCGCGAAAGCCGATGCGCGACGCCGTCTGGCCGCCGTCTTCGAGCCGCACCGACGAGGCGTTCCCCGACTTGGCCTGTGCCATGTAGAGATCGACGGTGCCGTAGACCGTCACGCTGCTCTGCGCCAGTGCGAGCGAGGAGGCCGCCAGCGCAAGGCCGGCGGTGCTTGTCTTCTTCATGTGGTGTTGTCTCCGGTGTGGCTTGCCGCATGCGGATGCATGCCGGTGCCGCTTGTGTGCTTGTCGATGCCCGGTGCTTACGATAGAAACGACAGCGCCCCGAATCTGTCAACGCTTTGACAGATTCGTGAACATCACGGCAGGGAGAACCCGCTGGCCCGATCGACCAAGCCCCCCTCATCCATCGCCAGAGACGCCGAAGAAAACGCGGCGTTGCTGGAGCGTGCGCTGCGCTGGAACGAGCTGTTCTCGCGCTGGCCCGATGCGCGCCGCGCCGACCTGATGAAGTCGGCGCGCCTGGAGCGCTACAGCCGGCGCACGCAGGTGCTGGCGCACGACCGCCACCGGCGCGAGCTGCTGGTGGTGGTGTCGGGTTGCCTGGAGATCAGCAGCATGAGCACCCATGGGCGCAAGTACGTCAACGCCCTGCTCGGCCCCGGGCAGGTGGCGCCGCTGGTGCGCCTGCTCGACGACGTGCCGCTGGCCTACGACTACCACGCGCACGAAGACTCGGTGATCGTCCACCTGCCTTGCGATGCCGTGATCGCGGTGCTCGATGCCGAGCCCATCCTCTGGCGCGACGTGGCCAAGCTGGGCCTGCAGCGCCAGCGGCTGAGCATCGTGCTGCTGCAGAACCAGATGCTGAATTCCATCCGCGGGCGCGTGGCCGCGACGCTGATGAGCCTGATCCACTTCTACAGCGGACAGGGAGATGGCGATGCGGCCCCGCTCGTGCGCCTCTCGCAGAACGACCTGGCGGCGATGCTCGGGCTGTCGCGTCAGACCATCAACAAGGAGCTGGGCCGGCTGGTGGAAGAGGGCGCGATCGACATGAGCTACAAGCGCATCCGGATCGTGGATGCCGAGCGGCTTGCGCGCATTGCCGCGGGCACCTGAGCGAACTCAGGGGTGGATCTTTTCGCCCTTGGCGAGCATCTCGACGAACTGCGCGATACGGCGGGCCCGCGTCTCGGGCTTCTTCGCGCCCTGTGTCCTGAACAGGATCGCGAAGCGGTTGCGCGCATCCAGCTTGGCGAAGAAGGCGGCGGCCTTCTTGTTGGCGTCCAGCGCCGCCTGCAGGTCGGGCGGCACGGTGGCGGTGCTCGATGCCTCGTAGGCTGCCTCCCAGCGCCCGTCGGCCTTGGCGCGTTCCACCTCGGCCAGGCCGGCCGGTTGCATGCGGCCTTCTTCGATGAGCTTGAGCGCCTTGGCGCGGTTGATCTGCGACCAGATGCTGCGCTTGGTGCGCGGCGTGAAGCGCTGTAGAAAGTAATGCGCGTCGTCGCTCTTGCGCTGGCCGTCGATCCAGCCGTGGCACAGCGCGACTTCGAGCACCTCGGCATAAGCCACCGTCGGAAAGCCGCTGCCCTTCTTCGCCATGCGCAGCCACACGCCGGCGGCGGTCGCGTGGTGGCGCTTGAGCCAGCGCTCCCAGCCGGCCACCGTGGGGCAGTCGACCGGCGTGTCGTGCACCACCCGCTCGGGCGCGGCCGCTGCTGCGGCCTTCACCGCCTTGGCGGGTGTCGTGCTCTTTGTGCTCTTCGTGCCCGTCGTGCTCATGGCACCCACCAGTAGCGCAGCGCGTGGAAGTAGATCGGCGCCGCGAAGATCACCGAGTCGAGCCGGTCGAGCATGCCGCCGTGGCCTTCGATCATCGAACCCCAGTCCTTCACGCCACGGTCGCGCTTGATGGCCGACATGACCAGCCCGCCGAAGAAGCCCATAAGGCAGATCGTGAGCGCCATCAGCGCGGCCTGCCACGGGTTGAACGGCGTGGCCCAGTAGAGCGCGGCGCCCAGCGCGGTGGCGCTCGCCACGCCGCCGATCAGGCCTTCCCAAGTCTTGGACGGCGACAGCTCGGGCGCGACCTTGCGCTTGCCGAACAGCTTGCCCCACACGTACTGCAGCACGTCGCTGCCCTGCACCACGATCACGAGGAAGGCGATCAGCAGCAGGTTGCGGCCCTCGAAGCCCGGAATCTGCAGCGTGAGCAGCGCGGGTACGTGGCTGATGCAGAACACGCACACCATCAGGCCCCACTGGATCTTGGTGGTGCGCTCCAGAAAGCGCTGCGTGTCGCCGCCCAGCGCCGCCAGGATGGGCAGGAGCAGGAAGGCGTAGACCGGGATGTAGATCGAATAGAGCCCGTACCAGTCGATCCAGATCAGGAAGTACTGGCCCGGCAGCGCCACGAAGAACGCCAGCGCGATCGCGCCGTGGTCGCCGCGCCGCGTGTAGGCCAGGCTGATGAACTCGCGCAGCGCATAGAACGAGATCAGGTAGAACAGCACGATCACGCCGCCCTTGCCGAACGCGAAGGCCAGGCCGATCACCGCCACCATCACCCACCACGCATTGACGCGCGAGTTGAGGTTGTCGATCACCGAATGCGGCTGGCCGTGCGCCACGCGCCACTTGAGCAGCGCGCCGATGGCCGAGGCCAGCACCAGCACGCCGAAGACGCCGCCGAAGAGCTTGAACGTGGTCCAGGCGAAGGGAGAAAGCTCGATCACGATGCGGCTCCTGCGTTGTTGCCGTTCTGTTCCACCCGGTCGTATTCGGGCCGCAGGTCGAGCATGGCCTGGCGCGCGCGCGCCAGGAAAGACACCTTGTCTTCGCCTTCGGCCAGCACGATCGGTGTGCCGAAGCGCACCGTGCAGGCCAGCGGAATCGGCACCAGCGTGCCCTTGGGCAGCACGCGCTTGAGATTCTCGATCCACACCGGCACCAGCCGCACGTTGGGGCAGGCGCGTGCCAGGTGGAAGAGCCCGCTTTTCAGCGGCAGCAGGATGTCGTCGCCCGTGTTGCGCGTGCCCTCGGGGAACATGATGAGCGAGTCGCCGCCTTCCAGCGCCTCCTTCATCTGGTCGACCGGGTTGCCGCCCTGGCCCGAGCCGTCGCGCCGGATCATCAGCGCATTGAACACGTCCTTGCCGATGAAGTTGCGCAGCTTCGAGGCCTCCCAGTAGTCCTGCCCGGCCACGGGCCGCGTGAGCGCGCGCAGGTCGGGTGGCAGCGTGGCCCAGAGCAGCACGAAGTCGCCGTGGCTCGTGTGGTTGGCGAAGTACAGCGTCTGCTCGGCCTTGGGCGTGGTGCCCGACCAGATCGCGCGCACGCCGGTCAGCAGGCCGGCCGCGCCGATGATCAGCTTGCCCGCGACGATGGCCAGGCCGCGCCGCAGCACGGTGCTTTCGGGCGCCTTGCCGGCCGCTTTGTCGGGCGCCTTCTCGGGTGCCGTCTCGGGCGCGGCGTCGTTCTTTTTGTTGTTGTCTTCTTCGTTCAAGAGAGGTCCTGTGTCATCAAGGCAAGGAGGAACATCGCGCTCTGGCAGGCGATCACGATGGCGTGGCGCTGCATGAGCTGCCGCGTGCCGCGCACGCGGTCGTCCAGCGGGCGCGCGGCGTGTGGCGACGGTGGCGGCTCGCGCAGCCCGAGGGCCGAGAGCGCCTTGTCGAGTGCGTCGAGCGAGGCGACGGTGTTGCGCGCGAGGCCGTCGAACAGCGCCTCGTCGAAGCGCAGCCGGAACGCAAAGTAGCGCTCCAGCGCGCCGAGGATCACGACCGCGCCGAAGCCCATGGTGGCCGTGGTCGAGAGCGAGCGCATCGTCAGCGCGAGCACCAGCGCCGAGATGCAGGTGAGCGCGAAGCCCCAGAGGGCCAGCAGCGCGGTGGCGCGCAGCAGGCCCGCCAGCGCGGCGCAGGTGGTGCGTTCGGTGTCATCGGTCATGGGGCGGTACCTCCGGCAAAGGCTTGAACGGCTCCAGCGACACCCGCCACGCGCCCCGCAGCACGATCTGCGGCCGTGCGTGGCGCACCGTGTCTTCGGCCTCGGCGGGGCCGGCGGCCGGCCCGTAGCGGCCGAGCCAGGCGATCACCGCCGCGGCGCTGCGCGAGAAGCCGAGCGCGCAGCAGACCCACACTGTCGCACCGTCCGCGTTCCGGCGCTGGCCTTCGATGACCGCCGCCGCGCGCTGCAGTCGCACCGTGGGCGGCACCACCAGATCGAGCAGGGGCACGCAGCGCGCATGCGGTACGCCGGCCGGCACCTGCAGCTCGGCGCACAGGCTCATCAGCCGGGGCTGGCCAGCGGCCAGCCATTCGGCGCGGGTCGGCCGGCGGCCCAGGCGCAGGCCCGGCACCACCTCGACCGAGACCGGCAGCTTGCGCGTCCAGAGCCACGCATTGAGCGCCGCGCCCAGCCGGTAGGGCGCGAACAGCCAGCGCGCGGCCCAGCCCATGCGGCCCCGTCCGTTCATCTGGAAGCCGCGCGCGCCCAGGCCGATGTAGTTGAGCGCCACGAAGGCAAGCGATGCCGCGGGCCATGCGAGCCACAGCCACGCACCGCCGCCAGACAGCGCGGCGGCAAGAAAGATCACCGCACCCACGGCATAGAAGCCCGCGAGCTTCCAGCGTTGCGCGTCACGCGTGACCCGCCACGCACGCGGCATCGACACCACGCGCTCCAGCGGCCACAGCCACACGCACACCAGCCCGAGCAGCGCGCCGGTCGGAATGTCGATGAAGTGGTGCTGCCACGTCGTGAGCACCGACGCGCAGATCGCGAAGGCCCACACATGCAGCACCACGCGCGCCCAGAGCAGGCGCGGCGCGCGCAGGAACTGCCGGTACCAGTCCCACAGGATCACCGCCAGCGCGATGTGCAGCGACGGCGCCTGGTTGAAGGGCTGGTCGAAGCCGCGCAGCGCGTTGAACAGAAAGGCCGGCGCGCCCTCGACCGGCGGCTGCCCGAAGCTGAAGTGCAGCGGCCAGACGATGAAGCAGGTGCAGGCGATCAGCGTCGCGGTGACGAGCCGCAGCGCATGCCGGTCCAGCGTGTGCTTGCTGCGCGCCAGGAACAGCGACAGCGCGTAGAAGACGTTGATCGTCCAGTACGGAAAGATCGTCCAGGGCCAGAACGGCACGTGCCGCTCCCAGTCGAAGGCCATCGACGGCACGTTCGCGCGCGTGTTGGCCCACCAGTTGGCAAAGCCGTAGGTCGCATAGAACAGCGGCCCGAGGAACACCAGCCATGCGGCTGCGCGCTTCCACGGACGCTGTGCCAGCCAGGCGGTCATCGGAAAGCCTCCGTGCTGCGCACTGCGGCGCGAGCTTGCTTGGAGCGGCCCGGCGCGGCGCTCATCTGCCGGTACGCACCGCCAGCGAAACCGTGAAGATGCCCCACTCATCGACCCGCTGGTCGATCTTGCGGAAGCCCGCTTCTTCCACCAGTTGATCCATCTCGACCTGCGTGCGGCGGCGCATCACCCAGGCCTCGCCCTGGCGGTGGCTGGTGAGCGCGCGCGCGATCATCTCGAGCTGCGGATGCCATGGCTGGCCGGTATAGACGAGGTAGCCGCGGTCTTCCACCGCGTCGCCCACGCCCGCGAGCGAGCGCTTGACCATCTCGTTGTCGGGGAACAGCTCGTACAGGCCCGACACCACGGCCAGCGTGGGGCGCGGCGTGACGCTCGCAAGGCTCATGCGATCGAAGGCATCGGCCTGCACGAACTGCGCGACGTCTTCCAGGCCCTTCTCGGCGATGAGCGCGCGGCCGTCGCGCACGTTGATGTCGCTGTAGTCGCGCAGCAGGATCGACGCCGCCTTCACGGGGCTTGCCTGCACCGCGTCGAGCACGTAGCGGCCATGGCCGGCCGCGATGTCCATCACGCGCACCTCTCGGTGCATTTCGGCCAGCTGCTCCATCGCGATGCGCAACAGCTCCTCGACGTGGATCTTGCGCTGGCGGATGCCGCGCCAGCCGATGGAGTTCAGGTAGGTGTTGTCGATGGAACGGCCCAGCGCGCCTTTGCCTTCGGGGTGGTTGCGGTAGACGTAGTCGAGCGTGCTGCCCGAGTCGAAGCCGGTCGCGTGGCCGAGCGCGATGCCGCTCGACAGCGCGCCACCGATGCGCAGGCCGCTGCGCGTCATGGCCCAGTAGAGGCCGCGCGGCGACAGCGGCGCGAGCGGTTCGGCCAGCGCGCGCGATTCGTCGGCCGTCTCGCCGCCCAGGTGCGCCTCGCGGCGGTCGACCGGCTCGGCCGGTTCGTCGAAGCGCTGCAGGATGAATTCGCGGATCTGTGCCACGGCGGGCGCACGGTCTTTTTCGCCCAGCGTGTCGTGGAAGAAGCCCGGCAGTTCGATCTTGGTCTTGACCGCGCTGCCCAGCCGCTCGAAGAACTGGTGCTGCGGCTTGTGGTGCACCACCCAGTCGGCGCCCGAGATGAGCAGCTGCACCGGCAGCGTGATCGCGTTGGCATCGGCCACCACGCGGTCGGCCGCCTCGTACAGGCCCAGCAGGATGTTGACCGCGATGGGTCGCGAGATCAGCGGGTCGCTTTCGTAGCTGGCGATGCGCGCGGGGTCGTGCGTGAGGAACTTCGCCTTCACGTAGCTGTTGACGAAGAACAGGCCGCGCAGCTTGTGCATCAGCGCCAGGCCGGGCCGCGCGAACGGCACGTAGAGCTTGACCTTGAAGGCCGGCGAGGCCAGCGTGAGGCCGCGCACCTTGGGCGCGTAGTCGTGTGCCCAGGTGGCGATCAGCACCGCGCCCACGCTCTGCGCGACGACGTGGATGTCCTGCTCGGGCACGCCGTGCGCGCTGCCGATGTGCTGCACGAAGGTCTGCACGTCGCGCACCGAGGTGCCGAAGCTCGGGCTGTAGCCGCGCTGGCCGGGCGAGCGGCCGTGGCCGCGCGCGTCCCAGGCGAAGAAGTCGAAGTCGGGCAGGTCGAGTTCGTCGACCAGGTGCGCCATGCGCGCACCGTGCTCGTGGCCGCGATGGAACAGCACGATGGCGCCGCGCCGCGTGGCGCCCGTGGCAGGCCAGTGGCGGTAGAACAGCGATTCGCCGTCGTGCGTCTGGAAATGAAGTTCGTTCGGAACGCGTGGGGTCGTTGCAGTCATTGAGTCCCTGTGAGTCTTTCTTGTCTTGTCTTGTTTTGTTGTTCAGTTGCGGCCGGCCGGTCTGGCGGCGGCGGCTTCGGCTTCGGCCAGCGCGCGGCGGATGCGGTTGACGGTGGTCCAGGCCACGAGCGCGGCGACCAGCGGCATGAGCCATGCCGTCCAGCCCGGCAGCGGCCAGCCCAGCGCCACGTAGAGGCCGAGCGCGCCGAACACGAAGGCCCGGTCGCTCTTGCCCAGCGGGCCGTCGTAGCGGCGCGAGGCGCCCACCGTGGGGCCCAGCGCGCCGGCGAATTCGCTCAGCCCGGCCAGCACGATCACCGTGCCGACCCAGAACGGGCTGAACGGCAGCACCAGTGCGAAGGGCAGGTAGAGCGCGGCATCGGAGACCACGTCGGTCAGTTCGTTGAGGAAGGCGCCCAGCCTGCTTTGCTGGTTGTGCTCGCGCGCCAGCATGCCGTCGATGGCGTTGAAGGCCATGCGCAGGAACATCCATGCGGGGATGAGCCCGAAGGCCGCCAGCGAGGGTGCCGCGAAGAAGAGCCAGAGCCCGAGCACGACCGATACGACGCATGCCGCCAGCGTGACCTGGTTGGCGGTGACACCCATCGAATGCAGGCGGACCACCAGCGGCCGCAGCAGGGCCTGGAAACGCGGCTTCAGTTCGTAGATCGACACGTGCTGGCTTCCCCTCGTTAGTTATATGGCCGAAGCATTCTGCCAGTGAAGAATGGCCCCCACGCTCGGCACTTCGTGTCCTCGCTGCCCCCCGAGGGGGCCGCTCGCTTGCTTGGGGCGGCCCGGCGCGGCGCTCGGCACTAAACTCGCAGCCGAAGAACCCCGCCCATGACGATCCAGACCGACGATTTCGCACCCGCCCCCCAACGCGTGGTGTCCGCAGCCCCCGCTTCGCCCAACGAAGAGGCCATCGAGCGGGCCTTGCGCCCCAAGCTGCTCGACGAATACGTCGGCCAGGCCAAGGTGCGCGAGCAGCTCGAAATCTTCATCGGCGCCGCGCGCAAGCGCAAGGAAGCGCTCGACCACGTGCTGCTGTTCGGCCCGCCCGGCCTGGGCAAGACCACGTTGTCGCACATCATCGCGGCCGAGCTGGGCGTCAACCTGCGCCAGACCTCGGGCCCCGTGCTCGAGAAGCCCAAGGACCTGGCGGCGCTCTTGACCAACCTCGAGCCCAACGACGTGCTCTTCATCGACGAGATCCATCGCCTGAGCCCGGTCGTCGAAGAAATTTTGTACCCCGCGCTGGAGGACTACCAGATCGACATCATGATCGGCGAGGGCCCCGCGGCGCGCAGCATCAAGCTCGACCTGCAGCCCTTCACGCTGGTGGGCGCCACCACCCGCGCCGGCATGCTGACCAACCCGCTGCGCGACCGCTTCGGCATCGTCGCGCGGCTGGAGTTCTACACGCCCGAAGAACTGGCGCTGATCGTGACCCGCAGCGCGGGGCTGCTCAAGGTCGAGACCGATGCGGCTGGCGGCTTCGAGATCGCCCGCCGCTCGCGCGGCACGCCCCGCATTGCCAACCGCCTGCTGCGCCGCGTGCGCGACTACGCCGAGGTGAAGGGCAACGGCCGCATCACCGAAGACATCGCGCACAAGGCGCTGGCCATGCTCGACGTCGACCCGCAGGGCTTCGACCTGATGGACCGCAAGCTGCTCGAAGCCGTGATCCACCGTTTCGACGGCGGCCCGGTCGGGCTGGACAACGTGGCCGCCAGCATCGGCGAAGAGCGCGACACCATCGAGGACGTGATCGAGCCTTACCTCATCCAGCAGGGTTATCTGCAACGCACGCCACGCGGGCGCATCGCGACGCTGGCGGCTTACCGCCACCTCGGCGTGGCCCCGCCTTCCGGCCGCGCGGACGGGCAGGACCTTTTCGGAGCCTGAGACTGGAAAGTCCGCTGCGCGGACTGGGTTTAAGGTCTTGCCCCTTCCCCTTCCGGGGGAAGGTTGGGATGGGGGCAGGCAGAGCGCCAAGTGGATGCGCCGCTTGCCCCCACCCCAGCCCTCCCCCAACGGGGGAGGGAGAAAAACACAAGTCAGGCCACAGGCCTTGCGTGCCGCACGATCAACACCTGCGCCACGTAATACGTCGCCAGCACCCACAGCGACGCCAGCGGCAGCGGCATCACGAACCGGTTCGTCGCCAGCAGCGAATCGCTCAGCATGAAGAAGCACGCGCCCACCGCCACCCATCGCGCCGACGGATCGGTGTCGTGCAGCACCGCGGCCCGGCCGATGGCCTGCGCGGCCATGCAGGCGATCACCATCACATAGACGCCGACCGGGATGCGCAAGGCCGGCGGCAATCCGCCGTGCCAGAGAAACGCATACATCGCCGCGCCGATCAGCAGCGTCGCCGCCAGCACGCCGCGGCGCGGGAACATGCCGACGCCGATGCGAAAGAGCGCGATGTACGCCAGGTGCGCGAGCAGAAAGCCCACGAGGCCGGGCACGAACAGGCTGGCCGGCCCCATCAGCAGCACGTCGCCCGCCAGAGAGCCGACCAGCCCCGCCAGCAGCAGCGCATCGAAGCGACCCACCCCGCCAGCCTTCAGCGCCCGGCGCGCCGCGAAGAAGATGGCGATCGACAGCGCCAGCGGCTTGAAGATGTAGTGCAGCCACGCGATGTCCAGCGCCGCGCTGGCGGTGGCGAAGGCGGCTGCTTCCACCAGCAGTACCTCGGTGACCGACAGGCGCCCCTGCAGCACGCCGCCGATGGCCCACAGGCTCGCCGTCAACGCGGCCAGCCAGACGGCCGACTGCTGCAACGGCATCTCGTCGGAAAACCAGAGGAAGACCGCCACGCCCACCAGCAACAGCAGGAACTGCAGGCCGGCAAACCATTTCACGCCGCGGCTCACCGGCGGTTCGTAGCGCGTCACCTGGGTGATGTCGAAGGCCGGCTTGGGAAAGCGCGCGGCCACGTCGGCCGGCCGCCAGCCCGGCGGCTTGAGCCACACGCGCAGCTTGTCGGCCCAGCTCTTCGCATGCCATGAGTCCTTGGCCAGTGCCCAGTACACCTCGGCGTTGGCCCACAACGGGTCCCAGCTGCGCAGCTCGCCGCGCGTGCCGTAGACGCAGCGTTCGTCTTCCTCGCGGAAGGTGCCGAACATGCGGTCCCACACGATCAGGATGCCGCCGTAGTTGCGGTCCAGGTAGTTGTCATTCACGGCGTGGTGCACGCGGTGGTTCGACGGGGAGCAGAACCAGCGGTCGAACCAGCCGAGCTTGCCGACCTGCTCGGTGTGCACCCAGAACTGGTAGAGCAGGTCGATGAGCGACACGATGGCGAACACCACCGGCGGCACGCCCGCCACCGCCATCGGCAGATAGAAGATCCAGCCGAGCAATGCGCCGCTCGATGTCTGCCGCAGCGCGGTCGACAGGTTGTAGTGCTGGCTCTGGTGATGCACCACGTGCGCCGCCCACAGCACGGCCGACTCGTGGCCCATGCGGTGCAGCCAGTAGTAGCAGAAGTCGTAGAACACCAGCGCCAGCAGCCAGCCGTACCACGTGGTCCAGAAATCGCTGTCGGGGAACAGCGCCACCGCCGAGTACACGGCGGTGTAGATGCCGATGCGCAAGAGGCCGGTGAGCACCGCACTGATCTGGCTCAGCATGCCCAGCCCGATGCTGTTGACCGCGTCGGCCAGGCGGTAGGTGTCGTGCCCCGTGCCACGGCGTGCACGCACGCGGCCGACCGCGAACTCGATCGCGATCAGGAGGAAGAAAACGGGGGTCGCGAAAACGATGATCTGGCCAGGGCGCATCGCGCGATTGTGGCGTTGCCGCCGGGCCACACGTCACCGGGATGTCACGGGGGCGCCATCGTCCGGTCACGTGGCAGTGGGAGCCTACCCGTCCATGCAACGCGACGACGCTTTCCTTCGCGCATGGCGCGACACCGCGACCCGGGCCCCCGACCCGGAGGACGAAGACCGCGTACGCCCGCCGCTGCACTTTCGCACGCTGTGGATCTCCGACCTGCACCTGGGCACGCCCGGCTGCCAGGCCCGCGCGCTGCTCGACTTCCTCAAGCACACCGAGTGCGAGACGCTGTTCCTGGTCGGCGACATCATTGACGGCTGGCAGCTCAAGCGCCACTGGTACTGGCCGCAGGCGCACAACGACGTGATCCAGAAGCTGCTGCGCAAGGCGCGCAAGGGCACGCGCGTGATCTTCATCCCCGGCAACCACGACGAGTTCGCGCGCAAGTACCTGCACCACAACTTCGGCGGCATCGACGTGGCCGAAGAATGGATCCACGAGACGGCCGACGGCCGCAAGCTGTGGATCATTCACGGCGACCTGTTCGACGGCGTGATCCAGTGCGCCAAGTGGCTCGCCTATGTGGGCGACTCGCTCTACGAATTCACGCTCAAGCTCAACCGCCACCTCAACTCGCTGCGCGCGCGCATGGGGCTGCCGTACTGGTCGCTGTCGAAGTACCTCAAGGGCAAGGTCAAGCGTGCCGTGAGCTACGTGGGCGACTTCGAGAACGCCGTGGCGCGCGAGGCCCGCAAGCGCGGCGCGCAGGGCGTGGTCTGCGGCCACATCCACCACGCCGAGATGCGCGACATCGACGGCATCCTCTACTGCAACGACGGCGACTGGGTCGAGAGCCTCACCGCGCTGGCCGAGCATGCGGACGGCACGCTGGAGATCATCGACTGGGCGCAGCACATGCCGGTGCCGTCGAAGGTGCCGGCACCGCGCGAAGCCGTCGCGGCCTGACAAGGCAAGGCCCCACCACGGCCTCTTCGGAGGCTGCCCATAATCTGCCGAGGCCGCGCAGATCGATACGTTGTTTGGCGCCAGGCCTTCCCCCACAAGGCCTTGCATGACATCCGTTGTCCCCCTTCCCACGCCGAAGCCTCGAACGGCGCGGCTCGTCCTCGTGACGCCCGACGGCGCCGTGGTCGGCAGCCTGCCGCCGGTCACCGTCTCGACCCCTTGGTGGCAAGAGGCCGAGCCGGTCGTCAGCGCGGTTCGCGAACGGCACGGCATCGAAGTCACGATCCTGCGGCTGCTGGCGGCGCAGGGCGAGCGGCCCCATGGCGGGCCGGTGACCTACCTCGCCGAAGTCGCGCAGCCGGTGCCCGCCGAGCCGTGGCACGGAACGCTCGACGAACAACCGCTGCGGCACCCCTACGCACGGCCCGGTGGCCCGGCCGCCGATCTGGCCTGGGCGTTGAAGGTGCTGGCCGGGCACGGCATGCATCCCGTGGCGGCGCCGGTCCAGATCCGCACCTGGAATCTCTCCAGCCTCTGGCGCATTCCGGTCGAGGGCCAGCAGGTGTGGCTGAAGGTCGTGCCGCCTTTCTTCGCGCACGAAGGGCGGCTGCTGGCACGGCTGGCGGACCAGCCTGTGCCGCGCTTGCTCGGGCACGAGGGCGGCCGCATTCTCCTGGCCGAAATCCCGGGGGAAGACCTGCACGAAGCCGGGTTGCCCGTGCTGCTGGACATGGTGACGCTGCTGGTCGGCCTGCAGCATGCGTGGCTGGGGCGGGGCAATGAACTGCTCGCGCTCGGGCTGCCAGACTGGCGGGCTCCCGCGCTCACGGAGGCGATCACTTCGGTGGTCGATCGCACGGCGAGTGCGCTCTCTGCGCAGGACCGTTCGGTGCTTGCCGATTTTCTGGGCGACCTGTCCCGCCGCTTCGCCGAGGTCGCCACCTGCGGTATCGGCGACACGCTGGTGCACGGCGACTTTCACCCCGGCAATGTGCGCGGTACGCCGCAGGCGATCACCTTGCTCGACTGGGGCGACAGCGGTGTCGGGCATCCGTTGCTCGACCAGCCGGCCTTTCTGAGCCGCGTGGCGGGCGATGCCCTCGGCACCGTCCGCGCGCACTGGGTGCAGCAGTGGCGCCAGGCCGTTCCGGGCAGCGACCCCGAGCGCGCTGCGGCCCTGCTCGCGCCGGTTGCCGCAGCCCGGCAGGCGGTGATCTACCAGCGCTTCCTCGACCGCATCGAGCCGGCGGAGTGGCCGTATCACAGCGTCGATCCTGTCGAATGGCTGCAAGAGACGGCCGTGCTGCTCCGCAGCGAGGCCCAGTCCGGCACCTGAGCCGTCGCTTCTTCGTCCGATCCGACGATGCCGCGCGCGGGTTCCGGGCGCACACTGTCCGGTGCATTCCAACGGGACGACACCATGGCCTGGACCCTCAGCGCGGCGGAGACCGCATTCCGAGACGAGGTGCGCGACTTTCTCGCGCGCGAACTGACGCCCGAGCTGCGCGCGGCGGGCCGCCGATGCTCCGGCATCTTCACCGACTACGAGTTCGGCAACCGCTGGCACCGCATCCTGGCCAAGCGCGGCTGGAGCGTGCCGCACTGGCCCGTCGAACACGGCGGTACCGGCTGGACGCCGATGCAGCACTACCTGTTCGCCAGCGAGCTGGCGGCAGCCGACGCACCGCCGCGCGCGCCCATGGGCCCCGGCATGGTCGCGCCGGTCATCATCGCCTTCGGCACCGAGGCGCAAAAGCGCGCGTGGCTGCCCGGCATCCGCTCGGGCGAGGACTACTGGTGCCAGGGCTACTCGGAGCCGCAATCGGGCTCCGACCTCGCCTCGCTGCAATGCAAGGCCGTGCGCGATGGCGACCACTACGTCATCAACGGCACCAAGATCTGGACCACGCACGCGCAGTACGCCAACCGCATGTTCTGCCTGGTGCGCACCACCTCGGGCGGCAAGCCGCAGCAGGGCATCAGCTTCCTGTGCTTCGACATTCCCGCGCCGGGCATCACCATCCGGCCGATCATCAGCATCTCGGGCGACCACGAACTCAACCAGGTGTTCTTCGACGACGTGCGCGTCTCCGCCGAAGGGCTCATCGGCGAAGAGAACCAGGGCTGGACCATCGCCAAGTACCTGCTGCAGCACGAGCGCGGCGGTGCGTGGGCGCCCATGCTGCGTGCACGGCTGCGTCGGTTGGGCTCGGCGGCCGATGCGGCGTTCGCGACTTCCGGCCGCGACGGTGACGAGGTCGATGACATGGCCCTGCGCCTGGCCGAGATGGACTGCGCCATCGACGCCCTCGAAGCGACCGAGCTGCAGTCGCTGCGCGCGCAGGCACGCGGCGAGCCGCACGGCATCCGCCCGTCGATGGGCAAGGTGCTCGGCTCCGAGCTGCGCCAGCGGCTGACCGAACTCGGCGTCGAAATCGCCGGCCACTACGCCGCCGCCAACCTGCCGCTGGACGACGGACTGCAAGGCGAGCTGCCGATTCCCGAAGAGGCCGTGTTCTCGATGTCGGCCTACCTCAACGACCGCGCCGCCTCCATCTATGCAGGCTCCAACGAGGTGCAGCGCAACATCGTCGCCGCCCACCTGCTCGCCCGCTGAGGCCATCGCCATGAACACAACAAGCACCGAACAGGACGACACCCTCGCGATGCTGCGCGACAGCCTCGCGCGCTACCTCGACAACCACCACGGCTTCGAGCAGCGCCTGCACGCGCTGGCCCGCGCCGGCGATGCACCGCCGCCGTTCTGGCAAGGCCTTGCGCGCGAGCTGGACCTGCTGGGCGCGGCCTTGCCCGAATCGCACGGCGGCATGGGTTTCGGCGTGGCCGCGCACCTCGCGTTGATGGAAACGCTGGGCGGTGCACTCGCGGCCGAGCCGTACCTGTCGACGATGGTGATCGGCGCGGGCCTGCTGCAGCGCCACCCCGGCGCGCAAGCCGATGCATTGCTCGCACGCGTCGTCGCGGGGCAGGCCGTGCTGGCCTTTGCGCACGGCGAGCCGCAAAGCCGCTACGACCGCGCCGACGTGCAGGCGCGCCTCGCGCGCGAAGGCGATGGCTTCCGGCTCGATGGCCAGAAGGCGGTCGTGCAGGCCGCGCCGTGGGCCAGCCACCTGATCGTCACGGCGCGCAGCAAAGGCGGCCCCCGCGATGCGGACGGCCTCTCGCTGGTCGTTATGCCGAAGGACACGCCAGGCCTGCGCCTGCGCGCCTACCCGACACGCGACGGCGGCCGTGCCGCGGACATCGCCTTCGACAACGTGCGCTTGCCCGCCGATGCCTTGCTCGGCATCGAAGGCGCAGCGCTGCCGCAGATCGAGCAGGCGCTCGACGAAGCCACGCTCGCCATCTGCGCCGAATCCATCGGTGCCATGCGTCGCCTGATGCGCGACACGCTCGACTATGTGCGCCAGCGCAAGCAGTTCGGTGTGCCGATCTCCAGCTTCCAGGTGCTGCAGCACCGCATTGCCGACATGCACATGGCACTGGAGCAGGCGGCCGCGCTCACCGCGAGCGTGGGCGAAACCATCGACACCGCGGCGGCACACGAGCGCGCCCGCGCCGTGTCGTCCGCCAAGGTGGCCGTTGCCAAGGCATGCAAGGCCGTGGGCCAGGGCGCGGTGCAACTGCACGGCGGCATGGGCATGACCGAGGAGCTGGCGGTCGGCCACTACGTGCGCCGCGCCACCCTCATCGAAGGCCAGTTCGGCCCGGCTTCGTGGCACCTGCGCCGCGTGGCGCGGCTTCGCGCCGCGAACGACACGAACGACACGAACGACGCGCGGTAGCCACAACCCGCGCGCCGCATTCGTCGCTTTCGACGATGCAGCGCCCCCGCCCCCGCGCCAAGATGGCTCCACGCAACAGGAGACAAACCATGGCAGGCCCATTGCAGGGACTTCGGGTGATCGAGATGGCGGGCATCGGCCCCGGGCCGTTCTGCGCGATGCTGTTCGCCGACATGGGTGCGGAGGTGATCCGCATCGAGCGCCCCGGCACGCGCACCGCGCCGCACGACATCCTCGCGCGCGGGCGCAGCACGCTGCAGGTCGACCTGCGCGCGGAGGGCGCGGCGCAATCGATGCTCGACGCCATCGCCAAGGCCGACGTGCTCATCGAAGGCTTTCGCCCCGGCGTCATGGAGCGGCTGGGCCTGGGCCCCGCCGAGTGCCATGCGCGCAACCCACGCCTCGTGTACGGCCGCATGACCGGCTGGGGCCAGCACGGGCCGCTGTCACATGCGGCGGGCCACGACATCAACTACATCGCCATCAGCGGCGCGCTGCATGCCATCGGCCGCTCCGGCGAGCCGCCCGTGCCGCCGCTCAACTACGTGGGCGACTTCGGCGGCGGCGCGATGCTGCTGGCCTTCGGCATCCTGGCCGCGCTGCACGAGGCCAAGGGCTCGGGGCAGGGCCAGGTGGTCGATGCCGCCATGACCGACGGCGCGGCGCTGCTGTCTTCGATGATGTACGGCTTCAAGTCGGCCGGCCAGTGGAGCAACCAGCGCGGCGAGAACATGCTCGACGGCGGCGCGCACTTCTACGACACCTACGCCTGCGCCGACGGCAAGTACGTGGCCGTGGGCGCCATCGAGCCGCAGTTCTACGCGCTCATGCGCGAGCGCTGCGGCATCGCCGACGACCCGGCCTTCGACGCGCAGATGGACGCCGCGCGCTGGCCGCTGCTCAAGCTGCGCATGGCCGACGTGTTCCGAACCCGCACGCGCGACGAATGGTGCGTGCTGCTCGAAGGCAGCGACGCCTGCTTCGCGCCTGTGCTCGACTGGGACGAAGCGCCCGAGCACCCGCACAACGTGGCACGCGGCACCTTCGCGAACGTGGGCGGCGTGGTGCAGCCCGCGCCCGCGCCGCGCTTCAGTCGCACCGCGCCGGTGGTGCCGCCAGCGCGCGCGCACGACGACGGCCCGGCCCTGCTGCGCCGCTGGGGCGTGGCGGCCGACGCCATCGCGCCCCTGGGCGCTGCCTGAACGAACAAGCTGAACGAACGAGAAGAGCGGAGGCAAACCCCATGTTCCTCACCCAACCCGTGCACAAGGGCCGCCGCGAAAAGGGCAAGGCCACCGCCGTGGTCTGCGGCAAGCAGCGGCTGAGCTATGGCGAGTTCGCCGACCGCGTGGCGCGGCTCGGTGCCGTGCTCAAGCAGCTCGGCATGCAGCCGGGCGACCGCGTCGGCATGATGAGCCTCAACTCGCACCGCTTCGTCGAATACTTCTTCGGCACCTGGTGGGGCGGCGGCGTCATCAACCCCGTCAACATCCGCTGGAACCCGAAAGAGGTCGCCTACTCGCTGGACGACTGCGACACCCGCATCCTGCTGGTGGACGACGTCTTCGCGCCGATGGCCGGCGAGCTGCGCAGGCTCTCCGCCTCGCTGCGCACCGTGGTCTATTGCGGCGATGGCGCCGTGCCCGAAGGCATGGTCGGCTACGAGGCGCTGCTGGCCGATGCCGTGCCCATCGACGACGCACCGCACAGCAGCGACGAGCTGGCGGCCGTGATGTACACCGGCGGTACCACCGGCCAGCCCAAGGGCGTGATGCTCTCGCACGGCAGCCTGTGCATCAACGCGCTGGGCACGGTGGCCGCATTGCCGCGCGACACGCAGGACGCGGTGGCCATCGTTGCCGCGCCCATGTTTCATGTGGCCGGTTGCGGCATCGCGCTGCAGAGCCTGCTGCGTCTGGTGCCCGTGCACGTGGTGCCGATGTTCGACGAGCTGGCGGTGCTGCAGACGCTGCAGTCGGCGCGCGTCACCGAAATGTTTTTGGTGCCGACCATGATCAAGCGCGTGATCGAGCATCCGCGCTTCGCGGAGTTCGACCTGTCGGCGCTGCGGCTGCTCTCGTATGGCGCGGCGCCCATCGACGCAGCGCTGCTCGACCAGGCCATGCGCGCCTTTCCGGGTACCGCGTTCGCGCAGGTCTACGGCATGACGGAGCTGTCGCCCGTCGTCACCGCGCTGCCGCCGTACTGCCACCAGCCCGGCCCGAACCGCGAGCGGTTGCTGCGCTCGGCCGGCACGCCCATCACCATCGCCGAAGTCCGCATCGTCGATGGCGAAGACAACGAGCTGCCCTTCGGCCAGGTCGGCGAGATCGTCGCGCGCGGGCCGATGGTCATGAAGGGCTACTGGAACAAGCCGAAGGAAACCGAAGCCGCATTGCGCGGCGGCTGGATGCACACCGGAGACGGCGGCTACATGGACGAAGAAGGCTACGTCTTCGTGGTCGACCGCATGAAGGACATGATCGTGAGCGGCGGCGAGAACGTGTATTCGGCCGAGGTCGAGAACGCCATCGCCCAGCTGCCGCAGGTGCTGATGTCCGCCGTGATCGGCGTGCCCGACGACAAGTGGGGCGAGCGCGTGCATGCGGTGATCGTGCGGCGCGAAGGCATGGCGCTCGATGCCGAGGCCGTCATCGCGCACTGCCGCGACCAGATCGCCAGCTACAAATGCCCGCGCAGCGTGGAGTTTCGCGATGCGCTGCCGCTGTCGGCGGCCGGCAAGCTGCAGAAATTTCAATTGCGCGAACCCTTCTGGGCCGGCAAGGCTCGCCGCGTCGGCTGACGTGCCGATGCACCGGAACAAGAACACAACCCAAGGAAATCACCATGCCCATCGACTTCCGCCGCTCCTGGAGTGACGAAGACCTGGATCTGTACCGCGACAACGTGGCGCGCTTCGTCGAAACCGAAGTGCTGCCGCACGACGAAGAGGCACGCAAGCGCGGCCATGTGGGCCACGAGGTCTGGCGCAAGGCCGGCGCACTCGGCCTGCTGTGCGCCGACATTCCCGAAGAGTACGGCGGCGCCGGCGGCGACTTCCGCCACGAGGCCGTGGTCTACGAAGAGATGTCGCGCCGCGCCCTCAGCGGCATGGCGACGTCGGTGCACGCCATCGTGGCGCACTACTTCCTGAACCACGGCACCGAGGCGCAGAAGCGCCACTACCTGCCACGCATGGCGCGCGGCGAAATGGTCGGCGCCATCGCCATGACCGAGCCCGGCGCCGGCTCCGACCTGCAGGGCGTGCGCACGCGCGCCGAAAAAACACCCGACGGCGGCTACCTCATCAACGGCTCGAAGACCTTCATCACCAACGGCTTCCTGGCCGGCGTGGTGCTGGTGGTGGCCAAGACGGACCCGGCGCAGGGCGCCAAGGGCACGTCCATCCTCATCGTCGAGACCGAGGGCTGCAAGGGCTTTCGCGTGGGCCGCGTGCTCGACAAGATCGGCATGAAGGCGCAGGACACCTCCGAGCTTTTCTTCGACGACGTGCGCGTGCCGGCCGATGCGCTGCTGGGCGGGCAGGAAGGGCAGGGCTTCTTCCAGCTCATGAGCGACCTGCCGTACGAGCGCACCATCATCGGCGTGAGCGCGCTCGCGGCCATGGAAGGCGCCTACCAGGCCACGCTCGATTACGTGCGCAACCGCAAGGCCTTCGGCAAGTCGATCGCCGAGTTCCAGAACACCAAGTTCAAGCTGGCCGAGATCGCCACGCAGATCAAGGTGGGCCGCGCCTTCATCGACCGCTGCGTCGAAGACCTGGTGGCCGGCACGCTCGACACCGCCACGGCATCGATGGCCAAGCTCTGGGGCTCCGAGACGCAGGGCCGCGTGATCGACGAATGCCTGCAGCTCTTCGGCGGCTACGGCTTCATGAACGAATACATGGTCGCGCGCATGTACGCCGACGCGCGCGTGCAGCGCATCTACGGCGGCACGAACGAGATCATGAAAGAGGTGATCTCGCGGGCGCTGTGAAGCAGCGGTAACGAAGGCGCGACGCAGGCCGCGCCCGTCGTCGGCCCGTTCAGGACAACCGGCGCAGCTCCGCCCGCGCGATCTCGCGGTGCGGGTACGAAGGCGAGAGGCCGATGAAGGTCGAGTACTTCTCGCGCGCCGCCGCCGTGTTGCCGGCGTCTTCCAGCTCCAGCGCCTCGATGGTGAACTGGGTGAAGAGCCGGTTGGCGTCTTCTTCCCTCGGCGACGCGGCCAGCGATTTCGGCTGCAGCTCGGGCTGCAGGGCGTAGATGCGCCGCTGCACTTCGATCAGCTCGATCAGCGCGCGGCCGATGCCTTCGATGTTGTCCGAAACCGGTGGCAGGTCCGCCGTGCGGACATCTGCCGCCGCCTGGTCCAGAAGATGCGAAGCGACCCGCAGCAGGTGGTGGAGTTGCTTGAGTTTCATGGGCGGATCGCGGGTTGTCGGGTGGCAGCCGTGGCGGGTGCGCGTGGGCTGTCGGGCTTCGCTGCGTTGCCTGCGAAGCCGGGTTCGTGTCGATCCATCAGTTGTCCTGTGTTGCGCCAAAGGCTATGCGGCCGCGCTTTTTCTCTTGTCGAGGTGTGGGTTGCTGTTGATGTTGCTGCTGCTGGCCGGCGATGGCGGCGGGTGATGCCTCGCCGCCCATCTTTTCCGCGAGCTGCCTGGCGCGCTCGGCGATCGCCAGGCCCTTGGCCGTCTCGGGGCCGTGCACCTTCACCGCGAACGCCTTGCTCACGGTGCCCTTGCCCGCCGTGTACGTGATGGCCAGCCAGTAGCCCGGATGTGCCGCGTGCGGCGTCTTGAAATGAACGCCGCTCACGCCGCTGGTGTTGTTGCGCCGGGTGATCTCGGACTTGGAGCGCTTGGGCGCGCGCGGGCCGTGCGCGTGCGCCGACAGCCCCATGCGGATCGCTTCCTCGGCCGGGTGCGGCCGCGCCAGCCCGGTCATGTGCTTGAGCTGCCGCTCGCGTTCCCTGACGGCCAGCGCGTACGCCGCGTCGCCCAGGCCATCGACTGGGAAGTCGGTGCGAAGAATCTCGCCGGGCGCGATGTAGGTCTTGGCCATCCAGCCGCGCACCTTGCCGTTGGGCGCCAGGTGATGAAAAACGCCTGGCATGCCGGTGGTGTTGTTGATCCTGGGCTTTTCGGCCCGTGCGCGCCGCGCGACCGGCGGCACGCTCCTGACGATGAAATCGCGCCAGTCCTGCGCATGGAGCAGTGCCTGTTCGAGGCTGCCGTAGCTGGCCTTGCCGAACAACTTGTGGTGACGAACACCATTGCGAACCAGTGAAACCTCGAAGCCCCAGGACCTGGGGTAAATGCCATACATGGCGGCCGGATTGGGAATTCCTTTAGGCATTCTCGACGCGTTGAACTTTTCAACCTTGCTGCTTCTCATGAGCTCCCCGGACCGCGTGGCGCTCATGGGCGCGCGTGTTTCGCCGGTATTTTGGCTGAAGCGGGATGACAGTTCGGCGGCGCGATGTCCCGTGCGGAACAAACCGGAAATGTGGCGAAGGTCCGCGCGGCTGCCCGTGCACAAGGGGGTGGCTGCGCGGCCCGGAAGCTTCACGGGGTCTGCCTTGCTTTCAAGGTGCCCGTGCGCCGCCGGTGGGTCTCTTGCCGGGGCGAAGGCGTGGCAACGCCGGTGGCGTTCAGCTTCTGTTCGAGCTGCCGTTCGCGCTCCTCGATGGCCAGGCGCTTGGCCCCGTCGGCACCGTGTTCCTTGATCGAGAACGCCTTGCTCACGCTGCCCTTGCCCGCCGTGTAGGTGATGGCGAGCCAGTAGCCGGGGTGCCCGATGTTGGGCGACTTGAAATGCACCCCGCTCACGCCGCTGGAGTTGGTGCAGCGCCTGATTTCCGACTTCGAGCGCTTGGGCAAGCGCGGCTCGGCGGAGTGCACCGCGGGGCCGGTGCGGATCGCCTCCTCGGCCGGGTGCAGCCTGGACAGGCCCGCCATGCGCTCCAGCTGCCGTGCCCGTTCCTCGATGGCCAGCGTCTGCGCCGCCTGGCCCATCGCGCCGACGGGAAAGTCGGTGCGAAGTATTTCGTCTTGCCCGAGGTAGGTCTTGGCCACCCATGCCCGGACCTTGCCGCCGGCGCTGACCTGGCAGAAGACGCCCGACACGCCGGTCGTGTTGTTGGCGCGGAGCTTTTCGGCCTGCGTGCGGCGCGGCAGTGGCGGCACGCTGCGCACCACCTCGTCGCGCCAGTCCTGCGCCTGGAGCAGCGCCTGCTCGACGCTGCCGTAACTGGCCCGCCCGAACTGCTTGTAGTAGCGCGTGCCGTTGCGCACGATCGACACCTCGAAACCCCAGGCGCGCGGAGAGATGCCGTACATGGCGGCCGGGTTGGGGATTCCTCTGGGCATGGTGGCTTCGGGCCTTGCTGCGCTCTCGACGTGGACAACTGCCCGGAGCGATGTCCGGGTTCACGGCCGAACCCTGCCCTTGTCACGCCGGAAGGCGGCTGCGGCAGAAGCGGGCTGGGCTTTCTGAAGGGGATGCTAGGGATTGCGCGGGGAGGGCGGTATCACCGGAATCCGTAGTTGTGCTCAATTTCACGTGAACCAATGCGTCGCCGTATTTCAGGCCAAAGAGAATCACCAACTTTTTTAATTCAAACCTTAAGAGGTTAATTAAATTGGTTACTGCTTGGTCTGAAGTATTGCGAATGTTCCCTTTGGAAGATCAAGCTCTTCACGCCAAATTAAAGGGTTGCATAGATCCGAAAGCCGAGCATCCAACGTTTTCCCCAAAATGGTATATAGCGCAAGCTGATTTTTGGTGAACGGGTGTTGGGCATTTTCTAGAAGACTAAAAATGCAGGAGCAAAGGTTTGACGAGTAATTCTCGCCCTTAAAGAGTTGTGCCAAAAATTCAATTGCGAAGTCGGTTCCAATTTTCTTGGATGCAATCTCTTTTAGTAAATCGTCGCACTCCAGCTTGAAGTACATGCGGGTGGCCAAAATGGCCCCCACAATTTTTTCGCAGTCCCCGGGTGCGGATGTGAAAATCTCCATAGGAATTTCATCTCGCAGACTTCGAAAATCTATTTCTGAAAAAACTAAACTCAATGCAATAGGAATTATTAACCCTCTATTTTTAGGTCTTTCTATGAATGATTTGATTATCGATTTCGGATCGGTGTGCAGCGCTCTGTATGGAAATGAATACACTTGCGTCGAGATCTCTCCTAATAAAGCAGAATGTTGCTCACTTTCCCACGTGGAGGCGTGCATGCCAAGTAAAAAGTTGGAAAAAATATTGGTTGAATTTTCTTTTATAAGAGTTAAAAGGAGCAAAAGATCGTTGGTTGGTCTAAGGCCAAGGGGTTGGAATCCAACTGTGGAGAATGCGACAATGTGCGCCATTCGATGTTGAATTGGCTTGGGTTCGGCCGCGACAGTAATTTCCATTAGTCGATGAACGATCCGTGCGTCATCGCTATCTGAATGAGAAATCCTCAATCCAAATCCAAAAATTGGTGCGCCGATTACCGATATCTGAGGGTCAAATGGCGAGGACTTGGTGCTGTAAGCTATATCTGCATCAGACACCCCTTGAGTGGCCCAGCGCTCACTTGCATTGATCCAGTCCGAAGAGTCGCCATATAGACCAACTTCTACGTCGGCGGCGAAATTAGGTAAATCATCATCATCCTCAATCGAGGCTATAAATGCAGATAGCGGCCAAGGAATAATTCCAAGAATTTTTTTTGTGTTCTCCAACCCAAAACCGTGGAAAACCTCTCTTAAGCTTGAGGCCAATGTTGCAGCACTCGGCTGGTGCGCAAAACGTGCGGCCCAACTTACTGGAGCCCAACTCTTCCCCAGCACAGGAATGTCACTGGCATTTGCGAGCCACCCAGCGTAGAGATTTGATGAGCGCGCTACAAATTTCAGCTCGGTGTTTTTTTCTTGAAATTTGAAGAGATATTCATCTTGTTTTACGTCATTTCTCCAGGGGGAAATGAGTGTGCTCAATTGCTTGTATTCCCTTCTTGCAGCGTCGGAGAGTTTTCCTGAATTTTCTTCATTGAGAAAATCATGCAATCTGGTTGCAAATGACGCAATCCCGAATCCTTTTTTAGTGGGGTCTGATTCGGCTATTGCCTTAATTAGAAAATTTCTTGAAATGCTCTCCGGAAAAGGAATGGGTAGCACATCCAATAATTTTAATATCGTCTCGCTATCAGATGGAAATAATTCTTTTACGGGGTCAGAGTAGACCGCCGGATTGGAGCTCGCCAAGGATAGTAATAATCCCCACGCTGCTGTTGATGAGGGCAAGGTGGATGTTGCGATTTGAGATTTTATCGTGGAAATAATAATCTCATGAGTGCCTGTCTCGGCCAATGAAATAAATCGCCTATCAAAAACAGGGGCTCCATTGGAAAGCAAATCGAGTGCATGAGCCGCCAGCATTCTTCGAGAAATCGGATGATCTGCTCCGATGCCGTCAATAAACAAATCAAGTGCTAGTCTCCCTCCGGACCTAGCGAGCTTATTTGCTCCATCTATTTCTATTTGCCGAGGAATTGAAACTATTGTCTGCCGCAGATGATGTAACACGTCGTCGGAAAAACACCTACTCGCGGCAATTAGAAACACATGCCTCCAATGAGAAATGGCCGCAATATGCGATAGGCGCTTCGTCACAACTGAATCTGGCCCTGCCGTCAATGCACCTGCCGCCATAAATTCTTGAAGTGACCTGACATCAAAAGTTATCTGCCCTTCGTCTCTTGCTGCTAATAAAACGAGCCGATGTAGAGCTACTTCAACAAGTTCGGCGCTTCTTTCCGAAATTTCCGACTGGCTATGACCTTCTTCAGATAAATACTCTTGAATAAGGGCGGTGAACCGCTCTTTTGTTAAATAAGAATGAGCGGCGCCCGCCAATTCGCTATCTGTTTGCAAGACCAACCCAGCACGCTGATGGATTGGACCAAGAATGCTCCAATTTCTTTCGAGAATTTTTTGATTTTCTCCTCCTTTCGCCTTTTCTCTCTTTTTGAGTATTTCAAAATACTCGCTGAATAAGGTCCAGCGTGCGTTTGGAATGCTGCCGCCAGTATCAACAATCATGTGCATGATTGTTACCTGCAGCGGGCTCGTCATCAATCGAGATATCGCTGATTTTTTTGTTGCGTCCTGAAGTGCTCGCAATATTTCATTTCTGCGATGTGGGTCATCGGGATATCGAGCCGATCCTAAAGCTTCACCATAAGCGACTGCGTCGCTTGGGGTCAGATCAGCGAGAGCCCAATGGTCCCATACGTCAGAAGACAAATCATCGTTGTAACCTTGCGGCCTGGTTGTTACGACAAGCATCAGGTCTGCGGAAAGCGAAATTATTTCCCCCTCAAACACTGATATGGCTTCAAGAATGGCCGCACGCTCTCCCGATGGTGGAACCTCATCGAGCCCATCGAGCATGACCATCCAAGGGTAATTTTTGAGCCATTGTCGGAGATCTCCTTTTTCAATTTTCTCATCACTTTCCAATGAAAGATCACTGGCAATTTGGCCGAGTAAAGAAGGAATTGAACTGTTGGAGCCTCGCGCAAAACTTATTGCGTCGGCAAAACGCGGGAGAGAAACAAAAACGGGAAATCTTCGAGGAGGGGAAGTTGATATTTTTTGATTCTCTGCGCGCCCCAAAATCTCTTTTGCCAAGCCACGCATCTGTATATCAGATTGAATGGCTGCCCAATCGGAAATTATGCTTGCTCTAAGTACCTGAACCGAAAAAACACTTGCTGTGGATTTGCCCTGTCCTGGCCCGCCTAAAATTACAATTTTGTTTTTTATTTTCCTTTCGGAGGCGGAGCTGTTTTTGTCTGGAGTTGTATTTAGAGATTCCGGGTCTAACTTTTCGCGGGCGCGTTCTATTAACTCAGACACAACCCGCTTCGGACCTCCGTTGAGGAAATCATCAAGATCGGAACTGCTTAAGGGTAGATCAACAAAAACTTGACTGGCCCTAATTTGAGGATCAGATACATCTCCGGCATCTTTTAGTCGGGCAAATTGATCCCTGCGAAGGCAGTTTCGTAACGCTTTGCGAATGCCATCCAGAAAGTCAGTTTTCTCGAAATATAATTTCTCCATTAGGCTAGAGATCACATCCCCGGGAGTCAGCCATGCTGAGAAACTACGGCGAACAGCTTCATGGGATTCCAGTAAATCTTCTAATTTATTTGCGGGCCAAATATCAATTTCTTTGACACCTAAATCGGATTTCCATGAGGAAAGATGCTCTGAAATTTTTGTGTATCCGCCCTTGGTTTCGCCTTTTGCTTTTTTAATTCCATCTGCGCCAGATAGCGCGACGTTGGTTGCAATGATGTAGTAAGTAGGACGCCGAATTCCTCTGGCAGCATACTTTTTCTTTTCATTTGTGATGCTTTTTTTAAGCCATGCCAAATCTTGTGCAGGGGATTGCAGTTTTTCTTTGAATTTTGCCTGCACAACTAGATACCCAGTCCATGGGTATCCGTTGATTTCTCCGTCGAAACAAAAATCTCGCGCACCGTCCGCGCCGGATGAATAAACCAATCCGGCTGGACCGAATTGACTATAGCAAAGTGCGCGAATTAGTCGTTCAAACGATTGTGCGCCCAGGCGACTTAGGTCAATTGGCATTTTTAATGCTTCCTTTGTTCGTATAAAAATTAAACTGTTTTGGGTTCACGGATTTCTCTGTGTAACCATCACCGGATCACGCCCAGCTTTCGCGCGATCGCCACGGCCTGCGTCCGGCTCTTCGCGTCCAGCTTCATGTTGATGTTGCGCAGGTGCGTGCGCACCGTGCTGTCGGACACGAACAGCTTTTCGGCCATCGCGTTGTTCGAGTACCCCTCGGCCAGCAGCTGCAGCACGCGGATCTCCTTGCGCGTGAGCGGCTCCTTCATGGCGTCGCCGGCCGGTGTCTCGGCGTCGGCCGGCGCGGGCAGCGGGCCGATGAGTTGCAGCAGGCGCTGCAGGTAGTCCGCCAGGATCGGGTCGGTGTTGGGGCCGCCGCGCGACGCGGGCGCTTCCTGCATCGCGATGGCGTAGCGGTGGATCAGCGTGCCCACGGCCGAGCCCTCGTCCAGGATCAGCCGCACGAATCCTTCCTGGCTCGCCGTCTGCAGCACCTCGCCGATTTCTTCGATGGCGGCGGCCATGTCGCCGGCGCGCTGCAGCGCCATCGCGCGCAGCACCTTGAGCTTGAGCGCGCGGCGGTTGTGCGCCGAGGCGCGCGCGGCGTGGATCTCGGCGTCGAGCACGGCCAGCGCCGCGCGCGGGTCGCCGAACGCGATGTCCCAGCGCGCGGTGGCCAGCGCCAGGTAGTCGAGGTCGTGCGCGGGCAGGCGCTGGCGGCGTTCGCGCTGCCACAGCGCGGGGTCGTCGGCGCGCAGCAGTTCGTCGCGCGAGGCGGGGCCGTTGCCCTGCAGCAGCAGCACGCGCGAGCGCTCCAGCTTGGCGCTGGCCACCACGCGCGGCAACTGCCGGTGGTGGCCCAGGTATTCGAGCTCGGTCAGCGCCTGGAAGGCCGCGTCGATGTCGCCGACATGGAACGCGATGCGCGAGCGCATCACGTGGCTCAGGATCATGTGGTCGGGCAGGCCCACGTCGCGCGCCAGCGGCAGGTACACGTTCAGCAGGTGCTCGGCCTGCACGAGCTGGTGGGTCTCGTACACGGCGCCCGCATACAGCACGCCGGCCCAGGCGTTGCCGTGGCTGTGGTTGTACGACACGGCATGGGTCGAATCGACCGCCATGCGCAGGCGCGCGGTGGCCTGCCGCAGCCGGCCTTCCTGCAGGTCGAACAGGCCGGCCAGCGACTCGGTGTACATGCGGTTGAAGGTGCTGTTGCCTTGCTCGCGCGCGGCTTCGAGCATGCGCCGTGCCTCGTGCTGGTCGCCGCGCACGGCCAGGATATGGGCCATGGCATTGAGCAGCACGCTGTCGGCAAAGGCCAGGCCGGTGGGCAGGCGCGCCAGGCTCTGGCGGCCGATGTCGTAGGCCTCGTCGTGTCGGTCCTGCATGGCCAGCAGCAGCGGCACGAGCGTGTGCGCGCTTGCCCGCACTTCGGGAATGGGGCTGTCGAGGCAGCCCGATTGTTCGAGCATGCGCATCGCGTCCCACGGGCCGTGCGTGAAGCAGGTGGCCCACAGCGCGATGGGCTGCAGGAACGGGTGTTCGCGCAGCTGGTGTTCGGGAATGGCCGAGAACCAGCGCGCGAGCATGCGCATGCGGCCCTGCTCGAGGAACTGCGCCGCATAGCTGTCGAGCAGGGTCAGCGCATACGGATGGTCGCCGCCTTCGATGGCATGGTCGATGGCGGGCACCGGGCGGTCGTGCGATTCGTACCAGCCCGAGGCCGCAAGGTGCAGCCGCTCGATCTCGCCGGGTTGCTCGCGCGCCAGTTGCGCGCGCAGGAAGTCGGCGAACAGGCTGTGATAGCGCCACGCAAGGGCGTCGCCATCGCCACCCACGGGCGTGAGAAAAAGGTTGGACGCCGCGAGCTGCTCGAGGATGGCGGCGCAGTCCATGCGCGGGTTCAGCGCCTGGCACACCGAGGCATCGAGCTGGCGCAGGATGCTGGTGCGCAGCAGAAAGTCGCGGATCTCTTTCGGCTGGTGCGCGAGCACGTCTTCGGCCAGGTACTCGGCCACCGCGCGGTCGGAGCCCGAGAAGCGCTCGACAAAACCGGTCTCGGTGCCGTGCCGCTCCAGCGCCATCGACGCGAGCCAGATGGCGGCCACCCAGCCTTCGGTCTTGCGGTGCAGCTGCGACAGCATGTCGGCGGGCAGCGCCTGCATGGCCGGGGCCGTGCGCAGGCCGAAGAAGGCGCTGGTTTCTTCCAGGCTGAAGCGCAGGCGGTCGGTGTCGATCTCGATGAGCTGCCCGCGCGCACGCAGCCGCCCCATGCCCAGGTCGGGCAGGCCGCGCGAGCCGATCACGATCTGGCCACGGCGCGGCAGGTGCTCGACGATCTCGCGCACGAGGCCCAGCACCGCCGGCTCTTGCACGACCTCGAAGTCGTCCAGAAAGAGGGTGAACGGCGCGTCGTGCGCGGCCAGCGCCGCCACCGCGTCGAAGGGGCCGTTGGGGTGCGGCTCTTCCACGCCCAGGCGCAGCGCGGCTTCGGCCAGGCAGTTCAGGAAGCGCGAGACGTCGTTGTCGGCGCGGTCGAGCGTGAGCCATGCGGTGGCGATGCCCTGCGCCTCCATGCGCTCGCGGATCTGCGCCATCGCCGTGGTCTTGCCGAAGCCGGCCGGCGCGCGCACCAGCACCAGCTTGACGGTGGCCGCCGCGGCGATCTCTTCGCGGATCGCGGTGCGCGGAACCTGCGTGGCGGTGGAGGCCGGCGGGTTGAGCTTGGTTTCGAGAATCCTGGCGGTGGAAGGCGACATCGCGAACGGAAAAGAACAGGGGCGGCGCAGGGGCCGAAGCGACCCGGATTTCCGTCGTTTCCGACGATGCCGCCGCCGATTCTGCTTCCTAAACTGGCTGGCGACAAACGATCGCTTCACTGCCAACCCCACCCCGCAAGGACCCCTGATGCAACTCGATTCCAGCATTGCCGCCGTCGTCACGGGCGGCGCTTCGGGCCTGGGCGCCGCCACCGCGCGCCGCCTGGCCAGCCACGGCGTGAAGGTCGCGCTGTTCGACCTCAACGCGGAGCAGGGCGAAGCGCTGGCCAAGGAACTCGGCGGCGTGTTCTGCAAGGTCGACGTGACCTCCGAAGAGCAGGTCGACGCGGCCTTCGCCAAGGCCCGCGCCGCGCACGGACAAGAGCGCGTGCTGGTCAACTGCGCCGGCACCGGCAACGCGGTGAAGACCGCGAGCCGCGACAAGGCCACGGGCGAGATCAAGCACTTTCCGCTCGCCAACTTCGACCGCATCATCCAGATCAACCTGGTCGGCACCTTCCGCTGCATCGCCAAGTCGGCGGCCGGCATGCTCACGCTCGACATGCTGCAGGACGGCGAGCGCGGCGCCATCGTCAACACCGCCTCGGTGGCGGCGCAGGACGGGCAGATGGGCCAGGCCGCCTACACCGCGTCGAAGGCCGGCATCGTCGGCATGACGCTGCCGATTGCGCGCGACCTGATGGGCGAGGGCATCCGCGTCAACACCATCCTGCCGGGCATCTTCGACACGCCGCTGCTGCAGGGCGCGCCTGACAACGTGAAGGCGGCGCTGGCCGCGTCGGTGCCCTTCCCCAAGCGGCTGGGCAACCCGGCGGAGTACGCGACGCTGGCCGAGCTGATGATCACGAACGGCTATTTCAACGGCGAGAGCGTGCGGCTCGACGGCGCGATCCGCATGGCGCCGAGATAAGCGAGTGCCGTGCGCGGGCGCGCATAGCCCGCGAAACGACAGACGGCGTCCCTTGAATATGGGATGCTTCGGCTTCCTGGCTGTTACTACGATCGCCCAGCGATCGGGGGATCGCATCAAGGAATGCCATGAGAACAAGAAACGGTGGGGGTTCCGTATGGGCGCGCTGCGTGCCGGCCGTCTTCGTGGCTGCGGCGTTGGGAGGATGCTCGTCGCTGAAGGCACCCGTGCCCGAGCCGACCTTTGCGCAGGTCTCGATGGAAGACAAGACGGTTCTCGCGCGTGCCGTGGACGACTTCTACGTCCGGTACAAGGCCAGCGCCGACGCCACCACTGCAAGCCCGCAGAACGCCCAGGCCTTGCTCAATGCGGGGCGCGTCCTGATCGAGCTTCGCTGCGAGGAATACCTGGACGCCATTGGCCAGAGCACCCAGGCGGCGGGCAACCTGCGCCAGCAGACCAACCTTGTCGGCGGACTGTCGTCGGCATTGATGGGCGTCACCGGCAGTTCCGCCAAGGAGATTGCGGGCGTGGCGTCGGCCTTCAGCTTCGCGGGCGCGAGCATGGATGCGTACTCGACGGCCTATCTCTTCGCCGATGCGGGAACCTCGATCATCAAGCTCGTTCATTCGTCGCAAGAACTCTTCATGAACGAGGTCGACAAGAGTCTGCAGGGCGCGGCGCTCAACCATACGAATGCCGTGCACATCCTGCTGGGCTATCAGTCGATCTGCCGGCCGGCCAAGATCCGCGCGCTCGTCAACGACGCCATCAGCAAGGCCCAGGTCGTGGCGGAAATCGTGCCCAACAACGGGGCCGACCTGGAAGTCATGGGTGTGCTCGCGCAACTGTCGCGCGCGTTGGGCGAGCCCATTTCAGAGAGCGATGCACTCGTGCTCTACGCGCGTGTCCTGAAGCCGGTGGATGGAAGCCTGAAGCTCGCAAGCGGCACGGAACTGAACAAGGTCCAGATCGCGAGCCTTTCCAACATATTCCTTCCCCTGGGATTGAAGAGCTCCAAGGTGGGAGAGCGATGGAGAGCGGTACTGAATGGCGCAACGCCTCCGGTGAACACGCCGCCGCCGCAGGAGCTGACCAGCTCTGCCAACGCCGCGATCAAGGCGACGGAAGCCAAGAGCGACGCAGCGAAAGCGGCGGGCGCAACCGAGGTTGCGGGGCAGACCTCGGTGGTCACGCAGAAATTGCAGCAGGCAATCAACGAGGTGTTGAAGGGGGGCGATCTGGAGAAGGCCAAGGGCTTGGCCGACGAGGCGAAGAGCCTGGCCGATGCCGCGGTGGTCTCCGCGGAAAAGAACAAGGCGAACCCAAAGATCGCCAGTCCGGCAAGTGCCGCCGCGGGTGACGCCGTGTCGACTGCCGCCATCGTGAAAGAGGCCGTTTCCGGTGCCATCGCGCGCAGGGACGGTGCCAAAGGACTGCAGCCCCGGATGAGCCAGCTGTCGCTGCCGATCATCGGCATTGCCCGCTGACGCATCGGGAGCGCCTTCCCCTCGGGCGAGGCGCTCCCCAAAATCGTCCGTTCCGACGACGCTGTGCATTGGCGCGGCGCCAACAATTCTCCGAACCCCTTGAAGTCCACGGAGAAAACCCATGCCCGAAGCCTATATCGTCGCCGCCGCGCGCACCGCCGGCGGCCGCCGCAACGGCCGCCTTGCCGGATGGCACCCGGCCGACCTCGCCGCGCAGGTGCTCAATGCCCTGGTGGAACGCACCGACGCCGACCCCGCGCTGATCGAAGACGTCATCATGGGCTGCGTCGGCCAGGCCGGCGAGCAGGCGTCCAACATCGCGCGCAATGCGGTGCTGGCCTCGCGCCTGCCCGAGTCGGTGCCGGCCACCTCGGTCGACCGGCAATGCGGCTCGTCGCAGCAGGCGCTGCACTTTGCGGCGCAGGCCGTGATGTCGGGCAGCATGGACATCGTGATCGCCGCCGGCGTCGAAAGCATGACCCGCGTGCCGATGGGCCTGCCCACCACCTTGCCGCTGAAGAACGGCCTGGGCTTCTACGTGAGCCCGCTCATGCAGAAGCGCTACCCCGACATCCAGTTCAGCCAGTTCACCGGCGCCGAGATGATCGCGAAGAACTACGGCATCGAGAAGGCGGAACTCGACGCCTATGCGCTGCACAGCCATCGCCTTGCCATCGAGGCCACCAAGGCCGGGCGCTTCGAGCGCGAGGTCGTGCCGGTGTCGGTGCGCATGGCCGATGGCACCGAGCCGGGCGAGATGCACACCACCGATGAAGGCATCCGCTACGACGCCACGCTGGAGAGCATCGCCGCCGTCAAGCTGATCGCCGAAGGCGGGCGCTGCACGGCGGCCACGGCCAGCCAGATCTGCGACGGCGCGAGCGGCCTGATGGTGGTCAACGAGCGCGGCCTGAAGACGCTGGGCGTGAAGCCGCTGGCGCGCATCCACCACATGAGCGTGATGGGGCACGACCCGGTCATCATGCTGGAGGCCCCCATCCCCGCCACGCAGCGCGCGCTGCAGAAGGCCGGCATGAAGATCGACGACATCGACCTGTACGAAGTCAACGAAGCCTTCGCGCCGGTGCCGCTGGCCTGGCTGCGGACGCTGGGCGCCGACCCGGCGCGGCTGAACGTGAACGGCGGCGCGATCGCGCTGGGCCATCCGCTGGGCGCCTCGGGCACCAAGCTGATGACCACGCTGGTCCACGCGCTCGGCCAGCGCGGCAAGCGCTACGGCCTGCAGACCATGTGCGAAGGCGGCGGCATGGCCAACGTGACCATCGTCGAGCGGCTCTGAACGGGCGCGTGGCGCGGGCTATGCTCGCGGCCACATGCCGTCGTCCATCGATCTTTCTTTTTCTTCGTTGCCGGCCGCGGGCGTTCTTGCGCTCGTGCTGGCCTTTGCCGACCCCGCATCCGCCATGTCGGGCTGCCTCGACACCGCCGTGCAGGTGCCGTCGCCGCCGCGAGCGCTGGCCATGGCCGACGCGGCGTTGCTGGAGCACCAGGCCTTCGGCGGCCAGACCATGGATGCCGAAGGGCGCCTGACCGAGGTGGGCGACTACGAGGCCGAAGACACGCGCCGCACGGCGAATGCGATGCCACCCTGGCAGCGCGTTCTCGGCTACTGGCGGGCCATCGATCCGCAGGACAGCAGGCTGCCGTCGATCGTGCGGTTCGGCGGTGCGCGCCCGGCGGACCGGAGGCTGCTGACGCAGGCGTTGAGCCAGTCGGCCGCCGCTTCCATGCAGAACCTTGGCACCGGACCCGACCAGGGGCTCGATGCCACTGGCTTGCACGCCGCCGAAGTTGCGGTGAACCGGGTGGCGGTGATCGACTCGCCCTGGTCCGCCGCGTTCATCAGCTGGCTTGCGCGCCGCGCCGGGCTCAGCGACGAGGAGTTCGTTTTCTCGGAAGCGCATGTCGATTACGCCGGTGCCGCGTGGCAGGCCGGCGTGGCCGAATCGTTGGGACAGCCCACACGCTCGGCAATGCGCGCCTGCGACCTGATGCGTACGCCGCCGCGCGTGGGCGACCTGGTCTGCCAGGCGCGGGGCGATGGTGCCGGGCTCGACACTTTCGAGAAGATCGGCGAGGTGCTGGCCACCCGGCCCACCGGCGGCGACGCGCTGCCGATGCACTGCGATGTGGTCGTGGCCGTCGACGCCACGGGCTTCGATACCGTGGGCGGCAACGTGGCCCAGTCGGTCACCCTGCGCCGCCTTGACTTTGCGCGCGGCACGAACCTGCTGGACCCGAGCTACCTGCCCGAAGGGTGCGCGGTGAGCGGCGCGGCCAGCTGTATCGACCGGCACATGAGCCGCCAGCCCTGGACGCTGCTGCTGCAGTGGCGCTGAACGGCCACTGCGTTGCCGCGAAGGCTGTCTCTGTCTATCGGTAGAACGCTTCGACCTTGCCCTTCAGCTTGAGCAGCAACGGGTAGCCCTTGCGGTCCACGGTCTTGCCCGCGGGGACTTTGATCCAGCCTTCGCTGATGCAGTATTCCTCGACGTCGAGGCGTTCCTTGCCGTTGAACCGGATGCCGATGTCGTGCTCGAAGACGGCCGCGACGTGGAACGGGCTGCGCGCGTCGGAGGACAGGTGGTCGGGAAGGGGTGGGAGGGGAGTGGCTTCTGTCATGGCGCCCGATGATAGGACCTGGCGGCCGGGCGCCTTGGCCGCCCCGCCGCGTCATCGCTGTTTCTTCTTTTTCGCGGCCTTGGCGGCCGGCTTGGGCGCAAAGCCCAGCGCGGCACGCGCCAGCGCGTCGGCCTCGCCGTTGCGATGGCGCGGAATCCAGCGGATGCTGGCATGGTCGAAGGAATCGAGCAGCGCGCGGGCATCGTCGAACAGCGCGGCCATGCGTGCGATCGGCCGGGCCTGCGCCGCGCCGAGCTGTTCGACCAGGATGCTGTTGTCGCTGTATGCCAGCACCGCCGTGGCGCCTCGGGCGCGCAGTTCCTGCAGGGCCAGCGTGAGCGCCCGCAATTCGGCTTCGTTGTTGCAGCCCGTGGTGTGCGTGGCCTGCGACAGCGTGCGGCGGCTGCCGTCAGGCGCGGTGATGACCGCACCGATGCCCATGCGGCCCGGGTTCGGCATGGCGCTGCCGTCGCAGTAGACGACCCACGGAAGGCTCTCGCTCATTCGTTCGTTCGCTGGTTTGCTTGCGCTACCCGCCTGCCTGTTCAGCAGTTGTTGCGCTTGATGCCCGCGAGGTTGCAGGGCCGCTGGCCCGGCGGCGGCCCGGGGTCGTGCGCATGCGGTGGCGGCCGCCGCCGCGGGGGACGCCAGCCGTCGTAGTACGGGTCTGGGCTCAGGATGACGACACCGGGGTCTTGCGCGGGTTCCTGCGTGGGGCGGGCATCGGGGTTGCGCGGGATGATGGCCGGGCCCGAAGGGGTGGTTTGTGCCAGCGGCGATGGCGGCGTGTAGTCCGGCCGGCGCCACTCCTCGGATGGCGCGCGCGGCGCCGGTGGTGGCGATTCGAGGATCGGCACCTGCCGCGACTGCCGGTTGCCCGCCGGACAGGCACCGTCGGTGTACGAGACGGCGCCGTTGGCGTCGGTGCAGCGAACCACGTCCGCATGCGCGCCTGACGCCATCGCGAGGATGGAGAGGACGAACAAGAGGGGCGGGGTGCGCATGGGGGAGAGGTTAGCGGGGATGCGGGGCGGGGGCAATCGGTGTGACGGGCATCGCGCGTTTTGCGGTTCACTGCGCCCGACGGAATGCGGTTGCCGGAAGGCCGTGCTTTTTCATGTGCCCCGCAGTGATTTTCCGGTCGCACTCTGCCTATCCATATCGCAACGGCCAGCTTCACGCAAACGGGTACGGCCCCTCCATCGCCCCGATGTGACTCACATGGCTCACCATGCCATGCCCCTCGTCCCACAGATGCAGCATGCAACCCGGCCGGCCCAGGTACGAGGCCGGCGCCGCGTCGACGGCCAGACGCAGCGCGATCTCTGTCGTGCTGCTCGGACACGCACACACCACGGTGCCTGCCCAGCGCCTGAACATCGTGCGGTGCACATGCCCGCACAGCACGCGCTCGATGTTGTCGAATGCGCGAACGATGGCTTCGAGCGGCGCAGTGTCCATGCAGCGGTACGCATCCATGTACGGAATGCCGCTCATGAACGGCGGGTGATGCAGCATCAGCAGCGTGGGCTTCTGGCGGTCGGCCTCCAGCGTGCGCTGCAGCCATGCGAGGCCTTCCGCATCGACGCCGCCGTGATGCAGGCCCGGTATGCAGACGTCGAGCGCGACGATGCGCACCGGATGGTCGTCGATGCAATAGTGCAGCGCGCCGGTGCGCGGCAGGTAGGCGTGGTCCGCGAAGGCGGTGCGGAAGTTTTCGCGGTGGTCGTGGTTGCCGGGGATGACGAGACATGGCATCTCCAGCCTCGCGAGCCGGGTACGCACTTCGGCGTATTCCTCCGGCCGGCCTTCATCGACGAGGTCGCCTGTCAGCAACACGAGGTCGGGCCGGCGGTCGAGCTTGTGCAGGTGGTCGATGGCCTCGTCGAACATGCGGTTCGAGTCGACAACACCCTGGTAGAGCTGCCCGGCGGGCCGGACATGGGGATCGGAAATCTGCGCGATGAGCATGGGGCGAGGCCTCGTGGTTTCCTCATCGCCAAGCAGGTTCCGTTCCTTCCTTCTTTCTTTCTCTTTGGCGCGCCGCTTCGTTCAGATGCCGACGAACTCCGCCACTTCAGCCAGCGGCGCGCGCTCGGTCACCAGCGCATCCAGCGGCCTGCTGCGGTCGGCATAGCCGATGGCCATGCCGGTGAACAGCATGCGCTCGGGCGGCAGCGAGATGAACTGCCCGATGGTCTGCGGGTAGATTGCCCAGCATTCCTGCGGGCAGCTGTCGAGGCCTTCGGCGCGCAGCAGCAGCATGACGTTCTGCAACATCATTCCCAGGTCGGACCACTGCGGCGGCCCCATGCGGCGGTCGACGCTGCAGAACAGCGCGAGCGGCGCACCGAAGAACTGGTAGTTGCGCGCAAACCATGCGCGGCGCGCGGCCTTGTCTTCGCGCGGAATGCCCAGGCGCGCGTACATGGCCTCGCCGACGGCGAAGCGGCGGTCGCGGTAGGGCGCGACCAGTTCGCGCGGGTAGATGTCGTATTCGCTGCCTTCGCCGGCCGGCGCTTCCTGCACGCGGCTGCGCATGATCGCCTTGAGCTCGGCCAGCCGCTCGCCGCCCACCACGTGCAGGTGCCAGGGCTGCAGGTTGCCGCCGGAAGGCGCGCGCAAGGCTTGTGCGACCACGCGGCGGATGACGTCGCCCGGCACCGGCGTGTCTAGAAAATCGCGCACCGAGCGGCGGGTGGCCACGGCGTCCTGAACGTTCATGAAAAAAAGATCCTGGTGATGCCCCGGAGCAGAGGGCTCGTCCGGCATGGCGCAGCCATGTTAGGGGCAACCCTCGGGTGCCCTCAATCGTCCGTTCCGACGATGGGGCGCGGGGTGGCGGCTGCCTACCATTCCTCGCGCACAGGAGACATACACATGCTCGGATTGATGCAAGACCGCCCGCTGCTGATCTCGTCGCTGATCGACCACGCCGCCACCTTCCATCCGCACGCGGAGATCGTCGGGCGCACCGTGGAGGGGCCGGTGCACCGCACCAACTACGCGGAGCTGCAGCGCCGCTCCAAGCAGGTGGCCAACGCGATGACGGCGCTTGGCATCGAACCCGGCGACCGCGTCGGCACGCTGGCGTGGAACACCTACCGCCACCTGGCGCTGTACTTCGGCGTTTCGGGCGCGGGCGCCGTGCTGCACACGGTGAACCCGCGGCTCTTTCCGGAGCAGATCGACTACATCGTCAACCACGCCGAAGACAAGGTGCTGTTCTTCGACGCCAACTTCGCGCCGCTGGTCGAGAAGCTCGCGCCCGGCCTGAAGTCGGTGCGCGCCTTCATCGCCATGACCGACCGCGCGCACATGCCCGCCATCGACGTGCCCAACCTGCTGTGCTACGACGAACTGATCGGCGCGCAGAGCGAGGACTACACCTGGCCCGAGTTCGACGAGCGCACCGCCTCGTCGCTTTGCTACACCTCGGGCACCACCGGCAACCCCAAGGGCGTGCTGTATTCGCACCGCTCCACCGTGCTGCATTCGCTGATGGAATGCGCACCCGACACCTTCGGCGTCAACTCGCAGATGACCTTGCTGCTCGCCGTGCCCATGTTCCATGCCAACGCCTGGGGCATGCCCTACGCGGCCGCCATGACCGGCATGAAGCTCGTGATGCCCGGCCCGCACATGGACGGCCAGAGCCTGTATGAGCTGATGCGCGATGAAAAGGTCGGCTTCTCGCAGGCCGTGCCGACCATCTGGTTGATGCTGTTCCAGTACTTCGATGCGCACCCCGAGATCGACACGCGTGCCCTTGGCCTCAAGCGCATCGGTGTCGGCGGTGCCGCCACGCCGCGCACCATGATCGAACGCTTCGAGCGCGACTTCGGCGCCGACTTCGTGCAGGGCTGGGGCATGACCGAGACCAGCCCCATCGGCGTGATCGGCAACCTGCTGCCCAAGCACTACGCGATGCCGAAAGAAGAGCAGATGCGCGTGAAGATGCGGCAGGGCCGCGGCGTGTGGGGTGTGGAACTGAAGATCGTCGGCGAAGACGGCCGGCGTTTGCCGCACGACGGAAAAGCCTTCGGCCACCTGCACGTGCGCGGTCCGTGGATCGCGAGCGGTTACTTCAAGAGCGAAGGCGGCCCGGTGCTCGACGCCGAGGGCTTCTTTCCGACGGGCGACGTCGCCAACATCGACGAAGACGGCTATGTGCAGCTGGTCGACCGCGCCAAGGACGTCATCAAGTCGGGCGGCGAATGGATTTCGTCCATCGACCTGGAGAACGCCGCGAGCGCGCACCCGGCCGTGGCCGAGGCGGCGGTGATCGGCATCGCCCACCCGAAGTGGCAAGAGCGCCCGCTGCTGATCGTGGTGAAGCGCCCCGGTGCGCAGGTCACCGGCGAGGAACTGCTCACTTTCCTTTCGGAACGTGTCGTGAAGTGGTGGCTGCCCGACGACGTGGCTTTCGTCGACAGCCTGCCGCATACAGCCACCGGCAAGCTGCTCAAGACCAAGCTGCGCGAACAGTTCAAGGGATATGTCGCGGCGAAGTCAGTTTGATGACTTGTTCGATTTTTCTGTGGACAACTCTGTGGGTTCCCGGGGGAGGCAAAGCGGCAGAGCGAGGATTGACGGGGGTTCCCACCACGTTGCCTGTTGATTAAGCAGGGCACCTGGCTGGGGAAAAAAGTGCCTTGCCTCGCGCGAAAGTATTCAGGAAAGCGTGATAGGGAATGGATGGGGCGCCTTGGCGCGCCTCTTCCATCCCTTGATCTTTTCTTGTCGCGCGGCCAGTCGTCGCGCCCGGTCCTGGCGATCAGTGCTTGTGACCACCATGCGCCGCAGCACCGCCAGGCTGCGCCGACGCATTCAACGCCCGCACCGGTGCCTTCACCTCGATCGATTCACGCTTGCCGTCCTTGTCCTCGAACACCAGCGTGAGTGGCACGGTGTCGCCTTCTTTCACCTGCTGCTTGAGGTCGAGCAGCATCACGTGGTAGCCGCCGGGCTTGAGTTCGACCGTCTTGCCGGCGGGCAGGTCGAGGGCCGGGATCTGCCGCATGCGCATCACGTTGTCCTGCATCGCCATCTCGTGGACTTCGACGACCGGCGTGACGGGCGAGCTGGCCGAGACCAGCTTCGTGTCTTTCGCGGCGCTGAGCTGCATGAAGGCGCCGGTGGCCTTCTGCTGCGGCACGGTGGCGCGGACCCAGGCCTCCTTGACGGTGACTTGCGCGTGGGCGGTGACCACGAGGAACGAGGCGGCCGAGAGGGCGAGGATGCGTGCAATGGGTGTCATGAAAAGATCTCCTTGAATGTGTATGCGTGTCGGGGTTGTTGAAGCTCAGGCGGATGTCTTGAGGATCTGCCGCAGGTCTTGCGCGCACTCTTCGGCGCTCTGTTCGTGGCGAAGCACCAGCCGGATCTTTCCCTTCGGATCGAATACGTAGCTGAAGGCCGAGTGGTCCATCGTGTAGGAGGAGCCGGTGGGCACTTTCTTGTAGAAGACCTTGAAGTCTTTCGCGGTCTCGCTGGTCTTCTGCAGGTCGCCATAGAGGCCGATGAAGCTCGGGTCGAAGGCCTGCGTGTAGGCCTTGAGCACCACGGGCGAATCGCGCTCCGGATCGACGGTGACGAAGATCACCTGCAGGCGTTCGCCATCGGTGCCCAGCAGCCTGCGGATTTCCGCGGCGCGCACCAGTGCAGTGGGGCAGACGTCGGGGCACTGCGTGAAGCCGAAGAACATCATCACGGCCTTGCCCTTGTAGTCGGCCAGCGTGCGCTCGTGGCCGTCGGGGTCGGTCAGGCGAAAGTCCTGCGCGTAGTTGGCGCCGGTGATGTCGACGCCGTTGAAGCTGGCGGGCAGCGCCTTGTCGCAACCCGCGAGCGACAGCGCCGCGAGGTTGCCGCCGGCCAGCAACAGGGCGCGGCGACGCAAGGGCGCGTGCGCCCATGGCGATGCCGCACACGATGCGGGCGGCGGATGGTTGGTCTGGTTCATGAAAAAACTCTCTGTCTCTCCGATGCCCTGTGCGGGCATTGGCTCATTGCGGGACGCGGCGCGACGCGATCCCTGCCGAAGCGGCAGGCGTACTGCGTTGCGTGCGGACGTGCGAAAGAAGAGTCAGGAGACCGCAGGAGGCCCGCGCGCCGGCATCGGTGCGGCGGTGGCCTTGGCGACGTGCGCGGACGGCATCGGCCGGCCCGCATGCGCCAGCGGAACGAGCACGGGGAGAGACAGCGCCGGTGGCACGGCGGGCGGTGCGCCCGACAGCACGCACAGCGGGCAGTCCATGTGGCCGGCGCCCAGCTCCTGCACGCCATCGTCGGTGTGCACGATCGCCTTGACCGAGCCGGCGCTCGCACAGACGAGTTCCACGGTCTGTGGATGCACGACCGGCGAAGCCACGGCCACGCCGATGGAGAGCACAAACCACAGCAGCACCCAGCGGACAAGGCCCACGCCCGGACGACGCATGCCCGTGCGTGCGACGGGCTTGAATCGTGGGAAGAGGGCGGAGGAGGGCATCGGCGCGGATTATCGGCCACCAGGCGGCTGGCGCACCACCGATGCGATGACTGCTACTTCTTGCAGTCGAGCGTGATGCCGGCTCCGGCCACGCTCGCCGCAAATCTCACTGCGGCGAGGCTGCAATAAGCCCCAATGCTTTCGCATCGAGCACCGTCATGGCGTTGTACTCAAGGCCAAGTACACCAGAGGCCGCCAACGCCTTGAGTTCCTTGTTCACCGCTTGCCGATTGGCCTGCAGCATCATCGCGAGGCTGGCTTGCGACACCTGAGCACCGCGACGAGCAGCATCCAAAGCCTGTCAACTTCAACGTCCACCGGAATCAGCAGCCTGTCGACGTCAACGTCGACGGGATTGAGCACGGCGACGAGCAGCATCCAAAGCCTGTCGACCTCGGCTTCTACTGGAATCAGTAGTCTGTCGACTTCAACGTCGACAGGTCTGAGCACGGCAACCAGCAGTATGCAAAGCCTGTCGACCTCGGCCTCCACTGGGATCAGCAGCCTGTCGACTTCAACTTCGACGGGTCTGAGCACGGCGACCAGCAGCATCCAAAGCCTGTCGACCTCGACTTCCACTGGGATCAGCAGTCTGTCGACTTCAACATCGACGGGGCTGAGCACGGCGACAAGCAGCATCGGAAGTTTGTCGACTTCGACGTCTACCGGGATCAGCAGCCTGTCGATGTCAACTTCGACGGGCTTGAGTACGGCGACCAGCAGCATCCAAAGCCTGTCGACCTCGGCTTCTACTGGGATCAGCAGTCTGTCGACGTCGACCTCGACGGGCTTGAGCACTGCGACCAGCAGCATTCAAAGCCTGTCGACTTCAACTTCGACGGGTCTGAGCACCGCGACCAGCGGCATCCAAAGCCTGTCGACCTCGGCATCCACCGGGATCAGCAGCCTGTCGACATCAACCTCGACCGGACTGAGCACCGCGACGAGCAGCATCGGTAGCCTGTCCACCGGCCTGAGCACGGCCACCAGCAACGTCAGCAGCCTGAGCACGGCGGTCAACGACATCAACACCAAGGGCGCGAAGTACTTCCACGCCAGCTCGACGGCCGATGATTCCGTGGCCAGCGGTCAGCATTCGGTGGCGATCGGACCGCAATCGGTGGCTAGCGGCGACCACTCCTTTGCTGCCGGCGACGGCGCGAAGGCCACGGCCAACGGCGCGGTGGCGATCGGTTTCGGTGCACAGGCCACAGGGGTCAACGCTATCGCGATCGGCACGGGTGCTCTTGCCGCCGGCTCGCAGGCCATTGGCGAAAACTCCCGCGCCGGTGACGGTGGTGTGGCGCTGGGCAACAACGCCGACGCTGGCGGCACAGTGCTGAGCCAAGCGCAGAACGTGTCCAGGGGCACGGCCATCGGCTTCGGTGCGGTGGTCCAGCAAAGCGGCGGTGTTGCACTGGGCTCTGGCTCGGTGGCTTCCAGGGCTGCGGGCGTGGCCGGCTACGTGCCTGTTGGCGCCAGCGCGCAGCAGGAGGCTGCCATCAAGGCAACCACCAGCACGCAAGCCGCAGTGTCGGTGGGCGACGCCTCCAATGGCCAACTCCGCCAGATCACGGGCGTGGCAGCGGGTTCGGCCGACAGCGACGCGACCAACGTGGCGCAATTGAGAGCCGCATCGAATGCATCGGCGGCCAGCAGCGTGCAGTACGCGACGAACCCGGATGGGTCGATCGACTACAGCCAGATCACGCTGGGCAATGGCCAGGCGCCGGGCGGTACGCGCATCGGCAATGTGGCACCGGGCATCTTGCCGACCGACGCGGTCAATGTCGGGCAGCTCAACCAGGTTCGAAGCCAGGTGGCCGATGTCGCGCGCATCGCCTATTCGGGCATTGCGATGGCCACGGCAATGAGCAGCCTGCCGCAGGCGATGACACCTGGAAAGAGCCTGGTCTCCATCGGGACCGGGAACTACGCGGGCTACGCGGCGGTTGCCTTCGGCTATTCGGCACGCTCCGAAGACGGGAAGTGGATCTACAAGGTCAACGGCGCCTATGCGGGCCAGAGGTTGAATATTGGCGTCGGAGTGGGCTATGAGTGGTGACGCACTGAGCGCCGAGCCAACGGCGAAACCGTAACCGCATCTGCGCAGCGAGCCTCATGTTGAGGCTCGCTGCATTGAAGCGTGTCAATTCAAAATTCGTTCACATTTAAAGAGGGTTCCTCTCCGAAAAAAGTCGCTTTTTCGACATTTCAAAAAATGCTTTCGAGAGTGGAAAAGTACATTCATTTTCCATCGGTCAACGCAAAAAAAGCATTGCGTAAACCAACGCTCAAGCAGTTGATCGACCTCGTGGGGAATGGAGAGATTTCTTTCCGAACCTTTGCCCGTTGCGCGCCGCACCTCAAAGCGCGTGCACCTTTCTTGAAGTAAATGAAATGTTCCATCGCAATACCGGAGATGACTCGCGCGACACGTGGGTGAAGGCATCCGAAATTACCGTGACTCTGGAAAAACGGGACGGCGATGAAGGGGCCGGATTTTCCGCACGGCCCAATGCAGGCGTGAACCCCTCTGCGCCCCCGCCCCGCCTTGCGCCCAGGCCGCAGAGCTATGCGCAAGTTGGTGGAGCCGCTTCAGTGAATGCGCTGCATCAGTCCGCGCAGTCGCAGTACGCCAAACAAGAAGAGCCGTTTCTCATGGCACTGGTCGATGGCGATGCGGCCCGGCGCAATGGTCTGCGCCAGCGGCTCGATGCCTTGGGTCATGCCTCTCTGGCTTTCGATTCGCCGAAAGACCTGCTCGCTGCGCTGCGAGCGGGCCGGCAGTTTGGCTGTGTGATGGTTGCATTGCAGGACGATGCACTTCTCTCGCAACTCGAAACCGTCTTGAACGTGTCTCGCGCTCCTTTGCTGCTTGTCTCGCTCGACGAAAACCTTGCAGCGCTCTCCGATATCGGCAGGTTGCTCCTGGGCTCCGGCAGCGTCGACGTGGTGCCGTTGTCTTGCGGCGACCGTGAAATGGAATGGCGCCTGCAATTGCTGATGCAGCGAAAACCGGCAGGCCAGGTGACAGGCGATGAACTGACATGGGGCCCCTATCGCTTTGAAACAAGAAGGCGAATTGCGTGGTTCAACGAGCGGAGGGTGTCGCTGAAGCCGCTGGAATTCGAGCTCGCGGTTGAACTCTTCAAGCACATGAATTTCATGGTGACGCGGGAGAGGCTCTATGCGGTGTTGTGGGGTGACGCGCCCAATGCCCCGAAATCCAGAAAGCTCGACGTCTGTGTTTCCAATGTCCGCAGGAAACTCGAGCTGGGACCCGACGGCGGCTTTCTCTTGAGGTCGATCTACAGGCGCGGCTACGAACTCAATGCGCTTGCACCGCATGCACAGGGCAGTGCGCAAGCACGGCTTTGAATCGAGTCCGCTTTTCTGTGCGCGGAGGCAGAGCCCCGTTGACCATCTCGCAGCAATGTTCAAGCGCAGAGCGTTGCCGCACTCTGTTCGAAAAACTCTACGCGGCCGTGGTTCCTGCGATGCGCAGCCGCCAGGCCTCAGCCAGTTTCATGGGGGCATGCGACGGCAGACATGAGCAGGCGAGCGCGTGGAAATTCATGAAGAGGTCAGACCCGCAGCGCCACGCAGCAATGAAAAAAGCCTTGCAAGTCGTTGACCTGCAAGGCTTTTTGATTCTTGGTGGCTCTTCACGGATTCGAACCGCGGACCTGTGGATTATGATTCCATCGCTCTAACCGACTGAGCTAAAGAGCCGTTCGGGGCAGTTTTGCACCGAGCCCAAAATTATAGCCCAGGCTGCGGGCATGGTTCAACTACCCGCAAAAAATCGGCCCAATTTTTCCGCCGGCCCCGTGCTTGCGGCATCCGGGCCACGCAGCGGCAACACCGTGCACCGGCTGCGCGCCGCGCCATTTTTTGCTGGCATCAACCCCGATGCCCCCGGTCGCCCGTACAAGCTGAGGTGAAAATCCTTCGATGTCCGCGCTTCCCCGCGACCCCTCCGCCAAGAACGCCCCCGAGCGAGATGCCATGCCCGATGACCAGTTGATGCTGGCCTACGCGCACGGGGATGCTGCTGCGTTCGACGTGCTCTATGCGCGCCATGAGGGCGGGCTGTTCCGCTTCGTCAAGCGCTTGCTGGGTGCGCGGCTCGTGGCGCAGGCTGACGAGGTGTTCCAGGACACTTGGGTGCGGATCATCTCGGCGCGCGAGAGCTTTTCTCCGCAGGGTGCGACCTGGCGCACCTGGGCGTTCACCATCGCCCACAACCTCGCGATGGACCGGCTGCGCGTGAGCGGGCGCGAAGTGGCGCTCGATGCGCACGCGGACGACGACAGCGACGCGCTGCCCGCGCTCGACCGAGGCGTTCATGGCGCGGTGGATGCCGCCGCGCACCCTTCGGCAGAGGAACTGGCGTTCTGGCGCGCCGCTGGCCGCCGCCTGCTGACCTGCCTTGACGAACTGCCGGCTGAACAGCGCGCGGCCTTCTTGCTGCATCACGAAGACGGCCTGACCGTCGAAGCGCTGGCGACGAGCCTGGAGATCGGTTTCGAAACGGTGAAGAGTCGTCTTCGCTATGGCCTGCAGAAGCTGCGCGGTTGCATGGAGCGCTATCTGTCTGTGCTGGAGCAGCGGGCATGAGCGGCAGCGAGACCACCACCGGCTTCAACGGCGACGACGATCTGCGCGACCCCGCGCTGCGCCGCGCGCTCGACCACGCGCCCGACAGCGAGGCAACGCCCGACCCTCGCACGCGCGAGGCCATCCGGAAGATGGCTCACAACCTTGCCGCGGCGTCCGTGTCGACAGCAGGCTCTGCTGCCGCCAACAGTGCGAGCGCTTCGCCATGGTGGCGTCGCCTGCTGGGCGGCGGTGAGCCGCGTTCGCGCATGCCGTGGAATGCCGCTTTTGCGACCGTGCTCGTTGCCACTTTCGTGACCGTGCTGTGGCATCGCGAACCGATTCCGGATGCGCAGCTTGATGGCGAAGCGCGGGTAGCAGGCGCGCCGGCGCCTGCTCAGGCACAGATTCAACAACCACCTGCCGAGGCTGCGCCGCAACTCGATCAGGCCGCGACAGCCACAGCACCCGAACCGGCGCCACCTTCACTCGCCACGCAGTCAGCGGCGGCAGCACCGGCGACGCCTCCACGCGACGAGGCGCAGCGCGGCAACGCGCGCTCGAAAGAGGCGGCCAATGCCAACGCGGCGGATGCAGTCCGTGGGGCGGGCGCAGCGCAGTCGTACGCCAAGCAGGCGCCCCGCGCCGCATCCGAGAGTGACAAGAAGTCGGTCGAGACTCAAGCAGCGGCCGCCGAGCCGATGCAAGCTGCACCTGCACCTGCACCTGCACCTGCACCTGCACCTGCACCTGCCGCGGCTGCGGCTGCGGCTGCGGCTGCGGCTGCGCCGTCTCCCTTGAGCGCTGCCGAGCAATCAACCCCGATGCGCGACGAGCGGCTCGAAAGGGATGTCGACAGCGAGCGCCGCCGTGCGTACGGTGCAGCAGCTCCAGCAGCTCCAGCAGCTCCAGCAGCTCCAGCAGCATCCGTCGCTCCACCGCCAACCTTCGAACTCCAAAGGAGCCCATTGCCATCGCCAGCGGCCGCGCCTCCGGCAATCACGGCGCGCAGGGAAACGCAGGACGGCAATGCATCGTCGGCCGGCGGCCGCGCAGATGCGGAAGCTTCCGGCGCATTGCGCCAGGGTGCGCAGCGCGCCGCATCCAAGCTTGCAAAACCGTCGGCCAGCCCATCCTTCGCGGCGCTTGACCAGTGGACTTCATTCGACTTCGTGCGTTCAGGCCCCGCTGTGCGTCACACGCGGGGTGACATCGAAGGACTGGCCGCGCTCGTGAACACCGTGGCCCGTTCGGCCGTGTCCCCCGATGAACCGTTGACCGTGCCCATCGACATGCGCTTGACGCTCCATCGAGGCGATGCGCTCATCGCCGTGTTGGAGATCGCCGGCGATCAAGTGCGCTGGACGCCGCAGCCCGGCGGCACTGCAACAGTCGGAACACCGCCGGCCCAGGCGCTCGCCGCGTTGCGTTCCCAGTTGACGCGCTGACGGCCGAGAGCGGCCGCCGCGCATCGCATCACATCGCGTTGCCGCCCGCGATCAGGCGTTCTTGAAATCCGGCTGGCGTTTGTTGAGGAAGGCGTCCATGCCTTCCTTCTGGTCGACCGTGGCGAACAGCGCGTGGAACAGCCGGCGCTCGAACATCACGCCGTCGCTCAGGCCGCTCTCGAAGGCGCGGTTGACCGATTCCTTGGCCGCCATCACCGCGATCTGTGAATAGCCCGCGATGATCAGCGCGGCGCCGAGTGCTTCGTCGGCCAGTTTTTCAAAGGGCACCACGCGGCTCACGAGGCCCGCGCGCTCGGCTTCGGCGGCGTCCATCATGCGGGCGGTGAGCGCCATGTCCATGGCCTTGCTCTTGCCCACCGCGCGCGGCAGGCGCTGCGTGCCGCCGGCGCCGGGGATCACGCCGATCTTGATTTCGGGCTGGCCGAACTTCGCGTTGTCGGCCGCGATGATGAAGTCGCACATCATCGCCAGCTCGCAGCCACCGCCCAGCGCGAAGCCGCTCACAGCCGCGATCACCGGCTTGCGGATCGAGCGGATGGTTTCCCAGTTGCGCGTGATGTAGTCGCCCTTGTAGGTGTCGATGAAGCTGTACTTGGCCATCGCGGCGATGTCGGCGCCCGCGGCAAACGCGCGCTCGCTGCCCGTGAGGATGATGCAGCCGATGGCCTCGTCGGCGTCGAAGGCCTTGAGGGCCTGGCCCAGTTCGGTCATCAGCGCGTCGTTCAACGCATTGAGCGCCTTCGGGCGGTTGAGGGTGATGATGCCGACCTTGCCTGCTTCGGTCCGCACTTCGATGTTTTCGTAGCTCATGGTGTCTCCGGGGAAGGGGAAAAAACGCGCTTCACTATACCCAGCATGGCCACGGGCCGCAGGCTTTGCGCACAGGCCTTCCATGCCGTCAAATTTGCGGGCGACGGACCGGGGCCGATGCAGGGACTCCGGCCGCGCGGGTGGCATGGGGCGGCGAGTTTCCATAGAGTGGGCGCCAATGACCTCCAACTACGCCTACCTGTTCGTCGCCATCGTTGCCGAGGTGATCGCCACCAGCTTCCTCAAAGGCTCCGACGGCTTCACCAGACTCTGGCCCACCGCGGCGTCGGTGGTCGGCTATGTGATCGCCTTCTTCTTCCTGTCGCTGACCCTGCGGACCATTCCGACCGGCATCGCGTATGCGATCTGGTCGGGTGTGGGCATCGTGCTGATTTCGCTGGTCAGCTGGTTGTGGTTCGGCCAAAAGCTCGACGGGCCGGCGATCGCGGGCCTCGGGCTGATCATTGCGGGCGTGGTGGTGGTGAACGTTTTCTCGAAGTCCGTCGCCCACTGAGCGTCCGCAAAATGCGCCTCATTTGAGAATTATTCTCAACTAGAATGCCCGCCATGGAGTTCCCGATGCAAGAACATGCCGTGTTGCTGCGGGCCTATGCCCGCGTGCAGGAGCGCTGCTCGCGCCTGCTGGTCGAGCAGGCCGCGCTCGTCGAAAGGCTCGAGGCGCAGATCGTGCGCCTGCGCGGCGCGCTGGTGGCGCGCGACTCGGCGATTGCCATCGTGCGTGAAGAGCTTGCGGCCCGCGCCGCAGCAGGTGGTCCGTTGCCGAAGCGGCTGCATGCGTTGCTGTCGCCGGGCAGCCGCTGCCATGTCATGCCGCCGGCGCAAGAGGTGCCGGCCGACCTTCGAGAGAAAGCCGTGCTCTGCATCGGCCGCGAAGAAGAGGCGCCGTCGCTCGCGCGGCAACTGGTCGAGATCGCGGGTGGCCGCTATCTGCACCATGACGGCGGTGACGACGCCGACGACCCCGCACTCGAAGCCGGCCTGCGTGCCGCCGACCTCGTGATCTGCCAGACCGGCTGCGTGAGCCACGGCGCCTACTGGCGCGTGCAGGACCACTGCCGCCGCACCGGCAAACCGTGTGTGCTCGTGGGCGAGCCGCAGCCGATGATGTTCGTGCGAAGCCCGGCTGCGACGACAGAAGCCGCGAGCTGAGTTAGCTTCTGCGCGGAACACCGCAGGCCCGGCGTTGCCGGACCGCAGGTATTGCCATCGGAAGTGCGCGAAGCCGCAGGAGCAAACCTAGCCGGCCAGCCAGCCCGCCACCTTCGCGGCATCGTGCGAGAACAGCCGCCACGTGGTCACGCCCGTCGGCAACACCAGCGGCAGCCTGATCAGCTTGCGATCGCGCGCCACGATGGCCGTGCACTTCGTCGCATCGCCCAGATACAGCGCCAGGTCGTCGAGCTTGGTGATGCGCCAGGCCTGCACCGCGCGCTGCTGGCCTTTCTTGCCAGAGGCGGGCAGCTCGATGCCGATCCATTCGTCATTCGCGGAAAAGCCCGCCTTCTCGGCCGCGCCGCCGCGCAGCACCACCTTCACCTGCACGCTGCCATTGGCTTCGGCCACGCGCAGGCCGAGCGCCTGTGCCTGTTGCGAAGGGTCTTCCAGCGTGGCCACGCCGTGCGCGCGCAGCAATTGCGCCAGCGGCAGCTCTTCGGTCGAGTGCACCCAGCGCGCGAGTTCCGCCGCATACGAACGGCCGCTCACGGCCTCGAGCGCCGCGGCCACATCGGCTTCGCTGATCGGCCCGCCGCCGCTGTGCGCCCACAGGTGGCGCATCACGTCGTCGAGCGTGCCCTTGCCTTCGTGGCGCAGCGTGAGGTCGAAGCACAGCGCCACCAGCGCGCCCTTGGTGTAGTAGCTCACCGTGCTGTTGGGCGTCTGCTCGTCCTGGCGGTAGTACTTGACCCAGGCATCGAAGCTCGCATCGGCCACCGGCTGCACGAGGCGGCCCGGCGTCTGCATGACCTGGTTGATGGTCTTGTTCAGCAGGCGCAGGTAGGCCGCGTCGTCGATGCGGCCGGCGCGGCGCAGCAACAGGTCGTCGTAGTAGCTGGTGAAGCCCTCGAAGAACCACAGCAGCTGCGTGTAGTTCTCGCGGCTGTAGTCGTAGTGGGCGAACTCCGCCGGCCGCATGCGCTTGACGTTCCAGGTGTGGAAGTACTCGTGGCTGATCAGGCCCTGCAGCGTGGTGTAGCCCTCGGGCTGCTTCTTCTTTTCGCCGCGCTGCGGCAGGTCGCGGCGGTTGCAGATCAGCGCCGTGGAATGGCGGTGCTCGAGCCCGCCGTAGCCGTCATCGACCGCATTGAGCATGAAGACGTAGCGGTCGATCGGCGGCTTCGGCCCACCGCGCTTGCCGACCTTGTCGCCGTGCCAGAAGCGCATCTCGGCCTCGCAGATGGCCTTGGTGTCGGCGATCAGCCGCTCGCCGTCGAACGAAGCCGCGGCGCCCGCGATCACGAAGCGGTGCGGCACGCCGCAGGCTTCGAACTCGGCGCTCCAGAAGGCGCCTATCTCGACCGGGCTGTCGGCCAGCTCGTCGTAGCCCGAAGCCTGATAGCTGCCGAAGCCGTGCTTGTCGATCTTCGAGGGGACGAGGGCGGTGGCGCACGACCAGCGCGCACCTTCTTCTTTTTCGGACAGCGTCGGTGCAACGATGTCGATCGCGTGCGGCGCATCGGTCTGGCCTTCGACCCGCAGGCACACGCTCGTGCCGTTGAAGAAGCCGCGCTCGGCATCGAGCCATGCGGTGCGCACCGAGTTGTCGTACGCGCAGACCTGGTACTGCAGCACCAGCGGCTGGTCTGGCGTGCATTCGACCAGCCAGCTGCACTTGTCGAGCTGCGTCAGCACCGTCTTGCGGCGGCCCTGCGTGGCGCGCAGGCCCTGCAGGTTCTTGGCGAACTCGCGCACCAGGTAGCTGCCCGGAATCCACACCGGCAGCGTCAGGCGTTGCTGCGCGGCGGGCGCGTCGATGGTCAGCGTGACGGCGAAGAGGTGCGCATGCAGGTCCGCGCATTCGACGCGATAGCGCACGCCTGCCACAGGCGCTGCAACGGCCGCGCGCCGCGAGATGGCTTTCGTCGCCATCAGCTGGACGACGCGGCGAGTTGCTTCTCGACCTGCTCCGCGGGAATGGCACCCGGCGTGCGCGTGCCGTCGCTGAAGATCAGCGTGGGCGTGCCGGTGATGTTGTACTTGCGGCCGAACTCGACGTTGCGTTGCAGCGCGGTCACGTCGCAGCTGCTGGGCGCGGTGGCCGGCTTGGCGCTGGTTTCCATCCAGTCGCCCCAGGCCTTGCCCTTGTCCTTGCTGCACCAGATGTCACGCGACTTGACGGTCGAATCGGGGCCGAGCACCGGGTAGAGGAACAGGTAGACGGTGACGTTGTCGACCGTCTTCATGTCTTTCTCGAAGCGCTTGCAGTAGCCGCAGTTCGGGTCTTCGAACACGGCCAGCTTGCGCTTGCCGTTGCCGCGCACGATCTTGATCGAGTCCTTCAGCGGCAACTGGTCGAAGGCAACCGCGGTGAGCTTGTCCACGCGTTCTTCGGTCAGGTTCCTGCGGGTCTTCACGTCGATCAGGTTGCCCTGCAACAGGTAGTTGCCCTGTTCGTCGGTATAGAAGATCTGCGAGCCGTTCACGCGCACCTCGTAGAGGCCCGGCAGCGGCGACTTCGAGACTTCGTCGATGGCCGGGAACTGCGGAATGCGCGCGGGCAGGTTCTTGCGGATCTCGGCTTCGCCGGCGGTGGCGGTCACGACCGCGCCCAGCGTGCAGGCGGCAAGAAGAAGGTTGCGTACGAGTGTCATCGGGAGATCCGTTGAAGGGTTGGGCGTCATGCCTTCAGGCCCATGGCCTGGGTGGCGATCCAGTGCTTGATGAGGCGCGTGCGGTCGAAACCGCGCATGCCCCAGTTGCGCAATGCAGGGAGTGGACCCACGTTGTGCGAGAAAAGTTGCTGCAACCCGTCGGTCGCAAGGCTCATCTGCAGTACGTCGGCGCGGCGGGCGCGTTCGTAGCGACGCAGCAGGCGGGCGTCGCCCACGCTGCGCCAGTAGTCGCGGTTGCGGATCACGTCGGCCAGCTCGGCCGCATCGGCCAGGCCGAGGTTCAGGCCCTGGCCAGCGAGCGGGTGCACCGTGTGGGCGGCGTCGCCCGCAAGCGCCCACGAGCGCGTCGGTTGCCCCGGCATCGCGCCGGTCCAGCGGTCGGCAATCGCGCGTTGCAGCGGCCAGGCCGCGCGCTCGCTCGTGAGCCGCAGCGCGCCGAGGGCGCCATGGCTGGCCTCGCTCACGGCGGCGTTGAATTCGTCATTGCCTTGCGCCAACAGGGCGGGCGCGCGCAACTGATCGACCGACCACACCAGCGCGAGCGATTTGCCGTGCGTGCCGCCGAGCGGCAGCAGCGCGAGCACTTCACCCTTGTCGTTGAACCACTGGCGAGCGATGCCGTCATGCGATTGATCGGCGTCGAGGCGGGCCGCCACCGCATGCTGCGGATAGCGCGTGACCTCGTAGCTCACGCCGAGCGCTGCGCGGGTGGCGCTGGCCTTGCCTTCGCACACGACCGTCAGCGGCGCGGGCACGGGCTCGGCCACGACCTCGATCAGCGGCTGGAAGCGCACCGCGTCGGCCAACTGCTGTTCGAGCGCGGGCACGTCGACGATCCAGGCGAGCGCATCGACCTTCTGGCGCGCGGCGCTGAACTGCACGCGGCCGCCCTCGTCGCCATGCACGAGCATCTCGCGCACCGGCGTGGCATGGGCCGCATCGGGCCAGGCGCGCAGCGATTCGAGCAGCGTGCGCGAGGCGGCGTTGAGCGCATAGGCGCGGATGTCTTCCTTGCCCTGCGCGGCCGGCGGCACCACCAGCGCGACGCGCACACGCTCGCGCGCGAGCAGCAGGGCCAGCGTGCGGCCGACGATGCCGGCGCCGCGAATGCAAACTTCTGGGGGGAGGGCCATTTCTCAATTGTAAGAACATGACCGCCCCAGGCTTCGGGCACGTCGTGTCGCTTCGCCACTCCCTTCGAGGGGGTAATGCCGGCGGCCCGGCAAAGCCGGTCCCGCGGTATCCGCCCGTGGGGCTGACCACGGAGGTTTCAGGGCCGATGCGGGACAATCGCACCCGATTTCCAAGGAACCCCCACCGTGTCCCAGCCCGCTTTCGACCTCGAAGCCACCATCGCGCGCCTGTTCATCTACCCGGTCAAGTCATGTGCCGGTGTCGAGCTGCCCGAAATGCTGCTGACCGAGACCGGCCTCGAGTTCGACCGTGCCTGGATGGTGGTCGACGCCCAGGGCGAGTTCGTCACGCAACGCCAGTTGCCGCGCATGGCGCTGATCCGGCCGCAGATGAAGCACATGGAAGTGGTGCTGCGCGCACCCGGCATGCTGGCGCTGCACCTGGCCTTCGACCGCGTCGAAAAGCCGGTGCGCGTGCGCGTATGGAACGACGACGTGGCGGCCTACGACATGGGCGACATCGCCGCCCAGTGGTTCAGCGACTTTCTCTCCGAGCCGGGCAAGCCGCAGACCCTGCGCCTCGTGCGCTTCGACCCGGAGCAAAAGCGCCTGTCGAGCATGAAGTGGACCGATGGCGTCGAGGCGCAGAACCAGTTCGCCGACGGCTATCCGGTGCTGGTGGCCAGCGAAGGCTCGCTGGCCGAACTGAACGAGCGGCTCGCGGCGCAAGGCCATGGCGCCGTGGGCATCGAGCGCTTCCGGCCCAACATCGTGCTGGCCGGCATCGAGTCGCACGACGAAGACCGGGTCGACGCGCTGCACGTCACCACCGGCGAAGGCGAGGCCGAGCTGCGCCCCGTCAAGCCCTGCACGCGCTGCCCGATCCCCGACATCGACCCGGCCACGGCCCTGAGCAGCCCCGAGGTCGGCGACACGCTGCGCACCTACCGCGCGGATGCGCGTGTCGATGGCGGCATCACTTTCGGCATGAACTGCATCGTCATCCAGGGCGTCGAGCACATGCTCAAGGTGGGGCAGGCCGTAGGCGCGAACTACCGGTTCGAATAAGGAAGAAGGAAGGCGCCTGCCGCGCCCCGGCCTCAGAAACTCACGCCGGCGACCAGGATGATGTTGGCGTAGGGCGTGCATTCGCCCGTGCGTACGATGGCACGCGCCTTGGCCGTGCGGCGCTTGAACTCTTCATGCGACACGGTCTGCGGCGCGATGCCGAGCGACTGCGGATACCAGTCCGGCAGCTTCTTCGCATCGCCCAGCGCCTCGTTCGCGACCACGATGCCTTCCACCTGCATCTCGGACAGCACGGCCTTCAGCACGTCGGTGACCAGCGGCACGCCGCGCATGAGCGCCAGGTCGATGCGCCGTGGCCCATCGGGGATCGGCAGGCCCGCGTCGCCGATCACGAGCATGTCGCCATGGCCCATGGCGGCGATCACCTGGGAGAGTTCGGCGTGCAGCAGCGGGGAGCGTTTCACAGCGTGATCCAGTCGGGTGGCATGGGGCTGCGCAGCACGGCGTCGCGCTGCGGAATGGAGGGTTGAGCGCCGGGCTGCTGGATGCACAGCGCGGCGGCGCGGATGCCCAGGCGCACGGCCTCGTCGAAGGACTGGCCTTCGCCCAGCGCCACGGCCAGCGCGCCGAGGAAGGTGTCGCCGGCGGCGGTGGTGTCGACCGCCTGCACCTTCGGCGCGGGATGGTGGCGCGCACCGTCGGCATCGACCGCCACCGCGCCGCGCGCACCGAGCGTGACGACCACGCGCGCGATGCCCTTGGCGCGCAGCGCCTGGCCGGCGACGGCCGCTTCCTGCGGACTGTCGGCCGACTGGCCGCACAGCGTCTGAGCCTCGATCTCGTTCACCACCAGCGTGTCGATCTGCGGCCACAGCGGCTCGGCAATGGCCTGCACCGGCGACGGGTTGAGCAGCACCTTGCAGCCCGCGCCATGCGCCACGGCGATGGCGCGCGCCGTCTGATCCATCGGCGTCTCGAACTGCATCACGAGGAAGGCCGCGCCCTGCACCTGCTGGCGCAGCGCGGTCTCGTCGATCTCGACCTTCGCATTGGCGCCGGGAATCATCACGATGCGGTTCTGCCCGCTGTCCTCGACCAGGACCAGCGCCGTGCCGGTGGGTTCGCCGGCCACGGTGCGCAGCGCGGCGGTGTCGATGCCGTCACGCTCGAGTGCATCGCGCAGCGCCGTACCGTGCGCGTCGTCGCCGACGCAGCCGATCATTTGCACCTGCCCGCCTTCGCGCGCGCAGCTCACGGCCTGGTTGGCGCCCTTGCCGCCGGGGATGTTGGCGATCGAATGGCCCAGCAGGGTTTCACCCGCGGCCGGTGCGTGCGGCACGCGCAGCACCAGGTCCATGTTGAGGCTGCCCAGCACCACGATGCGTGGTGGCTGGCTGCCCGTGGTGGCGTTGCTGCTGCGGCTGGAAGAAGACTGCGGACTCACGGGGTGCGGGACTTTCGGTTTTCCGTTGAAGGCGTGGCGGCCGAGGGCGCCGCAGAAGAAGCGGGCGCGGCCGCTTCGCGAAAACTGGCGTGCCGTGCTGTCGAGGCACGCACGCGCAGCTCGGGCTGCAGCACCACCTTGCGCGCATCGCGGCGCTTGCCGCCCACGCGCTCCAGCAGCATGTCGACCGCCAGCGCGCCGATGCGCTCCTTGGGCTGTGCCACGGTGGTCAGTGGTGGGCTGGTGTAGGCCGACAGTTCGATGTCGTCGAAGCCGACGATGGACAGCTCGTCGGGCACGTGCACGCCGCTTTCATGCGCGGCGCGCAGTGCGCCGATGGCCATCAGGTCGTTGCAGACGAACACGGCCGACGGCTTTTCTTCGGTGCGCAGAATGGCGTGCATGGCCTCGTAGCCGCCCTGGCTGGTGAAGCCGCCGCGCCACAGCAACGCGTCGGCGTTCGCGATATCGGGTGTCGCGCCGGTTTCGGCCAGCGCCATGCGCCAGCCCTCGATGCGTTGTTCGCTCGGCATCACGCCCACCGGTCCGCCGATGCAGGCGATGCGCTTGTGGCCCAGCGACAGCAGGTGCCGCACCGCGAGCAGGCCGCCCTGCATGTGCGCGGTTTCCACCAGGTCGCAGGCCGGGTCGGCGATCTCGCGGTCGACCAGCACGGTCGGCACGCGCAGGCCGTGCAGCTGCTTGGCCAGCGAGTCGCTGTGGTCGGTGCCGGCACCGGTCGACACCACGATCAACCCGTCGATGCGGCGCTCGGCCAGCACCTGCAGGTACACGCTCTGGCGATGCGGTTCGTCGTCGGTGTTGCACAGCACCAGCGTGTAGCCGGCGCCGAAGCAGCGGTCTTCCACGATGCGCACGATCTCGGCGAAGTAGGGGTTGGAGCTGTTCGGGATCAGCATGCCCAGCGTCGACGTGGTGTTGCTCTTCAGGCTGCGCGCCATCGCGTTGGGCACGTAGCCCAGCTCGCGGATGGCAAGCTCCACGCGCTCGCGCACCTTGGCGCTCACGTGGCGCGTGTCGTTGACTACGTGCGACACGGTGGTGACGGAAACGTCCGCCTTGAGTGCGACGTCCTTGATGGTGGCCATGGTGCTTGTCCGTTCCTGATGCGGTGGGGTGTCAGGCCAGGCGACGGTCGGCCCGGCGCTGGCGCAGGGTGTCGATGATGACGGCCACCACGATCACGGCGCCGGTGATGATGCGCTTGCTCGGCTCGCTCGCGCCCACCTGCGCCAGTCCGGCTTCGAGCACCGCGATGATGAGCACGCCGAAGAAGGTGTTGACCACAGAGCCGCGCCCGCCCATGAGGCTGGTGCCGCCGATGACCACGGCCGCGATCACCTGCAGCTCGATGCCGACGCCGGCATTCGGGTCGGCCGCTTCCAGCCGTGCCGACTGCATCAGCCCCGCAAGGCCCGCCAGCAGGCCGGTGACGGCGAACACGATGATGCGGATGGGGCGCGGGTCCACGCCCGCAAGGCGCATGGCTTCCTCATTGGTGCCGATGCCCACCACATGCCGGCCGAACACCGTGCGCGTGAGCACCATCTGCCCCACGACCACCAGCACCACGGCCAGCACGAAGGCGGCCGAGATGCCACCGATCCACGGCGCGGCCAGGCCCGAGATGGCATCGCCCACGTACTGCGTGCGCGAGTCGGTGACAAGGTAGGCGCCGCCGCGTACCGCTTCGAGCATGCCCAGCGAGACGATGAAGCTCGGCAGCCGCCATGCGACCGACACCGCGCCCGTCACCGTGCCGCATACCAGGCCGGTGGCCAGGCCGAGGGCGGCGGCCAGCGGCACCGAGAGCTTCCATTCGAGAATCGCGGCCGCTGTCACGGCTGCGCTGAGCGCGAGCACGGAGCCGACCGACAGGTCGATGCCCGCGATGATCAGCACGAAGGTCATGCCGACCGCCATCACGGCCAGCGCGGGGATTTCATTGGCGATCGAGACGAAGGTCTCGCGCGTCAGGAAGTATTCGCTCATCGAGCCGAAGAGCGCGATCATGCCGACCAGTACGACGGTCAGGCCGAGGTAGGTGCCCAGCTGGCCCTTGAGTGCGGACGGCGCGGTGGATGTCGAAGCGGGTGCGGTCATGGTGTGTCTGCGGTGGCCGGGGTCGAATCGGGGGCGGTGGAGGCCGGGCGTGGCGAGGTTGGCGGGGCAGTTGTAGTGGGCGCTGCGGCATGCCCTGTCGCGTCGCTGAAAGCGGCGGCCAGCAGCGATTGTTCGCTCCATTCGCCGCGCTCGAACACCGCCACCAGCCGGCCGGCGCTCATGACGCCGATGCGGTCGCACATGGCCATCAGCTCGCGCAGGTCGCTCGACACCATCAAGAGCGCCTTGCCGGCGTCGGTCATGCGGTCGAGTTCGGCGTACAGGTCGGCGCGCGCACCGACGTCCACGCCGCGCGTGGGCTCGTCGAGCAGCAGCACCTTGCATTCGCGGTGCAGCCAGCGTGCGAACACCACCTTCTGCTGGTTGCCACCGCTCAGGGTGGCGACCGGCTGCTCGATGCTGCGCGAGCGGATGCGCAGCAGTTCCACCAGCCGTTGCGCGATGCCGCGCTCCTTGGCGCGCAGCAGCCAGCCGGCATGCGAGATCGCGCCCAGGTCGCTCAGCGTCGCGTTGACGCGGATCGACTGGGTCAGTAAGAGGCCTTGCGACTTGCGGTCTTCGGTGACCAGCCCGATGCCGGCGCGGATGGCCTGCATCGGCGAGCGCCAGCCCTTGCGCACGCGCTGTGTCGGTTGTGCGCCGCTCACTGCGTCATAGAGGGAAATTTCACCGCGATCGGCGCGATCAGCACCGAACAGCAGCCGCACCAGTTCGGTCCGGCCCGAGCCGACCAGCCCGGCCAGGCCCATGACCTCGCCGGCGCGCAGGTCGATGTCGACATCGCGCACCACCTGTGCCCGGCCCAGGCCGCGCGCGCTCAGCAGCACCGGCCCGGCGACGCGGCGGTCGCGGCCTTCGTGCTCGTGCACCGCGCGGCCCACCATCCGCTGCACCAGCTCGGATTCGCGCACGCCGGCCATCGCGCGCACGTCGACCAGCTTGCCGTCGCGCAGCACCGCCACGCGGTCGGCGATGCGCTGCAGCTCCTCGAGGCGGTGCGACACATAGACGATGGCCACGCCGCGCGCCTTCAGCAGTTCGATCTGCTCGAACAGGTGCGAGGTCTCGCGCGGCGTGAGCATGGCGGTGGGCTCGTCGAGCATCAGCACGCGCGTGTCGTCCTGCAGGTTGCGCGCGATCTCGACCATTTGCTGCTGGCCGATGCCCAGCCGCGCCACGGGCGTGGCCGGGTCGATGTTTTCCATGCCGATCTTGGCGAGCTGGCGCGCGGCCAGCTCGTGCAGCCTGGCCTTGCGTATCCAGCCCGTCTTGTTGGGCAGGCGGTCGAGCAGCAGGTTCTCGGCCACCGACAACGTGGTGACCAGCCCCAGCTCCTGCATGACCATGCGCACGCCCTGGCGCTCGGCGTCGCGGCGCGAGCCAGGGTGGAAAGGCTTGCCTTCGAGCAGCATCTGGCCGCGCGTGGGTTGCACCAGGCCGCAGACGATCTTCGACAGCGTGCTCTTGCCGGCGCCGTTCTCGCCCGTGAGCGCAAGCACTTCACCGGCGTTGAGCACGAGCGAGACGTCGTCCAGCACCGGCGCCGCGTAGTCCTTGCCCATGGCGCTCAGCGAGAGCACGGGCGCAGCGGCTTTGGGGGAAATGGTGGCGGTGGCTGTCAACGTCTGCTCGTTTCTCTCTCTTTGGGACTTACTTCGACGACTTGGTGACCAGCACCACGTCGGTCTTCACTTCGGCGGGCATCTCCGATTGCTTCTTCTTGTCGGCGATGGCCTTCAGCGCGGTCTCGATGCCGAACACGGCCTGCTTGGCCGCGAACTGGTCGGCCGTGGCGAGCACGCGGCCATCGGCCAGCATCGGCTTGATGGCGCCGATGTTGTCGTAGCCCACCACCAGCACCTTGCCGGTCTTGCCGGCGGCCTTGACCGCGGCGACCGCGCCCAGTGCCATGCTGTCGTTGCCGGCCAGCAGCGCCTTGAGGTCGGGGTGCTCGCGCAGCATGCCGGCGGCCACGGTGTTGCCCTTGTCGATTTCCCACTGGCCCGACTGCACGCCCACCACCGTCACGCCGGCGGCCTTCATCGCGTCTTGATAGCCCAGCGTGCGCTGCTGCGCATTGAAGGTGGTCGACACGCCTTCGATGATGCCGACCTTGTCGCCAGCCTTCAGCTCCTTGGCGAGCGCATCGCCCACCAGCTTGGCGCCGGCACGGTTGTCGGGGCCGACGAAGGGCACCTGGATGCCCTTTTCCTTGAGCGCGGCGGCGTCGAACTGGTTGTCGATGTTGACGACGAGGATGCCCTTGTCGATGGCCGCCTTGACCACCGGCACCAGCGCCTTCGAATCGGCGGGGGCGATGACCAGCGCGTTGATCTTCTGCGCCATCATCTGCTCGACCATCTTGATCTGAGCGGAGGTGTCGGTCTCGTCCTTGATGCCGTTGGCCACCAGCGTGTATTGCGAGGCGTTGGCCTTCTGATGCGCCTTGGCGCCATCTTCCATGGTGCGGAAGAATTCGTTGGCCAGCGACTTCATGACCAGCGCGACCTTCGGCTTGTCCTGGGCGAAGGCGGGCGATGCGGCGATGGCGCCCAGCAGCGTCAGTGCGGCAGCGCTTTGCAGGGTACGGCGGGTGAACTTCATGGTGTGTGTCTCCTGAGGTGGTTGAGCGGTACGCCGGTCTCTGGCCGGGGCTCCGATGTTAACCACCGGAAACGTTTGCGCAAACGTTTGCTAATCGGGGCTAACCCTGAGCCGTTTGCCTTCGCGAGGGGGCGCCGCGCACGGCCGCCCGAAGCGGCCGCCCCGCCCCCGGAAGGGGGTTGGCGAAGCGACACGAAGTGCGCGAAGCCTGGGGGAGAGCCAGCTCCGCCTAAAATCGCCGGTTACCCAAGAGGACCCCCCATGAGTTTGCAATGCGGCATCGTCGGCCTGCCCAACGTCGGTAAATCCACCCTTTTCAATGCGTTGACCAAGGCCGGCATCGCGGCGGAAAACTATCCGTTCTGCACCATCGAGCCCAACGTGGGCGTGGTGGAAGTGCCCGACCCACGGCTCGCGCAACTGAGCGAGATCGTCAACCCCGAGCGCGTGGTGCCCGCCATCGTCGAGTTCGTCGACATCGCCGGTCTCGTGGCCGGTGCCAGCACCGGTGAAGGCCTGGGCAACAAGTTCCTGGCCCACATCCGCGAGACCGACGCCACCGTCAACGTGGTGCGCTGCTTCGACGACGAGAACGTGATCCACGTGGCCGGCAAGGTCGACCCGATCTCCGACATCGAAGTGATCCAGACCGAGCTTTGCCTGGCCGACCTCGCCACGGTCGAGAAGGCGCTGCACCGCCACACCAAGGTGGCCCGCTCGGGCGACAAGGACGCGCAAAAGCTGGTCGGCCTGCTCGAGCGCTGCCAGGCCGCGCTGAACGAAAACACGCCGGTGCGCGCGCTCGAGTTCACGAAGGAAGAGCTGCCGCTGGTCAAGTCGTTCACGCTCATCACCGCCAAGCCCGCGATGTTCGTCGGCAACGTGGCCGAGGACGGTTTTGAAAACAACCCCTACCTCGACCGCCTGCGCGAGTACGCCGCCAAGCAGGGCGCGCCCGTGGTCGCCATCTGCGCCAAGATCGAAGCCGACCTGGCCGAGATGGACGAAGAAGACAAGAAGATGTTCCTGGCCGAGATCGGCCAGGAAGAGCCGGGCCTGAACCGCCTGATCCGCGCGGCATTCAAGCTGCTGGGCCTGCAGACGTATTTCACCGCCGGCGTGAAGGAAGTGCGCGCCTGGACCATCCACATCGGCGACACCGGCCCGCAAGCGGCCGGCGTGATCCACGGCGATTTCGAGAAGGGCTACATCCGCGCCCAGACCATCGCCTTTGAGGACTACATCGCGTTCAAGGGCGAGCAGGGCGCGAAGGACGCGGGGAAGATGCGTTCGGAAGGCAAGGAATACGTCGTGAAGGATGGCGACGTGATGAACTTCCTGTTCAGCTCCTGAGTTGATTCGCAGCGCGGCTACTTGGCCGCCTGCTGCTTGCCCCACACCACCGTGTTGTCCACCGCATAGGCGGCACACACCACCTTGCGTTCCGCGCAGCCCTTGAGTTGCTCGGTCAACGCAGCGGAGTTGGTGGCGGTGCCGAACTTGTTGTCGCTGGTGATCAGGAACGCGCGCGGCCGTGCCTGCAGCAGGAACTGGCGATACGCGATGCGTATCTGCGCGGGGTCTGCACCAACGGCGGGCAGGCCGGCTTCATCGGCCAGGTCGGCATGGCCCGAAGGCGTGGGCTCTCCGTTGGCATCGAGCACTACGCCGACGTTCTTCAGCAGGTCGTGCCACTTCGCCATTTCCACGATCACGCGCGGCGGCAGTTCCATCACCCACTGCGCCGGATAGGCAAAGCCGAGGTTCGCGCCGCCGGGCGCCACGCTGTCGGTGACGCCGACCAGCCGGCCTTCTTCATCGAAGAGCCCGCCGCCGCTCGAACCCGAAGACACCGGCGCGGAGGTCTGGATGATCGGCAACTGGCCCTGCGCCCGCGGCCGCAAGGCGGAGATGAGGCCTTCGGTCAACGTGAGCTCGAGCCCGTGCGGGCTGCCGATGGCGAACACGCGCTGGCCGACGCGCAGGCCTTCGGCCGGTGCGATCTGCACGGCCGGCAATTGCAGCGGTGTCTCGGTCAACAGCACGCACAGGTCGCGCGATGGATCGGGGTCGCGCAGGACGCTCTTGATCTTGATGGTCGTCTGGCCCTGGGTCACGGTGGCCGACACCGCCTCGTTCACCACATGGCAGGCCGTGACCAGTGCGGCAGGCGTCACGGCCACCGCACTGCCGATGCTGGTCTTGTCGGTGCCCTGGTCGCCCTTGACGGTCCAGACCGCGGGCGACGCCTTGCGAAAAACATCCTCGGGCGAGAGCGCCCACGCATGACAGGCGAGGGCGCCGAGCCAGAGGCCGGCTGCCAGGGGCTTCCAGTGCCGGATGGATTTTTTCATTCGCGTGAGTGTAGGAAGCAGGTGCGCGGGTTCCCCGTAGGCGGGGGCGCTGTGTCACTGGGTGTCAAAGCCCCGTGGGCCTGTTGTTAGACTGCGCGCGCTTCGATTTCTCCACAAGGCCCGCCACCCATGCTCACCGTCCACCATCTGAACAACTCGCGCTCGCAGCGCGTGCTCTGGCTGCTTGAAGAACTCGAGTTGCCCTACGAGATCGTTCACTACCAACGCGATCCGCAGACCATGTTGGCACCCGCTTCGCTGCGGGCCGTGCATCCACTGGGCAAGTCACCGGTGGTTACGACAGATGACGGCATCACGCTCGCGGAATCGGGCGCGATCGTCGAGACGCTGATCGAGCGCTACGGCAATGGCCGCCTGGCGCCCGCGGCCGGCACGCCGGAGGCGATCCGCTACCGCTACTGGCTGCACTTCGCCGAAGGCACGGCCATGTCGCCGCTGCTGCTGAAGCTGGTGTTCGACCGTATCGAAACGAGCAAGATGCCGTTCTTCGCGAAGCCGGTGGCCAAGGCGATCGCGGCGAAGGCCAAGTCGGCGTTCATCCTCCCGAACATCGCGAGCCATCTGAACTTCATGGAAGCGGAGCTTGGCAAGAGCGAGTGGTTTGCGGGCGATGCATTCACCGGCGCGGACATCCAGATGAGCTTTCCGGTCGAGGCTTCGCAGGCGCGCGGCGGGCTCGATTCGAAGCGGCCGAAGCTGATGGCGTACCTGGAGCGCATCCACGCGCGTCCTGCCTACAAGCGCGCGCTGGAACGCGGCGGCCCTTACGGCCTGTTGAGCTGACGCTTCGGCGCGTGTCTCATCTCAAGACGGAAAGATGTACAGCAACCCGACCGTCATGGTCACGTAGCGCAGGAATTTTCCGATCGCCATGTAGGCCACGCAGGGCCAGAACGGCAGCTTGAGCCAGCCCGCCACCGCGCACAGCGGATCGCCCACGATGGGCAGCCAGCTCAGCAGGCAGGCCTTCGGCCCCAGGCGTTCGAGCCAGCCGAGCACGCGCACATGGTGTTTCGAGTGCGCGTACTTGTCGGCCACCTTGTGGGCGGCGTAGCCCATCCACCAGTCGACCGCACCCCCCAGCGTGTTGCCCACGGTCGCCACCACGATGGCTTGCCAGAACAGGTCGGGGTTGAGCTTGAGCAGGCCGAACAGAATGGGTTCGGAGCCCACCGGCACCAATGTCGCGGAGACGAATGCGGCGACGAACAGGGTCGAGAGACCGTACTGCGGCAGCGCCAGCAGCGCCATGAGGGAATTGAGCCAAGCTTCCATAAGGTCGGCGGAGTATAGGCAGCGCTCACGTCGCGGCCACGTGGGAGAAGTCCCCGCGAAGCAACGGTGTTTACGCCTGTGCCGAAGGCGCAAATCGTTTCAGTCGCTGAAATGCCACGTGGCTACAATCGTGCCTCATTTTTCAGCAGCCGAACTCGCACAGCTCCCTTCCAAATGACCCTGCAGATCGGCACTCACACGCTGGAAAACCGCCTGTTCGTCGCGCCCATGGCCGGCGTGACGGACCGGCCCTTCCGCATGCTGTGCCGTGCACTCGGCGCGGGTTATGCGGTCAGCGAGATGGTCACCTCGCGCAAGGAACTGTGGGGCACGCTCAAGACCTCGCGCCGCGCCAACCACGACGGCGAGCCTGGCCCCATCGCGGTGCAGATCGCCGGCACCGACGCGGCCATGATGGCCGAGGCCACGGTCTACAACATCGAGCGTGGCGCGCAGATCATCGACATCAACATGGGCTGCCCGGCGAAGAAGGTCTGCAACAAGTGGGCCGGTTCGGCGCTGATGCGCGACGAGCCGCTGGCGCTTGAAATCGTGCAGGCCGTGGTCGACGCCGCGCAGCCGTACAACGTGCCGGTCACGCTCAAGATGCGCACCGGCTGGAGCGAAGAACACCGCAACGCAGTGAAGCTTGCGCGCGATTTCGAATCGGCCGGCGTGCAGATGCTCACCGTGCACGGCCGCACGCGCGAGCAAGGCTACAAGGGCTTCGCCGAGTACGACACCATTGCCGCCGTCAAGGCCGCCGTGCGCGTGCCGGTGGTGGCCAACGGCGACATCCGCTCGCCCGAGAAGGCACGCGACGTGCTCGCGGCCACCGGCGCCGACGCGGTGATGGTCGGCCGCGCCGCGCAAGGCCGGCCCTGGATCTTTCGCGAGATCGCCCACTTCCTGGAAACCGGCGAGCACCGCGCGCCGCCGCTGGTGGCGGAAGTGCGCCGCTTGCTGCTCGACCATCTGGTGGAGCACTATGCGCTGTACGGCGACTACAGCGGCGTGCGCACCGCGCGCAAGCACATCGGCTGGTATGTGCGTACGCTGCCCGACGGCGAGGCGTTCCGCGCACGCATGAATCTCATCGAGGACTGTGCCGAGCAACTGCGCGCGGTCGGCGACTATTTCGACGGGCTGGCGGACCGCATGGATCGCATGCCCGTGCAGCACCTGGTGGACGAAGAGGCGTTGCCAGGTGAAGAGGAGACGGCCTGCGCCGTCGGTTGAAAAAAAGAGAAGAAGCAATGAGCAAGAAACACATCGAGGACTGCGTGCGCACCAGTCTTGACAGCTACTTTCGCGATCTGCGCGGCACCGAACCCGACGGCATGTACGAGATGCTCGTGCGCGTGGTCGAGAAACCCCTGCTCGACGTCGTCATGACGCGCGCGGAGGGCAACCAATCCAAAGCCGCGCAATGGTTGGGCCTGAATCGCAACACCCTTCGCAAGAAGCTGGTCGAGCACAAACTTTTGAAATAACTCCACGGCATACCCCATGGCCCAGACTGCACTCATCTCCGTCTCCGACAAAACCGGCATCCTTGAATTCGCCCAGGCGCTGCATGCGCTGGGCATCAAGCTGCTGTCCACCGGCGGCACCGCCAAGCTGCTGGCCGACGCCGGCCTGCCCGTGACCGAGGTCGCCGACCACACCGGCTTTCCTGAAATGCTCGATGGCCGCGTGAAGACGCTGCACCCGAAGATCCACGGCGGCCTGCTCGCGCGCCGCGACCTGCCCGCGCACGTGGCGGCCATCAAGGAACATGGCATCGACACCATCGACCTGCTGATCGTCAATCTCTATCCGTTCGAAGCCACCGTGGCCAAGCCCGGCTGCACGCTCGAAGACGCGATCGAGAACATCGACATCGGCGGCCCGGCCATGGTGCGCAGCGCGGCCAAGAACTGGAAAGACGTGGGTGTGCTGACCGACGCCTCGCAATACGCCGTGGCGCTCGCCGAGCTGAAGGCAGACGGCAAGCTCAGCGACAAGACCAAGTTCGCGTTCTCGGTGGCCGCGTTCAACCGCATCGCCGACTACGACGGCGCCATCAGCGACTACCTCTCGGCCATCGACTTCGACGCCAGCATCGGCCAGCCCGCGCCCAAGCGCTCGCTGTTCCCCGCGCAAAGCAACGGCCGCTTCGTGAAGGTGCAGGACCTGCGCTACGGCGAGAACCCGCACCAGCAGGCCGCGTTCTACCGCGACCTGCATCCGGCGCCCGGTTCGCTGGTGTCGGCCAAGCAGCTGCAGGGCAAGGAGCTGAGCTACAACAACATCGCCGATGCCGATGCGGCGTGGGAATGCGTGAAGAGCTTCGATGTGCCGGCCTGCGTGATCGTCAAGCACGCCAACCCCTGCGGCGTGGCCATCGGCAAGGATGCGGCCGAAGCCTACGGCAAGGCCTTCAAGACCGACCCGACCTCTGCCTTCGGCGGCATCATCGCCTTCAACCGCCCGGTCGACGGCGCGACCGCGCAAGAGATCGCCAAGCAGTTCGTCGAAGTGCTGATGGCACCGGGCTACACGCCCGAGGCGCTCGAAGTGTTCCAGGCCACCAAGGCCAAGCTCAACGTGCGCGTGCTCGAGATCGCACTGCCCAAGGGCGGTACGACCGACTGGGACAACGGCCGCAATGCGATGGACGTCAAGCGCGTCGGCTCGGGCCTGCTGATCCAGACCGCCGACAATCACGAGCTCGCGGCCAGCGACCTCAAGGTGGTCAGCAAGAAGCAACCCACGCCGCAACAGCTGCAAGACCTGCTGTTCGCATGGAAGGTCGCGAAGTACGTGAAGAGCAACGCCATCGTGTTCTGTGCCGACGGCATGACGATGGGCGTGGGCGCGGGCCAGATGAGCCGCCTCGATTCGGCGCGCATTGCCAGCATCAAGGCAGAGCACGCCGGCCTGTCGCTGAAGAACACCGCGGTGGCGAGCGACGCCTTCTTCCCGTTCCGCGACGGCCTTGATGTGGTGGTCGATGCGGGCGCGAGTTGCGTCATCCAGCCGGGTGGCTCGATGCGCGATCAGGAAGTGATCGATGCCGCCGACGAGCGCGGCGTGGTGATGGTGCTGTCGGGCGTGCGCCACTTCCGGCACTGAGATCGCCCCGGGGGCTTCGCGCACTTCGTGTCGCGCGGCTCCTTCCCTCTGCCAGGGGGCAACACCAGCGGCCCGGCAAAGCCGGTTCCGCGGTGTTCCTGGCGCTGCCTGCCTGCCTACTCGTGGTCGCCGAACCGGTACTTCACCTGGAAGGTGAGGGCGCCGTAGAGGCGGTTCTTGATCGTCGGCACGTACGCGATGTTCAGGCCCCAGTTCTTGCCTTCGATGGCCGCCGTCGGAATGATGGCGGGGAACCAGTTGCCGTTGCGGTAGTTCGGGTAGCCGTCGAAGCCGCCCACCACCGCGCCGAACTTCACGCCGTAGAACTCGAAGGGCAGCACATACAAGCCGACGTACTTTGATTGCCGGCGGTCGCTGTTGTGGAAGGTGCCGGCCGTGATGCGGTAGGTGTCGCTCAGCGGGTACTCGAAGCCCAGCCCCGGGTTGACGTTTTCCAGGCCCTTGCCGCTGTCGAAGTGCGCCGAATAGAAGCCCGGATTGACCCAGATGTTCTTCGGGTCGAAGGACTGCGCAACTGCCAGGCCGGGTAAGAGAAGAGCAAGGAGAGCACTCGACACCGGCAGCATGCGCAGGGGATTCATGGTGGGCTAAGGCGTTCTGAAGATCTGTCTTGCAGCTTCGATGGTGGCAGCGATGTCTTCGTCGCTGTGGGCGGCGCTCACGAAGCCTGCTTCGTAAAGCGCGGGGGCAATATACACGCCGCGATCAAGCAAACCATGGAACAACGCATTGAATTTTGCGTTGTCGGTTGTCATCACGGTGGCATAGTTTTGCGGCAGGTCTTTCATGAGGAAGAAGCCGAACATGCCGCCTTCGCTGTCGGCGTTGAAGGGCTGTCCTTCCGCCGCCGCGGCGGCCTTCAGGCCCTCGACCAGCGAGCGGGTCTTCTTGCCCAGTGCTTCGTAGAAACCGGGCTTGGCAATTTCCTTCAACGTGGCAAGTCCGCAGGCGGTGGCCACCGGATTGCCCGAGAGCGTGCCGGCCTGATAGACCGGACCGAGCGGCGCGAGCTGTTCCATGATGGCGCGCGGGCCGCCGAATGCCGCCAGCGGCATGCCGCCGCCGATGACCTTGCCGAGCACCGTGAGGTCGGGCTTGATGCCCAGCACGCCTTGCGCCCCATGCAGGCCGACGCGAAAGCCGGTCATCACCTCGTCGAAGATCAGCAGCGCGCCGTGCTTCGTGCACAGCTCGCGGCAGCGCTTCGCGAATTCGGGCGTGGCGCGCACGAAGTTCATGTTGCCGGCGATGGCTTCGATCATCAGGCAGGCGATGTCGTTGCCATGCAGCGCGAAGGCTTCGTCGAGTTGCTGCAGGTTGTTGTACTCCAGCACGATGGTGTGCTGCACGACTTCGGGCGGCACGCCGGCCGAGGTCGGGTTGCCGAAGGTGGCCAGGCCCGAGCCGGCCTTCACCAGCAGCGCGTCGGCGTGGCCGTGGTAGCAACCCTCGAACTTGATGATGCTCTTGCGGCCGGTGGCGCCGCGCGCCAGGCGCAGTGCGCTCATGGCGGCTTCGGTGCCGGAGCTCACGAGCCGCACCATTTCCATCGATGGCACGAGCGCGAGGATGGCCTCGGCCAGTTCGATCTCGCGCTCGGTGGGCGCGCCGTACGAGAAGCCTTCGAGCACGGCCTTCTGCACCGCCTCGACCACGGCAGGGTGGCCGTGGCCCAGGATCATCGGCCCCCAGGAGCCGATGTAGTCGATGTAGCGCTTGTCGTTGGCGTCCCAGAAGTAGGCGCCCTGCGCGCGCTGGATGAAGCGGGGCGTGCCGCCGACGGCCTTGAAGGCGCGCACGGGCGAGTTCACGCCACCGGGAATCACGGCGCGGGCGCGCTCGAAAAGAATGTCGTTGCGATCAGTCATCAGTGTCGGGTGTCGTGTGGGGGGAGGGCGAAGTCGGGCGCGGCGTCCGGGTCTTCATCGTCTTCGTCGTCCTCGGGCTCGGCCCAGAACAGGCGGTCGGGCAGCACGTGGCCCATGCCGGGGCGAAAGCCCGCATCGAGGCAACGGTCCATGTAGGCCAGGGCTTCGGTGGTCGCGGCCACGAGGTCGGTGCCGCTCGCGAGCAGCGCGGCCAGGGCGGCCGACAGGGTGTCGCCGGCACCGGCGAACACGGCTTCGAGCCGCTCGTACTTCTCGCTGGTGAGCACCGACTGCGGCGAGGCCAGCACGTTGTCGATGAACTGGTCGGGCAGCACCATGCCGGTCACCAGCGTGTAGGGCACGCCGAACTCGCCGGCGGCCTTGGCGATGTCGCGCGCGCCGGGCGGGCGCTCGCCGCTCCAGTCGGGAAGCAGCCAGCGCCACAGGGTGCTGTGGTTGCCAACCAACACCGTCGTCTGGGGCAAGACCAGTTCGCGGAAGGCGTCGAGGTAGCCCTCGATCAGGTTTTCGTCCCACCACGACAGGTTGGGCATGTAGGCCACCAGCGGCACCTCGGGGTAGTCGGAGGCGGTCTCGGCGATGGTGCTCAGGGCTTCGGGGGTGCCGACAAAGCCCACCTTGATCAACTGGACTTCGACGTCTTCCAGGATGGAGCGCGCCTGCTCGGCGATGGCCTCCTCGTCGAAGGCGAAATGATCGAACACCTCGGCGGTGTCGCGGGCATAGGCCCCCGTGACCACGGGCAGGACGTGTGCGCCCACCGACGCCATGGCCAGGGCGTCGGCACCCAGGCCCCCGGCCCCGCTCGGGTCGCTGGCATTGAACACCAGCACGCAGGGGGGATTCAGGTCGCGCTCGGCCACCTCCTCGTCGTCTGGCGAGGGGTCGTTAAGATCGCCCGGTTTGCGAGCGTTACCTGCTGGAAGTAAGTAGATGGTCATACGCCGGGCGGAATCCCTTGGATGGTGGCATAGGCGCGACGTTTACGGTCGGCCAGTGAGATACGCATAGATACACTCGTTGCATTTAATGAACAAGGACTTTAAGCTCCGATGAATACGAAAACTTGGATGTGCCTGATTTGTGGGTGGATCTATGACGAAGCGGTTGGTGTACCGGAAGACGGCATCGCGGCAGGCACGGCCTGGGCCGATGTGCCGATGAACTGGACCTGTCCTGAGTGCGGTGCGCGCAAGGAAGACTTCGAAATGGTTGAAATCTGAAAGCATGGCATAGATAGAGCTACGCGGTCTGCGTCGGTGTTCGGCGCGGCGGGCTTCCAAGTCTCATGAGCAGGAGCGTTTGCAATGGGCCCGAATGGATCAGGTTACAAGGTGCTCGTCATCGACGACAGCAACACCATCCGGCGCAGTGCCGAGATTTTTCTGAAGCAGGGTGGGCACGAGGTTCTTCTGGCGGAAGACGGCTTCGACGCGCTCTCCAAGGTTAACGACCATAAGCCGCATCTGATTTTCTGCGACATCCTGATGCCGCGTCTCGACGGCTATCAGACCTGCGCCATCATCAAGCGCAATGCCCATTTTTCCAACGTTCCGGTCGTCATGCTGTCGTCGAAAGACGGTGTATTCGACAAGGCGCGCGGCCGCATGGTCGGCTCCCAAGACTACCTGACCAAGCCTTTCACCAAAGACCAACTGCTTCAGGCCGTGGAGCAGTTTGGCATCGTTCAACAGGAAGTGCAGTAATGCCTATTCGAAAAATCCTCGTCGTCGACGACTCCAAGACTGAATTGGTGTTCTTGACCGACCTCCTCCAGAAAAACGGCTTTGCCGTCAAGACCGCCGAAAACGCCGACGACGCGATGCGCCGCCTCGAGGAAGAGCATCCCGACCTGATCCTCATGGACGTCGTCATGCCCGGCCAGAACGGCTTTCAGCTCACGCGCGCCATCGCCCGCGACCCGAAGTACGCGGCGATCCCGATCATCCTGTGCACCAGCAAGAACCAGGAAACCGATCGCGTCTGGGGCATGCGCCAGGGTGCGCGCGACTACATCGTCAAGCCGGTCAACGCCGCGGACCTGATGTCCAAGATCAGCGCGCTGGCCTGAGCGAGAGCCTGCCGAGTCCATGGCGAATCGCGATGCTCTGAGAGCCTTCCAGTCCCGGCTGGCGAGCCGCCTGCAGGCTGCTCGCACGACCGGCGTGGCCGCGACGTGGCTGGCGGTCGAGGCGGGCGAGGGCAAGTACCTCTTTCCGCTGGGGCATGCCGGCGAAATCTTTCCCTGGACGCCGCCACAGCCCGTGCCCTACACGGAGCCCTGGTTCCTCGGCGTTGCCAACCTGCGCGGCGGCCTCTATGGCGTGGTGCAGCTGTCGGCGTTCGCCGCGGGTGCCGCAGGTGCTTCGGGCGGCGCAGCGGCCGCCACCGAGGCGGCGCGCATCCAGTCGCGGCTCGTTGCCTTCAACGAGCTGCTCGAAGTCAACTGCGCATTGCTGGTCGATCGACTGGCGGGGTTGCGGGGCGCGGAGGCCTTCACGGCGTCCGAGGCTCCGGGCGCAGAAGCACCTGCCTGGCACGGGCATCTGTACACCGACGCGGCAGGGGAGCGCTGGCAGGAAGTCAACCTGCAGGCGCTTTCGCAGCAACCCCAGTTTTTGAGTATTGGTGCGTAGTGCCCCGGCACGCCGTACCGGCAACCACCTGAAGGACCGACCGTGAGCTCGATCGCCGACAAGTTCAAGAAATTACTGCCCGTGAGCAACGGGAACGACAAGGCCCGCGTCGACGGCTCCGGTTCGATATCGCTCGACGATGTCGATACGGTTCAGGTTCCGGACGAAAAAACCGTGCGGCTGGCCAAGAAGGGCGCCAGCGCTTCCGCCGCCACGTCGCTCGACACCGGCTTCGGCGATGCCGCCCTGCCCGGCGGTGGCGATGCCGCCAACGAGCCGGGCGCCATGGCGCCCGACGCCGCGCCTCAAGACGCCGGGGGCGGCCGCATCGGCGCGAACCCCGCGCGGCAGCAGCGCATCTTGGCGATCATGCTGGCCGTCGTGGTGTTGTTGCTGTTGCTGGTGGCCGGCTCCGCCATTCTTCGCGCGGAACGCCTCGCGCAGCAGGTGGCGGCCACCGGCCAGTCGCTGATGCAGTCGCAGCGTCTGGCCAAGTCGATCTCGCAGGCCCTCGTCGGCAGCGCTTCGGCGTTCGTCGAAGTGAAGGACAGCGCCGACGACCTCTCGCGCCGCGTGTCGGGCCTGACCAACGGCGACGATGCCTTGCGCCTCGAACGCGTGGGCAACCAGTACGACGAGGAGATGAACAAGATCAATCCTCTGGTCGCACGCGCCGACGCCAGCGCCAAGGCCGTGCTGGCCCAGCGCCAGATCCTGACCCAGGTGGGTGCCGCCTTGCGCGACATCAACCAGCAGTCGTCCACGCTGCTCGAAATGACGGAAACCGTCGCGTCGCTGAAGATGCAGCAGAACGCCACGCTGCCTGAAATCTCGGCCGCCGGCCAGCTCGTGATGCTGACGCAGCGTATCGGCAAGTCGACCAACGAGTTCTTCACGGTCGAGGGTGTGAACCCCGACGCCGTGTTCCTGCTCGGCAAGGACTTGAACACCTTCCAGGAAACCACCCGCGGCCTGCTCGACGGCAATGCGCAGCAGCGCTTCCCGGGCTCGAAAGACCCGCAGACCCGCCAGCAGCTCGAAGCCATCCTGAAGACCTACGAGCAGATGCGCACGCAGGCTTCCGCCATTCTGGGCAACCTGCAAGGTCTGGTGGCCGCGCGCGAAGCGCAGGCTTCCATCCTGACCGACAGCGAGCCGCTGCGTAAGTCGCTGGGCGACCTGCAAGACAAGCTCTCGGCACGTACCGGCCTGGGCGCCGGCACCATCGTGCTGCTGTTCGTGCTGTCGCTGGCTGCCCTGGCACTGGCCGGCGCCATCGGTTTCGTGCAGGTGCGCGAAGGCCGCGAACGCGCCGCCAACGCCGAACGCGAACGTCTGGCTGCCGAGCAGTCTTCCGAAGAAGCGGGCCGCATCAACAACGCCAACCAGGCCGCCATTCTTCGGCTGATGAACGAACTGCAGACAGTGGCCGAAGGCGACCTGACGCAAGAAGCCACCGTGACCGAAGACATCACCGGCGCCATCGCCGACTCGGTGAACTACACGGTGGAAGAACTGCGACTGCTGGTGGGCAACGTGCAGAACACGGCAACGCGCGTGGCGCAGACGACGTCGCAGGTGGAAAGCACCTCGACCGAACTGCTCGCCGCTTCGACCGAACAGCTGCGCGAAATTCGCGAAACCGGCCAGTCGGTGCTGACCATGGCCGAGCGAATCAACGGTGTGTCCTCGCAAGCGCAAGAGTCCGCCACGGTGGCGCGCCAATCGCTGCAAGCCGCATCGTCGGGTCTGCAGGCCGTGCAGAACGCCATCGGCGGTATGAACTCCATCCGCGACCAGATCCAGGAAACCTCCAAGCGGATCAAGCGCCTGGGCGAATCGTCGCAAGAGATTGGCGAAATCACCGAGCTGATCTCGGACATTACCGAACAGACGAACGTGCTGGCTCTTAACGCCGCCATTCAGGCAGCATCCGCCGGTGAAGCCGGCCGCGGCTTCTCGGTGGTGGCGGAAGAAGTGCAGCGCCTTGCTGAACGCTCCGCAGACGCCACGCGCCAGATCTCGGCGCTGGTGAAGGCCATTCAGACCGACACGCAAGACGCGGTGGGCGCCATGGAGCGTTCCACGCAGGGTGTGGTCGAAGGGGCCAAGCTGTCCGACAACGCAGGTACCGCGCTGACCGAGATTGACCGCGTGTCGCGCCGACTCGCTGACCTCATCGAGCAGATTTCGCAGTCCGCCTCCCGCGAAGCCGATTCGGCCAACGTGGTGGCCGCGAACATCCAGCACATTTTTGCGGTGACGGAGCAGACCGGAGAAGGTACGCGCACCACCGCCCAGCAGGTGCGCGAGCTGTCGCAGATGGCCGAAGAACTGCGCCGCTCGGTCGCCCGATTCAAGATTGCCTGACAAAAGATAAGAACGGCGAGCAACCAACGTGTCGATTCAAACCCCTGCCACGGCCCCCCTCGCCGGCAATGTGCCGGCCACCGAAGACCTCGGGCCGCTGGCCTGGGTGCTGGGAGAAATCCAGAAATCCCTCGACGGTGTGGGCAAGTCGTTGCGGCGCTTCGTGCGCGACGTGGGCTCGGCGGCGGAGCCCGAAAGCGGCCCGCTGCAGATGGCCCGCCAGCAACTGCACCAGGCCGTCGGTGCGCTGCAGATGGTGGGGCATACCTCGCCGGCGTTGGTGCTCGGTGCCATCGAATTCGCGGTGCAGGGCTTCATTGCCGATCCGCAGCGCTGCACCGACAGCGCGGTCCACAAGATCGAGCGTGCCGGCTTCGCCGTCACCGATTTCCTCAACGCCCTGCTGGCCGGCAAGCCCGTGTCGTCGGTGGCGCTGTTTCCGCAGTACCGCGACGTGCTGGAACTGGTCGGCAACGAGCGCGTGCACCCAGCCGACCTCTGGAGCACCACCTGGCGCTGGGTCGAGATCAAGCCGGCCCTCACGCAGGCGGCCGTGGCCTACGACCCGGCCGTGCGTTCGCGGCTCGACCGCGAAGTGCTGCAACTGATCAAGAGCGGCGACGCGCAGGCCGCACGGCGGCTGCATGCGCTGTGCCTGGGGCTCGGACGCGGTGCGCTGCTGCCCCGCGTGGCCAGCTTCTGGACCCTGGCCGCGGGCTTCTTCGAAGCCCTCGCGCTGAACCGCATTCCGGCCGACGCCTACGTCAAGCGCGCCGCCACGCGCGTGCTGCTGCAGTACGCCACGCTGGCGCGCGGCGACAGCGTGGTGTCCGACCGGCTCGGGCAAGACCTGCTGTTCTTCTGCGCACAGGCCGTGCCCACCGCGCAAGACGACGCCGCCACGCTGCGCACGGTGCGCAGCGCCTGGGGCATCGCCGGCGAGCCGTACATCGACTACACCGTCGAGCAGTTCGGCCGCTTCGATCCGCTGGTGCTCGCGCAGGCGCGCAAGCGCATCGAGACCGCCAAGGAAATGTGGTCGGCGCTCTCGGGCGGCGACATCACCCGCACGCGCCAGGTGGCCGACACCTTCGCGCAGCTGGGCGAGTCGCTGCAGAAGCTGCATCCGCCGAGCCTGCCGATGGTGCAGGCGCTGACCCATGCGGTCGAAGCGTCCGTGCGCTCCGGCCACGCGCCCGACACCGAGCTCGCGATGGAAGTCGCCACCTCGGTGCTGTACCTCGAAGCCGCGCTCGAAGACCTCGACCCGAGCGATCCGCAGCTCACCGCCCGCACCCTGCAGCTGGCCGGCCGCATCGAACGCGTGCGCGCGGGCGGCCATTCCGAGCCGCTCGAGCCGTGGATGGAAGACCTGTATCGCCGCGTGAGCGATCGCCAGACCATGGGCACCGTGGTCGACGAGCTGCGCAGCCACCTGAGCGAACTTGAAAAGTCGCTCGACCAGTACTTCCGCCGCCCCGCCGAAAAGGGCCTGCTGCGCACCGTGCCGACGCAACTGATGCAGATGCGCGGCGTGTTTTCCGTGCTCGGGCTCGACCAGGCCGCGCACACCGTGCAGCGCATGCGCGACGACGTCGAGGCCATGCTGGTCAGCACCTCGCCCGCCGAGGAAATGGCCGGCTTCGACGCGCTGGGCAACAACCTGGGCGCGCTCGGCTTCCTGATCGACATGCTGGGCTACCAGCCCGCGCTGGCCAAGCGCCTGTTCGTGTTCGACGCCGAAGCCGGCGAACTGAAGCCGCTCATGGGCCGCCAGGCTGCCGACAGCGGCGCCGCCGATGGCGCCACGCCGAGCCCGGCGCCGGCGGCCGAGGTCGTGCTCAGCATCGAGGAAGTCGATGCGCAGATCGCCTCGAAGCTCGCCGCGCTCGCCACGCCCAACCGCAAGGCCAAGCTGTCGCCGATCGAGGAGTTCAGCCGCAAGACCGAAAGCTGGACCTCGAAGATCACCGGCCCGGGCGCGCTGCCCGACACCGAGGTGACCGAGCTCGAAGAAGACGACCTGCAGAACATCTTCCTGGACGAAGCCCGCGAAGTGGTGCACAACGGCCTGGCCGCCATCACCGAGCTCGGCAGCCATCCCGACGACACCGAAGAACTCACCATCCTGCGCCGCGCGTTCCACACGCTCAAGGGCAGCTCGCGCATGGTCGGCCTGACTGACTTCGGCGATGCGGCCTGGTCGCTCGAACAGGTGCTCAACACATGGCTGGCCGACCAGCGCAACGCCACGCCCGAACTGCTGTCCGGCACCGAAAGAACGCTGCGCGAATTCGGCCAGTGGGTCGAGGCCATCGCTTCGGGCGAGCCGCACTCGTGGCACGCCGCGCCGTTCAGCCGCGTGGCCCATGCACTGCTGGCCGGCGAGCCCGTGCCCGCGCCGGTGCGCCTGGCCGACCCGGAGGCCCTGGCGGTCGCCGCGCGCCACATCGCTGCCGAAGTGCCCGCACCCGTCGCCGCGCCAGTGCCGCCGTCGGAACTGCCGGACCTGCCCGACCTCTCGTTCCTCGAAGCGCCCACCCCGGTGGCCGCCGCACCCGCAGCCGCCATCGAAACGCTGGCATGGCAGGAGCCCGAGAAGCAGGCCGCACCCGAGACCGACGACGATTTCGCATCGACCGACTTCATCGACTTCGAGGCCAAGCAGGTCACCGAGCCCGGTGCCTTGCAGGCGCTGCCCAGCGGTGACGAGTTCGACTTCCTGGCGCCCCCGAAGACGGCTGCGCGTGCAGAGCCTGTCGTTGCCCAGCCGGAGCCCGAATCCATTCCGGAACCCGAGCCCGCCATCGAAGCCTCGGTGCCGACCGCGACCGGCCTGCCCGATCTGGAATGGGTGCCCGAGCCGCTGCCCGTCGAGGCTGGCGAGCCCGAAGTCATTGAAGCTGCACAGCCGCCGCATGAAGAGCTGGTCGCCGAACCGGTGCCTGAACTGCAGCTGGCGTCCGAGCCGGAACCGGCGGCCGTGCAAGAACCCGTGCCGGCTGTCGCCGAGGCGGCTGCACCGGTCGAAGTGCATGAGGCGCCAGTCCATGCACATGCCGAGCTGCTCGCCGCTCTGGTCACTCCTGCCGCGCCGGTCGCCGCCGAAGAAGCCCCGGAAACGGTGGCACAGCACGCGGAAGCCGCAGCCGTAGCGGCAGCAGCCGAAGAAGCCGCCGCCGCGGCCAGCGCCGAAGACCAGGTCAAGGTGATCGGCCCGCTGCGCATCGGCATCGCGCTCTACAACGTCTACCTCAACGAAGCCGACGAATGGTCCCGCCAACTGGCGACCGACGTTGGCGAGTGGGCGCTCGAATCGCACGAACGCCTGCCCGATTCCACCATCGCGCTGGCCCATTCGCTGGCCGGCAGCTCGGCCACCGTCGGCTTCCACAGCCTGTCGGGCATGGCCCGCCTGCTCGAAGCGGCACTGCAGCATCTGCAGATGCAGGGCAGCGGCTCGCGCGAGCAGGGCATGGTGCTGGTGGCCGCGGCCGACGAACTGCGTCGCCTGCTGCACCAGTTCGCCGTCGGCTTCCTGCGCGACCCCGCCGAAGGCACGCTGCAGGCGCTGCGCGACATCGCCGCGGCGCCGATGCCCACCGAAGTGGCCATGCGCGCCGAAGCCGTGCGGCCGTTGCAACAGGTCGTGGTCGGCAACAACCTGGCCGACGTGGCGCTGGACGATTCCGAAGACGCCATCGACCTGGCCGATGCGGTCGACGTCGACCTGTTCCCGATCTTCGAGGAAGAGGCCGCCGAACTGCTGCCGCAACTGGGCGAGGCACTGCGCCAGTGGGCGCACCACCCCGACGACAGCGCGCCGCGCGCCTCGGTGCTGCGCACGCTGCACACGCTCAAGGGCAGCGCACGGCTGGCCGGCGCCATGCGCCTGGGCGAGCGCGCGCACCGCATGGAGTCCGAGATCGAAGTCCTGGGCTCCCAGGGCGCCGAGCGCTCCGACATCGAGAAGCTGCTCACGCGCCTGGACACGCTGCAAGCCACCTTCGACGCCTTGCGCGCCGCGGACGACGCCACGCAGGTCGAGATGGCCCAACTGGTCGCGGCCGCCACGGCTTCCGCACCGGTCGCCGCTTCGCTGCTGCAGGTCACGGCACCGGATGCCGGCGTGCCGGCGAACGACGCCAAGGCCGCCCCGGTGACCAGCGACGAAGACTTGTCCGAAGCCGACGAGCCGTCTACGGCCATGCTGCAACCGCGCCCGGCGCCTGCGTTGCTCCCGCCCCTGCGCGCCGCATCGGGCCAGGCGGTGCGCATCCGCACCCAACTGCTCGACCGCCTGGTCGCGCAGACCGGCGAGGTCATCATCACGCGCTCGCGGCTCGAAGCCGAACTGGGCCAGCTGCGCGGCTCGCTCTCCGACCTCACGGGCAACCTGGACCGCCTGCGCCAGCAACTGCGCGACATCGAGGTGCAGGCCGAAAGCCAGATGCAGTCGCGACTGGCGCAAGCCAAGGACTCGCAGCAAAGCTTCGACCCGCTCGAGTTCGACCGCTTCACCCGCGTGCAGGAACTGACGCGCATGATGGCCGAGTCGGTCAACGACGTGGCCACCGTGCAGCGCACGCTGCAAAAGACGGTGCAGGCCACGGAAGACGACCTGAGCGTGCAGGCACGCCAGACGCGCGAACTGCAGCGCGGCCTGCTGCGCACGCGCATGGTGGAGTTCGAAGGCATCTCCGACCGCCTCTACCGCGTGGTGCGCCAGGCATCGAAGGACACCGGCAAGCAGGTGCGCCTGGACATCGTCGGCGGCTCCATCGAAATGGACCGTGGCGTGCTGGACCGCATGACGCCCGCCTTCGAGCATCTGCTGCGCAATTGCGTGGCGCACGGCATCGAAGACTCGGCCGTGCGCGAGAAGGCCGGCAAGGACGCCAGCGGCCTGATCGTCATCGACCTGCACCACGAAGGCAACGACGTCTCGGTGAGCTTCCGCGACGACGGCGCCGGTCTCGACCACAAGCGCATCGCCGAGCGCGCCCGCGCACTCGGCCTGCTCGGACACGACCAGCAACTGTCTGCCGACGAAGCCACCGAGCTGATCTTCAAGCCCGGCTTCTCGACGGCCGGGCAGGTCTCCGAGCTGGCCGGCCGCGGCATCGGCATGGACGTGGTGCGCGCGCAGATCGCGGCGCTCGGCGGCCGCATCGAAACGCACAGCGCGTCCGGCCAGGGCACGACCTTCAAGCTGGTGCTGCCGCTGACCACCGCCGTGACGCACGTGGTGATGCTGCGCGCGGGCGAGGTGTCGATCGGCGTGCCGTCGAACCTGGTGGAACTGGTGCAGCGCGTGAGCGGGACCGACCTCGAAGCGGCCTACCTGCACAGCAGCCATCCCTTCGGCAGCGAGCAGGTGCCGTTCTACTGGGCCGGTGCGCTGCTGCAGGCCTCGACCCGCAGCGAACACGCGACGGCAAAGAACAACACCATCGTGATCGTGCGAAGCGCGGCACAGCGCGTTGCGCTGCACGTGGACGAAGTGCTGGGCAACCAGGAAGTCGTGGTGAAGAACCTCGGCCCGCAACTGGCGCGGCTGCCCGGCCTGGCCGGCATCTCGGTGCTGGCCTCGGGCGCGGTGGCGCTGATCTACAACCCGGTGGCGCTGGCCTCGGTGCATGGCGAACAGGCGCGCGAGCGCCAGGCTGCCGCGCTGGCGGTGTCGGCGCATGCCGCCGCTGCCGTGGCCGACCATGGCGCGCCGCAGGAACCGTTGCCGGTGCTGGCCCCGGTCGCACCGCAAGTGCCGCTGGTGCTGGTGGTCGACGACTCCATCACCGTGCGCCGCGTCACGCAGCGCCTGCTGCAGCGCGAAGGCTATCGCGTGTCGCTTGCGGCCGACGGCCTGCAGGCGCTCGAACGCCTGCAGCAGGAGCGCCCGGCCTTGGTGCTGTCGGACATCGAAATGCCGCGCATGGACGGCTTCGACCTGGCGCGCAACATCCGCGCCGACGCCGCGCTGGCCGAGCTGCCGATCATCATGATCACCTCGCGCATCGCCGAGAAGCACCGCGACTACGCGCGCACGCTGGGCGTGAACCACTACCTGGGCAAGCCGTACTCGGAAGAGGAACTGCTGCGCCTGGTGCGTGCGTACACGAGCGAGCCGGCTTTGGCGGCAGCGGCCTGAAGTTCGGCAGGCGTGCGTTGAAAGAAAAACAAAAAGGGCCTTCGGGCCCTTTTTTATTTTTGCGCCACTGCCTTGGCCCGCGCCACGCCGTAGCGCTGCAGCGTTTTCTCGCGCGCCTCGGCATGGTCCACCACCGGCAGCGGGTAGGTCTCGCCGAGCTTGATGCCCGCAGCCTCCAGCTCGACCGGCGAGGCGGTCCACGGCGCATGGATCGCCGCGTTGGACAGCCCCGCCAGTTGCGGCAGGTAGCGGCGGATGAACTTGCCCTCGGGGTCGAAGCGCTCGCTTTGCGTCACCGGGTTGAAGATGCGGAAGTAGGGCTGCGCGTCGCAGCCGCTGGAGCTGGCCCATTGCCAGCCACCGTTGTTGGAGGCCAGCTCGAAGTCGTTCAGGTGCAGCGCGAAGTAGCGCTCGCCACGCCGCCAGTCCAGGCCCAGGTCCTTGCAGAGAAAGCTGGCCACCACCATGCGCAGGCGGTTGTGCATGTAGCCGCTCTGGTTGATCTGCAGCATGGCGGCATCGACCAGCGGGTAGCCCGTGCGGCCCTCGCACCAGGCACTGAAGAGCTGGTCGGCGTGCTTGCCGTGGTGCCACTGGATCTTGTCGTACTCGGGCCGAAAGCTCTTCGACTCGCCGTTGGCGTGCACGTGCGGGAAGTGCGCCAGGATCTGGAAGTAGAAGTCGCGCCAGATCAGCTCGCTCAGCCAGGTCGAGGCGCCGGCATTGCCCTGCAGCGACAGCTGGTGTGCCACGCCGGCCATCTGCCGGATCGACACCGTACCGAAGCGCAGGTGCACGCCCATGTAGCTGGGGCCGCGCACGGCCGGGAAGTTGCGCGCGGCGTCGTAGCGGTCGATGCGCTCGAAGAAGTCCTCGAACAGCGCGCCGGCGCCGCGCGTGCCGGTGGGGATTTCCAGCGCCCCGAGGTTGCTTTTGGCAAAGCCGATGTCCGCCAGCGACGGCACCGGCGCCCGCAAGGCCTCGGGCAGTGGCGCCAGCGCGTCGGCATGGCCGCGCACCGGGTACGACTTGAGGAAGAAGGCGTCGACCTTCGCCAGCCAGGCCCGCTTGTAGGGCGTGAACACCGTGTAGGGCTGGCCGGCCTGGGTCATGACCTCGTCGCGGTCGAAGACGGTCGAGTCCTTGTAGGTGTGGAAGGTGACGCCCGCATTGGCCAGCGCGCCGAAAACCTTCGCGTCGCGCGCCAGCGCATCGGGCTCGTCGTCGCGGTTGGCAAAGACGGCCTGCACGTCCAGCTCGCGTGCCAGCGAGGGAATCTCCTGGACCGCCGTGGCATGCCGCACGATCAGGCCGCCGCCCAGCGCGCGCAGCTCGGCTTCGAGCTCGACCAGCGATTCGCGGATGAATTCCACCCGCCGGTCGACGGTGGGCAGCGTGTCCAGGATGGCCTTGTCGAACACGAAAACGCAGACCACCTGCCGGCAGGCCCTCAGCGCCCGGTAGAGGGCCGCGTTGTCGTCCACGCGAAGGTCGCGGCGGAACCACATGAGCCCTTTGGGATAGGTCTTGTCGACGGCCAGTAAAATCGGGGGCATATGGCCGCCGATTCTGCCCCGATGAACCTCACGCATCACTTTTTGATAGCGATGCCCGGGATGGAAGACAAAACTTTCAACCGCAGCGTCGTGTACCTCTGCGAACACAGCGAGCGCGGTGCGCTCGGCCTGGTGATCAACAAACCCAGCGACATCAACCTCAAGGTGCTTTTCGAGAAGATCGAGCTGCACCTGGCCCGCCCCGAACTGGGCGAGGCCCCCGTTTTCCAGGGCGGCCCGGTTCAGACCGAGCGCGGCTTCGTGCTGCACGAGCCGGTCTTCACCCATGCCGAGAAGCCCGAGGAATCGGTCTACGCCTCGACCATGACCATCCCCGGCGGGCTCGAAATGACCACCTCGAAAGACGTGCTGGAGGCCCTGGCCACCGGTGCCGGTCCGCGCAAGGTGCTGGTCTCGCTGGGCTATTCGGCCTGGGGCGAGGGCCAGCTCGAGTCCGAACTGGCCGAGAACAGCTGGCTCACCGTCGGCGCCGACCCGGCCGTGATCTTCGACACCCCGGTCGAGCAGCGCTACGACAAGGCGCTGATGCTGCTGGGGCTCGAAGCCTGGAAGCTGTCTCCCGAAGCAGGACACGCTTGATGACCTTGGCTCGCCCCCAGTCTTCGCGCACTTCGTGTCGCTTCGCCAACCCCCTGCCGGGGGCGGGCCGGCCGCTTCGGGCGGCCGGGCGCGGCGGCCCCCTGTGATTGAACCGACGATGTCCGACAGTGCTCCGTCTTCCTCTGCTCCCGTCGTCGTTCCTGCCCATTTCCAGACCTTCCTGGCCTTCGACTTCGGTCTGAAGCGCACCGGCGTCGCCAGCGGCAACCGCCTGCTGGCCACCGCCACCCCGCAGCCCACCATCAAGGCCGAGGGCGATGCCCGCTTCGCGCAGGTCGAGGCGCGCATCAAGGAATGGCAGCCCGACGCGCTGGTGATCGGCGTGCCGTACCACCCCGATGGCGCCCCGCACGAGAACACCCGCCGCGCGCAGAAGTTCGCGCGCCAGTTGCGCGGGCGTTTCAACCTCCAGGTGTTCGAGGTCGATGAGCGCTACAGCACCACCGAGGCCCTGTCGTCGGGCGCGCGCGACGCCGATGCCGCGTCGGCCTGCATCATCCTGGAGCAATTCCTGAGGAGCCTTTCGTGAGTCCAGTGAATGCCATCCCCGACGCCGAAGCGCTCTACACGAAGCTGCTGGCCGGCGTGAAGACGCTGATGCGCCCCGAGACCCGGTTGGTCGGCATCACCTCCGGCGGTGCCTGGCTGGTGGAGCGGCTGCAGAAAGACCTGGGCCTGCCCGGTACGCCCGGCATCATTTCGTCGGCCATGCACCGCGACGACTTTGCGCGCCGTGGCCTGTCGGCCAGCGCGCAGACCGCGCTGCCCTTCGACGTCAACGACACCGACGTGCTGCTGCTCGACGACGTGCTCTACACCGGCCGCACCATCCGCGCAGTGCTCAACGAGCTGTTCGACTTCGGGCGCCCGGCCTGCGTGCGGCTTGCCGTGCTGGTCGATCGCGGCGGGCGCGAGCTGCCGGTCGCGGCCGACTTCGCGGCCACCACGCTCACGCTGCCCGACACGCAGTTGCTGGCCCTTGCACGCGCCGCCGACGGCGCGTTCAGCCTCAAGGTGGAGGAGAACTTGTGAGCCCCCACACTCATCACTTCGTGTATTCGTTGCCCCCCGAGGGGGCGCGGCCTTCCCTTGGGGCGGCCCGGCGGGAGGCCTGCTGATGCTCTACAAGCGAAACCCCCAGCTCAACAAGAACGGCGAGCTGATCCACCTGTTGTCGATCGAGGGCCTGCCCAAGGCCATCCTCACGCACATCCTCGATACCGCCGCCAACTTCACGAGCGTGAGCGACCGCGAGGTCAAGAAGGTGCCGCTGCTGCGCGGCAAGAGCGTGTTCAACCTGTTCTTCGAGAACAGCACGCGCACCCGCACCACCTTCGAGATCGCAGCCAAGCGCCTGTCGGCCGACGTCATCAACCTCGACATCGCGCGTTCTTCGGCCACCAAGGGCGAGTCGCTGCTCGACACCATCGCCAACCTGAGCGCGATGGCCGCCGACCTTTTCGTGGTGCGCCACAGCGAGTCGGGTGCGCCGTACCTGATCGCGCAGCACGTCGCGCCGCATGTGCATGTGGTGAACGCCGGTGACGGCCGTCATGCGCACCCGACGCAGGGGCTGCTCGACATGTACACGATCCGCCACTACAAGAAAGACTTCGCGAACCTCACGGTCGCCATCGTCGGCGACGTGCTGCATTCGCGCGTGGCGCGCTCCGACATCCATGCGCTGACCACGCTCGGCTGCGCCGAAGTGCGCGTGGTCGGCCCGAAGACGCTCGTGCCCAGCGACATGGCCGGCATGGGCGTGCGCGTGTGCCACACGCTCGAAGAAGGCATCAAGGACTGCGACGTCATCATCATGTTGCGGCTGCAGAACGAGCGCATGAGCGGTGCGCTGCTGCCCTCGTCGCAGGAGTTCTTCAAGACCTACGGCCTCACGCCCGAGAAGCTGCAGCTGGCCAAGCCCGATGCCATCGTGATGCACCCGGGGCCGATCAATCGCGGCGTGGAGATCGACTCCGCCGTGGTCGACGGAAGGCAGAGCGTGATCCTTCCGCAGGTCACTTTCGGCATCGCCGTGCGTATGGCCGTCATGAGCATCGTCGCGGGCAACGAAGCATAGACATGTTGCTCGCCCCCAGTCTTCGCGCACTTCGTGTCGCTTCGCCAACCCCCTACCGGGGGCAACACCAATGGCCCGGCGAAGCCGGTTCCATGGTGTTTCCCGAAAAGGCCCTGACTGCCATCGGAAGAGCAGACGCATGAACATCCTTATCACCCACGGCCGCGTCATCGACCCCGCATCGGGCACCGACAAAAAGGCCGACGTCGCACTGGCCGACGGCAAGATCGTCGCCATCGGCAACACGCCCGCCGGCTTCAAGCCCGACCGCACCATCGACGCGACGGATTGCATCGTCGCGCCGGGCCTCGTCGACCTGGCCGCGCGCCTGCGCGAACCGGGCTACGAACACGAAGGCATGCTCGAAAGCGAAATGGCCGCGGCCATTGCCGGTGGCGTCACCAGCCTCGTGTGCCCGCCCGACACCGATCCGGTGCTCGACGAGCCCGGCCTGGTCGAGATGCTCAAGTTCCGCGCCGAGAAGCTGCAGTGCGCGCGCCTGTTCCCGCTCGGCGCGCTCACGCGCAACCTGGCCGGCGGCGTGCTGACCGAGATGGCCGAACTCACCGAGGCCGGCTGCATCGGCTTCAGCCAGGCCGACGTGCCGCTGGCCGACACACAGGTGCTGCAACGCGCGCTGCTGTACGCCAGCACCTTCGGCTACACCGTGTGGCTGCGTCCGCAAGACCGCGACCTCGGCAAGGGCGTCGCGGCCAGCGGCCCGCTCGCCACGCGGCTCGGCCTTGCGGGCGTGCCCGTGTCGGCCGAGACGATCGCCATCTTCACCATCGTCGAACTGATGAAGAGCACCGGCGCGCGCGTGCACCTGTGCCGCATCTCCAGTGCACGCGGCGTGGCGCTGGTGCGCGAAGCCAAGGCGCAGGGCCTGCCGCTCACGTGCGACGTCAGCATCAACTCGCTGCACCTGGCCGATGTCGACATCGGCTATTTCGACAGCCGCGCGCGCCTGAACCCGCCGCTGCGCCAGCAGGGCGACCGCGAGGCGCTGTCGGCCGCGCTGGCCGACGGCACCATCGACGCGCTGGTGTCCGACCACACGCCGGTCGAGGCCGACGCCAAGACGCTGCCCTTCGCGGAAGCCGAGCCGGGCGCCACCGGGCTCGAACTGCTGCTGCCGCTCGCGCTGCAGTGGGGCGAGCGCAGCGGCGCGGGCATGGCGCGCGCCATCGAAGTCGTCACCTCAGCGCCGGCGCGCCTGCTGGCCGCCGCCGATGCGGGCACCGGCATCGGCCGCCTCATTGAAGGCGGCGTGGCCGACCTGTGCATCTTCGAGCCGTCGCTCGAATGGCAGGTGAAGCCCGATGCGCTCCGGAGCCAGGGCAAGCACACGCCGTTCTCGGGCTACCCGCTCGTGGGCCGCGCGCGCCACACGCTGGTGGCCGGCCGCGTCGTGCACGGCTGACACGCTGCGGCAACAGGACAAAGAAAAAGAGGACCCCCGTCCAGATGCTCCATTCTCTGAAGGCCTGCTGGCGCCTGCTGCATGCGGTGGGGCATGCGCTGGTCGGCTGGTGGACGATCCGCTTCACCTTTCCGAGCCTGTCGCAGGCCGAGCGCAATGCGCGCGTGCAGGCCTGGTCCAGGCGCATGCTCGAGATCATGGGCATCACGCTCAGGGTGCAGGGCTCGCCGCCCGCCGAAGGGCCGGTGCTGCTGATCAGCAACCACCTCTCGTGGCTCGACATCACCACCATCCACGCGGCGCGCCACGTGCGCTTCGTGTCGAAGTCGGGCGTGAAGCACTGGCCGCTGATCGGCCGGCTGTCGACCGGCGCAGGCTCGCTCTACATCGAGCGCGAACGCCGCCGCGACGCGCTGCGCGTGGTGCACCACATGACCGAGGCGCTGCGCAACGGCGACCTGATCGGCGTGTTTCCTGAGGGCACCACGAGCGACGGGCGCGGGCTGCTGCCGTTCCATGCCAACCTGCTGCAGGCGGCCATATCGTCGGGTGCGCCGGTGCTGCCCGTGGCCCTGCGCTTTGCCGATGCAGCCACCGGCGAGACCAGCCAGGCCCCGCGCTACATCGACGACGACAACCTCGTGGCGTCGCTCTGGAACACGCTGCGCGCGCCGCCGCTGCTGGCCATCGTGCGCTTCGGCGAGCCGCAGGATTCGCACGGCCGCGAGCGCCGCGCCTGGGCGCAGTCGCTGCACGAAGACGTGCAGCAGTTGCGCCGCGAGACCTACTGAGCCGCCCAAAAAAAGAGCGCCCGTGCAAGGGGCGCTGAACGGCGTGGACGCGCCGCAGGGGGAAGCCGGGTTCGTGGCGTTCGCGTTCAGAGAATGCCGAAGACCTTCAGACCGATGATCACGATGAGCGGCACGCCGCAGAGCCAAAGGATGATGCTTTTCATGAGCGGGGTCTCCGGGAGGTAAATAGGCCTCTACAGTGCCGGCGCCCCCGCGCGGCACTTGCGGGAGAAAGCTAGTCACGCGCGTGAGCGCGTGCCTACACCCCCGGCGCTTCAGGCCTGCTCGTCCGCGGGCACGAAGCCCAGGCGGCGCGAGATCTCCAGCGCGCAGGCCCTCAGCGGCACCGCCACGCGGCCTTCCCAGTCGCGGTCGAAGGTGGCCTCGGGGCCCATCGCCGTGATGCCCAGCACCAGGTTGTTGGTCGAGTCGAACACCGGCGCACAGAAGGCGTCGATGCCCGGGATCGGCTGGCCCAGCGTGCGCGACATGCCATGCAGCCGCGTCTCGACCAGCAGGGCCTCGATCTGCGCCCGCGAGAGCTCGGCCGTGGCGCCGCGGCCGTCCGCCGGGCGCGTGCGCGCCAGGTCTTCCAGCATCATCTTCTCGACCACCTTGGGCGGCAGGTAGGCCGCGAACAGCCGGCCCGTGGCCGTGTAGGCCAGCGACATCACGGTGCCGGTGCGCAGGTTCACGTGCAGCGGGTGGATGGGCTCTTCGAGCCGCACGACGGTGGGCCCGAAGTTGCCCCACACGGCCACCGCGATGCTCTGCTCGGTCTCGGACGCGAGCGCCTCGATCAGCGGCGAGGCTTCCTTGATCGGGTCCAACCGCTGCAGCTTGGCCAGGCCCAGTTGCAGGGCCAGCGGGCCCAGCTCGTAGCGGCCCGCGCTGTCTTGCACGACGAAGCCGACTTTCAGAAAACTGACGAGGTAAGGGTGCGCCTTGCCGACAGGAACGCCCGCCGACTTGCCGAGATCGCGCAGCGCCATGGGCGCGACATGCCGGCCGAGCGCGACCAGCAGCTGCGTTCCGATTTCGACTGACTGAATGCCACGTCTTGGCTTTTCCATGGGGCGCCCGGCGTGGGGGTTGAGAGTGGGGGCGAGTATAGCCATCAGGGTTTCCACTGATATTGTCATGATCAATCGACGATGATTGATCATCTGATAGTAACTAAACGACTTGACCATATCAATGTCGCTGCCTAAACTCCGCCGCAACTTAAGTCGTACACACAGAGGCAAGACAGGCAGAGATGGAACAGAACACTTTTGAATGCGATGTGCTGGTCGTCGGCAGCGGCGCCTCGGGCATGTCCACCGCCATCACGGCGGCTTCGCAGGGGTTGAAGGTGCTGGTGGTCGACAAGGAGCCGCGTTTTGGCGGCACCACCGCGCGCTCGGGCGGCTGGCTGTGGATTCCGGGCACGCGCCTGGCCACGGAGCAGGGCATCCACGAACCCGAAGGCGCCGCGCTCGCCTACATGCAGCACGAGACCACCACGCACTTCGACGCGGCGCGCGTCGGTGCCTTCCTGGACATGGGCCCCAAGGCCATCGATTTCTTCACGCGCAAGACCTGCGTGCAGTTCGACATGCCGGCGGTGTTTCCCGACTACCACGCCGAAGCGCCCGGCGGCCAGCAGGGCGGCCGCTCGATGGTCACGCGGCCGTTCGATGGCCGCGAACTCGGCAAGCGCGTGAAGCTGCTGGCGCCGCCGCTGCCCGAGCTCACCGTGTTCGGGATGATGTTGGGCTCGGGCCCCGAGATCAAACACTTCATGCGGGCCTTCAAGTCGCCGACCTCGTTCTGGTACGTGACCAAGCGGCTGACCCGCCACTTCCTCGACGTGCTCGGCCACGGGCGCGGCATGACGCTGACCAACGGCAATGCGCTGGCCGGCCGCCTCGCCAAGGCCGCGATGGACCTGGACATCCCCGTGTGGCTGTCGTCGCCCGTGAAGAAGCTCGTGGTCGAGTACGACGGCGTCTCGGGCGCGGTGGTGCAGCACGAAGGCAAGAGCGTGCGCGTCGTCGCCAAGCGTGGCGTGGTGCTGGCCTGCGGCGGTTTTCCTTTTGATGTGGAGCGCCGCAAGCAGCTGTTTCCGCACGCGCCCACCGGCAAGGAGCACTACTCGCCATCGCCTTCCACCAACACCGGCGACGGCCTGCGCCTGGCCGAAGCCGTGGGTGGCCGCGTCGACGGCACCATTCCGCATGCGGCGGCCTGGGTGCCCGCATCGGTCACCACGCGCCCCGACGGCACCAAGGGCGTGATGCCCCACTTCATCGACCGCGCCAAGCCCGGCGTGATCGCGGTCACCCCCAAGGGCAAGCGCTTTGCCAACGAAGGCAACTCGTACCACGACTTCGTGCAGGCGATGGTCAAGGCCTGCGAAGGCGAGCCCGAGGTCTCGGCCTGGCTGCTGTGCGACCACAAGGCACTTCGCAACTACGGCCTGGGCTGCGTCGCACCGTCGCCGCTGCCCATCGGCCGCCACCTGAAGAGCGGCTACCTCAAGCGCGGCGCAAGCATCGGCGAGCTGGCGAAAGAAATCGGCATTGCACCGGCCACGCTCGAAGCCACCGTGCAGGAGTTCAACAAGGGCGCGCGCACCGGCGACGACCCCGCCTTCGGCAAGGGCAGCAAGGCCTACAACCGCTACCAGGGCGACGCCAACGTCACGCCCAACCCCTGCGTCGCGCCGCTGGAAAACGGCCCGTACTACGCCATCCGGCTGGTGATCGGCGACATCGGCACCTTCGCCGGCCTCGTCACCGACGAGAAGACCCGCGTGCTCGACGCCAACCGCCAGCCCATCAAGGGCCTCTACGCGGTCGGCAACGACGCCGCCAGCGTGATGGGCGGCAACTACCCCGGCGCGGGCATCACGCTCGGCCCGGCACTGACTTTCGGCTACGTGGCGGGCCTGCAGCTCGCGCAGGCCGAGGCCACCGCGGCCGTGCCGCTGAAGGTCGAGCAGCGCGAAGCCGTGCCCGTGAGCCGCAAGGCCTGAGCTTTTCTTTCCAGTCAACGCATCCGCATTCCGTCCATAGAAGAAGGAGACACCGATGGCCTTTCCCTCCAACGTCGCCCCGCGCCTGCTCGAAGGCCGCCTGGCCTTCATCACCGGCGCGGGCCAGGGCAACGGCCGCGCGCTCGCACTCGGCCTGGCGCAAGCCGGTGCCCGCGTGGTCGTGACCGACATGAACGACGCCACCGTGCGCGAGACCGCGCAGCTGGTGCGCGACGCAGGCGGGCAGGCGTGGTCCTTCGTGCTCGACGTCACCTCGCCCGAGGCCTGCAACGCGCTGGCCGCGAAGGTCGGCGAAGAGGTCGGCACGATCGACCTGCTGGTCAACAACGCCGGCATCATCATTCGCGAGACCACCGCCAGCCCGCACGCAGCGGCCAACTGGAAGAAGACCATCGACGTGAACGTGCACGGCACCTTCAACACCACGCTGGCCTTCATTCCCGCGATCAAGCAGACCAAGGGCTCGATCATCAACATCGCCTCGATCGCCGCGTATGCGGGGCAGGGGGCGAGCCTGGGCTACTCGCCTTCCAAGGGCGCCATCAAGATGCTCACGCAGTCGCTGGCGCAGGAGCTGGCACCGGCCGGCGTGCGCGTGAATGCGCTCGCACCGGGCGTGATCGAAACGCCGATGACCGCCGCCACGCGCGACAACCCGGGCCGCCTCGAATCGTTCATGACGCGCATCCCCATGGGCCGCGTCGGCCAGACGGAAGACCTCGTGGGCCCGGTGATCTTCCTGGCCAGCGACATGTCGCGCTACGTCACCGGCATCACGCTGCCGGTGGACGGCGGCTTCCTCGCGGTCTGAGCCGTTCCCGCTTCCGCTTTTCCTTTCCGCTTCCTCGTCCGTCACATCCATCAGGAGACAAAAATGAAAACCATCCGTCTGTACAAGACCTTGCTCGCGACCGCCGCGTTCGCGGCCTTCGCCGCCACCGCATCGGCGCAGGACATCAAGCTCGGCTACAACGGCGACCTCTCGGCCTCGCCCTCGGCGCAGAGCGGCCAGGCCGCGGTGCTCGGCATGGAAGCGGCCATTGCCGACATCAACGCCGCCGGCGGCGTGCTCGGCAAGAAGCTCGCGCTGGTCACGCGCGACGACGTGTCGGCACCGCCCAAGTCGATCCAGAACATGAGCGACCTGATCGACAACGAGAAGGTGGTCGCGGTGTTCGGCCCCACCAACTCGGGCAACGCGATGGCGTGGAAGCACATCGCCAACCAGAAGAAGATCCCCGTGCTGGGCAACGTGGGCTCGGGCACCGACATCACCAAGCCGATGAGCCCCGGCGCCGACAACTACATGTTCCGCGTCTCGATGGTTGACCGCGAGCAGGTGGCCGCGCTCATGGCCTACGTGAAGAAAAACACCGCCGGCTCCAAGGTCGTGGGCCTGATGGCCGAGACCACCGGCTACGGCCAGGGCGGCCTGAAGGACATGGAAGAAATCGCCAAGCTGCAGGACATCAAGATCGCGGCCACCGAGCGCTTCGGCGTCGGCGACACCGACATGACCTCGCAGCTCAGCAAGATGAAGGCCGCGAACGTCGACACCGTGGTGGTGTGGGCACAGGGCACGCCCATCGCGCAGCTGGTGCGCAGCATGGAGAAGATCAACTACTTCCCGCTGACGCTCACCTCGTGGGCCGCCGACAACATCACCTTCTACGACGCGGCCGGCAAGGCGCTGGCCGAGAAGCCGATCTTCATGCGCACCGTGAGCGAAACCCGCACGCCCGCGCAGCAAAAACTGTTCGACCGCATCGGCACCAAGCTGAAGGCACCGGGCTCGTTCTCGTTCGCGCTGCATGGCTATGACTCGATGCAGCTGCTGGCGCAGGCCATGAAGCAGGCCAACAGCACCGACGGCGCCGCCGTGCGTGCCGCGCTCGAAGACCTGAAGACGCCGGTGCAGGGCGTGCTGAAGACCTACGACAAGCCCTTCAGCAAGACCAACCATGAAGCCCTGACCGCCAAGGACCTGGTCTGGATCCGCTGGAAGGACGGCAAGCTGCTGCCCTACAGCGACGCGCTGATCGGCACGCTCAAGCCGGCCGACTTCAAGCAGTAAGAAAAGAAAAAGGAGACAGGGCGGGTCTGCCTTCGCGCGGCCCCGCCCCGTCCCGCAACGGAGATACACACCATGGTTGAAGCCCTCCTGCAGGCGCTCATCAGCGGGCTCGCCGTCGGCGGCGCCTATGCGCTGGTGGCACTCGGATTCAGCATCACGTTCACCACCACCAAGACGCTGAACTTCTCGCACGGCGAGTTCGTCTCGGCCGGTGCCTTCATCGGCATGAGCGCGCTGTTCCTGGTGCTGGGCAAGCCTTTCGATTCCACGACCTTCGGCGACGCCATCCCCGGCGCGGGCGCGCAGCTCTTCGCGCTCGTGGCCGCGCTCGGCGTGATGGGGCTGCTGGGCTGGCTGCTCTATGTGCTGGGCGTGCGTCCGTTCGCGGGCCGTCCCGGCATGGCCTGGGTGATGAGCACGCTGGGCTTCGGCGTGATCCTGCAGAGCGTGGGCCTGGCCATCTGGGGCCCGAAGCCGGTGGTGGTGCCCGCGCCCGTGGGCGACACCGTGATCCGCATGTTCGGCGTGGGCGTGCGCCCGCAGGAACTGCTGACGCTGGGCGTGGCCGTGGTCGTGATGTTCGGCTTCGACCGCGTGATGAATCGCACCATGGTCGGCAAGGCGATGCGCGCGGTGGCGCAGAACGGCAACGTGGCCAGCCTCATGGGCATCAACACCAACGCCATGATGATCGGCGCCTTCGTCGTCAGTTCGGCGCTGGCCGGGCTCTCGGGCTTTTTGCTCGCGCCCATCGCACAGGCCTCGCTGTTCATGGGGCTGACCGTGGGGCTCAAGGGTTTTTCGGGTGCGATGATCGGTGGCCTGAGCAATCCGCGCGGCTGCGTGATCGGCGGCTTCCTGCTTGGCGTGCTGGAGTCGATGGTCAATCTCTGGCAGGCGCAGTGGCGCGAGGTGGCGGTGTTCGCGCTCGTGATCCTGGTGCTGGCCTTCCGGCCCACCGGCCTGTTCGGCCGCAAGACGGTGGAGAAGGTATGAAGCGCTTCGCCCATCCCGCCGGCGTGGTGCTGGCGGCTGCCGTCCTGATCGGCATCGTCTCGATGCTCGGCAACGACTACTACCTGCGCATCGCCTTCATGATGTGCGTCTATTACCTGTGCGCGGCCGGCATGAATGTGCTGGTCGGCTACGCGGGGCAGAAATCGCTCGGGCAGGCCGGGCTGTTCGCGGCCGGTGCCTATGGCGTCGCGCTGCTGACCTCGCGCACCGACATGGACCCGTGGCTCGCGCTCGCGCTGGCCGCCGTCATCTCGGGCCTGTGCGGCGTGCTCATCGCGCTGCCGTCGCTGCGCGTGAAGGGGCCTTACCTGGCGATGGTCACGCTGGCCTTCGGCATCGTGGTCGAGAAGCTCGTGGGCGAATGGACCGACGTGTTCGGCGGCGCGCAAGGCATCTACGGCATTCGCCCTCTCACCTGGAAGGGCGCGCCGCTGGACACCACGCAGTGGGTCATTCTCGGCATCGTGCTGTGCGCCGCATTGCACCTGCTGCTGCGCAACCTGTTGAACGGGCGTTTCGGCCGCGCGCTGCTGTCGCTGCAGGCGGACGAGATCGCGTCGTCTTCCGTGGGCGTGCGCGTGTACCGCGCCAAGGTCATGGCCTTCGTGGTCGCGGCCGTCACCTGCGGGATCGCGGGGGCGCTGGTCGCGCAGCAGAACCAGTACATCAACTCCGACTTCATCACCTTCCACCTGTCGATCTTCATCCTGCTGCTGGTGCTGTTCGGTGGCGCGGGCTCGATGTACGGCCCGCTGGTGGGCGCGGTGCTGCTCACGCTGACCGACGCGCTGCTGGCGCGCTGGCCCTCGGCGCAGCACTTCCTGTACGGCTTTTTGCTGCTGTTCGCGCTGTACGTCATGCCGGGCGGCGTGGTGGGCCTGTTCAACAAGTGGTTCATGAAGCCGCGCCATCGCGGCGAAGGCACGGGCGACAGCGGCGTGCCCGGGCAGATCGGCCCCGGCGGCGAAGGCGAACTGCTGGTGGTGCAGGGCGTCACCAAGTCGTATGGCGGCGTGAAGCCCGCGCAGGACGTGTCGTTCCGCCTGCAGCGCGGCCACATCCATGCGCTGATCGGGCCGAACGGCGCGGGCAAGAGCACCATGATCAACATGCTCACCGGCGTGATCGAGCCCGATGCCGGATCGATCCGCTTCCTGGGCCAGAACATCGTGGGCCAGCCGGCGCACACCATCTGCTGCCTGGGCATGGGCCGCACCTTCCAGAACCTGCGGCTGTTCGCGGACCTCTCGGTGCTCGACAACGTGATGCTGGGCCGGCACAGCCGCATGAGCAACGGCTTCCTGTCGTCGCTGGTCGCATGGCCCTCTGCCGGCAAGCAGGAGCAGGCGACGCGCGACCGCGCATTGCAGCTGCTCGACCTGGTGGACCTGGGCCACTTCGCGCACTGGCCCGCGGGCAGCCTGCCTTACGGCCTGCAGCGCCGCGTGGAGCTGGCGCGCGCGCTGGCCACCGAGCCGCAACTGCTGCTGCTCGACGAACCCGCCGCCGGCCTCAACCCGCAGGAGACGGCCGAACTCGGCGAGCTGCTGCTGCGCATCGGCAAGTGCGGCGTGTCGATCCTCATGGTGGAGCACCACATGGACCTGGTGATGTCGATCTCGGACCACGTGATCGTGCTCGACTACGGCATCAAGATCGCCGAGGGCAAGCCCGCCGAGGTGCAGGCCAATCCGCGCGTGGTCGAGGCCTACCTGGGCGTCGACGACGAAGAAGAAGAGGCACTGGCCACGGCCATGCCCGCCTGAGCAGAAAGACCGGACCCATCATGTTGAAAATCGAATCGGTGAAGGTCTCGTACGGCGCCATCGAGGCCGTCAAGAGCGTGAGCCTGGAAGTGCACGCGGGCGAGGTGGTCACCATCATCGGTGCCAACGGCGCGGGCAAGAGCACGCTGCTGAAGAGCATCGTCGGGCTGGAGCCCGTGGCCGAGGGCCGCGTGCTGATCGACGGCAACGACTGCACGCACGTGCCCGCGCACAAGCGCGTGGGCCTGGGTGTGGCGTTGTCGCCCGAAGGCCGCGGCGTGTTCCCCGACCAGACGGTGCGCGAGAACCTGCTGCTGGGCGCCTACTCGCGGCGCAACGACAAGGCCTTCATCGAGGCCGCCCTGGCACGCGAGTTCGCGCGCTTCCCGCGCCTCAAGGAGCGGCAGGACCAGCCCTCGGGCACGCTCTCGGGCGGCGAGCAGCAGATGCTGGCCATTGCGCGCGCGCTGATGAGCGAGCCGCGCCTGCTGCTGCTCGACGAGCCTTCGCTGGGCCTGGCGCCGCTCATCATCAAGGACATCTTCGACGCCATCCGCCAGCTGCGCAGCTCGGGCCTGACGATCCTGCTGGTCGAGCAGATGGCCAAGCAGGCGCTGGGCGTGGCCGACCGCGCCTATGTGCTGGAAACCGGCTGCATCACGCTCGAAGGCTCCGGCCGCGAGCTGCTCGACAACCCCAAGGTGAAGTCGGCGTACCTCGGCTCGCACTGAGCGCGCCAGCCTCTTCACTTCCATTCATTCATCACTGAAACAGACGAAGGAATCCTCATGACCGCACCCACCAAAGTCTTCGCCAGCCAGGCCGACCTCGAAGAAAAGAAGGTCTCGTTCACCCGCCTCTCGGAGAACGCCTACGCCTACACCGCCGAAGGCGACCCGAACACCGGCATCTTCATCGGCGACGAAGCCGTGATGGTGGTCGACACGCAGGCCACGCCCGCGATGGCGCAGGACGTGATCCGCCGCATCCGCGAAGTCACGCCGCTGCCCATCAAGTACGTGCTGCTGAGCCACTACCACGCGGTGCGCGTGCTGGGCGCGTCGGCGTACTTCAAGGAAGGTGCCGAGCAGATCATTGCCAGCCGCGACACCTACGACCTGATCGTCGAGCGCGGCGAGCAGGACAAGGCCAGCGAGATCGGCCGCTTTCCGCGCCTGTTCCGCAACGTCGAGTCGGTGCCGGCGGGCCTCACCTGGCCCACCATGACCTTCGACGGCACCATGAGCGTGTGGCTGGGCAAGAAGCTCGAAGTGAAGATCGCGCAAGTGGGCCGCGGCCACACCAAGGGCGACACCATCGCCTACCTCGAAGACCAGAAGATCTGCTTTGCCGGCGACCTCGTCGAGTACCAGAGCACCGCCTATGCGGGCGACTGCTACTTCCGCGACTGGCCCACCACGCTCGACCGCCTGGCGGGCTTCGGCTTCGAGAAGCTGGTGCCCGGCCGTGGCGCCGCGCTGGAGAACGCGGCCGACGTGCGCAAGGCCATCGCCTCCACGCGCGCCTTCATCTCCGACGTGTACACGCTGGTCAACAACGGCGTGGCGCTGGGCAAGTCGCTCAACGTCATCTACAAGGAAACCGTGGCCGCGCTGCGCCCGACCTATGGCCACTGGGTGATCTTCGACCACTGCATGCCCTTCGACGTGACCCGCGCCTACGACGAGGCCACCGGATACGTGCACCCGCGCATCTGGACGGCGGAGCGCGACATCGAAATGTGGAACGCCCTCGAAGGCTGATGTGACCGCCCCGGCGCGCCCCACGGGCGCCACGCCCGCATCGGTGCAAGGCTGGATGCTGCTGGCCATGCTGTTGTGGGGCGTGAACGTGTCCGCCGTGAAGGCGCTCACCACGTCCTTCGAGTCGTTGCCGCTCGCGGCACTGCGCATGGTGATGGCCTGCGTGGCGCTCACGGCCATCGTGCTGTGGCGGCGCGGCGGGCTGCCCGTGCTGGGCGCCAGGCAGCTTGCGGGCATGACGGGCTGCGCGTTCCTCATGGTCTATGCGAACCAGATCCTGTTCGCGCAGGGGCTGCTGCGCTCCACCGCCACCAATGGCGCGCTCATCATGGCGCTGAGCCCGCTGGTGTCGGCGCTGACGGCCGCGCTGGTGTTCAGCGAGCGCTTCACGCCACGACGCATGCTCGGCGTGGCGCTGGGCTTTGCCGGCGTGGCTGCGGTGGTGTTGAGCCACCCCGGCGCGGGGCTGTCGAGCGCCGGCATCGGCGACCTGATGCTCGCGCTGGCCGTGGTGAGTTTCGCGGTCGGCGGCGCGGGCGTGCAGCGCCTCGCGCGGCAGATCGATCCGCTGTCGATCAGCTGGGTCATCTACATGATCGGCACCGGCATGCTGGTCGTGCACACCGTGCTCGGTCCGTCGCGGTTGGGCACCGCCCAACTGTTCCCGGGCGTGTGGCCTTGGATGCTGGTGCTGTTCTCCGGCGTGGCGGCCACCGCGGCCGGCAACCTGATCTGGAACCGCGCCATCTCGATCATCGGCATGGCGCGCACGGCCGTCTTTCTTTATTGGGTGCCGGTGTTCGGCGTCGCGTTCGCGGCGCTGCTGCTCGGCGAGGTGCTCACCTGGTGGCACCTGGCCGGCTTTGCCGCGGTGATGGGCGGAACGTATCTCGGCACGCGGCCCGCCGTCGCGGTGGTGCCGCCACCTCGCGCGCTCTGAGCGCCGTTTCTTTGCTGTTGTCCATGTCCGATTCTTCTCCCTTGCTGTTCCAGCCATTGAAGCTGCGCGACCTCACGCTGGCCAACCGCGTCGTCATCTCGCCGATGTGCCAGCACGCGGCCGACCGCGGCCATGCCACGCCCTGGCACCTGGTGCACCTGGGCAAGTTCGCGCTCGGCGGTGCGGGCCTGATCCTGACCGAAAGCACGGCGGTCGATCCGCGTGGCCGGATCGGCACCGCCGACCTCGGCCTGTGGAAAGACAGCCAGATCGCGCCGCTGAAAGCGGTGGTCGACTTCGTGCACGCGCAAGGCAGCGCCATCGGCGTGCAACTCGCGCATGCGGGGCGCAAGGCCGGCAGTGAGCCGCTGTGGGAAGGCGGCGCGGCATTGAGTGCCGAACGCATGGCCGCCGACGAAGAGCCATGGGAGCGCCTCGGCCCGAGTGCGCTCGCGGCGGGCCCCGGTTGGTCGGCGCCGCGTGCGCTCGATGCGAACGGCGTCGCCTCGGTCGTGAAGCATTTTGTCGATGCGACGGTGCGGGCCGACAAGGCCGGCTTCGATGTGGTCGAGCTGCACTTCGGCCATGGCTACCTGGTGGCGAGTTTTCTGTCGCCCAACGCCAACCATCGCGGCGATGCGCTCGGCGGCAGCCGCGAGAACCGCATGTGGCTCGCGCTGGAGATCGCGCAGCGCGTGCGCGCGGTGTGGCCCGCAGGCAAGCCGCTGTTCTGCCGGCTCTCGGCGGTCGACGGCACGCTCGATGGCTGGAACCTCGACGACTCGGTGGTCCTGGCGCGCGAATTGAAGCGCTGCGGTGTCGACGTGATCGATTGCTCGTCGGGCGGTTTGACCGAAGAGACACGCGCCTTGCCCGTGCCGCGCGGCCTGGGCTTCCAGGTGCCGTTCTCCGAGCGCATCCGGCGCGATGCGCAAGTCGTGACGCAGGCGGTCGGCATGATCGTCGATGCGCAGCAGGCCGAGGCGGTGCTCGCCGCCGGTGAAGCCGACCTGATCGCGCTCGGCCGCGAGGCGCTGTTCGACCCCTACTGGCCGCATCACGCGGCCGCCACGCTGGGCGCCGACCCAGGCTACGAACGCTGGCCCGTGCGCCACGGCGTGTGGCTCGCCAAGCGCGCACCGGGCCTGGCGCGTGCGCGCGCCGAAGCGGCGGCGGCATCCGACAACCAGGAGACAAGCACGCAATGACCGAACCGTCGACGAACATCACCGCCACCCTGCGCATGGGCCTGATCCGCAAGAAGCCCGATTGGACCGACGAAGCCTTCCGCACCCACTGGCGCGACAAGCACGGCCCACTGGTGGCGCAGCTGCCCGCGTTGCGCGCCTATCGGCAGAACCTCGTGGTCGACCGGCTGCAACGCGGCATCGACTTTGCGCGCGGGCCTTGGGACTTCGACGGTTTTTCGCAGCTGCGCTTCGATGAAGCGAAGCGGGCGAACGAGGCCTTCATGCACGGCGATCTCGCTTCGGCGATCCGCGCGGATGAACGGCACTTTCTTGGCGGGCTGCACATCGTGACCGTCGCGCAGACCGAAGTCATCGCGTTGCCGCCGAAGCCCGAGGGCCTGCTCAAGCGCATCTCGCTGCTGCGCCGGCCAGCCGCGCAGTCCGAAGAAGACTTTCGCCGCGAATGGCGAGTGCACGCCGACCACGTGCGCCGCATGCCCGGCGTGAGCGCCTACCGCCAGAACGTGGTGACCGCGCGCGAGTTCGTGAAGGGCACGCCCTGCGGCTACCCCGAGCTGCCGATCGACGGCATCGTCGAGCTGTGGTTCGAGAACACCGACACGCTGAACGCCGCGTTCGCATCGCCGCAAGGGCAGGTGACGATGGCGCATGCGCTCACCTTCCTGGCGGAGATCACGGCCTTCGTGGTTGAGGAGCATCGGGTGGTGTGAGTGCCCTGGGCGCACCCGCATCGCGTCGCGCTCAGAAGTTCTTCAAGGTGTCGATCTGCAGCTGTGTCAGGCCGCGCTGGTACAGCACGTCGGAGCGGAAGTTCGCGGCGATCGCTGCGGCCTGCGTGTCCACCTCTGTGGCGCGCGCAGCAGTGCTCGTGGCACCGATCCAGGTGTTCGTGCCCGTGAGGATCAGGAAATTCACCAGCGTGACCGTGCCGCCGTCCGGCACCGTGATGTCGAAGTGCATCGTCACGATGTTGCTGCCGTCCGATGCGTTGAGCGCCGAGGTGGATGCGTAGTCCACGTGGTCCGCCGCGCCGAAGACGAAGCCCGCGTCGCGGCCCTTGCCCAGGCCGTCCCACACCGTCAGCGCCTTCTGCGGTGCGCCCACCGGTGCGTAGATCACGCCCGCGCCGTAGGAGCCGAGGATGCTGGTGTAGGTCACCTTCGCCGTGATGGACGATGCCGTGGGGTTGTGGAAGGTGTCGGTCATGCGTCCCCACGACTGGTTGGGTTGCGCGTAGAAGGTGCGCTGCACGTCGAGGTCGTTCAGCGTCCTGGTGGCGGAGCGGATGTTCTGGACGCCCCGTGTCTGCGACACGGTCCAGCCCGACAGGCCGGCGCTGAAGTCGCCGTTGACGATGAAGCTCTGGGAGCGGGGCGCGCTGTCGTCCACCGACACCATCTCGATCGACGTGCCCTGGCCGCGATTGCACTGCTCGAACGACAGCACGACCACCTGGCCGACATAGGCCGTGAGCCACGCGAACCCCCACGTGCCCGACGGGCCGCTGCTGTCGGTCTTGTAGAGCGTCTTGAGCAGTCTGTCGCTGGTGTCGCGCAGTACCACCTGCATGAAGGCCGGCTCGTCATTGAAGTTGCCGCGCAACACGCCAGGCTTGCCGCTCCATCCGAGGTTCACGCGGCCGACGGCCTTCCTCAGGTCCAGGGTCTGCTGCAGCCGCGCATCGGGCACCGGATGCAGGAACGCGGCAACGCCGTTCGACTGGAACTGCGGGTCGGTCGTGGTCGACACGACTTTCATGCCGTCGGCTGCCGTCATCTCGGGGCCCAGCGGCGTCAGATCCTTGAAGGTCTGATCGCTGTCGAAGCCTTTCGAGCGGTTGCCCACTTTCACGCTCAATGCAAGCGCGCCCGAACCTATGCCCACACCCGAACCCGCGAACTGGTCGTTCCACCCGTTTCCGATGGAAAAGTCGGGCGTCAGGTCCCAGAAGTTCGCCTGGCCGGGGCCGACGCTGGGGTAGAGGTCGTTGTCGTGGTTGACGATGCTCTGCGCAAGGATCGTCGATGCAGGCAGCAAGGTCGGCGTTGCAAGCTCGGGGCTGGCAGGCGGTGCCGGTGGATTGGGGGCGGGCGGTGCCGGCGGTACGGGCGGGACCGGTGGTTGCGGCGCCGGTGGCATCGGCGCAGGAGGCTCGCCCGGGGCGGGTGCCGGCGGCACGCCGACCGGTGGAAAGGCGAACCCACCACCGCCCCCGCCACCACCGCACCCGCTCAACACCGCGATGCCTACCGCGCTGAGCGCAAACCTTCTCCGGTCCATGATCGATCTCCTCGTGATTCTTCTGAAGACAGTTCCAAAGCGGCGCGCCGATGGCGGCCGTGAGGCGCCGATTGAAGCGGCTTCGATGTCTTCGGACCATCACCGAAACTGGGTAGAAAGGCGCGTGGCGTGTAGTCCGTTTGCGCGATTGACGCTGCCGTCGCGCGACGCCGCTGTGGCGGTACTCGTGGCCGCAAGCGCAAAAGTAAGATCGGCCCTCGGCAACACCGGAGCAGCAGGCATGGCGCGCATCTTCTTCGTGGGCATCGTCATGGCCACCGTCGCGTGCACGGCACTCGCGCAGGCGCGCAAGCCGTTGCCGCCCGGCGTGGTCGGCGTGCTGCACATCGACGCCGGCACCGACTACGTGTTTCTCGACCGGCCCACCACCGTGGGCGGTGCATGCAAGGGATGGAAGGCGGTGTCGATCCAGGCCCCGGGCCCGGCGGGATCGGGCATGACCCGCATCATGTGCTGGAAGGAATTGAACGGCCAGTTGCTGACTGCAACCGAGGCCAAGGTCTCATCGGAAGTCGTGCCGATGGACCTGATTCGCTGAGGCGAACCGAACGACGGGCGAACGACGGGCCGCGCTCAAGCCGGCAGCAGGCGGTCTTTCGGCGCCGCTGCCAGCTGCACCGGCCGGGCCGGCGTCCACTCCGCGTCCTGTGGCGCCGCTTTGCCGTCGCCTGGCAGCACGAACTGGCTGATGAGCGCATCGAGATGACGTGCCTGGTCGCGCAGGCCTTCCGATGCCGCGGCCGACTCTTCCACCAACGCAGAGTTTTGCTGCGTCATGCGGTCGAGATGCGAGACGGCGGTGTTGATCTGCCCGATGTCTTGCGTCTGCGCATGCGTTGCGGCGGTGATCGCGCTCACGGTGTCGGCCACCTGACGGATCGAATCCATGATGCGGCCCATGGTTTGCCCCGCGCTGTCGGCCAGCGTCGTGCCAGCCTCGATGCGGTGCACCGAGTTTTCGATCAGGCCCTTGATCTCGCGCGCGGCCGCGGCCGATCGCGTGGCGAGCTGCCGCACTTCCGCCGCCACCACCGCGAAGCCCCGGCCCGACTCGCCAGCGCGCGCCGCTTCGACGGCGGCATTGAGCGCGAGGATGTTCGTCTGGAAGGCGATGCCGTCGATCACGCCGATGATGTCGGCCATCTTGTGCGAGGCGCGATGAATGTCCTGCATGGTGCCGACCACCTGCGACACGACCTCGCCGCCTTGTGCCGCCACGGTGGCGGCGGCACCGGCCATCTGCTCGGCCTTGCCCGCGGCCTCGCTCGACTGCTGCACGTTGCGCATCACCTGCTCGAGCGCCGCAGCCGTCTGCTGCAGGCTGGACGCGGCGTTCTCGGTGCGCGTCGACAGGTCCGAATTGCCATGGGCGATTTCTCCGGCCGCCATGTGCACGCTCTGCACCGACTCCCGCACGCGCAGCACCAGTTCGCGCAGCGCGCCCTGCATCGCACCCAACGCCAGCAGCATCTGGCCGGCTTCATCGCGCGCATGGCCTTCGATGTCCTGGCGCAGGTCGAGGCTGGCCACGCGGCCGGCTGTTTCGCCCGCCACGCGGATCGGCCGGCTGATGCTGCGCACCAGCCACTGCGCCAGCACGATGCCCAGCAGCAGCGCCGTTGCACTGAACAGCACCAGCGCCAGCCGGGCCGATGCGCTCAGGTCTTCGATGCGAACACCGGCCGCATCGATGGCCTCGCGTTGCGATTGTGCGAGCTTGCCGAGGGACTCCAGCAACGCGGCGGCGCCGGGCTGAAAGCGCTGCGCGTAGACGTTGCGGATGCGCTCCGTCAGGCCCGAGTCGCGCGCGGCGATCAGCTCTTTCACGGCCTTCTTGAAGTCTTCGCCGGTGGCCTGTGTTTGCGCCAACAATGCGCGGTCGGATGCTGTGTGAAGTCGCTCCGACACCTGCTGCAGCAACTCGCCGTACCGGCTTTCAGTCGCCTGGATGTCGGCGGCCAGGATCTCGCCAACCTCAGGCTCGGAGCTCAACGCCATCGCCTTGTAGCGCTCGGCATTGATGGCCTGGTGGCGGTAGGCGTCCACCACCAGGCGCTCCGACACGCCGTGCTGCTGGATGGCTTCGTGCGTGGCCTCGTTCACCTTCGCAAGCGACCAGATGCCGATGCCCGAACCCGCAAGGGTCAGCAGCAGCACGACGCTGAAGGTGGCCAGGAGGCGTCGGCCAAGAACGTTGGTGGTGTGGGGTCGGGGAGCGCGCAGGTCGGTGGTCACGGGCAGGTGCCCGTGCCGGGATCGGCGCGGGACGATGAGGGCAGGGGAGGGTTCCCGCGCTGGATTAGACCGGGGCCTTGTTACCGCTCATTGACTGTTTGGAGTCGGGCATGGAGCCCGGCTCGACGGCGGTCGCTTCGATGCGCTGGCGATGTTCCGTTCACGCACCGACCTTCACGTCTTCGGTCGCGGCCGGGAGTATTGACGCGATGTGGCGTCGCCCCAATCGCTTGCCCAGTGCTGCGGTCGGTAATTCCACCGTCCGATGGATCAGATAGGCGACCGCAACGGCCGCGCTGAATGCGAGCAGCGCCGCAGGCACGAAGCTCATGCCATTCGCCATCAGGAATCGGATGGCCGTATAGCCGATGAGCGAGTGCACGATGTACAGGGGGTAGCTGACGTCGGCGAAAAAATCCAGCACACGATTCGCCCGAAACCGGCTACGGAGCACATAGCAGAGACTGAATAGCGCGAGTGCGTAGCTGTAATTCATCGCCGAGCTGGCGGCTTGGGCGTACCAGGGCGTTCTTTTCCACATCGCCAGGAAGATGAGCAACACCACGATGGCCGAGCCTGCGAGCACCTTCGGTGAGATCTTCTTCGTCAGCTCGAGATGAAAGAGGGTGCCGATGAACAGGAACGGAAGAAACAGCAGTTGGGTGTTGGTCGAGGTGAGGGCCACCTGCAGCGTGCCCATGGGCACGACGTTCCAGGCCTTCGGGACGCACCGGAAGTACACCAGCATGAGCAACGCGAAGCCGATGATGACCAGCACTGGCCGGCGCCGGATCAAGGGCCACAGCAGCATGGCGACGAGGTAGAACTTGACCTCGATCGCGAGCGTCCAGTTGACAAGGTCCGTCGTCATCTGGCCCGTCTCGATATGGACCAGCAGCATGTTCGCGATCAGCCGGCCTGTTTCGATGTGGAATGCCTGCCCCCAGTATTTGCTGGAGAGCCACACAACGAACAGCACGGCAGCGCTGGCGACCCAGTATGTCGGATAGATCCGCAGCAGGCGCGCGACAAGAAAGCGCCTCGCACCCAGCTTCTCGAGCGAGAACGGGATCACGAACCCGCTGATCAGGAAGAAGATGGCGACACCGAACGCGCCATAGTTGACGGTGGGCGGCATGATGTACTGCCCCACGATCGACGCAGGACCTTCGGCAGGCGGCGCGAAGATGAACATCGAAACAAGTTCACGCGCACCCCAGTAGGTACCGGAGTAGTGGGCGATGACGACGAGGAGAACGGCCAAGCCGCGCAACTGGTTGGCGAAGGCGAACTTGCCTTGTGCGGGGAGTGTCATCGTGGGTTGTTGGTGCCCTCGACAGGAATCGAACCTGTATCTGAGTCTTAGGAGGACCCCGTTCTATCCATTGAACTACGAGGACCGAAGGCAGGGCGAGACTTTACCAGTTCGGTTCTGTCAGTCGTACTTCACCGTGTAGATCAGGTCCAGCCCGCTGGTTTGCCCCGCCTGCCCGCGCAGCGTGAGCTTCGTCGTCAGGTCGTAGAAGATGAAGATGGTGCCGAAGGTGCCGCCCAGGCTGCGTTCGTAGGTGACGTAGAAGTCCTTCGACAGCCGCTTGCCCAGGGTCACGGCCGACTCGCGCAGGTCGCCGCCGCTGCCGGGGCCCTTGAAGCCGAGTTCGTCCAGGCCGAAGCGGCTGGCGAGGCTGCCGCCGGAGCCGCTGCCGCCGATCTTGCCCAACAGCGACAGCGCGGCCTGCTGCAGCAGGGCCGACTCGCCGCCGCTGGTGGCCGAGGCGCGGCCCAGGATCACCCAGGACAGCGTTTCGGCGTCGGACAGCGCGGGCTCTGAATACAGCTTGACGCGCGGTGACTGCGCGCTGCCGCTGATCTGCACGCCGGCGCGCTGCGAGATGTTCGGCCGGATCGCGAGGATGTCGAGCGCCGGGTTGTCGTAAGGGCCATTGAAGCGGGCCACGCCGGTTTCCACGTCGAGCTGCTGGCCGTAGGCGCGGTACTGGCCCTTCACGGTCTTGACTTCGCCGGTGATGCGCGGCGGCGCATTCAGCTTGGTGCTGCGGATCTCCAGGTCGCCTTCGAGCCGCGTGGTGATGCCGCGGCCCTGCACCGCGAAGTCGTCGCCCAGGTCGAAGTTGACGACGATGTCCGGGGGCTTGGCGGTCTGCGGCTTGGCAGCCTGGGCATCGGCGCGGGCGGACTCGCGCTTGGCCTCTTCCGCGGCTTCGCGGTCCTTGGCGGCCGAGCGCACGACCACGTCGCTGCCCAGGCTGGGCGCGGTCTCGTCGGGCAGGATGATGACGGCGCGGTCGGTCTTGAGCCTGCCGCGCACGGTGAACTGGCCGCTGTCGAGCTTGGCCTGCAGGTCGCCCGAGAGCGTGACCTGCCGGTCGGTGCGCACCAGCACGCGCAATGCGCGCAACTGGCCTTGCAGGGCCATGCGAATGCCCGATGCGGCGCCGCTCGTGGGGCCCCAGCTCAGCTCGCCGCTGGCCGAGAGCGAGCCGCCGTCGGTGCGGGCCTCGCTGGCCGCGGTGCTGCGGTTGCCGCTCTGGCCGCCGATGCGCGCCGAACTGCCGGCGCCGCCCTTGAGGGTGAACTCGGTGATCTCGACGCGTTCGCCGGTCAGCGTGGCGCGCAGGCGGCCGTCGCGCAGGTCGAGGCCTTCGACGGGTGCGCGCAGCGCGAGCTTGTCGGCGCCGAGGGTGCCGTTCCAGCGCGGCGCGGTGCGGCTGCCAGAGAGCGCGGCGCTGGCGTCGAGCGTGCCGGCGATGCGCCAGCCCGGCGGCGCGAGCATCGACCACACGCCGAGGTTCGGCAGCGTGGCCTTGATGGTGCCGCCCAATGGCGCATCGGCGGCCCATTGCCAGCCACCGGCGCGCTGCTGCACGCGGGTGTTGATGTCGGCATTGATCTGGCCGGCGCGTTCGCTGTCCCAGGCGAGGGTGGCGTGCACCGCGTCGCCTTGCGCGTCGAGCTGCAGCTCGGCCTTGCGTAGGCCCGCCGGGGTGCTGGGAGCCTCGGCGCCGTTGGGGGCCGTGGCGGAATTCATCGTGCGTTCGCTCGCGGTGCCCGTGCCGGTGCTCGTGATGCGGGTGACCAGCGCGGCCTCGCCGGCCTGCACGCGGATGTCGCCGCTCTGGCGTGCGAGCCTTGCCTTGGCGCGCAGCGTGTCGCCGGCATCGATGTCCCAGTCGCCATCGAACATCAGGTCGCCGCTGATGCCCAGGTCGCTCAGTGTCGAGCTGGCGCCCAGCGCGCCGGCCCAGGCCATCGGCAGGCCTTGCATCTGGCCCTTGGACTGCAGGCGGAACACGCGGTTGGGTGCCGTGCCGCTCTGGCTGAAGCGCAGCGGCTGCCAATCGATGCGCACGGTGCCCGGTATCGGGCCGCGCAGCGTGGCGGCCGCGGCGGAGGCTTCGACGTCGAGGCGGCCCGCGTTCGAGCCGCTGCCGGTGCGGATGGTGGCGGTGACTTCGCGGCTCAGCTCGACCACCCACGGATTGCCGGGGCGGGCACTGTCTTGCGCCTGCAGGCGCAGGCTGGCCAGCGCCGCGCGCCATTGGTCATTGCCGGCGATGCCGCCGCTGGCGCGCGTGTCGATGGTGAACTTCTGCGTGCCGGTGGTGGCCTCGCCCTGCAACGTGAGCGCGGCTTGCGCCAGGCTGCCCGCGAGGTCGGCGCGCAGCTCGCGCAGTTGCACCGTGGTGGCGGTGCCGCCGGACGCCGTGGCCGGCAGGTGCAGTTCGAGGCGGGGCACGCCGAGCGCGGCCTTGAGCGTAGGTTCGGTGATGCCGCGCTGCGCCGGTGCGTTCGCGTTCTGCAGCCGGCGCTGGATGGTCTGCCAGCCGCCTTGCCAACTGGCATCGAGCTTCGCGGAGCCCTTGGCACTGGCGTTGGCGAACACGCCTGAAAGCCCCGGCAGGCCTTGCACCCAGCGCTGCAGGGTGTCGGCATCGTCGATGCTGGCCTTGATCTCGCCGCCGCCCGTGGTCGGCGCGATGCGGCCTTCGAGCTGCGCGCCGCCACCCGGCAGCGTGAGGTTCAGCTTGCCGCTGCCGGCCTGCTCGGCCACGCGCACCTGCAGCTTGCCGTCGAGGCTGGCGCGCTGGGCTTCGATGCGCAGTGTGCGCAGGTCGAGCACCTGGTCTTTCCACTGGCCCTGGGCCAGCGCACGGTCGAGCGCGAAGCCCGGCAACGCCTTGCTGCCGGCACCGCCGCCTTCGGCGCGCAGGGCGGCGTCGAAGGTGATGGTGTCTTCGCGCTGTTCCGCCTTGAGCTGGCCGCTGACGGGCGCGCCCGAGAGTTCGCTGTACAGCGCGGCGGGCCGCACGCCGCGCACCGTGGCCTGTGCCTTCCAGGGCGCGGGCGCCGGGCTCCAGCTGCCTGCGGCATCGATGCGGCCGCCGCCGGCGCGCACGGTGGCTTCGGGAATGGTCCAGTTCGTGCCGTCGAAACCGACGCGCGCCTGCACCTGTTCGACCGGCAGCTTCTCCTGGTCCCACGGGCCGGACACGGCGTTGCGGATGTCGGCCGATGCCTTCCACGCGGCCGGGCCGGTGTCGGCATCGGGCTCGAGCGCGACGGTGCCGGTCAGCCGCGTTTCCGGCGCGCCGGGCCACAGGCTGGAGGCATCGACGTTGCGCAGGTCGGCCTTGGCGTCGATCACCGGCTGCGGCAGCCAGGGCGCGATCTGCGCCTGCAGCCTGGCTTCCATCGGTGCTTCGGCGTTTTCTTCGGCGGGCTTGAGCTCGGCCGCAACCTGCAGGCGCGCGGCCTTGCCGGACAGCGTGCCCTTGACCGTGGCGTCGGCCAGCACCTCGATGCTCTGGTCTTCGGCCAGCGGCGCCTTCACGCGGCCATCGAGCGCGGCATCGATCGCCATCGGCGCGGGGCCCTGGAGCTTGACGCGCGCGCTGTAGTGGCCGTCGGCAATGTCCACGCCCTTGACTTCGAGCGCGTGCTCGGCGGCCTTGTAGCTGTAGCTGCCCGCAAGGTTGGTGGCCTGCAGCGCGGGCGGGCCGGCCCAGCGCAGCGTGTCGATGCGAAAGGGCAGTTCCACCTCGACGGGCAGCGTGATCTGCTCGAGCGGCTCCGTGGGCTTGTCGCTCGGCGGGCCGCGGCGTTCGATCAGCACCTGCTTCGCATGCACCTCGCCCAGTTGCAGCTTGCGCTTGAAGAGCGGCGCGAGCTGCCAGCCGATGGTGGCGTCGTCGACTTCGACGGCGATGCTCTCGCTCTGGTACTTGAGCCAGCCGATGTGCCCGCCGGTGCGCAGCGAGCCGGTCACGTCGCGGCTTTCGAGTGACTGGCCGGCAGGCAGCCGTTGCGCCGCCTGTGCCAGTGCGAAGGCCAGCGACTGGTTCGAGCCCAGCCACCACCACGCGCCTGCCGCCAGCAACAGCACCGCCACGAACAGGCCGAGCACTGTCCAGGCCAGCCCGCGCAGCACCCGGCGCGTGCGCGAGCGCCTGGCGACGGGCGGCGTGGCGGAAGGATCGGATTCGGTCGTCATCGCAAAGGCGCCGGGTCAGAAGGTGAAGCCGAGGCGCAGGTGCAGGCGGAACTTCTTCGAGTCCACGCCGTAGGCCAGGTCGGCCTGCACCGGCCCGACCGGGCTGCGCCATCGCGCGCCGACGCCCACGCCCACCTTGGGCTTGAGATCGCCGGGCTTGTCGGCCACGGCGCCGGCATCGACGAACACGACGCTCTCCCAATCGGTGAGCTTGTCCTTGTAGACGAAGGGGCGCTGCCATTCGGCACTGAGCACGCCCAGGTAGCGGCCGGCGACGGTCTGGCCGTCCGAGCGCACGGTGCCGATCTGCTTGTAGCTGTAGCCGCGCACCGTGGTGTCGCCGCCGGTCAGGAACATCAGTGTCGAAGGGATCTGCGCACTGTCTTTCGCCGACACGGCGCCGGCCTCGGCGCGCAGTTGCAGGCGGCTGCGGCGGGCGCGCGTTTCCTTGTCGTCGGCCGAGCCCAGCGGCAGCACGCCGAGCCAGCGCACGTAAGTGCGCGTGAAAGGCGTGCGCTGGCCGGTCAGCGTGTAGCCCGCGGCCAGTTCCAGTGCCAGGCCGTAGCCGCGCGAGGGCGCCGAGTTGCTGTCGAAATAGCGCCCGGTCCAGCCCCAGTTGGCGGTCACGGCCGAGGCCGAGGGCGGCGCGTTGGTGCCGCGGTTCTGGGCGTAGTCGTATTGCAGGAAGTAGCTGCGGTCGATGTGGTCGCTCGACTTGTTGCGCCCGCCGCGCAGCCGGCCGCTGTCGACGATGTAGCTGCCCGATTCCTCGCGCTTGATCTCGCTGCCGGCGAACCAGCGCCAGCCGTCGTCGTTGGGGATCGCGTTCCACTCGGTGCCGAGCGACTTGATGTCGCGGTCGACCGACAGCCGCGAGACGGCGCGCCAGCCGAGCCACGGGATCTGGTTGTGGATGTGGTCGATCGACAGGCGCGGGCCGTTGTCGGTGGTGAAGCCGGCGCCCAGCACCACCTTCTGTAGTGGCGCCTCGCGCAGCTGCGCGATGACGGGCGCGAACTGCGGGTTGCCGCTTTCGGTGTCGAGCGTGAGGAACACCGAGTCGTAGTAGCCGCTGCTGGCCAGCCGCTGCTGCGCGTCGAGCAGCTTCTGCTGGTCGTAGTCGGCGCCGGTGGGCAGGCGGGCGATGCGGCGCGCGCCGTCGGGGTCGTAGCGCTGCAGGCCGCGCAGCACCAGCGGGCCGAACTTGTAGGCGGGCCCCGACTGGTAGGTGACGTTCAGGCGGGCTTCATGGCGGTCGGCATCGACCTCGGCGCGGCTGATCTCGATGTTGCCCGTGGGGAAGCGCTTGGCCGTCAGGCTGCGCAGCGCGGTGGTCTTGGCCTCGTCCCAGGCCTGCTGGGTGAAGGGCTGTCCGGCGCGCAACGCCCAGCCGGTGCGGATCGAGTCGCGCTGGGACTCGGCGGCGGCATCGTCGGCAATGGCGCCGGCGTAGCTGATCTGCACGTTGCTCACCTTGGTGATCTCGCCGGGCGAGACCGTGATGACGATCTCGCGCGGGGCCTTGGTGCTGTCGGGCGTCTCGTTGAGTTCGAGCGTCAGCGTGGGCGTGAAGTAGCCGAGGGTGCCGAGCAGCTCGCGGGCGTTGGCCTCGGCGGCCACCATGAGGCGCGAGATCTCGGTGGCACCCAGGTCGTCGAGTTCGCGGTAGCGCTGGATTTCGAGATGCAGCGCGAGGTAGTCGCGCACGTCCTGCGGGCCGCGCACGTCGACGGTGAAGGCATCGCGGCGCTCGGCCTTGGCCTTGTCGTCGTCCTTGCCGTCTTTGTTGCCCTTGCCATCCTTGGCAGTGCTGTCGGCATCGCCGGCACGCACGAGTCCGGCCACGGGCTTGCCTTCGGTGTCGTCTTTTTTCGGCAGCAAGCTGCAGCCTTGCAAAAGCAGGACGCCTGAAAAAAGCAAAGCCGGCAACCACGCCGGCGCAAAAACGGAAACCACCCTGACCATGGGCGGATTCTGACAGCAAGCCCGGCCGCTTCCTGAAGGCCCGGGCCGCATCGCCGGCTTCGCCCCCGTCCTACTTGGACAGCATGCGCATCGCTTCTTCAAGACCCCGCAAGGTCAGGGGGTACATGCGGTTGGACATCAGCTGCTGCATCACCGCGATGCTCTGGCGGTATTGCCACACGCCCTGGGGCTCGGGGTTGATCCACGCGAACTTGGGGAAGGTGTGCGTGAGCCGCTGGATCCACTCGGCGCCGGCCTCTTCGTTGTTGTACTCGACGCTGCCACCGGGCTGCAGGATCTCGTAGGGGCTCATGGTCGCGTCGCCGACGAAGATGAGCTTGTAGTCCTTGTTGTACTTGCGCAGGATGTCCCAGGTCGCGAACTTCTCGGAGAAGCGGCGCTTGTTGTTCTTCCACATGAAGTCGTACACGCAATTGTGGAAGTAGAAGAACTCCAGGTGCTTGAATTCGGTCTTCACGGCCGAGAACAGTTCTTCGACGCGCTGGATGTGCTCGTCCATCGTGCCGCCCACGTCCATCAGCAGCAGCACCTTGACGTTGTTGTGGCGCTCGGGCCGCATCTTGATGTCGAGGTAGCCGGCGTTGGCCGCGGTCGAGTGGATGGTGTCGTCCAGGTCCAGCTCTTCGTCGTGGCCTTCGCGCGCGAACTTGCGCAGCCGGCGCAGCGCGACCTTGATGTTGCGCGTGCCCAGCTCCTGGGTGTCGTCGTAGTCCTTGTAGGCGCGCTGGTCCCACACCTTCACGGCGCTCTTGTTCTTGCCCGCGCCGCCGATGCGGATGCCCTGCGGGTTGTAGCCGCCGTTGCCGAACGGCGAGGTGCCGCCGGTGCCGATCCACTTGCTGCCGCCCTCGTGGCGTTCCTTCTGCTCCTCGAAGCGCTTCTTGAGCGTTTCCATGAGCTCGTCCCAGCCCATCTTCTCGATCTTGGCTTTTTCTTCGGCGGTGAATTCGCGCTCGAGCGTCTTCTTGAGCCAGTCGAGCGGCACTTCTTTCGTGAAGTCGGTGAGCATCTCGACGCCCTTGAAGTAGGCGGCGAAGGCACGGTCGAACTTGTCGTAGTGCTTCTCGTCCTTCACCAGCGCGGTGCGCGAGAGGTAGTAGAAGTCGTCGATGCCGTAGGCGCCGTCGGAGTTGGGGCCCACCACGTCGGCCTGCAGGGCTTCGAGCAGCGTGAGGTATTCCTTGACCGACACCGGCAGCTTGGCCGAACGCAGGGTGTAGAAGAAGTCGATGAGCATGCGTTGCGCTCCTTGTGTTTGCGTCAGCCGCGCGGCTTGTCGAGCAGGTACAGCAGCTGTGCCTTCACTTCGGGCCATTCGCCCGCGCGCAGGCTGTACATGACGGTGTCGCGGATGGTGCCGTCGCGGCGCATGACGTTCCCGCGGATCACGCCGTCTTTCTTGGCGCCCAGGCGCTCGATGGCGCGCTGCGAGGTGAAGTTGAAGTTGTCGGTGCGCCAGCCCACCACGTTGCAGCCGAGCGTGTCGAAGGCGTGGCTGAGCATCAGCAGCTTGCAGGTGGTGTTGACGTGCGTGCGATGGCAGTGCGCGGCGTACCACGTGTAGCCGATCTCCACGCGCTTCACGGCCGGCAGGATGTCGTGGAAGCTGGTGCTGCCGAGCACGGTGCCCGTGGCTGCGTTGGTGACGGCGAAGGCGAAGCGGTCGGCGGTCTTCTGCGCAGTCTCGATGTAGGCGCGGGTGTTCTCGGGCTCGGGCACCGAGGTGACGCGCAGCTTCCACAGCTCGCCATCGGCGGCCGCGGCGCGCAGGCCTTCTTCATGGTCGAGCGACAGCGGCACCAGCGCGATGTCGCGGGCCTTCAGCGTGACGGGTTCGACGAACGCCATTTTTTCTCCGACTCTCTTCGAGCTTGTGGTGCGGGCTTCAGCCGCGCGGGTCGCCGTACTTGTGCACGTACCAGGCGCGCGCCGCCTGTGCTCCGGCGCCACCACCCAGGCCGACCAGCGCGATGCCGAAGATCTCGCGCTTGCCGTATTCGCTGCCGCCGAACGCGTCGAGGCCCAGCAGCAGCCCGAGCCCGCGGCCGAGCATCGCGCCCACCACGAACAGGACGGCCTGGGCAATGCCCAGCTTCATGAGCTGCTTGGTGGAGTGGGGTTGCCGGCTCATGGGCTCAGCGGTTGTTGCGTTGCATGAAGACGAGCTTCTCAAAGAGCGTCACGTCTTGTTCGTTCTTCAGGAGCGCGCCCACCAGCGGCGGCACGGCGACCTTGTCGTCCTTGCTCTGCAGCGCTTCGAGCGGAATGTCTTCGGCCACCAGCAGCTTGAGCCAGTCGAGCAGCTCGGAGGTCGAGGGCTTCTTCTTCAGGCCCGGCAGATTGCGCACGTCGTAGAAGGTCTTCATCGCGGCCGTGAGCAGCTCCTGCTTGAGGCCGGGGAAGTGCACGGCGACGATGTGCTTCATCGTCTCGGCATCGGGGAACTTGATGTAGTGGAAGAAGCAGCGGCGAAGGAATGCGTCGGGCAGTTCCTTCTCATTGTTGGAGGTGATGAACACCACCGGCCGGTGCTTGGCGCGGATGAGCTCGCGCGTCTCGTAGCAGTAGAACTCCATGCGGTCGATTTCGCGCAGCAGGTCGTTCGGGAATTCGATGTCGGCCTTGTCGATCTCGTCGATCAGCAGCGCCACCGGCTGGTCGGCCGTGAAGGCCTGCCAGAGCACGCCCTTGACGATGTAGTTGTTGATGTCGCTGACGCGCTCGCCGCCGTCCAGGTCCTTGAGCTGCGAGTCGCGCAGGCGGCTCACGGCGTCGTATTCATACAGGCCCTGCTGCGCCTTGGTGGTCGACTTGATGTGCCACTGCAGCAGCGGCAGCCCGAGCGATTGCGCCACTTCCTCGGCCAGCATGGTCTTGCCGGTGCCGGGCTCGCCCTTGACGAGCAGCGGGCGCTTGAGGGTGATCGCGGCATTGACCGCGAGCATCAGGTCCTGTGTGGCGACGTAGTTGTCTGAGCCCTGGAATTTCATGAATGAGACGGAGGCTGGGGGTGGAGAAAAGAACACACTCGACACGCGTTGTGCAGCCTCAGGGTTGGCCTGCACAGGGATCTGGAAGACCCCTGCATATAATCGAATGTTGATTCGAAAAACTGTACTCTCCACGAGATTGTGCGCGCAAAATGAACAAGTTGTTGACCACGATGTTTGCCCTTGCTGTCGCTTGCGTGACGCTCTCGGCACAGGCCCAGCAAGTCACTGGCAAGGCCCAGGACGGCGCCAAGAAGGTTGCGATGTGCGTGGGCTGCCACGGCATCATCGGCTACCAGGCCAGCTTCCCAGAGATCCACAAGGTGCCCAAGATCGCGGGGCAGAGCGCGGCGTACATCACGTCGGCCCTCACGGCCTACAAGGGCGGTGACCGCAAGCACCCCACCATGCGCGCCATCGCCGACACGCTCACCGAGCAGGACATCGCCGATCTCGCCGCCTACTACAGCCAGCTCGGCCTGAAGGAAGGCGACGCACCGCCGGCCGCCCTCGCCCAGGCCACGCCCGACAACATCCTGGCCCTGGTCACGAAGGACAAGGACAACAGCTGCACCAAGTGCCACGGCGCCAATTTCAACACGCCGAACGACGGCACCGTGCCCAAGCTGGCCGGCCAGCATGCCGACTACCTCTTCGTCGCGCTCAAGTCGTACCGCGTCAAGAACAACCCGCACCTGGGCCGCTCGAACGCGGTGATGGGCCAGCAGGTCGAGCCGAAGAAGTTCACCAACGCAGAACTGAAGACGCTCGCCACCTACATCAGCTCGCTGCCCGGCGAACTGAAGACGGTGCCGGAGTCCCGTATTCACCACGGCGCTGAATAAAGCAAGCCCTGCATACCCTTAGAAAAAAAGCCCGCGCATGCGGGCTTTTTCTTTGGCGCAACCGATCGACCGACCGACTGACTGGTCGGCCTCAGTGGCCCGTCACTCCACCGCGGACCACGGCCTGTCCGCTGTGCGGATGCACCATCTGCTTGACCACCAGCGCCACCGCCGCAATGAGCGCCGGCACCGCCAGCACCGCGAAGATCTGGCCGAAGCCCAGATGCCGCGTCGCCAGTTCGGCAACGAGGTAAGAGCCCGCGATGCCGCCGAAGCGGCCCAGGCCGAGCATCCAGGCGATGCCGGTCGCGCGCCCCTGGGTCGGGTAGAAGGCCGCGGCCAGCGCGGGCATCGACGACTGGGCCGTGTTCATCAGCGTTCCACCCAGGAACACCGTGACCACCAGCGCGCCCACGTTGCCCAGCGACTGGCCGATGAAGTACACGGTGACGGCGGTCAGCGCATAACCGGTCGCGATGATCTTGTTGGCGTTGTAGCGGTCCATGAGCCAGCCGAAGGCGATGGCGCCCACGCCGCCCAGCGAGAACAGGGCCGAGATGACCGTGGCCGTCTGCGGTGGCACGTTGGCCTCGCGGAACAGGATCGGCATCCAGTTGATCATGGCGTAGAAGATCACCAGCCCCATGAAGTAGGCGATCCACAGCATCACCGAGCCCACGATGTACGCGGGCGACAGCACCACGCCGATGCCACTGGTGGCCTCTGGCGCGGGGCCTTGCGGGTTCTTCTCGCTCATGGTGAACGTGGTGGCCCGCGACGCGCCGTCGGCGATGCGGACCAGCACCGCGCGGATGCGCTCGGGGCTGAATTTCTTCGCGACCATGTAGCGCACCGACTCGGGCAGCAGCCACAGCATGAGCGCCACCAGCACCAGCGGGGCGACGCCGCCCAGCACCAGCACGCTGCGCCAGCCCAGGTGCGGGATCATCCATGCCGCCAGGAAGCCGCCGCAGGCCGCGCCCAGCGGGAAACCGCAGAACATGGTGTTGGTGATGGTCGCGCGGCGATGCTCGGGGCAGTACTCGCTGGTCAGCGTCACCGCATTGGGCATGGCCGCGCCCAGGCCAAGGCCGGTCACGAAGCGCAGGCCCACCAGCTCCGACAGGCTGCCCGAGAACGCCGAGGCCAGGCAGCCCAGGCCGAACACCAGCACCGCACCCACCAGCACGCGCTTGCGGCCCAGCCGGTCGGCCAGCGGACCGGCCGCCAGCGCGCCGAACGCAAGGCCGAACAGCGCCGCGCTCAGCACCGGCGCGAGCGCCATCTTGCTGGCGCCCCATTCGCCGGCCAGCGACGGCGCGATGTAGCCGATGGCCGAGGTGTCGAACCCGTCCAGCAGCACCACGAGAAATGTCAGCGCGAAGATGCGCCACTGGAAAGCCGAGAAGGGGTGCCGGTCCAGGAAGGCCTGGACATCCAGCGAGCCGGTTGTCTGTTGCATGCGTTGCTCCGATGTAGGAATGGTTTTTTGAGTGGCGCGATGAAGAAAAAGCGCGGCAGCCCCTGGCTGCCGCGCTTCGCGGAAAGAGAAAGAAAAAAGAGTCCGGCGATCGGGCCGCTCTACATGGCGGTCAGATGTCGAAGAAGGCCGTCTCGTCCGCACCTTGCATGCGGATGTCGAAGCGGTAGGTCACCGCGCCGCCGTGTTCCACGCGCTCTGCGATCAGCGTGTGGCGGCGGTCCGCGGGCACGCTGCCGAGCACCGCATCCTTCGCGTTGGCCTCGGCCTCGTCGCTGAAGTACACGCGCGTGAACGCATGCAGCAGCATGCCGCGCATCAACACGATCACGTTGATGTGCGGTGCCTCGCCGGGTGCTTCGGCGCCGGGCTTCACGGTGTGGAACACGAAGCGGTTGCCCTCGGCGGTGCCGGTGCCGACGCGGCCGAAGGCCCGGAAGCCCATGGCGCGTGCCTCGTCGGGCGTTTGCGGATAGCGGCCTTCGCCATCGGGTTGGCTGATCTCGACCAGTGCGTCGTTGATCGGGTTGCCGTCGCCGTCGATCACGCGGCCTTCGAGGCGGATGCGTTCACCGGTGGCGTTGTCCAGCGCCACGACGGCATCGAAGGGCTGGTTGAAGTCGTAGCCGTACTGCGTGGCGGTGAGGCCATAGGCGAAGTAGGGGCCCACGGTCTGGGAAGGGGTCTGGCCGAAGTCGGCTTCCTGTGCGCTCATCAACATGGTGTGTGTCTCCTTCGGTTCAGCGGTTCTCGAACGGCGTTTCATCGGCGCCGCGCAGCACCATGTCGAACTGGTAGCCCAGTGCGTAGCCTTCTTCGGTGATGTCGAGGCTGAAGTCGGCAACCAGCCGGTTGCGATAGCGCTCGGGCGTGCCGGTGACCATCGGGTCGTACTGCAGCAGCGGGTCGCCGGGGAAGTACATCTGCGTGACGAGGCGGCTGGCAAAGCTCTGGCCGAACAGCGACAGGTGGATGTGCTGCGGACGCCATGCGTTCGGGTGGTTGCCCCAGGGGTAGGCGCCCGGCTTGATCGTGAGGAAGCGGTAGCGGCCTTCGCTGTCGGTCAGGCAGCGGCCCGCGCCGAGGAAGTTGGGGTCGAGCGGCGCGTCGTGCTGGTCGACCTTGTGCACGTAGCGGCCCGAGGCGTTGGCCTGCCACAGCTCGACCAGCGTGTTGGCCACCGGGCGGCGGTGCTCGTCGAGCACCTGGCCGGTAAGGATCATGCGTTCGCCCAGCGGCTCGCCGTTCTTGCGCGCGTTGCGCGTGAGGTCGTGGTCGAACTCGCCGATGCTGTCGTGGCCGTACACCGGCTGCTGCAGCTCGCCCAGCGAGGCCTTCAGCGGAATCAGCGGCTTCAGCGGGCCGCGCTTGGCGGTGGACTTGTAGCCCGGGTAGACGTAGCTGGGGTGGGCTTCCCAGTCGCGCGGGGTGAGGGTGGCGTGCGGGCCCTGCGGGGCCTTGGTCTTGGTCAACATGTGCGTTGTCTCCTGTCGTGGGACGAATCCGGAAGCCCAGACTTTAGAAGTGCCATTCGATGATGTAAATTGAAGATTGATCCAGTTTCAATAACCAGCAGGCATTGAAAAACCCTACCGAACTTCGCCAGGATTTCTTGCGCAACGTGCAGTTGCGCCATCTGCGCTGCCTCGTCGCCGTGGCGCAGGAGCGCCACCTGGCGCGCGCGGCCGGGCGGCTGGCGTTGAGCCAGCCCGCGGTGTCGAAGACGCTCTCGGAGCTGGAGTCGATCGTGGGCACGCGCCTGGTCGAACGCAGCAAGGCCGGCCGCCGTGGCGTACAGGGGCTGACACCCGCCGGCGAGCAGTTGCTCACGCACGCGCTGCGCGTGCTCGAGGCGCTCGATGCCAGCGCGCAGGCGGTGGCGCCGGCGTCGGGTGAGCGCGTCGAGCGCCTGCGCATCGGGGCGCTGCCGAGCGTCGCGCCGGCCCTGCTGCCGGCGGCACTGGCGCGGCTGCGCGACGGCTGGCCGTCCGTGCAGATCACGGTCAAGAGCGCCGCCAACGCCGTGCTGCTCGACGAGCTGCGCGCCGGCGAGCTCGACCTCGTGGTGGGCCGCATGAGCGATCCGCGCCTGATGGGCGGCCTGAGCTTCGAGTTGCTGCACACCGAGCCGCTGGTGTTTGCCGTGCGTGCCGGCCACCCGCTCGCGCTGGCCGCGCTGAAGGCGGCGACGGTGCAGGCGGTGCTGGCCTACCCGCTCGTGGTGTACGGCGAGGGCACGATTCCGCGCCACAACACCGAAAGCTTTCTGTCGGCGCGCGGCCTCGTGTTGCCGACCAACGCGCTGCAGACACTCGACGTGGCCGTGGCGCGCGCGTTGGTGGCGGTGTCCGATGCGGTGTGGATCACGCCGCTCGGTGCCGCGCGCGGCGAGCTGTCGGACGGCCGGCTGGTGCGGCTGCGCATCGACACGGCCGGCACCGAAGAGCCGGTCGGCCTGCTGCAGCGCAGCGATGCCGAGCCGTCGGCGCTGCGCGGCGCCATGGCCGCGCTGTTGCGCGAAGCCGCGAAGCAGCAGGGCGCGCTGCCGCCAAAAAGAAAAGCCCGGCGCAGCCCTTAGTCTTTGGTTGCCCGGCGCTGCACGCAGGCCACATAGCCTTCGCCGTCCGGCGGGCGGCCCGCGCGCTGGCTCTCCCACATCATCTGGCCCAGGCAATCCATCGCCTCGTGATGCGCATGCAGCAGCGAGCCGCGGCGCGCGGCCAGCAATTCGACCGCCTGGCGGATGCCGCGCGGCTGGTCGATCGAGCATTGCTCGCTGATCGACAGGTGCATCGACAGATGCAGGAACGGGTTCTCGCGGCCGTTCGATCCGTCATAGACCCGCGCGACCGCAGCATCCGCATCGGCCAGGTCCTCGTGGTATTCGGGATGTTCGTCGATCCAGCCGGCGGCAATGGTTTCGAGCGCTTCCATCGGCAGGCCCTGCCGGTGCTTGGCGTACACGTCGCAGAAGAAGCGGCGCACGTCTTCCTGGGAGGGATTGAACATATATAGATAGAGGACAGAAAAAGAGGTGGGAAAGATGAGGAGAAAAGGCCGCTTCTTGAGTGGCTGGATGTGCCCGGCGTTCCGGGTACATCGCGTTACCTCGTAACGTAACGAATCGCGAAATGACCTTCTTACGAGCTGTTTCTACACGCCGTCGGTAAGTCGATTTTGAGAAAAATATTCATACGAATCAACAGGTTGCACGGCCTGCAACCCATCTGGCACGGAGCGCGGAAAAAGCGGCACGCAAGTTGCCCCTGTAGAGGCATCTTTTGTCACAGAGGCTGCCATGACCGCTCAACAAGCATCGACCAATTCGACCGAAGGACTTGCCGCCGCCGGCGCTGCTCCAGTGGTCATCGCCCAGGCCACCGTCACTCCGCTCGGCGCTCCCGCCGCGATGAGTTCGGCGGCACCCGCTGCCGCAGCTGGCCCCGCCAGCATCGGCACATTATCGAATGCGACGCCCGGCGTCGCGGTGATGCGCGACGGTGTCCGCATTCCCGTCGATGGCAATCAGACGCTGGTTGCCGGTGACCGCGTGATCGTTCCGCAGGACGGCCACGCCAACGTGCTCTTCCCCGGCTCGGCCACCAACAAGGCGCCGCTGGCCGGCGTCTTCACCGGCGGCACCGATGCGACCATCGGCTCGACCAAGCTGCCGGGCGGCCTCGAACAAGTGAATGTGGATGTCGCCTCGGGCGACCTGCAAGTGACCCCGCCCGACAGCGATGCCGACGCAGCCGCCTTGGCCGTGACCAAGAAGCTCGCAGCCGGCAGCGGCATCGGCCTGGGTGAATTCGCACTGGGCGCGCTGGGTGCCGCGGCACTGGGCGCGGCGCTCAGCGGTGGTGGCGGTGGCGGCGATACCGGCATTCCCCTCCTCGTGTCCTCGGGTAACCCCACGACACCGACCAACCCCAATGGCTCCGATGCGGATGCCGATGCTGACGCCGATGCGGACGCGGATGCTGATGGAGATGCTGATGCTGATGCTGATGCTGATGCGGACGCCGACGCCGACGCCGACGCCGACGCCGACGCTGATGCTGATGCGGATGCAGATGCAGATGCAGATGCCGACGCTGACGCGGATGCGGACGCTGATGCCGATGCGGACGCAGATGCCGATGCAGATGCAGATGCAGATGCAGATGCAGATGCAGATGCAGATGCAGATGCAGATGCCGATGCCGATGCCGATGCCGATGCCGATGCCGACGCCGACGCCGATTCAGACGCAGACGCCGATGCTGATGCCGACTCTGACGCAGACGCCGATGCGGACTCCGACGCGGATGGCGACCACCTCCTCGATCCGGGCGACAGCCTCGTCCATCACGTGGTCGATGGCCTGAGCGGCGCACTCGGACTCGGTACCGCGCTCACCCCGGTCACCCATGTGGTCGACGGTGTCACCGGCGTGGTCGACAACGTGCTGGCCCCGCTGCTCGGCGCCACCTTCACGCCGAACAACCCGAACGAGTTCGATCCGGTCGACAACACCGTCGGCCAGGTGGCCCACCTGCTGGGCGGCTCGCTGAGCCCCGCGCTCGACGGCCTGTTGGGCGCCGGCGCCACCAACGCGATCCTCGGCACGGTGGTGGGCCAGGTCGACTACCTGACCGACGCGGTGCACAACGGCCTGCAGAACCTGATCGGCGACCACGGCATCCTGAGCGGCGTGACCGGTGCGCTCGGCCTCGGTGGCGTCACCGACCAGCTCCTGGGCACCCACGGCGTGGTCGGCAACGTGCTGGGCACCGTGCTCGGCCCGAACAGCCTTGTGAGCGGCCTGCTGAGCGACCACGGTCTGGTCGGCGGCCTGCTCGGCAGCGATGGCCTCGTGGGTGGCCTGCTGGGCGAAGACGGCGCGGTCGGCGGCCTGCTGGGCAACGTGCTCGGCCATGACGGCCTGATCGGTGGCCTGCTCGGCAGCAATGGCGCGGTGGGCGGCCTGACCGGCGGCCTCCTGGGTGAACACGGCCTGCTCGGTGGCCTGCTCGGCGAAGGCAGCGCCCTCGGTGGCCTGCTTGGCGACGACGGCGTGGTCGGTGGTCTGCTCGGCTTCAACGGCGGCCTGTCGGACCTGCTCGGCGTCGGCGGCCTCACCGACGGACTGCTGGGCCACGGTGGCCTGGTCGACAGCCTGCTCGGCGAGCACGGCGTGGTCTCAGGCCTGATCACCGACAGCCCGCTGGGCGGCCTGCTCGGCGATCACGGTCTGGTCGGCGGCCTGGTGGGCGGCACGCTGGGTGGCCTGCTCGGCAACGACGGCCTGGTTGGCGGCCTGCTGGGTGACCACGGCCTGCTGGGCGGCCTGGTCAGCAACGACGGCCTGCTTGGCGGTCTGCTGGGCGACAACGGCATCGTCGGCGGCCTGCTGGGTGGCGACGGCCTGCTCGGCGGTGTGCTGGGCAACGACGGTCTGGTGGGTGGTCTGCTGGGCAACGATGGCCTGGTCGGTGGCCTGCTGGGTGACCACGGTCTGGTCGGCGGCCTGCTCGGCAGCGACGGCCTGGTGGGTGGCCTGCTCGGCGACCATGGCCTCGTCGGCGGCCTCCTGGGCAGCGACGGCCTGCTGGGCGGCGTGACCGGCATCGGCGGCGGCCTGCTCGGACCGAACGGCGTCGTGGGCGGCCTGCTGGGCGACCATGGCCTGGTCGGCGGCCTCCTGGGCAACGACGGCCTCCTGGGTGGCGTGCTCGGCGGTGTGCTGGGCGGCATCGGCGGCGGGGGCACGGGCGCACCCGGCACGGCGCTGCTCGACCCGGTCGACAGCATCGTCAGCGGCGTGGCCAACGGCCTGAACCACGGTGTGCTCGGAGGCCTCGGCCTGGGCAACGTGCTGACCCCGGTGGTCGGCCTTACCGACAGCGTGACCCACACGGTCGACGGCCTGCTGGGCCCGATCCTCGGCACCACCTTCACGCCGAACAGCCCCAACATCCTCGACCCGGTCGACAGCGTGGTGAAGAACGTGACGGACGGCGTGAGCGGCCTGCTGAGCCCGCTGACCGATCAACTGCTCGGCACCGGCACGACGCACGCCCTGCTGAACGCAGTCGACACGCAAGTCGACTTCCTCACCGACGGCGTGGCGCACGTGTTGAACGGCGGCCTGCTGGGTGGCGCGCTCGGCGGTGTGCTGGGTGGCGGTACCTCTGGCGGCCTGCTCGACGGCGTGCTGGGCGATCACGGCCTGGTCGGTGGCCTGCTCGGCAGCGACGGCCTCGTGGGTGGTTTGCTTGGCGGCGTGACTGGTGGCACCACGGGTGGCCTGCTCGATGGCGTGCTGGGCGATCACGGTCTGGTCGGCGGCCTGCTCGGTAGCGACGGCCTCGTGGGTGGCTTGCTCGGCGGCGTGACTGGTGGCACCACGGGTGGCCTGCTCGACGGTGTGCTGGGCGAGCATGGTCTGCTTGGTGGCGTGCTCGGCGGTGTGACCGGTGGCACCACCGGCGGCCTGCTCGATGGCGTGCTCGGTGAGCACGGCCTGGTTGGCGGTCTGCTCGGCGGCGTGACGGGTGGCACCACCGGTGGTCTGCTCGACGGCGTGCTGGGTGACCATGGCCTGGTTGGCGGCCTGCTTGGTAGCGACGGCCTCGTGGGTGGCTTGCTTGGCGGCGTGACTGGCGGCACCACTGGCGGTCTGCTGGATGGCGTGCTCGGCGAACACGGCCTCGTTGGCGGCTTGCTTGGCGGCGTGACCGGCGGCACCACTGGCGGCCTGCTGGATGGCGTACTCGGCGAGCACGGTCTGGTTGGCGGCTTGCTCGGCGGTGTGACTGGTGGCACCACTGGTGGCCTGCTGGATGGCGTGCTCGGCGAGCACGGTCTGGTTGGCGGCTTGCTCGGCGGCGTGACTGGTGGCACCACTGGTGGCCTGCTGGATGGCGTGCTCGGTGAGCACGGCCTGGTTGGCGGTCTGCTCGGCGGCGTGACTGGCGGCACCACCGGCGGCATCCTCGACGGCGTGCTGGGCGACCACGGTCTGGTCGGCGGCCTGCTCGGCAGCGACGGCCTCGTGGGTGGCTTGCTCGGCGGCGTGACTGGCGGCACCACCGGCGGCATCCTCGACGGCGTGCTGGGCGACCATGGTCTGGTCGGCGGCCTGCTTGGTAGCGATGGCCTCGTGGGTGGCCTGCTCGGCGGCGTGACCGGCGGCACCACGGGTGGTCTGCTCGACGGCGTGCTGGGCGATCACGGTCTGGTCGGTGGCTTGCTCGGCAGCGATGGTCTCGTCGGCGGCTTGCTCGGCGGCGTGACCGGTGGCACCACAGGCGGTACCGCCGGCGGCATCCTCAATGGCGTGCTCGGCGACCATGGTCTGGTCGGCGGCCTGCTCGGCAGCGATGGCCTCGTTGGTGGCCTGCTCGGCGGCGTGACTGGCGGTACCACGGGTGGTACCACCGGCGGCATCCTCGACGGCGTGCTGGGTGACCACGGCCTGGTCGGCGGCCTCCTCGGCAGCGACGGCCTCGTGGGCGGCCTGCTTGGCGGCGTGACTGGCGGCACCACGGGTGGCACCGCTGGCGGCATCCTCAACGGCGTGCTGGGCGATCACGGCCTGGTCGGCGGTCTGCTCGGCAACGACGGTCTGGTGGGTGGCCTGCTCGGCGGCCTGCTGGGTGGCAGCGGCCCGGCCGCCAACATCCTGCAGCCGGTGACCGACGTGGTGAGCCACGCGACGAGCGCGGTGGCCCCGGTGGTCTCCACCGTGACCAGCGCGGCATCGAGCGCCACGGCGCCGGTGACCGACATCCTGGCCGGCGCGGGCCACGCCACGGCACCGGTGACCGATGCGGTCAGCAGCGTGGTGAACGGTGTCGAGCATGCGGTCACCCCGCTGGTGAACGACGTGCTGACCCCGATCACCAGCCTGGTCGAGCACTCGCCCGCCGGTACCGCGCTGTCTCCCGTGACGAACATCCTGCACGGCCTGCTGGGTTGAACAAGAACAACGCAAGGAGAGGGTGAGGGAGCTGCTGCAGCACCAGGGACAGGCCATCACCGGCCTGTCCCTCGAAAGGATCGATATGAAAAAGAATTTCCGGATACTCGCCCTCGTCGCGCTCAGCGCAAGCCTTGCGGCCTGCGTCCCACCCAAGACCGGCCGCGACGATGCGACCTACTACTACTCGAACAAGGGCGCGAGCGCCGTGGCGAAGGTGGAACCGCCACCGCCGCCGCCGGTGCAGAACGGCCCGGCGGGCGTGTCGAAGATCGTCTACTTCGACTTCGACAAATACAACATCCGGCCCGGTGACCGCAACATCGTCGAGGCCCATGCGAGCTTCATGCGCAACCGGCCGTCGAGCCGGGTCGTGATCGAAGGCAACACCGACCAGCGCGGCGGCCGCGAATACAACCTGGCACTGGGCCAGCGCCGCGCCGACGCCGTGCAACGCGCGCTCACGCAACTGGGCGTGCCGGCCGAACGCATCGAAGCCATCAGCTGGGGCACGGAGAAGCCCGCGTCTCTCGAAACCACAGAGGAGGGCTATCAGCTCAATCGCCGAGCCGAATTCAGCTACCGCTGAAGCCGGATCACCGCGATGACTTCGACGGCAGTCTCCGGTCAACGTTCACATCGAGGCGAAAGCTGATGACGGACGCGACCGGTCTCCCGCATTCGATCGGGGCCGAATGATGTCCTTCCCAGACCAACTCCACGCCTGCCACGAACGCCTGGTGTCGGTGTGCGCGGCGTTGCCTGCCCCCTATCCGGCCTTCACGCTGTTCTTCTCGGTCAGCGATGGTTCGCAGCGCGCGCACGTCGTGCATGCGCGGGCCGCCGACTTCGAGACGGCATGGCGCGAAGGCGCCGGCATCGTCGAGCGCTGGGTGCGCGAGCGCGGCATCGTCTCGCCGTGGCTGCGCATCGACTGGGTCGAGGGCGCGAGCCCGATGGACTGGGTGCAGTTCAAGACCCAGCTCACGGCCGTCAAGCGCAACTACTTCCGCCTCGGCCTGGCCTTCGACCAGGACTTCGAGATCGCCTTCACCGAGCAGGAGCTGAACGCCAACGCGATGCTGTGCGGCGACTCGACCATCGCGCATTCGGTGGTGAACCAGCGCAACTTCGAGGTCTACGCGCAGGCCCGCTTCGAACGCACGCCATCGCTGGACATGCCGACCGACCAGCCGGTGTACCTGCTGGCCATGGTGGGCGTGTTCTGCCAGCCTGACGGCGTGGTGCACAAGCTCGTCGGCACGGGGCTCGATGCGGGCCGCCGGCAGATGCCGGCGCTGAACCCGCAGTCGGTGCTGGAGCTGGTGCGCAGCGGCTCGTCGTATCTGGCGCGGCAGGTGCAGGCCGACGGGCTCTTCGTCTACGGCTACTTCCCGTGCTTCGATCGCCGCATTCCGACCTACGACGCGATGCGCCATGCGAGCGCGGTCTACGCCATGCTCGAAGCGTGGGAGCTCACGCGCGACGAAACCCTGCGCTCGGCCATCGACCGCGCGCTCGACCACCTCACCACCTGGCTGATCCGCGACTACACGCTGCCCGACGGGCGCGAGGTCGCGTTCCTGGTCGACACGGGCGGCGAGATCAAGCTCGGCGGCAACGCGGCCTGCGTGCTCGCGCTGGTGAAGTACTGCGAGCTGATGGACACGCGCCGCTGGCTGCCGCTGCTGGAGAAGCTCGCGCTGGGCATCGTGTCGCTGCAAGACCCGGCCAGCGGCCGCTTCAACCACGTGCTGCATGCGACCGACCTCACGCTCAAGCAGGCCTCGCGCATCATCTATTACGACGGCGAAGCGGCCTACGGCCTCATGCGCCTGTATGGCCTGACGCGCGATCCGCAGTGGCTGGCCGTGGTCGAGAAAGCCTTCGACCACTTCATCGCCAGCCAGCACTGGCAGGCACACGACCACTGGCTGAGCTGCTGCGTGAACGAGCTCACGCATTGGAGCCCGCAAGAGAAGTACTTTCGCTTCGGGCTGCAGAACGTGGCGGGCTATCTGGACTTCGTGCTCGACCGCAAGACCACCTTTCCGACGCTGCTCGAACTCATGCTGGCCGCGCAGCAGATGCTGCAGCGGCTCGAAGGCATGCCCGCGATGCGGCACCTGCTCGACGAGCTGGACACCGAGAAGTTCTATCGCGCGCTCGACTACCGCGCGCACTACCTGCTCAACGGCTTCTTCTGGCCCGAGATGGCGATGTACTTCCGGCGGCCTTCGACCGTCGTCGGTTCGTTCTTCATCCGGCATCACTCGTTCCGCGTGCGCATCGACGACGTCGAGCAGTACGTGTCGGGCTTTGCCGCGTACCACCGCTACCTGCTGGAACGCCGTGCCCTGTCCGCTGCCGGTGGCGGCTCGGGCGGCACCGCGCCAAGGGACGATGGCCCCGCGTGGACCGCGAGCGAAATGGCCCGCGTGACCGGCGGCGAATGGGTCGTCAAGCCCGAAGACGGCTGGCGCGCCAGCGGCGTGACGCAGCGCTCTTTCATGCGCAAGGGCCGCGTCGTGTTCGATCACCAGACGCGGCCGTCGAAGACGCCGCTCGCGGCCGTCACGCTCAAGGGCGTGCTGCAGCCAGCCGCCGCCGTGCTGTGCACCGACCCCAAGCCGCACCTGGACAAGCGCGTGCCCGTGCTCAAGGTGCAGAACGTGCTGCAGGCCGTGCTGCAACTGGGCGACCATGCGCGCACCGAGTTCACGGGCCGCGTGTGCGGCGTGCTCGGCAGCGGCGCGGGCAGCAGCACCGTGGCCGCGATGCTGGCCGGGGCGCTGACCGTGTGGGGCGAGGTCGGCCAGCCCGAAGGCAACATCAGCCTGCCTTCGGGCATCGCCTGGAACATGACCTGCATGCCGCGCCATGCGGCTTACTGGGTGATGGAGATGGGCAGCTCGCACATGCCGGCCTCGGCGCAGCTCGTGCGGCCTTCGCTGGTGGTGGTGACGGGGCTCTCGGCCGCATCGCAGAAACACCGTGGCCCTTCGGAAGCCGCCGCGCGACTCGACAGCCGCATGTTCCAGGGCATGGCACCCGGCGACAGCGTGGTGCTGAACCGCGACATGCCCGAGTTCGCGACCTTCGCCGAAGCCGCGATGGCGCAGCAACTGCAGATCGTGACCTGCGGCGAGCACAAGGACGCCGACGTGCGCCTGCTCGCCTTCGACCACGGCGAGGTGCAGGCGATGGTGGCGGGCGAGCCCTTCCAGCTGCGCCTGAATGCACCGGGCCGCCACATGGGCGCGAGCGCCATCGCCGCGCTCGCGGCGCTGCAGGCGTTGCGCCTGCCGCTGGCCGCGGCGGTCGAACCCTTCGCGCACTTCGAGCCGCCAGGCGGCCGCGGTGCGCTGCACACGATTCACATCGGCGGCGGAAGCTTCAAGCTGATCGATGAAACCTATGACGCCAACCCCAGCTCGATGCGGGCGGCGCTCGAATTGCTGTCACAGGCCCCCTGCGAACCCGCGCGGCGCGTCGCCATTCTTGGCGATATGCAGGAACTGGGGCCCGCCGCCCAGCGGCACCACCTCGATCTCGAGGCGGAGCTGCTGGCCTCTCAACCGGACCGCGTGCTGTTGTGCGGTCCGCTGATGCGCGCCTTGCATGCGCGCATTCGTACAAAGGTTCGCTCGCATTGGTTCGTCGATGTGTCGGACCTGTCGACCGCGCTGGGCGGATTGCTGCAACCAGGTGACTGGGTGCTGGCAAAAAGCTCGGCGGGCGTCGGCCTGTCCCGGCTGGCCCGGGTTTTGAAAGCACTGCCATGACCATGAGATGGAACGCCCTCCTGCACTCGCCCTTCGAACGCGAGGCACCGCCGCCGCAACGACGCTGGTGGCTGGGCTGGCTTCAGCTGCTGTGCGCGTGGGTGCTGTGCATGCTGCTGTGCGCCAACATCGCATTGGTACTCGCACAGGGTTTGCCCCAAGAGGCAAAGGAAATGACCGTGGGAAAACCGGTCGGCTGCATGGTCGAAGGAACGGCCACGCGGTCCGGCACGGGGGCTTCGATTCATGACGCGCAAGCCGATCCGATGAAGAGGCGAATGCTTCCGTGCTGACCTGCACGGAGAGTGAATTTTTGCCTTGTAACAGCCGGGTAACAGTTGATAATGACACAGGCGTCATTGCACGACGGATCGGCTTTTCTCCATGATCAAGTTCCTCTTGCCCAGTCAGTTGGTTGCCGACACGACAGACGAGCCGGGTGCCAGTCCTTTTGCGGGGGCGATGCATGAAGCCTTCCGCGAGGCCTATCCGCTGGTCAAGGGTGCGGCGTGGCGCTCGCTGCCCATCAGCCTGTTCGGGCTGCTGCCTTCCATCTTTCTGCTGCAGGTGTATGACCGCGTGCTGTCGCGCAGCGGCACATCGACGCTCGCCGCACTCGTAAGCGGCATCTTCTTCTTTCTCTGCATCGAGTTCTGGCTGCGCACGCGGCGCTCGCGCCTCTTGCGCAATGCGGGCGCGATCATCGACCACGGTGTGTCGGGGGCCTTGCTCAACTCGATGCTGGCGCGCCCGCTGCGCGCGCTCGAAGCGCGGCCCGCGTCGTCGTGGCAGCTGTACTTTCGCGACGTGGGTTCGGTGCGCGGCACCGTCACCGGCGGGCTCGCGCAATCGGTCTTCGATCTGCCGATGGCGGTCTTCGCGCTCGTGGTCATCGGCATCGTCGCGTTGCCCGTGCTGCCGGTGGTGGCGCTCTTTCTCGCGATCATGTCTTTTCTTGCATGGTGGTGGGCCGATGAAGTGCGCGCGGGGCGCGTGGAGGAAGTGCAGCGCGGCCGCGGGCTGGACCGCATCACCTCCGAGATCTGCCATGCGCGCGAGACGCTGAAGACGCAGGCCAACGACGGCCCCACCATCGAGATGTGGCGCCAGACCTACAACGCCTGGCTCACCGAAAGCTTCACCAAGAACGGCCAGATCGAAACCGCGCGCGACGGCACCACGGTGCTGCTCACCGTGTTCTCGGTCATCGTCGTCACCGTCGGCGCCATCTCGGTGATGGAGCAATGGATGACGGTGGGCGGCCTCGTCGCCTCGAACATGCTCGCGCTGAAGGCGCTGCAGCCGGTGGCCGGGCTGGTGTCGAACTGGCGCTCGCTGGCCACCGCGAAGGAAGCGGCCAAGCGGCTCGAAACCGTGCTGCGCGAACCGGTCGAAAAGCCGTCCACTGGCATGACGCTGCCGCAGCCGCTGGGCCGCGTCACGCTGAAGGACGTGAGCTTCAGCTTCACCGAATCCGCGCAGAAGCCGGTGCTGGAAAACGTCGACCTCGACATCGGCCCCGGCGGCCTGCATGTGATCGTCGGGCGCAACGGCGCGGGCAAGTCCACGCTGGTCAAGCTCATCTCGGGCCTGTACACGCCCACGCGCGGCACCGTCAACATCGGCGAATACGACCTCTCGCAATTCGGCCGCGAGGAACTCTCGCGCTGGATCAGCTACCTGTCGCAAGAGGTCTACTGGTTCGGCGGTGCGCTGGTCGACGTGATGCGGCGCGGCGCCCCGGGCCAGAGCGACGAGCAGATCGTCGCGGCCTGCAGGCTCTCGGGCGCGCACGACTTCATCTCGCGCCTGCCCGATGGCTACCGCACCGTGGTCGGCGAAGGCGGCACGGGTTTCTCGGTGGGCGAGCGACGCAAGCTCGCGCTGGCCATGAGCTTCCTGCGCAAGCCCTCGGTGCTGGTGCTCGACGAGCCCAGCAACGACCTCGATTTCCAGAGCGAGCGCAACCTGCTCGCCACCATGCTCGCGGTCGCCAAGGTGCGCACCGTGGTGGTGGTCACGCATTCGCTGCGCATCGTCTCGGCGGCCAGCGTGGTCTACCACGTGACCGGGCAGGGCAACGTCGAGCAGGGCACCGCCGCGGTGATGGTGCCGAAGCTGTTCGGCGTCAGGACGCCGCTGGTGGCCGTCGGCAACGCGGAAGACAACGGCGCGGGGGCCGAGGCCTCCCGCTCCATGGCCTAAGAACCGAACTGATGAGCTATTCACGAATCACGCAATCGAAGGTGTCAAGTCGAGGAACGTCGCGGAACCGGCTTTGCCGGGCCGCTGGCGTTGCCCCCGGTGAGGGGGTTGGAGAAGCGACACGAAGTGCGCGAAGCCTGGGGGAGAGCCCATCTTGAAATCTGATCTGCCGCAGGTATTGCAGGACGAGAACGACAGGCGGGCCGCACAGACTTCGCCGGAAGGGCGACGGCGACAGTGGATCATCGGCGGTGCCGTCGCGGTGCTGGCACTGATCGGCCTGGGCTTTCCGATGGAAACCGTCGTCGTGGCACCCGGCCGCGTGATCCCCTCCGACCGCGTGAAGTCCATCCAGCATCTGGAAGGCGGCATCGTCAGCGCCGTGCTGGTGAAGGAAGGCGACAAGGTCAAGCAGGGCCAGTCGCTCGTCGAGATCGACCTGGGCGGCAGCGGCCTCAACCTCGAAGAACTGACGGCCCGCTATGCGGCCACGCAGGCCACCCGCGTGCGGCTCATGGCCGAGAGCCGTGGCCAGCCGCTCAAGCGCGAATCCTTTGCGGCCGACATCGATGAAGGCGTGTTCGAGGGCGAGACCGGCGCCTACCAGGCGCGCGCGCTCGAACAGCGCGGCGTGATGGCCGGCGCCGTGTCGGGCCTGGAGCAGGCGCGCAGCAAGAAGCTGGAGCAGCAGGCCAAGGTCAAAGGCCTGAGCGATCGGCTCGAGCTGATGCAGAAAGAGCTCGAGATTTCCGAGCAATTGCTCAGTGAGAAACTGGTCGGGCAGGTCGAGGTGCTCGAAAAGCGCCGGCAGGCCGAAAGCGTGCGCAGCGAACTCGCGGTGGCGCGCCAGGGCGTGATCTCCGCCGATGCCGCCATCACCGAGGCGCAGGCCAAGATGGCCCAGGCCGAAGGAAGCTTTCGCCGCCGCGCATCGGACGAGCTGGCCACCGTCGAGCGCCAGTTCGCGAGCCTGAGCGAAGACCTCGCGCGCGCCCGCACGCAGCGCTCGCGCACGGTGGTCAAGGCGCCATCGGAAGGCATCGTGAAGGGCCTACGCAACTCCAGTCCCGGCTGGGTCGTGAAGCCCGGCGAAGCCATCATGGAAATCGTGCCCGACCAGGACGAGATCATGGTCGAGGCGCGGCTCAACCCCAACGACCGCGGCTTCATCGAAGTGGGACAGACCGCGCGCGTGAAGATCACCGCGTACGACTACCTGCGCTACGGCGCCGTCGACGGCAAGGTGAAGCTGGTCGCGGCCGATGCCGACCGCGATCCGGCCATCTCCAACGGCGCGCCGTACTACCGGCTGCTCATCAGCATGTCGCAGTCGCACGTGGGGCGCGACGAGAACCGCATCACCGCCGGCATGGAGTCCGAAGTGGACCTGCGTGTCGGCACCGACCCGTTCATCTGGTACATCCTCCGACCTGTGCTCAAGCTGCGGCGCGAAGCCTTCCGCGAACCATGATGGACAGAACTTCGGCTGGCCGGCGCCGCATGGGCCCCGGTGTTGTCTGCGCAGCGCTGTGCGTGAGCTTCACGCTGCCGCCGGTGGCCCTTGCGCAGGAGGCGCCGCAACCCGAGGGGCAGGAAGCGATCCCGGGGTTGTTGCTTGCACGCCGGCTTTCCGCGCCGTCGCTCGGTGCCGCGAACTACACGCAGCAGGTCAAGCAGGCCCTGATCGCGCTGTCGCAGGAGTACCCCGAGGTGCAGACGGCCCAGGCCGCCGCCAACACCAGCAGCTACGGCGTGGATGCCGCCAAGCAGGCGCGCTATCCACGCCTGAACTTCAGCACATCGTCCGGCAGCTACAACAGCGGCGTGGCCAAGGCCAAGACGCAGAACTACACGGTGCTCAGCGCCCAGGTGCGCATGAGCCTGCTCGACGGCGGTGCGATGAGCGCCGCGCAACGCGCCGCCGAGGCGGCCAACCTGGCCGACGATGAGGCCGTCGTCACCACCTCGCAGAAGGTGGTGCTGGACGCGCTCACCGCCTACCTGCAGGTGCAGCGCTTCGACCTCAAGAAGCAGATCGCGCACCGGGCCACCGAAGTGGTGGCCGAACTCTCGAAGGCCGAGGCCCGCCGCGTGGCGCTCGGCGTCACCGGCGACAACGACCTCAACATGGCGGCGTCGCGCCGGGCTCTGGTGGCCGCGCGCGAATCCGACTTCGAAGCCCAGCGCGACGAAGCGCTTGCCAAGTTTCGCAACTACTTCAAGTTCTCGCCCAACACCGATTCGCTGCCCGTGCTTGCCGCGCCGCTGCAATGGCGCATCGGCTCGCAGGAAGAGGCGCTGCGCCGTGCCGAGGCGCGAAGCACCGAGATCGCCGAAGCCCAGGGGCGCATCGACCGCGCCAAGGCGCTGGCCGACCAGCAGGACGCGAGCCTCTACCCGACGATCGATGCCGTCGTCGTCAAGACCAAGGACCCGAACGACGTGACGCAGAACCCGACACGCGCGGGCCTGGAACTCAACTGGAACTTCGGCAACGGCTTCGACCGGCAACTGCGCCTGAAGTCGGCGCTCGCCGAAGTCGCCAACCAGGAAGCCAAGCTCGAAGGCGTGCGGCTCAACCTGTTCGAGCTCACCTCCGCGTCATGGGCCCGCACCGTCTCGGGACGCGAGCGCGAAAAGCAACTGATGGAAGCCGTCAGCACCTCCGGCCAGGCCTTCCGCGGCCGCCGCCGCCTGATGGAGTTCGGCCGCGAGACCTTGCCCAAGGTGCTCGATGCACAGCTCGACTACTACACGCTGCTGTTCGACTACATCGACGGCGTGTTCGACCTGCGCATTTCCGAACTGCGCCTTGCGCGCACCACAGGCGAACTGCGCATCGACCCCACCATGCCCAACACGTGGATCGACAGCCTCTTCGGCGCACCCGGCCGCCCCGTGCTGACTGAAGACGGCTTGCTCGGCGCGCTGTGCATTTCGAGCAATACAGCTTGCGCGAGCGAACCGGTCGTGGAGCGCACTGCAGGTGCGGCAGGCGCCAACCCATCGCTGCGCAAAGCCCCCCGACTCTCAACTCCCTGAAGAAGAAAAAGAGGGGCGAGCGAAGCAAAGCCCCGTGAGTTCGGGAAACACCGAGGAACCGGCTTCGCCGGGCCTCAGGTGTTGCCCCCGGTGGGGGGGAGGAGCAGCGACACGAAGTGCGCGAAGCCTGGGGGCGAGCCTTATTCAGGCATCTTCTGGAATGCCGGGCTCGCCATCGAGGATCTGGTACTTGCGCATCTTTTCCCACAGCACCTTGCGGCTGATGCCCAGGTGCTGCGCCGTGTCCTGGCGCTTCCAGTCGTTGATCTCCAGCGCCGCGATGATTCGGTTGCGCTCGCTGCTGTTCCAGCCCTTGCGGTCGCCATTGCTGTCGAGCGCCACGCCTCCGCCGTTTCCGCCATTGCGGTCGGCCGACATCGCCGGCGCCGGCGTGCCGCGCGTGAGCGCGATCGCGCGCTGGATCAGGTTCTGGTCCCAGCCGTGCAACTGCCGCGCGATCACGCCCACGCGCTCCGCGAGGTTGCGCAACTGCCGCACGTTGCCGGGGAAATAGGTTTCGGCCACCGCATCGCTCAGCCAGTGCGGCGTTTCGCCGAGTGCTTCCAGCTCGTCGCCCAGCACATTGCTCAACAGCGCCTTGAAGATCGCGATCTTGTCGACCTCGCCACGTTCTTCGAGACTGGGCACGTGCAGCTCGATCACCGCGAGCCGGTAGAACAGGTCGGCGCGAAACTCGCCGCTTGCCACCATCTCGCGCAGGTTGCGGTTGGTCGCCGCCACCAGGCGGAAGTCGACCCGCACCGGCGACGTTGCGCCCAGCCGCGTGACCGTGTTGTCTTCGAGCACCCGCAGCAGCTTCACCTGCTGGTAGCGCGGCAGGTCGCCGATTTCGTCGAGGAACAGCGTGCCGCCCGTGGCCTGCTCGAAGTAGCCGCGATGCGCATGCACCGCGCCCGTGAACGAACCCTTGGTGTGGCCGAAGAACAGCGACTCGAACAATCCGTCGGGAATCGCACCGCAGTTCACCGCCACGAAGGCGCCTTTGCCGTACGTCTGGTGCCCCAGGTGCAGCTGCTGCGCGATGCGCTCCTTGCCGACACCCGTCTCGCCGCGCACCAGCACGCTGTGGTTGCAGTCGGCGAATGCGCCCACCTCGGCCAGCAGCGCCTTCATCGCTTCCGAATGCGCCACCAGCACATCGGGCGCCTGCGGCGCCACATCGCGCGCACGCAGCTGCCGCACCAGCTTCGCGACCATCGTGCGCAACTCTGCGCAGGTGAAGTCGTAGGGCAGCACGTGCAGGTACTCGGGCGGATACGTGCGCGAATCGCGCTCGCGCGAACCCGCGGCAACCCAGATCACCGGCATGCCCTGCAGCAGCTCGGTGGCGTGTGCCAGGCCGCCACTGTCGATGACGGTGACGCTGATGATCGCGACGGAAGGACGCAGCACAGCACCGCGGTCCGACTGCGGAGGCGGCAGGCCATCGGCCCGGATCACTTCCACGTCGAAGCTCGCCATGCACCGCGCGATGCGGTCGAGGATGTCGGCTTTGCCTTCCCAGACAAAGAGGTCGAGTTCGTCGAAGTTGGAGGCGGGATTCATCGAGGAGGCTGGAAACTTGAACGGGTCCGGCGAGAAGCGACGTCAGTACACCAACTTGGCATTCTGGCAACTCACGGACTGCAGGAAGACATCGGTGCGGCCGAGTTCCAACCCCAGCGTATTGCTCAGCAGGTTGGAAATCAGTCCGCCGACGGTATTGAGGATGGGTTGAAGAAGCTGAATCAGCGGGCCGAGCAAGGCCGACAACAGCGGTGTGCCGCCCGCGTTGGGATTCAGACCCAGCAAGCCGGTCACCAGGCTGATGAGACCCTTGAGGAGCCCGGTGACAAGGCCATCCTGGTTGGGGGATTGCAGCGACTGAATCAGAAAATTCCGGGCGCACGTACCACTGAGGCTGCCCCCGCAACCTCCAAGGAGTTTGGCCGTGTTCACCTCGGCTTCCCACTCCTGGGGCATCGTCGTCGACAGCAGCCCCAGCAACACCGGCCGGCTCCATGTCAGGTTGTTGGCTTCCATCATGCTTCTGAGCGTGGAGACCTGATTGGTCTTGCTGAGGTAGTAGTCCGCCATGCTCGCGGCGATGGTGGCGTTCGAGGCCCGATCCGCTGGCGTGGCACCTCCCGTGCCGTTGCCACCCAGGAGCAGGGTGAGCAGTTGATTCAGCAATGTGGAAACGGTATCGCCGATGGGCAGCGAATTGGCGCCCGTCGTCTGGGTCTCGCCAACCTTGAGCGTCACGTCGCTCGGGTTCTGAAGGGCGGGGATATAGGCCTTTCCTTGCAGCAGGTTGATGCCGAGGAGTTGGACGAGGGTCATCCCGGTCAGATCCGTGGAACAAACATCCGTCTTCGACCAAAGCGCGAGCGGGTCGATCCTGCCGATGCAGGCGCTCAAGATAGGCGCCTCCACATGGATCGTTGCCTGTGGCGGCGTCGTATCGCAGTTCAGGGCATTGAGTGTTCCCAACGCGTTGACCACGTCGATGGAGATCGGAAGATTGATCTGGGTGCCCAGAGCACCAAGCAGGTCGCCGAGCAGTTCGCCTGGCTTGGTCATGAGAACGATGTAGACCCGGACCTGGGAGTTGTAGGCCGTGGTGCCCACGCCGCCGATGCCGATGGACGGCGGTTCGATGACACGGGATTGAACCGACAATGAAAGTCCCAGCAGATTGATGCCCGTGGCGAGTTCGACTGCGTGGTTGTTCGTTCCGATGCCGACGGCCGTTGTCAGCACGTTGAGTGCATCGAGCTTCACGTCAAGGGCGGAACCACTCGTCGGTGCCGTGATCTGGGCAAACAGGCCACGAACACCGCTTGTCGCGTCGGTCCCCAGTTGCACGAGCAGCGTGTCCACATTGATGCCCGCACTGACGAGTGAGTTGATGAGATTCGCATTGACCGCGAGAAGCCCCGACTGGCCGGCCACCGTTGCGATGGCGTCGAGCAACTGGCCGAGCGTCACCTTCTTGGCTGCCAACAAAGCGTTGAGGCCCGCGACAGTCAGATCGGTGGTGATGGGAATGCCGAGCTGGCTGAGCAGCCCGCCAGGGGTGATCTTGACGCCCGCCAATCCCGTGTAGCAACCGACGCAGGTGCCGGAGATGTCGGCCCCGACAAGCTTCAGAACGGAAATGAGAGGCGCATTGGAATTGATGTCGATGAGTTTCGATCCCACGCTGAACGCAGCCACGGCGGCATCCTTGGCGGCGTAGGCTTCGACGACGACGGTGCGCGCGGAGTTTCCTGGGAGGGAAGGAAAGATCAGCGAGGGCGTGCCCACGATCCGTACGTAGAGCGCATTGATCTTTCCGGATCCCGTGCTGCTGAAATAGGTGGGTTTGAGAGCGGCCACCGTCGGATCCCATACGCCACAGGTCGCCGTCAGTACGTATTGCGAGGCCATGAACGGAAGGTTTTGAGCCGCACTCGCCGAGGCTGCGGCTTGCGCAGCAGCACAGTTTGTCGGTTGGAGAATCTGCGTGCCTGCGAGCGCGGACAGATCGGCAGCCTTCTGCAATTCGCGCTTCATGTAGAAGAGGTAGCCCAGTTCGGTGCCGATCAGGACAATCAGAACGAGGGACAGCGCAATGACGGCATTGAGGACCACGGAGCCACGCAGCTTCGAGCGGCGCGCACGAGTGCGCCGGGCACCGGATGGGCGAAGCGCTGGACCATGTGTCTGGATCATGTCGTCGCTCCTCTAGGACGGGATCGCAGCCGTCGCACGGCTTTGCAGCATGTCCGGCATCCAGCGGCTGGTATCGAGTACGGGCAATGTGGGGAGCAGGCGGTTCGCGCTGTACGGATAGGTCACCGTCACTACGGCCGTTGCGCTGGGTGCGCTGCCACTGAGTGCAACGGTTACCGTCGTGTTCGCAGCGATCCAGTTGTACTTGTTGGACTCCGAGGACGGAACGACCAGCGCGGCTGTCAAGGAGTCGTAAACCGTGGCCTTGATTCGGGGGTCGTCGGCGGTCAGCGGCGGAGCCAGCATCATTGGTACGGCGCGCGCTCCGTCTTCAGCCGCGCGCGACACCACCTGCTGTGTATAGAAAACGGCACCGAAGGTCGCGATGCCATAGACGACGAAGAAGAGCGCCATGAAAACAAACGAGAACTCGATCGCAGCGATGCCGCGCTGCCGATTCGCGTGATGGGGCATCGATGCACGCGACGGGTGGGCAATGGTCTTCATGGCGACTTCCCGTCGAGCATCATGCTGGCCTGGCCGACCAACGTATCGGGTACCGCAAAAAGCGGCAGGGGAGGGAGTGCCGTCCGGATGCCCGTGGCCGTGACCGTCACAACGACCTGGCACCGGTAGTCCCAGCTCGTGCCGCACGTTGGCGTGGTGCAGTTGTTCGCGCCGCCCGGAAGAACCTGGCAGCGTTGTGCGCTGACGTCCGGCGTCACAGGCAGTGTGAGGTCGGGGAGTTGTGCCCTTGCAACCGCCTCGGCGGTGCTCTTGCGATCTGCCCAGCTTGTCTGATAGCGCAGAGCCGCTCGCGCGCCGTCTTCCGCTGCGTTCTGAAGGCCGAATCTCAGCGCGAACATGATGCCGTAGCAGATCAGCGCGTAGAGCATCGTGAACGAGAAGATGAACACGATGGAAAACTCGACCGCATACGATCCGCGTTGACGGCGGGCCGAAGCGTTGTGGCGAAGGTTTTTCATGGTGAACCTGGATCGCGAGGTGCGCGGGTGCCGGTCGTTTCTGCTACTTGCTCGACGAGGACTTCACCGACGAGTTGAGATGCTCGGGAATCGGGAACTCGAAGCTTTTCAGGTAGCGCTCGTAACTCCGATAGGCAATGGCACCGGGAATCGGCCGAGGCGTCTGCGATGCGATCACGCCTGAGCGCTGCCAGGTGAGGAGGTCTTGCGTGGCATCGCCCACTTGGAGCGGCGGCGCGTATTCAGGTTCTTCCATCGCTGCGCCTCCCGAAGGTGCCGCAGCGTTCGCATCCGGTGCGGAGTGCGCCGGGAGCGCCTTCTCGGCCGTGGGTACTGTTGCTGCACTGGGCGAAGGTTGCATAGCCGCCCCTTGTGCCCGGGCTGCGTGCGAAGCCATCAGGCATGCGATGGCGAGACCGATGGCTTGAAGCGACAGCAATGTGGAGGGCTTTGCGAACCGCGCGATGCGGCAGCTGGATGGACTGTGCTTCATGGGGTACCTCTTGATATCTGGCCGGAAGGCGGCATGGTGGTGGAGCGCGAGGCCTTGAGTGCGAGCGGTGCCGAGACGTCGCCAACGACAAGCACACCGTCAGTGGCGGGCTGGGCTGCGGGGGCCGACACGGCAATTTGACGCGCTGCTTCCTGGATGGCGACGCGAGTGGCCGCCGGGATCTTCTTCGCGTCCATCAGCGCCGTTGCTTCCTCGCGTTGCTGGGTGACCTCAAGGTACATCGCGAGGTTGGCTTGCGCCTGCAGGTTGTCAGGCTTGAGTTGCAGCGCCTGCATCAAGGGCAGGCGGGCTTCGGTGATCAGCCCGGCACGCAGGCTGGCGTAGCCCAGGTCGCTCAGGAGCAGCGCATCGGTCGGGTTGCGTTGCTGGGCCTCCTTCAATTTGCGCACGGCTTCCGGGTAGTCGCCGCGAGCACCAGCCAGCAGTCCGAGCCCGCGATAACCCGCTGCTGCAAGCGGTGTGTCGAGCAGGCGCCGGTATGCCGCCTCGCTCTGCAATGGCTGGCCCGCATGACGCAATGCTTCAGCGCGGGTGCGTGTCGATTCGGGTGAAACGCCCCAGCGCTGCTCCAGAGCGTCGATGTGTGCGAGGGATGCGAACCACAGACCCTCTTGCTGCATCTGAGCAACCAACTGGAGGTAGGTGGCCTGCGTGTCGATGTTGGCGCCGGCCTTCATGCTCGCGCTCTCTTCGGCGGCCTGGCGCTGCTGCGCTTCTGCAGCCGCGGGATAGGCATCCTTGAGGCCGGCGCAGCCTGCAGTCGCGAGGGCAACGACGAGCGCGATACCGCCGAGCAGGAGTCGGGGCATAGGGGAGGTGTATTCAGTCATTTGCTAAGAGCTCCCAGTGAGCGAACGACAGCGAGGAAGCCAGGACCGGCCGTGACGATCACCAGCGCGGGCAACAGGGTGACGACCATCACGCCGGTCATCTTCACGGTGATCTTCCCGATGCGCTCCTTCATCTCGGCGCGCCTGTGCTCGCGCAGGCGATCGCTGAACTGGCGAAGCGGTTCCTGCACGGCGCCACCGTGCCGATCGACTTGCACGAGCAGGGAGACAAGCCCAGCCAGGTTGTCGTTGTTGTGCAAGGTGCCGAGGCGTTGCAGCGAGTGTTCGCGAGTGCGCCCTTGGCTGTATTGCCGGTTGGCCAGAGTGAGTTCGTATCCGAGCACGCGCAGCACGTGGGAGAAATCGGTCGCCATGATCTGCAGGCTCTGGTCGAGGCTGAGCCCCACGCCTTGAAGCAGTCGCAGCAGGTCGATGAACAGTGGCAGCTCGTGGCCGACGCGGTCCCGCCGCGCGGCCGCTTGCCGGCCGAGCAGCCACTTGGGCGCCATGAAGCCAATCACGAATGCAGCGGTCAGCACAGGGATGACCTGGCGATTGGGATGGTCGCCGTCCCAAACGATGTAGACGAGCACCGGAACCAGCACCGCCATCAGGATGCGAACGACCAGGAAAATCAGTTGAGCGCGCCGCGAAGAAAAACCGCACTGGTCAATCAGTCGGCGGTCCTCGTCGGCCACGAGCATGCGTCCAAGGCGGGTGTTCAGCCAGTGGAAAGGCAGCTCGACTTCGGTGCGTGCCTGCGCATCCGACGGCAAGGGCTCTTCGTTCGCGGGGATCGCGGGTGTTTCTAGTCCGCGGCGGATCGCGCGGCCAAGAACCTCGCCTCGGCGCGCGCGCCGCAATTCGCTGCCGATGAGCAGTCCGGCTGCTACCAGAAGTCCCAGCGCCAGCAGAACGAGGCTGAGGGTCGTGAGTTGGGAGGGCGCGAGAGTTGTCATGCGAACCTCGCCAGCCGATAGAGAAGGAAGGCCCCCAGGATCTGCAGGCCCACGGCACCGAACACCAAGTATTGGCCTGTGCTGTCATGCCACATTCGCAGAAAGTAAGCTGGATTCAGCGTGATGATCACGGCCCCCACGCCGACCGGCAGCAAACCCAGGATCCAGGCGGACAGACGAGTTTCTGCGGAGAGCGCCACGAGTTCGTGCTCGGCCTGCTCGCGATCGCGCATGAAGTTGCCCACACGCTCGAGCAGAAGATCCGCTCGTCCTCCGTAACGCACGCCCAGGCCAAGGATCGACGCCAGCAGGAACATCTCTTCGATGTGCACACGCGAAGCCATCTGGTGCAACGCACGGTCCAAGTCCACACCGGCACGTACGAGGCCGCCGGCACGGTCGAGGTAGCCGCGCAAGGGGGCGCGCGACGATGGAATCGCCAGCTGGAACGCCGCCTGCGTGGAGTTTCCGATAGTGATCAGACGCACCATCGCATCGATGAAGGCGGGGAGTTGGCTCACCAACTGGCGGCGAAACTTCTGCAGGCGAAACCACACTGCGAACGAAGCGAGCAAAAGCAGCAGCAGCAGCGAACCGGCCGCAGCAGGCCACCCGCCGAGCGATGCGGCCAGCGCCGTCAGCAGGACGATGGCAGCGATGCCAAGGGCGACCATCGGGACCCCTACCGCGCCTTCGAGCCAGGCCGGGATGAGTGCTTCGATGCGGCTTTTGCGAGGTGCGTTGGCGGATTCGGCTGCGGCTGCATCGGTCCAGGGGTCGGACAGCGGTGTGGCGCCGCCCGCGCCAGGCGTCGATGCATCGCGCATCGGCGAGAGTGCTGGCGTTTCGGGGGTGAAGCTCGCATGTATCTGCTGCTGCAGGTGCAGACCCGTGGCGTGCCGTATCTGACGCGCAGTCGCCCATTGCCACAGCATCAGTCCCGCCGCGGCCAGCAGCAAGGCGATACAGCCGACGACGAGCAAGCCTTCAGCCACGGCGATCTCCCGCAGGGCGTGCAAGAGTCTGACGGAAGCGCGTGATCTTCGGCGAGTGCGGCGCAATGCCGAGCGACACCCAGCGATCGCGTTCCTCGCCGTCCGGCGCCACCACGGGCTCGTAGCGGTACAGCTCCTGCATGGCGACCACGTTGTCGTTGACGCCCGTGACTTCGCTCAGGGAGAGAATGCGCCGCTGTCCGCCCGACAGGCGGCCGATCTGCACGATGAAGTCGATCGCGTTGGCGATCTGCCGGCGCAGGCTGGTCTCGCTGCCCTGGTAGCCCGCGAAGCCCGCCAGCATCTCAAGGCGATACAGGCACTCGCGCGGCGAGCTTGCGTGGATGGTGCCCATGGAGCCTTCATGGCCCGTGTTCATGGCCTGCATCATCTCGATGACCTCGGCACCGCGCACTTCGCCGACGATGATGCGGTCGGGCCGCATGCGCAGGCTGTTGCGCAGCAGGTCGCGGATCGACACCACCCCCTGGCCGTCGAAGCCGCCGGGCCGGCTTTCCAGCCGCACCACGTGTGTGTGGCCGAGCGACAGTTCGGCGGTGTCCTCGATGGTGATCACGCGCTCGGCATGCGGAATGAAGCTGGCGAGCGCGTTGAGCAGCGATGTCTTGCCCGAGCTCGTACCGCCGCTGACCAGGATGTTGCAGCGCGCGCGCACGGCGATCTCGAGCAGCTGAGCCATGCCCGCGTCGAAAGTGCCGAGCTTGACCAGGTCGGCCGGCGTGAGCGGCTCCTTGCGAAACTTTCGGATCGACACCGAGAGGCCGTCGATGGCCAGCGGTTCGATGATGACATTGATGCGGCCGCCATCGGGCAGGCGCGCATCGACCATCGGATTGGCTTCGTCGAGCCGGCGACCCAGCGGCGCGAGGATGCGCCGCACGATGCGCATCACGTGCTCGGTGTCGGCGAAGCGCAGGGTCTCGCGCTCCAGGATGCCGTTGCGCGACACGTACACGTTCGTGTGGCCGTTGATCAGGATGTCTTCGACGGCCGGGTCGTTGAGCAGATCTTCGAGCGGCCCGAAGCCCGCAAGCTCCTTGGTCAGCGCATCGGCGATGAGCTGCATCTCACGGTCGTTGATCGGCACGCGGCGAAGGCGCACGAAGCTGTCGACTTCGAGTTCGACGAACTGCTGGATGGACGCGCGCGACCAGCGGCCGAACTCCGCACCGAGTTCTTCGATGCGGCTGAGCAGATGATCGTGCGTCCAGCTCTTGATGTCCTGGAACTGCTGCGAGTTGATGAATGCCTGGTCGTCGTCGGCAAATTCGATATCGGTGGACATTGGCTCAACCCTCGTTTGAACTCTTCCAGAGCCCTGTGACTTGCGACATGAGTGCAACCCAGCGCGGATCCTTCGCTGGCGGTTGGCCCGAGGCGGACATGTATTCCTGATGGAGGGTGCGTGCCAGCCCCGTGACCGCTTGGGAGTAGGGGTCGTTGCGGGCGGTGCGCACCAGCATCTCGCCACGGCTCGCCGCGGCAAGCAGGGGGGCGCTGCGCGCGGGAAGGACGTGATGCAGCGGTAGCTCCAGGCGCTCGGCGATGTCCTTGGCGGAGAGTCCGACGTGGCTGTCGAATTTGTTGACGACAAGCGCAAAGCGCTCGGTCTCCACGCTGCGGGTGCGCAACTCTTTGAGCAGGTTCGCTGTCGAGACGATGGCACCGATGCTTTGGTCACATACCACCCAGGTGCGCTGTGCTTCGCGCACCGTTTGCGCGATGAAGTCGACCGTCGAGAAGCCTCCCAGGTCGGCGATCTGGAAGTCGAAGAAATCGGCGAGTCGCTTGATGAGCGCTACCGAGTCGGCGTGCGAGATTTCGCGCACCTGCGCCAAGCTGGCTGGCAGGGGAAGGATCGCGACACCGCTGGTGTGATGTGCAAGTGCTGTGTGCAGCAGCGTCTGGTCGAGTCGACGCAAATTGCGCACACCATCGACGAAGCTGAAGCCGCTTTGTGTATCGAGATAGAGAAGGCCATCCCGTGCCGGAAGACCCAGATCGAGCAGCGCAACGCCGTGCCGAGAGGCTCGGGCGGGCGGTCGCGCGGGGGCTTGCGTCAGTTGGTCGTTGAGCGTGAGCGCGAGGCTGGTGGCCAGTGTGGTCACGCCCAATCCGCCGCGCGCACCAAGCAGCGCGAGCGTGCTGCCGCGTGTGCCACCTTGCAACGTGCTGCGCCGCTCTAGCAAGGTTCGCAATGTGCTTACCGCATCGCTGGGAGGTGCCGCCATGTCGATGAAATCATCGACGCCTGCGCGCAATGCGGCGAGCATCGCTGCCGGTTCGGCGGAGACGCCGGTGGCCAGTACCGGCAACGTGGGCCAGTCACGCTTGAGGCGCTGGTGAAGCTGAGCCGCCGCAACGCTCTGGTCGGGCGAGAAGTCGACGAATATGGCCACCGGGCCCAGCAACGCGATGCGCTCGTCGATCGATTGGGTGGTCGGTGCGAGCACCACGACCGAACCGAGGCGGCCGAGTGCATCGGTCAGCCAGGTGATATGGCCGCCGTTGGTCGACGCGAAAAGATAAGTCTCGGCGCCCATTTCGGGGATGCTGTCGCGAGGAGCGTTCATGGTTCCGGCCGTCCGCTCTGTCTTGTTCATCAGCGCGAGAATCCAGGGAGCGCTGTGTTGGCTGCACCACCCAAGAAGATCGAGCGCCACACCGCGCCATCGCGTTGTTCGGCACCACCGGGTAGATAGGGTGAGAGATCGGTGTCACGGGCGATTGGCTTCACCAGATGCGGTGTGACGATGATCACAAGCTCCTTCTCGTTCATCTGGTACTTGCTCTGCTTGAAGAAGGTGCCGAGGATCGGCAGGTCGCCGAGCAGAGGAACCTTGTCGGCATTCGAGGTCGTGGTGCGGCTCACGAGGCCGCCGATGATGAAGCTTTCACCGTCGCCGAGTTCGACCGTGGTGTCGGCTCGGCGGGTGGTGATGGCGGGCACGGCGACGCCGGAAAGGCTCAGCGAGTTCGTGTAGTCCAGATCGCTTGCCTCTGGCGCAACTTTGAGAACGATGCGTTCGTTGGAGAGCACCGTAGGCGTTACCGTAAGGCCGATACCAAAAGGTTTGTAGTCGATTGCGGTTGATCCCAGGCCTTGCGGTACCGGCACGGGCAGTTCACCCCCCGAGAGGAAGCTTGCGCTCTGCCCTGACATGGCCACCAGTGTGGGCTCCGCGAGCACGCGGGCCATCCCGTTGCCTTCGAGAAAGCCAACGTTCAGACCGATACCCGCCTTGCCGAAGTTCAAAAGGAGGCCGAAGGCCTCTGCCAGCGGCTGGTTGGCATCAACGGCGATGGAGCCGTTCGAGGCAAAGGTGGCGGTCTTGATCGTCGTGGGCGAGAAGACGCCAAAGCTGAAGCCACTGGAGTTGGCGCGCGTGCTGAAGATGTTCAGGCCTGCTTGCTTGAGCACACTTCGGTTGAATTCGACGACTTTCACGGCGACCTGAACCGTGTGACTGCGCACGTTCACGATAGCGGAATCACTCACTGGCGCCTTGTCGGCTTGTGACGAGAGTGCGGCGTCCCGCGCATCTTGGTAGGCAGGCAGGCTGTCCATGTTGCCGGATACAGTGGCCGTCCGGCGTTGCACGGCTACCGTGTAGGTGGTGGCTGCCGTCTGTCCTTTCTCCCAGATCATCATCGTCGTGCGACCAGGCGACTTGCCCGTCACGATGAGCCGGGCTGCGGGCGAACCCGACGCCTTGCGCGTGATCGTTACGCCGGCCACTGCCTCATCAGCGATAGCGATGCGATCTACGCCCTTCTCGATCAGCAACTCGCGCTGGGTTCCTGCGGCTACCACGAAGGGGGCCTGCAACTGTTGCGCCGCGCCAGCCGCGAGGGACGCAGCCGGCCATGCGCCAAACGTCATGAGGCCCATTGCCAGCACGAAGGGAGGCAGCAGGCGCATCCTCGAATGGGCGGGGGCTGGAGGCGCTGTCGTTATGGAGGCGCAAGGCTGATCCGGCATGGATTTTCTTTCTTGGACGGAGACAGTCATGACTGGGAGATCGAGCGCTCAGTAGCGAAGGGTTTCGCTCTTGTCGCCACGGATCATTTCGACTTCAAATCCTGATCGCACGCCATTACCGGACGAGCGCGTCGTTGGGACAGGGTTGGCACGGTTCTCAGCTGCCAAGCGACGGCCAGCTGCAGTACCGCCTGTGACCAAGTCGATCGTGGTGAGACCGCCTTGTGCGCTGTCGAGGCCTTCCAGCGGGGGACGTGGCTGCTCTCCGCGCTTGGATGGCGGGGGCTGCAGTGCCGCAGGCAACGCGGCCAGCAGTGTGGGATCCGGCAACGTCGTGTCGAGCGGGTTGCGCAGGGCCAGCAGCAGCCGACCTGCGGATTCACCGAGCGACAGGCGATTGATGTCCGCGACCGGCACGGCAAGCACGGCGGTACGAGGAGCATCGTTGCGCTGCTGTTGCTGGGCTGCGGGGTTGCCATTGCCGTCCACAGACTTGGAGGGCAGGCCATCGACCGAGGCGTTGCCGAATGCGAGCACGCGCTTGCGGGGCAGCAGAAGGCGCGCTTGGCTCCTGTCGACATCCTTGCCGTCAGACTTGAGGATCACGAATACGTCGACAAAGTCGCCCGGCTGGACCTTGTTGCCAACGCCCATGATTTCGTCGGCCTTGACCGCAACGGCGCGTTCACCCTCTTCGACGCGCATTGCCAAGCCCGAGGCGAGTTGGCCTTCGAGCAGTGGAGTGCCTTCACCCAGATCGAAGACCGGGACTCGACCGACCAGCGGCGCGGTGTCCTTGAAAGCCCCTGAAGGGTTGATCGGCAATTGCTCCACACGCAACGCGTCGATGGTTATCGGATGTCCGGCAAGCACTGGTTTTGCCGTCACGACAACGGCAAAGGTTGGTGCTTGTGTCTTGGAAGGGTTGCCTGCCGCTGGCGTCGACGCGACAGGGGGCGGCGGAACGGGTTGCCTGCTGAGAACCCATGCGTAGCCGCCCAAAGCAATGGCCAGGAGCACCAGGATGGCTGCAATGATTTTTGTAAGGTGGATCATGAGCGGCGGATGAGGAAAGTGGGGCAGGCGATCGATGATTGAGAGGTGGCCTGCGGCGACGAGTGGCGCGAGGCCTAACTCTGTCGCCCCCAAACCATCCAAACCGCTGCGGCCAGTGCGAGATAGGCCGCGTAGGGAATGGGGCGGGCTCGCTTGTGCAATCCCGTGGTGTCATCGCCGCGGGGCTTGCCCGACAGCAGCAACGCGAGCTGTGGAAACCAGGGCCAGCGATGCAGAAAGAGCCAGAGTGCGCCGTGAACCAGAGCGAGCAGGCTTGCCATTGCCCAGATGGGCAGCAACGGATGCCAGCCGACCCAGAGGCCGAGTGCACCCGCAAACTTCACGTCTCCGGCACCCATGAGGCCGACGACGTAGAAGAGCAGAAGAAACCCAAAGCCCAATGCGGAGCCCATCAATGCCTCCGTCCACTTGACGCCAAAGGGCTGCGCGTTCATGGCGAGAACACCAATGGCAAACGCCGCGCCCACAAGCACCAACCAGTTGGGAACGCGGCGTTGCCGGATGTCATAGACCGTGACAAATAGCAGCCATATCAGCCACAAGTGAGGCATCGAATTTCGATTTCAGCCGCCGGCTGCAGGGGTGACCTTGTTTCCGATGGCGACAAAAATTCCATTCAGAATTTGACCAAGACCGCTTCCGGTGCCTGTACCGAATACGGCGATAAGAATCGTCGCCATCAGGCCCGCAATAATTCCATATTCAATTGCGGTTGCGCCTTCTTCGTCGCGCAGAAAACGAGTAATTGAGCTGAGCATGATTTACCCTTTCAGGAAGTGTTAACAAAAGCTGGCGAGGTGGATGTTATACAGCGTAACTCCGTGTATCAACAAGAGAAACCCGCAAGACTTCAGCCCTAGGTGTGCTAGCCGAAAGGTGTAAAGCAGGATGGCGGCCAGCTTCCCGTCAGCCTGGCCGGATAGAGGTCGGCGGGCTCGTTAACATTTTGGAAACCTATTTTTCCCTCTGTGAACGCCATGCCGCCTCCCATGAAGAGGGGATGGGACGTTACGGCGCCGGGAACGCGCGGAACGGGGGTGTTACGGGAACAAAGGCGTTACGCGTTACGTAGCACGGGGCCCCAAAGGGGCAGATGTAACACTGAAAATAGCCTAAACGCGTGAGCAAAAAGTCACGAGTTGTGGGGGTGACCCCGCCGCCGACAGGGCCTCAGCCCAGGATTTCTTCGTGGAAGAGCTTCCACTCGCTGCCTTGGCGCAGCCAGTATTGGCGCCGGGTGCGCCCGCTCTTCTCGCCTTCGAACACTTCGCCGAAGGTGGCGACCATGGTGTCGTCGCCGTCACGCCAGTGCAGGTACGACATGTCCTTGAACTGGACACGCTTGCCCTGGGCGTATTCCACCTCGTCGTGGAGGGCGGAAATTCCCTCGGTGGTCTTTTTATTGTTGCGCTGGAAGTCCGGCAAATAGAATTTCTTCAATTGCGCTTCATTGCCGCTGGCCCTTGCATCTTTCCAGGCCGTAATTGCGCTGGTAAATGATTGAGCCTCTTTTTCAGCCTGCGGCGGCGAAATCCATTGCAGGCTGCGCGCGGTGACCACCGGGGTGGCGCCAATTTGCACTTTTCGCAAAAGCTGCTTCAGGTCGGGGTTGGCCATGACCACGCAGCCGTCGCTTGCCAGCGGGGCCCGCGCGAACTGCTGGGGCGGGGTGCCGTGCAGCCAGATGCCGCCACCGGTCTTGCCGCGCCGCACGTCGTACGGGTTGGGGTAGTTGATGGGCAGGGCGCCGGCGCCGTAGAAGTCCTTGAGCGATTTCGGGTCGAGGCTGCTGGTGATGTAGTACACGCCCAGCGGGGTGCGGGCGTCGCCCTCGGTGGCCTTGTCGGTGCCCGACTTGCCGACCGAGATGTAGTAGTCGGCCGCAAGCTTCAGGCCCTTGTCGGAGTTCTCGAACAGGTACAGGCGCGAGCGCGAGGCATCGACGGCAATGGCGTAGCGGCTGCGGGTCGAGAGCGTCAGGAACTGCGAGGGCACGGTGCCCGCGGGCGGTCTTTCGCGCAGGGCCTGCAGGCGGCGGCGCGATTCCTCATGCAGGTCGGCCATGGCCGGGTTGCCGCGCATCTTCGCGATGCTGGCAGTGTCGGGCAGTGCATTCGACGGAGGCACCTGCGCCGCGAGCAGGTCGCCGTAGACGAGCTGTGCGAGCTGGAAGTTCGGGTAGTCGCGCACGAGGTCGCGTGCCTTGGCCAGCGCAGGGCGGGCCTGTCCGCGGCCGAACATCTCGTAGACCGCGATCAGCCGGGCTTCGGCGTTGCTGGCTTCCTGGATGGAGGCGGCCGCAGGCGCGGACCGGCGTGCAGGCTTGGCGGCCGAGGCGGTCCGGGCTTCCGAGGCGGCGGCTTTTCTGCTTTCCGCGACGGAGGCTTTCTTGCCCTTGGCCTGCACCTTGCCGCCCTTGGCTTCCCGGGCTTCCCGGGCGGACACGCGGGTGCCGGCGCCATGCGCGGCAGAACGGCTGCTGTTGCCGCTTGCGGCCTTGGCGTTGCTGCTCTTGGTGCTGCCCGGCTTGTTGTTCGATGCCAGCGCGGCACCGGGTGCCGCGAGCATCAGTGCCGATGCGGTCATCAGCGCTGCGAGCAGGTTCCCGCTGCGCAAACGGAACGGAGGATTCTGAAGCCGGCCGTGCCGGACGATGTCTGCCACTAGCCGCCGACGCTTTCCTTGCGAATGTGCCACTGATTGCCGGCGCGCTGCATTTCCAGCGTTTTCCGGCTCGAGACGTTGAGGTTGTCGGCGCGATAGATCTGCCGGAACTTGGCGGTCGCGGACGCGCCATCGACCTTGATGACGAGGTTCTCGATGTTCACGCTGATGCGCGACTTGCCGACGATGCGGGCGCGGCGGTCTTCTTCCCAGGCCTTGCGGCCCTGGCCGCCGGCGGGGGTGAAGTCGCTGCCGTAGGCCGCGAGGTAGCGGTCCATGTCCTGGCTGGCCCATGCCGAAGCCCAGGCGCGCACGGCCGATTCGACCTCGGCGTTGGACGCGGAGGCTGCTGCCGGTGCGGGTGCCGGGGCTGGCGCAGGCGCTGCCTCGGGAGTCTTGGCCGGCGCAGCCACGGGCGCGGGTGCCGCCGCAACCTTCGCCGGTGCGGCAGGTGCAGGGGCCGGCGCGGCGACAGGCGCGGGCGCCGGTGCCTTGGCGGCAGGAGCCGGTGCGGGCGATGCCGCCGCGACCACCGTCGGCTTGCCGCCCGGTGGCGTCGGCGTGAAGAGCGTGCGGATCACCGCCAGCTTGGGCTGCACGGCGGTGTTGTTCTGGTCGAGCTGCAGGGCCTTGCTGTAGGCCTGGCTGGCCAGCCGTGCATACACGTCGCCGAGGTTTTCCTGGGCGGTGGCATAGCTGGGGTTGGTGCGGATCGCGCTTTCGAGCGCGCTGCGTGCCTTGTCGAACTGGTTCTGGCCCGCGTAGATCACGGCCAGGTTGTTGTAGGGCTCGGGCAGCTCGGGGGAGTCTTGCGTCAGCTGCGTGAAGGCGGCAATGGCCTCGGCGCGCTTGCCGGTGTCGAGCTGGATCACGCCTTTGAGAAAGCGCATCTGCGGGTCGCGCGGTTTGTCCTTGAGGAAGGCATCGGCCTTGGTCATGGCCTCGTCGAGCTTGCCGGCCTGCATGAGCTTGTCGACCTCTTCATGCTCGATGGCGGCCAGTGCGGGAAGCGCCACGCCACAGGCCGCAGCGGCCAGGAACAGGGCACGCACGGTAGGGGAGAAGCTGAAACGGGTGCGCGGCTGGTGGCTCTTGGGCATTGCGGACAAGACCTCGTGTGGGGGTGGGTGATGCGGCAGGGATTGTAAGTGGGGCTGGTAACCCCCCGATACAGGGATGACGGTCTTTCGTCTTGCCCGCAACGCAAGGGCTCCGGGCTTTCCCGCATCGGGCGTGGGGCCCGTGCCGGTGGGGCGCGCAAAACCGGCCTGCGCAGTACAGTGCCGCCGTGGACCGCCTCCAGAGCATTGAAACTTTCGTTCGTGTCGCGCAGACCCAGAGCTTCGCGGAGGCCGCGCGCCAGTTGCGCGTGGCCAATTCGGTGGTCACCACGCGCGTCAAGCAGCTCGAGGAGTTTCTTGGCGCGCCGCTGTTCCACCGCAGCACGCGCGTGGTGCGGCTCAGCGACATGGGCCAGGCCTTCCTGCGCGACTGCACCGAGCTGGTCGTGCGCGCCGACAGCATCGTCGACCAAATGCGCGACGCGCGCGGCACGCCCTCCGGCACCTTGCGCGTGCACGCGCTGACGGGCATGGTGCTGGGCCGCTTCGCCTCGCTGCTGCGCGAGTTCCAGACTACCTACCCCGACATCCACCTCGAACTGATCGTGAGCGACGCTGTGGCCGATCCGGTCAAGGCCGGTGTCGATTGCGCGCTGCAGATCTTTCCCGCCGCGTCGCAAGAGCTCGTGTCGCGTCCGCTCTTCCCGGTGCGGCGGCTGCTGTGCGCCACGCCGGCCTACCTGGAGGCGCACGGCACGCCCGCCGCGCCGCGCGACCTGCACCGCCACAAGCTCGGCCTGTACTCGGGCTACCCCACGCGCGACCGCTGGACCTTTCATCACAACGGCGAGCAGACCACCATCTACCTGTCTGCCGCGCTGCTGACCAACAGCGTGCACCTGCTGCGCGAGTACGCGCTGGAGCACGCAGGCATCGTCTGCCTGCCCACGCTGGTGGCGGGCGATGCCATTGCGCGCGGCGACCTGCGCGTGGTGCTGGCCGAGCACCAGCTGTCGTCGTTCTCGCTGAGCGCGGTGTATGCGGGCACCTCGCGCAACGCGCTCAAGCTGCGCCTGTTCATCGAGCACATCGCCACGCGCTTTACCCGCGTGCCGCCCTGGGACGCCACGCTGATCGAGCGCGGAATGATCCCTGCGGAACTCATCGAATTCAGCCGTTCGAGCGGGTAGCGCCCGAACCGGGGTAAACCCCTGCGATTGTTCGGAGTCTCCGAATAATCCTCTTCCAATCTGGTCCCTACCGCGCGTGGCGGTTGACTCCTAGAGTTCGCTCATCCAAGGAGACAAGCCATGACAGCCACCACTTCGACCGCCTACCAGACCCGCTTCGGTTCCCTCAAGCACTTCGAGAAGGGCCACGTCGAGCCGATCGACGACGACGTTCGCCATTACGCGTTTTCCAACTGCTTCGAAATCGCGAGCATCAGCCAACCCTACGAGAAGGTGGTGTTCGGCCAGAACCAGATCTACGTGCTGGAGACGCTGCGCGCCGAAGGCACCTCGCCCTGGTACACCTGCGCGCACGACGAGTTCGCGCTGGTGATGGACGGCGATGTCGAAGTGCACCTCGTGCAGCTCGACGCCGCGCAGACCGTGGCCGACAAGGAGAAGAACGGCGCCGTGCTCGTCAAGGGCGAACCCCAGGGCAAGAAGATGGGCTGGATGAAGCTCTCGCGCGGCCACCAGGGCCTGCTGCCCAAGAACACCGCCTACCAGTTCCGCAGCGCCGGCGAACCGGGCGTGATCGTCCTGCAGAGCTGCAAGGGCGACCTGTCCGTCGAAAAGTGGGCCGACATCTGTCAGTCCCATTGATTGCACCGACTGCATCGAACACCCAGGAGCCACACACCATGAACGCACCCGCAGAACTCGCCAAGGTGATCGCGTCGCAGCCCGACGCCACGCTCGGCTACAAGAATTTCTCGCTCGGCAGCTTCAGCTTCCGCCGCGACGAATACTTCGTGCACATCGGCTGGAAGACCCGCGACGGCCGCCCCATGAGCCACACCATGGACGCCGGCAGCTACCTGCGTGCGCTGATGCGCGACGTGGCTTGGGGCTTCTTCTACGGCTGGGTCAACTTCGACGACGTGTTCGGCACCGTCAACCACTACGAGTCGGTCGACCTCTACGCCGGCAGCTTCAACGGCACGATGAAAGATGCCGGCATCGACCTGCTCGAGAACTTCCCGACCGCGCAGATCCGCGCCACCTTCGAGGCCATGCTCGACGACTGGACCAACGAGGCCTTCGACCCCTTCGCCGCGCCGCAGGAAACCGGCTCGCCCTACGGCCGAAAGAAGGGCAACAACACCGCCAAGATCACGAGGGCGCGCGAACTCGCCAAGCGCTGCGTGGGCCTGAAGGGCGACCTCGACCTGCGCAGTGACGAACGCGGTGCACCCGTCAACCGCGCCTTCGCCGACGTGCCGCAGGGCCAGCCCGAGCTGCACCCCGAGCCCGGCTTCGAGAACGATGTGCACGCCTTCAATCTCTTCGGCTTCCTGAGCCGTTCGCAGGTGACGTGGAACCCGAGCTTCACCTCGGTGGTGAAGCACAGCTACATGTGCCCGACGACCGAAGAGCACATCCTGCCGATCATCCACGGCAACGATCGTGTCGAATGGTTCTTCCAGATGACCGACGAGATCCACTGGGACTGCGGCGACAAGAACACCGGCAGGCCCATGGCCCGCGTGATCATGAAGGCGGGCGACATGGCCGCCATGCCTGCCTACTGCCGGCACCAGGGCTTCAGCCCCAAGCGTTCGATGCTGCTGGTGTGGGAGAACGGCTCGCCGAGCCTGGTCTACGAGATCCAGAAGGGCGAGTCGCCCGAGATTCCCGTGCAGTTCTGATGCATTGCTCCCTCCCCCTCTGGGGGGAGGGCAGGGGTGGGGGCTCTCCAAGCCCGCGCCCTCCTTGAAGAAGCCCCCACCGCAACCCTCCCCAACGGGGAAGGGAGAGGAACGACCATGTCACTGTCCATCCGCCACCAACTCTTCATCGACGGCCGCTTCGTCGACGCCGAATCCGGCGAGACCCTCGCCACGCTGAACCCGCACGACAACACGCCCATCGTCAATGTCGCACTCGCTGGCCAGGCCGACGTCGACAAGGCCGTGGCCGCCGCCAAGCGCGCGTTCCCGAAGTGGAGCCGCATGGCCGCCGCCGACCGCGGCCGCATCCTGCTCAAGCTCGCCGACCTGATCGAAGCCAACGGCGAAGAACTCGCGCGCCTCGAATCGCTCGACACCGGCCACCCTATCCGCGATTCGCGCCGGCTCGACGTGCCGCGCACCGCCGCGTGCTTTCGCTACTTCGGCGGCATGGCTGACAAGTTCCAGGGCGAGACCATTCCGGTCGAAGAAGGATTTCTCAACTACACGCTGCGCGAGCCCGTCGGCATCGTCGGGCAGGTCGTGCCGTGGAACTTCCCGCTGATGTTCACGAGCTGGAAGATGGCGCCCGCGCTCGCGGCCGGCAATTGCATCGTGATGAAGCCGGCCGAGATCACACCGCTGTCGTCGCTGCGCATCGCCGAGCTGATGGCCGAGGCGGGCTTGCCGCCCGGCGTGGTCAACATGCTGCCGGGCCTGGGCAGCGTGGCGGGCCAGTACATCGCCGAGCATCCGGAGATCGCGAAGATCGCCTTCACCGGCAGCACTGCCACGGGCCGGCGCATCGTGCAGGCCAGCGCGGGCAACCTGAAGAAGGTGCAGCTCGAACTCGGCGGCAAGGGGCCGAACATCGTGTTCGAAGACGCGAACCTGCAGGCCGCCGTCAACGGCAGTGCATGGGCCATCTTCCACAACCAGGGGCAGGCCTGCATTGCGGGTTCGCGGCTGATGCTCCACGAGAAGATCGCCGATGCGTTCCTCGAGCAGTTCATTCCGTTGGCGCAATCGATTCGCCTGGGCAACCCGCTCGACGAGAACACCGAGATGGGCCCGCTCACCAGCGCGCAGCATCGCGAGCGTGTGCTGAGCTATGTCGATGTGGCACAAGGCGAGGGCGGTGAACTGCTCGCGGGTGGCAAGTCGCCCGGCGGCGACCTGGCCAAGGGTTGCTATGTCGAGCCGACCGTGATGCGCGCGAAGTCCTACAAGGACCGTGTTGCGCAGGAAGAAGTGTTCGGCCCCTTCGTCACCGTGCTCACGTTCAAGAACGACGAAGAGGCGATGCAGATCGCCAACGGCACCGACTACGGCCTGGGCAGCGGCCTGTGGACCAACAACCTGCAGCGCGCCCACAAGGTGGCGCGCGACCTGCACGCCGGCATGGTCTGGATCAACAGCTACAAGCGCGTGAACCCCGGCTCGCCCTTCGGTGGCGTGGGCCAGAGCGGCTATGGCCGCGAGATGGGCTTCGACGCGATGCGCGAATACACGCAGGTCAAAAGTGTGTGGGTGAACGTCGACGCGCAGATACCGCCGCACTTCGCGCGCTGACCTCGGCCACTGCGGCAAAGCAAACATAAAAGACGGAGACAACCATGACATTCAATCGCAGACAGTTCACGCAGGCCACGGCCGCACTCGTGGCCTCGGGCGCGGCACCGCTGGTGTTCGCGGCCGACACGCTCAAGATCGGTTATGTCTCGCCGCAGACCGGTCCGCTCGCGCCCTTCGGCGAGGCGGACAAATGGGTCATCGAGCAGATGAAGACCGCGTTCAAGGACGGCATCAGCGTCGGCGGCAAGAAGTACGCGGTGCAGATCGTGCTGAAGGACAGCCAGTCGAACCCCAACCGCGCGGGCGAGGTGGCGAACGACCTGATCCTGAAGGACAAGGTCGCGCTGGTGCTCACGGCCGGTACACCCGAAACCGCCAACCCGGTGAGCGATGCGTGCGAACTCAACGAGGTGCCCTGCGTCTCCAGCGTGGTGCCGTGGCAGCCGTGGTTCTTCGGCCGCAAGGGCGATCCGGCGAAAGGCTTCAACTGGACGTACCACCTGTTCTGGGGCCTCGAGGACGTCATCGCCAATTTCACCAACGGCTGGAAGACGGTCGCCACCAACAAGAAGGTCGGCGGGCTGTTCCCGAACGACGGCGACGGCAACGCATGGGGCGACAAGGAGCTGGGCTTTCCCAAGCCGCTCGCGCAGATGGGCTTCACGCTCACCGACCCCGGCCGCTTTCAGAACGGCACGCAGGACTTCAGCGCGCAGATCGCGGCCTTCAAGAGCGCGGGCGTCGAGATCGTCACCGGCGTGGTGATTCCGCCCGATGCCAAGACCTTCCTCACGCAGGCGCGGCAACAAGGCTTCAAGCCGAAGGTCATCACGCTGGGCAAGGCGCTGCTGTTCCCCGGTGCGATCGAGGCGCTGGGCGACCTGGGCGATGGCCTGTCGACCGAGGTGTGGTGGAGCCCCTCGCATCCGTTCACGTCGAGCCTCACGCAGCAGAGCGCGAAGGCACTGGCCGATGCTTACGAAGCCGGTGCGAAGAAGCAGTGGACGCAGCCCATCGGCTTTGCGCATGCGCTGTTCGAAGTGGCGGCGAATGCGCTGTCGCGCTCCAAGTCGCTGAAGGCGGGTGACGTGCGCGACGCTGTCGCTTCGACCTCGATCAACTCGGTGGTCGGCCCCGTGAAGTGGGGCGGGCAGGGGCCGTTCAAGAACGTCAGCAAGACGCCGCTGGTGCTGGGGCAGTGGGGCAAGGGCAAGAAATACAAGGTCGAGCTGACTATCGTGAACAACGAGGCGACCAAGAGCATTCCGACTGGCGGCACGCTGCGGCTGCTCTGACATGGCGCTGCTGGCACTGCATGCCGTGAGCAAGTCCTACGGCGCGCTCAAGGTCACCGACGACATCACGCTGTCGGTGGCCGAGGGCGAGACGCTGGGCATCCTCGGGCCCAACGGCGCGGGGAAGACCACGCTGTTCAACCTCATCTCAGGCGATGTGCGCGTGGATGCGGGGCGCGTCGAATACGCGGGCCGCGACGTGACGCGGCTGCGCCCGCACCAGCGCTGCCATGCGGGCATCGGCCGCAGCTACCAGGTGCCACAGCCCTTCGGCAACATGAGCGTGTTCGAGAACCTCGTGACCGCTGCCTGCTTCGGCGGCCAGCAGACCGAGCGTGAGGCGTGGCAGACCGCGCACGAAGTGCTGGCGCAGACGGGCCTGATGCCGCATGCCAACAAGCCGGCCGGAGGGCTCACGCTGCTCGACCGCAAGCGGCTCGAACTGGCGCGTGCGTTGGCGACAAAGCCGCAACTGCTGCTGCTCGATGAGATCGCCGGCGGATTGACGGAGCCCGAGGCCGCAGTGCTGGTGGGAGAACTCAAGCGCATCAAGGCGCGCGGCGTGACGATGATCTGGATTGAGCATGTGGTGCATGCGCTGCTGTCGCTGGCGGACCGGTTGTTCGTCATCAACTTTGGGCAGAAGCTGGCGGAAGGCGAGCCGCGGGTGGTGATGAGTGATGCGGAGGTGCGGCGGGTGTATATGGGGATGGAAGCATGAGCGCGCCATGTCTTCGCATTGCTCCTTCCCCCTTTGGGGGAAGGTTGGGATGGGGGCACGACGGCGCTGGTTTCGTCGGGGTGCTCTATCGGACGCCGCTTGCCCCCACCCCAGCCCTCCCCCGGAAGGGGAGGGAGCAAAGACCATGACCGCTCTGCTGACCACCCACGCACTGAAGGCCTTCTATGGCGACGCCCAGGCCCTCTTCGGCGTCGACTTCTCCCTCACCCAAGGCGAACTCGTCGCCATCATCGGCGCCAACGGCGCAGGCAAATCGACATTCCTCAAGAGCCTCACCGGCCTCGTCCGCGCTCCGCGCGAAGCGATCCATTTCAAGGGCGAGGCCATCGGCGGGCTGCCACCCGGCGAGATCGTGCGGCGTGGCCTCGCCATGGTCCCCGAAGGCCGGCGCCTCTTCCCCAGCCTCAGCGTCGAAGAGAACCTGCTGATGGGCGCCACCGCCGGTCGCAAGGGCCCGTGGAACCTGCCGCGCCTGTACGCGCTGTTCCCCATCCTTGCCGAGAAGCGCCAGCAGCCCGGCACTTCGCTCTCGGGCGGCCAGCAGCAGATGGTGGCGCTGGGCCGTGCGCTCATGAGCAACCCCGAGCTGCTGCTGTGCGACGAACTCTCGCTGGGCCTGGCGCCCATCGTCATCCGCGAGATCTATGCCGCCATGCCCACCATCACCGGCGAGGGCATGACCGTCGTCATCGTCGAGCAAGACGTGACGATGGCGCGCCAGGTGTCGCAGCGTATCTACTGCCTGCAGGAAGGCCGCGTGTCGCTCGAAGGAAGGTCGTGCGATCTCACGCGCGAGCAGATCTCGCAGGCTTACTTCGGCATGGAGGCGGGCCATGCTTGAGACGATCGTTCAAGGCGTGCTGCTCGGCGGCCTCTACACGCTGTTCGCGCTGGGCCAGTCGCTGATGTTCGGCGTGATGCGGCTCACCAACACGGCGCAGGGCGACTTCATCATCCTCGGCGCGTTCGCGGTCATTGCGGGTGTGTCGATGTCGGGTGGCGATGCCGCGCCCTGGCTGGTGGCGGTGATCGCGCTCGCGGTGCTGCCCGTGGCCTTCGCCTTCGGCTATGCGCTGCAACGCTACGTGCTCAACGGCACGCTGGGCAAAGACCCGCTGCCTTCGCTGGTCGTCACCTTCGGCCTGTCGATCGTCATCCAGAACCTGTTGCTCGAACTGTTCTCGGCCGATCCGCGTTCCATCGAAACCGGGGGGCTCAACACGCAGGGCGTGGCGCTCGGCGATTCGCTGTCACTCGGCGTGCTGCCGCTGGTCGTGCTGGCCCTGGCGGTTGCGGCGACCGGCGCGCTGCAATGGCTGTTCGCGCGCACGGCGCTGGGTCGCTCGTTTCGCGCCGTGTCGGACGACCGCGAGATCGCCGAGCTGATGGGGCTGAACGCGAAGAAGGTCTATGCCTTCGCAACCGCCATTGCCTTCGTGCTCATCGCCATCGCGGGCGCGCTGCAAGGCATGCGCACGACGGTGTCGCCATCGGATGGGCCATTGCTGCTGCTCTTCGCCTTCGAGGCCGTGATCATCGGCGGCATGGGCTCCTTCTGGGGCACGCTGGCCGGCGCGATGATCCTGGGAATCACGCAGCAGATCGGCTTTCGGCTCGACCCGGGCTGGGGCATCTGGGCCGGGCACATCGTGTTCCTGGTCGTGCTGGTGCTGCGGCCGCAGGGGCTTTTTCCCAAGACACGCGGATGAACAGAACCATGCCTTCCGAACAAGCCTTTGCCGTCGAGCGCGCAACCGCCGCGAGCCGCACCGCACTCGTGATTGCCATCGCCCTCGTGCTGCTCGCGGCGAGCCTGCCGTTCTGGGGTGAGTCGAGCTGGATGCGCGAGTTCGTCGAGATTGCCTGCTACTTCATCTTCGCGATGATGTGGAACCTGCTCGCCGGCTACGGCGGCATGGTGAGCATCGGGCAGCAGGCCTTCTTCGGCTTCGGTGGCTACGTGATGCTGATGCTGGGCAACTTCGCGGGCATCAACCCCTTCGTGGCGATACCGCTGGGCGCGTTGGCCGCGGGGCTCGTTGCGATCCCGGTGTCCTTCGTTGCGTTCCGCCTGTCGGGCGGCTACTTCGCCATCGGCACCTGGGTCATCGCCGAGGTGTTCCGCCTGAGCTTCGCGAATGTGTCGGCGGTCGGTGGCGGCTCGGGCACCACGCTGACGGCACTGCGCGGCATCGAGAAGGCCACGCGCGAAAGCACCACCTATTGGATGGCGCTGGCCTGCGTGGTCGCGGCGATCGCGCTGGTGTACCTGTTCCTTCGCAGCAAGCGCGGCCTGGCGCTGCTGGCCATTCGCGACAACGAAGTGGCGGCCGAGTCGCAGGGCATTCCGGTGGCGCGCATGAAGCTCGCGGTGTACGTGGTCGCGGCCTTCGGTGCGGGGCTGGCGGGGGCGTTGTACTTCGTGGGCAATCTGCGCATCAGCCCCGATGCGGCCTTCAGCGTCAACTGGACCGCCTTCGCGATCTTCATGGTGGTGATCGGTGGCATCGGGCGCATCGAAGGGCCGCTGGTGGGCGCGCTCATCTTCTGGGCGCTCAACAAGTTCCTGAGCGACTACGGCACGTGGTACCTGCTGGGTCTCGGGCTGCTCGCGATCCTGGTCACGCTGTTCTTCAAGCAGGGGCTGTGGGGTTATGCGCAGCAGCGCTGGGGCTGGTCGCTGTTTCCCACGCAGCGCAAGCTGTTGCACGCAGCGGCCGGGGCTGCGGCTTCTTCACGGGGTTGAGCCACACGCGATCTTCGTGCGGTCCTCGAGGTAGAAACCGCGCCCGTCGGCGCACGTTTTCCCTTGGGAACGGGTGGCGGCATCGGGATCGATGTGCCTTCGCGGCGCATGCCAAAGCCCTTGCGCGGTGGCCCTTCGGGCTTGCCTGATACAGCGCCCTCCTGTAACGTTGTGTAAGCTATGGGTAAGCGATTTCCCTAGTTCTTCATCCTCCCTGGAGTCATCTTGACGATCACCAAACGCCGCTTGCTCGAAGGCGGCGCGGCAGCCGTTGCCGCTTCGCTGTTTGCAAAGGCCTCATGGGCGCAGCGCACCGGTGGCGACGCCGCATGGCCGACCAAGCCCGTTCGCATCCTGGTGGGCTTTCCCGCCGGGGCATCGCCCGACCTTGCGGCCCGCGCCATCGCCGAGCCGCTCTCGAAGATCCTGCGTCAGCCGGTGACGGTCGAGAACAAGCCCGGTGCCAGCGGCAACCTCGTGGCCGACCAGGTTGCCAAGGCCACCGACGATCACACCATCGGCGCGCTGATCAACGGCAACCTCACGATTGCCAAGCTGCTCAACCCCGCCATTCCCTTCGACCCCGAGAAAGACTTCGCGCCGGTCGGCCTCATCGGCACCGCGCCGCTGGTGCTCGCGGTGGCGGGCAACGCCGAAGGCAAGAGCGCGGCCGACCTGCTGCTGTGGGTGCGCAACCTCGGCAGCGGTGCCAGGTACGGCACGCCGGGCGTGGGCACGGTGGGTCACCTGGGCATGGAGCTCATCAAGAGCCGCGCGGCCATCACCGCGCAGCACAAGCCCTACACCGGCAACCCGCAGGTGATCGCGGGCCTCCTGGCGGGTGAGATCCAGCTCGCGCTGCTGCCGCCGGGCCTGGCGCTGCCGCACCTCAAGTCGGGCAAGCTCAAGGCCATCGGCGTGACCTCGCCCGAGCGCAGCCCACTGGCCGGCGAACTGGCCACCATCCGCGACGCCGACGTGCGCGGTGCCGACCTCGAGATATGGACCGCATTGGCCGCGCCCGCGAGCATGAAGCCGGCCGCGGTGGCACGGCTCAATGGCGCGCTGGTCGAGGTGATCAGTTCACCGGAAGTGGCCGAGGCCTTGCTGAAGACCGGCTGGCAGGCACAACCGGGATCGCCCGACGCGCTCGCCAGGCGCATGCGCGCCGACACGACGCGCCTGGGTGGCGTGATCATCATGAAGGGCATTCACTCGGAGGCCTGACGGGATGGTTTAAAGCAGCCGCGACACCTGCCTGGCTGCATCGATCAGCGCCGGCAGCATCGTCTCCTGCATCACCTTCGCATTCGTGCGATTGGCCTGCCCGCTGATGTTGAGCGCGGCCACCATGCGCCCCTGGCCATTGATGATCGGCGCGGCCACCGAGATCAGCCCTTCTTCGAGTTCCTGGTTCACCAGGCACCACTGCTGCTTGCGCGCCTGGGCCACCTTGGCCATCAACGCATCGATGTCGGTCACCGTGTGCTTGGTCAGCGCCTCGATGTTCGAGGCTTCGAGCCGCGCGCGCACTTCGTCGTCTTCCAGGTCGGCCAGCAGCAGTCGCCCGAGCGAGGTGCAGTAAGCGGGCAGGCGCGAGCCCACGCCCAGGCTGATGCGCATGATCTTATGCGTCGGCACGCGCAGCACGTAGACGATGTCGGTCGCGTCGAGCACGGCCGCCGAGCACGACTCCTGCACCTGCTGCACCAGCGCTTCCATCACCGGCTCGGCGCGGTTCCAGATGGGCATCGACGACAGGTAGGCAAAGCCCAGGTCGAGGATGCGCGGCGTGAGCGTGAAGAGCTTGCCGTCGGTCACCACATAGCCCAGCGTCTGCAGCGTGAGCAGGATGCGCCGCGCGCCCGCCCGCGTGAGCCCGCTGCCGGCCGCCACTTCGCTCAGCGTTTGGCGCGGTGCGCTCGCGCTGAACGAACGGATCACCTGCAACCCCCGTGCAAAGGACTGCACGTAGCTGTCGCCGGGGGCGGGTGTGTCGGGTGATGTCGTCTGGGTTGCCATGGTGAGCGATCCTCTTTAAAATTCATTATACGAACAAATGTTCTTTAGACGAACAATTTGGCGATTCGCAGAATCGACCCGATGGCTCGGACAGACAGACCGTTTGCTCACGCGTGCCACAGGCAATCGGGTGGCTCGACAGTTCGGTTTCTTTCTTCACTTCCGGAGACAAGCTTCATGATCAACAAGATCGCGCGCTCGGTCGCCGATGCCCTCGCAGGCATCCAAGACGGCGCCACGGTTCTCATCGGCGGTTTCGGCACCGCCGGCATTCCCGGCGAACTCATCGACGGCCTCGTCGAGCAGGGCGCCAAAGACCTCACCGTCGTCAACAACAACGCGGGCAACGGCGAGACCGGGCTTGCGGCGCTGCTCAAGGCCGGCCGCGTGCGCAAGATCATCTGCAGCTTTCCGCGCCAGGCCGACAGCCAGGTGTTCGACGGGCTCTATCGCAGCGGCAAGATCGAACTCGAACTCGTGCCCCAGGGCAACCTGGCCGAGCGCATCCGCGCGGCGGGCGCCGGCATCGGTGCCTTCTTCTGCCCCACCGGCTACGGCACGCAGCTCGCAGGCAACCGCGAAACCCGCGAGATCGACGGCAAGCAGTACGTGCTCGAGTACCCCATCCACGGCGACGTGGCGCTCATCAAGGCCGAGCGTGGCGACCGCTGGGGCAACCTGGTCTACCGCAAGGCCGCGCGCAACTTCGGCCCGGTGATGGCCATGGCCGCGAAGAAGACCGTCGCCACCGTGCACGACATCGCCGAACTCGGCACCCTCGACCCCGAGACCATCGTGACCCCGGGCATCTTCGTGCACCAGGTGGTGCGCATCGAACGTGTCGCCACGCAAGCGGGTGGCTTCAAGAAGGCAGCATGACCATGACCACCACGTACACACGTCGCACCAAGGACCAGCTCGCCGCCCGCGTGGCGCAGGACATCTTCGACGGCGCCGTCGTCAACCTCGGCATCGGCCAGCCCACGCTGGTGGCCAACCACCTGCCGCAGGGCCGCGAGGTCATCCTGCAAAGCGAGAACGGCATTCTCGGCATGGGCCCCGCGCCCGAGGCCGGCGAAGAAGACTACGACCTCATCAACGCCGGCAAGCAGCCCGTCACGCTGCTGCCGGGCGGCGCGTTCTTCCACCACGCCGACAGCTTCGCGATGATGCGCGGCGGCCACCTCGACATCTGCGTGCTCGGCGCCTTCCAGGTGTCGGCCACCGGCGACCTTGCCAACTGGCACACCGGCGAGAAAGACGCCATTCCCGCCGTCGGCGGTGCAATGGACCTGGCCATCGGCGCCAAGCAGACCTGGGTGATGATGGACCTGCTCACCAAGCAGGGCGCCAGCAAGCTGGTGCAGGAATGCACCTATCCGCTGACCGGCATCGGCTGCGTCAAGCGCGTGTACTCCGACCTCGCCACGCTCGAATGCACGCCGCAGGGCCTGAAGCTGGTCGACCTCGTCGAGGGCCTGACCCGCGAAGAACTCGAAAAGCTCGTCGGCCTGCCCATCGCCGCCTGATTGACTCCATCCAAGCCACCAAGAAGAGACACACCATGACCAAGCAAGCCTTCATCTGCGACGCCGTTCGCACTCCCTTCGGCCGCTACGGCGGTTCGCTCAGCAGCGTGCGCACCGACGACCTCGGCGCCGTGCCCCTGCGCGCGCTGATGGAACGCAACAAGAACGTCGACTGGCAGGCCGTGAGCGACGTGCTCTACGGCTGCGCCAACCAGGCTGGCGAAGACAACCGCAACGTCGCGCGCATGTCGGCGCTGCTGGCGGGCCTGCCGATCGAACTCGGCGGCGCCACCATCAACCGCCTGTGCGGTTCGGGCCTCGACGCGGTCGGCACGGCGGCACGCGCGATTCGCGCTGGTGAAGCGGGCCTGATGATCGCCGGCGGTGTCGAAAGCATGAGCCGCGCACCCTTCGTCATGCCCAAGGCCGAGAGCGCCTTCAGCCGCAACAACGCGGTGTACGACACCACCATCGGCTGGCGCTTCGTCAACAAGCTCATGAAGGCGCAGTACGGCGTCGACTCCATGCCCGAAACGGCCGAGAACGTCGCCACCGACTACAAGATCGAGCGCGAAGCGCAAGACCTGATGGCGCTGAATTCGCAGCTGCGCGCAGTGGCCTCGCAGAAGTCGGGCTTCTTCGACGCCGAGATCGTGCCCGTGAGCGTGCCGCAGAAGAAGGGTGACGCGATCATCGTCAACAAGGACGAGCATCCGCGCGAGACGAGCATGGAGTCGCTGGCCAAGCTCAAGGGCGTGGTGCGCCCCGACGGCACCGTGACGGCCGGCAATGCCAGCGGCGTGAACGACGGCGCTTGCGCGCTGCTGCTGGCCGACGAAGCCAGCGCCGCCAAGCATGGCCTCACGCCGCGCGCCCGCGTGGTCGGCATGGCCACCGCCGGCGTTGCGCCGCGCATCATGGGCATCGGCCCCGCGCCCGCCACGCAGAAGGTGCTGGCGCTCACGGGCCTCACCATCGACCAGATCGACGTCATCGAACTCAACGAAGCCTTCGCGGCGCAAGGCCTTGCCGTGCTGCGCCTGCTGGGCCTGAAGGACGACGACGCGCGCGTGAACATCAACGGCGGCGCCATCGCGCTGGGCCACCCGCTCGGCGCCAGCGGTGCCCGACTGGCCACCACGGCCGTCAACCAGCTGCACAAGGGCGGCGGCCGCTACGCGCTGTGCACCATGTGCATCGGCGTGGGCCAAGGCATCGCGGTGATTCTCGAACGCGTCTGACGCCGCAGCACCCACACACGACAACAAAAAGAAGCCAGCAAACAAGCCATCGGAAGCCGCGCATACAGCGGCCCGATGGCTTTTTTTCAAACAAGAGGATCGAAAGAAGAGGATCAGAGAATGAAGAAGACCAAGACAACGCGCCGCGGTGTCGGCCTGGCCGCGCTGGCGCTTGCCGCCGCCGCGCTGGTGCCTGCCACCGCATCGGCGCAACAAGCCTTTCCTACCAAGCCGGTGCGCATCATCACGCCGTTCCCGGTGGGTGGCGGCCCTGATGGCGTGGCTCGCCTCGTGGCCGACAAGCTCTCGCGCGCCTGGGGCCAGCCCGTGGTGGTCGAGAACCGTCCGGGCGGCAACGGCTTCATCGCCATCGACGCCTTCAAGCGCGGTGCGAAAGACGGCCACGACATCATCGTGCTCGACAACGTGCACCTGGCCGCCTACCCCGCGCTGTTCAAGAAGCTGCCCTACGACACCGGCAAGGACTTCGACGCGCTGCTGCCGCTCTTCAAGACCTACTTCTTCTTCACCGTTGCCACGAACAGCAAGTACAAGACCATCGGCGACCTGATCGCCGACGCCAAGGCCAACCCCGGCAAGCTCGACTACGGCTCATGGTCGGTCGGCAACCCGGTGCACCTGGGCTCGGAGCTTTTCGAGTCGGCCACCGGCACGCAGATGGAGCACATCGTCTACAAGGAAACCACGCAGCTCTACACCTCGGTCGCAACCGGCGAGCTGGCCTTTGCACTGGGTACCAGCGCCACGGCCGGCCCGCTGCAGCGCGCGAACAAGTTGCGCTTTCTGGCGGCCGCGGCACCGCAGCGCGTGGCCGCATTCCCCGACGTGCCGACCGTCGGCGAATCGGGTGGCCCCAAGGGCTTCGAGGTGATCGGCTGGAACGCCATCGCCGTGCCGAAGGGCCTGCCCGCATCGGTCACCGAGAAGATCAAGCGCGACATCGAGAAGGGCCTGGCCGAACCCGACGTGCTGGAGAAGTTCAAGAGCTTCGGGTATGAGCCGTTCCCGACCACTCGGCCGCAGTTCGACCAGTTCGTGGCGAGCGAGACGACGCGGTTCACCGACGTGATCCGCAAGGCGAACGTTTCGCTGGACTGAGCGCGATCGGCGGCGGCAGGGCGCGAGGCCGTCGAGCCGGATCGGCCCTCAGGCCTTCTTCACGCCTGCCGCTGCGCCGCGGTGCGGAACGGGCGCACGCTGTTCTTGGTGGACGGCAATTGCTGCTGCGACCGTCCCCAGCCTTCGGGGAGTTCGTGCAGCACCGCCTTCGCATCCAGCGAGCGGATCGCCACCGACGTATCGGCCGGAATCCGCCCCTGCGCCACCATCGCCTCGTAGCGCAAGGCGCACACCCGAAGAAACGACGCGAAGTTGCCGACCTCGCCGCGTGCCGCGACCAGCTCGTCGTAGAGCCGCTCGATGAGCTGCACCACGACCATGCCGTCGCGCTGCGCGATCTCTTCCAGCACCTGCCAGAACAGGTTCTCGAGCCGGATGCTGGTCACGACGCCGTGCAACCGCACCGAGCGCGTGCGCGCGTCGTAGCTTTGCGGGTCGGCACTGATGAAGACTTCGCACATGGGCGGCCTCCTTCTTTCGGGGTGAGATGGGCGACGCACGCACTGTAGCGCCGCCCGTCGAGCCGTGGGGCTCGGTCAGTGCGCGATGCGCGTGCCCAGCACCACCAGGAACTGCGCGAGCCACGCCGGATGCGCGGGCCATGCCGGCGCGGTGACGAGGTTGCGATCGGTCACGGCCTGGTCGACCGGAATGCCCATGTACTCGGCACCCGCCAGCTCGACCTCGACCTGGCAGGCCGGATATGCAGAGACCTTGCGGCCCTTGAGCAGCCCCGTGGCCGCGAGCAGTTGCGCGCCGTGGCAGACGGCCGCCACGGGCTTGTCGGCCGAGAGAAAGTGCCGTGTGATCTCGACCATGCGGCTGTGCATGCGCAGGTACTCGGGTGCACGTCCGCCGGGAATGACGAGCGCGTCATACGCCTCGGGGCGCACGTCGGCGAAGTTGGCGTTCAGCGTGAAGCGGTGGCCCGGTTTCTCGCTGTAGGTCTGCGCGCCTTCGAAGTCGTGGATGGCGGTGTGCACCCAGTCGCCGGCCTTCTTGTCGGGTGCCACGGCGTGCACCGTGTGGCCCACGGCGAGCAGGGTTTGAAAGGGCACCATGGTTTCGTAGTCTTCGCCATAGTCGCCGCAGAGCATCAGGATCTTGCGAGCCATTTCGTTTGTCTCCTTCGGAGTGAAGTTGAAAGCCGGTTCGTGCGCGATTGGGAGTGCGTCGAGGCATGCGCCGACCGTGTTTGCATTATTCGAAGCGCGGGCATGCAGTGGGTAGCAGCCGGCTGTGACTGTGGGCTGTCGAGGACGAGCGTGGCGGCGAGAACCGGTGCGGAAAGAACATGGCCCAGAGCAAAACAACGATCTTGGCTCTTCTGCATGGGACGAGGATCCTGCACGATGAGGTCCTTTCCAATCGGCACGCTCCACGTAGAAAAAGGATTTTTCATGAGCCATCGCATCGACTACACCCAGGCGTCTCCCGAGGTCTACAAGGCTTTCGGCGGGGTGTACGTCGCCCTCCAGAAAAGCGGCCTTCCCAAGCAGCTGGTCGATCTCGTGTACCTGCGGGTTTCGCAGATCAATGGCTGCGCCTATTGCATCGACATGCATTCGCGCGATCTGCTCAAGGCCGGCCTCGCGGTGGATAAGCTCGTGCTGGTGCCCGTGTGGCGCGAGGCCGGCGAACTCTTCAGCCGCCGCGAACGCGCCGCGCTCGCCTGGGCCGAAACCGTCACCCGTGTGGCGGAAACGGGCGTTCCCGATGCGGACTACGCGGCTGCCACCGCAGAGTTCGGCGACAAGGAGCTTGCCGATCTCACCTATGCCATCGGCCTGATGAATGCCTTCAACCGGTTCGGGATCTCGTTTCGCGTGACCCCGGCCGCGGCCAAGGCCTGAGCCCCGGAATCGCGCGCGCGGACCTTTGAGAGACGGGAGAGACGGGCGCGTGGTCGCCCTAACAGAAGCGGATGCGGGGCGTTGATACATGCAGCGGCAGCCCAGTGCCGCTGAGGGCCGTCACAGAACTGCCTTTTGCGGTCACTAACCTCGCTAAGGGTTTTCCCGCATCCTCGGACGAACCCTCCAGACAACTCTCAAAGACACGAACATGAAGACCTCCAAGCTCGCCCTCGCCGCCGCATTCGCCGTTCTGGCCGTCGCTTCCGCCCAGGCCCAGCAGTCCGTCGGCCGCACCCGCGAAGCCGTCCAGGCCGAAGCCGTTGCCGCTGCCCACGCACCGAACCAGAACGTCACCCGCGGCTCGCGCGGTGCCGATCCGTTCACCTCCACGGCCGATCCGGAAGCCGTCTACAAGCAGGCCGTCGAGACGGCGCACGCCCCCAACCAGAACGTGACGCGCGGCTCGCGCGGTGCCGATCCGTTCACGTCCAGCCGCGATCCGGCACAGGTCTACCAGGAAGCCGTGGCCACCGCCGCCGCACCCGACCAGAACGTGACCAGCGGCTCGCGCGTGAACAGCAAGGTGATCTCGACCATGCAGAACCCGGCGCTGACCGCCGCCCAAGGCAAGTAAGCAAGCAAATCAACACCGGGGCGTGAGCGGCTGCGCAGGCCGCTCTTCCGGTGCTGAGAAGGGCGCGTCGTCGCCCGGGCCAGGGAAATAATGGAGCTGCTGCACAGCAAGGACTCCCCATGGCCCAGAACATCTACGACACGCCCGCTTTCTTCGAGGGCTACCAGCAACTGCCGCGCTCCGTGCATGGGCTCGACGGCGCGCCCGAATGGCCCGCGCTGCGTGCGCTGGTGCCGCGCCTGCAAGGCCTGCGGGTGGCCGACCTGGGCTGTGGCCTTGGCTGGTTCTGCCGATGGGCGCGCACGCAAGGGGCGGCCTCGGTGCTCGGGCTCGATGTGTCGCAACGCATGCTCGAAAAGGCCCAGGCCTTCGGCGCGGACAGCGCCATTTCCTATGTGCGTGCGGATCTCGATGCGTTGGCGCTGCCACCGCAGTCGATCGACTTCGCCTACAGCTCGCTCGCCTTTCACTACATCGAAGACCTCGGCACATTGCTGGACACGGTGCATGCCGCGCTGGTGCCCGGAAGCCGGCTGGTGTTTTCGATCGAGCACCCGATCTTCATGGCACCCCGCAACCCGGGCTGGCACACCGACGCCCAGGGGCGCAAGTCATGGCCGCTCGACAGCTACCAGATGGAAGGGCCACGCACCACGAACTGGCTGGCCGAAGGCGTCATCAAGCAGCACCGCACCATGGGCACCTTGCTGAACACGCTGGTGCGCGCGGGCTTTCACATCGATCACGTGCAGGAGTGGGGCCCGACCGACGCGCAGGTTGCGGCGGTGCCGTCGCTGGCCGAAGAGCGCGAGCGGCCGATGATGCTGCTGGTGAGCGCGAGCCGCTAGCGCCGCGCCCACTCGCTGCCGAAGGGCGGCCACAGCAAAGAAGGGCTCAGGCGGCGTAGGCCTGGGACGAAAGCCGTTGCAGCATGGCGGTTTGTCGTACTTCCTCGGCGTCTCGCAGGCTCTTGGCGGCGCGGGTCGCGACGTAGGCCACGTACAGGGTCTCGATGGCCTTGGCCCAGTCATGCGCCTTCTGGGAAATGCCCTCGGGTTTCACGGAAGAGCCGATGACGGCATTGGTCGAGAGATCGTCGTCCGGGCGGGCCGGTACGTCGAATCCCACCTTGCTGAGGATGCTGGCTTTTTGAAGGATGGTGAGCATGCGGCTGGCCCTCGGTATTCATCGCGTTTGCAGGTTACTGGCAGTCGGGGGAGCAGCGCTATCCGCCGTATGACGTATGCGTCTCTCGCCTGAAGTCGGTTCCTGGTTCGTGGCTTTCAAGTTCCGTGCCATGAACAAACCAGGGCCGCTCTTCGGTGGCGGGCGCCATGCGTCGAGTTTCCCCTGTGCATGGTCCGTAAATCGGGCTGCCTAGGTGAAACAACGATTGGGACTAACCCTCAAGAGGTGCACGGGCGGCACTGGCCACGCTCAGGTCGGGTCCGCGCTTTTCCACACCAGCGTGGCGGCCGTCAGGTCTTCGAGCGCGCTGCCCACCGCCTTGAACACGGTGCGCTCTTCATCGTCCGCGCGGCCCGCGCGTTCGCCGCGGCACAGTTCGGCCAGCGTGCCCTGAACGTCTTGCGCGTGCAGGGTGCCGGCAGCCATCGCGTCGAGCAGGTCGCCCGATTTCTGCAGGGCCTCGTTCGTGTCGACATAGGTGCGTGCGCCAACGAAGCACTGCGCATCGGCCTCGCGCATCGCGGGCGTGAAGCTGCCGATCAGGTCGAGGTGCGAGCCCGGCGCGAGCCATTCGCCGCGCACCAGGGGCGCGGTGGCCAGCGTGGCGCAGCTCACGATGTCGGCGTGCTCGCGCACAGCTGCTTCGAGATCCGGGGCAGCCCGCGCATTCCAGCCTTCGGCGCGCCATTGCGCGGCCAGCGCCTCGGCGCCTTCGGTGCGGTGGTTCCACACCCACACCTCGTCGATGGGCCGCACGCTCGCATGTGCGGCGGGCAGCATGCGCGCGATGCGGCCGGTGCCCAGCACCAGCAGGCGGCGCGCATCCTTGCGCGCAAGAAAAGAGGCGCCGAGCGCCGATGCGGCCGCCGTACGGCGCGCGGTGATCTCGTTGCCATCCATCATCGCCAGCGGCACACCGGTGCGCGCGTCGTACAGCACATAGGTCGCATGCAGCCCAGGCAGGCCGCGCGCGCTGTTGCCGGGAAAGATGTTGATGGTCTTGATGCCGAGAAAGCCCGCGTCGCTCCACGCCGGCATGATGAGCACGGTGCCCTTGCCGCCCGGGTCGGCGCCCGTCGTCTCGATGCTGTGCACGTGGCGCGGCGGCACCTGTGCCTCGGCTGCGAAGGCCTCGCGCAATGCGGGCACCAGCCGTTCGAAGTCCAGCGGTGCGCGGGTCGCGGCTTCATCGAAGTGCTTCATCAGCGTCGTCGCCGTCATTGTTGCGAGGCCGGTTGCATCGAGGCCTCGAAGAAATCGGTCAGTGCCTGCCGGTAGGTGTGGCCGAACCTCAGCGCCGTCATCGGCTCGAGGTGGCCGGCGCCCGGTACTTCGATCAGGCGCTTGGGCTCGCGCGCATCGGCCAGCAGGCGTTGCGAATGCGTGGATGGAATCACATGGTCCGCCGTGCCGTGGATCAGCAGCAGCGGAATCGGCGAGATCGCCGCGACGAACTTCGACGCCGCGTAGGTGTCGCTGACCAGCAGGCCCGCGCCCGACAGCTTGTCGTTGGCAATCGCCGAATACGAATAGAAGGTCGACTCGATGGCCACGGCCTTCACGCCCGCGCGGTTGCCCGAGCCCACCACCGCGATCGCGTTGGTGCCGCCCAGGCTTTGCCCGAAGACGAACAGCCGCTCGGGGTCGACGTCGCTGCGCGAGCGCACGTAGTTCAGCGCGGCATTGGAATCTTCGAACACGCCCTTGGGCTCTGGCTTGCCCGCCGATTCACCGTAGCCGCGGTAGTCGAAAACGAAGACGTTGTAGTCCTGCTTCGGCAGCCAGGCCACGAAGCGCCAGTGCGTGCTCATGTTCTGCGCATTGCCGTGGAAGTGAACCACCGTGCCCTTGGCCTCCTTCGGGTTCTTGCGATCCGCCGCCGGAAGAAACCAGCCGCTCAGGCGGGTGCCGTCGGCGCTGTTGAACTGCACGGGCTCGTAGCGCAGGCCCAGCACATCGGGCGTTTCGTAGCGCACGCTGTCGGGGTAATAGAACATCGACTGCACACAGCCGGCCAGCATGAACGGCACCGCGCACAGCGCGAGCCTGCACCAGCGGCGAACGATGTGGCCGATGCTCATGGCTGCTGTGCCTTCGCCGCGTGGTTTTCCGCGAGCATGTTGCAAAAGAGCGCACCTTGCTCGATGGCGTCGTCGAGCGCCACGTGCGTGTGCGGCAGCTTGTCGAACCAGCGCCGCGGCATCGCGCGCTTGGTGCTGTCGCGGTAGCCGATCTTCAGCATCGCCATCGCGAACGTCTTCATGTCGAGCGCCGAGTGGCTGAATGGGCTCTCGCCCGCGAAGCGGATGAGGTACCAGTAGACGAACATGAAGTCGAAGCCCGCAGGGTAGGCCACGAACACCGGCCGGCCGGGCAGGCCCTTGAGCCAGCTCACGTAGTTCTTCATGGCGTGCGCCGGGTCCTGCAGGTCCGAGCGGCACGCGGCCCATGCCTCGGGTTGCGTCTTCCACCATGCGGCGGTTCTGGGGTCGGCTTCGGCGCCGGGCAAGGTGTGCAGGTTGGCGCTGAACGTGGAAAGGAGTTGCTTGTCCGCCGTGTAGGCGGCCGAGCCGAAGCTCAGCATCGAATGCGGCCCAGGGATGGGGCCGTCGGATTCGACGTCTGTGCTGATGTAGGTTTCTGTCATGTGTTGTTGATGTTGTCAGTCGATTCCAAGAATCGATGGCACCGAGCGTTCGAGTTCCTCGATCAGCGCCGGGTCCATGTATTTGTATTCGTCGGGTATGTCGAGCACGTGGATCGGCTTGTGTTCCAGTGTCCGTTTGAACTCGGCCACCAGCCGCGACTTGTGCTTTTCTTCCATCACGAGGATGAGATCGGCCCATTCGATGTCGTCGATGGACACGCGGTGCCGCGCATTCGGGCTGGTGCCGGCCGAGCGGGCCGAGATCAGCGGATGCCGGCGCCAGAGTTGCTCGGCCGTCGGGCTGCGCCACTGGTTGCGGCTGCAGATGAAGAGAACGTTGCGCATCGCTCGGGCTCCTGCAGGAGGAAGCTGGAAGACATGCAGGTCTTGCCAGCGACCGGAAGAGTTTTCGATCAGTGTGACCTCTGTGCACGTCGCATGCACAGGGCCCGACGCAAGAAGCCGTGCCTGCAATTCGATGGCCGCCGCGTCCGCATCGAGCGCGTTGCCATGCGCCACGGACAAATGCGGGATCACGCCTTCGAACGCACCTTCGTAAGGTGGGAAGCCGGGGAAGGCATCTGCCATCGCCAAGGTCATCGCGACGAATGGCTCGGCTGGTTCCGGCGCGAGGTAGGCCGTTTCCGGAAAGCGCCCGACCTCGCTCAATGAGAACGTGAACGAAGTCGTGCGGTCCAGCACACGCTGTGCGAGCGCCAGCACGTCCGGTGTGATCAGCGCCGGGTCCATGAATGGAACGAGCACGGTGATGTGTGCCGGCACGCCGAGCGCCACGGTGGCGTCGTACCTGCGGCGCAGGTCTCCCACGAGCGCTTCGGCTGCCGGGACCTTGACTGCGAATGCGGAGATGGCCATCGGCGCGGAGGATAGCTCAGGCGTCGGCGATGCGGCTCCACTCGACGCCGAACTTCGCCAGGTACTTGCGAAGGCGGTCCGCATCGTTCACCACGCTGCGCTGCGCACGCGAGGCCTGGAAGAGTTGCCGGCCCGCATCCGACAGGCTGCGCGACTGCCGGCAGACGCGCACCACGGCTTCGAGCTGCAACCTGTCGAACAGATCGAGCGCAGCCGCGCGCTCGTCGCCGAGCAATGCGTCGAGGTCGATGATGTCGCCATGACTCGCGGCCACCACCGGCCCCGCGTGCTTCCACAGCCACCGCAGCCGCGCGATTTCCGCATCGACCAGCGCCACCGGAATGCGCCCGCCATCCGCCAACGTGGCCAGCCGCGTCACGCTGGCCGAGAGGTCGCGGAAGTTGCCGCTCCAGACCGCTTCGCTGCTTTGCGCAAAGCGCAGGTAGGCCGCGCGCGCCTCGGCGTTGAAGCGCACAACGCGGTGGTTCTCGGTGGCGTGAATGGCCAGCAGGTGGTCGATGTTGGGCTCGATGTCTTCGGGCCGCTGCGCAAGGCCGGGCAGGTCGTACGTCCAGAGGTTGATGCGCGCGAACAGGTCTTCGCGAAAGCGGCCTTGCGCCACATCGCTGCGCAGATCGCGGTTGGTGCCGGCGATGAGCTGGAAGTCGCTCTCCACTTCCTTGTCCGCCCCCACGGGGAAGAAGCGCTTTTCTTCGATGGCCTTGAGCAGCATGGCCTGCTCGTCGAGACCCAGTTCGCCGATCTCGTCGAGGAACAACGCGCCCTGGTGTGCGGTGCGCAGCAGCCCGGGCCGGTCGCTCGCCGCACCGGTGAAAGAGCCTTTCTTGTGCCCGAACAGCGTGGACGCGGCGCCGTCGCCGCGCAGCGTGGCGCAGTTCACCTCGACGAACGGCCCCGTCATCTGGTGCCGCGCCTGCTTCAGCTCGAACATGCGCCGCGCCAGGAACGACTTGCCCGCGCCCGTCGGCCCGACCAGCAGGATCGGCGCGCGCGAGCGCACGGCCACGCGTTCGATCTCGTCGATGAGTGCGTTGAAGCGCGCGTTGCGCGTGGCGATGCCGCTCTTGAGAAAAGCGACCGCGTCGCGCTGCTCGGCGCCGAAACGCCGCGCGATCACGTCGTAGCGTGACAGGTCGAGGTCGATCAGCGTGCACTTGCCGGCCTCGCCTTCGCGCTGCCGCTTGGGCGGCGAGGTCTGCGCCAGCACGCCGGGCACCACGCGCGATTCGGACAACAGGAACATGCAGATCTGCGCGACGTGCGTGCCGGTGGTGATGTGCGTCCAGTACTGCTCGTGCTCGGTGTCGAAGGTGTAGGCACGCGCCCAGTCGTACAGGCGCGTGTAGACCTCGCCGAAATCCCACGGGTCGGCAAGGTCGAGCGGCACGAGATTGACGGTGGTCTCGGGCGAGACGGAAACGATGTCGGCCTTGACCACTTCGGCCAGCGCCTTGTGCCGCCAGGTGTAGAGCAGCTCCATGCGCGAGACGACCATGTCCTCGTGCTGGGCCAGCGAGACCGTGGGGCGCCACTTGTTCCAGCGGCCAGCGCCCTGGCCAGCATCGAGCTGGGTGCCGAGGAAGCCGATGACGACGATGGGTTTCATGGATATAAAACTAGCTCAATTTATAAAAATTCAAGAAATGCTAGCAGATGGAAGCAAGAGCGAAAGATGGCTGGGAAAAGAAATTTCCAATGCACATCAATGACTTGGGTTAATCCGAGCTGCTTTCTGGCATGCATCCGCGCGAGCTGGCACGCCTGCTGCAATGGATAACCCGTCCGGATGCAGTTCATCCGCTCACAGGTGCCGCATGAAAGCGGCCCGGCGCCGCAGATCAGATCCTGTCTTGGGTTCGCGGTGTGTCGCTGTTGAACTGTCGGGCAACTGAACTTGATTCAGTTCCGCTCAAGGTTGAGCACCGTGCTAACCACGCGGCGTTGCGGGTTCGATTCCCGCGAAAAACCCCGGCGGTGCTTGCACCGCCATCTGATGGAGCGAAAGCTCCCCGCCCCGGCACACCGGAGCGTGTGGGGCAGGGCAAAGAGGCCCTGCAGCGCGCGACACCGTGCCAAGCGCAGGCGGCTTGCGCACCGTGTGTGTGGCAAGGAACTGCGTGCAGCCATCGACGGCGTGGGAAGTGGGGACGTTGCACATGCAACGACAGGAGGCACTCCCCGAGCCGCGCGACCGCTGCACGACAGGCCTTGACTCCCGCAGTGTCCGCCGCCTGCCCTTTGTGGGCCTGGATTGAATGACGAATGAATGTCTGTTGACTGACCGAACGAACGAAACGAACAGCGAAACCGCACAACGAGGAGAGAACAAAAATGCTGGGCTTCCAACAAATCAACATCAAGAAGAACGAACGCGCGCTGCTGCTGCGCAACGGCGACTTCGAGCAACTGCTTGGCCCGGGAAAGCACCGCGTGTTCACGGGCTTCGATACCGTGCAGCTGGAGCGTTTCTCGCTTGCCGATCCAGTGTTCGAACACGAACTGGTCGACTACTTCCTGGCACGCGAGCCCGAACTGGTCGAGCGCGAGTTCGTGCAGGTGTCGCTCGGCGAGACGCAGGTTGGCCTGCGCCATGAAGACGGCGTGCTGGTGCAGATCCTGCCGCCCGCCACGCGCAAGCTGTACTGGCGTGGGCTGCGCGAGCAGCGCATCGACGTGATCGATGTGTCGGCCGACGCGCGCCTGCCGGCCGAACTGCTGGCGAAGCTGCAGAGCGTGGCCCTGCGTCCGCGTGCGGTGCAGGGACTTGACGGCGTGCTGCTGGTGCAGGTGCCCGAATTTCATGCCGGCGTGCTGATGCTCGAGGGTCAGATGCAGGCGATGCTGCCGCCGGGGAACCATGGTTTCTGGCGCTTCAACCGCCAGGTGGCGGTGACCAGCGTGGATCTGCGCGCGCAGATCGCCGAGGTGAGCGGCCAGGAAATCCTGACCCGCGACAAGGTGGGGCTGCGGCTGAACTTGTCGGCGGTGTGGCGCTTCCTTGATGTGCGGCAGGCCATGGCGCAGATGCCGAAGCCGGCGGAGCATGTGTATCGCGAACTGCAATTTGGGCTGCGTGCGGCCGTGGGTGAGCAGACGCTGGACGCGTTGCTGGAGAACAAGGCGGCGATCGACCAGACGGTGCTGGCGCAGGTGCGCGAGCGTCTGGAAGGTTCGGGCATTGCACTGGAGAGCGTGGGTGTGAAGGACATCATCCTGCCGGGCGAGATGAAGACCATCCTCGCGCAGGTGGTCGAGGCCGAGAAGTCGGCCCAGGCCAACGTGATCCGTCGCCGTGAGGAAACCGCGGCCACGCGCTCGCTGCTGAACACCGCCAAGGTGATGGAGGGAAACCCCGTCGCATTGCGGATGAAGGAACTGGAAACGCTGGAGCGCGTGGCTGAGCGGATCGACAAGATCTCGGTGGTCGGCGGTCTGGACCAGGTGCTCAACGGACTGGTGACGCTTCGGCCGAACGGTTCTTGAGTCCTGAGTGAAAGAGACAAGGGCACGCAGGCACAGAAGGGAGCGCCACTGCCAAAAATGTTTGAAATTGCCGGCAGCCTGGGTAAGACCAGGTACGGCGGGAAAGTCGGTTGACGAGCAAGGTTGAGGATGCAGGTGCTGGCTCCGATGACGGGTCTGTCACTGGCGCGCGTTTCCAATCGTCGACTGGGCCATCGGACTCAAGAACCATGGTCGCCGTATTGATGCGGGTTCGAATCCCGCCGTGTCCACCATCTGCGAATGAATGAATCAATCAATCAATGAACGAACGTTGTTGTCGTTGAACGGAAGAAAGAAGATATGTTGGAAGAAGATCGCCCCCACGAACGGATCGCCTACGTACTGAGCGGTACCGGCTGGGCCACGCTGAGCTTTCGCGCCGATGCCGGTCCGATGGACTTTGCCGTGTCGTACCTGCACGATTCGCTGGGCGACCTGGCGCGCATGGGGCTCGATCTGGTGAAGGGTGCACAGCAAGCCTCGGCGGTCTTCATGGACGAGCCCGGAGAAGTCCACCTCGTTGTGACGGGCGACAAGGAAGACCTGGCTTTCGAGCTGCGCCGCTATCGCGATTGGGCAAGCTGGGGCATCACCGCGATGGACGACTTCGAGGTTCTGGACCACGGCACCATCCGGCGCGTGGACCTGGTGCGCAACATCCACGCGATCCTGGAGCGCATCTATGCGGACGTGGGGCTTGCGAAGTACCGCGAGCTTTGGGTGGAGCACGATTTTCCGCTCCGCACGTACGAGGGACTCATCGCGGCATTCAAGAAGTGGCCCTGGGCCTCCTGGGCCTCTTGCAAGTAAGCAGAGATTGAACAGAGAGACAGAGAGAAGGAAAGAAAAATGACGAACTACAAGCTCCATGAAGTGGCCAACGGCGTCCCCGTGAAGATGTGGACGAACGGCGTGCCCGTCGAAGACGAAGCGCAGAAGCAGCTCGAGAACGCCGCGCGCCTGCCCATCGTGTTCAAGCACATCGCGGCCATGCCCGACGTGCACTACGGCATCGGTGCGACCGTGGGCTCGGTGATCCCGACCTTCAAGGCGATCATTCCCGCTGCGGTGGGCGTGGACATCGGCTGCGGAATGATGGCGTGCAAGACCACGCTCAACGCGCGCGACCTGCCCGATAACCTGGGCCCGCTGCGTTCCGCGATCGAGAAGGCCGTGCCGCACGGAAGCAACCCCAAGCGCATGGGCCGCGACAAGGGTTCGTGGGAAACGCCGCCGAACGAAACCGACGTGGCCTGGTCTGCGCTGGTGGATGAATTCGATGCGATCTGCGAGGACTACCCGCGCCTGAAGAACACGAACAACCACAAGCACCTGGGAACGCTGGGTACGGGCAACCACTTCATCGAGGTGTGCCTCGACGAAGCGGGCGCCGTGTGGTTCATGCTGCACTCGGGTTCGCGTGGCGTGGGCAATGCCATCGGTACGCACTTCATCGAACTCGCGAAGAAAGACGCCGAGCTGCACCAGCGCAACCTGCCCGATCAGGACCTGGCGTACTTCGAGGAAGGCGCCAAGTACTTCGGCGACTACGTGCGCGCGGTGGGCTGGGCCCAGAAGTTCGCGCGTGCCAACCGCGAAGTGATGATGCAGCGCGTGGTCGCGGCCGCGCGCAAGGTCATCACCAAGCCTTTCGAGGCGCATGTGGAAGCGGTGAACTGCCACCACAACTACGTGAGCCGCGAGACGCACTTCGGCGAAGACGTGCTCGTGACCCGCAAGGGCGCGGTGAGCGCCAAAGCCGGCGAGCTGGGGATCATCCCCGGCAGCATGGGCGCCAAGAGCTACATCGTGCGCGGAAAGGGCAACCCCGAGAGCTTCATGAGCTGCAGCCACGGCGCCGGTCGAAAGATGAGCCGTACCAAGGCGAAGAAGCTCTTCACCATCGCCGACCAGATTGCGGCGACCGAAGGCGTCGAATGCCGAAAAGACGCCGACGTGATCGACGAGATCCCGATGGCCTACAAGGACATCGACGCGGTGATGGATGCGCAGAAGGACCTGGTGGAAGTGGTCTACACGCTCAAGCAGGTCGTCTGCGTGAAGGGTTGACGCGATGGGTATCGAGTACCGCGTCAAGGTCGCCTTGCCGTCGCGCGATGTCGCGCAAGGCATCTGCAGGAAGGCCGGCATCGGCGGCCATCTGAACGTCGAGGGCGAGCGTGCGGATTTCTATCCGGCGCCGCCATCGACGTCTTCGGAATGGGCGCAGGCCTCGGTCAGCATCGATGCCGATGGCTTTGTGGTCTGCCTGCTTGCGAACAGCGGCTTTGCACGACAGGTGTTGGGCAGCATCGTTCAACTCGCTGCGGGCGAAGGTGTCGTGACAGTGGAAGAGCTATAGCTATAGAAGGCCATCGGAAGATCCGGCCCGCCTTCGTAGCAACGCATTGCGAAGGTTGAAAAAAATGAAGAGCAACAAGCAACGCCGTGCCGAGATCAAGGCACATCGTCGCCAGCGCGCCGCGGCGCTGGCTACACGTTCGTTCGAGCCGGACGCCCGGTTGCCGAGGGTCGTGGCGTATCTGCCGGACCAGGAGCGGGCCGATCGGGCGGTGCTCCTGCGCTACCACAACACCTACGGGCCGCTGCCCGTTTTCTATGTCGCACGGCCCTTCGTGTGCCGCGATTGCGGCGCCCAGGAAGTGTGGACCGCGAAGCAGCAGAAGTGGTGGTATGAGGTTGCTCACGGGCATATCGATAGCAGTGCCGTGCGTTGCCTGGCATGCCGTCGGGTGCGTCGGGAGCGGTTGCGGTCGACCGGGCCGGGCGCGAACCTTCTGGGTGAGCAAACGAACCGTCTTCGGGCGCTGGGTCAAGCCAGGCCGAACGAGAAGGCCGTGGCCGAAGTCGAAGCGGCGCTGCAAAGCAAATGGTGGAGCCTGCGCGTGGTCGCGATCCAGACGATGGCCCGTTGGGGTGACGCTGAACAGGTCGAGAGGCTCAAGGCGATGGTGGCGGCGCGCCCGGCGGGTGGGCGTCGATACTGGTGCTGGGAGCGCGTCGCCGCCGATGCCGCGATGTGCGCGTTGATCCGCAGGGAGTGATCGAAGTGATGATGAAACTGACTTTTCTGGGAACCTCTTCAGGCACCCCCACGCGCCAGCGCAACGTCTCCGGTCTCGCCGTGCAGACGGTGCTCGGCGCCGACTGGTTCCTGATCGACTGCGGCGAAGGCACGCAGCACCGCCTGCTGCAGACGCCGCTGTCGCTGCACGACATGGCCGCCGTCTGCATCACGCATGTCCACGGCGACCATTGCTATGGCTTGCCGGGCCTGCTCGCGAGCGCCGGCATGGGCAAGCGCACGAAGCCGCTGAAGCTGGTCGCGCCGTTGCCGGTGTGGGAATGGTTCCAGGCCACGCGCCAGTTGACCGACTTGCACCTGCCCTACGAGGTCGAGCACGTGGATGTCGAAACGCAGCCGCTGGTGTACGAGGCACCGGGCCTGCGCATCGAGCGCCACGTGCTTCGCCATCGCGTGCCCAGCCATGCCTATCGCGTGCAGGTGCAAACCCGGCGCACGCGGCTCAAGACCGATGCACTCAAGGCCACGGGCCTGCCGCCCGGACCGGCATGGCGCGCACTGCAGACCGGCGAAGACGTGCCCTTCAACGGCGCGGTGCTGCGCAGTGCCGATTTCGCGGAAACGCAGATCGACACGGCGAGTGCGGTGATGGGCGGTGACAACGCCGAGCCCGCGCTGCTGCGCGACGCCTGCCAGGGTGCGCAGTTGCTGGTGCACGAAGCCACCTACACGCAGGATGTGCTCGACAGGGTCGGCCCCGGCCCGATGCACAGCTCGGCGCGCTTGCTGGCCGAGTTCGCGCAGTCCGTGGAAATACCCAACCTTGTGTTGACGCACTTCAGCGCGCGCCACCAGAACGAAGAAGGCATGACGCAACTGATGGCCGAGACCCAGGCTCACTACCGCGGCAACGCCTTCCTGGCCAATGACCTCGACGTGTTCGAGCTCGACAGTGCAGGCCATGTGACCGTCACCCGCGCCTGATCGCATGGAAGAAGATCAGGCAGTAGAAAAACAATGAGGAAGAAGAGATTTTCATGAGCACCCAGGAACTCCTGCGCTCCGCCCATCCCATCGAGCCCGTCATGCGCGCGCAGATCATGGAGGCCCTGCGCGACATCGAAGCAACGCACGACGTGACCGTGCTGTTCGCCTGCGAATCCGGCAGCCGCGGCTGGGGCTTTGCCTCGCCCGACAGCGACTACGACGTGCGCTTCGTCTACGTGAACCGCCTGCCGTGGTACCTCACGGTCGCGCCGCGCCGCGACGTGATCGAACTGCCGATCAGTGGCGACCTTGACGTCAACGGCTGGGACCTGCGCAAGGCACTCGGCCTGATGCGCGAGTCGAACCCGACGCTGCTCGAATGGCTGCGTTCGCCCATCGTGTACCGCGACGACGCACTGGCCATGCCGCGTTTTCGTGCGCTGTCGGAGGCGGTGTTCTCCAACGCGCGCGCTTGGCATCACTACACCTCGATGGCAAAGAAGAACTTCCGCGAGCACCTGCAGGCCGACGAGGTGCGCTACAAGAAGTACCTCTACGTGCTGCGTCCGCTGCTGGCCGCGCGCTGGATCCGCACGCAGCCCGGCGTGCCGCCGATGCGCTTCGCCAGCCTGGCGCAGCACACGCTCGACGCCGTGCGCGACGCCGCGCTCATCGAAGAGATCAACGCGCTGCTCGAAGTGAAGATGCGCGCCGGTGAGGCCGCGACCAGCCCGCGCTGGCCCGGCATCCACGCATTCATCGAAGCCGAGCTGGCGGCCAACGCGGCCGAGCCGATCACGCCGCTGCCGCAAGCCGAAGGCGCGGGGCTCGATGCGTTTCTTTGCGAGACGGTGCTGCGCTTCGACGCGGCGGCATCGCACGCCCAGGAAGGAGGCCGCGCATGATCGAACTCGACGGCTCGCAAGGCGAGGGCGGCGGCCAGATCCTGCGTACGAGCCTTGCGCTGTCGGTGGTCACGGGCCAGCCCCTGTCCATCGAGAAGATTCGCGCGGGTAGGGCCAAGCCGGGCCTGATGCGCCAGCACCTGGCGTGCGTGAAGGCGGCCACGGAGATCAGCGGTGCGCAGGTCGACGGCGCCGAGCTGGGCTCGCAGTCGCTGCGCTTCGCGCCGGGGCCGGTGCGCTCGGGCGACTACCGCTTCGCGATTGCCGGCGCGGGCAGCTGCATGCTGGTGCTGCAGACGGTGCTGCCGCCGCTGCTGCTGGCCGGTGCGCAGAGCCGCGTGCATCTGAGCGGCGGCACGCACAACCCGATGGCGCCGCCTTTCCATTTCCTGGAGCGGGCGTTTGTGCCGCTCGTGCGCCGGCTGGGCGCCGACCTGCAACTGTCGCTGCGCCGATGCGGCTTCTACCCGGCTGGCGGTGGCGAGGTTGAAGCGACCATCGTGCCGGCGGTGGGCGCGCTGCAGGCCTTCGACCTGATGGCGCGGGGCGCGCAGCAGTCGGCCTATGCGGAGTGCCTGGCACCGGGCCTGCCGCGCCACGTGCCGACGCGCGAACTCGAAACGCTCGGTGGGGCGATGGGTTGGTCGGGCGAGCAGCTTCGCTTGGGGGCGGTGCGCCAGAACGAAGGCCCGGGCAATGCGCTGCTTGCCACGCTGGCGTATGAGCACGTCACCGAGGTCTTCACGGCCTTCGGCGAGAAGTCGCTCAGCGCCGAGCAGGTGGCGCACGGCCTGGTGAAGGAGGTGCGGGAGTTCCAGAAGAGCGAGGCCGCCGTCGGCCCGCATCTGGCCGACCAGCTCGCGTTGCTGCTGGCGCTCGCGGCGTGGCAGGGCAAGAAGGCCGGTGCCTTCACCTGCAGCGAAGTGACGGAGCACACGCGCACCAACTGCGCGGTGATCGAGCGCTTTCTACCGGTGCGCTTCACGATCGCCGAAAGCCGCCAGGCCTCGACGGTGCGGGTCGCTCCGGCCTGACAGCGGAAAACTCCTTTCCGCTGGTGTTGTTGAACGGCCGGCGGGCCGCTGGGACACTCGCGCCCGTCGTATCCTGCGGCGCAGGCGTTCCCTGGCTGCGAGTCCCTGAGGAAAGATCAAGCGATGTCCGTCCAACCCTTCGTCTACAGCAGCGTGCCCCAGCGGGTGGTTTTCGGTGCGGGTTCGCTACAGCACCTGGCGCGCGAGATCGATGCACTGGGCGCAAAGCGCGCGCTGGTGCTGTCCACGCCCGAGCAGCGCCCGCAGGCCGAACGCATCGCCGACATGCTGGGCGCGCACGCGGCCGGTGTGTTCGACCGGGCCGTGATGCACGTGCCGATCGAGACCGCACGCGAAGCGCGTGAGGTGGCGCAACGCCTGGGCGCCGATTGCGCCGTGGCCATCGGTGGTGGTTCGACCACCGGGCTGGGCAAGGCCATCGCGCTCGACTCGGGCCTGCCGATCCTTGCGATTCCCACCACCTACGCGGGCTCCGAGATGACGCCGATCTACGGCATCACCGAAGCCGGCATGAAGAAGACCGGCAAAGACTTCAGGGTGCTGCCGCGCACCGTGATCTACGACCCCGAGCTGTCGGCCAGCCTGCCCGTGGGCATGAGCGTGACCAGCGGCATCAACGCCATCGCGCATGCAGCCGAAGGGCTCTATGCCACCGATGCGAATCCGATCATGGACCTGATGGCGCAAGAGGGCATTGCCGCGCTGGGCCGCGCCCTGCCGGCGATCCGCGCATCGGCCAAGGACCCGGGCGCGCGCAGTGACGCGCTCTATGGCGCCTGGCTCTGCGGCACCGTGCTCGGCAATGTCGGCATGGCGCTGCACCACAAGCTGTGCCACACGCTGGGCGGCAGCTTCAACCTGCCGCATGCCGAGACCCACACCATCGTGCTGCCGTACGCGCTGGCCTACAACGCGGTCGCCGCGCCCGAGGCGATGGCACGCATCGCGAAGGCGCTGGGCGCGGGCAACGCGGCGCAGGCGGTGTTCGACCTGGCGCGCGACAACGGCGCACCGGTCGCGCTGCGCGACATCGGCATGAAAGAGTCGGACCTCGACCTGGCCTGCGCGCATGCGCTCACGAACCAGTACCCCAATCCGCGTCCGCTGGCGCGCGATGCGATCCGTGCCTTGCTGCAAAACGCCTGGGAGGGTGTGCGGCCCTGAGCCGCTGCTTCCTGGCGCCCGGCCGACGGGCGAAGGCTATTCCCCGGCAACGCATGAAAAAGCCGGCCCCGCTTTCGCAAGGGCCGGCTCCGGTGTGCGGACCCGCCGAAGCGGGCTGGGCGCCGCGAACCGATTACAGCGGCAGTGCGTCGCCACGGGCGGCAGCGCGGGCGGCGGCACGCACCGTGGCACGGTCGATGGTGCTGGCCACCACGGGCGCGACGCCCGACGAAGCGGCTTCGGCGTAAGGGTTGTCGCTGTGCGCGGCGGCCACGGCTTCGGCGCGGACAGCGGCGCGGCTGGTGGACGAAACGAGGGTCGGGGCCGGGCCGGCGTTGGCGCCCTCTGCATAAGGGTTGTCGCTGCGTGTGGCCGCCACGGCCTGGGCGCGCACGTCGGCGCGACTGGCCTGCGAGGTGATCGATTGCACGCCTTCGTAGGTCTCGGCGTGTGCGGCACCTGCTGCGCCCAGCATGGCGAATGCGGCTGCGGACAGGGCGATGAGTTGCTTGGTGTTCATGATGAAAGTCCCTTCGAATGACGGTGTGGGCGGCGGACATTCGTCGTTGCCACGCATGCAGTGTGAAACCGCAGCGCGATCGGCGATGTGCGTTTGCGCACCGCTTTCGTCGATTACGCGGGAAGGGTCGCAGGCTGCGGATACAGCACTTGCAGGGGCTCGGAACGTCCGCGCACGGTGAGCGTTTCGGCCCGGCCCATCGTGTCCGCCATGCCCGCCTGTTCGGCCGCGAACAGCGAGACCACAAGGCGCGACGCGGCCGTCTTCGAATGGTCCTGCAGGCGGCTCGCGGTGTTGACCACTTCGCCGATGGCGGTGAAGGTCGTGGTCTCCATGTAGCCCACTTCGCCCACTGCCGCGCGGCCTGCATGCAGGCCCATGCCGAAGTCCAGCCGCTGGCCGAACTGGGCCTCGAAGCCTTCGCTCCATGCGTCCATGCGCCGGGCGATGAGCGTGGTGGCGTGCAATGCCTGCTTGCATGCGGTGGGGAGGTCGGTTTCCAGTCCGAAGATCGCCATCACGCTGTCGCCGATGAACTGGTTCGGCACGCCGCCGCTCTCGCGCACGGCCGCGCCGACGGTCGCGAAGTAGCGGTCGAGCACATAGGCCAGGTCGAAGGGCCACTGCCGCTCCGACAGGCCCGACCAGCGGCGCAGGTCGACGAACAAAATCGCCACGTCGCGCTCGCGCCCGAAGCTGCCGACCGGTGCGGGCCGGCCTTCGTTGGGCAGCGGCGCGAACAGCGGCGTGACCTCGATGTCACCGCGCGGGCGCAGCTGGCAGGCCAGCCGCACGTCGTCCGGTGCGCGCACGCGTTCGAGCGTGCGCTGCTCGTCGCGGCCCGGCATGCCGATGTGATCCGCGGGGCCGACCACGCGCACGCGGCAGGTCGAGCAGCGCGCCCGTCCGCCGCAGATCGACACATGGTCGATGCCATGCGAGCGGCTCGCTTCGAGCACGCTCCAGCCGAGCGGCACGTGCACCGTGCGGTCCGGGTAGCGCAGGGCCACCGAGGGCTGGCGCGACAGGCGCGCAAACCAGTTCCGGCCCCATCGGGCCGCCAGCAGGGTGAAAAGCGCCAGCCCGTAGAACCACTTGATGCCGTCTTCCACTGTGCCGAGCGCCTTGCTTTGGGCGGCTGTCGGCACGGCCACCTGCGGCACGCCGGTCCACTGGAACTCGCGGCCCATGGAAACGAAGCCCATCGCGGCCGTCACCGGCAGCAGCACCGCCACGGCCAGCAGCACATAAGAAAAGCGCCGGTAGGCCGGCTGTGCGCGCAGCGCGAAGTGCAGGCCCAGGCAGCCATGCGTCCAGGCCGCGAGCATCATCCCCAATTGCGCGGTGGCGCCCGGCCAGTCCCACAGGCCCCAGACGACGCGCACATACGAGCCGTCGATGCCGTAGGCCAGGTAGGCGCCGCGCATGGCCGTCAGGTGCTTGGCCAGCAGCAGCGGCAGCGCGAAGCCCAGCAGCACGCGCAGGCCTTCGAGCGGTGGCATGCGCAGGGTGCGGCGTTCCCACAGCGCGATTACGGCCAGGGCGAGGTGCGTGGCGGCCGCGCCGTACAACAGCAGGGTGCCCGGCAGGCTGTGCCAGAACATCTGCACGCCCCGCAGCACGGTTTCGGCCGCGGCAAAGGAATAGATGCCGAGCGAATGGTTCAGCAGGTGGGCCGTCACATAGGCCATGAGCACCAGCCCGCTCGCCCAGCGCAGGTTGCGCCGTGTCGGCGCTCTCAGCGGAAAAGAAGGCGGAAGGGGGGAACGTCTGTCCATGAACGGGTTCGAAACGGCACCCGAGCATAATGCGCGCGCCCCCTACCGACCGGCATGGCCCCACCTCCTGACTCTCCTCGCTCCAGCCTCGCGCTGCGCCAGATCGCGCTGCTCGAAGGCCTCTCCGACCAGCGCCTCGACCTGCTGGCCCGGCAATGCCTGTGGCACAGCGTGGAAGCCGGCAAGCCGCTGCTGCTGCGCGCCGAGCAGCAGGGCGAGGTGTTCCTGCTGGTCTCGGGCCGCGTGCGGGTGACGACCTATTCGGCCAACGGCCGGCAGGTCACCTTCCGCGATTCCGAAGCTGGCGAGCATTTCGGCGACATCGCCGCCATCGACGGCGGCCCGCGCTCCGCCGACGTGGTCACGCTTGAATCCAGCGTGGTCGCCAGCCTCGACCGGCCCGCCTTCATGGCGCTGCTGCGCGACGAACCGCTGGTGGCCGAGCGCGTGATGCAGCGCCTGGCATCGCTGGTGCGACAGCTCTCCGAGCGCGTGATCGACCTCAGCACCCTGGGCGTGCAGAACCGGCTGCATGCCGAACTGCTGCGGCTGGCGCGCACCGCCGGCGGCGAAGGCAACCAGGCCCGGCTGGAGCCGGCGCCCAAGCATGCGGCCCTGGCCAGCCAGATCAGCACCAACCGCGAGCAGGTCACGCGCGAGCTGAATGTGCTGGTGCGCAGCGGCGTGCTGCGCAAGGACGGCAAGGCCCTGCTGGTGGCCGACGTCGCCCGCCTGGAGCAGATGGTCTCGCAGGTGCGGGGCGACGCCGGCTGAGCCGGAAGGCCGGGATCAGTTCCAGCGGCCGTTGCGCCCGCCGATGCTGAAGCGGCCGGCGCCGAGCAGCACCACCGTCAACGCGCCGAACAGGTACAGGCCCTGCAGTTCGAGCGCCCAGCCGCCTTGCTTGGTCAGCGCAAACAGGTCGGCCATGTGCACGAGGCCCAGGGCCACGATCATGTTGATGACCACCACGCCGGCGGCCGCGCGGGTGAACAGGCCCGCCATCATCAGCAGCGGGGCGATGATTTCACCGACGAACACCAGGTAGGCCAGCCCGCTCGGTAGCCCCGCCTTGGCCAGCATGCCGCCGATGAAGCCCACGCCCGCCGACAGCTTGAAGACACCGTGCAGCAGCACCAGGAAGCCGACGCTCACGCGAAGCAGCAGCTTGCCCGCGTCATCGGTGTTGGCCGGGGAGAGGGTGGACAGCGGCGATGCGATCGGCGCACGCGCGGTGTTGGCGGCTACGGCCTGGGTGTTCATGGCGGATCCTTGGAAACTTGATTGACAACGCTGGGCCGCCGCGAAATGCAGCGGTTGCGGTTCCAGTGTGCGGAGCCGCCGAAATCCGGGATGTGCGTTTACGCACCTTTTTTAGCGAAAGGCCCGGTCGGTCGTCAGTCGGTCAGTGCGTGCCGAAGTGGCCGGTCCACTTGCGCTCGTAGTCCATCTTCTGGAAATGCGCCGCCATGAAGTCGATGAAGCTGCGCACCTTGGCCGACAGGTGCTTGCGGCTCGGGTAGGCCAGGTTGATCGTCAGGTGCGGCAGGTCCCAGTCGTCCAGCGTGGGCACGAGGCGGCCGGCCACGATGTCCTCGTAGACGATGTAGGTGGGCTGCACCAGGATGCCCATGCCGTCGAGCGCGGCGGCGCGCAGCACCTGGCCGTCGTTCGATTCGAGCAGGCCGCTGACCGACACCGTGTGGGTCTCGCCCTTGCGGCTGAAGCGCAGCTCGTTCGGGTTGTTGGCGTGGGTATAGATCAGCAGCTTGTGCTGCCTGAGTTCGTCCGGCGTCTTCGGAAAGCCGTGCTGCGCAAAGTAGCGCGGCGAGGCCGCGAGAATGCGCCGCGTCTCGCCCAGCCGGCGGATCGTCACGTTCGAATCGGGCTCGAACTCGCGCGTGCGGATCGCCACGTCGATGTTGTTGTCGATCAGGTCGAAGTAGCGGTTGGCCGCCTCCACGTGCACCGTCACGCCCGGGTAGCGCTGCGTGTACTCGCGCAGCAGCGGCGCGATGTGGTGGATCGAGAACGACAGCGACGCCGTGATGCGCAGCGTGCCCGTGGGGTTGAGCGCGGTCGCGTTCACCGTCGATTCGGCAACGGACAGGTCGGCCAGGATGGTGCGCGCGCGGCCGCAGAACTCGCGGCCGGTGTCGGTCAGGTACAGGCGGCGCGTGTTGCGCTCGACCAGCCGCGCGCCCAGTCGGGCTTCAAGCGCGCTCAGGTGGCGGCTCGCGGCCGCGTTCGACAGCCCCAACGCCTCGGCCGCACGGCTCAGGCTGCCGGCATCGGCGATCTGCACCAGCAGTGCGATTTCGGTCCAGCGGTCCATGGTGATGTCTCTGGGGCTTTTCTTCTGTCGTGCCGACGTTGGGGTGAACCGCCGCACCCCGACGTTCGCGGGCGCTTGATTTTATGGGGCGGGTCGTTGGCGATGCGTTTGCGCATGAGCCCGTCGAGAGTCGATGCCTCGATGACCCGATGCTCTTTCTCGGGCAGGGCAAGCTTCGATCGCGGGACTTGAGGCTGATCGAACTATAGTACCAAAGCATTACTGAAGGAGTTAATAACTTTTGCCGCTGCCGCATATTTGTGACCTTGTGCGCAGGCTGACATCAGGCACCCCTTAATTCAGACGCCACGTTCCCTGACAATCTTGACCCCGACGCGTTTTGATACAGAACCGTCGCACGTAGTAAAAAAATTCTCAGGGAGTTCAGGGCATGAATCGCCATTTGCATCGCATCGTCTTCAATGCCGCCAGAGGCATGCGCATGGTGGTTCAGGAAACGGCCACGAGCACGGGCAAAGGGGCGAACAGGGCGACGACGACGGCGGTGGGTGGTGCGCTGCTGGCCGGCGCCGCGGCGCTGGCGCCCATGCTGGCGGGGGCGGTACTGGCCGGAATGCTGACGCCGGCATCGGTGCATGCGCAGATCGTCGGAGCGCCCAACGTATCGCCCGGCCTGCGTCCCACCGTGCTGGTGGCGCCCAACGGTGTGCCGCTGATCAACATCGCGACGCCGAGCGCGGCGGGTGTCTCGCGCAACGTCTACAACCAGTTCAACGTCGCGCCCAACGGAGCGATCCTCAACAACAGCCGCGCGAACGTCCAGACGCAACTGGGCGGGTATGTGCAGGGCAATCCGTTCCTGGCCACGGGCCCGGCCCGGATCATCCTGAACGAGGTCAATGGCGGCTCGCCGAGCCAGCTTCGCGGCTACATCGAGGTGGGCGGCCAGCGCGCGGAAGTGATCATCGCAAATCCGGCCGGCATCAGCGTGGACGGCGGCGGCTTCATCAATGCCTCGCGCGCCACGCTGACCACGGGCACGCCGCAGTTCAATGCGATCGGGGGGCTCGACAGCTTCCTGGTGCGCGGCGGCACCGTCACCATCGACGGCGCGGGCCTCGATGCTCGCACGACCGATTACGCGGCCATCCTGGCGCGGGCCGTGCAGGCCAATGCCGGCATCTGGGCGAGTGAACTCAAGGTGGTGACCGGTGCGAACCAGATCAGCGCCGACCACGGCCAGATCACGCCCACATCGGGCACCGGTGCCGCGCCGACCTTTGCGCTCGACGTCGCCGCGTTGGGCGGCATGTACGCGAACAAGATCAACCTGATCGGCACGGAGGCCGGCCTGGGCGTGCGCAACGCCGGCAACATCGGCGCCGGTGTCGGCGGGCTTGTGGTCACGGCCGCCGGTCGTCTCGAGAACATCGGCACCCTGGAGGGCCAGCGCGTTGAACTGACCACGCCCGGAGACATCGACAACCGCGGCGGCACGATCCGCCAGACCAGCACGGCCGGCCTGACCATCACCGCGCCGGTCTTGAGCAATACCCAAGGCGGCGTGATCGGCGCCGAACCTGCGAGTACCGCGGCAGGCAGCTCGGGCACTGGCGGCAGCAATGGTGCGACGAACCCGGGAGGCACGACGCCAACCAGCGGTGGCGGCGCGACGACGCCATCTGCCACGAACGGCAGCAGCGCCAGTACGAGCGGCACATCCACGCCCGCCACGTACACGCCACCCGCGCCCGGCGTCATCACCGCGGGCGGCACCCTCTCCAACGACGGTGGACGCATCTACGCAGGCGGCCCCATCACGCTGAATACGCCGCAGGTCAACAACGCAGGCGGCACGCTGTCGGTGGCCAACATGGCCGTCTCGGGTCCGGGCTTCAGCAACGCGGGCGGGACCTTGAGCGCCAGCAACAGCTTCAGCGCCAACGTGGGCCAACTGGACAACAGCGGCGGCAAGCTGAATGCAGGCAACCTGAACATCGTCACCAGTGGCGACCTGATCAATGTCGACGGCACGCTGACCAGCGCCACCGATGCGAACCTCACCGTCGGCGGCAAGACCGACAACACGCGCGGCGTGATCTCGGCCACGGGTGCGTTGACTGCAGGCGTTGCAGGGGCCGTGAACAACACGTCGGGCACCCTGATCGCCAACAACAATGTCGCGCTCACGGCCGCATCGCTGGACAACGGCAAGGGCAGCATCCAGTCGGCACAGGCCGGCGTGCAGGTTGCGACGAACGGCACATTGGTCAATGGCAGCGGCGGCAGCATCGGTGCGGCCGCGGACCTGAATGTCCAGGCCGGCTCGCTGAGCAACAGCGGCGCCATTCGCGGCGCCAACGATACGACGCTCAACGTCTCCGGTGCGCTCGCCAACAGCAGCAGCATCACTGCTGGCCGAAACACGACGATCACGACAGGCAGCCTGCAAGGCAGCAAGACCGGCGTGCTCGGTGCTGGCGTGCAGGGCGACGGCAAGCTCGGCGGCGTGGGCGATCTGCGCGTCACGGCTTCCGGCGCGCTGACTGCCAACGGGGCGAACCTCGCAGCCGGCAACGCCACGTTGCAAGGCGCGAGCGTCGATCTTTCGGCCGGCCAGACCAGCGCGGCCAACATCGCGATCACCGCGACCCAGGGCAACGTGGTCACCGGCAGCAAGGCCACGGTCGTGACGCCCGGCACATTGAGCGTCACGGCCAACGCCCAGCCGGGCCAGACTTTGGTGAACGATGCCGGTCAGCTCAATGCCGGGCAACTGAAGCTGAGCGCTTCGAATATCGCCAACACGAATGGCGGCGAGATCGTGCAGACCGGCACTGGCGTGACCACCATTGCCACTTCTGGCACCTTGAACAACGACGGCGGACGCATTGCCAGCAATGGGCAAGACCTGACGCTTCGGGCGAATGCGATCACGAATGCGGTGGGCAAGGTTGAGCATGCCGGGGCGGGCACGTTGAGCATTGCGGGTGGTAGCTACAGCGGTGCTAACGGCCGGATTATCGGCAATGGTGTACTCAACGTCGCGATGTCAGGCGGCTTCGTCCAGGACGGCGGCGTCACCAACGCCGAGCAGATCACCATTGCCGCCGCGTCCCTGAGCAACAACGGCGGCCAGATTCTTCAGACTGGCGCCCAGGCCACCACCCTCACCGTTGGGGGAACGCTTGAGAACAAGGGTGGTGGAATCGTCAGCAACGGCGCCATCACTGTCGCCGCAGGCAGCCTGGCGAACAAGAACGGCGTGCTGCGCACGGCTAACAAGGCCGACCTGTCGGTGACCACAACGGCAGCCCTGGATAACAGCGCCAAGGGCGCAATCACCGCTGGCGGCAATGCAGTCGTGAAGGCCGGGGCCCTCACGAACGATGCAGGCAGCATCACGGCCGTCGGCGACCTTGCGGTGACCGTCGCCGGCGCCGCCACCAACGCGAGCGGCTCCATCGCCGCCAATGGCAGTACCACGCTCACGGCCGCAAGTCTGGACAACACCCAAGGCACGGTTGCCTCTGTGAAGGCGAACCTTGCCATCATGACCTCCGGCACAACCATCAATGCCAAGGGCTTGATAACGGCGGGCGGCAATACCACGCTGATCAATGGCGGCCTGACAAACACTGGCGGCACCGTCTCGGGCACGGCCCTGTCGGTGAACACCAACGGCCAGCAGCTCGTGAACAACACCGGCGTGTTGGCTGCAACAACCACCGCCAACCTGCAAACCGGCGCATTGTCCAATGACGCGGGCCTGATTCAGAGCGGTGGTGCGATGACCATCGACACCCACGGCCAGGCACTCATCAACTCGAACGCAGCCGGCTTCGCGACGGGCTTGGGCGGCATCACCAGTGCGGACACCCTGACGCTCACCGCAGGCGCGGTGAACAATGGGAGCGGCTACATCGGCGCCAAAAACGCGCTGAATGCGAGCACGCAGGCATTCACGAATACGGGCAAAGGCGTTGTTCTCGGCCAATCCACGGTCACCCTCAATACCAACGGCGCCAACTATGACAACAGCGGCGGTGGCCAAACCCAGGCCGTGGGCGATCTCACCATCGCGACGGGCGGCGGCACCATCGACAACACCGGCGCCCTGATCCGTTCGCTTGGCACGACCACCCTGAATGCCGCCTCGGTCACTAACGCAAACACCCAAGCCCAGGATCAAGGCATCGAGGGCAAGAATGTCGCGCTCAATGTCGGCGGCCTGAACAACAACAAGGGCTCCATTCGAAGCGACCAGGATGTCACCATCACGAGCGGTGGTACGGCGGACAACACCAACGGATTTGTCTCGGCCATGGGGACGCTGCGCATTGTTGATCCCAATGCGGCAGCGGCAACCACTGCGGCGGCCCCCAGGACGCTCAATCTCCTGAACACCGGCGGTACGCTGGTTGCCAACAAGGGCGTCGAACTGCGCCTGGATCAGGGCACCCTGGGCGGCAAGATCCAGTCGGGCGCCGATCTCACCATCAACGCCAGCAAAGACATCACTGTCGCTCAGGACGGCGCCCTGGCGGCCATCGGCAACCTGACCCTGACCAGCAACGGAAACATCTCTAACGCCGGCAAGATCACCTCTGGTAAGTCGACCTGGGTGGAAGCCAACAACCTGGACATCGCCGCCACCGGCCAGATCACCTCGCTGGGGACCACCACCGCGATTGCCCACGACACGCTGACCAACCGCGGCCTCATCGACGGAACCACAACGCTCGTTATGGGCAACAGCGCCGTCACCAACATCGGCACCGGCCGCATCTACGGCGACCAGCTCTCAATTCAGGCCGGCACCCTCAACAACGTCTCGGAGACCGTCAATGGCTCCACCTCGGCCGGCACTATCGCCGCACGTCAACGTCTGGACCTGGGCGTCGGCACCCTGAACAACAGCGATGGCGCCCTGATCCTGAGTCTGGGCGATGTGAACATCGGCGGTACCTTGGACGCGAACAGCCAAGCCAGCGGTCGAGCAAGCGCTATTAACAACCACGCCGCGACCATCCAGGCTCAGGGCCAGGTGAACATCAACACGAACACCTTGGCGAACACCAACGGTGGCGTGACCTACACGATGGTGGACAGCGGCGCCAGCAAGCATGTCGTGCAGTTCGCCCTGCAGGAATCCCCGCTGCAACGCTACGACGCCTCGCAGGTGTACTTGGCCGTACTCGACAACCCCTGCGCTGGGCTGGCTCTTTGCAGCCTGAAGGATTGGGGTTCCTCGGGCCAAAACCCCCTGGTATGGCCCACCTTCAAGGCCGTCTCGGGCAGCGAGTTCGGCAAGACGGCGTACCGCAACGTCATCATCCCGCAGTTGACCGGGTACCCCATCGACAAGTTCGGCCCCTACTACCTGAACCCGCCGCGGCACAGCGCGGATCGCATCAACCCGCTGGCCACCTGTTCGGGCAGCGGCCAGGGCCGGCAGTGCGGCCCCGAGAGCAGCCCGGGTTATTGGTATCCCGCCACAGATCCCATCTGGGCCGCGTTCGGCGTGACGCCTCCTCCCGTCGAACTGCCCGCCTATCTGCATGGGCTCACACAGGACCAGGTCACGGTGGGCAACATGGAAAGCCACTTCCTGGCAAACGGGACCGTCAAGTTCGATCACCCGCTCACCCAGGCCGAGTACGACGCCCTGCCCAGCTTCATCGCCGCGCACGAGGCCCTGGATGCCCAGACCTCGAAGTTCATGGCCGCCATCGTCGGCAAGCCGCCGTCGATGAATATCCAGTACTTGCCCGGCCCCGGAGGGCTGACCAACGCCTACACCTACTGGGACTACACCGAGACCAGCAGCACTCCCGTGTTGCAAAGCTCCGCGCCAGGCAAGATCCTCTCGGGCGGCGCGATGAACCTCAATGTCGCGAGCGGCCTGAACGACATGAGCCAGATCATCGCCGGTGGTGCGCTCAACGTGCACGGTGGCACCATCGTCAACCAGGGGCTGACCGCTGACGCCCAGTTGAAGCAGGTCGGCACTACTGGCACGATGGTTGGCGCGGGTGACAACGCCGCGCCGGTGGTCACGCCCTACAACCAGACCATCAACACCACCGTGGTGCTGGCCGCAGGCGTGCAGCAGGGCAACACGGCGGTGGGCGCCAACGGCACATCCATCGGGGGCCTGAACGCCGGTGGCAATTCTGGTGCAGTCGCCCAAGGCAGCGGCGCTCTCAACGCCAATACGCGCGTCTCGCCCATCGTGCAAGTGCCCCTCGCTGTGGCCGGCTCAGGAAGCGCCACGGGCATCCAGGCCAATGCCGCTGGCACCGCCAATGGCGCGAGCGGTACAGGTACTGCCAGTGGAGCCACTCCCACCGTGGTGCGCACCACCACACCGAACCTCGGCGTGCCCAGTGCGAGCCTGTTTCGCACGCAGCCCGATGCGGGCAGTCGCTACCTGATCGCCACCGACCCGGCCTTTGCGCAATACCGCGTCTGGCTCAGCAGCGACTACCTCCTAAACAACCTGGGGCAGGACCCCAACAACACGCTCAAGCGCCTGGGCGATGGCTTCTACGAGCAGCAACTGATTCGTGAGCAGGTGGCCCAGCTCACCGGCGCACGCTATCTCGATGGTTACGGGGATGATCAGTCCCAGTACACGGCGCTGATGAACTCGGGCGCGATCTTCGCCCAGAAGTACAACCTGACAGTCGGCGTTGCCCTGACGGACGCCCAGATGGCGCAGCTGACCAGCGACATCGTCTGGCTGGTCAAGCAGACCGTCACGCTGCCCGATGGCAGCACGCAGCAGGTACTCGTGCCCCAGGTCTACGTGCGTGCGCGCCCCGGCGACATCGATGGCTCGGGTGCTCTGCTTGCGGGCAAGAGCATTGACCTGAACATCAGCGGTGACCTGCTCAATATCAATGGAGCCATTGCCGGGCGCCAGGCTGTGAGCCTGAGTGCCGACAACATCGCCAATCTGGGCGGGCGTATCAGCGGCGACAGCGTCACCGCCAAGGCCAACACCGATCTGATGAACATCGGCGGCATGATCGATGGGCAAAGTGCTGTCGATCTGCAGGCCAAGCGCGACATCACCATTACCAGCACTACGCGCACCAGCACCAACGCTGAAAGCGGCCGTAGCGACACCGTGCTCGACCGCGTGGCCGGTGTCTACGTCGGTAATGGAGGCCAGCCCGGCGCCACGCTCTCGATCAATGCGGGCCGCGACCTCGTGCTTGGAGGCGCCATCGTCTCCAACCAGGGCACGGGCGAGCAGGCCAGCACCACCTTGCAGGCAGGCCGCGACATCTTGCTGGGCACCGTGACCACGGCCAGCAGCGAGAGCGCGCAGGTCGCCGGCTACAGCCGCAACGAGTCTCGCCAGCAGCAAGTCGGCTCACAGATCGTCGCTGTGGGCGACATCCAGATGCAGGCCGGCCGTGATCTGAATGCTCAGGCCGTGCACATCGCCAGCAGTCAAGGCAATGTTGCGCTGGAGGCCAAGCGCGATCTCACTATCGTCTCGGGCAGCCAGCAGACAGCGTTCGACAACCAGTTGGGTGACGACAAGAGCCCGTACTACGTCAAGAACCAGATCCAGATGGGCAACGCCCAGGCCAGCGTGGTGATGGGGGCAGGTGACGTCACGCTGCGCTCGGGCCGCGACCTGACCATCGAGGGCGGCGTGCTTGCGGCCGGTGCGGATGCGAAGACGCAGCAGACCATCAACAACGCCACCCAGCCCGTAGACCCCCGACTCAGCGGGACCAGTAGCGTCGTAGCCGTGGGCGATGACGGCAAGCAGCGCCTGAACCACGACAACTCGAACATCGCCGGGCCTTCCGTGCCGACTCGCGGCACGCTCACGCTGGAGGCGGGTGGCGACATCAACCTGCTGGCCAGCCAGAACGAACTGTCGGTGAACAACAAGAACGAAGACGGCAGCAGCCGCAATGCCAAACGGGATGCGAGCGCAACCGTGTCCAGCGGCACCCAGCTCAGCGGCGGCACCGTCAACATCCAGGCCAAGAGAGACATCAACAGCCAGGCGACCGAGGTCAATGCGAACACGCTGAACGTGACCACGCCGGGGCAGTTGAACCTGCTTACCGCCAAGGACAACGTGAGCGTGAGCCAGAGCGGCATCGACAACGATGCTTGGTTCGTGACGGGTGGAGACTCGGGGCAGAAGAATGACGTCACGCGCTACAACCAGCTCAATGCGAAAAACGTCAACCTGAGCGCTGGCAGCATCAATGCGCAGCTCGGCGGGCTCGACACCACCGGTGCATTGGCGCAGCAGCCTGGCATGGCCTGGATCGGCCAGTTGCAGAACGATCCCAGCCTTGCCGGCAAGGTCGATTGGCAGCGCGTGAAAGAGGTCCACGAGCAGTGGGACAACACCTATGTGACGTTGGGGCCGGCGTCCAAGGTGATCGTCGCCCTGGTCGTGACAGTCGCCACCGGAGGGACCGGGTTGACGGCGACCTCGGGGACCACTGGGACAGCCGTGGCCGGTACGGGCGCGGCCACCAGCAGCCTGGGGCAGGTTTTGGCGAACTCACTGGGCATCGGGTCCATGGGCACCGTGATGGAGGCCGGTCTGGTGTCCATAATCAGCACGGCCAGCGTGTCCTTGGTGGAAAACGACGGCAACATCGGCAAGGTGCTCAAGGAGCTGGGATCGAGTGCGTCGGTCAAGAGCATCCTGTCGGGCATGCTGACGGCTGGTGCCATTCAAGGTGTCGGCACCCTCCTGCCGGAAGGCGTGGCAAACGCGAGCATTGCGGCTGGGTCATCTCCCACGCAGTTGTTGGGCCGCTACGTGAGCCAGGCGGTGGCTGGCGCGGTGGTGAATAACGCCATTTATGGCGGAAGTCTGAGTGACAGCCTGGAAGCGGCGATCAAGACCGGCTTCATCAACACGGGTGCCGCCCTTGCAGCTGGCCAGATCGGAGCGTTGACGCCGTCCTTGAGCGACAGTCCGACGCTCAATGCGTTTGCAGCCAATGTTGCTCATGCGATTGCGGGTTGTGTCGCGGGCGCGGCCAGAGCGGGTGTTTCTGGAGGCAGCGGCGGCGACGGGTGCAGCGCGGGGGCCCTGGGAGCGGTGGTCGGTCACCTTGTGGCGGGTGCGTTCAATCCGAACAACGATCAAAGCCTGGCGAGCCAGACCATCGCCATTGCCAATCTGATGGGTGGTATCGCGGGAGCCGTGGTTGGTAGCCCCGATGGCAGTGGCGCCACCATCGGCGCCCAGGCGGGCGGAAACGCAGCCGAGAACAACTACCTGAGTCATCCGCAGGAGGATGCCTTCAAGAAGGCGCTGGCGGCCTGTGCGCCGGGGGACACGGACTGTGTCCGGGCTGCGACCGCCAAATGGCAGGTGGTGGACCGCCAGCAAACGGCCGATGCGGAGAACTGCGTCACCGGGATGGTGTGTGCGACGGTTGCCAAGGAGGCGTGGACCGGTACCGGCTTCACGCAGAAGCAGACCGCCGATCTGTGCCAGGGAGAGCCCACCTGCATCACGTTCACACAGTCGCTTGCGCGGACGAACTCCAACGACTCGATCACGGCAAACGGACGAGCCGTTTCAGTGCCGGCAGCCAAGCGCATCCAGGACATGATCGACCGCGGCATGTCGCCAGAGATGGCCCAGATCATGGGCTCGGTAACTCCTGCTGACATCGCAGGTGCTGGCCTGCATCTGGCTGGTGCAGTGACTGGTTCGTTCGGGGGCAGTGGCACGACCGCGACTCGTCCGGGCGGGGCTTCAAATTCAACTGGGGATGACCTTCCACCGGGGTTCAGCCGAGGCTCTGGGGGCAAGGGAGCGGTCATTGGCGATATCGACCCTGTCACCGGCGAGCTTGTGCTGAATGGCAGCGCAGGTTCGCTTGGAAACAGCACCGGCACGAGCGCCCCTCGCTTGCCAGGACCAAGCGGCACCGTCATCGTTCCGCCGCGCAATCTTATTCCCGGCAACCCAGTTACGACTCAAAGAGTATTAAACACTGATCTGACCACGGCGCTGAATTCTCTGGTTGATCAAGCAGGTGGAATCAGAACTGTTGGCGTTGGAATAACAGACGTTCCAGGAATGACGGACCAAATATTTGAAGCGGGCTCTACAATTGCTCGAAGGAATCTGGGTGTAGACCCGACGCCGGGTCCAATTAAAGCCCCATACGACTATAGTAAACCGCAGTATGCGGCCTTTATACGGCACGCCGAAGAAGAATTTGGAAATCAGTACATTCAATCATTGAAGGATGCAGGCTACACAGCAGATAGCAATGGTGTTTTTAATACGGCTTCAGGTGTTGCCAGATTTTATATGAATGCGTCTGAATTTGGTGTTTGCAATCAATGCATGCTGAATTTAAGAAATCCATCTCCAAATGGCATGCAAGGTGTCGTCCAGCAGTTAAGCCAATTGGTTCCAAATGTGAAATTTGTTTTTGAAACCGCAGGGATTCCGAATAAAACAATAACGGTAATTAACGGTCGCCTTGTATCCCCGTAACCGCAAGAAAATTTAATCATGAATTATAATCTCTCTCTAAGAGGAAGTACGGCTCTTGGCCTCTCAATCGCTGAGCTTTTTCTCGATGGCGCCAATTTATCCGACGAAGATTATGCGTTGTCAATGCGAGGTATAGAATTATCTTGGAAATGGGTGGAAGGGTATGAGGTTGATCCCTATCAAATCTGCCAATACATTGACGGTGAGATAAATTTACCTTTTAGATCCACTCTATATGAGCCGGAAACAGTGGCAAGCCATGCGATGGCTGTTGCTTTTCTTTCAATTGGCCTCGCTGCTTTAAATGCCTGCAATGAGGTGAATAAGCCCCCATCTGAAAGCATTGATAATTTTGGAGAAAATGAATGGAGCGTATTGATTGATCTTTCTCAATCGTTGCCTGAGAAGAAAAGAGAGAGTATTGAAAAAATCAAAACCTATTTGATCTCTCTCACCAGAAGAGATCAAGGGAATTTTGGTGCTCCGATAAAAAAGGCAGATGTTGACGGGCATCAGTAGTCGTTGGCGCCTTGGCCTGTTTGTGATTCGGCTTCAACCCTGCAGTCTCGCTGGCGCTATCGCTTGCTTGCCGTTGTTCGCCTCAGCGCAGCAGTCTCCAACGACACCGCAACCCTTCGTTGAACAGCAACGCCAGCAAGAGCGTGAGCGAGCACTGCGCGAGCAGAACGAGCGCACTATTGATCAGCGTCTACAGGCTGCGCCTCCTGCGCCAAACCAGCGCATCCCCGGGGCCGAGTCGCCGTGCTTTCGCATCGACCGGGTGCTGCTGGTCGGCGAACAGTCCGAGTCCTTCCAATGGGCCGTCGCCGATCTCTCCGGCCCCGATGGCAACGATTCCCCCATCGGCCGATGCCTCGGCACCGCCGGGGTCAACGTAGTCCTCGCCCGTGCCCAGCAAGCCGCCATCGCTCGCGGTTACGTCACGACCCGCGTTCTCGCCGCACCGCAGGATCTGTCGACCGGCACCTTGACGCTGTCCCTCGTGCCAGGCCGCATCGCAGCCATCCGCACGACCGCAGACTCCTCGTCGACCTTGCTCGGCAGCTCAGCCTTGCTTGCCACAGCCATTCCCGCACGCCCCGGCGACCTGCTGAACCTGCGCGACATCGAGCAAGGCCTGGAAAACCTCAAGCGTTCCCCCACCGCCGAAGCCGACATCCAGATCGAACCCTCGACAGCCGCAAACGCCAAGCCCGGCGACAGCGACCTTGTCGTCAAGTACGTCCAATCCAAGAAGTGGCGCGTCAACCTGAGCCTGGACGACAGCGGCACCGAGGCCACGGGCCGCTACCAATCCGGCGCCACCGTTTCGCTGGACAACCCCTTCGGCCTGAACGACCTGCTTTACATCAGCGCCAACCACAGCATCAGCGGTCATCTGTTCGGCGACCCGGGCAAGGGCACCGAAGGCCAGACCGTCCACTACTCGCTGCCCTATGGCTACTGGCTCCTGGGCTTCACTGCTTCCAACAGCCGGTACCGCCAGAGCGTGGCCGGCCTGAACCAGGGTTACGTCTACGCAGGCAAGAGCAACAACGCCGAGATCAAGCTCTCGCGCCTGCTCTACCGCGACCAAAGCCGCAAGACCACGGCGGCGATCAAGGGCTGGCGCCGCGAGTCACGCAGCTTTGTCGAGGACCAAGAACTCGATGTGCAGCGCCGGGTGGTCGGCGGCTGGGAACTGAGCCTGAACCACAAGGAGTTCATCGGCGAGGCCACGCTCGAAGGCACGCTGGCCTATAAGCGCGGTACCGGCGCATTCGGCGCCAGGGAAGCGCCGGAGCAGATCGCTTTCCGCAACCGCGCGGACCTCCGCGAGCCGCTCGGCGGTACCTCGCGCCTGAAGCTCTACACCGCCGACATCAGTTTGAATACGCCATTCAAGCTCGGTGAGCAGAAGCTGCGCTACTCGGGCCTGATCCGGGCGCAGTGGAACCGCACGCCGCTGACACCGCAAGACCGCTTTGCCATCGGCGGGCGCTATACGGTGCGTGGCTTCGATGGCGAAACGAGCCTGTTGGGTGAGCGTGGCTGGCTGCTGCGCAACGACATCGGCTGGGCGATGGGCCAGAGCGGCGCAGAGCTATATGTGGGCATGGACTACGGCCGCGTGGGCGGTCGCTCCACCGTCGATCTTCTGGGGCGAAGCCTGGCGGGTGCTGTCATCGGTGTGCGGGGCCTGTGGTCCAAGTTGAGCTACGACTTCTTTGTCGGAGCGCCCATCCGCAAGCCCGAGGGCTATCGCACGGCGAAGGTCACGTTGGGTTTCAACCTCAACGCGAGCTTCTGAAACTCTCCTCGGACTCCATCCTGGCTGCAATAGCGGCGCAGGGGGAATTCAAGGGGCGCGCGCAGCACAGCGAGCCCGCGCAAGAAGGACGGCGCCTCGTCCGTCCTTCCCCCGCATCAAGCTGCTCAGCCAGCGTGCGGCGTTCGGCGAGCGCATCGGCCACGCATGCGTTCGTGCGGTTCGCGCTCCCTCACCCAACACCCCGCAAGCACCCCGCCCGAAACTCCCCCGGCGTCATCCCCTTGATCCTTCGAAAATGCCGGTTGAAATTCGAGATGTTGTTGAACCCCACCTCGTAGCAGATGCTGCTCACCTGCTGACGCGTCGACGCCAGCAGGCGGCAGGCCTTTGCCACGCGCAGGCCGATCACGAAGTCGGTGAAGGTCTGGCCGGTGGTGCGGCGAAAGCAGCGTGAAAAGGCGTTCTCGCGCATGCCGATGATCGCGCCGACTTCGGCGAGCGAGAGTTCGTCAGCGTAGTTGTCGCGGATGTGGTCCAAGGCCTTGTGGATGCGCAGCGCACGACCGCTTTCGTCGAAGGTTTCATCGGCAAGGACGGCACCAGCGAGCAGGTGATAGTCGGTCCATTGCGCAAGCTCGTTCAGCAGCGCGGTGAATTCGGCGAAGCGCGCGAGGCCGTTCAGCGTCTCGATGCGTCGCAGCCGTGCGCGCGTGTCCGCACCCAGCCCGACGAACTGCACACCTTGCCGTGCGCGAGCCAGCAGCGGCCCGACATCGCCGAGTTCCGGAAAGAGCGCCATGCCGCGGCGCAGCGGTTCGTCGCTGAAGCGCAGCACGAGGCCGTCCGGGGTGCCGATGATGGGCGGCACGCGGTGCTCGAAGGCAAGGCTGCGGGGCAACCGGGGGCCTAGAAGAACGACGGTGCCGGGCGCGAAGCTGTACGTTTCTTCGTCCGCGCCGCTGCCCAGTCTCAGGCGCGCGGGCATGGCGCCGATCAGATGCAGCTCATGGTCGTGCAGGCAACTCGCGGGATCGTGCCTGCGGGCCGAGAACACGGCGGCCGCTTCGCAGTGGACTGTGGCGCTGGAATCGAGCGCGTCGGCCTGGACGGTCGCGGCAGGCATGGGGCCGCCGCGCCATGCGGTCGGGTCGATGCCGTGCGGACCGCGCGGCGTGCGCAATGCAGCCTTCGCATGCGGGCTGGAGATGGGCATGGAGGCCAGCGGCATCGTGTTCAGCAAGACCAGTTCTCCAGCGGGCATCAACTTCAATCAGTCGAAGGAAGGGGAGGGCATCAGCTTTGGCGGGGCGGTTGCGGCACCGCCGTCTGCTGCTGGAACGCGGCGAGCAGCCGGTATTCCTCACTGAGCTTTCGCGGCAGCGAGAGGTACACCGGCAGCAGTTGCCGGTAGAGCGCGGCGTTCTTGGCGTTGGGCGTGTGGCGGTGCGTGGCGCCGACCATGCGTGCGACCACGTCGAGCGAATCGACATGGCCCAGCGCATAGAGCCCGAGCACCGCGGCGCCGAGGCAGGAGCTCTCGAAGCTCTCGGGCACGACCACCTCGCGGTCGAACACGTCGGCCATCATCTGGCGCCACATGCCCGAGCGCGCGAAGCCGCCGGTGGCCTTGATGTGTGCGCTGCGCCCCGCGATCGACTCGACCGCCGGCAGGATGCTGTACAGGTTGAAGATCACGCCCTCGAGCACCGCGCGGATCATGTGCTCCTTGCGGTGGTGGATGCCCAGCCCGAAGAAGGAGCCGCGCAGGTCGGCGTTCCAGTAGGGCGCGCGTTCGCCGGTGAGGAAGGGGTGGAACACCAGCCCCTCGGAGCCGGCCGACACGCGCTCGGCGATGCGCGTGAGCACCTCATAGGTGTCGATGCCCAGGCGCTTGGCGGTCTCGGCCTCGGCCGAGGCGAACTCGTCGCGCACCCAGCGCAGGATGATGCCGCCGTTGTTCACCGGCCCGCCCACGACCCAACGCCGTTCGGCGAGTGCGTAGCAGAAGGTGCGGCCTTCGGGGTCGGTCATCGGGTGGTCGACCACGGTGCGCATCGCGCCGCTGGTGCCGATGGTCACGGCCACTTCGCCTGGCGCCACCGCGTTCACGCCGAGGTTGGAGAGCACGCCGTCGTTGGCGCCGATCACGAAGGGCGTGTCGGTTGCAAGGCCCAGCTGCGCGGCGACGTCGCTCGGCAGGCCTTCGATGTGCCAGGTGGTCGGCACCGGGCGCGGCAGTTGCTCGGCGCGCACGCCGGCGAGCGCGAGCGCGCCTTCGTCCCAGTCGAGCCGCTCGATGTTGAAGAGCCCCGTGGCCGAGGCGATCGAATGGTCGACCTGCCACTGGCCGAAGAGCCGGAAGAACACGTATTCCTTGATGCCGACGAAGCGTGCCGCGCTGGCGAAGAGTTCGGCGCGCTCGTGGCGCAGCCACACGAGCTTGGCCAGCGGCGACATCGGATGGATCGGCGTGCCGGTGCGGCGGTAGATCGCATCGCCGTCCCATTCGTCGCGGATGCGCTCGGCCCACGCCGACGCGCGGTGGTCGGCCCAGGTGATGCTGCGCGTGAGCGGCTTGCCCGCGGCGTCGATCAGGATCAGGCTGTGCATCGCCGCGCTGAACGACACGGCGAGCGCGTCGGCAGGCGCTGCCTTGCTTTGCTTCACGCAGCCGGCGATGGTGGTGAGCACCGCCTGGAAGATCAGCTCCGGGTCTTGCTCGGCGGCGCCGGCCTCGGGCTGCAGCAGCGGGTATTCGACGGTGTCGTGCGCCAGCACGCGCCCGGCCGGCGTGAAAGCCACCGCCTTGGTGCTGGTGGTTCCGATATCGACCCCGATGACGATGCGGCCCATGGCTTCGGTCTCCTTCGCTTATGCGATCTTGTTCATGCGGTCACCTTCAGACGACCATGCTCAGCAGCATGATGAGCACGATGGCCACGACCGAGATCAGCGTTTCCATCACCGTCCAGGTCTTGAAGGTCTCGGCCACCGTCATGTTGAAGTATTGCTTGACCAGCCAGAAGCCCGCGTCGTTCACGTGCGAGAGGATCAGCGACCCGGCACCGGTGGCCAGCACCAGCAGCTCGCGGTTCACGCCCGGCACCATGGTGGCGAGCGGCGCGACGATGCCCGCGCCGGTGATGGTGGCGACCGTGGCAGAACCCGTGGCGATGCGGATCACCCCCGCCACCAGCCAAGCCAGCAGGATCGGCGAGACCTGCGCATGCAGCGCCATCTGCCCGATCGCGTTGCCCACGCCGCTGGCCACCAGCATCTGCTTGAAGCCGCCGCCCGCGCCGATGATCAGCACGATGGCCGCGGTGGGAGCCAGGCTGTCGTCGACGAACTTCATGATCTGCTTGTTGCTGAAGCCGCGCGCGATGCCGAAGGTGTAGAGCGACAGCAGCAGCGCCGCCAGCAGCGCGGTGATCGGATGGCCGATGAAGTCCATCCACTGGCGCACGATGTTCTTGTCGTCGAGCGCCACGTCGGCGAAGGTCTTCAAGAGCATCAGCGCCACCGGCAGCAGCACCGTGACGAGCGTGATGCCGAAGCCCGGCAGCTCGCGCGCCTCGGGTTCGCGCGCCAGTTGCTCCAGCAGTTCGGGCGAGGCCTCGCCCGGCACGTACTTCGAGATGAACTTGCCGAAGATCGGACCCGCGATCATCGCGGTGGGCAGGCCGACGATGAGGCCGTAGAAGATGGTCTTGCCGATGTCGGCACCGAACACGCCGATGGCCAGCAGCGGCCCCGGGTGCGGCGGCACGAGGCCGTGCACCACCGACAGGCCCGCCAGCAGCGGAATGCCGATGCGGATCAGCGACACGCCGGTGCGCCGCGCCACGATGAACACCAGCGGAATGAGCAGCACGAAGCCGATCTCGAAGAACAGCGGAATACCGACCAGGAAGGCCGCGAACATCATGGCCCAGTGCACGCGCTCCTTGCCGAAGGCGTCGATCAGCGTGCGCGCGATGCGGTCGGCGCCGCCCGACTCGGCCATCATCTTGCCGAGCATGGTGCCCAGGCCGAGCACGATGCCTACGAAGCCCAGCACGCCGCCGAAGCCGTCCTGGAAGGACTTCATCACCAGCTCCACCGGCATGCCCGAGGTGAGGCCCAGGAAGCCCGCGGCCAGCGTCAGCGCGATGAAGGGGTGCACGCGCCAGCGCGTGATCAGAAGGATCAGCCCGAGGATCGCCACCAGGGCGTCGACGAGCAGAAAAACCTCTTTGCTCATTCCGAACATGTGTGTCTCCTGAATCCAGGCGCTGCGAAGGCGGCTGGTGATTGATGAATGGGATAGCGCTATCCCGCACAATCCAAAAAAACCAGCTCTTTGGCGCGCTCGGGTTTTTCCGAATCGGCCAGAGGGCTGGACAGCGCTATCCTAGGACAGCGCTGTCCGATCCAATCTTGGTACTAACCCTTAGACCTCATCGCCCATGGCCGACGCCCCCGAGCGCCCTCGCTCCCGTTCCTCCAGCCACGTTACGCTCGATGACGTGGCCCGCGTGTCAGGCGTCAGCCCGATCACGGTGTCGCGCGCCCTGCGCGGCGCGCGCAATGTGTCGCCCGACCTGCAGGCCCGCGTGCAGGCGGCGGTCGACCAGCTCGGCTACGTGCCCAACGTGGCGGCGCGCGCGCTGGCTTCGGCCCGCAGCTCGCACGTGGCGGTGCTGATCCCGTCGCTGACCAACCAGCTCTTCGTGGAATTGCTCGAGGCGGTGCAGGACGCGCTGGCGCCGCACGGCTTCCAGTCGCTCATCGGCGTGACCCACTACGATCCGGCGCAAGAAGAAGCGCTGCTGCGCAGCTACCTCTCGCAGCGGCCGGCGGGCGTGCTGCTCACCGGCTTCGACCGCAGCGCCGCGGCCTTGCGGATGCTCGAGCGCAGCGATGCGCCCTGCGTGTACCTGATGGAAACCTCGACCGCGCCCGGCATCCACAGCGTGGGGTTCTCGCAGCAGGACGCGGGCCGCGCCATCGTGCAGCACCTGCTGCAGCGCGGCCGCCGGCGCATCGCCTATGCCGCGGGCCAGCTCGATCCGCGCGTGATGCTGCGGCTGGAGGGCTATCGCGAGGCGCTGCGCGCGGCCGGCTGCCACGATCCGGCGCTCGAGCTGCTCGTGCCGGGGCCGACCTCCATCGCGTTGGGCGGCCGGCAGTTCGAAGACCTGCTCGCGCGCCATCCCGACGTGGACGCCATCTTCTATTGCAACGACGACCTTGCCCAGGGGGCGTTGCTCGCCGCGCTGCGTGGCGGCGTGCCGGTGCCGGAGCGCGTGGCGATCGCCGGCTTCAACGACCTCGGCGGCAGCGACCAGATGCTGCCGCCGCTGACCACGGTGCGCACGCCGCGCCAGGCGATCGGCGAGCGCGCGGCCACCATGCTGCTGGCGCTGATGCGCGCGGAAGCGGTGGCCGAGCGCACGGTGGACCTGGGCTTCGAGCTGATGGTGCGGCAGAGCAGTTGAGTCGACCGGGGCGCGACCTCGCGGCACGACAACCTTTCGTGCCTTGGCCCCTCTTTGCAGACACGCCCATCCGCGACCGTTCCGCTGGCCGGAAAAATCATTTGCGCCCCTGGTGCTTTCAGTGCAACGAGGTGCGGCCTACAGTGCGCCGTATCGACGAGACAACCGGAGACACCACGATGCGCAACCTCAACCAGGACAACATCACGCAGGCCGTGCTCGCACGCCTTGCCGACACGCCCGATCCGCGCCTGCACGAGATCCTGACGAGCCTGGTGCAGCACCTGCACGCCTTCGCGCGCGAGGTGAAGCTCACCGAGGCCGAATGGTTCCAGGGCATCCAGTTCCTGACGGCCACCGGCCAGAAGTGCGACGACAAGCGCCAGGAGTTCATCCTGCTGTCGGACGTGCTGGGCCTGTCGATGCTCACCATCGCGATGAACAACGACAAGCCGGCCGGCTGCACCGAGGCCACCGTGTTCGGCCCGTTCTATTTCGAGGGCGCACCCGAATACGAAAACGGCGCCGACGTGGCCAACGGTGCCAGCGGTGCCCCCTGCGACGTGCATGCGACGGTGCGCGGCCTCGGTGGCGAGCCCGTGCCCGGTGCGGTGGTCGACGTGTGGCAGGCCGACGAGGGCGGGCACTACGACGTGCAGCACGAGGGGCTGGACCATGCCGAGAACCGTGGCCGCCTGCGCACCGATGCCGATGGTTCGCTGCACTTTCGCAGCGTGCTGGCCGAGGCCTACCCGATCCCGGTCGACGGGCCGGTGGGCGACCTGCTGCGCGCGACCGAACGCCATCCGTGGCGGCCGGCGCACCTGCACTTCAAGATCGAGGCGCCGGGCTACGAGCGGCTCATCACCCACGTGTTTCGCGAGGGCGACCAGTGGCTCGACTCCGACGCGGTGTTCGCGGTGCGCCAGTCGCTGGTGGCGCCGTGGAAGCTGCAGGACAACGGCCGCTGGCGGCTCGATTTCGACTTCGTGCTCAACCCGGAGGCACCTGGGCACGCTGCCGATTTGCGCTGACCAACCGGTGCGCTGAAAACGCGCGCACCGCCGGGCGTGGGCGCTGGCCTGAACGACGGCCCATCTCGCCAGCAAGATCGCGCCTGTCCTGCTACGCTCGCCAAGCCTGCCGCCACGGCGGGCTTTTTTCTGCGCTCTTCACTCCCATGGTCTTTCCCCTCATCACCGATCCGCATTTCTATGCGGTCGCCATTCCCGCCGTGCTGCTGCTCGGCATCAGCAAGAGCGGCTTCGGCGCCGGCTTCGGTTCGCTCGCGGTGCCGATGATGGCGCTGGCGGTCACCGTGCCGCAGGCCGCCGCGATCCTCATGCCGCTGTTGCTGCTGATGGACCTGCTGGGCCTGGCCGCATTCCGGCGCGACTTCGACAGCACGCTGCTGAAGTTCCTGATTCCGTTCGGGCTGCTGGGCACGGTGATCGGCACGCTGCTGTTCCGCATGCTCTCGCCGCACACGGTGGCGGGCATCGTCGGGGTGTTCACGCTGCTGTTTCTTGCGCAGCGCCTGCTGTTCCCGCCCAAGCCCGATGACCCGTTGCCTTCGCGCGGCGTGGGTGCGGTGCTGACGACGGTGTCGGGTTTCACCAGCTTCATCGCCCATGCGGGTGGGCCGCCGATCAATGCCTACGTGATTCCGCTTCGGCTCACGCCGGTGGTGTTCACCGCGACGATGGCCTACTTTTTCTTCGTGGTGAATCTCAGCAAGTGGATTCCCTATGCGTGGCTCGGCCTGCTCGACTTTCGCACGCTGGCCACTTCGCTGGTGCTGATGCCGATCGCGCCGTTCGGCGTGTGGGTCGGCACTCGCATCGCACGCCGCATCGACGCGACGTGGTTCTACCGCTTCGTGTACCTGGGCATGCTGCTCACGGGCCTCAAGCTCGTCTACGACGGGTTCGTCGCCTGAGCTTGAGGCCGGTGTTGCGCAAGCTCAGAGTTCGACGATGGATTTGAAGCCGCCGAAGATCATGCGCTTGGCATCGAAGGGCATGGTCTTCGGGTCCATCGAGGCGATGCGCGGGTCGGCCATGACCTTGGCATTCACCGTGTCGCGGTGCTTGCGCGACTTGTAGGTGATCCACGAGAAGGCCACCGTTTCGTCGGCCTTCTGCTTCACGCTCTGCGGGAACGACGTGAGCTTGCCGGGCTTCACGTCGTCGGCAATGCACTCCACGTATTCGAGTGCGCCGTACTCCATCCAGACCTTGCCGGCCTTGCGCGCAAGCTTGCGATAGGCCTCGACGTTTTTGGTGGGAATGGCAACGATGAATCCGTCCACATAACGAGCCATGGATGTTCTCCTGAACAAGGAATAGAAGCGTTGAAGAAAAAAGACGGGCGCTTGCATGGCGTCGTGTTCAAGACGACGCCGTTCCGCCTGCCGTGCCTGGGGTTGCCGTTTCTTCGTTGTTCTGCATTTGCGCCGGCGAAGCGGTGCGAAGCAGCAAGACCCCGATCAGACCCGCCGCCGCCGCGAACACGGCGCCGACAAGAAACGCAAGGTTGTAGCCACCGGTGAGCGCCAGCGGCATCTGCGCGCCGGCCGCGTCCATCGCGCTGGTGCGTGCCGCCGCGGCGCTGGCCAGCACGGCCAGGCCCAGTGCGCCGCCCATCATGAAGGCGGTGTTGACCACGCCCGAGGCCAGGCCCGAATCGGCCGGGCTGACCTCGCTCATGGCCGCCAGCAGCACCGGGTTGAAGGCCATGCCGGCGCCCAGGCCCAGCAGCATCATGCCGGGCAGCACGTCGACCACGAAGTTGCCGTTGACCGGTGCACGCGCAAACAGCGCCAGGCCGATGGCCGCGAGCCACAGCCCGGCCGCGAGCGGCTTGCGGATGCCGAAGCGCATCACCAGTTTGGCCGACAGGCCCAGCGAGAACACCGCCATGATCACGTTGGCCGGCAGGAAGGCCAGCCCGATCTGCATCGGCGTGTAGTTCAGCACCAGCTGCATGTACAGCGCCGAGATGAAGAACCACGCGAACATCGCCGCCGCCCACAGCACGCCCACCACGTTCGCCACCGACACGCTGCGCAGGCGGAACAGGCCCAGCGGCATCAGCGGATGCTGCACGCGCGCCTCGATGGTGATGAACACGGCCAGCAGCACCACGGCGGCACCGAGCAGGCCCACCGTTTGCGTGGAGCCCCAGCCGGCCTCGTTGCCATTGACCACGCCATACACCGCGAGCATGAGCGACAGCGTGACGGTGACCGCGCCGGCCACGTCGAGCTTTTCGCCGTGCGCCTGGCCGCGCGCATTGGGCAGCAGCGCCACGCACAACGCGTACACGGCAATGCCGATGGGCAGGTTCACCAGAAAGATCCAGTGCCAGCTCAACGAACTGGTGAGCAGGCCGCCGAGCAGCACGCCGATGCTGCCGCCGCCCGCGCAGACGAAGCCGTAGACGCCCATGGCCTTGGCGCGCTCGGCCGGTTCGGTGAAGAGATTCATGATCAGCGAGAGCGACACGGCGGAGACCACCGCGCCGCCCAGCCCCTGCACCGCACGCGCGGCGACCAGCAGCACCTGCGAGTTGGCGATGCCGCAGGTCAGCGAGGCGAGCGTGAAGAGAACGAGGCCGATCAGGAAGAGCTTGCGGTGGCCATAGAGGTCACCGAGCCGCCCGCCCAGCAGCAGGAAGCCGCCGAAGGTCAGCATGTAGGCGTTCACCACCCAGACCAGCGAGGTTTCGGTGAAGCCCAGGTCGGTGCGGATCGAAGGCAGTGCGACGTTCACGATGGTGGTGTCGAGCACGATCATCAGGACGCCAAGGCACAGAACCATCAATGCGAGCCAGCGCTTGCGGCTGTCGAGTGTGTCGGTCATGGGAGGTGATCTCCAGGAAACGCGGAAAAAAAGGAAGGGAAGGGTCAGAGCATCGGCTTGCCGCCGTTGATCAGCCAGGGGGTGCCGAAGCGGTCGGTGACCATGCCGAAGGCCTCGACCCAGAAGGTCTTGGCAAAGGGCATGGTGACGTGGCCGCCGTCGGCGAAGGCGTTGAACACGCGCTGTGCGTCGGCAACGGACTCGATGGTCAGCGCAACGCCGAAGCCCTTCATGCCTTCATAGGGCATGCCGGGCATGCTGTCGGAGGCCATCAGCATGCCGTCGCCGTAGGTCAGCGCCGCATGCATGATGCGATTCGCCGCGCCGGGCGGGAACTGCTCGGCACCGGGCGCTTCGCCCATGGTCATCATCATCTGCATCTTGCCGCCGAGTGTTTTCTCGTAGAAGCGCATGGCCTCTGCAGCGTTGCCGTCGAACGTGAGGTAAGCGTGAATGGGAGACATGGTGAGGTTTCCTTCGAGGTGTGGTGAGGTGAGCCGGTGTGGGTGAATGGATGCGCGTCGAATGGGCCGGTTTACTTTTCTGTCGCTGTCTTGAGGTTGGCAAGGCCGGCCTCGAAATCCTTGCCGATCATCTGGTCCATGTTGAAGAAGATGCCCATCAGCTTGGCGACGTAGGGGCTCTTGCCCTGCATCGACCAGGTGACCATGGTGGCATCGCCTTGCGGCTGCAGCGTGAACTCCGCCAGGTTGTGGCCTTCCATGGGGCTCGTGAAGTCGAGGTTGATCGCGATCTTGGAAGAAGGCGAGGACTCGACGATTTCCATGCGGCCCGCGCCCGCCTTGCCCTTGCTGTCCCAGGCATAGGTGGCGCCCTTGCCGCTGGCGCTGCCGCCGAAGGTGCGCTTCATCTCGGGATCGAGCTTTTCGTAGGGCGACCATGTGCCCCAGCGGTGAAAGTCGTCGATGAGCGGAAAGATCTTCTCGGCCGGTGCCTGGATGCGCGCGGTGCGTTCCACCCGGAAGGTGTCGGGGCGCGTGGCCGCGAAGATCAGCAGCGCGGCGATGGCGGCGACGACGACAAGGGCAATGGTCTTGAGCATGGGGTGTTCCTGAGTCCCGGTGTGAGTGGTGGAGAAGAAGAAATGCCGGTCAGCCCGGCTGCTTGACGACCAGCAGCCAGCCCACGCCGAAGCGGTCGGTGAGCATGCCGAAGCTGGAGGTGAAGAAGGTCGGGATCAGCGGCTGCATCACCTGGCCGCCGTCGGCCAGCGCGTCGAACCACTTGTGCGCGTCGGCATCGCTGTTGGCGGTGAGCGCCAGCATGACGCCCTTGAATTCGGCCTGGCCCGAGCAGCGGCCGTCGGAGGCCATCAGTTCGGTTTCGCCGATGCGCACGACCGAGTGCATCACCTTGTCGCCGGCGGGCATGGCGCCGCCGCAGCTGGCGTCGGCGTTGTCCGAAGGCGCGGGTGCCGGCGCTTCGCTGTAGCGCAGCAGCTGGAGAACTTCGGCGCCGAGCGCCTTCTTGTAGAAGCCGAGGGCTTCGTCGCAACGGCCCTCGAACGAGAGGTAAGACTGGACTTTCATGACAGTTCCTTTGGCGAAAAGGTGTGGGGGTGGGCCTCCGGTGTCTCAGGCCGCAAACGATTGGATTAGTTTGTGTACACCGTCCACAAAGAATAGCAGAGATAATGGACAGTGTCCACATGGAGAAGCAATGAAGCTCAACAACGTCCCCGCCGGCCTGCCCGCCGCCCGCAGCACCTATCGCCATGGCGATCTGCGCCGCGCGCTGCTGGACGCGGGCATCGAGTTGGCCCGCGATGGCGGCCCCGATGCGGTGGTGTTGCGCGAGGCCACGCGGCGCGTGGGCGTGGTGCCGAATGCGGCCTACCGCCACTTCGGCAGCCGGCAGGAGCTGCTGCTGGCGGTGCGCGAAGCGGCCCTGTCGGCGGCGGCCAGCGCGATGGAAAAAGAACTGGCCGTGCTGCCCTGCGACCAGCCGCCTGCCGACTTCGCGCGGGCGCAGGTGCGTGCCATCGGCACCGCCTACCTGCGGTTCGCGCAGGCCGAGCCCGGCCTGTTCCGCACTGCGTTCGTGATTTCCGACGAGGGCAACGGCGAGTTGGGTCCGGCAAGGGCCGGTGCCAGCGGGCTCGATTCCTTCCAGTTGCTCAGCGCTGCCATCGACCGGCTGGTGGAGGCGGGCGTGCTCGATCCGGCACGCCGCCCCGACGCCGAATACTTCGCGTGGTCGGCCGTGCACGGCCTGGCGCTGCTGGTCATCGACGGGCCCTTGCGCGGCACCGATGCCGCCGCCGTCCATTCGCTCGGCCAGCGCCTGATCGACATGGTCGAGCGCGGCCTCTGAGCGGTTGAGCTACAGGTAGATCTTCTGCAGCAGCCTGATGAGCGCTTCGCGCTCGCGTGCCGTGAGCTTGGCACTGGCATCGGCTTCGAGCTGCACCACGGCCTGCTCGGCCTCGCGCACCAGCGTCTCGCCGGCCGCCGTCAGGTGCAGTCCCACGGCGCGGCCGTCATGCGGATGCGGCCTGCGCTCGATCAAGCCCCGGCTGTCCAGCGTGGCCACCAGGCTCACGAGGTTCGGCGGCAATATGTCGAGCGTGTTGCACAGCTGCCGCGACGTCGCGCCCGGGTTGTGCGCCAGCAGTGACAGCACCGAAAAATCGATCTGCTTGAGCCCGTAGGGCGCCATGCGCTCCGCAAAAAGGTCGCTGACGACCAGCCATGCACGGCGGGCGTTGTAGCCGACCAGGGTTTCGAGCATGCGCGCGTCGAGCCGGTCGGACTTGCCTTGCGGCGCCGCGGTCAGCTCGCCTTTCGCGGGGACGGGTTTCGGTGAAGGGCGCATGGCAAGAGCGTAACCGCCCGCGCGGCTGGCGTATGCCTACTGCGCGACATCCGCGGCCTTCGCTGCCGTTGTCCCCGCCGAGTGCACGAGCGCCACCGTCTCGCAGGCCCGCTTGACGATGCCGAGCCGCATCTCGAATTCGGGCAGCACCCAGCGCCGGAAGGCGGCCGCCGCCCGGACGCGCGCGATGCGGCCCGGGTCGCTTGAGGCGACCGCCTCATCCGCCGCCTCGATGCGCGCCCACGCCCAGGCCAGCATCGTGAGCGCCACCACGCGCAGGTAGTCGTCGGCCACCTCGTGCGGCAGCACGGGGTTGGCATGCGCGGCCATCGCGACGGTGGTGCCCAGGTAGCGCAACTGCGCCAGCCGTCGCTGCACGTCGGCGTCGGCCTCGCGCGACGCATCGAGCGTGTCGCGCAACTCGAGCAGCACCGCCGACATGGCGGCGCCGCCATCGGGCAGCACCTTGCGCACCAGCAGGTCGATGGCCTGGATCTCGTTGGTGCCCTCGTAGATCATGGTCACGCGCGCATCGCGCACCACCTGCTCGATGCCCCATTCGCGCACGTAGCCGTGGCCGCCGAACACCTGCAGGCATTCGCTCGCGCCCTGAAAGGCCTGCTGCGTGCACGCCGCCTTCAGCACCGGCGTGACCAGTGAACACCAGCGCTGCGCGCGCTCGCGGGCCTTGGGGTCGGCGTCGTGCGCGGCAATGTCGAGCATCAGCGCGCTGCGGTAGGCGAGGGTGCGCGCACCATCGATCCAGGCGCGCTGCGTGTCGAGGATGCGGCGGATCGCCGGATGCTCGGCGATCAGGTCGGCGGGCTCGCCGCCCCGGCTCGCGGGCACGGGGCCGGGCGCGCGCATCTGGCGGCGCTCGGCCGCATAGGCGTCGGCCTTCTGCCAGGCGGCATCGAGCAGGCCGATGCCCTGCAGTGCCACATGCAGGCGCGCCGAATTCATCATCACGAACATCGCGGCCAGGCCCCGGCCCGGTTCGCCGACCAGCCAGCCGGTGGCTTCGTCGAAGCGCATCGTGCAGGTCGGGCTGCCATGCAGGCCCATCTTTTCCTCGATGCGTTCGCAGTGCACCGCATTGCGCGTGCCGTCGGGCAGCAGCTTGGGCACGAGCACCAGCGACAGGCCCTTGGGCCCGGCCGGCGCATCCGGCAGCCGGCACAGCACGAGGTGCACGATGTTCGGCGTCAGGTCGTGCTCGCCGCCCGAAATGAAAATCTTGCTGCCGCTCACGAGCAGGCTGCCATCGGCCTGTGGCACGGCGCGCGTGCGCACCTGCCCCAGGTCGCTGCCCGCGTGCGCTTCCGTCAGGCACATGGTGGCCAGCCATTCGCCGGTCGCGATCTTCTGCAGATAGCGCTGCTTCAGTTCCTCGCTGCCGTGGTGCTTGAGACAGGCGTACGCGCCATGCAGCAGGCCCGGCGCCATCGTGAGGCCATGGTTGGCCGCGGCGAGCCATTCATAGAGCACCGCTTCGAGCACGGCGGGCAGGCCCTGTCCGCCATCTTCGGTGGCAGCCGAAAGCGCCGGCCAGCCGCCATCGACAAAGGCCTGGTAGGCCGCGCGAAAGCCTGGTGGCGAGACCACCTCACCATCGGCGAAGCGGCAGCCGGTTTCATCGCCCTCGCGGTTGATCGGCGCCACGACCTCGCCGACGAAGCGCGCGGCCTCTTCGAGCACCTGAGACTGCAGGGCTTCGTCGACCTCGGCAAAGGGCGCGAGCGCACCGAGGCGCGCTGGCGCATCGAGCACGGCGTTCAGCAGAAAGCGGACGTCTTCGGGGCGGGGCTTGTAGTCCATCGGGGCTCTTGAAAAATCTAGGGTGCGGGGCTCTTGCAGGCGAAGCTGCTGGCGCGCTCGGTGTCACCGCCTGTGTAGGTGGCGACTTGTGGATACGGGCACAACGGCCGTGTGCGCTGCGGCGACCAGTTGGCCGGCACTTCGGTGTTGAGCACCGGCGAGCCCGCGCCGCGCGCGGAAGCGGTGATGGACGCGGGCGCCTTTCCCTGCTCGACCCAGTCGACCAGCGCGCCCAGCATGTCGAACTGGTCGGTGGCCGGGCCACCCGCGCAGTGGTTCATGCCGGGCACCGGGAAGTAGCGTGCGAACGAAGAGGCATCGCCGCCATTCGCCGCTTGCACGCGCTCGTACCAGGCGGCCGTGTCGTCCGAAGAGAACACCGGATCGCTGGTGCCGTGGTACACGATCATCCGGCCGCCACGCTCGCGCAACGCGCTCAGGTTCGCGGCATCGGGCGGCGTCATGAAGGACAGCGCCGATTCGCGGAACACGCCATCGGTCGCCGCGATGCGCGGTGCGTCGCGGTCCATGTCGAAGCCCAGCGCGAAGGGCAGGCCCTGCGGCCGGTTGGCCAGCGGCGGCGTGCTGAAGATGAAGGCCACGGCCCCCGCATCGCGCGTCGGTGGGCTCGCGAACTTCCACTCGCGCCAGTTGCTGCCGCTGATGCCCGCGTCGAACGGAAAGCTGCTGTAGATCGGCTGGCCTGCGCTGTTGCGTGCGCCCTTGAAGACCTTGTCGAGCGCATTCTTCTGCGGTGCGCTGAGGCAGCTGCCGTTGCGCGTGCTGGCGCTGCATGTCGGCACGGCGGCCTGGATGTCGAAGCGCGCCCTGCAGGCGTTGACGTCCGACACGATGCCGTCGGCCAGGCCGTCGAGCGCATCGCACTTCGCCAGCACCTTGTCGGCCACGAGCTTCAGCTCGGCCGGCGTGAAGGCGCTCTGCAGGTCGGGTTGGCCGGCAGGCGTCTTCGCACTGGCGACGGCCGCGTATTGCTGCGCGCCGTAGAGCTGCGCCACCGCTGCCTTCGGCAGATTGAAGCCGGGGTCGCCCGCGAGGATGCCGTCGTACTGTCCCGCCGAGCGCACCGCCGCCACCATCGCATGCCGTCCGCCATTCGAGCAGCCGCCGAAGTACGAGCGGTCCGGTTCGCGGCCGTAGGCCTTGGCGATCAGGTTCTTCGCCATCGGCGTGAGCTGTGCGACCGCGTTGTAGCCATAGTCGAGCCGCGCCTGCGGATCGAGCCCGAAGCGCGGACCCATCAAACCCGCATGGCCCACATCGGCGCTAATGACGGCGAAGCCCATCTGCAACGCGCTGCTGCGCGGACCGCCACCACCGATGCCGCCCAGCGCCGGCACCACCACGCCGTCGAGCCCGCCGTTGGCCTGGTAGAAGAAGCGGCCGTTCCATGCGACGGGCAGGCGCATCTCGAAGCCGATGGCGTAGCGCTGGTTGTCGACGGGGCTCGTGCGTTCGTTCATGCGGCCCTGCACGAGGCAATGCGCCGGCGCGGCCATTGCCACCCCACCGACCGTGACGGTGCCGGCAGGCACATCGGTGACGGAGGTGTAGATGGTGCCCGGCAACGCGGCACGCGCGGCGAGGTTGGTGCAGCTTTGCAGCGTGCCAGGGCGCGCGGCGGCAAGGGGTGCATGCGGTGCAGGAGTACGACTGGCGCACGCTGCAAGCAATGCGGCAACGCCGAGCGCGGTCGCGCACAGGCCGAGGTGAAGGTGGCGCTGTCGGGTCATGTCGTCTCCTTGCCGCGGATGCCGCGGCTTCTTGCTTCAGGCCGCCTTGCGTGCCGCGCCCAGGTAGGTGTCGATCACGCGCGAATCGACGGCCAGCTTTTTCGCCTCGCCCTCGAGGCTCACGCTGCCCATCTCGAGCACATAGCCGTGGTCCGCCACTTCGAGCGCGGCGCGCGCGTTCTGCTCCACCAGCAGGATGGTCACGCCGGTGGCGCGCAGTGCATCGACGGTGCGGAAAATCTCCTGCACCACCAGCGGCGCGAGGCCGAGGCTGGGCTCGTCGAGCATCAGCAGCGTGGGGCGCGACATCAGCGCGCGACCCACCGCGAGCATCTGCCGCTCGCCGCCCGACAGCGTGCCGGCCAGTTGCGCGCGGCGCTCCTTCAGGCGCGGGAACAGCGTGTAGACCTCGTCGATGCGGTCGCGCCATTGCTTGTTGCGCAGCCGCACCTGGCGGAACGCGCCGAGCACGAGGTTGTCTTCGACCGGCATGGTGGCGAACAGCTCGCGCTTCTCGGGCACCAGCGCAATGCCGAGCATCACGCGCTCTTCGAGCGTCATCGCCGAGATGGGTTGGCCCTTGAACTCGATGACGCCCTTGGCGGGCAGCACACCCATCAGCGCATTGAGCAGCGTGGACTTGCCCGCACCGTTCGGGCCGATCACGGTGACGACGCTGCCCTGGTCGGCCTTCAGGTCGATGCCATGCAGCACTTCGGCGCGGCCGTAGCCGGCATGCAGGTCGCGGATGCGGAGCAATGGCGTGTTGTCGTTCGTCATCGTCTTCTCAATGCTCCGTGCCCAGGTACGCGGCACGCACCTTGTCGCTGTTCTGCACCTCGGCGGGCGTGCCCTCCATCAGGTGCGTGCCGAACTCCATCACCACGATGTGGTCGCAGATGTCCATCACCAACCCCATGTCGTGCTCGACCAGCAGGATGCTCATGCCTTCGCCGCGCAGTTGCCGCAGCACCTGGCCCAGCGCTTCCTTCTCCTTGTGGCGCAGGCCTGCAGCAGGTTCGTCGAGCAGCAGCAGGGCCGGGTCGGCGCACAGCGCGCGTGCAATTTCAAGCAGGCGCTGCTGGCCCATCGCGAGGTTGCCCGCCAACTCGTGCAGGTAATCGCCCATGCCCACGCGCTGCAACTGGCGCTCGGCTTCGCGGAACAGCGCACGTTCTTCGGTGCGGTCGATGCGCAGCATCGCGGCGATGGCGCCCTTGTGGCCGCGCAGGTGCGCGCCCAGTGCCACGTTCTCCAGCACCGTCATGTCGGCCACCATCTTCACGTGCTGGAAGGTGCGCGACACGCCGCGCTGCGCGATCTGCCGCGCGCCCAGTCCGCCGATGGCTTCGCCGCGAAACCGTACCGTGCCGCCCGACAGGCCGAGCACGCCGGTCACGAGGTTGAAGGTGGTCGACTTGCCCGCGCCGTTCGGCCCGATCAGGCCGACGATCTGGCCAGCGCGTGTCTGGAAGCTGATGTCGTTCACCGCCACCAGCCCGCCGAAGGTCTTGCGGATGGCCTGTACGTCGAGCACCACTTCGCCGGCGGCCGGCTTGGCGCGTGCGGGCAGGTCTTTCGCGCCTTGCCAGTCGACGCTGCGGCGTGGACGCGGCAGGCGCCGGTCGATGAAGGCCCACAGGCCCTCGGGCAGGTACTTGAGCACCAGCACGATCATGATGCCGAACACGATCAGCTCGTAGCTGCCGCTGGTGCCGATGAGCTTGGGCAGCAGCACCTGCAACTGGTCTTCGAGCAGCTTGACCACGCCCGCGCCGGCGATCGCGCCCCACACATGGGCCGCGCCGCCGAGCACCGCCATGAAGAGGTACTCGATGCCCATCTTCAGCCCGAAGGGCGAGGGGTTCACCGTGCGCTGGAAGTGCGCGAACAGCCAGCCCGAGACCGACGCCAGCAGGGCGGCCAGCACGAAGATGCCGACCTTGAAGCGCAGCGTGTTCACGCCCATGGCCTCGGCCATCTGCGAGCCGCCTGCCAGCGAGCGGATGGCGCGGCCGCTGCGCGAGTCGAGCAGGCGGATCACCGCGAAGGCCGCGAGGATCGCAAAGGCCCAGACCACGCCGTAGAACAAGCGCTGCTGGCCGAACTCGAAGCCGAACAGCGACAGGCCCTTCACGCCCAGGATGCCGTCGTACTTGCCCAGCGCATCGAGATTGCCCATCAGGTAGTACAGCGACAGCGCCCACGCGATGGTGGCCAGCGGCAGGTAGTGGCCCGACATGCGCAGCGTGATCGCGCCGATGATCGCCGCGCTGATGCCGGTGAGCGCGAGTCCGATGAACAGCGTGACCCACGGCGACAGGCCGGTGTTCACCGTCAGGTAGGCCGTGGTGTAGGCACCGATGCCCACGAAGGCCGCCTGCCCGAAGGAGGTGAGGCCGCCCACGCCGGTGAGCAGCACGAGGCCCAGCACCGGCAGCGTGTAGATGCCGATGTAGTTGAGCTGGATGATCCAGAAGTCGGGCAGCGGAAGAAGCGGCAGCGCGACCAGCAGCAGGATCAGCGCGAGCGGGCCCCAGGTGCGCAGCGCGCTCTTGTCAGGGGCGGGAACGACGGGGTTGAGAAGGGCTTCCATGTCAGTGCTCCTCGTCCGAATGACCGCTGCGCAGCGAACGCCAAAGCAGCACCGGCAAGATGATGGTGAACACGATCACTTCCTTGAACGAGCTGGCCCAGAACGAACCGAAGGCCTCGATCACACCCACGGCCAGTGCGCCCAGCAGCGCACCCGGATAGCTCGCAAGCCCGCCGATCACACCAGCGACGAAGCCCTTCAGGCCGATGAGAAAACCCGAGTCGTAAAAGATCGTGGTCGTCGGCCCGATCAGCAGGCCCGACAGCGCACCGATGAGCGCGGTCATTGCAAAGGTGAGCTGCCCGGCCGCCTGTGTCGAGATGCCCATGAGCCGCGCGCCCAATCGGTTCACCGCCGTGGCGCGCAGCGCCTTGCCGTACAGGCTGCGCTCGAAGAACAGCCACAGCAGCACGATCAGCGCCGCCGACATCGCGAAGATGATCAGCGCCTGCCCGCTCACGTTGAGCGGCCCCAGCGCCATGCGCTCGTCCCAGAACGGCGGATTGCGAAAGCCTTCCGCGCCGAAGAACAGCAGGCCCAGCCCGGTCATCGCGAAGTGCACGCCGACCGAGACGATCAGCAGCACCAGCGAACTGGCACCGGCCAGCGATTGATATGCCACCCGGTACACCAGCGGCCCGAAGGCCGTGACGATGAATACGGTCAGCAGCGCCTGCACGCCCAGCGGCAGGTTGCGCGGCCCGGCCCAGGCCGACACTGCGCAGATCACGGCGGGCGCCGCGAAGGTGCGCAGCGCCGCCATCAACCCCGCCGCCGCGCTGCCGCGATGGCGCCAGACCGTGACCAGGTCCATCAGCGCGGCAACGCTGGCCAATATCAGCAGCAGCCACACCGTGCCCGGCGTCTTGCCGGTCTGGAAGATCGCCAGCGTCAGCGCGCCGTACGCCACGAATTCGCCCTGCGGAATGAAGATGACGCGGGTCACCGTGAAGACGAGCACGATGCCCATGCCCAGCAGGGCATAGATCGCGCCATTGGTGAGTCCGTCCAGCGTGAGGATGCTGGCGATTGAAAGATCCATGGCGTGGGTTCGCGGCGCGGGGCTTGTGGTGGTGGGGCGTGGGGATTACTGCTCGACCTTGAAGGCGCCGTTGACCACCTTGAGCATCACGCCCGTCTCGGTCGTGTAGCCCCAGTGGTCTTGCGCGGTCCAGTTCAGCACGCCGTGCGCGAGCACTGTGCGGCCCATGCCTTCGAGCGCGTCGCGCAGCGCGGCGCGGAACTCGGGTGTGCCCGGCTTGGCTTTCTTGAGCGCGACCGGCACGGCCTTCTCGAGCACCGTGAGCGCGTCGGCCGCGTGGCCGGCGAACTGGTTGCGCGAGCCGGGGCCGTAGGCCTTTTCATAGCCCTGCACGAAGGCCACGGCCGCCGCCTTCGATGGATGGCTGTCGGGCAGTTGCTCGGCCACGGTGGCGGGGCCCGACACGACGAAGGTGCCCTCGGCGTCCTTGCCGGCGGTGCGCATCAGGTCTTGCGTGGCGGCGGCATGCGTCTGGTAGACCTTGCCTTTGTAGCCGCGCTCCATCACGGCCTTTTGCGGCATGCCCGCGCCGCTGCCCGAGGCCACGATCAGGATCGCGTCGGGGTTGGCCGACGTGAGCTTGAGCACCTGGCCGGTCACGCTGGTGTCGGCGCGCGCGAAGCGTTCGGTGGCCACGATCTTGATGCCGTTCTTGGCGGCCTCGGCGGTCAGTGCCTTGAGCCACAGCTCGCCGTAGGCATCGGTGTAGCCGAGGAAGCCGACCGTCTTCACGTTCTGCTTCTTCATGTGCGCGACCACCGCGTAGGCCATCACGTCGTTCGACTGCGGCAGACGGAAGAACCACTTGTCCTTGCCCGGCGGCAGGCCGGCCGGTGCGGTCGACAACTGCGGCGTGCCCGACTCGGCGGTCACGTCGGCCATCGGGATGGCGACCGGCGTGGCGCTGGAGCCGACGATCACGTCGACCTTGTCTTCGGTGACCAGGCGCTGCGCGTCCTTCACGCCGGTGGTCGGGTCGGTGGCATCGTCGAGCACGACGACCTTCAGTGTTTCACCCGCGATGGTCTTGGGCCAGATCGCGATGCCGTTCTTCACCGGAATGCCCAGCCCCGAGGCCGGGCCGGTGAGCGGCTGCACCACGCCCACGGTGATGTCGGCGTGGGCCATGCCCATGGCCATGAGCGCCAGCACGGCGGCGAGGGTGGTCTTCTTGAAGGTCATCGGTGTCTCCTGATGTGTAGGTAGTGAAGCGAAGCGGACGGGCGGACTGACGAAAGCTCAGCGCGGCGCCATGCGCAGGGCGCCGTCGAGGCGGATCACCTCGCCGTTGAGGTGGCCGTTGGTGACGATGTGGCAGGCCAGCTCGGCGAATTCCGAAGGCTTGCCCAGGCGCGGCGGGAAGGGAATCGATGCGGCCAGCGAGTGCTGCACCGCCTCGGGCAGCTCCAGCAGCAGCGGCGTGGCGAACAGGCCCGGCGCCACGGTGCACACGCGGATGGCGTGCTGTGCGAGGTCGCGCGCCATCGGCAGCGTCATGCCGACGAGGCCGCCCTTCGAGGCGCTGTAGGCCTGCTGGCCGACCTGGCCGTCGAAGGCCGCGACCGAGGCGGTGAAGAGCATCACACCCTTCTCGCCGTTGTCGAGCGCTTCGAGCTTCGCGCAGCGGGCCGCGAACAGGCGCGCCATGTTGTAGCCGCCGATCAGGTTGATGTTGACCACGCGCACGAAGTCTTCGAGCGGTGCCGGGTTGCCGTCCTTGCCGACGATGCGCTTGGCGCTGCCGATGCCGGCCACGTTCATCAGGATGCGCGCGGGGCCGTGTGCGGCGGCGGCCTTGTCGAGCGCGGCGTTCACGCTGTCGGTGTCGGTGATGTCGCAGACGCATGCAACGCCGCCGATCTCCGCTGCCACCTTCTCCGCCAGTGCGGCATTGCGGTCGAGCACCGCAACCTTGGCGCCCAGGCGCGCGAGTTCGCGCGCGGTGGCTTCGCCGAGGCCCGATGCGCCGCCGGTGACGAGTGCGGCTTGTCCTTCGATCTTCATTCTTGTGTCTCCTGGATGGGGTTAGCGGGGCGTGAGGGTGAAGGGCAGGGTGCCGGCGTGCATCGCATCGGCCAGTGCCGCGCGGTGCTTGAGCACGGCGCGCTGGTTGATGGAGCCCTTGTCGGTCACCTCGCCCTTGTCGATGGAAGGCGGCTCGGCCATCAGGTGAAGCCGCGCGATGCGGTTGGCGCTGCCGGTGCCGGCCGCGGCCAGCGCGTTGGCCACCTGCTGGAAGTGCGCCTGCACGGGTGCGCTTTCGAGCACCTGCTGCATCGTTGCATTTGCATCGAGCCCGGCAAGCTGCCGCACCTTCTGCGTCGGAAAGATCAGCGCGCCGACTTCCTTCAGGTTGATGCCGGTCAGCACCGCGTCCTGCACATAGGGCGCGCCGGCCGCGATGATCTTCGCGCGCAGCGGGCCCACGCTCACGAAGGTGCCGGTCGCAAGTTTGAAGTCTTCGGCGATGCGGCCGTCGAAACGCAGGCCGCGATGGATGTTGCCCTCGTCGATCCACTTCACCGCATCGCCGGTCGAGAAGAAGCCTTCGTCGTCGAAGGCCTCGGCCGTGGCTTCGGTCGCGCGCCAGTAGCCGGGCGTGATGTTGGGGCCGCGGTAGCGCACCTCGGTCTTGCCGTCGACCTCGATCAGCTTGAGCTCGATGCCGGGCGCGGGCAGGCCCACGTCGCCCGACTTCACCTCGGGGCCGGTCACATACAGCGCGAAGGGGCCCGACTCGGTCATGCCCAGGCCCGTGCCCATGACGATGCGCTCGCCGACTTCGGCCTCCTGCGTCTTGTGCAGGCTGTCCCACACGGGCTGCGACAGTGCGGCGCCCGAGTAGAAGAACATCTTCACGCGCGACAGCAGGTTGCGGCGCAGCACCGCATCGGTTTCCATCGCCTGCGCGATGGCCTCGAAGCCGGTGGGCACGTTGAAGTAGATGGTGGGCGCGATCTCGCGCAGGTTGCGCAGCGTCTCGGCCATGCCGGCGGGCGTGGGCTTGCCGTCGTCGATGTAGAGCGTGCCGCCGTTGTCCAGCACGATGCCCACGTTGTGGTTGCCGCCGAAGGTGTGGTTCCAGGGCAGCCAGTCGACCAGCACCGGCGGTTCGTCGCCCAGCGCGGGAATCGACTGGCGCAGCTGCTGCTGGTTGGCGCACCACATGCGGTGCGTGTTGATCACCGCCTTGGGCATCTTGGTCGAGCCCGAGGTGAAGAGAAACTTGGTGATGGTGTCGGGCCCGGTCGCGCGCATCGCGGCGTCGATGGCGGGCGTGGCCGGCGTGGCGGCGAAGGCGTTGAACGCGGTGGTCGCGCGGCCTTCGAGCGTGCCTTCGGCCAGCACGACTTCGATGCCGGCCGGCACGGTCGCCTGGATGGCGCGGCCGTAGCGCGCGGCGTCGGCGGCGAACACGAGGCCAGGTGTCAGCGTGTCGAAGACGTGGCGCAGCTTCTCGAAGTCCTGGCTCACGAGCGAGTAGGGCGGCGACACCGGGCAGTAGGGCACGCCGGCGTAGAGGCAGCCCAGGGCGAGCAATGCGTGCTCGATGCCGTTCTCGCTGAGGATCGCGACCGGTCGTTCCGCGTTCAGGCCGCGCTCGAGCAGCGCCTGTCCGATACCGCGCGCCTCTTGCAGCGCCTGCGCGTAGCTCACGCGCAGCCAGTCGCCGGTGCTGCCGTCGGCCAGCCGTTCGCGGCGTGCGATGAAGGTGCGCTCGGGCGTGGCTTCGGCCCAGTGCTGGAGCCGGTCGGTCATGCGCTCGCGGTAGGCCCCGAGTTGCGTCTCGGCTTGCAGGTACTGCGTGCCTGGCGCGCCGTCGCGCAGGATCGCGCGGGTGACGCCGAAGGCCAGCGGGCGGTATCGGATGGCGGTCATTCCTTGCTCACCTTGGCGCCCCGGCCTTCGAGGAAGTCGCGCACGCGTGCCTTGGCTTCGGGTGCGGCCTGCACGATGCCGGAGATCAACGCCTCGGTGAAGAAGCCGTGGTCGGCCGACTGTTCGGCAATGCGCGGCAGCGCGTGCATCAGCGCGTAGTTGGTCAGCGGTGCGTTGGTGGCCACGCGCTTGGCGAGTTCGAAGGCCTTGTCGAAGGCCGTGCCTTCGTCGACGAGGTACTGCGCGAAGTTGGCGCGCTCGCCGTCTTCCGCGTTGTAGACGCGGCCGGTCATCATCATGTCGGTCATGCGCGCCACGCCGATCAGCTTGGGGATGCGCACCGAGCCGCCGCCACCCACGAAGATGCCGCGCGAGCCTTCGGGCAGTGCGTAGAAGGTGCTCCGGTCGGCCACGCGGATGTGGCAGGCGCTGGCCAGCTCGAGCCCGCCGCCGACCACCGCGCCGTGCAGCGCCGCGATCACCGGCACCGGGCCGTGCTGGATCAGGTCGAGCGCCGCATGCCACATGCGCGAGTGCTGCAGGCCCTGGCCGGCGTCGCGTTCTTTCAGCTCGCTCAGGTCGAGGCCGGCGCAGAAGTGCGGGCCTTCGCCGTCGATCACGGCGGCGCGCACGGTGGACGGCAGTTGCTCGAAGGTGTCGCGCAGCGCGAGGATGAGGCCGTCCGACAGCGCGTTGCGCTTGGCGCCGCGCGTCAGGCGAACGATGGCGACTTCGTCGCGGATGTCGAGGTGCAGGTCTGGATGGGTCATGGTGATGTTCGGGGTTGCGTTGGATTATGGTTATGAGAAATAATCAATTCAAGGCGCTTGAGCCTCCAGAATCCTAGGGACTTACCCGTACCGGAGACAACGACATGGACCACCAGAACCTGATCGCCATCGACATCCACACCCACGCCGAAGTGAGCTGCTGGAACCCGTTCGACAACTACGGCGAGGAATACGACCGCGCCGCCGACAAGTACTTCGGGTCGAGCGGCCGCCCGACCATCGCCGAGAGCGTGGCTTACTACCGCGAGAGAAAGATCGGCCTGGTGATGTTCATGGTCGATGCCGAATCGAACATGGGCCGCCGCCGCATCCCCAACGAAGAGATCGCCGAGGCCGCGCAGCAGAACAGCGACATGATGATTGCCTTCGCCAGCATCGATCCGCACAAGGGAAAGATGGGCGCGCGCGAGGCGCGGCGGCTCATCGAGTCGCACGGCGTGAAGGGCTTCAAGTTCCACCCGACGGTGCAGGCCTTCCACCCGTACGACAAGATGGCCTGGCCGCTCTACGAGGTGATTGCCGAGTACAAGCTGCCGGCGATCTTCCACACCGGCCACAGCGGCATCGGCTCGGGCATGCGCTGCGGTGGCGGCCTGCGGCTCGAATACAGCAACCCGATGCACCTGGACGACGTGGCCATCGACTTCCCCGACATGCAGATCGTCATGGCCCACCCCAGCTTTCCGTGGCAGGACGAGGCACTGAGCGTGGCCACGCACAAGCCCAACGTGTGGATCGACCTGTCGGGCTGGAGCCCCAAGTACTTTCCCAAGCAGCTGGTGCAGTACGCCAACACGCTGCTGAAAGACCGCGTGCTGTTCGGCAGCGACTACCCGCTGATCACGCCCGACCGCTGGATGAAGGACTTCGAGGCGGCGGGCTTCAAGCCCGAGGTGATGCCCGGCATCCTGAAGGGCAACGCGGTGCGGCTGCTGAAGCTCGACGCGGCGGCTTCAGGAGGCTGACGGCTTCTTGTTGGCGGGCGAATGGCGCCGGGAGGTGACGGCCAGCAGCACGCCCTGCTCGCCGACCCATTGGCGGCTGCTGCCAAGCCGTCAAAGCTGCGGACCCACCTGGCCAGCGGCTTTGTCGCGAGTCACTTCACCTCGACGCTTGAGCCAAGGGCAAACGCGCCAAGTTGTGCGTCCCAACGCTGGCCGGCTGCCGTGTTGTCCGCATTGGCCCAGCGGATTGCGAAGCGGGCATCGGCGGCCAGGCGCGCGTCGGCATCGGGCAGCGCGAGCCACAGCTGATAGCTGCCAGTTGGGAGATCGGCCGGCAGCGTGGCGGTGAGTGTCGCGGCCTGATCGCTGGTGCCAGGCACCCACGTGCGCGGATCGGCGCCGGTCGCGTCCAGCCGGCGGACGTCGCTGGTCACGGCATGCTTGAGCACCAACTGCACCCCACGCGGATTGAAGATACGCGCCCAGCCCCCGTTGCGCAGTGAAAGCTGGACGCTCAGCGTCTGGCCACGCACGACAGCGCTGGCGTGGGAGGCCTTCGACAGCACCAGCCGGTAACCCATCCTGCGGCGCACCTCGGCCATGCAGCCGTTTTCCTCCCACTTGTCATGGAACTTGGTGCGAAAGTACTCGTCGTTGAGGTAAGTCAGTTTGTACCTTGCGCCCTCGCCAAGAATGTCGGCGCATTGGGTGCGAAGCTCGGCGTTCACCTCGTCATCCGGTTTGCAGGTCTCGCCACCGAAAGGAGCGAAGTTCCCTAGACGGTCAACGTAGTCGCGTTGCTTCGCCGCGATCGTGGCGTCTTCGTCGTAGGTGCCGACATCGGTCTTGCTCGCGAGGAAGCAGTCGTTGTGCACGCCGATGCGCTGCGTGCCTGTGTGCGCGGCACTCCATGTCGGCAGCTGCGGCGTGCCTTCCATGACGTACGAGGGATAGCGCAGCTGGATGAAGCGGCTCGTCGGCAGCGCCGCGAGCAAGGCATCGCGGATCTTGTTGCGAGGGGCCGCTTCGGTCAGGTTGTTGGAAGAGGTATGCCACTCGCCCCAGGCGCCGATGAAGCCGGCCTGCATGAACGCGATGACGTCGGCATTGCGTTGCAGTACCGGCTTGAGCTGCTCGATGTGGGCAAGCACGCGGGACAGCGGCGCGTCCTGTGCGTTGCGGTAGTCGACTTCCGTTTTCGGATAGTTGTAGACGACGCGCACGACCAGTTTCATCCCGGCGGCGCGTGAGTTGCCAAGGGCGGTCTCCACTTGGGCAAGCAGAGTCGGGGGCAGCTCTGCATTGCGGTAGGCCGACAGGTTCAGCTTGGAGTACAGCAGGCGGTACCCGTTCTTGTAGGCGTCGTCCGCGTCGTCGCGGGTGACCGTGTCCAGGTCGGTCCAGCTCCAGCGGTAGAAGCCGCGCTCGGGATTGGGGAGATCGGCGTCGGTTGCGGTGAATGTGACGGCGGTCTGTGGTGCGTCATTCATGGAAGGCGCGGAGATGGGACGTGGTGGCGGGAGTGCGCCCGAATCCGAACCGCCGCCACCACCACAGGCGGTGAGGATCACCATCGAGAGGACGGTTGCGAGGCGGCGCATGCCTGGGAATGGACGGCGAAGAAAGTGTTGCTTCTGCATGGTTGTGACTCGGTTGTAGGTTGATCCGCGCGCATGAAGTCCCGGTGCGCGTGATTCAGGGGCCGAACCAATAAAAGAGCCATATGGCAAGGACCCCGAGGGTCGTGAGTAGAAGGATGGTGTGGGACCTGCAGCGCAGCCGCGCAGCGCCAAGAAAAGGCAGCAAGAAGAAGCGCTCGATGTGCGACAGGGAGCGAGGCGAAACAGCGAAGGGCTGGATGGCTGTGGGATCTGAAGCGGTGTTTGCTGGCGGGAACAACATTCGAAGATGCCCGGGTCCGGTTGGACTGCTGGGGAAAGATGGTCAGAGACCCGATGCTCGCGCGCTCATGTTCAGAAGCTCTGCAACTTTCATCAAGATTGAGTCAAGCCGCATGTGCTGCCGTGTGTCTTGCCTTACTCGCGGAAAATTCTGGCGCGTTAAGATTCCGCGGGTGCGACGGATATGGCTTGCGCGCCGCGCGAGCGCAGTGGCACACGCGGGGCTTTGGCGATGTTCTGGCGGCGCGAGCGCCGGGGCGTCGATGTGTCGGTTCCGCACATGACAGTTCTATGACCGACGAACGCATCCTGATTGTCGAAGACGATCCTCAGATCGCCGATGTGCTCTCCGCCTATTTGCGGCACGAGGGCTACCAGACGGCGCATTGCCTCGATGGAGAAGAGGCGTTGCGTGTGTTCAGGCAGTGGCAACCGGCCTTGGTGCTCCTGGACTACATGCTGCCGCGGCTGAGCGGCAGCGACGTGCTTGCCGCCATCCGGCGCGCGGGCGATGTCCCGGTCATCATGGTCACGGCCGTCAATGAGGAAGCCGAAAAGCTTGGCGCGCTTCGCTATGGCGCGGACGACTACGTGGTCAAGCCCTTCAATCCGAAGGAAGTCGTTGCGCGCGTGCGGGTTGTCCTGCGACGTACCCGGACGCCTCCTCTCGCGCCGCCGGCCCGGCTGTCCTGGGGCGCGCTCGAACTCGATCTCGACGCCGTGACTGTGCAAGCAGCGGGCGACGCAACTCCGCTCGATCTGACGATCACCGAGTTCAAGCTTCTGTCGGTCATGATGCAAAACCCACGCAAGGCCTTCAGCCGGTTCGAACTGCTGCAGGCATCCCTGCCCGAGAGCGATGCGCTCGAGCGTGTTGTCGATACGCATGTGCATAACCTGCGCCGCAAGCTGGAGGAGCGGGGGGTCACCGGCATTCCCCTGGCGGTCCGAGGTGTCGGCTATCGCCTGAGCAGCGCCTAGCCATGCCGTCGAGAAGATCGCTGTGGGCGTGGCTCACTTTGCGCATGGTCGCCCTGGCCGTCGCCGCGACGGCCGCCGTGCAGGTCGGGATGTGGATTCGCTACGAAATCTGGTCGGACAGAATCAACTCCCAGTTGCCCCCGGAGATCGCGGCAGAGTTGGGGCGGCTTGAAGATGCGCCGAAAGAGAATACGAAGCGACTCCACGAAATCTACACACAGTATTCCGATCTCTTCGTTTCCCCCACCGATACCGAGGATCTGCTCGTCCAGGCGCTGTTGAGCCTGGCCATCATCCCGTTCGTGGTGGTGTTTGCTCTTATCCTGGCGCGTCGCATCGCGCAGCCGCTCTCCCATGTGGTCGTGGCCGCCGAGTCGGTTTCGGTCGGGCAGTTTTCGACCCGTGCACCCGTTCCAAAGAGCGCTCCGGCCGAGCTTCAACGTCTTGCCACCCATTTCAACAAGATGGCTCAGCAGCTGGAGTCGTACGACAGGGAGCTGCACGATTCAAGCGCTGCCATCGCGCATGAGCTTCGGACACCCCTGACCGCGGCGATGGGGCGGTTGCAGGGCATCATGGACCAGGTATTTCCATTGGAAGAGGCGCAGATCGCTACGGTGCTGGACCAGCTCGTGCAGATCCAGCACATCATCGGCGACCTGCAGGTCCTGTCGCTCGCGCAGGGCGACAGGCTTCAGCTGGAGATCACCGAGTTCGCCGTGCGCGAGTTCGTCGATGAACGGATCTCGTGGGCCGGCCCCGCCCTGCGCAAGTGCGGCTTGCAGGCCGTCAATCACGTCGATTCGGTGCAGACGCTGCGCGGGGACAGGAGCCGGCTCGGTCAGGTCCTGTCGGCGCTCATCGACAACGTGGTGCGCCATGCAAGCGACGGAGGCATCGTGGAGGTCGACTTCGAGGCGGGAGACCTGAGCGTCGAACTGATCGTGAGGGACCGAGGCGCGAGCATCCTGCCCGATGACAAAGACCTCTCGCGTTTCTTCGAGCGCTTCTGGCGCGGCGAAAAATCCCGCTCGCGGCACGCAGGCGGAACGGGGCTTGGCTTGTCGGTCGTCCATGCGATCTGCAAGGCGCATGGCGGGCACGCGACTGCCGCGGCACGCGCCGGTGGCGGCACGGAGATCCGGGTCCGCCTGCCGCGTGCAGGGATGGCGGCCAGCACTGGCAAGCAGACGATCTAGAGGTCTTGTCCGCGAACTCCCAGCGCGCGGCGCCACGAAGGCGGCGCAGGCGCTTCAGGGGGCCTGCTCGGCCCGGGCTTCTTCCTCTTCCTCCAGCCGGTCCCAGTCGCGGCCCGAGCGCCGCTGTCGCTCTTCGCGCTCGCGTGCCATCTGTTCCTCGAACTGCTGGCGGCCCGCCTTGTTGGCCGCGATCAGTTTTGCGCGGTCCTTGTAGTGCGGATAGATCTCGTCGCTCAGCTTGATGTTCCGGCGGCGAAAACGCATGCTCGATTCGCGCGCCTCGTGCGCGGGCCAGCCCAGCGCTTCGAGCGTCGAGCGCGCGCTGCGCAGCGACGACTCGAACACCTCGCGCTCGACGTCCGTTACGCCCCGGTCGCGCAACTGGAACAGGTGGGTCACGTTGCGTGCACGCGCGATGATGCGGGCCTTCGGAAAGTTTTCCTTCACCAAGTCGACGATCTCCAGCGACTGCTCGATGTCATCCACCGCCACCACGATGGCTTTGGCCGAACCGGCACCGGCGGTGCGCAGCAGGTCGAGCCGCGTCGCGTCGCCGTAGAACACGCGAAAGCCGAACTGGCGCAGGCCTTCGACGGTGTCGGCGTCATGGTCGAGCACCGTCACGCGCAGGCCTTGCGACATCAGCATGCGACCGACGATCTGGCCGTAGCGGCCGAAGCCGCAGATCAGCACCTTGGCGTCTTGCTGCTCCGAGATTTCTTCGAGCTGCGGGCCCTGGTTGCGGCTGTAGCGCGGCAGTACGAACTTGTCGAGCAGCACCAGCAGCAGCGGCGACAGCAGCATCGACAGCGCGACCGCGCCGATCAGCAGCGAGGTGACTTCGGGCGGCAGCACGTCGGGCCCGGCGGCCTGGAACACCACGAACGCGAATTCGCCGCCCTGCGCCAGCAGCAGCGTGAACACCGGCCGCTCCTGGTAGGCCAGGCCCATCGCCTTGGCGAGCGCATAGATCACGACCAGCTTGATGACCATGAAGCCGACCACCAGCGCGGCCATCAGCCAGGGGCTCGCGATCAGCACGCCGAAGTTGATCGACATGCCCACCGCGATGAAGAACAGGCCGAGCAGCAGCCCCTTGAAGGGTTCGATGTCGGTTTCGAGTTCGCGCCGGTATTCGCTTTCCGCCAGCAGCACGCCGGCAAGGAAGGCTCCGAGCGCCATCGACAGGCCCACCAGCTGCATCAACGCCGCGATGGCCACCACCAGCAGCAGCGCCGCGGCGGTGAAGATCTCAGGCGTGTCGCTGCGCGCGATCCAGCGCAGGATCGGCCGCAGCAGCAGGCGGCCGCCGAGGATGATGCCGGCGATCACGCCGACGATCTTCAGCGCCTCGAATGCGCGGTCGAGCCCGCTGATCGATTGCTCGGCGGCCGTGGCACCAGCCAGCAGCGGCAGCAGCGCAAGAATGGGAATGGCCGCCACGTCCTGGAACAGCAGGATCGAAAAGCCGGCCTGCCCGCTGGGCGTCTTGAGCAGGTTGCGTTCGCCGAACACCTGCAGCGCGATGGCGGTGGACGACAGCGCCAGGCCGAGCGAGGCCACCAGCGCCACGCGCCATTCGGCGCCCAGTGCCCAGCCGATGGCAAAGAGCACGACGGCGCAACTGAGCACCTGCGCGGCGCCCCAGCCGAAGATGGGCCGGCGCAGGTTCCACAGGCGCTTGGGTTCGAGTTCGAGGCCGACGAGGAACAGCATCAGCACCACGCCGAACTCGGCGAAATGCAGCACGTCTTCGACGCTGGACACCAGGCCCAGTCCCCAGGGGCCGATGGCGATGCCGGCCACGAGGTAGCCGATGATCGAGCCCAGGCCCAGGGCCTTGGAAAGCGGCACCACCAGCACGGCGGCGCTCAGGTAGATCAGGCTGTTGATCAGCCAGGCGGGTGCGTGTTCCATGCTCAGGCCGTGCCTTCCTTGGGGTTCTTCGCCTCGTTGGCGGCGATGACCGAGGCCAGGCCCTGGCTCATCGCGGAATGGAAGGCGCCGGCCACCACCTTGCCGATGTCGTCGGTGTCGGCGGGGCGGTCGGCTTCGGGCACGGGGCAGGCGATGCAGGCTTCGAGCTCATCCAGTTCGGGCCACGCGGGGTAGCTGCCGAGCCGCTGCGCGAACACCTCGACATGCGCCTGCACGTCGGCTTCGCTGGCGCTGCGCGCGCCGTAGAAGACCAGCGGCGGCAGGAAGCGCATGCCGCACAGCGCGGCGGTCTGTTCGTAGGGCGGCAGGAAGGCGTCGAAGAAGTAGCGGTGATAGCTCTGCGGGTGATAGCTGGGCTCGGGGCTGCCGGTGGTGGCGACCAGCCAGAAGTCCTTGCCCTGCAAGGCGGTGCCGCCGGGGCCGTAGGCCCAGCCGTAGGCGAGCACGTCGTCGAGCCAGAGCTTCTGCAGCGCCGGCATCGAATACCACTGGATCGGGTGCAGCAGCACGACCAGGCTGGCCCGCGCGAGCCGGGCCTGCTCGGCCTCGATGTCGATGGCGAAGTCGGGGTAGCTGCCGTAGAGGTCGTTGACATCGACCCCCGGCACGCCGCGTGCGGCAGCCAGCATTCGCCGGTTGACGCGTGAATCGCGCCAGTGCGGATGGGCCGCCAGCACGTAGATGCCGCCGGCGTCGCCGGCGGGGTTTCCCATGGATATTGTTGTCGTCATGCCGCGAACATAACGTAGTCTGGAGGCGGTCGCAGCCCCTTTGCACCACACCGTGCCGCCGTCTTTGCAGGGTTGCCGACGCGGGAGGAGAAAGCGGCGAAAAGTGCGCAAAACCCGGGGCGGCTAACATGCCGGCAGTCCCAGCTCTGGAGGAGATCCCCATGCCGGTGGTTCTGGTCGCCAACCCCAAGGGTGGCGTTGGCAAGTCGACGATCGCGACGAACATCGCGGGTTACTTTGCAAGCCGCGGCCATGCCGTGATGCTGGGCGACGTGGATCGCCAGCAGTCTTCGCGGCTCTGGCTGGGCCTGCGCCCGCCGATGGCGCGGCCCATTTCCACTTGGGAGGCGACGGGCGAAAGCACCGTGGTGCGCCCGCCGCGCGGCACCACGCACGCGGTGCTCGACACGCCGGCCGGCCTGCATGGCTGGCGCTTCAAGGAAGTGCTGGCGCTGGCCGACCGGGTGATCGTGCCGCTGCAGCCGAGCATCTTCGACATCTACGCCACGCGCGATTTTCTCGACCGCCTGCTGGAGCAGCGCAAGGCCGAGAAAACGAAGATCGGCCTCGTGGGCATGCGCGTGAATGCGCGCACCCTGGCGGCCGACCGGCTGAACGAGTTCATCGCCGGACTCGGCGTGCCGGTGCTGGGCGAGCTGCGCGACACCCAGAACTACGTGCAACTGGCGGCGCGCGGGCTCACGCTGTTCGACATCGCGCCGGGCCGCGTCCAGCGCGACCTGGAGCAGTGGCAGCCGATCTGCGACTGGCTCGAGAACTGAGGCCCCCCGGCTTTTCACTCCGCTTCGCTGCGTGTAATTCGCCACCCCCCGTGGGGGAGGCGCGGTCGTCTTGGGGCGGCCCGGCGGCGCCCGCAAGCTTGCCGTTTTCCCTGACCCCGGTTGTCGCAAGTCCGACAGCCGGCCGGACACCCTTGGCACCAGAATGCCCCGCATGACAAAAAAGACATTCCAGACCCTTCAGGATCTCTCCGCCTGCGTCGGCCAGGAAGTCGCCGTGAGCGACTGGATCACCATCACGCAGGAGCAGGTCAACCAGTTCGCCGAGGCGACGGGCGACCACCAGTGGATCCATGTCGATGTCGAGCGGGCCAAGGCCGGCCCCTTCGGCGCACCGATCGCCCATGGCTTTCTGACGCTGTCGCTGCTGCCGCGCTTCTTCGAGGCCGCCATCGAGGTGGTCGAGTCGCGCATGGGCGTGAACTACGGCATGAACCGGGTGCGCTTCATGTCGCCGGTGCCGGTGGGCAAGCGGCTGCGGGCGCGCATGAAGCTGCTGAGTTCGGAGCCGATTGCCGACAATGGCTTCCAGATGACCTGGGAAACCACCATCGAGCTCGAAGGTGCCACCAAGCCGGCCTGCGTGGCCGAGTCGGTGGCGCGGCGCTACCCCTGAGGCGGCGGGCGCTTTCCCCGAACGTTCCTACATCCGGCGGTCGGTCACGTCGCCGTAGGTGGCTGCGCCGGCACGCGTGATGCCGAGCGCCCCGGTGCGCACGGCGGCGCGATCGACATTGCCTGCGGTCGCGCGGGCCACGCCGGTGCCGCCATTGCTGATCTGCAGCGGTTGGCGCGCATCGGCCTGCACCTGGGCGCGCGAGAGCGTCGACTGGAAGGGTGCGGGCGGCAACGGATTCTGTTCACCCTGGAAGGCCTGGGCGCCCGTGCTGAGGGCGAGGGTGGCGAAGGTTGCGAGGGCAATCGACTTGGCGTTCATGTGGAACTCCTTGGGCTGAAGCGTTGAGAGGCCGGATGCCGGACCCGATGCGCTGATCGCATCGCGTGCCTGCATGTCTTCCATACGGCGTGCCTTGTCGATCGGATGTGCCCCGGTCGCCGCAAGGGGCGGCTTCTTTGTTTCTTTGTGTCAGCCGAAGCCGTTCTGGCGCCAGGCTTCGAACACCGTCACCGCCACGGCGTTCGAGAGATTCAGGCTGCGCTGGCCCTCGCGCATCGGCAGCCGCAGGCGCTGCGGTTCGGCGAAGCCATCGCGTACCGCCGGAGGCAGGCCGCTGGTCTCCGAGCCGAAGACCAACCAGTCGCCGGGCTGGAAGCGCACATCGTGCACGGCGCGCGTGCCCCGCGTGGTGAGGGCGAACATGCGGTCGGCGGGCGGTGCTTCGGCGTCGAGTAGTGCCTGCCAGTCGACGTGGCGCTTGACCTCGGCGTATTCGTGATAGTCGAGCCCGGCGCGGCGCAGCAGGCGGTCGTCCATCGAAAAGCCGAGCGGTTCGACCAGGTGCAGGGTGCAACCGGTGTTGGCGGCCAGCCGGATCACGTTGCCGGTGTTCGGCGGAATTTCGGGGTGGACCAGGACGATATGGAACATGCGCCGATTGTCGGTGGGCCGAGGCTGTGATGATCCGCGGCCTGTCAGTGCGGCGGGTCGGTGCGGGCCAGCGCGATGGCCGTGATGTGGGCCGCACCGGCCAGCCGCAGGGCTTCGGCGGCCGAGAAGAGCGAGGCGCCGCTGGTCATCACGTCGTCGACCAGCACGATGCGGCGGCCGCGTACCTTGTCCGCGCGCAGGGGCTCCACGGCAAAGGCGCCGCGCAGGTTGCGCAGGCGCTCGGCGCGCGCCAGGCCGCTCTGGGCCGGCGTCTCGCGCGTGCGCAGCAGCAGGGTCGCATCGGTCTTGGCGGGCGACAGGCGCCGCGCCAGCTCGTGGGCCTGGTTGAAGCCGCGCTCGCGCAGCCGGCCGGGGGCCAGCGGCATCGGCAGGACGATGTCGCACTGCTCCAGCGCGGGCTCCACCCAGGGCGCGCTGCGCAGCAGCGTGGCGAGCGGTCCGGCCCAGCCCGCGTCGCCGTTGAACTTGAAGCGGGCGATGCAGTCGGGCCAGGGCCACGCATAGGTGCAGGCGGCCAGGCAGGCGTCCAGTGGCGGCGGGTGGCGCAGGCATTCGCCGCATCGGGCCACGCCCTCGGGCACCGGCAGGGCGCAGGCGCCGCAACGTGCCACCGGCGGGGCGAAGCGCGCGACGCAGGCATCGCAGACGGGCTGCGAGGGCCAGGCGTGGCAGACCTCGCACTGGCTGGGCAGCCGGGCGAGCAGCGAGGTGAAAGGCCTCAGGGTTCGGTGGCTGAGCATGGGCTCAATATACTCACGGCCCCATGGCCACCGACCCCGCAAGAAGACCGCCGACCATCGACCCCACGGCGGCTGCGCGCTGGCGTCGGCTGGCGCCCGCCGAGGGCTCGCCCTGGCTGCACGAGGAAATCGGCCGCCGGATGGAAGACCGGCTGCAATGGATCAAGGCCCAGCCCCGCACCTGGGCCGACTGGGCGCCGTTGCGTGGCGGGCTCGAGGCGCATGAACTGGTCGCCAAGCGCTATCGCGATGCCGCCTCTTTCGTGATCGAGCCCGAGCCGGCGCTGGCCACCGCGACCAGCGAAGCGCTGGCCGCGCCCTGGTGGAGCGCGCGCCGCTGGCAAGGCGGCAAGGCGCGCTTCGATGCGCCGCCGGAAGACGGCGTTGATCTGCTCTGGGCCAACATGTCGCTGCACATGGCGGCCGACCCGGAGGCGCTGATCTCGCAGTGGCACCAGCTGGTCGCAACCGACGGTTTTCTGATGTTCTCCTGCCTCGGGCCCGACACGGTCCGCGAGCTGCGCGCGCTGCATGCCCGGCTGGGCTGGCCCGCCGCCGGCCACGAGTACACCGACATGCACGACTGGGGCGACATGCTGGTGCACGCCGGCTTTGCCGAGCCGGTGATGGACATGGAGCGCATCGTGCTGACCTGGGCCACGCCCGAGGCGGCGTTGGCCGAGCTGCGCACGCTGGGGCGCAACCTGCATCCGGCGCGTTTCGGTGCGCTGCGTGGCAAGGCCTGGCACCAGTCGCTGAAGAAGGCGCTGCCTGAACTGGCGCCCGCCGAGGGCAACGACGGCCACATCGCGCTGACCTTCGAGGTCATCTACGGCCATGCCTTCAAGCCCACGCCGCGCGTGTCGCTGTCGGCAGAGAGCGCGGTGTCGTTGCGCGAGATGCGATCGATGCTGCAACGAGGCCGTCCGGGCGCGTGATCGTCTGTTGATTTGTGCGGCAAAAACGCCTGACGCACAGGCTGTTTCTTGCCTACTAGTAGTGACCCGTAGGCGTCCCACAGGGCACTCGGGCGCAGGTATCTACCCGCTACAATCCGCCGTTGCGTGAAACTCGCGGGTATTGTCCCGCGATCGAGGGGTGTCGGATCCTGTTTGTACGAGGCTTGTACGAGAGGTTTTGGCAGCCATCGACGCACCGATTTGCTGAACTCGCCCGTGTCGAATTCCGTGTTTCGATTTGCCACCGTTTCAGGCCAGAGCATCCACTGGTTCCTGAAGCGGAACTGCTCGGTGACGCCGAGCCAGCTGGGCTGGCTCTACGCCTCGCTGTGCGTGGTATCGCTCGGCATCGGCACCCTGTTCTGGCTGCACGGTGCGCCGCTGGTGCTGCCATTTGCCTGGCTCGAACTGGCCGCGGTCGGGTTTGCGTTCATGGTCTACGCACGGCACGCGACCGACGGCGAAAAGATCGCGTTGCAGGGTGGACGACTCGTCGTGGAGCTCGAGAACGGAGGGCACTACGAACGCACTGAATTTCTTCCGCACCAGGTGCGGATCGAACCGCAGACCGGCGATCGCTCGCTGATCGAGGTCTCGGGACAGGGTCGATCAGTCAGGGTGGGGCGCTATGTACGCCCGGAGTTGCGTGCCGCGTTGGCCCGCGAGATTCGCATGGCGTTGCGTGGCGCCTGAGGGGGCTCGCGCAGTGCTGCACGGTTGGGTTTGTCGAAAAAATTGAAGAAACGTGAACACGATGAAGAGCATTTGGCGCAATAAGTACAGGCCGGCGAATCTGTTGCTGGCGGCCGGCGCGGCTTTCAGCAGCGCGGCGCACGCAGTCAACGATCTGCCCGGCGGCCCTTCGGTGCGCCAGTTGAATCTTCCGGTCGGTGTGACCAAGATCGCGCAGGAGCAGCATCTGCTCCACACGATCATGATGATTCTGTGCACGGTCATCTTCGTCGCCGTGTTCGCGGTCATGTTCTATTCGATCTGGAAGCACCGCAAGTCGGTCGGCCACAAGGCGGCCAACTTCCATGAGTCGGTGGTGGTCGAGGTCATCTGGACCATCGTGCCCTTCCTCATCGTGATCGTCATGGCGCTGCCCGCCACCAAGGTGCTGGTGGCCCAGAAGGACACCACCAACGCAGACCTCACGATCAAGACCACGGGCTACCAGTGGAAGTGGGGCTACGACTACCTGAACGGCGAAGGCGAGGGCCTGGCCTTCATTTCCACGCTCGACAGCTCGCAGCGCGCCATGTCCGATGCCGGCGCCAAGGGCGCGATGCCCGACGACTACCTGCTCAAGGTCGACTACCCGCTGGTCGTGCCGGTCAACAAGAAGATCCGCATCATCACCACCGCCAACGACGTGATCCACGCGTTCGCCGTGCCGCAGCTGGGCCTCAAGCAAGACGCGATTCCCGGCTTCGTGCGCGACACCTGGTTCCGTGCCGAGACCATCGGCACCTACTACGGCCAGTGCCAGGAACTGTGCGGCAAGGAACACGCCTTCATGCCGATCCAGGTGAAGGTGGTCTCGGCCGCCGACTACACCGCCTGGGTGGCTGACCAGCGCAAGATCGCCGCCGCCAAGCTCGACGACCCGACCAAGGTCTGGACGCTGCCCGACATGCTGGTTCGCGGCGAGAAGGTCTACGCCGCCAACTGCGCCGCCTGCCATCAGGCCAACGGCAAGGGCGCGGGCCCGATCAAGGCGCTCGACGGCGATCCGAAGGTGCTCGACGCCGACCACTCGGTGCAGCTGCATGTGCTGCTCAACGGCCAGAACAACGGCGCGATGCCCTCCTGGAAACAACTGAGCGACACCGATCTCGCGGCAGTGGCCACCTACACCAAGAACAGCTGGTCGAACAAGACGGGCCAGCTGGTGCAGCCGGCCGAAGTGCTGGCCCTGCGCGGCAAGTGATCCGGCAGCGCCCCGCGAAGAAGAAATTGCAAGGAACAACGAAATGAGTGCAGTCCTCGACCCCCACGGTCACGCAGTCCCCGGCGACCACGCACACGACGAGCATCACGATCACCACGCGCCCACCGGCTGGCGCCGCTGGGTGTTCGCGACCAACCACAAGGACATCGGCACGCTCTACCTGCTGTTCAGCTTCACGATGCTGATGGTGGGCGGCATCCTGGCCCTGCTGATCCGCGCCGAGCTGTTCCAGCCCGGCCTGCAACTGGTGAACCCGGAGCTCTTCAACCAGTTCACCACCATGCACGGCCTGATCATGGTGTTCGGCGCCATCATGCCGGCCTTCGTGGGCTTCGCGAACTGGATGATCCCGCTGCAGGTGGGCGCCTCCGACATGGCGTTCGCGCGCATGAACAACTTCAGCTTCTGGCTGCTGATTCCCGCGGCGCTGATGCTGGTCGGTTCGTTCTTCATGCCCGGTGGCGCACCCGCCGCGGGCTGGACGCTCTACGCGCCGCTCACGCTGCAGATGGGCCCCTCGATGGACGCCGGCATCTTCGCGATGCACATCATGGGCGCTTCGTCGATCATGGGCTCGATCAACATCATCGTGACCATCCTCAACATGCGCGCCCCCGGCATGACGCTGATGAAGATGCCGATGTTCTGCTGGACCTGGCTCATCACCGCCTACCTGCTGATCGCCGTGATGCCCGTGCTCGCAGGCGCCATCACGATGACGCTGACCGACCGCCACTTCGGCACCAGCTTCTTCAACCCCGCCGGCGGCGGCGACCCAGTGATGTACCAGCACATCTTCTGGTTCTTCGGCCACCCCGAGGTGTACATCATGATCTTGCCGGCCTTCGGCATCATCAGCCAGGTGGTGCCGGCCTTTGCCCGCAAGAAGCTCTTCGGCTATGCCTCGATGGTGTACGCCACCTCGTCGATTGCCATCCTGTCGTTCATCGTGTGGGCGCACCACATGTTCACGACCGGCATGCCGCTCACCGGCCAGCTGTTCTTCATGTACGCGACCATGCTGATCGCGGTGCCCACGGCCGTGAAGATCTTCAACTGGATCGCCACCATGTGGCAGGGCTCGATGACCTTCGAGACGCCCATGCTGTTCGCGGTCGGCTTCATCTTCGTGTTCACGATGGGCGGCTTCACCGGCCTGATCCTCGCGGTCGCGCCCATCGACACGCAACTACAGGACACCTATTACGTGGTGGCTCACTTCCACTACGTGCTGGTGGCCGGCTCGCTGTTCGCCATGTTCTCGGGCTTCTACTACTGGGTGCCCAAGTGGACCGGCGTGATGTACAACGAAACGCGCGGCAAGGTGCACTTCTGGTGGTCGCTGATCTCGTTCAACGTCACCTTCTTCCCGATGCACTTCCTGGGCCTGGCCGGCATGCCGCGACGCTATGCCGACTACCCGATGCAGTTTGCCGACTTCAACGCCGTGGCGTCGGTCGGTGCCTTCTTCTTCGGTTTCGCGCAGGTCTACTTCTTCCTGTTCGTCGTGCTGCCGACCATGCGCGGCAAGGGCGAGAAGGCTCCACAAAAGCCATGGGAAGGCGCCGAAGGCCTCGAATGGGAAGTGCCTTCGCCCGCACCGTTCCATACCTTCGAGAACCCGCCCAAGCTCGACATCACCGCCACCAAGGTGATCGGTTGATCGATCGGCAGCCAGCAACAAGCCACGCGACCGCACGACAACGATGACCACGCCTGAGCAAAGAAAGAACAATCGGCGCATGGGGCTCACGCTGGCCTCCATCGCGGTGATCTTCTTCATCGGTTTCATCGTCCGCATGGCCTTCTTCGGCGGTCGCTGACCGCCGGCAACCGAACGGGAGCAGCAGCATGAGTCTCGGTCAACGCATCCGGCGCGCCAATGTCCGCATGGTCGGCAAGCTGGCCGTCGTGGCCTGCGGCATGTTCGCCTTCGGTTATGCGCTGGTGCCGATGTACCGCGCCATCTGCGAGATGACGGGCATCAACATCCTCGCGCTCTCCGAGCTCGAGGTGCCCGGCGGCGCCAGCGGCGGCAAGAACGTGCGCCTGCCCGACAACACGCAGGTCGACATGAGCCGCACCATCACGGTCGAGTTCGACTCGAACGTGCGCGGCGGCCTCTGGGACTTCAAGCCCGCGGAGCGGACCATCGAAGTGCATCCGGGCCAGCTCAACACGGTGATGTACGAGTTCCAGAACGTGCAGAACCGCCGCATGGCCGCGCAGGCCATTCCGAGCTACGCACCGCAGCAGGCCGCGCCGTACTTCAACAAGCTCGAGTGCTTCTGCTTCAACCAGTACACGCTCGATCCGGGCGAGAAGAAGCAGTGGCCGGTCGCGTTCGTGATCGACCCCAAGATTTCCAAGGACGTGAAGACCATCACCCTGTCGTACACCTTCTTCGAGGTGGGCGGCAAGACGCCGCCGGCGCCGGTGGCGGCTGTTTCGAATGCAGCGAATGAGCCGCGCTCGTGACGGCCGATCTTTCGCGCAAGCCGAAGGCTTCGCTGTGGGACACCGTGAAGGCGGTGGGTTGGTCGTTCTTCGGCGTTCGCAAGAACAGCGCCTACCAGGAAGACCTGGGCAAGCTGAATCCGCTGCACATCATTGCGGTGGCATTCGCGGCCGTGATCGTCTTCGTGGTCGGGCTGGTGCTGCTGGTGCGCTATGTGGTGGCGGCCTGATGACGAAGATGCCCACGACAACCAGAATCCATTGAATCGAGAGAAGAAAGAAAGCCAGGAGCTGATATGAGTTCAACCACCCACGGCACCACGCCCTACTACTTCGTGCCCGGACCATCGGCCTATCCGGTCATGGCCGCGACCGGCCTGTTCTTCGTCATCCTCGGCGCCGCGCAATGGATCAACGGGCACGCATGGGGCTCGTGGTCCCTGCTGGCCGGCATGGTGATCTGGCTCGGCACGCTCTTCGTGTGGTTCCGCGCAGCCATCGGCGAAAGCGAAGGCGGGCAGTACGGCCACAAGGTCGACCTCTCGTTCCGTTGGAGCATGAGCTGGTTCATCTTCTCGGAAGTGATGTTCTTCGGCGCCTTCTTCACGGCGCTGTGGTGGGCCCGCACCCACGCGCTGCCGACGCTCGGCAGCCTGGACAACGCGATCCTCTGGCCCGACTTCAAGGCCGTGTGGCCCAGCGTGGCCGCCGGCGCTACCGGTTCGCCGGCCGGCATCGTCGAGCCCTTCCAGACTGTCGGCCCGTTCTGGCTGCCCACGATCAACACCGCGCTGCTGCTCAGCTCGGGCGTGACGCTCACCATTGCCCACCACGCATTGCGTGCGGGCCATCGTGCACAGACGATCCGCTTCATGTGGCTCACCGTGCTGCTGGGTATCCTCTTCCTGGGCGTGCAGGGTTATGAATACCACCACCTGTACACCGAACTGAACCTCAAGCTCAGCTCGGGCACCTACGGTTCGACCTTCTTCATGCTGACCGGCTTCCACGGCCTGCACGTGTTCATCGGCATGCTGATGCTGCTGTTCATCACGCTGCGGCTGCAGAAGGGCCACTTCACGCCCGAGCGCCACTTCGGCTTCGAGGGCGCGGCCTGGTACTGGCACTTCGTGGACGTGGTCTGGCTCGGCCTCTATATGCTGGTCTATTGGCTTTGAGCGACGAACCTCTCGGCATTCCACAAAAAAGGCGCCGCAAGGCGCCTTTTTCATGGTTCTCCTGGAACGAGCACCACCTACTTGCCGAGCGGGAGCCCGGTGGGCTGGATGTAGCCGAGTTTCCAGGCGAGCAGCATGCAGAGGAACAAAAACACCGAGAGGCCGATCCGAACGGTGAGCGCGCGCGCCATGCCGCCGCTCTTGGCGCGCCCGTTGCGACCGTCCTTCAGCATGAAGAACAGTGCAAAAGCGAGGCTCGCGAAGATGCCCACGAACACGAGGGCGACGAAATATTTCATGACCCGCATTATCGGCCGCACGCCCCTTTCTCTCCAGTGACTCCCGAACCCCTGTACCCCGAAGAACGCCGCCGCCCTGGCCGTTTCTGGCTCATCACCATCGCGGCCGTGCTGACGCTGGCCGCTACTGTTTCGCTCGGCCGCTGGCAGCTGTCGCGCGCCGCGCAAAAAGAAGCGCTGCAGGCCGACATCGACGCCCAGAAGCAGAAGCCTGCGCTGGCCCAGGCCGAATTCCTCGCGCTCGAAAAGGCTTCCGACGCGCTGCACCGACCGGTGCGCCTGCGCGGCCTGTGGCTGCCGACGCAGACCGTCTACCTGGACAACCGCCAGATGCACGGCGTGCCCGGCTTCTATGTGCTGACGCCGTTCGCCCTCGAAGGCAGCGAACAGGCGGTGATGGTGCAGCGCGGCTGGGTGCAGCGCAATTTCGTCGACCGCACGAAGCTGGGCGAGGTCGAGACGCCGGCGGGCATTGTCGAGGTCACCGGCCTGATTGAGCCGCCGCCGAGCCATCTGCTCGAACTGGGAACGCCGGCATCGGCATCAGCTCCGGCCGCTGCTGCGTCGGCACCCGCCGGGGCAGCCTCGGCACCAGCCGCCGAAGGGGCTTCGTCCATCCGGCAAAATCTCGACCTGGAGGCCTTCCGCGCCGAGACCAAGCTGCCGCTGCGAACCGATGTGTCGCTGCAGCAGACCGGGCCGGCCTCCGAGGGCCTGCAGCGCGACTGGCCGGCCCCGGCGCTGGGCTTGGAGAGGCACTACGGTTATGCATTCCAGTGGTTCGGCCTCTCGGCCCTCGTCGTCATCCTCTATGTCTGGTTCCAATTCATCACCCCCTTCCGCCGTTCAAGGCGCCGCGCACGCGATGGCCGCTTCTGACGAGCCGCTGGGCCTGACGGTGCATTCGATGCCGTCGCCCAGCCAGGCGCTCGACGGTGCGGAGGGGCGCCGCACGGTGAGCGGGCGCTGGAAGATGGTCGCCGTGATGCTGATGTGCGCGGCACCTGTCATCGCCTCGTACTTCACCTACTACGTGATCCGGCCCGAAGGCCGCAGCGTGTACGGCGAGCTGATCGACCCGCAGCGCGAACTGCCGAAGCTGATCGCCACCGATCGCAACGGGGCGCCGGTCGACATCGCCACGCTCAAGGGCCAGTGGCTTCTGGTCGCGGTGGCCGATGCGGCCTGCGATGCGCTGTGCGAGCAGCAGCTGTACCTGCAGCGGCAGTTGCGCGAAAGCCTGGGCCGCGAAAAAGACCGCATGGACCGCGTCTGGCTCGTGAGCGACGCCGCGCCCGTGCCCGAGCGCCTGAACAACGGCCTGCATGGCGCGACCGTGCTGCGCGTGCCGGCCGAGCAGCTGGCCAAGTGGCTGGCACCGGCGTCCGGCCACAGCCTTGCCGAGCACCTCTTCGTGATCGACCCGATGGGCAACTGGATGATGCGTTTCCCGGCCCGCATGGACGCCGCGGGCGCGAGCCGCGCCAAGCGCGACATCGACCGCCTGCTGCGCGCGTCGGCCTCGTGGGACAAGCCGGACCGCTGACAGGCCGACAGACAGACAGATAGATCGATAGACAGGCAGACAAGCAGTACCGCATGGACACGACGAGCTCGCTCTACGACCTCACGCCGATCGCGTGGCTCATGGCCGCGGGCGTGCTGATCGCGCTTGGCCCGTTGCTGTGGGTCTGGCGGCGCAACGCGGGTGCAGGCCCGGCGCGCCGGCTGCACGCACTGACCGTGCTCACGCTGTTCCTTACGTTCGACCTCACGCTGTTCGGCGCCTTCACCCGGCTCACCGATTCCGGTCTTGGCTGCCCCGACTGGCCCGGCTGCTATGGCAACGCCAGCCCGCACGGAGCGCGGCACGAGATCGCGATGGCGCAGAGCGCCCAGCCGACCGGTCCGGTCACGCACGGCAAGGCGTGGGTCGAGATGGTTCATCGCTACCTGGCAACGGGTGTTGGCGTCTTGATCCTTGTGCTGGCCGTGGCCACGTGGCTGGTGCGCTGGTGGCCTTCGATCGGGCCCAAGGCCGGAAACGCACCGCAGCCTCCACCTTCCATCGCACAAGCCGTGTTGAACCCCTGGTGGCCGACGGCGACGCTTGTGGGCGTGAGTCTGCAGGGCGCATTCGGCGCGCTGACCGTCACCTGGAAACTGTTCCCGGCCATCGTCACCACGCATTTGATGGGCGCCATCGTGCTGTTGGCGCTGCTGTGCATCCAGGCGGTGCGCTACAAGCAGAGCGCGATGCAGCGGCTGCCCACGGCTGTGTCGCCCGCGCTGCGCAACGGACTGATCGCAACCACCGTCCTGCTCGTGCTGCAGATCGCCCTCGGCGGCTGGGTCAGCACCAACTATGCGGTGCTCGCTTGCACGCAATTCCCGACTTGCCAGAACAGCTGGTGGCCGCCGATGAATTTCGCGCAGGGCTTCGAGATCTGGCGCCACCTGGGCGTGACTGGCGACGGCCAGCCGCTCGACTTTTCCGCGCTCACGGCCATCCACTATGCGCACCGGCTGATGGCCTATGCAGTGTTCGTGGCGCTCGGCGTGCTGGCGTGGCGCATGCGCCGCATCGAGCCATTGCGCCCGCAGGCGCGCTGGCTTGCCGGGCTTGCTCTCCTGCAACTCGCCACGGGCCTGGGCAACGTGCTGCTCGGTTGGCCGCTGGCCGCCGCCGTGCTGCACACCGGCGGCGCCGCGGCGCTCGCCGTGGTGCTGACCTGGGCGCTGTGCGAAAGCCGCCGCGAAGCGGCATCCACCGTGGCCCTGCGTGCCGACGACAATGCACGCGCGACCCCCAACCCGAAGAAAGCCACCGCGTGAGCACCCCGATCCCCGTTCAGCACACCAGCACCGTGAACGTGCTGCGCCAGTTCTACGCGCTGACCAAGCCGCGCGTGGTGCAGCTGATCGTGTTCTGCGCGCTGATCGGCATGGTGCTGGCCGTCCCCGGGCTGCCTTCGTGGGCCGATGTGCAGCGCGGCGTGCTGGCCTGTATCGGCATCTGGCTGGTGGCGGGTGCGGCAGCGGCGTTCAACTGCCTGGTCGAAAAGGGCATCGACGCGAAGATGAAGCGCACCGCCTGGCGCCCCACGGCGCGCGGCCAGCTCAGCGACATGCAGGCGCTGCTGTTCTCGGCGCTGCTGTGTGCGGTCGGCTCGGCGCTGCTGTGGTTCACGGTCAATCCGCTCACCATGTGGCTCACGTTCGCCACCTTCGTCGGCTACGCGGTCATCTACACGGTGATCCTCAAGCCGCTGACGCCGCAGAACATCGTGATCGGCGGTGCTTCTGGCGCGATGCCGCCGGTGCTGGGCTGGGCCGCGATGACGGGCGATGTCGGCCCCGAGGCGCTGATCCTGTTTCTCATCATCTTCCTGTGGACGCCGCCGCACTTCTGGGCACTGGCGCTCTACCGCGTCGAGGACTACCGCAAGGCCGGCCTGCCGATGTTGCCCGTCACGCACGGCAACGAGTTCACGCGGCTGCAGGTGCTGCTGTACACCTTCATTTTGTTCGCGGCCTGCCTCATGCCCTTCATCTACGGCATGAGCGGCTGGCTGTACCTTGCGGTTGCCGTCGTCGTCAGCGTGGGCTTCACCGGCTATGCCTTCGCGCTCTGGCGCAACTACTCCGACACGCTGGCGCGCAAGACCTTCCGGTTTTCGCTGATTCACCTGAGCGTGCTGTTCCTCGCGCTGCTCGTCGACCATTACCTCCACTGAATTGAATACTGCTCCCATGAACAAGCGAAACGCTCTCAAACTGATTGCCGCCAGCGTGGGCGTGGCGGCTGTGGGCGTGGGGCTCTCGGCCTGTGGCGAGACCAAGCAGAACTTCAATGCCGTCGACATCACCGGGGCCGACTACGCCAAGGGCTTCTCGCTGAAGGACGCCGACGGCAAGGTCCGCACCCTGGCCGACTTCAAGGGCAAGGTGGTCGTGCTGTTCTTCGGCTACGCGCAATGCCCCGACGTGTGCCCGACCACGATGACCGAGATGGCGCAGGTCAAGCAGCAGCTCGGCAAGGACGGCGACAAGCTGCAGGTGCTGTTTCTCACCGTCGATCCGGCGCGCGACACGCCCGAGGTGCTGAAGGCCTACATGGGCGCGTTCGACCCGAGCTTCGTGGCGCTCATTCCCACGCCCGAAGAACTCGCCGCAGTCGCGAAGGATTTCAAGGTCTATTACAAGAAGGTCGACGGCAAGACGCCGACCAGCTACTCGATGGACCACTCGGCCGCCAGCTACGTCTACGACACGCAGGGCAGGCTGCGGCTGTATGCGCGCTATGGCGCGGGCGTGCCGACCATGGTGGCGGACGTGAAGGCATTGCTCGCGTCCTGAGAGGCCCGTTGCACATGGACGCCGCAGTGGCCGTGGCCGGTTCGGTCGATCATCTGAAAGGGCGCAAGGGCGCCTTTCGCATCGCGCTCATTCCGCCCGAGGTGCTGCGTGCGCTCAACGACGGCCTGCTCGAAACCGTCAACCTCAACGAATTTTTGGCGCTGGAGCTGCCGCAGCTCGCGCGCAGCGTGGCGGGGCACATCGGCCTCGACGCGGCGAGCGAGCGGCTGGTCGACACGCTGGCCATGCTCGGTGCCTTCAAGCCGATGCAGCGGCACAGCCACATCGCACGCGCGCTCTATGACCTGACGGCCCTGCACGCCGAGCGTGACGCCGTTGCCCACAGGCTGGCCACGCATGCGAGCGATGTCGCGCGCTGCTGGGCTGCGCAGTGGGTCACGCTCTCGGGCCTCTCGTTGCCGGCGCAACTGGAGGCGGTGCGCCGCTTTGCCGCCGACCCGCACTTCGGCGTGCGCGAAATCGCCTGGATGGCGGTGCGCGATGCGGTCATCGCCTCGCTGGACGAGGCGCTGGCGCTGCTGCAGCCATGGGTCTTCGATGCCGACCCGAACATCCGCCGCTTCGCCAGCGAACTCACGCGGCCGCGCGGCGTGTGGTGCGCGCAGATCGAGGCGCTCAAGATGGAGCCTTGGCGTGCTTTGCCGCTGATCGAGCCGCTGCGCGCCGACCCGAGCCGCTACGTGCAGAACTCGGTCGCGAACTGGCTCAACGACGCCAGCAAGACCCAGGGCGAATGGGTCGACAGGCTGTGCGCGCGTTGGGTCGCGGAATCGGACACGGCCGAGACCCGCTACATCGCCAAGCGGGCCCTGCGCACGCTCTCCAAATGAAAAAGCCCGGCTTGCGGCCGGGCTCGTTCGGGAAGAGGGCGAAAAACGCCGCTCATGCGTAGTCGGCAAGCGCCTTCTTCATCTTCTTCATGGCAGCGACTTCGATCTGGCGAATGCGCTCGGCGCTCACGCCGTACACGGCGGCCAGGTCGTGCAGCGTCATGCCGCCCGAACCGTCGTCGTTGACCTTGAGCCAGCGCTCTTCCACGATGCGGCGGCTGCGGTCGTCCAGCGCTTCGAGCGCGGTGGCGATGCCGTCGCTCGACAGGCGATCGCGCTGCTGCGATTCGAGCAGGGCGGTCGGCTCCTGCGTGGCGTCGGCCAGGTAGGCGATCGGGCCGAAGCCTTCGTCGCCGTCGTCCGACGGACCCGGATCGAGCAGCACGTCGCCGCCCGACAGGCGGGTTTCCATCTCGAGCACTTCTTCAGGCTTGACGTTGAGCCGGGTCGCCATCTGCGACACCTCGTCGGGGCTCAGCGTCTCGCGGTGCGTGCCGTTGTCGGCCGCGGCCGAGTCGGCCTTGAAACCCTGCTTCATGGACCGCAGGTTGAAGAACAGCTTGCGCTGGGCCTTGGTCGTCGCGACCTTGACCATGCGCCAGTTCTTCAGGATGTACTCGTGGATCTCGGCCTTGATCCAGTGCATGGCATAGCTCACCAGCCGCACGCCCTGGTCGGGGTCGAAACGCTTCACGGCCTTCATGAGGCCCACGTTGCCTTCCTGGATCAGGTCGCCGTGCGGCAGCCCGTAGCCCAGGTACTGGCGGGAAATGGAGACCACGAGGCGCAGGTGCGACAGGATCAGCGCGCCGGCGGCGTCGAGGTCGTTCTGGTCGCGCAACTTGCGTGCGAAGCCCTGCTCTTCTTCGAGCGTGAGCAGCGGCAGGCGGTTGGCGGCCGAAATGTAGGCATCCAGGTTACCCAGCGGGGGGACCATCGACCATGGATTGGCGACGGCCAGCTGGTTGGCAGAGACTCCAGACAGCGTTGTCATCAGGGGAAACTCCTTAGTGTTGGCCATATTAGCACTCGGTTAGAGGGAGTGCTAAACCAAGGGTTCCCTTGAGTTTCTATCGCGGCGATAGCCTCAGGCTTGGGAGGCGCTTGGCCGCCTTTTCCCTACGACCCCGCTCGACCGCTTCAGTTGCCGGCGGGCGGCAGGCAGTGCTCAATTTTGCATTGAGTCACATATTTGTCGCGTATCGCAGACGCATCTGGCCCAGCTTGCCGGCACCGTCGAGCGCCATCGGGTGACCAATGCGTTCCCCATGACCGAGCGAATTGCGCGTTTCGGCCCGGCCGACCGGCGCAAGCTACCAGCGAATGCCAAGCTTCAGGAACAGCTTCGACAGCACGAAGAGCGGGCCGACCCAGAGGTACTGGAGGTCCTCGAAGAACGATGGCTTCTTGCCTTCGAGCTTGTGCCCGATGAACTGGAAGATCCACGCCACCACGAAGATGGCCGCCGACACGGGAAGCACCAGCCCGCCCATCGCATGCACTACCACCAGGGCCAGCGCAGTCAGCACCAGCATGGTCACGAGGAACGCCGGCGCGCGCAGCAGCGCGTAATAAACGAGGCTGGCCGCCACGAAAACGTAGGCCACCCACGGGTGGATCGCGAACAGCAGGCCGACGATGCTCAGCATGATCGCCGGGATGGCGATGAAGTGGATCAGCTCGTTGCTCGGGTTGCGGTGGCTCTCCTCGTAGTGGGCGAGCAGGCGGTCGACCTTGCGGTCGCTCGAAGCCAGCGGGGCGGCGGCGGTGTGCGTCATGACAGGTCTCCGGTTCGCCGTTCGATGCGGCGCGATGCATGTGACGGTGGCGATGGTGCCCATTGCGGGGCGCCGTGGCAAGCGCCGCCCGAGAGCGCCAAAGGGCGGTACCACCGCTGTACCGTCGTGACTTAGGGCACTGTCGCCCGTCCGTCGCGCCGCTAAGATCAAACGCGTGGCTCCCTACGACTCTTCCCCCACGCCCGTCCCTCCCGCTGCCGGGAGCGGCACGCCCACCCGCGCGGCGAACGCGATCCTCGTCGTCGACGACCACGACCTGCTGCGTCTTGGCGTCTGCGCGTTGGTCCAGGCGCAGGCCACGTCCTCCGGTGCCCGGATCGAGGTCTTCGAGGCCGGCAACGTCGCCGACGCGCTGGCCCTGTACGAAACCCACCAGGCCAGCATCGGCCTCGTGCTGCTCGACCTGGCGCTGCCCGACACGCACGGCCTGAGCGGCGTGGCCGAGTTCCGCCGGCGCTTTCCGGCGGCGCGCATCGTGGTGCTTTCGGGCACCGGCAGCAGCACGCTGGCGCAGGGCGTGCTCGCGCTCGGGGCCGCCGCGTTCCTTCCCAAGTCGGCCGATCTGAAGGAGGTGGTGAGCTTCATCCGCGCCTGCGGCCTGCTCGATCCCGACACGGCGGAACTGCCGCCGGCGCTGCCCAAGTCGCTCAGCGGCTATGCGGAATTCGCCCACGCCAGCGCCTGGCAGGAACTCACGCCGCGCCAGATGCAGGTGCTGCAGTGGGTGCTCGAAGGCAAGGCCAACAAGGAAATCGCCCAGCTTGCCAACCTGAGCGAAGGCACCGTGAAGAACCATGTCTCGACCATCCTGCTGCTGTTCGGCATGCGCTCGCGCGCCCAGTTGATCAGCACCCTGCATTGAGCGGACCGGTCGTGGCGCCGAACGATCCGTCCGCCGACGCCGTGCTCGGCCAGCGGGTGCTGCGCGAGCACGTTGCCTCGGTCTACAGCACCTACGGCATCTCGACGCTGACCCACATGGCTTTCGTGGTGGTGTTCGGTTCCATCATCTATTCGCAGCTGAAAGAGCCGAGCCTGCTGTTCTGGATGGCGGGCCTGCTGATGGCCGACATCTACGTGTTCTTCACGCCGCGCTGGAACCCTTCCAGGCCCGCGCGCGAAAGCGCGTACTGGGCCCGGAAGATCTCGCGCATGGTCACGCTGGTCAGCATGGTCTCGGCCGTGGTGCCGTGGCTCATCGTGCCGCACGACAACCTGCCCATGACCTCGCTGCTGATGGCCGTCATCGTGGGCAGCTGCGCGCGGGCGGCGCAGTCGCTGTGGCCGCTGAAGGCGGCGCTGTTCGGCTACACGATGCCCATGTCGCTGGGCATGATCACCGCGCTGGCCTGGCAGGGCGACGGCCTGCATCTCTTTCTGGCGGTTGCCAGCGCGGCCTACCTGTTGCTGACCCTGCACGCGGGCGTCGGCCAGCACAGGCTGTTGACCGAATCGCTCCTGCTGCGCTTCGAGAACGAGGCGCTTGCCGCGCGCCTCGGCGAACAGATCGCCGCCACCGAACGCGCGAGCGAAGAAAAGACGCGCTTTCTCGGCACCGCCAGCCACGACCTGCGCCAACCGCTGCATGCCATCGCGCTGTTCGGTGCCGCGCTCGAGAACGAGCTGCGCGACCGCCCCGAGAGCCGCAACGCCGAGCGCCTGATGCGCGCGGTGAATGCGCTGGGGGCGTCGCTCGACACCATGCTCGATGTGTCGCGCCTGGACGCCGGCGTGATCACGCCGGTGCCACAGCCCGTGCAACTCGACGCGCTCTTCCTGCCGCTCAACCACACCTTCGCGGCCCGCGCCGAACAGAAGCAGCTGCAGCTGCGCGTGCGCGCCAGCGGCCTGTGGGTGCGCAGCGACCCGCAACTGCTGCACCGCATGCTGTCGAACCTGATGGACAACGCGCTCAAGTACACCGCGCGCGGCGGCGTGACGGTGACTGCGCGCGACCGCGGCGACGCGGTGTGGATCGAGGTGCGCGACAGCGGCATCGGCATCGCGCCCGAACAGTCGAGCCGGATCTTCGAGGAGTTCTATCAGATCGACAATCCGGGCCGCGACCGTTCGAGGGGCCTGGGCATTGGCCTGTCGATCGTGCAGCGGCTGTCGCGCCTGCTCGGGCATCCGGTGCAGATGCATTCGCGGCCGGGGCGGGGCACGCACTTTCGCGTCGTGCTGCCGGCTGTCGACGTGCAGGCCCGCAGGCTGGCCGGATCGCTTTCGCAGGCGGCCGCCGACACGCCATGGCGTCGCCGCCCCGCACTGCCGGGCCGCGTGCTGCTGCTCGACGACGAACTGGAAATCCGCGAGGCCATGACTGGCCTGCTGCGTTCGCATGCCATCGACGCGCACGCCGTGGCCGACGAAGCCGCTGCCGTCGCGGCCCTGCGGCAGGCGGGCAGCGAAGGGCGCCCCTTCGACCTGCTGGTGTGCGACTACCGGCTGGCCGACGGCGCCGATGGCCTCGATACGGGCCTGCGCCTCAGCCAGTGGCAGGGCACCACCACGCCCTTGCTGCTGATCACCGGCGAAACCGCGCCCGAACGCCTTCAGCGAGTGCGCGAATCGAAGGTGCCGGTGCTCTTCAAGCCGGTCGTTGCCGATGTGCTGCTGCAGGCCATGGCCGAGGTGGCCGGCGCCCGCTAGCCATTGCGCAGCCGATGCCTGAAGGCATTGGTATTCACTGCGCACCCATCTTCGATGCAGTCGGCAGGTGTCGTGACTTTCGACACTGGCGAGCATCTTTCCCGCGCCTTACCTTCGCCCGCGTTGTCCTCAAACAAAACGACCCGGAGGTTTCTCTCGATGAAGTTCAAACTCGCAGCCGTGGCTGCCGCAGTGGCGGCGACCATGGCTCTGGCGGCTTGTGGTGGCGGTGGTGGCAGCAGTGGATTCATCCCGCCCATCGCCGTGGCGCCGCCGCCGCCTCCGCCTGCACCCCCGCCGCCACCACCACCCGCACCGCCGGCACCCGCGCCTGCTCCAGCGCCGGCCACCAGCACGTTCATGTACGAGCAGCTGCCGCCAGCCGGCGATCGCGCGGGCTTCCTCGCGGACCTCAACGCCGAGGGCGCGCGCGGCTTCCGCTTTCTGGCGCCGCTGTCGAACAACCAGCCACCGGGAAGCGCCAACGTCTACGTGAAGCCCGGCGATGCGACCTATGTCTACGAACTGACGCCGGCACCCACCGATGCGAACACGTTCCTGAACGACGCCAACGCAGCCGGCGCCAGGGGATTCCGCTGGGTCGGCACGATGAGCGCCGGCGGCAGCAACCTCTTCATGTACCGCAAGGACAGCGACACCTCGGCCACGTTTACCTACAGGCTCGAAGCGGCTGCAGCCGATCGGGCCGGCTACATCGCGCGCGGCAATGCGCAGGGGTCGGAAGGCTTCTACAACGTCGCGCCTGCCTACTCCTTCGGCACGGCGTTGCAGGCCATCTTCGAGAAGAGTTCGCTCGGCAATTCGACCTTCACCTACGAAGTGGCGGATGCCGCCAGCGACGAGGCCGGGTTCCTGGCCCAGCTCGACGAAAAGGGCGGCCGCGGCTTCCGCTTCCGTGGGCCGTACAGCTACGGGAACATCTATGCCCGGGACGCCTCGCAGTCGTCCACCTTCAGCTACCAGACGCAGGTACCAGAGGCCGCCATCGCGGACCTTCTTCAACAGGCCAATGCCCAGGGTGCCAACGGCTATGGCTTCGTCGGGCAGCTCGGCACGGGTGGCGTCTCGAAGATCTACTACTACAAGCCGGTCAACTGCACGGGTCCGGCACTGTGCATGCCCACGGGGCCATTCGGCCCCTGACGGGTTCATCAGGTTTCAGGCGCCCGACACCTGTGACGCCTGGGAACAGGGAGCGATAAAAAAGCAAGGAACGGCCCCGGCGCAAGCAGGGGCCATTTTCTTTTCTTATCCGAGCAGGGCTTGCGCGAATTCGCGTGCGTTGAAGGTCTCGAGGTCTTCGAGTTTTTCGCCCACGCCGATGAAGTACACCGGGATCGGCCGCTCGCGCGCGATGGCGCACAGCACGCCGCCCTTGGCCGTGCCGTCGAGCTTGGTCACGATCAGGCCCGTGAGGCCCAGCGTCTCGTCGAAGGCCTTGACCTGCGCGAGCGCGTTCTGCCCGGTGTTGCCGTCGATCACCAGCAGCACTTCGTGCGGTGCGGTGGCGTCGGCCTTGGTGACGACGCGCTTGATCTTCTTCAGCTCGTCCATCAGGTGCAGCTGCGTGGGCAGGCGGCCGGCGGTGTCGACCAGCACCACGTCCTTGCCGCGCGCCTTGCCGGCGTTCACCGCGTCGAAGCTCACGGCGGAAGGGTCGCCGCCTTCGTTGCTCACGATCTCGACCGTGTTGCGGTCGGCCCAGACCAGCAGCTGCTCGCGCGCCGCCGCCCGGAAGGTGTCGGCCGCGGCCAGCAGCACCGAAGCGCCTTCGGTGGCCAGGTGCTTGGTGAGCTTGCCGATGGAGGTGGTCTTGCCCGCACCGTTGACGCCGGCCACCATGATCACGGTCGGCGTGAACTCGCCGATGACGAGCGGCTTTTCGAGCGGCCTGAGCAGGTCGGCGACGGCATCGGCCAGCAGCAGCTTGACCTGTGCGGCATCGGTGGCCATCTGGCGCTTGACGCGAACCTTCAGGTCGTCGAGCAGGTACTCGGTGGCCTTGACGCCGGTGTCGGCCATCAGCAGGGCCGATTCGAGTTCTTCGTACAGCGCGTCGTCGATCTGCGCGTTGACGAAGACGGCCTGGATGCCGGTGCCGGTCTTGCGCAGGCCGGTCTTGAGCTTGTCGAGCCAGCTCTTGCGCTCGGGGGCGGCAGGCGCCTGGACGGCAACGGGGGCCGGAACGGGCGCCGGCGCAGGTGCGGGCACCGGGGCCGGTGCGGGAGGAGGGGGCTGAACGAAGGTGGGGGCAGGCGCCGGAGTAGGTGTCGGTGCGGCGACAGGCGCGGGTGTCGGCGGCGCAGCCACCACCGGAGGCGGCGATGCGGGCTCGACAGGTGCCGGGGCAGGCGTGGGCGCGGGCGACGGCGCTGCTTCAGCCGCCGGCTTCGTGCCGAACCAGCTCGAAGGCGAGAACACCGAGCGCGCAGGCGCGGGCTCGGCGGCAGGTGCAGCTGGCGGTGGGGGCGCCGGCGCGACCGGGGTTTCGGCAGGCGGTTTTTTCTTGAAGAAACTGAACATCAGGAGCTTTTTACAATCCGACCCATTCTATGAAACACCTCTCGCCACGCAGTGCTGCGTCTGGTGCGGTGCTGGCAGTGGCGCTTTCGGCGTCCTGGGCCATGCCTGCGCAGGCCCAGACCACACCGGCTCCCGCCGCATCATCCGCCGCCACGGCGGCCGCGCCGGGCCCTCAGCAATTCACCCTTGCGAACGGCATGACGCTGATCGTCCAGCCCGACCGGCGCGCGCCGACCGCGGTGCAGATGGTCTGGGTCCGCGTCGGTTCCATGGACGAGGTCGACGGCACCTCCGGCGTGGCACATGCGCTCGAACACATGATGTTCAAGGGCACCAAGGACATCAAGCCCGGCGAGTTCTCGCGCCGCGTGGCGCAGCTCGGTGGCCAGGAAAACGCCTTCACCACGCGCGACTACACCGGCTACTACCAGCAGATCCCGGTCGGCAGCCTCGAGGCGGTGATGAAGCTCGAATCGGACCGCTTCGCCAACAACCAGTGGCCCGACGACGAGTTCAAGCGCGAGATCGAGGTGGTCAAGGAAGAACGCCGCCTGCGCACCGAAGACCAGCCGCGCGCGCTGCTCGGCGAGCAGCAGAACGCCGCCGTCTTCACCGCCTCGCCCTATCACCGCCCGGTGGTCGGCTGGATGAGCGACCTGGACGCCATGACGCCCGACGATGCACGCGAGTTCTTCAAGCGCTGGTACGTGCCCGCCAACGCCGTGCTGGTGGTGGCCGGCGACGTCGACGTGGCCCAGGTGCGTGCGATGGCCGAGAAGTACTACGGCCATATTCCCTCGCGCGCGGTGCCCACGCGCAAGCCACGCATCGAGCCCGCGCAGCGCGGCATCCGCCGCATCGAGTTCAAGGCGCCGGCCGAGCAGGCCTATGTGTCGCTGGCCTACCGCGTGCCGCAGCTCGCGAACATCGACGACACCAACAGCGACGCCTGGGCGCTGGTGGTGCTGTCCGCCGTGCTCGACGGCTACGCCGGTGCGCGCCTGGACCGCGCGCTCACCCAGGGCCCCGACCGCGTCGCCGACTCGGCCGGTGCCTATTCGGGCTTCATCGGCCGCGGGCCGCAGCTTTTCATGCTCGAAGGCGTGCCTGCCGCCGGCAAGACCGCCGAAGCGGTCGAAGCCGCGCTGCGCGCCCAGGTGGCGCGTGTCGCCAAGGACGGCGTGGGCGAAGCCGAACTGGCCCGCGTCAAGACCCAGTGGGTGGCGAGCGAAACCTACAAGCGCGATTCGGTGATGGCGCAGGCGCGCGAACTCGGCAGCAACTGGATCCAGGGCCTGCCGCTCGACGCCAGCGAGCGCATCGTCGCCCGGCTGCAATCCGTCACGGCTGCCCAGGTGCAGGCCGTGGCCGCCAAGTATTTCGGCGACGACCAGCTCACGGTCGCCACGCTGCGTCCCCTGCCACCCGAACCCAAGCGGGGCCGTGGCTTCGCGGCGCCCGCAGGCGAGCTGCGCTGAAAGGTCCCGATCTCATGAAAACTCTTAAAAAGATAGCGCAGTGCGCCCTGTTCACGGGCGTGACGGCCATCGTCGGCATGACCAGCGCGCAGGCCGCGCTGCCCATCCAGCACTGGACGCTGGCCAACGGCGCCAAGATCTACCTGGTGTCGACCAACGCGCTGCCGATCGTCGACGTGCAGGTCGACTTCGACGCCGGCAGCCGCCGCGACCCCGCGCCGCAGGCGGGCCTGGCCAGCACCACGGCAGCCATGGTCGAGAAGGGCGTGCGCGCCGGCAAGAACGGCGAGCCCGCGCTCGACCAGAACGCCCTGGGCGAAGCCTGGGCCGATCTGGGCGCCAGCTTCGACGTGAGCGCCGGCACCGACCGCACCAGCTATTCGCTGCGCACGCTGTCCGACCCGGCACTGCTGAACAAGGCGGTGGCGCTGGCCTCGCGCGAGATCGGCGAGCCGGCCTTTCCCGACGACGTGTGGCAGCGCGAGCGCGAGCGCATCAACGCCGCCATCAAGGAAGCCAACACCAAGCCCGCGACCGTCGCGGGCCGCGCGTTCGGCCAAGCGGTGTATGGCGTGCACCCCTATGGCCAGGAAGTCACCGAGGCCACGCTCGCGCGCATCGACACGGCCACCATGCGCCAGCGCTACCAGCAGCTGATGCTGCCGTGCCGCGCCAAGCTCAGCATCGTGGGCGCGGTCACGCGCGCCGAGGCCGAGACCATGGCCACCGCGCTGCTGTCGCGCCTGCCCAGCGCCGAGAGCTGCCCGGCGCTGCCGACGATCGCGCCGGTGGCCGAGCTGACGGCACCGAAGGACGAGCGCATTCCGTTCGATTCGGCGCAGGCCCACGTCTTCATTGGCCAGCCCGGCTACCCGCGCAAGGACCCGGACCACTTCGCGCTGACGCTCGGCAACTACGTGCTCGGCGGCGGCGGTTTCGTCTCGCGCCTGACCAACGAAGTGCGCGAGAAGCGTGGCCTGACCTACAGCATCTACAGCGGCTTTGCGCCGGGGCTCGATGCGGGCGCGTTCCGCATCGGCTTCCAGACCCGGCCCGACCAGGCCGAGCAGGCGATCAAGGTGTCGCGCGAGGTGCTGGCGAAGTTCGTCGCCGAAGGCCCGACCGCCAGCGAGCTGAAGGCCGCGAAGGACAACCTGATCGGCGGCTTCCCGCTGCTGCTCGACAGCAACCGCAAGCTGATCGGCAATGTCGCCAACATCGCCTGGCACGACCTGCCGCTGGACTACCTTGACACCTGGACCGCGCGCATGAACGCGGTCACGGCGGCTGAAGTCAAGGCCGCCTTCGAGCGCAAGCTGCAGCCTGCGCGCATGGTGACGGTGGTGGTGGGCGGCAAGTAACAAGGCATGAATAGACCTGCTGTGCGCCCCGATCTCGCACCTGCGGTCCTCACCGTACGGAGTACGGCTCCGGTCCTCGGTGCAAGCTCGGGGCGCTCGCTACGGTTTCTTCACGCCGTGTAAGCGCACGAATGGCCGTCAGGCCAGTGCGTGCGGCCCGCTGGTGGCGGCGGCACGCACCGCCGCCCCCAGCTTCTTGAGCAACTGCGGCGCCGCGCGCGCCTGCTGCCAGTAGAGCGGCACCGGCAGCGTCGAGCCGGGCACCAGCTCCACCAGCCTTCCTTCCCGTATCGCATCGGCCACCATGCTGGCCGGATGCATGCCCCAGCCCATGCCCGCGCACGCCGCGTCGACGAACGCCGTCGACGAGGGCACCCAGTGCCGGGGCGTCTCGACATTGCGATGGCAGATGCGGCGCACCCAGCGCGTCTGCAGGCGGTCCTTGCGGTCGAACACGAGGCTGGGCGCGTTCGCCAGCGTGCGGGCGCCCACGCCTTTCTTGAAATACCGCCGCACGAAGCCGGGGCTCGCGGCCGCCACGTAGTGCGTCGTGCCCAATGCCTCGCTGTTGCAGCCGGCCACCGGCTGGGCCAGCGCGGTCACGGCGGCCAGCACTGCGCCGCTGCGCAGCCGCTCGGCCGTGTGGTCCTGGTCGTCGACGGTGAGGTCGAGCAGGGCGCCTTCTTCCTGCGACGCAAAGGCTGCTGCGGCGGCGATGAACCACGTCGCGAGGCTGTCGGCATTGACCGCCACCCGCACCGTGACGCGTTCGCCCGCCTCGCCGCCCCCCATGCCGAGGGCGGGCAAGGCCTCGTGCAGTTCGTGTTCCAGCATGCCCACGCGCTCGACGTGCCGGCATAGCTGCAGCCCCGCCTCGGTCGCGACGCAGGGCTGGCCGCGCACCAGCAGCGCGCCGCCGGTGCGTTCTTCGAGCGCCTTCACGCGCTGCGACACCGCCGAGGGCGTGACGTGCAGCGCGCGGGCTGCGCGCTCGAAGCTGCCTTCGCGCACCACGGCGGCCAGGGCATTGAGGGCGGCGTAGTCGAGCATGAAATGAAGCAAAACTGAATTGAAGTTAGAAAGTTTAGTTTGATTGAATCGGATGCAGGCGGCAAGCTCGCGCCATGCCTGCCGAAATCGTCTCCGCCGCCTTCCTCAACGGACTCTTCATGAGCCTGGTGCTCATCGTCGCCATTGGCGCCCAGAACGCCTATGTGCTGCGCCAGGGGTTGCGGCGCGAGCATGTCAGCGCCGTGGTGCTGTTCTGCGCGGCCAGCGACGCCGTGCTGATCGGCGCCGGCGTGGCCGGCATGGCGCAGGCGCTCAAGGGCCGCCCGATGCTCGCCACGGTGCTCGCGGGGTTCGGTGCCGCGTTCCTGTGCGCCTACGGCCTGAAGGCGCTGTGGCGCTCGCGCCAGCCCGGCGCGTTGCAGGCGACGGCGCAGGGCACATCGCTTTCGCGCGCGGCCGTCGTGGCGCAGGCCGCCGGTTTCACGCTGCTGAATCCGCACGTCTACCTCGACACGGTGCTGCTGGTGGGCAGCGCGGGGGCGCAATACGCGGGCTCGCTCAAGGTCTGGTTCGTGGCGGGTGCGTCGCTGGCGAGTGCGCTGTGGTTCACCGCGCTGGGCTATGGCGCGCGGCTGCTGGCCCCGGTGTTCGCCCGTCCGCGGGCCTGGCAGATGCTCGACGCGCTGATCGGCGGCACCATGCTCGTGCTGGCCGCCATGCTGGCCCGGCGCGCCTTCACGGGGCTTTGAAGGCCGGCGCACGGCGGCGTTAAGCTCGCCGCATGCCCCAGAAGAAAGCCGCAGTTCCCTCCCGTCCCTCGCCCGTCCGGCGGCCGTCGAAGCCGCCCAGCGAGGTGCGCATCATCGGGGGCCAATGGAAGCGCACCCGCCTCGCGGTGGCCGACAAGCCCGGCCTGCGCCCCACGCCCGACCGCGTGCGCGAAACCCTGTTCAACTGGCTGGCGAGCCTGGCCGGCGCGGGTGGCGGCGAACTGCCGGGCTGGCATTGCCTCGACGCCTTCGCGGGCACCGGCGCGCTCGGGCTGGAAGCCGCGTCGCGCGGCGCCGTCAGCGTGGTGCTCTGCGAGCAGGACGCCGCACTGGTCGCGCAACTGCAGGCCGCAAAGACCAAGCTGTCGGCCGAGGCCGTGCGCGTCGAGCGCGGCAATGGCGTGACGGCGCTCGAGCGCGTCACGGCCGGCAGCCTGCATGCGGTTTTTCTCGACCCGCCCTTCGAGAGCACCGCGCTCTATGAACCGGCCCTGCGCGCAGCCGTGCGCGCATTGCGTGCCGGTGGCGCCGTGTACCTGGAAGCGCCCGGCCGCTGGACCGACGAAGAACTCGCGCCTTTGGGCCTCGTCGGTTTCCGCTACCTGAAGGCCGGCGCCGTGCATGCCCACCTGCTGCGGCTTGCAGTGGACGTGACTGCATAATCCGCCGAACAAGCCGCATCGGCTGCATGAGGAAGAAGCAACCATGGCCAGCAACGTGATCGCGGTTTATCCCGGCACATTCGACCCCATCACCCTCGGTCACGAGGACGTGGTGCGGCGCGCAACCCAGCTTTTCTCCAAGGTGATCGTCGCCGTCGCGGCGGGCCACCACAAGAAGGCGCTCTTCACGCTGTCCGAACGCATGGACATGGCACGCGAGGCGGTCAAGCCGTACAGCGACCAGGTCACGGTCGAGAGCTTTTCCGGCCTGCTGCGCGACTTCGTCGTGGCGCGCGGCGGCAAGGCCATGGTGCGCGGCCTGCGCGCCGTGACCGACTTCGACTACGAGTTCCAGCTCGCGGGCATGAACCGCTCGCTGATGCCCGATGTCGAGACCGTGTTTCTCACGCCCAGCGACAAGTACCAGTTCATCTCCAGCACCTTCGTGCGCGAGATCGCGATGCTTGGCGGCGAGGTCCACAAGTTCGTCTCGCCGAACGTGGAGCAGCAGCTCGCGGCCAAGGTCCGCAGCCTCGGCCGTGAATAAGCCGCGATGAGCGGCTCGCCCCCGCCCCGACTGCATCTTCTGGGCGATGCAGCGCTGTTGTGCGAGCTGCCCGCGCCCGCCACGCTGGCGCAACAGCAGAAGATCTGGGCCCTGGCCACGCAGGTGCAACGCTGGCCGGGTGTCGGCGAAGTGCTGCCGGGCATGAACAACCTCACGCTGACCTTCGACCCGACCGCGATCGATCTCGACACGCTCACGGCACAGGTGCTCGATGCCTGGCCGAAACTTGGCGAGGGTGCGGTGGAAGGCCGGCGAATCGAAATTCCCGTGGCCTACGGCGGCGAGTACGGCCCCGACCTGGCCGACGTCGCGGCCCACACCGGCCTCACGGCAGAAGAAGTCGTGCGACGCCACAGCGCGGGCGAGTACGTGGTCTACCTGCTGGGCTTCCTGCCCGGCTTTGCCTTCATGGGTGGCCTGGCGCCCGAACTTGCCACGCCGCGCCGCGCAGAACCGCGCACGGCCGTGCCCGCAAGCTCGGTCGGCATCGGCGGCGAGCAGACCGGCATCTACCCGCTGGTGTCGCCGGGCGGATGGCAGCTGATCGGCCGCACGCCGCTGGCGCTGTTCGACCCGACGGCTGAATCGCCCACCCTGCTGCGGCCCGGCGACCGGGTGCGCTTCGTCGTCGAGAGCGTAGAGACATGATCGTCATCCAGAAACCCGGCGTGCTCGCGTCGGTGCAAGACCTGGGGCGGCACGGTCACCGGCAGCTCGGCATCTGCCCAGGCGGCGCGCTCGACGTGCTCTCCCTCACATTGGCCAACCGGCTCGTGGGCAACGCGGACGGCGCGGCCGGCCTCGAACTCACGATGGGCGGCTGCGAACTGCGCTTCGAGGCCGACACGCGCATCGCGCTGACCGGTGACGACTTCAGCGCCACGCTCGACGGCGTGCCGCTCTGGCCCTGCTGGAGCGTGTCCGTGGCTGCTGGGCAGACGCTCAAGCTCGGCGGCGCCAATGCGGCGGGCCGCAAGAAAGCCGGCCTTCGCAGCTGGCTCGCGGTGGCGGGCGGCATCGACGTGCCCCCGATCCTCGGCTCGCGCAGCACCGACCTGAAAGCCAGCTTCGGCGGCCATCAAGGCCGTGCGCTGCGCAAGGGCGACCGGCTCGCGCTGGGCCCGTCGCGGCTCGACGAAGCGCAGCGCACCCGCCGACCTTTGGGCCTGCGCGGACCCGACTGGGGCCCCGAAGAAGACGACGCGGCCATCACCCTGCGCGTGCTGCCCGGCCCCGAGTTCGAACAGTTCACGCTCGCCGCGCGCGAGCTGCTCTGGGGCGAACGCTGGCGCATCACACCGCAAAGCAACCGCATGGGCAGCCGCCTTGCCGGTGCAGAACTCAAGCGCAGGCGCGGGGGCGACATGCTCTCGTCGGGCGTGATCCCCGGCACGATCCAGGTGCCGCCCTCGGGCCTGCCGATCATCCTGATGGGCGATGCGCAGACCACCGGCGGCTATCCGCGCATCGGCGTGGTGATCCGCGCCGATCTCTGGAAGCTGGCGCAGGCGCCGCTCAACGGCAAGCTGCGGCTGGTGCAGGTCGACATGGCGCAATCGCTGGCCGCATGGGCCGACCAGCAGCGCTACCTGCGGCAGGTGGCGCAGGGGCTGGCGACTGCAGGCTGGCCGGTCGCGGCATAGACTGTGCGAGCAGACGGCGCGAGGGCCGGCGCAACGCCGATCCCCGCCGCAGAAGAAGGAACCTCCCCATGCACATCGACCTCAACGCCGACCTCGGCGAAGGCGCCGGCAGCGACGAAGCATTGCTCGGCCTCGTGAGCTCCGCCAACATCGCCTGCGGCTGGCACGCGGGCGACGCCAGAACCATGCAGCAATGCGTGCGCTGGGCCATTCAGCACGGCGTGGCCATCGGCGCGCATCCGAGCTTTCCGGACCGCGAGAACTTCGGCCGCAGCACCATGCACCTGCCACCCGAAGAGATCGTGGCCAACGTGCTCTACCAGGTCGGCGCGCTGGCCGCGATCGTCAAGGCCGAGGGCGGCACGCTCTCGCACGTGAAGGCGCATGGCCAGCTCTACAACCAGGCGGTGAAAGAGCCCGAACTCGCCGATGCGCTGTGCGAGGCGGTGCGTCGCTTCGACCCCTCGCTCAAGTTCTTCGGCCTGGCCGGCAGCCACATGATCGACGCCGCGCGCCGCGCCGGTCTCACGCCCGTCGAGGAAGTGTTCGCCGACCGCGGCTACATGCCCGACGGCAGCCTGGTGCCGCGCAGCCAGCCCGGTGCGCTCATCGAGAGCGAAGAGCAATCGATCGCGCAGACGATTTCACTCGTGCGCGACCACCGCGTAACCGCCATCGATGGCAGCACCGTGGCCGTCAATGCGCAGACCGTGTGCCTGCATGGCGATGGTGCTCATGCGCTGGCCTTTGCGCGCCGCATCCGCGAGCGGCTGCAGGCCGAGGGCATCGCGGTTCGCGCCTGAACGGTTGTGCCGTCGGCGCCGCTCATGCGTTCGCTCATGACAGCGGCGCGGGCGACAGCGCACTGACCCATTCTTCTCCCGCTTCGGCGCAGTAGTCGGCCACGATGGCCCGCGTGAGCTTGGCGACCGCATGCACGGCAGGCGCCGTGTCGCGCGCATGGGCCACCGTGATCACCATCGGTGGCAGCGCAGGCCCTTCGCGGATTTCGAGATAGCCCTCGGCCAGCTCCTCGCGCACGAAGATCGGCGGAATCGCCGCCACGCCGAAGCCGCCTTTCGTGAGCTGGATGATCGACTGCACAGACGGAAAGCTGCACACGCGCGGCTCCGTGGCGCGGCCCGCGAACAGCGCCCTGACATGCGCGCGCGGCCCCGAGGTGCGGGAAAAGGTGAGCACCGGCACCCGCTCCAGGTCTTCGAGCCGCAGGGTCCGTGCCTTCGGCAGCACCGCGGGGCGTGCGATCCACAGCATCGGAAAGCGGCACAGCGGCGTGACGGTCGCGCCTTCGTTGCAGGCCACGTCCGCGATGTCGTCGTTCTGGATCAGCATGTCGAACTTGCGGTGCCTGAACTGCTCGCGCAGGTTGTAGGCGGTGTCGACCGTGATGTCGGGCTCGATGGCCGGCAGCCGCTCGCTCAGTGTGTGGATCAGCGGCGTGAGCCAGGTGTGCACCACCGTTTCGATCACGCCGATGCGCACCCGGCCCGAAGGCGGCGCGTCGGGGTGGACGGACAGTTTCAGCTGCTTCTCCAACGCGAGCATTTGCTCGGCCTGGCACACCACCTGCTCTCCGATGATCGTGAGCTTGAGCGCGCGCTGCGTGCGGTCGACAAGCTGCACGCCCAACTCTTCTTCCAGCGCTTCGATGCGCTTGGACACGGCCGCCTGGGTGGTGCACAGCATCTGTGCCGTCTCGCGAAAGCTCTTGAGCCGATCGAGCATGACGAGCGTCTCGAGGAATCGTGTGTTCACTGGTGAAGTTCTCCCTGCGTTCAGGCGTCTGGCGAATTTTTGTTATCGGCTCATCAACAAAAACTCGTTCGACAGCACCCGAGGCGACATGTTTTCATAAAGCCGTCACACAGACACAGAGGTGCAACCCGCCCCCTTGCGAAGCCGGTTTCTGCAGACGTCGATTGGCTTCGACGCCTGCAGAAGTCGTGCCAGGGACGCTGCACGGCCTTCACACGATCCATCAGAGGGAATGGAAAAGATGAAACGTACGATCATTGCCAGGCGGCTGAAAACAGCGGTCGCACTCGGCGTTGGCGCGCTGGTCCTTGCGAGCTGCGGAGGGGGAGGCGGGAACGGGAACGACGCGGCCGCGCTCGCGGCCATTGCGGCGGCGAATGCGGCAGCCGCTGCAGCGGCAGGGGGGGCGACGCCGCCACCGCCGCCTGCGCCACCGCCTGCCGTGAACCCGCCTGCACCGCCGGCACCTCCAGCGCCACCAGCACCGCCTGCGCCTCCCGCGATCCAGGCCAAGTGCGCGATGGACACGACGGTGGCCGCGTCTTACGAAGAGCAACGTTTGCCCAACAAGCTGTCGAGCAGCGACGCGCTGAGCTTCTCGCAGCAACTGCTGCAGGCCAGCGGCTTCGACAAGTTCGGCCCCGACTTCGCCAACAAGCTGTGCAGCAACGGTCTCGCGGGCGCTTCCACCTACGACGACACCGTGACGCTGCTTCATGCCGAAGGCCAGAAGCTCTGGCAGGCCGCATTGGACCGCGTGCAGGGCCGTACCGTGCAAGGCACGCTGCCGAAGAGCGACGATCGCATGCTGTACTGGGCGCGCCTCACCATGACGCTGGCGCTGCGCCAGTGGAAGCCCGACTTTCCATTGACGGACGACCAGCGCGCGGCACTGCAGAACGAGTTCGAGCGCGCTTCGCGGGGCCAGTACGCGATCGACTTTCCTGAAGGGCCGAAGTACAAGCGCATCCTGGTGAGTGGCTTCGATCCGTTCACGCTGGGCCAGCCGGGCAGTACCGATCCCAACATCCGGATCGGCAACCCATCGGGTGCGACCATTCTGTCGCTGGACGGCAATACCGTGGCGCTTGCCGACGGCACCACGGCCGTCATCCACACCTTCATCCTTCCCGTGAACTATGGGCCCTTCATTCAGGGCATGCAGGAAGACACGCTGGGGCCGTGGTTCAAGTCCGGTACCAAGCGCGTCGATGCCTCCGTCAGCATGAGCCAGGGCGGCGGTGAATTCGACCTGGAGCACTTCAACGGCCGCTACCACCTCGCGAGCATCCCGGGCAACGACAACGTCTGGCCAGCGTGTTCCGATGCGGGCGGATATCCCGCCTCGCTGGATTGCGACATCCATCCGCCGGAGCGTTGGCTGGGTTATGCGTCCCGGCCCTGGGTCAGGGAGTCGCCGCCGCAGTTCACCGGCTCGACGCTGCCCTTCCAGCAGATGATCGATGCGAAGACGGGCGCGGGTGTCGTCAACTGGGACGACCCGCTCAAGCCGACGACCGGGTGGACTGTCGTGCGCCGCGACACGTGGACACCCCGGGATTGCATCAAGGGTGCCATCGGGCCTTACGACAAGAACTGCGCGAACACTGGCGGCGGCGGGAACTACCTGTCCAACGCGAGCGCTTACCGCAACACCCTGCTGCGAGACACCTTCAAACTACAGATCCCGGCCGGGCACATTCATACACCCATCATGACAAAATTTGGTACCGGCAGCGACGGCAAGATCACCGACGCGACCTTCGAAGGCCGCCGTGACGCCATCGTGGCGCAGGCCCGCAACCTTGTGGTCGCATTGGCCAACACCCTGGCAGCGGGCTCGCTGTAATCCCCGAGGAGCATGACCATGAAATTCCGATTCCTCGCATTCGCCCTCGGCATCACGCTGTGCGGCGCAGCCATGGCCCAGCCCAGCGGTGGCTTCTACCTGTTCAAGAACAAGGACAGCGGCAAGGTCGCGTGTTCGCAGAACGAGATCAGCCCCGACTGGATCAAGCAGGCCGGACCGTTCAAGGATCAGGACTGCAAGATCGAGCAGAAACCCGAGCCCGTGCGCACCGACCTGCCGGCCAGCCCGCTCGACCTAGCGCCCAAGAAGTAGGGGCAGTAGGGGCTGCCGCCGCGGGCCTCATTGCGGTACCTTCGGCACATCCCGCCGAAGGTTGCCCATGACCCAGCCCAAGTCGTCGTCTTCTTCTCCACCCGTACGCGTCCTGCTCACCGGTTTTGACCCATTCGAGCAGGAGGTGGTCAATCCGTCATGGGAGGCGGTTCGCGCGCTCGATGGCTGGAAGGTCGGCCGCGCCATCGTGCACGCGCGGCAGGTGCCCTGTGTGTTCGGCGATGCCATCGACACGCTGCTGCGCGCCATGGACGAACTGAAGCCGCGTCTCGTGTTGTGCATCGGCCAGGCCGGTGGCCGCGCGGAGGTCGGGGTCGAGCGCATCGCCATCAACATCGACGACGGGCGCGTGGCCGACAACGTGGGTCGCCAGCCGATCGACGTGCCCGTGGTGCCGGGCGCGCCCGCTGCGTATTTTTCGACGCTGCCCATCAAGGCCATCGTGCGCGACCTGCGCGCCGCCGGCGTGCCGGCCTCGGTGTCGAACACCGCGGGCACCTTCGTGTGCAACCACATCTTCTACGGCCTGATGCATCGCATCGCCACGCACCCGGTGGCGGGGTTGCGGGGCGGCTTCATCCACATTCCCTACCTGCCCGATCAGGCGGCCCGCTTCCCGGGCGCGCCGAGCATGTCGCTCGACACCATGGTGCAGGCGCTGCGGATCGCGGTGACCACCGCGCTCAAGGTCAGGCAGGACATCGCCGAGACCGGCGGCCAGCTGCACTGATGAGCCGTATCAGGCGACCGAAGAAGGGAACTGCTTCGCCAGCCAGCCGTTCAGCGCCGCGTTGACGAGGTCGGGCTTTTCCATCGTCAGCATGTGGCCGCATTGCGGCACCCACACGACCTCGGCCTGCGGCAGCAGCGCGGCCATCTCGCGCGTGCATTCGGGCGGGGCCAGGCGGTCGTCGTCGCCGCACATCAGCAGCACCGGCGCGCGCAGCGAGGGCAGGTGCAGGCGCGCGTCGGGCCGCCGCATCACCGCGCGGTTCTGGCTGATGAGCTGGGCCGCGCCGGCACCGAGCACGATGTCCAGGTAGCGCTGCACGAGCACCGGGTCGGCCGCCTGCGTGGGGTGAAAGGCGAAGTACACGTTCGGCTCGATCACGTCGCGCAGTTCGCCGCGCTCGAAGTATTCGATGGCGCCCTCGCGCAGCGTGAACATGTCGGGCGTCTCGGGCCGCGCGCTGGTGCCCAGCAGTGCCAGGCCGGCGATGCGTTCGGGCGCCTGCCGGGCCGCTTCCATCGCGACCATGCCGCCCATCGACGCGCCGCACAGCACCAGCGGGCCGTCGTGCTCGCGCAGCACGGCGGCGGCCATGCCTTCGATGCTGTCGTTGCGCGTCTGGGCGTTGCTCACGCGGGGCTGGAAGACGGAGGGAAGGGCGGGGAGCTGGGCTTCCCAGAGGCGCTCGTCGCAGGCGAGGCCGGGCAGCAGGACAAGATTTGGCATGGAGACGGATTCTGCGCGATCGTGGCCATCGGCGTAACGGCATAGGCTTCATGACCAGCAGCCAGCGCGGGTCGCCATCGACATACTTTCGGGCGCTGCGCGGCCTGTCGCGCGAGCCTTTGCGATCCATGTCGAGGACAAGAACATGAACCTGGTTGAACGCGTGCAGGCGATCCTGCTCAAGCCCAAGGCCACCTGGCCCGAGATCGATGCCGAGCCGGCCGACGCCGCCTCGCTCTACAAGAACTACGTGATGATCCTTGCGCTGATCCCGGCGGTGGCGGGCTTCATCGGCCTGTCGCTGATCGGCATCGGCGCCTTCGGCGTGAGCTTTCGCGTGCCGCTCGGCGCGGGGCTCGCGAACATGGTCGTGGGCTATGTGCTGTCGCTGGTGATGGTGTTCGTGCTCGCGCTGATCATCGATGCGATGGCGCCGACCTTCGATGGCACCAAGAGCCAGATCGGCGCGCTCAAGCTTTCGGCCTACGCGAGCACCGCGGCCTTCGTCGGCGGTGTCTTCAGCCTGCTGCCTTCGCTGGCGATCATCGGTGCGCTGGTGGCGCTGTATGGCGTCTACCTGCTCTACACCGGGCTGCCGGTGCTGATGAAGTGCCCGCCCGACAAGGCCATTGCGTACACGGCCGTGGTCGTGGTCTGCGCCATCGTCGGCGGCTTCATCATTTCGTGGGTGCTGGCGCTGCTCACGCCTTCGCCGGTGCGCCTGGGCGTGGGCCTGCTGCCGGTCGATGCGGTGGTGGCCATGCAACAAAGCGTGAGTGCCACCGCCTGAGCGTCATGTGCAGGGTGGAAAATGGGCGGCAATGCCAACGCCCAAACCCGACACCACCACCGACATCATCCTCATCCGCCACGGCGAGACCGCCTGGAACCGCGAGCTGCGCTTCCAGGGCCATGCCGATGTACCGCTCAACGACATCGGCCACGAGCAGGCACGCCGCATCGGCTTGCGGCTCGCCGGCGAGACCGCAGTACAGCACCTCATCAGCAGCGACCTGATGCGCGCGCAGCAGACCGCAGCGCCCGCCGCGCTGCAGCTGTCGCTGCCGGTGGTGACCTCGGCGGCGCTGCGCGAGCAGTTCTTCGGTGTTGTCGAGGGCATGCGCTCCGACGAAATCCAGAGCCTGCATCCGCGCGCCTGGGAAGAGTGGCTGGAGTTCCGCGAAGACCACGCCATGCCCGAAGGCGAGACGCCGCGCGAGTTCCATGCGCGCATCATCGCGGCGCTGGGTGGCATCGCCACCGCGCACACGGGGCAGCACCTGATCGTGGTCACCCACGGCGGCGTGCTCGACATGGTGTGGCGCACCGCCAAGGGGCTGAGCCTGAGCGGGCCGCGCCGGAGCGACATTCCCAATGCGGGCTTCAACCGCATCCGCATCGCCGACCCGGCCAAGCCGGAAGTGATCGAGATCGTCGACTGGGCCGACACCCGGCACCTGGCCGACCTGCCGCCCCAGCCGACCTACGACCAGACGCGGCACCTGAAGAACAAGTGAGCGGCGTGCTTCCTCAGCCTCGAGGAAGCTGGCCGAGCCCCAGCCGCGCATAGACCGCACCCGCCTGCCGGCGCAGGCGCAGCGACTCGGGCTGGCCGTTGACCTGCTGCTGCAGGATGCCCTGCGCCGCAGCGAGCGTCGATTCGGTGCCGATGCGCACCAGCGCATCGAGGTACAGCTGCTCGAACAGATCGCGTTGCGCGTGGCTGCCGCCGATCTCGATCAGACGCGGCAAGGCCACGCCCAGGCCTTCGATGGCCCCCGCGAAGTCGCCACGCGCGTGCGCCACGAGCCCATGCGCCGCAGGCACGCAGACGCGTTGCCATGCCGCCCGCGTCGACGGCGGTGCGCCGGGTGCGAAGGCTTCGATGTTGCGCAGCAGCGTGCCGGCCTCGGGCCGACCGGCGCGTGCGAGTCCGTAGAGGTATTGCAGATCGAGAAAAGGCAGCACGTGGTCGGCCTGGCGCTGCAGCAGGTAGCCCGCCACGTCGTTCCAGCGCGTGCCCACGTCGATGCCCGCCAGCTCCAGGCGCGCGAGCAGCGACACCGCGCCGATCTGGTCCTGCGAATAGTCCTTCACCACGCCCCAGGCGTGTTCGTCGTACACCGCGAGCGCCTCGGCATCGCGGCCCAGGTCGATGAGGAACAGCGCCACGTGCCACCAGTTGTGCGTGACCATGAAGGAGTTGAGCCCGGTCCAGGTGTCGCTCACGCTTTGCATGAACGCCAGCCCTTCGGCGAGCCGGCCCTCGGTGAGCATCACGTGCGCCAATGCGTGGTGTGCCCACGGTTCCTTGCGGCACATCGAGATCGCGCGGCGGGCGCTGGCTTCGGCCTCGCGCATCAGGTGGCATTGCTCGTAGCCGAAGGCCGTCATGCCGTGCACGTAGGGCACGTCGGCCGCCGAGGGCAGCACGGCCAGCGCCAGCCGCAGCATGCCCGGACAGTCGCCGGTGTTGAAGCAGTGGTACTGGCCGAGCTTGACCGACACCAGGTCGCGCGGATGCTCGCGGGCCTGCTCGGCATGCAGCGCGATCGCACGTGCGATGTCGCCATCGGCCCAGGCCTCGATGGCCGCGATGTAGCGCTGCTCGCGCGGTGTGGCGCGCGCGGCGCCGGCCCTGGCCTTGTCGAGAAACGGCCGTGCGTTGGCGACGGCTTCGCGCGACTCGGCGAACAGGTGCAGCGTGGCGCAGTAGGCCTGCACGATCGGGCTGGCATCGGCTTGCGCCACCGCCAGCAGGTTGACGGCCCGCGCCTCGGTCGAGATGAATCCCATGACGAAGTCGTCGACCAGCGGCAGGCTGGAGATGTCGTCGAGGGTGAGTGGATTGCCGAGGCTGTCGGCGGCTGGCACAGCGATGTTCGTGGGGTTTCCGGAGGGCATGGCGCATGGTGCCATGCCCCCGGCGATGCTTCAAACCCCGGCTTGCTGGTGGCGGTACTCCTGCGTCTTGCCGCCGTAGCCGTAGGCCGCGCCGCGCGCGTCGATCACGTGGATGTACGACACCTCGTGCAGGTTCGGCCGCAGCTTCGCCATGGCCGCATGCACTTCGCGCAGGTAACGCGCCTTCTCGGCCTTGGTGTTGGTTTCGTCGGTGATGCTGATGTCCAGGTGAAAGGCCGACTTGCCGAGCGAGGCCAGCGACTGGCCGCCGATGAACCAGGCGTCGGCGGCGATGTACTGCACCGTGGTGGCGATCACCGGCAGCTGCTTTCCGAGCACGCTCTGGGTGAGTTCTCCGACCGCGTTGACGGCCTTGCGGGTGAGGTCGGCATCGGGTTCGCCGGAAAGGTGGATGACGATGTGAGGCATGGTGAACTCCTTCGGTGGCAGTGAGGAAATGAATGAACGATGGGGTGATTGTGAGAATTCCAGCGCCATCGGAAAAGCGGGAAGATATGATCGAATCCATCGGATAAGCGGATGGATAGGCAATGCAAGGATTCGACCTGGAGCAGCTTCGCACCCTGGCCGCCGTCGTCGACGCGGGCAGCCTCACGGCGGCCGCGCCGCGCGTGTTCCTGTCGCAGTCGTCGGTCAGCGAGCAGATCCGCAAGCTCGAAGAGCGGGCGGGGCAGTCGCTGCTCACGCGCAGCAAGGCGGGCGTCGCACCGACGGAGGCGGGCACGCGGCTGCTGGCGTATGCGCGGCGCATCCTCGCGCTCAGCGACGAGGCATTCCGCGATCTGCATGGCGAGACGCTGCAGGGCGAACTGCGGCTCGCGGTGACCGACTACTTCCGTCCCGGCGATCTCACGCGGCTGCTAGGCCGCCTCGGAGAAAGCTATCCGCAGGTCCGGCTGCACGTGAGCATCCTGAAGAGCGACGAACTGCGGGCGGCGTATGCGCGAGGAGATTTCGACGTCGGGCTGGCGATGGACATCGCCGGCGCTTCCCCGGCGCAGGCGCGTGCCGCCGTGATCCGTCGTGAATCGCTGGTGTGGCTGGCAGCGACCGGCGTGCGGCCGACGCGCGGCGAGCCTGTGCGGTTGCTGGTGCTGCCCGACACCTGTTCGCTGCACCAGTTCACCGTGGCGCTGTTGCGGCGGCGGCATGTGCCCTATGTGCTGGCGCATGTGGCCTCTGGCGTGGCGGGGTTGCAGTCGGCGCTGGCTGCGGGCTTGGGGGTGGCGTGCCTCAACGAATCCGCCATTTCCGAGGGGGTGGCGAGGTTGACGCCACCGCACGGGCTGCCCGCGTTGCCGCGTGTGGCCTTCCAGTTTCTGCCGGCGCGGCGAGGAGAGACCGCATTCGTCACGCGGGCCCGGGAGCTGCTGGCCTCGCACCTGGTGTGAGGCCGCCGCGCCCGAGGGCCCGGTGTTCTTTCAGCGCCCGGGCACTTGCGGCCAGGGGCGTTGCACTTCCCGGATCTGCTCGAACGCACGCGACACGCGCAGCACGCCGAGATCGTCGAAGCGCTGCCCCGCGATCTGCAGGCCGATGGGCAGCCCACCGGCCGAGTAGCCGCAGTTGACCGAAGACGCGGGCTGCTCCGACATGTTGAAGGGCACCGTGAAGCCGATGTGCTCCAGTGGCCGCAGCGGGTCGTTGGTCGGCGAAGGCGCCTCTGCCGCGGCGGGCATGTTGGGCGACACCGGCGAGATCACGTAGTCGAAGCGTGCGCATGCCTGGACGGCTGCCACGCGCGTGGCGTGGAACTGGCTGAACCCACGGAACACGTGCTCGCCGCTGAACTCGGCCGCGCTCTCGGCCCACTCGCGGATGTAGGGCAGCACCTTCGCGCGCTGGTCGGGGCGCAGGGCCTTCATGTCGACCAGCGAGCGCATGCGCCACAGGTGGTCCATGCCGTCGAGCATGGCCTGCGACATGAAGGGCTGCATCGTCTCGACGATGGCGCCGGCTTTTTCGAACAGGCGCGCCGCGTGTTCGACGGCCGTCTGTATCTCGGGCTCGACTGCCAGGCCGCAACCCGCGTCGAGCAGCAGCCCGATGCGCAGGCCGCGCAGGTGATCGGGCGATACGTCGAAGCCGGCCCAGTCGATGTCCTGCACCGGCAGGCTCATGCTGTCCCGCGCATCGGGCTTGGCCAGCGCCTGCATCATCAGCGCGGCATCGCCGACGCTTCGCGTCATCGGACCCGCCGCGCGGCCCATGTACGGTGGATCGATCGGAATGCGGCCCAGGCTCGGCTTGAGCGTGAAGATGCCGCACCAGCTGGCAGGCAGCCGCAACGAGCCGCCGATGTCGGTGCCCAGGTGCAGCGGACCGTAGCCTGCGGCAGCTGCCGCACCGGCACCCGCGCTGGAGCCGCCCGGTGTTCGGCTCAGGTCCCACGGGTTGCGCGCCAGCGTGTGAAAGCTCGACAGGCCCGACGACAACATGCCGTAGTCGGGCATGGTGGTCTTGCTCACGATCACCGCGCCGGCTTCCTTCAGGCGCGCGGCCGGCGGTGCATCGGCCGCGGCGGGCTTCAGGTCGACGGCGGCCGTGCCCGCGGGCAGCGGGTCGCCGCGCGTGGCGATGTTTTCCTTGATGGTGGTCGGCACGCCGTCGAGCGGGCCGAGCGCATCGCCGCGCTGCCAGCGTGCTTCCGACGCGCGTGCCTGCGCGAGCGCTGCCTCGGGCCGGAAGAGCCACGTGGCCTGCAGGTGCGGCTCCCAGCGTTCGATCTGCGCGATCACGGCCTGCGCGACCTCGACCGGCGAGAGCTTCTTTTCGCGGTAGGCGGCGGCGAGTTCCTGCGCGGACAGGTCGCTCAGCAGATGTGCATCGGACACTGCGGCGTTCATCCCCAGGACAGCGCCGACAGATCGTTCACGAAGATCGGGTTCTCTTTCCAGAGGCCCTTGACGTTCTTCTTCGCGATGGTCGGGAACTGCGGCTGGTACAGGAAGCCGTTGGCCGCGTCGGTGGCCAGCATTTTCTGTGCGTCGCCCAGCAGCTTGTTGCGCTCGGCGGCGTTGCCCGTGGTCTTGATCTTGTCGAACAGCGTGTTGAAGGCCTTCGACTGGTAGCCCCAGTAGTAGTCCGACTTGGCGTAGTTGCCGAGGTCGAAGGGTTCGACGTGCGACACGATCGACAGGTCATAGTCCTTGTTGCCGTAGGTGCCGCTGAGCCACTGCGCCCATTCGACGTTCTGCACCTTCACGACGATGCCGATCTTGGCAAGCTCGGCCACGATCACTTCACCGCCCTGGCGTGCGTAAGGTGGCGGCGGCAGCGTCATCGTGAGTTCGAGCGGTGTCTTCACGCCGGCTTCGGCGAGCAGCTTCTTGGCCTTCTCGACGTCGAAGGGGTTGATGCCGGTGGTGTCGACATAGCCCGCCGCGCCCGGCACGTAGTGGCTGCCGATGGGCACGCCGAAGCCGTCGGCCGCGCCTTCGATCACGGCCTTGCGGTCGATGGCCGCAAGGATCGCGCGGCGCACGCGCACGTCGTCCAGCGGCTTCTTGCGGTTGTTGATCGACAGGATGGTCTTGGCGCGCGAGCCCGCCAGGATCACCTGGAACTGCGGGTTCATCTTGAACTGCGGCACCACGCGCGTGCCGATGCGCGTGAACACGTCCACGTCGCCCGCCATCAGCGCGGCGGCCTGCGCGGCCGTGTCGGAGATGAAGCGGAAGGTGACCTTGTTGATCTTCGCGGTGGCGGGGCTGCGGAAGCCATCCCACTTGCTCAGCGTGAGCGACGAGCCCTTGGCCCAGCTGTCGAGCTTGTAGGGGCCGGTGCCGACCGGCTTGTTGGCGTTGGTCTCGGCGCTCTTCGGCTCGACGATCACGGCCGTGGCCTGGCCCAGCACGAAGGGCAGGTCGGGGTCGATCTCCTTGTTGATGATGACGACGGTGTAGTCGTCGATCACCTGCGTCGCGAGGTTGGCGAAGGTGCGCTTGTCCTTGTTGGTGCTCTTCTCGCCGCCGGCGCGGTCGAACGAGAACTTGACGGCCGCCGCATTGAAGGGCTCGCCGTTCTGGAACTTCACGCCGCGCTTGAGCTTGAAGGTGTAGGTCTTGAGGTCGGGCGAGACTTCCCAACTCTCGGCCAGCAGCGGCGTGACGTTGCCGTCGGCGTTGATCTTGGTGAGCGTCTCCAGGATGTTGTACTGCACGACCTCGGCGATCGCGGCCGCTGCACCCGTGGTCGGGTCGAGCCCCGGCGGTTCGAGCGCCATGCCGATCACGATGGCGTCCTTCCTGCCCTGCGCCATGCCGGCGAGCGGGGTGGCCAGCGCGACGGTGGCGCCAGCGGTGGTAAGGAGGGTGCGGCGGTTCAACATACGTGTGATCTCCGGAAAAACAAGCCAGGGTCGAATGACTGCTTCGGCGTGCGCCATGCCCCGAAGGGAGGCGCGACACCGCGAAAGAACGGACACGCAGCACGAAAGATGCCACGTGCGCAGCCGGTCATTCTCTCGCAGCAGGCATGCCGGCGTGCGCTCGCGAAGGCGGTTTTTCCTCGGGACGTTCCCGTAGGGCGCGGTCCGATCTGGCCCTGCTCGGAGCCCTGTCAGGCCCAGGACAACGCGGCGATGTCGTTCACGAAGATCGGTGCGTCCTTCCAGAGGCCGCGCAGGTTGCGCGCCGCCACCGTGATGAACTGCGGCTGGAACAGGAAGACGTTGGCCGCGTCCTCGGCCAGGATGCGCTGCGCATCGCCGAGGTAGCGCAGGCGGTCCGCGCTGCGCGCGCTGTTGCGTGCCTTGTTGAACGCGTCGTTGAACTTCGCCGACTGGTAGCCCCAGTAGTACTCGGGCTTGGTGTAGTTCACGAGGTCGAAGGGCTCGACATGCAGGATCAGCGAGAGGTCGTAGTTCTTGTTGCCATAGGTGCCGCTCATCCATTGCGCCCATTCGACGTTCTGGATCTTCGCGACGATGCCCACCTTGGCCAGTTGCGCGGCGATGAGTTCACCGCCTTGCCGCGCGTAGGGCGGAGGCGGCAGCACGAGCTCGAGTTCGAGCGGGGTCTTCACGCCGGCTTCGGCCAGCAACTGCTTCGCCTTCTCGACGTTGTAGGGGTTGATGCCAGTGGTGTCGATGTAGCCCGGCGCACCCGGCACGTAGTGGCTGCCGATGGCCACGCCACGGCCGTCCATGGCGGCTTCGATCACGGCCTTGCGGTCGATGGCCGCGGAGATGGCGCGGCGCACGCGCACGTCGTCGAGCGGCTTGCGCTTGTTGTTGATCGCAAGGATGGCCTTGCCGCGCGAGGCATTGAACACCACCTGGAAGCGCTTGTCGTTCTGGAACTGCGCAAGGCTGCGCGAGACCGAGGCATGCGGAAACAGGTCGATGTCGCCGGACAGCAGCGCGGTGGTCTGCGCGGCCGGCTCCGAGATGAAGCGGAAGCTGGCCTTGCGGATCTGCACGGCTTCGGCGTTGCGAAAACCGTCCCACTTGGCAAGCACGATGCCCGAGCCCTTGGACCAGCTGTCGAGCCGGTAGGGGCCGGTGCCGATCGGCTTGGTGGCGTTGGTCTCGACCGTCTTGGGGTCGACCAGGATGGCGGAAGACTGACCGAGCAGGAACAGCAGGTCGGGCTCGATCTCCTTGCTGATCAGCACCACCGTGTGCTCGTCGATCACCTGTGTCGCGATGTTGGTGAAGGTGCGCTTGTCCTTGTTGGTGCTGTCGGCTGCGGCCGCGCGATCGAACGAGAACTTGACGGTGCTGGCGCTGAAGGGCTCGCCGTTCTGGAACTTCACGCCGCGCTTGAGCTTGAAGGTATAGGTCTTGAGGTCGGGCGAGACTTCCCAGCTCTCGGCCAGCAGCGGCGTGACGTTGCCGTCGGAGTTGATCTTGGTGAGTGTCTCGAAGACGTTGTAGAGCACCACTTCGGAAATCTCGGCGCCAGCCTTGGCCGTGGGGTCGAGGCCCGTGGGCTCCAGCGTGAGCCCGAGCACCAGCGCGTCTTTTTTTCTTTGTGCCAGCGCCAGGGTGGGCAGCACGAGCGGTGTCAGGGCGGCGGCGGTGGCAAGCAGGGTGCGTCGTTTGAGCATGATGAAGCGGTGTCCTCCAAACAAGGGGCAAGCATCATCCGCGAGGCGGGGGGCTTTGCGCAACCAGATGCTTATGACCCACTCATCCTAGGCGAGGCGGGCGACGCCCCGGTGTCAGGCCGGCTTCATGCCGCGATTCAGGCCGCGTTCATGCCGCGAGCAAGGTGCCGCCCGTGGGCGTGCGCGGCACCGCATCGAGCAGCGTGCGCGTGTAGGGGTGCTGCGCGTGCCGGAACAACTCGCCGGGCGGGCCCTGCTCGACGATCTTGCCTTGCCACACCACGCACACGTCGTCGCACAGGTGGTTGACCACCGCGAGGTCGTGGCTGATGAGCAGGTAGCTGATGCCGAACTGCTGCTGCAGGTCCTGCATGAGGTTGAGCACCTGGGCTTGCACCGACACGTCGAGCGCGCTCACGGGTTCGTCAGCCACGATGAGTTTGGGCCGCGTGATGAGGGCGCGTGCGATGGCAATGCGCTGGCGCTGGCCGCCGGAGAACTCGTGCGGGTACTTGTCCATGTCGGTGGTGCGAAGGCCGACAGCAGCGAGTGCTTCTGCTGCGCGTTCGCGTTGAACCGCGCGGCTGGTTTCGGCCAGTGCTTCGAGCGGCTCGGCCACGATGCGTGCCACGGTCTGGCGCGGGTCGAGCGAACCGTACGGGTCTTGAAACACCATCTGGAAGTCGCGCCGCGCGGTGCGCAGCTCGGCCTTCGACAGCGCATGCAGGTTGCGGCCTTCGAGCGAGACGGTGCCCGAGGTCGGTGTGTCCAGTGCCATCACGAGGCGTGCGATGGTCGATTTGCCGGAGCCTGATTCGCCGACGATGCCGACGCTCTTGCCGGCCTGCACATCGAAGCTCACGCCGTTGAGCGCCTTCACGGTCGGCGGTGGGCCGAAGAGCTTTTCACGCGGCATCGCGTAGTGCCGAACGAGGTCGGTCACGGCCAGCAGCGGCGTGGAAGAAGAAATGGATTCGCTCATGGTGCGAGGGCAAGGCCTTTGGCCGCGATTTCTTCGAGGCGGATGCAGCGCACCGCATGGTCCTGTGGCAGCATCGTGGCCGGCGGCCGCGTGGTCTGGCAGGCGTCGATGGTGTAGCTGCAGCGGCCCGCGAAGGGGCAGCCCGGCGGCAGGTCGACCAGCTCGGGCACGCTTCCCTTGATGGTGGCCAGGCGCAGGCCGCGCGGTGCGCCGATGGCGGGGCGCGCGGCGAACAGGCCTTGGGTGTAGGGATGGGCGCGACGCGCGAACACGGCCTCGGTCGGGCCGCTCTCGACCACGCTGCCGCCGTACATCACGAGCATCTTCGAGACGGTCTGCGCGATCACGCCGAGGTCGTGCGAGATCAGGATCAGCGCCATGCCGCGCTCCGCGACGAGGCTCTGGATGAGTTCGAGGATCTGCTTCTGGATCGTGACGTCGAGCGCGGTGGTCGGCTCGTCGGCGATCAGCAGGTCGGGGCCGCAGGCGAGCGCCATCGCGATGCCGATGCGCTGGCGCTGGCCGCCCGAGAACTGGTGCGGGTACGCGTCCAGGCGCGAAGCTGCATCGGGAATGCCCACGCGGTCGAGCAGCGCGAGCACTTCCTTGCGTGCTTCCGCCTTGGACAGGCCGCGATGCAGCCGCAGTGGCTCACCGACCTGGCGCGCGATGGTGTGCACCGGATTCAGTGCCGTCATCGGCTCCTGGAAGATCATGCCGATGCGGTTGCCGCGGATCTGGCACATGGATTTTTCATCGCGGCCCACAAGCTCGGTGCCGTCGAACCTGATGCTGCCGGTGACGTCGGCGGTGGAGGGCAGCAAGCCCATCAGCGACATCACGGTGATCGACTTGCCGCAGCCCGATTCGCCGACGATGCCCAGCGTTTCGCCGCGCTCCAGCGAGAACGAAACGCCGCGCACGGCCTGCGCCGGGCCACGCTGCGTCTGCAGGCCGATATGGAGGTTGTTGACTTCGAGAAGAGGCATGGCGCTCAGCGGGCGCGGGCGAGGCGAGGGTCGAGCAGGTCGCGCAAGCCATCGCCCAGCAGGTTCAGGCCCAGCACGGCCATTGCGATGGCCATGCCGGGGAACACGGCGAGCAAGGGCGCCTGGAACATCATGGTCTGCGCCTCGCTGAGCATGCGGCCCCACGAGGGTTGCGGCGGCTGCGTGCCCAGGCCCAGATAGGAGAGGGCGGCCTCGGCCAGGATGGCGATGGCGAAGCGGATCGTGATCTGCACGATCAGCACCGCCGAGATGTTGGGCAGCACGTGCTGCATCGTGATCGCGAACGGGCCCTTGCCGCAGGCGCGCGACGCAGCCACGTACTCGCGCGACCAGATGGCATTGGCCGAGGCGCGCGTGATGCGCGCAAAGGTTGGGATGTTGTAGATGCCGATGGCGATGATGGCGTTGACGATGCCGGCGCCGAACACCGCCGTGAGCATGATCGCCGAGAGGATGGCGGGGAAGGCCAGCGAGAAGTCGGTGAGCCGCATGATGGCTTCTTCAACCCAGCCGCGCTTTGCGGCCGCCAGCAGGCCCAGTGCTGTGCCGACGACGAGGCCGATGCCGACCGCGATCACGCCGACGAGAATCGATGCACGCGCGCCCACGAGCAGCAGCGAGGCGACGTCGCGCCCATAGGTGTCGGTGCCCAGCCAGTGCGCGCCGGTCGGCGGCTTGAGCTTGTTGGCCATGTCCATCTCGTAGGGTGACCACGGTGTCCAGACCAGCGAGACGGCTGCTGCAAGCAACAGGAGCAGCGTGAGCACGCCGCCGATGACGAAGCTGCGGTGCTGCAGCGCACGGCGCCAGAAACCGGGGACCTTGAGCGCGGCAGCGCTCGGGGCTGTGATGGCGCTCATATGTCGCTGGCCTTGATGCGCGGATCGATCACGGCATACAGCACGTCGACCACGAAGTTCACGATGACCACCAGTGCCGCGAGCAGCATCACGCAGTTGCGCACCACGATCAGGTCGCGGTTGCTGATGGCCTGGAAGATCAGCCGGCCCAGGCCCGGCAGGTAGAACACGTTCTCCACCACGATGGTGCCGGCCAGCAGCTCGGAGAACTGCATGCCCATCACCGTGATGACCGGGATCATCGCGTTGCGCAGCACGTGCGTCCACAGCACGGCGCGCTGCGATACACCTTTGGCGCGTGCGGTGCGCACGAAGTCTTCGCGCATCACTTCGAGCACGGCTGAGCGTGTGATGCGCGCAAGAATCGCCGCCTGCACCACGGCCAGCGACAGGGCTGGCAGCAGCAGCGACTTGATGCCCGCGAAGAAGCCTTCACCCCAGCCCTCGAAGCCACCAGCGGAGAACCACTGCAGCTGCACCGAGAACACGAGGATCAGAAGAATCGCGAACCAGAAATTGGGAATGGCGACACCGACCTGCGCCAGCCCCATCAGGCCGACGTCGCCGAGCTTGTTGTGGCGTGCGGCGGCGGTCACGCCCACCAGCAGGGCGATCACGATGGTGAGCGTCATGGCCAGCAGCGCGAGCGGCACGGTCAGCGCCAGGCGTTCGAGGATCAGGTCGAGCACGGGCGAGCTGTAGGCGTAGCTGTCGCCCAGGTTGCCGGTGAGCAGGCCGCCGATCCAGTGCCAGTAGCGGGTCCACGCGGGTTGGTCGAGGCCGAGCTTGGTCGCCAGTGCCGCAACGGCTTCAGGCGATGCGTCCGGGCCCATGAGCATCTGCGCGGCGTTGCCGGGCAGGATCTCCAGGACCAGGAAAACGATGACGGAGGCGCCGATCAGCGTGCCGATCAACGTGGCGAGGCGCTTGAATAAAAACAGACTCATGGGGCGGGGCGCAGCATAACTGACTCCCGCAACAAGCGTGCCGCTTATGAGACCTTTGTCACTAACCGGCATGCCGCCCTGACGCGGTCGGGGGCTCCGGACGGCCCGAAGAGGCCCGGCGCCCGACGCGTCGATAATCGGGGGATGGCCCTCATGATCACCGACGAATGCATCAACTGCGATGTCTGCGAGCCCGAGTGCCCGAACGATGCGATCTACATGGGCGCCGATTTCTATGAAATCGATCCGCACAAGTGCACCGAGTGCGTGGGTCACTTCGACGAGCCGCAGTGCGTGCAGATCTGCCCGGTGGCGTGCATTCCCCTGAACCCCGAGCACGTGGAAAGCCGCGAGACGCTGATGCAGAAGTACCAGCGCCTCACGGCGATCAAGGTGACGGCGGCTTCAGCCGGCGTCTGAGCCGGCGGACTTCCGCTTCTTTTTCTTGTGCGCCGGCGCATCGCCGGCCGCCTTGGCACCCGGCGCGCCGGTGAAGCTCAGGCTGGACTTGCGCGGCTCGCTGGCCGCCTTGCTCGCGCGCTCCCGGGATTTCTGCTCGACCAATGCCAGTCGCCTGTCGGCCATGGCCGCGCTTCTGGCTTCCCGCGCGGCTTGTTGATCGCGGTCGTGTGCTGCCTTCTCCTGGGACAACCGGTTGCGCTCCAGCTGGTCGGCCTGGGTTCGGGCACTGCGCGTGCCGGCGTCGGCGGACCGGCGGTCCTGGTCGCTGCGGTTGTCTTCCACCTTCACCGTCTTGCCGCCTTCGCAGGGGCGATCGGAGTAGGCGTTGCCGCATCGCCATGTCTGGGCGGAAACGCCCAGGGAACAGAGGCAGGACGCTATTGAAAATATAGCGACCCAGGCCTTTCCTGCTCTTGTTCTTCTCTTCCTCATTTTTATTTCTCTCCCTCCCTGCACTCCCGTGGCCGGCTAGGTGGCGGCAGGCGTGCCCCCTTCGCCGGGCTCCCGTCGCGGCGGTTTGGGCCGCGGCGGTTTGCTCGTGTGAATCAGCAAGGTTGCTTTTTCCATCTCGCCAGCCACGAGCGCCGGCGTGGCGTGCAGCGTGCGGACGATGGCGTCCTCGATCAGTTCACGTTGTTCTTTCAGCGGCTTCTTGAGCACCCAGTTGACGACCTCCGACTTCACGCCGGGGTGGCCGATGCCCAGGCGCAGCCGCCAGTAGTCGCCGGTGCCGAGTTGCGCGTGGATGTCGCGCAGGCCGTTGTGGCCCGCATGGCTGCCGCCGAACTTGAGCTTGACCTGGCCGGGCACCACGTCGAGTTCGTCGTGCACCACAAGGATTTCTTCGGGTGCGATCTTGAAGAAGCGCGCGAGCGCGGCCACCGACTTGCCCGACAGGTTCATGAAGGTCTGCGGCTCCAGCAGCCAGATGCTCTGGCCGCCGATGTTGGCGCGCGCCGCGAGGCCGTGGTAGCCGCGCTCGGGCACGAGGTTGAGTTTCCAGTCGCGCGCAAGGGCGTCGATCCACCAGAAGCCCGCGTTGTGCCGCGTGGCTTCGTACTCAGGGCCCGGGTTTCCGAGGCCGACGAACAGCTTGATCATGGCCGGGATTATCCCGCCCCGAAAAAGCAAAAGGCCCGCACGAGGCGGGCCTTTTGGCGCTTTCGCGCGCTTGCGAAGAAGAGATTACTTCTTGGCAGGCGTCTTGGCAGCGGGGGTCTTGGCTGCAGGCGCAGCCTTGCCACCCTTGCCGGCCGGCGCTGCTGCGGCGGCTGCATCGGCAGCGCCTTCAGCGGGAGCGTCGACTTCTTCAGCCGCCGGCGACACGGCCGAAGCCAGCACCGGGTTGACCTTGCCGTGGCTGACCCACTTCACGCCCTTGGGCAGCTTGATGTCCTTCAGCGTGACGGTGCCGTTCTTCTTCAGGCCCGACAGGTCGACTTCGATGAACTCGGGCAGATCGCTCGGCAGGCAGTTCAGTTCGAGTTCGGTCGTCACGTGGTTGACCAGGTTCAGGTCGATCTTGACGGCTTCGGATTCTTCTTCACCCTTGAAGTGCACGGGCACCTTCATGGTCAGGCGGGTCTTGGCATCGACGCGCTGGAAGTCGATGTGTTGCACCAGCTGGCGGAACGGGTGGTACTGCACGTCGCGCAGCAGCACCTTGCTGACGTTGCCGCCGAGTTCCATTTCGAGCACGGTCGAATGGAAGGCTTCCTTCTTGAGGGCGTGCCACAGCGCGTTGTGATCGATCTCGATCAGTTGCGGCTGGGTGTCGCCACCGTAGACGATGCCGGGGGTCTTGCCCGAAACGCGGAGACGGCGGCTCGCACCCGTGCCCTGCTTTGCGCGCTCAAAAGCGACGAATTTCATAACTAGCTCCTGTAAGAGTCCACCGCGACCAGTGCGACTCCGGTTCAACAAGGGCTCCTGTCCTGGAAAGGGAGAGGAGCCCGCTTTTTGCTCAGATCAGAACAGGTTGTCCTGGTCCGAGAACAAACTCATCACCGACTCGCCCTTGGCAATGCGCTGGATCGTTTCGGCGATCAGCGGTGCCACGGAGAGCTGGCGGATCTTTCCGCAGGCGAGGGCCGCATCGGAAAGAGGAATGGTGTTGGTCACGACCACTTCATCGAGGGCCGAGCCCTGCGTGATGCGCTCGATGGCCGGGCCCGAGAAGATCGGGTGCGTGCAGTAGGCGTAGACGCTCTTGGCGCCGCGCTCTTTCAGCACTTCGGCCGCTTTGACCAGCGTGCCGGCCGTATCGATCATGTCGTCCATGATCACGCAGTTGCGGCCGTCGATCTCGCCGATCACGTTCATGACTTCGCTGACGTTGGCCTTCGGACGGCGCTTGTCGATGATGGCGAGGTCGCAGTTCAGTTGCTTGGCCAGCGCACGGGCACGAACCACGCCGCCGACGTCGGGCGAGACCACGATCAGGTCTTCGTAGTTCTTGGCCCGCAGGTCGCCCAGCAGCACCGGGGACGCATAGATGTTGTCGACCGGGATGTCGAAGAAACCCTGGATCTGGTCGGCGTGCAGGTCCATCGTGAGCACGCGCTCGACGCCGACGGTTTCCAGCAGGTTGGCCACGACCTTGGCCGAAATCGGCACGCGGCTCGAACGCGGGCGGCGGTCTTGGCGGGCATAGCCGAAGTAGGGAATCACGGCGCTGATCCGTTCGGCCGAAGCGCGCTTGAGCGCGTCGACCATGATCAGCAGTTCCATCAGGTTTTCGTTGGTCGGTGCGCAGGTCGACTGCACCACGAACACGTCGCGCGCCCGGACGTTCTGGTTGATCTCGACGGTGACTTCGCCATCGGAGAAGCGACCGACGCGTGCGGCGCCCAGCGAGGTGCCGAGGTTGTGCGCGATTTCTGCGGCAAGGCCAGGATTGGCGTTACCGGTGAAAACCATGAAATCAGGGTGATTAGCCTGCATGAGCGCGTCCCGGCAGTGCGAATTGGCTTAGGAAGCCGCCAAAAGGTTTCTGATGCGTGGCGGCCGGTGAGCCGCCGATTATTGCAGCGGGTGGGCTGCAAAAGAAGACTGCGGCCGTTGGGCCGCAGTTCTTGAAGATTTGGCAGGGGAGAAAGGATTCGAACCTTTGCATGCTGGAATCAAAATCCAGTGCCTTAACCAGCTTGGCGACTCCCCTACACGGGTCGATGGTTTTCACCACCAACCGATATATGTCGCATCGAATCGAAAACCGATCCGATTATCTTCAGGTTGCCCACCCCCAGAGAGGATGAACAGCCAAATTGCTGCATTGACGAACCTGCCAGCCCTCGGGGGCTTCGAGCAGTTCCGCGTCCTGCGGCGCTTGCGGCATCTTTGCGAACACCGAACTTCCGGAGCCGGTCATCCGGGCCTTCAATCCTTGGGCGCCGAGCCATTCGATGGCGTCGGTGACCGCGGGGCAAAGCCGCTGAGCAACCGGCTGTAGATCGTTGTGGCCGAAGTCGAAAACCTGGTTTCCCAAGTTTGGAGCTTCAAGCTGTTCGCTATCTGCAGCAAAGCCCGAGATTATAGCAACAGGAGTTGCACGTTCAAGATCGGGCGCAGAAAAAATTAATCGGGTATCGAGTCCTTCGGGTGGTTTGACCACCGCGAAGTGCGCGGGAGGGAGTGTAACCGGACGGATGTCCTCTCCGATGCCTTCGACCCACGCATTTCGGCCCGCGAGGAAGAAGGGCACGTCGGCCCCCAGCTTCAACCCGATGTGGGCCAGACGCGCGAGCGGCAGGTTCAGGCCCCACAGGCGGTTCAGCGCCAGCAGGCAGGTGGCGGCATCGGAAGAGCCTCCGCCCATGCCTGCCTGCGCCGGCACATGCTTGGCGACCGAAATGTGCGCACCCTGGCCGGGTGCGGCGAACGCTTGCAGCGCACGCGCGGCGCGCAGGATCAGGTCGTCGGCGGGCAATTCGGTCGTGAGGTCTTCGCGGCTCAGCTGGCCATCGCGACGAAGCTCGACATGCAGCGTGTCGCACCAGTCGATCAGCATGAAGACCGATTGCAGCAGGTGGTAGCCGTCATCCCGCCGGCCGGTGATGTGCAGGAAGAGGTTGAGCTTGGCCGGTGCGGGAAGGTCGTAGATCGCCTTCATGACCGCTCGAACACGATGCGCAGGTCGGCCCTGGGGCTCGGCGATTCACGCACGGCCTGCAGGCGCCCGTTGCCCAGTTGCGCCAGGTCGGGTTTCCAGCCAGGCACGGGCTCGTTGCGGCCTTCCAGCCAACCGAACAGCGCACCGACCGGAATGACCGCGCCGGTGGCCGCTTCGATCAGGGCATCGACGGAGTCGAAACGCCGCGTGTTGCTGCCGTCCTTGAGCAGGGCTTCGCCCGGTGCCCAATGCAGTTGCGCAAGCGTGCTGCCGATGGGTGTCGTGAGGGTGAGGTCGCCCGTCTCGGGCGAGCCGCGCAGCTCGAACAGCGCGGCGAAGGTCTGCACCGGTTCGCTCTCGATGCGCAGCGACATGCGGCCGCTCCAGCTGTCCGATGTCCTCGGGGCCGACGAGCCGCCCGACAACTGGGCGCAGCCCGTCATCCAGAGCAGGGCTGCGCCCCCGAGAGACAGCGCGGCACGACGGCCGTTCAGCGCCCCGTCAGCGAGAGTCATGGCTTGACCCGCAAGCGCTTGAGCGTTTCCTGCAGGGTCTCGTTCTCGGCGTCGCTCAGCAGGGCTTCCTTCCAGATCGTGACCGCGCGGTCTTTCTGGCCGGTGCTCCACAGGACTTCACCGAAATGCGCGCCGATCTCCGGATCGGGGCGCGTCTTGTAGGCGGCCTCGAGGATGCGGATGGCCTCCGCCGTGTTGCCGAGCCGGAACTCGACCCAGCCCAGGCTGTCGGCAATGAACGGATCTTCGGGCGCAAGCTGCACCGCCTTCTGGATCAGCGTGCGTGCCTCGTCGAGCCGGATCTTGCGATCGGCGAACGAATAGCCCAGCGCGTTGTACGCGTTCTGGTTGTCTGGCTTGAGCTGGATCAGTCGGCGCAGCAGCCGCTCCATGTCGTCCAGGCGATTGAGCTTCTCCGCGATCATGGCCTGGTCGTAGACCAGATCGCCGTCATCCGGTTCGGCCGCCGAAGCTCGGGCCAGCATGTCGTAGGCGGCCTGGTACTGCTTTGCGTCGCGCAGCAACTGCACTTCGGCGAGGAACTTCTGCTTCTTGTCGTCAGGCGAGCGCTCGGGCAGGTTGCGAATGACTTCCCGCGCCTGCGCCAGCTTGCCCTGGCGCGCCAGCAGGCCCGCACGGCGGCTCTGCGCGGCCACCACTTCATCGGGGCCGTCGACACGCGCCAGCCAGCGCTCGGCGGCGGCGAAGTCCTTGCGCCGCTCGGCCAATTGGGCGAGGGCAAGGTAGGCCTGCGAGACGGTGCGCTTGCGGTCGGAGGCATCGAGCCCGTCCTTGCCCGGGGTTCCCGACAGTTCGACGAAGCGCTTGATCGACGTCTCGGCTGCCGCGTCCTGCTTGGCCTGCATCTGCAGGCTGCCGAGCAGCAGCCACGGCTCGGCCAGCTCGGGCCGCGATGTGGTCACGGCCTGGAGCTGCGTGGTGGCTTCGTTGAAACGCCGGTTTTCGACCAGCACGCGGGCATAGGCGATGCGCAGGTCGGGCGAGGCCTTGGCGTTGTTGTTGAGGTAGCGCGTCACGATCGGCTCGGCGAGCGGCTGGCCGGGGTCGATCATTTCGAGCGCCAGCGTGGCCGGCGCATCGGAACTCGGGTCGATGTCCTGGCCCTTGCGCGCGGCGTCCAGCGCGCCGGAAACATCGCCCGCGTTGAGGCGTAGCCGGCCGACGGTGGCCCACGCGAGCCCACCGGCGGTGGGGCTCTTGAGCTCATCGACCAAGGCTTGTTCGACCACCGAGGCTGCCAGCTTCTTGTCCGAGGCGCGCGAGTAGTTGCGCGCGATCACGGCCATCAGCAATGGGCGTTCGATCTGCGAGGTGGCCGCCACTTCGGCGCGCAGGGGCTCGACCGTCTCGCTGATGCGGTTCAGTGCGATCAGGATCTGCAGTTCGATGCGGCGTGCCTCGCGCGAGCTGGGCAGCGTTTCTTGCCAGGCGCGGGCCGCGGCGAGCGCTGCATCGCCGGAGCGCGATTGCAGCGCGATCTCGACGGCGCGCTGGAACAGCTTGCCGTCGCGCAGCCGCCGAGCGGCGTCGAGCACCAGGGCATAACCGGAACCCGGATCGCCCGAGCGGGCCGTCATCTCGCCCATCAGGATTTCGTAGAACAGGTCGGCCGTCAGCGCCGATTGTTGAGGCGTGGGGTCGGCGGCCTGCTTGGCGGCCGTCGCCTTGGCCCGCACCGCCGGCTTCGTCGGCGCAGGGCGCTCGATGACGGGCGCAGGGCTGCCCGAGGCGGCGGGATCCGAAGCAGATTGCGCATGAGTTGCGCAGGCCAGAAGAGCAAGAGACGCGGCCGCCGCAAGGCGGTGTCGGCGGAGCGATAGATTCATCTGGTCATAATAATCCAGCCATTTGAACGAGCGCCGCGTGGGGCTTCGTCAACGCTGCAGATCGGCAGAGCTTTACTTTTCATGCCCGAATTACCCGAAGTCGAAGTCACCCGGCGCGGCATTGCCGACCGCATTGCCGGCGCGCGCATCGATGCCGTGCGCATTGGCAAACCGTTGCGCTGGGCGTTGATGGTGTTGCCCGAAACGTTGGTCGGACGGCAGGTGCGCGAAGTGCGACGTCGCGGCAAGTACCTGCTGATCGACCTGGATCGCGGCATCCTGCTGCTGCACCTGGGCATGTCGGGCAGCCTGCGCTTCGATGCCGCGCTGCCGCCACCGGGCGCACACGATCATTTCGATCTGGTCACCGACCGTGGCACCTTGCGCCTGAACGATCCGCGCCGCTTCGGCGCCGTGGTCTACGTGGAGGACGAAACCGCTCCCTGGGCCATCAAGTTGCTCGGGGGGCTCGGCATGGAGCCGCTGGGCGATGCCTTCGACCTCGATGCGTTCCATGCCGGGCTCAAGAAGCGCAAGACGGCCATCAAGCAGGTGCTGCTGGCCGGCGACGTGGTGGTGGGCGTGGGCAACATCTATGCCTCCGAGGCGCTGTTCATGGCCGGCATACGGCCGACACTTTCGGCCGCGCGCATCAGCCGGCCGCGGGCCGCGAAGCTCCATGCGGCGGTGCGCGAAATACTGGCCCGGGCGGTGGAGAAGGGCGGCAGCACCCTGCGCGACTTTTCCAATGTGGACGGGCAGAACGGTTATTTCCAACTGGAAGCAACCGTTTACGGCCGGGCCGGAGAGCCCTGTCGGGTTTGTGCAACGCCGATCCGGCAGCTGCGCCAGGGGCAGCGCTCCACCTACTACTGCCCCAATTGTCAAAAGTAGCTTCGGGCGCCTCCGACTGAATGCCCCGCAAACGGTTGCTCCACGACTTGCGATGCTATATTTGTAAGTAGTTTTTTACATATTCCCCTTGAGCCGCTCTTTCAATCAACAACTCGATCAGCACGGTGCCTGGCGAAGCAATTTCGCGCACCGGCTGCAGTGGCTGTCCCGCTGGCTGACCGAGAACGAGCTGCTCGACCAGTCCGTGGCCGAGCGATTGCGCGGGCTCGAGACGCAGATCCGCACCAGCAAGGTCATGGTTGCGTTCGTGGCCGAGTTCTCGCGCGGCAAGTCGGAGCTGATCAACGCGATCTTCTTTGCCGGCTATGGGCGGCGCATCATGCCCGCGAGCGCGGGGCGGACCACGATGTGCCCGACCGAGCTTGGCTACGACGCCGCGCTCGCGCCCAAGCTGCGCCTGTTGCCCATCGAGACGCGCCTGGAGCCGCATTCGCTGGCCCATTGGCGCGAGAAGCCCACGCGCTGGACCGAAATCGCCATCGACGTCGGCAACGCCGAACAACTGGCGCAGGCCATGGGCAAGGTGGCCGAGGTGCTGTGGGTCGACAAGGAAGAAGCGCGCACGCTGGGCTTCTGGAACGACGACACGCCCGACGACAACCCGGTGCAGAACGCCCAGGGCCGTGTCGAAATTCCGCGTTGGCGCCACGCCGTGCTGAACATGCCGCATCCGCTGCTGGAGCAGGGGCTGGTGATTCTCGACACACCGGGCTTGAACGCGATCGGTGCCGAGCCCGAACTCACGGTGAGCCTGATCCCGCAGGCGCACGCCGTCGTCTTCATCCTCGGCGCCGAAACCGGCGTGACGCGCTCCGATCTGTCGATCTGGCGCGAGCACCTCATCACCGAGGACGAAGGCAACAACACGCGCTTCGTGGTGCTCAACAAGATCGACACCATGTGGGACACGCTGAGCACGCCTGCGCAGATCGAACAGCAGATCGAGCGCCAGCGCGACGGCGCGGCCCGCCTGCTCGAAGTGCCGCTCGCGCAGGTGCTGCCGGTTTCCGCGCAAAAGGGGTTGCAGGCCAAGATCCAGCGCGACGGTCCGCTGCTCGAAGCCAGCCGGCTGCCGGCGCTCGAGGCCCTGCTGGGCGAAGGCGTGCTCGGCAAGCGTGAAACCATGCTGCGGCTCGCTGTCGATGCCGGCATGACTGCGTTGCGCATCGAAGCCGAACGCATCCTCAAGGTGCGCCAGCGCGACCTGTCCGAGCAGGCGCTCGAACTGCAGGGGCTGCGTGGCAAGAACGTTTCGGTGATCCGCCACATGCGTGCGCGCATCGATCAGGAGCATGCCGAGTTCGAGGGCAGCAACACCCGCATCCTGGCGCTGCGTTCGGTGCAGGGCAAGCTGCTGCGCGAGGTGTACGCGGTGCTGGGCCGCACCGCGCTCAAGGCCGACATGGTGCGCCTGTCGACCGCGCTCAAGCGCCCCGGCGTCAAGTTCAATGTCCGCAAGGTGTATTCGGAGACCTTCGATTCGCTGCGCAACAACCTGCGCGAAGTGCAGGCGACCACGGCTGAGATTCAGTCGATGCTGCACGCCACCTTCCGCCAGCTCAACGCCGAGCAGGGCTTCACCCTGCAGGCGCCGGCCGAGCCCGACCTCACGGGCTTCGAGCAGGAGCTCAGCCAGATCGAGCGCAGCCACATCCATTACCTGGGCGTGGGCAACCTGCTGAAGCTCGCGCAGGCCGACTTCTGCGACAAGCTGGTGCGTGCGCTGGCCAGCCGGCTGCGGCTGGTCAATGAAGCCGCCATGACCGAGGTCGAGCGCTGGAGCAAGGGCGCGAGCGCGCAGATCGATGCGCAGCTCAAGGAGCGCCGCCGCAACTTCAGCAAGCGCATCGAAGCCATCGAGCGCATCCAGAGTGCGGCAGGCAATCTGGACGAACGGCTGATCGAACTTGCCGCACAGGAAAGCAACCTGGCCGAGCTTCATCTGCGCCTGCGCGATTTCACGTCGCTGATCTCGCAGCATGGAAAGCCGCAGCAGGGCGCGGCGGCCGCTGTCGGCGAGTTGCGTGCGGCCTGAGCGTTCCGCCCCCGCGGCGGTTGCCACTTCTTCGACGTTGCCACCCGGCTTCGCTGCCCAGATCGTGAGCTGGCAGCGCAGCCACGGACGCAGTGAGCTGCCTTGGCAGAACACCCGCGACCCGTACCGGGTGTGGCTTTCGGAAGTGATGCTGCAGCAGACGCAGGTCTCGACAGTGCTCGGTTATTTCGCGCGCTTTCTCGACCGCTTTCCGGACGTGAAGGCGCTGGCTGCAGGCACGGAAGACGAGGTGTTCGGCCTCTGGAGTGGCCTGGGCTACTACAGCCGTGCGCGCAACATGCATCGCTGCGCGCAGGACGTCGTCGAACGATTCGGCGGCGAGTTTCCGCGCACCGCCGTCGAGCTGGTGACTCTGCCCGGCATTGGCCGTTCGACCGCCGCGGCCATTGCCGCCTTCTGCTTCGGCGAGCGGGTCGCGATCCTCGACGGCAACGTGAAGCGCGTGCTGACGCGCGTGCTCGGCTTCGGCGGCGACATGTCTTCGTCGGCGCAGGAGCGTGCGCTGTGGGACCTGGCGACGCAACTGCTTCCGCCTGCCGAACAGCGCGAGGCGATCGCGCACTACACCCAGGGCCTCATGGATCTGGGCGCCACGGTCTGCCTGCCGCGCAAGCCGAGCTGCATGATCTGCCCGGTCAACAAGACCTGCGTGGCTCTGCGCGAAGGCGCGCCGGAGCGCTATCCCGTCAAGACCCGCAAGCTCAAGCGCAGTGCCCAGTCGCTCTGGGTGCTGCTGGCGCGCGATGAAGCGGAGCGTGTGTGGCTCGAGAAGCGGCCGGCGAAGGGCATCTGGGCTGGCCTGTATTGCCCGCCGGTGTTCGACAGCCGCGAAGACTTGCTCGCTGCGCTGCCGCCCTCGGCGCAGCATGGCGCGCACGACCTGCCGCCCTTCGTGCATGTGCTGACCCACAAGGACTTGCACCTGCATCCCGTGCAACTCCAGGGCCACCAGCCGCAAGGCGAGGCGGCGCGTTGGGTCGATGCCGAGGAATGGGGCCGGTTGGGCTTGCCTGCACCGGTGCGCAAGCTGCTGGAAAACGGCGCGGACTGATCGATCAGCTCGCGTCGAGTTCGCGGTGGCGCTTGAGCGCGCCCCAGCGTGCGCCAAACAAACGCGCCAGTTGCTCGACCAGGAACACCGACCGGTGCTGCCCGCCAGTGCAGCCGATGGCCACCGTGACATAGCTGCGATGGTCGCGCGCCAGCGCGTCGAGCCAGTGCGACAGGAACTGCTCGATGTCGTCGTACATGCGCGCCACGTCGTCGTGCTCGCGCAGCCACTCGATCACCGGCTCGTCGCGGCCCGTGAGCGGGCGCAGTGCCGGTACGTAGTGCGGGTTGGGCAGCATGCGCACGTCGAACACGTAGTCCGCGTCGAGCGGCACGCCGCGCTTGAAGGCGAATGACTCGAACACCAGCGTCAGCGCGCTTTGCGGTGCCGAGATCAGGGCCTTGATGTAGCTCTGCAACTGCGCCGGCCGAATCAGGCTGGTGTCGATCACGTCGGCACCGTCGCGCAGATCGGCCAGCAGCTCGCGTTCGAGCTCGATGGCCTGGATGAGCACGCGGTGCTGCTCGGGCACGTCGGTGCGGCCTTCCTGGCGCGAGAGCGGGTGGCGGCGGCGGGTTTCCGAATAGCGGCGCAGCAGGGCGTCGGTGGTCGCGTCGAGGAACAGCGAGCGCAGCGAGACGCCATCGCGCCGCAGCGCCTCGAGTTGTTGCGGAACGATCGGCAGCGACACGCCGCTGCGCACGTCCATCGCGATGGCCACGCGCGTGGCCTGCTGCTCGTGCTGCAGCGCGATGAACGAGGTCAACAGCTCGGGCGGCAGGTTGTCGACGCAGTAGTAGCCCGCGTCTTCCAGCGCATGCAGGGCCACCGATTTGCCGGAGCCGGACATGCCGGTGATGAGCACGAGGTCGAGGTTCATGGCGCGGTCGCCGATGTCTTGTGGCCCAGCATTTCGCGGGCGTGTGCGAGCGAGGTCTGCGAGACCTTTTCGCCGCCCAGCATGCGGGCGATTTCCTTGGCGCGGTTGTCGTTGTCGAGCCGCGAGACGCCGCTTTCGGTGCGCGGGCCGTCCTTGCCGGCTGCAGCCGTCTGGCGCTTGGCCACCACGAGGTGATGGTCGGCGCAGGCGGCCACCTGGGGCAGGTGGGTCACGGCAAGCACTTGCCGGTCGCGGCCCAGTTGCTTCATCAGGCTGCCCACGGTTTCGGCCACGGCCCCGCCGACGCCGGCATCGACCTCGTCGAAGATCAGTGTCTGCGCGGCGCCGAGCTGGCTGGTCGTCACCGCGATGGCCAGTGCGATGCGCGAAAGCTCGCCGCCCGATGCCACCTTGCCGATGGCGCGCGGCGTGCTGCCGGTGTGGCCGGCCACGAGGAAGGCCACGTCTTCCAGGCCGGCGCGGCCGGGCTGTGCCAGCGGCTGCAGCTCGACCTCGAAGCGCCCGCCCTGCATGCCAAGGCCCTGCATCGCGTCCGTGACGGCCTGGCCGAGACGCGGGGCGGCTTGCTTGCGGGCCTTGCCGAGCGCCTTGGCTTCTTTCATGTAGGCCTGCTGCGCGTTCTGCTCGGCGCGCTCCAGGCCTTCGAGGTCACTCTGCGCGTCGAGGGCCTGTAGCTCGGCCTGCCAGCCAGCCAGCAGCGCCGGCAGATCGGCGGGCGTGCGCTTGTAGCGGCGCGCAAGCGACATCCACAGGCCCATGCGCTCGTCCAGTTCGGCCAGGCTTTGTGGGTCGGCTTCGGCGTTGCGCAGGTAGCCATGCAGCGAATGGGCCGCGTCCGAGGCCTGCGCCACGCAAGAGGCGAGCACCTCGCCCAGTGTTCGAAATTCGGGTTCGATGTGTTCGCAGTTCTGCAGCAGCGTGGCCGCGCGTGAGAGCGCAGACAGCGCGCCGTTGTCGTCGTCTTCCAGCGCCTGGCTGGCACCCTGCGCTGCGTCGATGAGCGCTTGCGCGTTCGAGATGCGCGAATGGTTGGTCGACAGCTCTTCCCACTCGTCGACGCCTGGCGCGAGCTTTGCGACTTCGGCGATCTGCCATTGAAGCCGCTCGCGTTCGCGCTGCAGAGAGTCTTGTGCCGAGCGTGTGTGCTCCAGGGCGGATAGCGCTTGTCGCCAGGCTTGCCAGGCGGCATCGAGCGCATCGGTGCGCACACCCGCGTAGGCGTCGAGCAGGCCGCGCACGGCCTCGGGCCGCGTCAGGCTCTGCCAGGCGTGTTGGCCGTGAATGTCGAGCAGTCTGTCGCCCAGCTCGCGCAGTTGGGTGGCAGTGGCGGGGCTGCCATTGATCCAGCCGCGGCTGCGGCCCTGCAGGTCGACCGTGCGGCGCAGCAGCAGGGCGTCGCCGGCTTCGAAGCCGCCTTCGTCGAGCCAGGCGGCAAGGGCAGGGTCGGCGTCGAATTCGGCGCTCACGTCGAGCCGTTCGGCCCCTTCGCGCACCGCGCCTGCGTCGGCGCGGTTGCCGAGCGCCAGCTGCAGCGCGTCGATCAGGATGGATTTGCCGGCACCGGTTTCACCGGTCAATACCGTGAAGCCGGTGGACAGGTCGAGTTCGAGTGATCGCACGATCACGAAGTCGCGCAGTGCGATGCGTCGCAGCGCCATGTCAGGAGCCCCCTTCGTTCCAATGAAGTTTCTTGCGCAGCGTGTCGAAATAGCTCCAGCCGCGCGGATGCAGGAAGCGCACGCGGAAATCGGAGCGGCGCACCACCACGCGGTCGCCGATCACGAGCGAAGCCAGCGATTGCATGTCGAAATTGGCGCTGGCGTCGCGCCCGCCCACCAGCTCGATCACGATCTCGTCGGCGTCGGGCAGCAGCACCGGGCGGTTCGACAGCGTGTGCGGCGCGATCGGCACCAGCACCCAGCCGGGCACCGCCGGATGAAGCAAGGGCCCGCCGGCGGACAGCGCATAAGCGGTCGAGCCCGTGGGTGTGGCGATGATCAGGCCGTCGGCGCGCTGGTTGGCCACGAAGTGGCGGCCCACCGAAACGCGCAGCTCGACCATGCCGGAGGTGGCGCCGCGATTGACCACCACGTCATTCATGGCGAGGGCGTCGAACACCGAGACGCCATCGCGCATGACCTGGGCGTGCATCAGGCTGCGATGGTCTTCCTCGTACTCGCCGGCCAGCATCGGGATCAGCGTGGCCTGGTAGTTGTCGAGCGGAATGTCGGTGATGAAGCCGAGCCGGCCGCGGTTGATGCCGATCAGCGGGATGCCGTAGCTGGCGAGCTGCCGGCCGATGCCGAGCATGGTGCCGTCGCCGCCGACCACCAGGCCGAGGTCGCAGCGCTGGCCGATTTCCTCGACCGACAGGGCTTCGTAGCGGGGATGGGCCGGGGCGCCGTCATCGGCTTCTTCCTCGCAGGTCGAGCGCTCGACGAATACCTTGCAACCCTGCGATTCGAGGAAGGCGCCGATGCTCTCCATCACGCCGTCGCGCGCATCCGCCTGCGCGCGGGCGCCGGAAGCCTGGTATTTGCCGATCAGGGCGACGTGACGGAAGCGAGAGGTCATATCTCACAAATTACAACACTAAAATCTTGCAATGCTGGACGACCGTGCCAAGTTGCTGCTCAAGACGCTCGTCGAGCGCTACATCGCCGACGGGCAGCCCGTCGGATCGCGCACGTTGTCGCGTTCGTCGGGGCTGGACCTGTCGCCGGCGACCATCCGCAACGTCATGTCGGACCTCGAGGCGCTGGGGCTGATCGCCAGCCCGCACACCTCGGCGGGCCGCATCCCGACGCATCGCGGCTACCGCCTTTTTGTCGACACCATGCTGACCGCGGAGCGCGAGCAGATGAGCGCGCCGAGCCTGGCGCCCGACCAGCCGCAGAAGGTGATTGCCAATGCGGCGCATCTGCTGTCGAACCTCTCGCAGTTCGTGGGTGTGGTGATGGCGCCGCGGCGCGCATCGGTGTTCAAGCAGATCGAATTTTTGCGGTTGTCGGAAAACCGGCTGCTGGTGATCATCGTCTCGCCTGACGGCGACGTGCAGAACCGGGTGATCTTCCCGGAGGCCGACTATTCGCAGTCACAGCTCGTCGAGGCTTCGAACTACATCAATGCCCACTATGCGGGCCTGACCATCGAGCAGGTGCGCGACCGGCTGCAGTCCGAGGTCGAGAAGCTGCGCGGCGAGATCGCTGCGCTCATGCAGGCGGCGGTGCAGGTCAGTTCCGAGGTTTTGACGGAGGCGCAGGAAGACGACGTCGTGATTTCCGGCGAGCGCAACCTGCTCTCGGTGAGCGATTTTTCCAGCGACATGGGGCAGTTGCGCCGTGCTTTCGAGCTCTTCGAGCAGAAGGCGCAGCTCATGCGCCTGCTCGATGTGTCGAGCAAGGCCGAAGGCGTGCGCATCTTCATTGGTGGCGAGAGCCAGGTGGTGCCGTTCGAAGAACTTTCCATCGTCAGTGCCAACTACGAGGTCGATGGGCAGGTGGTCGGCACCCTCGGGGTGATCGGGCCGACGCGGATGCCTTACGAGCGCATGATTCAGATCGTCGACATCACATCGCGGCTGATCGGCAATGCGCTGAGCCATCGCAAGTAAGCGAGCGGGTGGTGCGGCACGAATAGAATCGTGCCCGCGTGGGCCGTTAGCTCAGTTGGTTAGAGCAGCGGACTCATAATCCGTTGGTCGATGGTTCAAGCCCATCACGGCCTACCATGTCCCTATAGAGAAAGCCCGCTACCAAGATTGGTAGTGGGCTTTTTGCTGCGCTGCAGCTTGGGCATCAATCGATCGGGATTGACGCAGTTGGTCGGGCCGAATACGGCAGGGTCAATCGGAGTTCTCGGGGTGATGGCAGATTCACGCTGACAAGCAGGCTATAATCGAAGGCTTCGCGGCTGTAGCTCAGTTGGATAGAGTACTTGGCTACGAACCAAGGGGTCGTGGGTTCAATTCCTGCCAGCCGCACCACTCTCGAATGGACCAGAAGGTTGATGCCTTCTGGTCCTTTTTCTTTTGGGCTCGCCTTTTGGCATCTTGCGGGCGTCGGGCCGGGGGCTCGAGGGCCACAGCCATCGTCGACTTCGAGGTGCTCGTATGCACGAGGCGACGGTCTGCCCTGTGGGGCGGCCCCTGCGCTTTCGCTCCGTCAGCTCAGTCCAATCTGCGCGTGTATCTCCTTGATCACGGCCTCTTTTTCCCGGTTGTAGACCTCCGGATTGACCGGGTCGATCATGTGCGCGCGGTCCTTGGCTTCCTCGTACCTCCTGCGCAGGTCTGGGCGTCGCTGGAGGATGTCCATGAACGCCAGCGAGTCCTTGTGGACCGGATCGCCGTGATGGCAGATGTGGATATTGATGTTGTAGTTGCGTCCGTTGTGTTGAACGCAGCCGCAGACATAGGGCTTCTCATCCCTGTCGACCCAGACGGCACGTCGGTGAAATCCAAGTCTCTCGAATTCCGTTTGCGTTGCGCGCAGGTTCTGTTCGCCCGTGATGGCGGCAATGTCAACCATGGGCTTGCCCCGCAGCCCATGAATGGCGGTGCTCCCGATGTGAACGAGCTCCACGCTCTCGAGATTTTCGTGAACGTACCGCTGCACTTGCGCGAACACGCGGGCGTACGCGGGGTCGTAAGGCAGGATGTGGCGGTGTTCCAATCTTTCATCGAACGCGTTGACTTTCATGGCGGCTCCATGTGCCTCCTCGCTACCGATCAGTACGCTCGGATCTTGTGTGGCGCACGGCTTGAATGCGGTGCCGATACAGGGAAATCGGGCGTGTTGCGCGAGGCACGTGGCGCTGCGGCAGCGGAGTCTGCTGCCAAGGCGCTTTTTCGCCCCGGATCACGCAAATCCGAAAGGGTAGAAAAAACAGGCTATAATTGCAAGCTGTGCGGCTGTAGCTCAGTTGGATAGAGTACTTGGCTACGAACCAAGGGGTCGTGGGTTCAATTCCTGCCAGCCGCACCACTACAAGGAAAGCCCGCAACGAAAGTTGCGGGCTTTTTTCATTTGGAGGAGGGTTCTGCGTTGAGCAAGGCATTCACCAAGGAAACCGACACCGACGGAGATGACGACGACGGCTCCGGCGGTGCCGTGCCCGCGTTGCCCGCAGGCAGCAAGAACTACATCACGCCAGACGGTTACGCGCGACTGCGCGACGAATTGCTGCAGTTGATGGATGAAGAACGCCCGAAAGTGGTCGAGGCGGTTCACTGGGCGGCCAAGAACGGGGACCGCTCTGAAAACGGCGACTACCTCTACGGCAAGAAACGCCTGCGAGAAATCGACCGGCGCATCCGATTTCTCACCAAGCGGCTCGAGATTGCCGAGGTCACGGATCCCTCGGTGCATCACGGCCGCGACCAGGTTTTCTTCGGCGCCACCGTTCGCTACATCGATGAAAGTGGCGACGAGCGAAGCGTCACGATCCTTGGCATCGACGAGGCGCAGAGCGCCAAGTCGCAGGTCAGCTGGATTTCGCCCATCGCCCGGGCACTGCTCAAGTCGCGCGAAGGTGATGTGGTCAAGCTGGTGACCCCGGGCGGGGCGCACGAAGTCGAGATTCTTTCGGTGAGCTATCCGGCGCCGCGTCCGGCCGCCGCCTAGCAGCGAGCGCGCCGCGGCCCTGCCATCTCAAGGGGCGGGAACGGTCCTTGCGGCGGTCAGCACCGACGTGGTTCGCCGCGCGGCCCGCAGCACGGCATCGAGATGCGCACGGTCGCGCACGGCGATCACGAAGCGCAGGTCGGTCGAATCCTGCGGGGTCTCGTCCGCCATCTCGACATGCGTGATGTCGGCTTCCGCATCGGCCAGCGTGGCAGCAACCCGTGCCAGCACGCCCTTGTCGTTGCGCACGGTGATCACCACACCGGTTTCGAAGGCACGCGTGGGCTCGTCCGCCCACTCGACGGCGAAGAAGCGCTCGCTGTCCTTGTTTCGCAGGCGCTGGCCCACGCCGCAATCTTCGGTGTGCACCACCAGGCCTTCGCCGTGTCCGAGGTAGCCGACGATCTGGTCGCCCGGAATGGGGCGGCAGCACAGTGCAAAGCGGACCGACGAGTTCTCGCTGCCATCGAGCGTGACCGCGCCTTGCGACACGGTCTCGTGCGAGATGAAGCGTTCGCGGCTCAGCAGCAGCGCATCGGGCCGTTCACCCAGTTCGGAAAGCAGCGCCATCAGCCGCTTGGCCACGATGCTCGCGATGCGCTTGCCCAGGCCGATGTCGGTCAGCAATTCGGAGCGGGTGCGGTTGCCGGTGAAGCGCAGCAGCTTTTCCCACAGTGCCTGGTGCTCTTCGTCTTCCTCCGGCAGCTTGCCGAGGCCTTCGGCGCGCAGCGCCTGAGCCAGCAGTTTTTCGCCCAGGCCTTCGGATTCCGCATGGGCCAGGGTCTTCAGGTAATGACGGATCTTGGAGCGCGCGCGGCCGGTGCGAACGAACCCGAGCCAGGCAGGATTGGGCGTCGACACCGGCGCCGTGATCACTTCGACCACGTCGCCGTTCTTCAGCTCGGTGCGCAACGGAACCTGGTCGCCATTGATGCGCGCGGCCGAGGTGTGATCGCCGATGTTGCTGTGGATCGCATAGGCGAAGTCGACCACCGTGGCGCCGCGCGGCAGCGCCATGATCTGGCTCTTGGGCGTGAAGACGTACACCGCGTCGGGAAACAGGTCGACCTTGACGTGGTCCCAGAACTCGGCGGCGTCGCGTGTCTCGTCCTGGATATCGAGCAGCGACTGCAGCCACTTGGTGCCCAGCCTGTCGTTGCTTGCCGCGTTCGGCTCGGCGGCCTTGTAGAGCCAGTGCGCCGCCACGCCGGATTCGGCGACCACGTGCATTGCCTCGGTCCGCAGCTGGAACTCGACGCTCACGCCGGCGGGGCCGACCAGCGTGGTGTGCAGCGACTGGTAGCCGTTGAGCTTGGCGATCGCGATGTGGTCCTTGAACTTGCCTGGCAGCGGCTTGTACATCTGGTGAAGGATGCCAAGCCCGGTGTAGCAGGCGATCACGTTCGGCACGATCAGGCGAAAACCGTAGATGTCGGTCACCTGGGCAAAGCTCAGGTGCTTTTCTTCCATCTTGCGGTAGATGGAATAGAGCGTTTTCTCACGCCCTGCGATCCGCAGCGTCATGCCGGCGGCAGAAAAGGCGGTTTCGACCTCTTTCTGCACCTTCTGGATTAGGTCGCGGCGTCGCCCGCGCGCCTTGGCCACGGCCTTGGAGAGGGTGGCGTAACGCCACGGCTTGAGATGCCGGAACGACAGCTCCTGCAGCTCGCGGTACGTTTGATTCAACCCGAGTCGATGCGCGATGGGCGCATAGATCTCGAGCGTTTCGCGGGAGATACGGGCCCATTTTTCACGTGGCGCGTCGGCCAGCGTGCGCATGTTGTGCGTGCGATCGGCCAGTTTGACCAGAATGACGCGCACGTCGCGCGCCATGGCCAGCAGCATCTTGCGGAAGGATTCGGCCTGGTTTTCTTCTCGGGTGTTGAACTGCAGCTTGTCGAGCTTGGTGAGCCCGTCGACCAGTTCGGCGACCGGGGCGCCAAAGCGTTCGATCAGCTCGGGTTTGGTGACGCCGCAGTCTTCGATTGCGTCGTGGAGCAGGGCGGCCATCAGCGCCTGTGCATCGAGCTTCCATTCGGCGCATTGCGCCGCCACGGCGATGGGGTGCGTGATGTAGGGCTCGCCACTGTTGCGCAACTGGCCCAGGTGGGCTTCGTCGGCAAAGCGGTAGGCGCGGCGGACCAGCTCGGTGTCTTCGGGGCTCAGGTAGTCGAGGCGCGCCGTCAAGGCGGCAAAGCTTGCGGCAGCCGCGTTCAGCGCCGCCGGACTTGGCTTCGGCGTGCCCGAGGGGGCATGGGACTGATGTTTGGCGACCGCGCTCATGGCTACCACTTTAGCGTGACCGTTCCATGGACGCGTCCAAGCATAAAAAAAGCACCGCTTTGCGGTGCCTTTTCGTTGCAGGGCTGCGTCAGATCAGCCCGGCACCTTCTTGAGCATTTCGATGCCGATCTTGCCTTCGGCGATTTCGCGCAGGGCGGTCACGGCGGGCTTGTTCTTGCTTTCGATCTTGGGCGCGTGGCCTTGGCTCAGCATGCGCGCACGGTACGTGGCGGCCAGAACGAGCTGGAAGCGGTTCGGGATCTGAAGCAGACAATCTTCGACGGTGATGCGGGCCATGATGAGAATCTTTCGGTCGGTGAGCGGGAAATCAGGGGATGTTCAGTGCGGCGAAAGTGTCGGCACGTGCACGGCGCTGTGCGGAGTACCGAAGCCGCTGAGCGTGGACGATCGCCTTGAGATCGAAAAGCGCGCGCTCAAATAACTCGTTGATTATAACGAAGTCGAATTCCCCGGCCCTGGCCATCTCTTCCGCGGCGTTTTTGAGGCGCAGTTCGATCACCGAAGCACTGTCTTCGCCGCGCCGTTCGAGCCGGGAGCGCAATTCTTCCCAGCTTGGCGGCAGGATGAAGATCATGACCGCGTTGGCGAAGGTCTTGCGGATCTGCAGCGCGCCCTGGAAGTCGATCTCGAGGATCACGTCCGCCCCCTGGGCAATCCGTTCCTCGATGGCCTTTTTGGAGGTTCCGTAGCGGTGGCCGTGCACATGCGCCCATTCCACGAAACCGTCCGCCGCGATCATTGCGTCGAACTCGGTGGGAGAGGCGAAAAAGTACTCGCGACCGTGCTTTTCCTGCCCGCGGGGTGACCGCGTGGTGTGGGAAACCGAGGGCTGAACGGCCGAGTCGAGCTCCATGAGCGCCTTGACCAGGCTCGACTTGCCCGCGCCGCTGGGCGCGGCGACCACGAAGATATTGCCGGGGTAATCCATTCTTTCGCTCGTCATTCGATGTTCTGGACCTGTTCGCGCATCTGCTCGATCAAGACCTTCATGTCCACGCCGATGCGCGTGAGTTCCAGGGCTGCCGACTTGGAGCCCAGGGTGTTGGCTTCGCGGTGCAGCTCCTGGATCAGGAAATCGAGGCGCTTGCCGATCTCGCCGCCCTTCTTGAGCAGCCGTTCGATCTCGTCGAGGTGCGAATTCAGGCGGGTCAACTCCTCGGCCACGTCGATGCGGATCGCGAAGGCGGTGGCTTCGGTCAGCGCACGGTCTTGCGCCGCCTCGGGCAGCGTGCCGCCCGTACCGGAAGTCAGGCCCATGGCCTCCTGCCAGCGTTCCAGGAAGCGCGTGCGCTGCTGTTCGACCAGCTGTGGCACCAGCGGCCCGGCCTGCTGCACCAGGGTGCGCAACTGGCCCAGGTGGGCTTCGAGCATCTTGGCCAGCCGGGCGCCTTCGCGCTGGCGGGCCGACATCAGGCCTTCGAGCGCCTTGCCGGCGACGTCGATCAGGTCAGCGCCCCAATCGCCGCGGGCGGCACTGTCGCCGCCAGCCAGGCGCAGCACGTCGGCCACGCTCAGGTCGCGGGCGCCGGGCAGCCAAGCCTTGATACTGTCCTGCACGCCGTTGAGGCGCTGGAGCAGCTTGACGGAGGGCTCGACCACACCCGCCTGGGCGGTGTTCTCGATGGCGGCGCGCACTTCGACCTTGCCGCGTTTGAGCTTGCCCGTGAGCAACTCGCGCAGCGCGGTTTCATGCTGGCGCAGTTCCTCCGGCAACTTGAAAGTCAGGTCGAGGAAGCGGCTGTTGACCGAGCGGATTTCGACCCCGAGTCGGCCTCCGGCGGCAGGCCGCGCTTCGGCTTCGGAGTGGCTGCCTGCGGACCCGTTCTGGCCGCTGGCGTAGCCGGTCATGCTGTAAACTGGCATTGCGCCTCACTGTGGTTTTGCTTGCATGCACCGAGGCGTCGGCACGGCGTTCGCTTGCCGCACCATCGCCTTCGGGCGAAACTCCCGGATTATGTCAAAGGTCAAGCCTTCGCCCCTGTTGCCCGATACGGTCATTGGCGGTTACCGCGTTGTTCGCCGGCTTTCCGCGGGCGGTTTTGGTGTGGTCTACCTCGCCATCGACCCCAGTGGACAGCAGGTCGCCATCAAGGAATATCTTCCTTCTTCGCTGGCCACCCGTGGGCCCGGCGAACTGAATCCGCAGGTCCCGCCCGAGAAGCTTTCCCTCTACCGGCTGGGGCTCAAGAGCTTCTTCGAGGAAGGCCGCTCGCTCGCACAGATCTCGCACGCCTCGGTCGTCAGCGTGCTCAATTTCTTTCGCGAGAACGAAACCGTCTACATGGTCATGAACTACCTGGAGGGCGCGACCCTGCAGGATTTCGTGGTCACGGCGCGCGACCTGAAGCGGCAGAAGGTGTTCCGCGAATCGACCATCCGTTCGCTGTTCGACGAAATCCTGCGCGGCCTGCGCATCGTCCACCAGTACAAGATGCTGCACCTGGACATCAAGCCGGCCAACATCTTCGTCACCGACGACGACCGTGCCGTGCTGATCGACTTCGGCGCCGCGCGCGAAGTGCTCAGCAAAGAAGGCATCTTCATCCGCCCGATGTACACCCCCGGCTTCGCGGCCCCCGAGATGTACCGCCGCGATTCGTCGATGGGCCCCTGGACCGACATCTACGCCATCGGCGCCTGCATCTACGCCTGCATGCAGGGCTATCCGCCCAACGATGCCCCGCGCCGCATCGAGAAAGATCGCCTGAGCCTCTCGCTCTCGCGCCTGCGCGGCGTGTACTCCGACAACCTGATCGAAGTGGTCGAGTGGTGCATGTCGCTCGACCCGCTGTCGCGCCCGCAATCGGTCTTTGCGCTGCAAAAGGAACTGAGCCGCGAAGGCGAACGCCGCTACACCAAGCTCACGGTCGGCGAGAAGGTGCGCCTGTCGATCGACAACATCCGGTCCTTCGACAAGAAGAGCCTGCCCAAGGCTGCCGCGCCCACAACCCGCCCCGCATGACGACGACATGAAATTTTCCGTCTTCCAGGTCAGCCGCAAGGGCGGCCGTCTCAAGAACGAAGACCGCATGGGCTATTGCTACACGCGGGAGTCGGGACTGTTCGTGCTGGCCGACGGCATGGGCGGCCACCCGGAAGGCGAAGTCGCGGCCCAGCTGGCCCTGCAAACCATCGCCGCGCTCTACCAGCGCGAAGCCCGCCCGACCGTGAAGGACGTGAAGGCCTTCCTGGCTGAATCGGCCATGGCCGCGCACCAGCAGATCATGCGTTACGCCAGCCACAAGGCCATGCTCGACACGCCGCGCACCACCGTCGTTGCTGCCGTGCTCCAGGGCACGACCGCCACGTGGATGCACTGCGGCGATTCGCGCCTTTACGTGGTGCGCGACGGTCGCCTGCTGACCCGCACGCGCGACCACTCGCACGCCGAGCGCCCCAAGCCGCACGGCTCCGATGCGCCGGTCAATCGCAACCTGCTGCTGACCTGCCTCGGCTCGCCGACCACGCCGCTGTTCGATGTTTCGGCGCCGCTGCAATTGCAGCGCGGCGACCGCATCATGCTGTGCTCCGACGGCGTCTGGGGCGTGCTCGACGATGCGCTGATCGTGCACACGCTCTCCTCGGGCAAGCCCGTGTCAGACGCTGCTCCCGACCTCGCCGAAATGGCGCTGCGCAAGGGCGGCGCCCACAGCGACAACGTGACGCTGATCGCGCTCGAATGGGAAATGCCCGACAGCGCAGGCGAAGACCACGGCATTTCCACCGAAACCATCACCGACGGCGTGTTCGCCTCGACCATCCAGGCCGGCATGCCCTCGGACAGCGAGATCGACGATCTCGATGAAGACGCCATCGAGCGTTCCATCGCCGAGATCAACGAAGCCATTCGCCGTTCAGCCGCGCGCAAGACCTGAGCGCGCCTTTCGTTCTTTCTTTTCTTTCCAGTTTCCAAAAAATGACTGCTTTCACCCGAAGCGGCGGCCGTGCCGCCGACCAGTTGCGCCCCGTGCGCATCACCCGCGGTTTCACCATCCACGCCGAAGGCTCGGTGTTGATCGAGTTCGGCCAGACCCGCGTGCTGTGCACCGCTTCGGTCGAAGAGAAGGTGCCACCGCACAAGAAGGGCAGCGGCGAAGGCTGGGTAACGGCCGAATACGGCATGCTGCCGCGCGCCACCCACACCCGCAGCAGCCGTGAGGCGGCCAAGGGCAAGCAGACTGGCCGCACGCAAGAAATCCAGCGCCTCATCGGCCGTTCGATGCGCGCCGTGTTCGACCTGGCGGCCCTGGGCGAACGCACCATCCACCTCGACTGCGACGTGCTGCAGGCCGACGGCGGCACCCGCACGGCGGCCATCACCGGCGCCTTCGTCGCCGCGCAGGACGCCGTCAACAAGCTGATTGCCGCCGGCACCCTCAAGGCATCGCCCATCAAGGGCCATGTGGCTGCCATCTCGGTGGGCATCGTCGAAGGCACGCCGCTGCTCGATCTCGAATACACCGAGGACTCGGCCTGCGACACCGACATGAACGTCGTCATGACCGGTGCCGGTCACTTCGTCGAAGTGCAGGGCACCGCCGAAGGCGTCGCCTTCACGCGCGATGAAATGAACATCCTGCTCGGCCTGGCCGAAAAGGGCATTGGCGAGCTCGTGACCCTGCAGCAGCAGGCATTGCTCTCGAATTAATAGCTACTGACGCACGCCCGATGTGCGTCACAGCCACTTTGACTTATGAAACTGGTTCTGGCTTCCAACAATGCGGGCAAGCTCGCCGAACTCCAGCAACTGTTTGCGGAGCTGGCCGTCACGCTGGTGCCGCAATCGGCGCTGGGCGTGGGCGAGGCTGAAGAACCTTTCCGTACCTTTGTAGAGAACGCGCTGACCAAGGCGCGCCATGCCAGCGCGGCCACCGGCCTGCCGGCGATGGCCGACGACGCCGGCCTGTGCGTCGATGCCTTCGGCGGCCTGCCGGGTGTAGACACTGCGTTCTATGCCACGCAGTTCGGCTATGCCAAGGGCGATGCCAACAACGTCAAGGCGCTGCTCGAACAGCTCGACGGCGTCGTCAACCGCCGCGCCGCACTCGTGAGCACGCTGGTCGCGCTGCGCAGCCACGACGACCCCGAGCCGCTCATCGCCGTCGGCCGCGTGGTCGGCGAGATCGCGCGAGCGCCGGTCGGCGACAACGGCTTCGGCTTCGACCCCGTGATGTACCTGCCGGCCTTTGGCAAGACCTTTGCCCAGCTGCCGCCCGAGGTGAAAAACGCCAACAGCCATCGCGGCCGTGCCGCGCAGGCGATGCTGGCGTTGATGCGCGAGCGCTGGCTGTAATGGCCACTGTCTTCCCGATCCAGCCGGCGCAGTCCACGGGCGCGCCGCAGGCCAACGACGTGCTGCACTGGATGCGGCCTGGCCCGCTGCAACTGTCGGCGCTGCCTCCGCTGTCGCTCTACATCCACCTGCCGTGGTGCCTGCGCAAGTGCCCGTATTGCGACTTCAACTCGCACGAGTGGCGCGCTGCCAGCGCCGCCGAAGTCGATGGCATTCCCGAGGCGGCGTACCTCGATGCGCTGGTGGCCGATCTCGATGCCGCGTTGCCGCTCATCTGGGGCCGCACCGTCCACACCATCTTCATCGGCGGCGGCACGCCCAGCCTGTTCTCGCCGCAAGCCATCGACCGCCTGCTGGGCGACGTACGCGCGCGGCTCAAGCTCGCGCCCGACTGCGAGATCACGCTCGAGGCCAACCCCGGCACCTTCGAGCGCAACCGCTTCCGCGCGTACCGCGCCGCAGGCGTCACGCGCCTGTCGGTGGGCGTGCAGAGCTTCAACGACGAGCACCTGAAAGCCCTGGGCCGCGTGCACGATCGCGCGCAGGCCATCGCGGCCCTGGAAGAAGCTGCCAGCACCTTCGACACCTTCAACCTCGACCTGATGTACGCCTTGCCGGGGCAGACGCTCGAAGACCTCGACGCCGACCTTTCGCAGGCGCTGGCGCTCGCGCCGCCGCACATCTCGGTCTATCACCTCACCATCGAGCCCAACACCTGGTTCGCGAAGTTTCCGCCGACGCTGCCTGAAGACGACATCGCCTACGCGATGCTCGACCGCATCACCGAGCGCACTGGCGCCAACGGCATGTCGCGCTACGAGGTGTCGGCCTATGCGCGCGAGGGCCACGGTTGCGCACACAACCTCAACTACTGGCAGTTCGGCGACTACCTGGGCATTGGCGCCGGCGCACACAGCAAGCTGAGCTTTGCGCACCGCATCGTGCGGCAGGTGCGCTATCGCGAGCCGCGCCTGTACATGGAGAACGCGCGCGCGGGTGCAGCGGTGTCGCAGAGCGACGAAGTTGCGTTGGCCGACCTGCCGTTCGAGTTCATGCTCAATGCGCTGCGGCTGAAGGCGGGCTTTACGCTGCCGCAGTTCAGCGAGCGCACCGGGCTGGCGATGACATCGATCCAGCGTGGCCTGGAAGAAGCCGAGCGCAAGGGGCTCGTGGCGCGAGACCTGTTCCGCGTCTGGCCCACCGAGCGCGGGCTGGATTTTCTGAGTGACCTGCAGACGCTCTTCCTGCCCGATGAGGATTGAGGTTTTGCCGGCGGCTTAGAATCGACGGCTCCGGAGAGTTGGGTGAGTGGTTTAAACCAGCAGTCTTGAAAACTGCCGACGTGAAAGCGTCCGTGAGTTCGAATCTCACACTCTCCGCCAGCGGCCCAGTACTCATACGGGTTTCCGGGCTGGAGGCTGGAGTCGTCCTTAGGGCTTCAGTTGCACATCACCACCCCTCACGTATCTTCGATCACGCAGCGCGAGTAACCCTCACCGGGCTTCTAAGCAAACTCACCACACTCCCCGCCAACACGGCCAAAGCCGCCATTGCCAGCCCCCAGTGCACAGCGCTGTGCGACGGCAGCAGCCCGAATATCAAACTCATCAACAGGCTGCCCAGCGTCAACCCAGTGAGTCGGGCGGTGCCTTGCGCGCCACCGGCCGCGCCGCTGCGTTCCTTGGGTGCGGAAAGCAGCATGTTCTGGTTGTTCGGCGTCTGAAAGAAGCCGAAGCCCAGGCCGGCGAGGCCGGTGAACAGCGCGATCGGCAAGGTCGCGTTGCCGTGCAGCGGCCACAGGGCACACAGGGCCAGGCCACTCGCGAAACACGCGCTTCCGGCTGCGCACAGCCAGGCGCTAGGCACGCGTTGGGCCAGGCGTGCCGAGAGCGGTGCAGCCAGCATCACCGCCAGCGGCCACGGGGTCATCAACAGGCCGGCGGTCACCGCGCTCTGGCCGAGTTCGTGCTGGATGTAGAACGGCAGTGCCACAAGGCTGGCCATCTGGCCGGTGAAGCAGCACACGGAGGCGATGACCGAGACCCGAAAGGAATGCACGCGCAGCAGGTCGAGCGGGATCAACGGCGCCGCCTTCGGCATCTCGCGCCGCACCAAGAGGACCATGCAAACGGCCGACATGGTGAGCAACGCGCCGCCGTGCAACGGATGCACCATCAGCCGGTCACTCCCGAGCACGAAGGCGGCGAACATGACCGCGTTGAGCGCGATGCTCCACACGTCGATAGGCCGCGCCGAGCGCGGTGGGCTCGGCAACCCCGCGCAGGCGGCGAGCACAAGGAGGCCGATTGGCAGGTTCACCGCAAAGAGCCACGGCCAACTCGCCGCGGAGAGTATGAAAGCGCCAAGGGTGGGGCCCGATGCGGATGCGGCCGCGACGGCGAGTGCATTCCAGGCGATCGAGCGCGCCAGCAATCGGCGCGGATAGGTGAAGCGCAAGAGTGCGAGCCCGAGGGGCATCACGGCCGCACTGCCCAGGCCCTGAAGGCACCTCGCGGCCACGAGCCATGGCAGCGATGGGGCCAACGCGCATAACACCGACGCGGCAGTGAACAGCGCAACGCCACCTGCGAAAACGCGCCTGTACCCGAACCTCTCTCCGACAGCAGAGGCCGGCAACAGGAACATGACCACGGCCAACTGGTAGGCGGTGATGATCCAGACGGCATCGGCGGGTGTCGCTTGCAACTGCTGGGCAATGCTTGGCAGCGCGATGTTGGCGATGGCGCCATCGAGCACCACCAGCACGCCCGCGCCCAAAATCGCGGCGACGGCTGCGTAGCGTCGCGGCAAGGGCAGGCCATCGGTTTCTTGCACTGCGTTTGCGTCGTTCACCGCTTGGGGTTCGACAGCGCGCGCAATGAGAGAAGAAGGGTTCGGTTGAAGCGTTGGTGACAACATGATGGGACGACTGGAGGAGGCACGCTGTATCGCGCCAGGTCAGCTTAGGACTGCGCATACGGCTTGCACAGCGCGCGGCGCGCAACTTGTCCCTGCGTGCGGCGCCTGTCGAAATCCGCGCGGCCGTGCTAGGTTCGGGCATGCCAACAGAAGCCGACCTGAACCTGCTGTTCGCGTTGAACGCACTTCTTTCCGAGGGCAGCGTCGCAAAGGCTGCCGAGCGCCTGGGCCTGAGCGAATCAGCGATGAGCCGGGCGCTCGCGCGGTTGCGGGAATCGACCGGGGACCAACTCCTCGTGCGCGCGGGCCGCGCCATGGTGCTCACGCCGCATGCGCTGGCACTGCGCGACCGCGTCAGGGGGCTGGTGCAGGAGTCCAGTGCGGTGCTCCAGCCCGCCGGCGCGAGCATGGACCCTCGCGCGCTCCGCCACCTGTTCACCATACGGGCCAACGACGGCTTCATCGAGGCCCTTGCGCCTCGGTTGGTGGCTCGCGTCGCACGCGAAGCGCCCGGCGTTCGCCTGCGGTTCGCGCCCAAGCCCGACAAGGACGTTCGCCCGCTGCGCGAGGGATTGCTCGATCTGGATGTCGGCGTGCTCGGCGAGTCGGGCCCGGAGGTGCGCCTTCAGGCGCTCTTTCGCGACCGATTCATCGCGGTCGTGCACCAGGATCATCCTCTGCTCGCCGAGCCCGAGATCACCGCCGAGCGCTACGCTGCCTGCGACCACGTGATTACCTCGCGCCATGGCAGGACTGAAGGGCCGGTGGACGATGCGCTCGCGGCCATGGGCCTGGTGCGCAATGCCGCGGTCGTCGTGCCCAGCTTCAACACCGCCTTGTCGATAGCGGCTGCGACCGATCTGGTGGCACTGATACCGTCGTCGTACTTCGAACACCTGAGGGCGCGAGGCACGCTGCGCTCGTTTCCGCTGCCCATGCCTACGGAGCAGATCACCGTGTCGCAGATGTGGCACCCGCGTCTTGATCGGGACCCTGCGCATCGGTGGCTGCGTGGGATGGTGCTGGAGGTTTGCCGGCCGCTGAACGAGCAGGAAAGGGTGCCGTGATTGGATTCGCGCTGAGGCTTACCGAAATGTTCGGCGAATCTGTTGCCTCGACCTGTTGAATCCGTCGCCGGCTGCTTTCTTCATTGGGGTCGCCTTCAATAGGCGTCGCGCAAAAGGCGGACGAACGTCGAGAGAGAGCGTTGGTTAGCGCCGCCGCATCGGCATCACGCTACAGCAGCGAGGCCATCAGCACGAAGACGGCGCTGCAGGCCATGAAAAAGGCGACAGTGGTCGGCATCGAGGCGGTCCCTTCACAGTCTTCCCCCTGGCCTCTACCAGCGCCGAACCGCTGTCGAGAGGCAGTGTCCACGACGCAGGTGAAGTCGCAGTGAAGTCTGTGCGGGAGTTCTGTGAAACGATACCCGCCGTCCTGTTTCGCGATGCCTTCCTGCGTCAATCGGTGCCGTCTGGCAGCGTGAATTCGAACCGGTAGGTGTGCGCGCCATCCGCGGCGATGTCGATGGTCATCCGGCCCGCCAGGCCGGTCAGTGCTTCGGTGCCTGAATCCGGAACCACCGTGATGGACTGCGCCGCCTCGCCGCGTGTTCTTGTCGAGCTGTGCTGCAGCACGAAGCTGCCGCGCCGGCCGTCGAGCGTGCCGCGCACCGTTTCCATCGCGACGTAGCCGGCCGAGCCGTCGGTCGCGCTGCGAAAAGCTAGCATCTCGCCCGTGCTCGTCGCGTCCAGCGCGCCGTGGAAGCGCTTGTCGATCGACATGCGCAGGAGGCCGCTTTCGCCAGCCACGCTGCTCAATGGCTGCGGCGCAATCTGGACGTCGAATGGACCGTTGGCGGAATGAGGAATCATCTTTGGCATCGTGGAGTGACGTGATCGTTCAAGGTGGGAGTGCATTGAAGCAGCAAGACGCATGACGGCGATTGGAAAAACACGACGACCGGTTGCCCGCGAGGCGCGCGGAGTTCTGCACACGCTGGCGGCCGGCGAATTCGCGCATTACCGCGATGCTCCGCCACCTGCTCTCGAAGACTGGGTCGAGCATTTCTGGCGCGTGCGGTGGAACCTCGAAGGGCTGCCGCCGCAAATGCAGGAAACGCTGCCTCACCCGAACGTGCACATCGTCATAGAGCGCGGCTCGGCACAGGCGTTCGGCATCCACACCCGGCGATGGACGCGCGTGCTCGAAGGCCGCTCTTCGGCCTTCGGCATCAAGTTTCGGCCGGGGGCGTTCCGCCCTTTCCTGGGCAGTGCCGTCTCGGGGCTGAAAGATTCTTCGCTGCCGATGGAGGCGCTATGGGGGACTGACGCGCACGAGCTGAACGACATCGTCGACAGCAGCGGCGAAACGAGCGAAGACACCGGCGTGATTGAACAGGTGTCGCACTTTCTGCTCGCTCGCCTGCCGGCCGTCGATCCGAACGCGCTGCTGGCCGGACGCATCGTCGACAGCATCGTGGACGACCGTGAGCTCAAAGGCGCCGGCGAACTCGCCGAGCGTTTCGGGATGAGCCTGCGCGCATTGCAGCGGCTGTTCAACGAGTACGTCGGCATCGGTCCGAAGTGGGTCATCAACCGCTACCGCATGCATGAGGCGATTGCCCGCGTGCAGGCGGGTCAGCCCGTGTCCTGGGTGGCGCTCGCGCAGGAGCTGGGCTACTTCGACCAAGCGCATTTCATCAGTGACTTTCGCAAGCTGGTCGGCAAGACCCCGGCGGACTACGCGCGCGAACTGGGCTCTGCGCACGGCTGAGCCGAAAGAACAGACCTTGGCAGTGAGCATGGATCGGGGCCGATGCCTGCGAAACCGGAGGTGGCATGCACAACCGCTTCACGCTGGCGGTTGCGCAAGGGGGTGGCATGGGTCGCCAACTCAATGTGCGAAGAACCGATGTGTGCCGAGGCCATTCCTGTGGCGACAGCCATAGAATTTTCTCTTTTTGGCGGAGGCTCCATGCGTCGTCTTACATGCGCTCTCATCCTGTCGGCCTTGTCAATTCTGGCGTCGACGCAGGCATTCGCTGACGAAAACTCCTGCGCAGGACCTGGCCCGAAGGGGCCCGATGCCCTCGATGCGGCGCTGGCCAGCACGCCAACCTGCAAGGCGGCCATGGCGATGCTGCGCCAATGCGCCTGGGGCTCCAGCATGGACACGACGTTCGGCGCCACCGTCGTGAGCAAGTGCGAACAGGAGTTTCTCGGCAAGTTGACGCCGCCAGACCGGCGTGCCTACGACCGTCAGATGAAGCTCTGCGCCGATCGCTACGCGCATCGGGACGGCACCATGTACATCTCGGCCACCGCGATCTGCCAGGCCGATGTCGCCACCCGGTTCGCCGCCAAGCAGGAGCGTGTCGAAGCCCCGTCCGGCCAGGCGAGCTTCGATTGCGCGAAGGCCAGGACACCCCTCGAAAAGACCATCTGCGCCGACCCGGAAGTGGGGCGTGCAGACCTGGTGCTTGCCGAGCGCTATACCTCGGCACTCAAGGGACTGGAGAAGGGCGGAAGTGCCAGGTCGGGCCTCGTCGCCAGTCAGAACAACTGGCTGAAATTCGTCAGCCGCACCTGCCCCCTGGGAGCGGTCGGTGGCACTCCGTCGCCCGCCGCGCGCGCCTGCGTGCTCGCTGCCTTCACGGCGCGGAGTGCGCAGTTGGAAACCTGCCGCCAGCAAACCGGGGAGAGCCACGACCGGTGCATCAACGATTTTCAGGATCCGCGCGGCGACGGGAAAAAAGCGGCGCGGTGAAGAGCGGGCGCCTGCACAAAGGCCCGCTGGCAAGCAGCTCGTGGACCGGCTCGCAAGAAAGTCTCTCGTGAGAGATTTCTTGCAGCACTGAAGATGCCCTACGCCACGCGCGCCAGTTCGACGCCTTCGTCGCGCGTTGCTTCGCGAGGAAGCTCCGCCAGAAACGTTGCGACGACGATCGCCGCGGCGCGGTCGAATTCGATGAGCTTGCTCACGTTGAATTGCCCTGGCGCTGCTTTGCCCGCGGTCCCGAGCGGTCGATGCAGCGCGACGAGAACTTCGCTCGCCAGTTCGTGATCGGTGCGCGGCCGGCCATCCGGGCGCATCACCCATTGGTCGAGCCGGTCGGGCGGCATGCGGCGAAACACCCCGATGACCGGAACGTACCGATGCCGGGTTTCGTCCAGCAGGATCGGGATCTTGAAGAGGTACAGAAATGTGCCCGCTTCGGGCATTGCGCAAGGCGGCGTGCCAGCCTCGCCGGCGTGGGCGTCGAAGCGGAGCGACTTCACGCGCGGCCAGGCGGTGTCAGGTGCCACCGACCACCTCGATCTCGACGCGTCGATTGGGCTGCAGGCATTTCACGAGCTCCGGCGTGGCGCGCGTCCCTTCGCAGTCGCTGACCAGGGGCTGGCGCTTGCCCATGCCCGATGCACGCACCTTGGCGCGGTCGATGCCGGCCTGCACGAACAGGTCCCGGACGGTGTTCGCCCTGGCCTGGGACAACGCGAGGTTGTACGCATCCATGCCCAGGCGGTCCGTGTGCCCGGTGACGGTCACGTAGTGCAGCACCTTGAAGTTCGCCTGGATGTCGGCGGCCATCCGCACGATGCGTTCCTTGCCTTCGGGCAAAAGGTCGGCCGGCCCCGAGCCGTCGAAGCGAAATAGCCCGTCTGCATTCAGCGTCACCTTCTGGGGTGGCAGCAAGGTAGGCACGTTGCGCACGGGAACGACCTCCGGCGGCTGTACAAAGAGCGCGCAATCGGGGTCTTTCCAGTGCGTGCTGTCCACGCGGTATTCGCCCTCGACAGACTTGAACTTCACCTTCAGCTGGCAGGTCACGTAGGCGTCGCCCTTGCCCGAGTAGAAGTTGAACGCATAGTCCCACTCCGACACGCCGAAGACCCCTTCGCTGAAATGAGGGTTGCCCAGCTCCAGCCGGACCTGGTCCTTGTTCAGCCCCGGCCTGACACGCCGCACGTGATCGGGTCCGATGAAATCGCCGGTTTTCAGGTACGAGCTCTGCAGCGCCGGAAAGTGGATATCGTCATTCGCGAAGGCGGCTGGGAAGGCGCCGACGCAGAGCAATACTGCAACGGCTGCAAGGAGAGTGTTTTTCTTTGGCATGGGTCTGGTCATGAATGGATGGTTCGATCGATCGGTCAGTCGGTGCCGGACTGGCTCAGTCCCAAACACCACCGATGCCGACGCGGAAACCGACAGTTCCGCGCGTGGAAGCCGATGCGCCGCCGGTGATGCTCCAGCGGCCGTTGTCGGCGGTCTTGCGCAGCGAAACGCCCACCGCGCTTTGCCGCTCGTAGTAGCCCATCCCGGCCGCGTAGGTCACCTTGCCGGGGACGTAGGGCGCACTCTCCATCGCCATCGCTGCGGCGACCCCCGCGAACGCCTTCTTGCCGATCTCGTCGATCGACTGGCCCATCTGGTTGACCCGCGCATCCGTGTACGCGGCGCTGTTCGCCACGCTGCCTTGCAGCTGCTGCACGTTCACCGCGTCGGTGGGCGCAACGCCCGACGCCACGTTGTGCACCGCCACTGGCCCGCTCGAGCCACCGTTGCCCATCGTCACGCTGTTGTAGTTGACGCTGCCATCGGGGTTGGTGTCGTAGCGCACCGTGCTCTGCTGCACCGCCTGCAGCTGGCGCACGTTCACCGCGTCGGTGGCCTGCGTGCCGCCGGCGACGTTGGTGATCTGCCGCTCGTTGCCGGCGGACCCCACCGACACCGCGCCCTGCGTGGACAGCACCGAGACGCTGGAGAACATCTCCTGCTGCCCGTTCATGCCCGCGCGGTCGGCCGAGGCGCCGTTGCCCAGCGCCACGCCGTTGCCGCTCGTGGCGATGGCGTTCGTGCCCAGCGCGATGCTGCCCGCACCGTTGGCCTGCGCGCCATTGCCGCCCGCGAAGCTGTTGGTGCCCAGCGCGATCGACTGCGGCCCGATCGCCACGCTGTTCGCGCCGCTGGCCTGCGAGTCCGCGGCCTGCGAGTTGGCGTGGAAGTACTTGATGCCCGCGCCGCCGACCTGGATGTTGTTGATCGCCTGGTTGGTCGCGTACAGCTGGCTGCCGTTGACTGCATCGGTACTGGTGGCGCTGAGCTGGCCGGCCGCGACGTTCTGGATCTGCCGCTCGGCGCCCGGTGCGCCGACGCTCACCACGCCGGTGGGATTGGCACCGGCGAAGTTGTAGGTCTGGCCCTGGATCGTGGTGCTGGCCGTTGGCGTGGCGGCAGTGGTGGTCGAGCCGTTGCCCAGGGCCACGCTGTTGTTGGTGCTGGCGGTTGCGCCCGAGCCCACGGCCACCGAGTTGGCTGCGGTCGTGCTCGCATTGGCGCCCACCGCGACGGAGTTGGTCGCCGCCGTGCTGGTCGAAGCGCCGGGGCCCGAGGCCACGCTGTTGGCCCCGCTGGCGCCTGCGTTGTTGTAGTTGGCCTGCTGCGAACCGCCGTCGTTCACGCTGTAGTAGTGCGTTTGCGCGTTGTTGACGATGGTGGTGATGCTGCCGCCCAAAGTGTTGACGGTGCTCGCCACCTGGTACAACTGGCTGCCATTGACGGCATCTGTGCTATCGGCGGTGATGGCGCCGGGCGCTACGTTGACGATCTGACGCTCGGCATTCTTAGCACCCACGCTGACCACGCCTGTGGCAGTACCGGCGAAGGGGCCATAGGTAATGGCAGGCCCGGCGCTGTAGGTGACGGTGCCATCAGGGTTGAGCGTGGCGATCACCCCCGGAACCGTGGCGCTGCTCACTTGCACGGCAGCCTTGTCGACACTGCCGTTGCCCAGCACCACGTTGTTGGCCAGCGTCGCCTGCGCGTTGGCGCCGATCACCACCGTCCGGTCCGCATCGACGATGGCCTTGTTGCCGATCGCCACGGTGTCGTTGAGGGCGATCGAGGGCAGGGCGGTGGCGACGGCGCCGTTGCGGTCGAGGAAATTCCCCGTGGCCGGATCGACCGAGTAGCCCGTGCCAGCCGACGTTCCGATCGCGACGTTGTTGTTGCCGCTGGTGCCGATGCCGGCGTAGCTGCCGGAGGCGTAGTTGTCGTTGCCGCTGGTAGCAAAGCCGGCATAGCTTCCGATGCCCGTGTTCTGGTTGCCCGTCACCAGCCATGCCGCCGCATTGCCGAACGCAATGTTGGAATCGCCGGTGACGAATTCGCCGGCCGCGAAGCCGAAGGCCGTGTTGCCGTTGCCCTTGACCACGGAGCCAGCCACCGCGCCGAAGGCGCTGTTGTTGCTGCCCGAAGCCTGCGTGCCTGCACCCGAACCGACGTAGGAGTTGTGGTCGCCCGACGAATTGGTACCGGCGCCATCGCCGATCAGGACGCCGCTGCTGACGGTGGAGCCATTGCCGGCATCGACACCGATCGCCGTCGTGAAGGCGCCCTTGGCGGTCGCGCGCAAGCCGAGCGCCACCGAGCCCGCGTCGCCTGCCGCGGCGCCGTCGCCAGCCGCCAGCGAACCCTGGCCCGCGGCGTTCGCACTGGGGCCGACGGCCGCGGCGCCCTGCCCGGCTGCGCGTGCGCCGTAGCCCGCGGCGAGGGCACCCGCACCCGTGGCGCCGTCGTTGGCGTAGTTGCTGCCGACGCTCTGGTCGGTCGAATTGACGCTGTAGTAATGCACCGCGCCCGCAGCCGCCGCGGCGCTCACGGCCTTCAGCTGGCTCACGTTGACCGCATCGCTGTCCGTGTAGCCGGCCGCCACGTTGGTGATCTGCCGGTACTGCCCGTTGCCGCCCACGCTCACCGCGGCCAGCGTGCTCGTGGTGTTGGCGATGGCCGTGCCGGCGGCCGCCGCGGTGCCCGTGCTCGGGTCGTAGCCCACGACACCAGCGGCCGTCGTTGCCTGCGACCGGTTGCCCAGCGCCACGCCGCCGGCCTGCGTCACGCCACTGCTGTCGCCCAGCGCCACGGCGCCGTCCACACCCGTGGCGATCGACACGTTGTTGCCTAGCACGAAGGCCTTGGCCGCACTGATGCTGTTGTTGTTGCCGATGGCGTAGCTGTCGTCGCCCGTGATGTAGGTCGGATCGCCGATGGCCCCCGAGCGCGCGCCGCTCACGACGTTGCCCATGCCGATGCTGATCGACTGCGCGCCGGTGGCCTGCGCGCTCGTGCCGATGGCGATTGCGGAGTTGCCGGCGGCCTTGGCGCCGGTGGCAATCGCCACGGCGTTGTCTCCACTTGCAATGGGACCTTGCGTCGTGAAGATCGCGCCACTGCCAAGCGCTGTTGCATTGACCCCGCTCGCGGTCGATCCGTTGCCTACCGCCGTCGCGTTCGTGTTCGACGCGGTCGCGTTGGAACCGAGCGCGGCGCTGTTGTAGCCCGAGGCAAAAGTGAAATTGCCGAGCGCCAGCGCGTTGAAGCTCGTTGCCGTCGCGGTCACGCCGATGGCCGTCGTGGCGTAGCCCGTCGCATTGGCTTTGTAGCCCAACGCCGTGGCTTCATATCCATTGGCTTTGGCGTTCACACCGATCGCCATGGGGTTGCCACCCGTTCCCTGCGCCGAACCGGACACGCCGGTCGCGACGGCACCCGTGCCGATCGCGATGCCATTGGCCTGGTCCGTGTTCGCCCTGTAGCCTATCGCGACAGACCCGGCACCGCTGGCGTTGGCGCTGGTGCCCATCGCGATCGCGTTGTCGATCGTTGCCTTGGCGCCATTGCCGACGGCGATGCTGTTGGTGCCGGTCGCGACCGTGGTCGTGTTGCCGAGCAGGAGTGCACCGGTCCCGAGGTTGGCTGCAGCGGCACTCGCGACGGCGGTCCAGTCCGGCGACGAGCCGTTTCCGACGTCGGGCAGGCCCGTGATCACGGCAAAGCCGCCCTTGCCGTTGGGCACATGGCAGGTCCATGTCTGGCCCGGCCCGCTCTGGGACATGCACAGCGACCCGTCGTTGATGCTCAGGCTGGCCCAGGCCGCATTGGCCCCACCCAGCAAGGTGGCCACGGCCACGATCGTCGCGCGCACCGCGCCGCGCCCACCGCGTGCGCGGGTCGTTTCGGCGGCGGCTACCCACGCGCCAAGGGATTCGCTCCAGATGGAGCGGTAGATTTTGTTCATAACGAAGATCCAGTTGGAGCGGATCGACCGGTTTGCGGCGGTCGATGCTTTTGCCAGTCGGCGGCCCTCTGGTCATCCGCGCGTTGCAGCGACTCGGACCCGGGGCATCGAAGGGAGCGGATGATTCGTGCTGCCGTCGAGTCCACCTAGTCGATTGCGAGATTTCGCGAGAAAGCGCGTGTTTTTTTGCGTCAGAATGTGAACGTTTTCCTAATACTTCATATGTATTGGCAAAGGTAAATTCGTCAGATTCCTGGGCTTGCCTTCCACCAGAATCCAGCGTTTTCGAGACAGCAAGGCAGTCAATGCGCATCGCGATCGTCGAAGACGAACTTTCCCAACAGACCCTGCTGGTCCGGACGCTGGAGGAGCAGTTGCGGCGCGACGGATCGGTGCAGTGCGAGGCGTTCTTCGATGGCATGGCGCTGCAGAGCGTGTTGCGGCGCGAGTCCTTCGACCTGGTGATCCTTGACTGGTCGATCCCGAGCATGGACGGCCTCGAACTGCTGCGTTGGCTGCGCCTCTGGAAGGGCAGCTCCGTGCCGGTGCTGATGATCAGTTCCAAGGGCTCCGAGGAAGACGTCGCCGAGGCACTGAACTCCGGTGCCGACGACTACATCACCAAGCCATTCCGCCCCGTCGAGCTTCGGGCCCGCGTGCTCCGGCTCCTGAAGCGCAGCAAGCCGCAGTCGCCGGACGGCGGCCCCCTGAACATCGGCCGCTGGACACTCGACCCGGTCGGCCACCTCGTGTCCTACCGCGAGTCGCCCGAAGCCGAACCCGAGCGCTACACGCTGACGAGCCGGGAGTTCAGCCTGATCCTTCTCCTGTTCAGCCGCCTGGGCCAGACGGTCTCGCGGGGCCACCTGCTCGAAACGGCGGGCTACGAGACCGACGAGGCCCCTTCGCGCACGCTCGACAGCCACATCTACCGGCTGCGCAAGAAGCTCTTTCTCGATGCGCGGCGCGGCATGGCCTTGCGAACGGTCTACGGGCAGGGTTATCAGTTGGGCTGGGCAGAGGAAGACGGCCAGTGAAGAAGACGAAGTTCAGCCTCTGCTGGGCCTTCTTCGCGGTGGCATCGGGGCTGCTTGCGCCCTCGGGGTATCTTGCAGCCCAGCCGTCGCATGTCGTTCGCCCCGGCGACACCTTGTGGGGCATCTCGGGCGAGCACTATCAGCAGCCGGGCCGATGGCCCGAAATACAGCGGCGCAACGGCGTGGGGGAACCCAGGCGGCTGCAGCCCGGCACGGTGCTGTACTTCGCGGACGGCCGGGCCCTGGGCGAAGACGAAGCCATGGCACTGGCGGTGATGGGGCAGGTGTGGCTACGCCGGCCCGGCGAGCCCGATGTGCCCGTGGTGCAGGGCGGCGCCGTGAAGGCCGGCGACACGCTGTCGACCGCGGCGGGTTCGTTCCTGACGTTGGGATTGCCCGACGGCAGCCGTTCGGTGATTCCATCCAACAGCACGGTCGAGCTTCAGGTCGTCGACCGCCGCCACATCGGCTTCAGGCTGCTCGATGGCGGTATCGAATCGCAGGTCCGCAAGCAGCACGCCGACCAGGAGTTCAAGGTCCGCTCGCGCTCGGTGGTGCTCAGCGTGCGGGGTACGCGCTTTCGTGTGAGCGTGGAAGACGAGCGGGTGGTGAGCGAGGTGCTCGAAGGCCGCGTTGCCGCAAGCCAGGCGGGCAGCGCGTCCGAGCTGTCGATCGAGGCCGGCCAGGGGGCCGTCCTTGAAGACGGTGTTATTCACCCCACGGTCCGTGCCTTGCTGGCCGCCCCGCAGTTCGCGAGCCGCACGCCGTCCGCGGCGTCGCCCAGCGTCGAGATCACGCAGGTTCCCGGCGCGCAAGGCTACCGGTGGCGCATCGCGCAGGACGACATGTTTCTTGCGCCGCTCGCGGAAGGCGCCAGCGCGGGCACTTCGCTGGCGCTCCCGAGGGAACTCGATCCCGGCTTCTATCACCTGCAGGTGGCCGCCGTGGACGACACGCGCCTGGAAGGCATGCCTGGGAGCCTGCTGTTCTACATGCCGCGGCCCGGTGGCACGTCGGTCTGGAAGGACGATGGCCGCGTCGAGCTGCAATGGGCCGGCTCTTCGGCGCGGCACTACCGGCTCGAGCTTTCGCGCGATCCCGGCTTCGCCGTCCTGGTGATCGACCGGAAGGGGATGCAGGCCAGCAGCACGATCGTCGGCCCGTTCGCCGTGAGCGGGCTCTACTACTGGCGCGTGAGCGAAGCACAGGATGGCGAGCACTACGGGCAACCTATTGCCAGCGGCAGCATCGACGTGCCCGCCCGATGATCTTGCGCCGGGGTTTCATGCGACTGCGAATCCTGGCACCGGCACTCGTTGCGTTGCTCCTGTTTCCTGCGGTGCTGGCATGGCTTGCGCATCGGCCCGGTCTGGCGCAGCTTGACATGCTGGCCTACGACCACGCACTTCCGCTGGTTGCCCAACCTGCGTCCTCCGACATCCTCATCGTGGCCATCGACGAGTACAGCCTGGCGGAACTGGGCAAGTGGCCGTGGCCGCGCGAAACGCACGCCAGGCTGCTCGACCGGCTTGCCGTCGCGGGCGCACGCTCCGTGATGCTCGACCTGCTCCTGATGGAGCCCAGCGCGGACCCTTCGCAGGACCGCCGCCTCGCACAGGCCATGACCCGCCTGCCGGTCTACCTGCCGCTGCAGGCCAACCGTGCGCCGCAAGCGGACATCGCGCAAGACGAATTCCTTTCCCCACTCCCGCTTCTCAGGGAGCGTGCCAAGGGCGTGGGGCATGTCGAACTGATCCTCGATGCGGACGGGGTGGCGCGCAGCCTCTTCATGGGCCTGGGCCCGCCCGGAGATATCGAGCCCTACATCGGCCTGCTGATGGCGGGGCGCGCGCCACCGCAGGCGCCGCCCCTCTCCGACGCCACGGGCTGGAGCTATACGGGCCGCCTGCGCATTCCCTTCGCCGGCCCGCAAGGCAGCTATCGCACGGTTCCGTATGTCCACGTGCTGCGCGACGAAGTGCCGGATGTTTTTCTGCGCGACAAGATCGTTCTCGTGGGCAGCACCACGGCAGGCCTCGGAGACCGGGTCGTGGCGCCACTGGCGGGCCGCCCCGAGTCGCTGGCCGGCGTGGAAGTCCATGCCAATGCCATCGACCAGCTGATGCACCACCGCGCCGTCAAGACGCCCGAGTGGTGGGCGGGCACCTACCTCTGGATCGGGCTGCCCATGTGGCTTGCCGCGTGGCTCCTCTGGCGGCGGGAGGGTGCAGGCCTTGCCGTGGTCTCGGCTGTCGCGGTCGGGTGGATTCTGGTCAGCATGGCATCGCTCTATGCGTTGCACTGGTGGCTTGCGCCGGCCACGCCGGTGGTGGGGCTGCTGGCGCTCTACCTGGCCTGGAGCTGGCGGCGCCAGCGCAGCCAGTTGCGCTACCTGCAGCAGCGGGCCGAGCACCTGAGGGCGCTGCCGTCGGGGGCCTTCGAGCTTCCCCTCGCCCCGTTGCAACAGCCGCGGCACGCAGCGCCTTCCAAAAGGGCGCTGGACCTCGCGATCTCGCGCATGGTCGGAATGCAGGTGCTCGCCGATGCCACCATCCAGTCCATGCCGGTCGGCGTTCTGCTGTGCGACGTGCAGGGCCGCATCGTCGGCAGCAACAGCGCCGCCCGCCAACTGCTGCCGGACGCCGCACCGCTGGAGCAGGGCGACCCGGCCCGCCCGGTGCCGACGCAGCAGTTTCTGCCCGAGCTGCTGCGGCCGATGCAGCCGCAGTCGCGCGCGCTCGCGCAATTCAGCGGAACCCCGCCGGCATGGATCGGGCAGATCCATGCGGAGTACATGACGAAGAACCATCGCCATGTGCAGTTGCTCGTGGCTTCGGTGACGCCGCCCGCGAGCCGGGCGCCCTCGGGCTATCTTGTCGCGCTGACGGACCTGACGTCCGAACGCCGCGCACAGCAGCAGCGCGAGCAATGGCACCGCTTCCTGTCGCACGATCTGCGCAACCCGCAGGCCAACATCCTGGCGCTGATCGAACTCGAAAAGATCAACACGGGCGAGAGCCTTTCGCCGCTTTCATCCGCCATCCAGCGCGAGGCGATGCGCACGCTGGAGCTGGCGGAAGACTTCCTCGACGTCTCGCATGCCTGGACGGGCAACTACCGGTTCGCGCCCACGCACATGGGCGCGCTGCTGCTCGATGTGCACGACCAGGTGCTGGCCTACGCCACGCGCAAGGATGTGACGCTGGTGCTGCGGGTCGGCGAGAACGACGAAGAGATCGAGCTGAACGTCGATGCGGCCCTGCTGGCGCGCGCCATCATCAACCTGCTCAACAACGCCATACGGCACAGCCCCGACCGGGGCACCGTCGAGTTGTGCATGGGGGCCGACGCACATGAGGTGGCGATTGCCGTGGTCGACCAGGGCGAGGGAATGAGCGAGCCCTTTCTTCAGCGTTTGCTTTCGGCACCGCACGAGACCTCGGTCGGTCGATCATCCGGCGAACCCGGTGGCCGCTCCCATGGCCTCGGCCTGGAGTTCGTCCGCACCGTGGTGGCCCGCCATGGCGGGACGATCGACGGGCACGCCGCCCCGGGGCTTGGCTGCACCTTCTGGATTTCGCTGCCGCGCGGCTGACGGAGCTCGGCGCCGCAGGGATGCTGCGCCGCAAGACCGCCGCAGAAGTGTGAACACCGCCACAAGAATTTCACGAAATGTGTGTGCCGCACCAGTGAATGTTCACGAAATCTCGCAATCGGCTCCCATGGATTTCCCGTCTCGGTAACGATTCGCTTCTCTTTCAATTGCCGTCCCGCGAAGGTTGGTCGTCCTTCAGGTTTCACCCCCGCGACAACGATGCAATCCATTCCTGCCATTGCGGCCTCGGCGCCGCGTTTCATTCCGAAAGCGATCATGACGACCCCTTCGAGAGATGCGCTGTCCCTGGCGCTTCTCGACAACGAGGAGCCTCGGCGGACGGCCCTTCGTGCAAGGCTCCAGCAACTGGGGCATGAATGCGCCGTGTTCGCCAGCGCGAGCGAGCTGATCCTGACGCTGAGTCGCGGGCGCCGGTTCGGATTGCTGCTGTCGGTCCCGCAAGAAGACGCATCGCTCGGCGGCCTGCCCGCAGCCTGTCTGATCCTCGGCATGCCCGTTCTCGTGGTGGTCTCCGGTGGGCAGTGGGGGCCTCTTGCATCGACGGGCGGAGGCTTCGAGTCCAGCGGCACGCTGGGCGCCGATGTGTCGCGGATGGCGGATGCGGAACTGGACTGGCTGGTCCGTGCGCTGATTCAGCGCACCAGCGCGGCCCCCGCCATCGACTGGCCCGACAGCGCCGAGGTATGGGGCGACTACCACTTCTACGAGAGCAGTCGCAGCGTGCAGTTCAAGGGGCAGGAGATCAGGCTGCAACCGCGCCAGTTCGGCTTTGCGTTGCAGCTCTTTCGCAATCTCGGCCATGTGATGGGACGAGATCGGCTGTGGCGGGAGCTGTGGCGAATGCCGGCCCAGCGCGAAGGCAAGCGGGCGCTGGATGCCTGTGCCTCGAACGTGCGCAAGCGGCTCGAGCTGAACGGCGAGAACGGGTTCCTGCTGCGGGCCGTGTACGGGCAGGGCTACCAGCTCATCGAGGTGCAACTGCACAACGCCGCGTCGACAGGCGATGCCCTCAACCAAGGGCTTTGCGACGACAGGCTTTGAAGATCGGCGCCCGGCCTGAAGAAAGGCTCAAACGCGCCGGGCCGTCGTCTCCGACGGCCGCTCGCCGAAGCGAACGCGGTACTGCGCCGCGAAGTGCCCCAGGTGAAGAAAGCCGTACTTCTGCGCCACCTCGCGCACTCCTGCGCCGGGCGAAGCCTGGAGCTCGGCCCGCACCCTGTCGAGCCGCAGCTCGCGCAGGAACTCCATCGGCCCCTGTCCCGCATGCTGGCGAAACGCCAGCTGCAGGGCGCGCGCACTGCAGCCGACCTCGCCGCAAATGTCGGCCAGCGACAAGGGCTGGTCGGCATGGGCGGCCATGTACTCCTGCGCCCTGCGGACCACGCGCGGCAGCAGGTTGCGCCGCGTGTCGCCCGCCAGCGCCCGTGAGTGGTTGTGCCCCGCCGACATCAGCAGGCACGACATCAGGTACTCCTCGGCATGCTCGGCCAGCGGGCCGCCTGCCTGCAGCGCGTTGCCGGCATCGAGCGTGAGCCGCAGGTAATCGATGAAGTGAACCAGCGGCGACAGCGCGGGGTTGTCGAGCGGCACGCCGAGGTTGAACACCAGCGGCTGGTTGACAGGCGCCTGCAGCAGCGCTTCGAGCCGCGAGAGAAGTGCCGGGCGGGCCAGCCGCACGATCAGGTGCGGGCTGTCGTCGGCCCAGCGCATCGACAGCGGTTCGGTGGGCGAGGGCAGCGAGGCCAGGCGCGGCGTCGCGTCGACATGCTGGGCACCGCAGCGGATGTCGGCCCCGCCGCGCAACGGGATCTGCAGCAAATAGAAGTCCTGCAGGTAGCCGGGGTCGATCTGCACGCCGGGGCCGTACTGCACGTAGTTGAGGCTCACGTTCCGGTGCAGCCGCGCGCTGTGGTGACAGGCATCGAGTTCGGTGCGCGGCCGCAGCATGACCAGGCCGTGCGGACAGAAAACGCGCGCCACGCTTTCGCGGGCCTCGTCCATGTCGTGGCTCTCGAAAAGCCGGTAGCGCTGCAGCGGCAGCAGGGGAGTCGTGGCGGTTTCCATGGGGCGGGGTCACCGTAGCAAAAACCGTCCCTGCCCACAATTCGGGCCGGCCCTCACGCAAAGAATGCAAAAACCTGCGCGCCAGGGACAGGCCCTGCGTTTGCGGGATTCGCCCGCGGCCCGCCGCCTCATAACGTTCGCTCCACGGCACAGGCCATTCCGGCCCGTTCGATCAGCACAGGAGAGCAAACGTCATGTTCAAGGGACTCGAAGGCAAGAGCGCCATCGTCACCGGCGGCGCCACACTGATAGGCGCCGGCGTGGTGCGCGCGCTGCACGGGGCCGGGGTGAAGGTCGTGGTGGCAGACATCGACGCCGCCAACGGCCAGGCGCTGGCCGATTCGCTCGGCGCCGGCGCGCGCTTCGTTCGCACCGACATCACCGACGACGCGCAGGTGAAAGCCTGCGTGGCGGAGGCGGCCGCGCGACACGGCGGCGTGCACTTTCTCGTCAACCTCGCGTGCTCGTATGTGGACGACGGCTTCAAGTCGCCGCGCGCCGACTGGCTCACCTCGTTCAACGTGAACGTCGCGAGCGCGGTGGCGATGCTGCAGGCCGCGCATCCGCACATGGTCGCGGCCGGCGGCGGGGCGGTGGTCAATTTCACGAGCATCTCGTCGCGCGTGGCGCAGACGGGGCGTTGGCTCTATCCGGTGAGCAAGGCCGCGATGGCGCAGCTCACCCGCAACATGGCGATGGACCTGGCACCGGACCGCATCCGCGTGAACAGCGTGTCGCCGGGCTGGACGTGGTCGGCGGTGATGAACCAGCTCTCGGGCGGCGACCGCGCCAAGACCGATCGCGTGGCAGCGCCTTTCCACCTGCTCGGGCGCGTCGGCGATCCGGACGAAGTGGCGCAGGTGGTGCTGTTCCTGTGCTCCGACCACGCGAGCTTCGTGACCGGTGCCGACTACGCGGTCGACGGCGGCTATTCCGCCATGGGCCCCGAGCAGGCCGTGCCCGCCATTCCCAAGTTGATGGACTAGCTCCGGCCCGGAGCATCACAAGCAAGGAGCAAGCAATGAAGCGAATCGCCATCGTCGGCGCGGGCCAGTCGGGCCTGCAACTGGGCCTGGGCCTGCTGGCCGCAGGCTACGAGGTCACCATGTTCAGCAACCGCACCGGCGACGACATCCGCCACGGCAAGGTCATGTCGAGCCAGTGCATGTTCCACACCTCGCTGCAGATCGAGCGCGACCTCGGGCTGGACCACTGGGCGAGCGATTGCCCCACGGTGGACGGGATCGGGCTGGCCGTGCCGCACCCCGAGCAGAAAGGGGCCAAGGCCATCGACTGGATCGGGCGGCTGAACTCGAGCGCACAGTCGGTCGATCAGCGCGTGAAGGTTCCGGCGTGGATGGACGAGTTCCAGAAGAAGGGCGGCGAACTCATCTTCAAAGACGCGGGCATCGACGAGCTGGAAGCCTGCACGAAGAGCCACGACCTCACGCTGGTCGCCAGTGGCAAGGGCGAGATCTCGAAGCTCTTCGAGCGCGATGCGCACAAGTCCACCTACGACAAGCCGCAGCGCGCACTGGCGTTGACCTACGTGAAGGGCATGACGCCGCGCAAGCCGCACTCCGCCGTGTGCTTCAACCTGATTCCTGGCGTGGGCGAGTACTTCGTGTTCCCTGCGCTGACGACGACGGGGCCTTGCGAGATCATGGTGTTCGAAGGCGTGCCCGGCGGCCCGATGGACTGCTGGGCCGATGTGAAGACACCGCAGGAGCACCTGGCGCGCAGCAAGTGGATTCTCGACACCTTCACACCGTGGGAGGCCGAGCGCTGCAAAGACATCGAGCTGACCGACGACAACGGCATCCTCGCGGGCCGCTTCGCACCGACCGTGCGCAAGCCGGTGGCAACGCTGCCTTCGGGGCGCAAGGTGCTGGGCCTGGCCGACGTGGTGGTGCTCAACGACCCGATCACTGGCCAGGGCTCCAACAACGCAGCCAAGTGCGCAGACACCTACCTCCAGAGCATTCTTGCGCGCGGCGACGGCGCGGCCGATGCGGCGTGGATGCAGCAGACCTTCGACCGCTACTGGTACGGCTACGCGCAATGGGTCACGCAGTGGACCAACATGCTGCTTGCACCGCCGCCACCCCACGTGCTCAAGTTGCTGGGTACCGCAGGCGCGGTGCCGCCACTGGCCAGTGCCTTCGCCAACGGGTTCGACGATCCGCGCACCTTCTTCCCGTGGTTTGCCGACCCCGTCGAGGCGGACCGCTACATCGACACCTGCGCTGCCGCCGCCGCGTAGCCGGAGCGAACGCATGAAGCGACGCGTGGCCATCGTCGGCGCCGGACAGTCCGGCATGCAACTCGCGCTGGGCCTGCTGGGCGCGGGGCACGAGGTGACGGTTTACTCGAACCGCACGGCATCGGAGATCTTCGAAGGGCCGGTGATGTCCAGCCAGTGCATGTTCGAGACCGCGCTGCAGACCGAACGCGAACTGGGGCTGGATGCGTGGGCGGACGCGTGCCCCCGCGTAGAGGGCATCGGCATGACGGTGCGCAACCCGGAAGGCGGCAAGGCCATCGAATGGAGCGCCAGGCTCGACGGGCCCGCGCGGTCGGTCGACCAGCGGCTCAAGATCCCCGCATGGATGGCCGAGTTCGAGAAGCGCGGCGGCCGGTTGGTGTTGCAGGACGTGGGGCTCGATGCGCTGGAGGCCTGCGCTGCGGAACACGACCTCGTGGTCGTTGCGAGCGGCAAGGGCGAGATCTCGCAACTGTTCGAGCGCGACCCGGAGCGCTCGCCCTTCGAGCAACCCCAGCGCGCATTGGCGCTGACCTACGTGAAGGGGATGACGTCGCGCGAGCCGTTCGCCGCGGTGTGCTTCAACCTGATTCCCGGCGTGGGCGAGTACTTCGTCTTCCCGGCGCTGACGACAAGCGGACCATGCGAGATCATGGTGTTCGAGGGCGTGCCCGGTGGTCCGATGGACTGCTGGGCGGACGTGAAGACACCGCAGGAACACCTGGCGCGCAGCAAGCAGATTCTCGAGACCTTCCTGCCCTGGGAGGCCGAGCGCTGCAGGCACATCGAGCTGACCGACGACAACGGCGTCCTCGCGGGCCGCTTCACACCGACGGTGCGCAAGCCGGTGGCCACCTTGCCTTCGGGGCGCCAGGTGCTGGGCCTGGCCGACGCGGTGGTGCTCAACGACCCGATCACCGGGCAGGGCTCCAACAACGCGGCCAAGAGCGCCGACATCTACCTGAAGCGAATCCTCGAACGCGGCGACACGCCGTTCGACGCCGAATGGATGCAGCAGACCTTCGACCGCTACTGGGAAGGCTACGCCCGCTGGGCCACCGACTGGACCCACAGCCTGCTCGCACCGCCGAAGCCGCACCTGCAGAAGCTGTTGCAGAGCGCGACCCACATGCCCGCCGTTGCCAGCACCATCGTCAACGGCTTCGACGATCCGCGTGCCTTTGCGCCGTGGTGGTTCGATCCGGTGGAGACAGATCGCTTTCTGGAGGCCCGAGCGCGCGAAGCCGTGGTCGACCGTTTCGACCGGCGCGATTTCCGCAAGGCGCTCGGACAGTTCACCACCGGCGTGACTGTCATCACCACCCGCGCCATCGACGGCCGCCGCGTGGGCATGACCGCCAATTCGTTCTCGTCGGTCTCGCTCGATCCGCCGCTGGTGCTGTGGAGCCTGGCCCGGCAGGCGCCGAGCGTGGCCGACTTCACCGGCGCGAGCCATTTCGCGATCAACGTGCTGGCGGCGCACCAGCATCACCTGTCGCGACAGTTCTCCACGCCGCAGGCCGACAAGTTCGCCGGCGTGGACTGCTGCGAAGGCACGGCCGGCGTGCCGCTGCTGGACGGTGTCATTGCGCGCTTCGTCTGTCGCAACGTGAGGCAGTACGACGGCGGCGACCACCTCATCTTCATCGGCGAGGTCGAGCGCTACGACCGCTTCGATGGCGAGCCGCTGGTCTTTCATTCGGGCTACTACCAGGTGACCACACGCCACCCGGAATGCACGCAGTGAGCGCGCGGCCCGCACCCCACAAACCTTGGAATGGAGAAGCCCACATGCAAGAAAAAAATTCGATCTCTCGCGCTGCCTCCGCGCAACGCATCCGCATCCAGGCCACCGATGGCAGCGGCAGCTTCAGCGGATACCTCGCCGTGCCGCGCTCGGGCAGTGGCCCCGGCCTGGTGCTCGCGCAGGAGATCTTCGGCGTGAACGCGACGATGCGCGAGGTGGCCGACTACTACGCCGAAGAGGGCTACGTCGTGCTTGTGCCCGATTTGTTCTGGCGCCAGCAGCCCGATGTCGAGCTGGGCTATTCGCCGGACGACTGGCAGCGCGCGTTCGCGTTCTACAAGGGCTTCGACGAAGCCCGTGGCATGGCCGACATGCAGGCGGCCATCACCGCGCTGCGCCAGCGGCCCGAAGTGCAGGACGCCAAGGTGGGCGTGCTCGGCTTCTGCCTGGGCGGCAAGCTGGCCTACCTGGCGGCCTGCCGCACCGATGCCGACGTTGCCGTCGGCTACTACGGCGTGGGCATCGACGCGGCGCTGGACGAGGCCGATGGCATCCGCTGCCCGCTCACCCTGCATGTGGCGGAGCTCGACGGCTTCTGCCCGCCCGAGGCGCGCGAGCGCATCGTGCAGACGCTGCGCGGCCGCAAGAACGTGCAGGTGCATGTGTACCCCGGCGTCGATCACGCGTTCGCGCGGGTGGGCGGCGAGCACTTCCACCGGGCCTCGGCGCTGACGGCGCACGAGCGCAGCATCGCCTCGCTCAAGTCGGCCATCGGGCCGCACTACGACCTGGCCGCGCTGTGGGACAAGCACTGCGAGTACGAGTTCGGCACGCGCAATGTCGACGACACCATGGCCACCATGGTGGCCGAGCCCTACGTCAACCACATCCCCACCATGACCGGCGGCGTGGGCTACAAGGACCTGCACCATTTCTACACGCACCACTTCGTCAACAGCAACCCGCCCGACACCTCGCTGATCCCGATCTCGCGCACGGTGGGTGCGTCGCAGGTGGTCGACGAAATGCTCTTTTGCTTCACGCACACCACCGAGATCCCGTGGATGCTGCCGGGCGTGCCGCCCACCGGCAAGCGCGTGGAGATTCCCTTGCTGGCGGTCATCAAGTTCCGTGGCGACAAGCTCTATCACGAGCACATCTACTGGGACCAGGCCAGCGTGCTGGTGCAGGTCGGCCTGCTCGACGCGAAGCTGCTGCCGGTGGCGGGCATCGAGACGGCGCGCAAGCTGCTGGACGAGACGCTGCCGTCGAACACCCTGATGCCCGCGGCGGGCGGCTGAAGCGGTGCCTGAAGCGATGCCTGAGGCGTTCAGGCCTCGGGGAGCTTCGCGATCACCTTGATCTCGAACTGGAAGCCATAGAGCCACGTCACGCCGATGCCGGTCAGCGTGGGGTGCGGCGCGTCGCCCCAATACGCCGGCACCAGCTTCCAGATCTTCTCGAAGTTCGTTTCCGGGTCGACGATGAAGACGGTCACGTCGACCACGTCGTCGAAGGTGCAGCCGGCCGCCTTCAGGACCGCGTTCAGGTTCTCGAACGCGCGCCGCACCTGGGCTTCGAGCTCGGGCTCGGGCGAGCCGTCTTCGCGGCTGCCGACCTGCCCCGAAACGAACAGGAAGCCGTTGGCGCGGACCGCCGGCGAGTAGCGGTTCTTTTCATAGAGCGCCTGGCGCCCGGGTGGAAAAACGACATCACGTCTGGCCATGGATTGCTTTCTGGGTTGACGGGGCCGAAGCCGGCCCGCTGATCACGACGAAGGGACTTTAGGGAGCCCCGCCTGCCGGATAAACGGGCAAAGCCAACAATCACTGTTTGCAGAACCCAAACAATCGTCGCACCCGCAGGAGCCCTTAGGAGATGGACCGTTTCGATGCGATGCAGGCGTTTGCCCGCGTGGTGGAGGCCGGCAGCTTCACCCGCGCGGCTGAGACGCTGCACATGAGCAAGACCAGCGTGACGCAGCTGGTGCAGCAGCTCGAGGCGCGGCTGCGCGTCAAGCTGCTCAACCGCACCACGCGGAAGGTGAACGTCACCGCCGACGGCGCGGCTTATTACGAGCGCGTGGTGCGCCTGCTGGCCGACATGGACGATGCCGAGACCAGCCTGTCGAGCGCCGCGGCGCTGCCCAGGGGCCGGCTGCGCGTGGACGTGCCCAGCCCGCTTGCGCGCCTGATCCTGGTGCCGGCATTGCCGGCCTTCCATGCGCGCTACCCCGACATCCAGATCGACATGGGCGTGAGCGATCGCATGGTGGACGTGATCGGCGAGAACGTCGATTGCGTGGTGCGCGGCGGCGAACTCACCGACCCCTCGCTGATGGCGCGCCGCGTGGGCGACCTGCAGCTCGGGGTCTATGCGGCGCCGGGTTATCTCGAACGTGCCGGAACGCCCTCGCACCCGCGCGAGCTGGAAGACACGCACCACCGCATCGTCGGCTTCCTGTGGTCGCGCACCGGCAAGGCCTTTCCGTATGCCATGCACCGCGAGGGCGAGCGCATCGAGGTGCAGGGCCGCCACGTGTTCTCGGTCGACGACGGCAATGCCTACCTTGCAGCCGGCGTGGCGGGGCTGGGCATTCTCTGGCTGCCGGACTACATGGCCAGGGCGCACGTGGCGCGCGGCGAGCTGGTGCCCGTGTTCGAGGCATGGCGGCTCGACCCGATGCCGCTGTACCTGGCGTTTTCGCCGAACCGGCATGTCAGTGCCAAGCTGCGCGTGTTCATCGACTGGGTCGTCGCGCTGATGGCGGAGCACGCGCCGGTCGTCGTCGGGCGTGCTGCCTGACCTGCCGTGTTCCGCCCGGTTGGCCGGAACAGTAGGCCAAGGACATAATCGCGGCCTGATGAACGCGCCCGCCGTTGCCCTTGACCGCCACACCCTTCGCACTGCGCAGGCGGACGGCGCTCCCGAATTGCGGAATACCGTCGCGGCGGCGACCGGTTTCGCCACCAGCGCGGGGCGTTGAGCGACTTCCGATGAGGCAACACGGTCGACGAGATCGCCGGCCTCATGGGCGCGGTACTTCACACGAAGCGGGCATTCGTGCGGTGCATCCGCGGCAATTGGCCAAGTTCGGCTTCCAGGACATCAGCGTTTCATGAAACCCGACGACGGCCAACGCGGGTGGCTGGTGGGCCACTGGCTCGCACGGTTGCTGTGGCTGTCGTGGCTGGCCGTCGTGGTGCCTTGCGCCTACGCCAGTGAGCCACCGGCCGCGAAGGCGCCGCCGCAACACGACATCGTCGTTCACTTCACCCAGGCCGAACTGCTGTCCGTTCCCGGCATCGGCTATTCGTCCCCGCCGCGGCGCATCGAAGACGCCGGGTTGCCGAAGGACGGTTGGAAAGTCGTCGCCCTTCCGTACACCGCCCCGCGCGAACTGGTCCCCACCGAAGCGGGCGGCGTGCGAACGGTCTCCGACTGGTACCGCCTCGACCTGGCGGGCCTGCCGCCATCGCAGCGGCCGCGCCTTCTGTACCTGCCGCGCTGGAAGACCCTCGGCCACATCGCGGTGTATGGCGACGGCGTGTTGCTCTATCAGTCGATCGGCAGCCCGGTGCACAACGGCTACAACCATCCGTTGCTGCTGCCGCTGAACGCGACGGCCGATGCGTTGTCGCCGTCGTCCGTGCTGATCCGCGTCAACCGCCTGCGCAGCAGCGGGAGCGGGTTCTCGACCGTGTGGGTGGGCGACCAGGATTCGCTGAGCTGGCGCTACCAGGCGCGCCAGTTGTTGCAGGTGCAGTTGCCGTTCATGGGCAGCGCCGCCTTCCTGGCGGTGGGCGCCTTCGCGTTCGCGGTGTGGCTGGGCAAGCGGCGCGAATCGCTCTACCTGCTGTTCGCCGCCATCTCGGCGCTGGCCTTCCTGCGGATGCTTCACTACTACGCGGGCGGCAGCTACCTGCCTATGTCCGACGAGTGGTTCGAGTGGATGACCGTGGCCTCGCTGCTGTGGCTCATCATCCTCATTCACCTGTTCCTGCAGCGCCTGCACCAGCAGCCCTCGCCGTGGCTCACACGCACGTCGGTCGGGCTGGCGCTGGCCTGCAGCGTGGGCACGCTGCCGCATGTGTCGGTCAGCCTCTACCTGCTCACGCCCTTGCTCAACCTGGCGGTGCTGCCCGTCGCGGTGCTGATCTTCTCGGTGAACCTGCGCAAGGCCTTGCGCGCGCAATTGCCCGAAGGGCGGCTGGTGGCGGGGTGGACCGTTTTCGCGGTCGGGTTCACGTCCTACGACGGGCTGCTGCAGAACAACCTCGTCAGCCCCGAGAGCGTGTACACCTCGCCCTACGCGATCATCGGCCTGTTCTTCGTCTTCTCGTACATCATGTTCCAGCGCTACACGGGCGCGTTCGCCGAGGTGGGTCGGCTGAACACGGGCCTGGCGCAGCGGCTGCAGGAGCGCGAGGCCGAACTGGAGCAAAGCTACCGGCGGCTGCGCGTGATCGAGAACCAGCAGATGCTCAACGCCGAGCGCAGGCGCCTCATGCAGGACATGCACGACGGGCTGGGTTCGTCGCTGATCGGCGCCATCCGTTCGGTGGAGCGCGGCGCCATGAACGACGCCGAGATCTCCGGCGTGCTCAAGGGCTGTATGGACGACCTGAAGCTGGCGATCGATTCCATGGAAAGCGTGGACGCCGACCTGCTGCTGTTGCTGGCGACCTTGCGCTTTCGCCTCGCGCCGCGCATCGAGAGCGCCGGTGTCGCATTGCGCTGGGAGGTGCAGCCCGTGCCCGCGTTGCCCTGGCTCGACCCGGGCAGTGCGCTGCACATCCTGCGCATCATGCAGGAGTGCGTGGCCAACGTGCTGCGCCACACGCGGGCCACCACCATCGGCTTCAGCACCGCGACGGTGGGGCAGGGCGTGTGCGTGGTGATCGAAGACAACGGCGCCGGCTTCGCGGTCGACGAGGCGCTGCGCCGGAGCGGCCGCGGGATGCGCAACCAGCAACAGCGCGCGCAGGCCATCGGCGGCACCGTGAACTGGGAATCCGACAGCGGCGGAACGCGCTTCACGCTCTGGTTGCCGCTCGAGCGCAAGGTCGAGGCCGAAAGGGCCGTAGGGTCGCTCTGAGCGAAGAAGGCGCGGGTGCAGGCGCGCCCGCGTTGTTCAGCCTGCCGCCTGCGGAAAATGCGTCTGCGCAATCTGCACGAGGGCTTCGACCAGCGGCGCTCTGACAGTCGAACGCTGCCAAAGCACGCCCACCGTTCTCGCAGGGCAGGGCGCGGGCAAGGCCCACTTTTTGAGCGCGCGGTTGGGCGGGCCGACCACCGCCCAGTCGGGCAGCACCGACACCCCCAGCCCCTCGGCCACCAGCTTGGCGATGTACTCGATGCCATCGAGCTCGACGCGCACGTTGGGGCGTATGCCGAGCTGCCGCAGGTAGTCGTCGGCCATCTTGCCGCCGACCACCTGCCGGTCGTAGCGGATGAACGGCTCGCGCGCGATCGTGGCCGGCACCGACGCGACCTTCATGCGCGCGGGCGTCAACAAGACCAGCGGTTCACGGCGCAGGGTGTGCCAGTTGCTCGTCTTGGGCAGCTCGAAGGTCGGGTGCACGAGGATCGCCGCATCGAGCTCGCCCGCCATGACGCGGCCGTACAGCGCGGTGGTCGAGCCGGGTTCGATGTAGATCCCGATGTGGGGATGCCGCCGGACCCAGTCTTTCAGGATGAGCGGGATGATGCCCATGAGCCCCGTCGGAATGGCGCCGAGCCGCAAGGGCCCCGCCGGCAGTTCCGTGTCCGAGGCCGCGGACTGCAGGTCCCTCAGCTCCCGCAGCACGTTGCGCGCCCGCGCGAGGATGCGTGTGCCCGACACCGTGGGCCGCACGGTGCGCCCCGAGCGCACGATGAGCTGGCTGCCGATGTCCGCCTCCAGCGCCCGCACGCGCTGCGCGATGGTGGCGGGCGTCATGTCGAGATGGCGCGCCGCCTCGGCGATCGATCCGAGTTCGACGACCGAGACGAAGCTCTGCAGGAATCGTGAGTCCATGGTGTGCGGGGTGCGGTAGATGCCGGGTGCGCGGGCCGATCGTGCCCGCACGGGAAGAAATAATTTACTTCTTCAGAAGATATGGAACAACCATTTTTCTTTGCTTTGATGCCTCCCAGAATCTCCTGCAACATCAACAGGAGACCGCATTGCCGAAGATTCAATCCATTCATTTCTGTGCCGCCGCCGTTCCGCTCGACCGCGTCACTTCGTTTTCCAACCGCACCGTCAGTACGCGCCACTACGGGCTCGTCAAGGTCCGCTCCGACGACGGCGTGGAAGGCATCGGCTTCTGCTACGTGGGCAGCGCCGGCGGCAGCCTGTTTGCCGCGGCGGTCGAGCAACTGCTCGCCCCCGTGCTGATCGGCAAGGACTCCCATGCCGTCGAAGGGCTGTGGTCGGCCATGTACCAGGAGTCGCTGCTGCAGGGCCGTTCGGGCACGGTCATGCGTGCCATCAGCGCGCTCGACACGGCGCTCTGGGACCTGAACGCACGCACGCAGGGGTTGCCGCTGCACAAGTACCTGGGCGCGGTCGAACTCGAATCGGTGCCCGCCTATGCCAGCGGCGGCTACTACCTCGACGGCAAGACGCCCGCGATGCTCGGCCACGAAATGGCCAGCTACGTCGACAAGGGCTTCAAGGCCGTGAAGATGAAGACCGGCCGCCTCTCGCCCAAGGAAGAAGAAGCACGGCTGAAGGCCGCGCGCGATGCCGTCGGCCCCGACGTCGAGCTGATGATGGACTGCAACAACGGCTGGGTCGACACCACCCAGGCCATGCAGTACATCCGCCGCTTCGAGGCCTACGACCCCTACTTCATCGAAGAGCCCTTCGGCCCCGACGACATCGAGAGCCACGCGAAGCTGGCCCGGCTGACGCGCATCCCCGTGGCCACGGCGGAGATCGGCTATGGCCGCTGGTACCACAAGGAGCTGCTCGACAAGGGCGCCGCATCGATCCTGCAGACCGATGCGCTCGTGTGCGGCGGCATCTCCGAATGGAAGCGCATTGCCGCGACGGCGGCGAGCTACGGCGTGGTGATGTGCCCGCACTGGTTCCACGACGTGCACGCGCCGCTGGTTGCCGCCACGCCCAACGCGCGCTACGTGGAGTTCTTCTGGGACGACCAGGTGCTGAACTTCCGCCGCCTCGTCGATCGCCAGCTCGCGCACAAGAACGGCCGCGTGATCCTGCACCAGACCCCGGGGCTGGGCTTCGGCTTCGACGAGAAGGCCGTGCAGCAGTACGGCCGCTGGGGCGTCGTGCAATGAGCGCACCCAAGCTGCGCGGCGTGCTGTCGCCGGTGCTCACGCCCTTCGATGCCGACCTTTCCCCGTCGGTGCCGCGCTTCGTCAGGCATTGCCGCTGGCTGCTCGATCAGGGCGTGGGCCTGTCGGTGTTCGGCACCAACTCCGAGGCCAACTCGCTGACCCTCCAGGAAAAGCGCGGCCTGCTCGATGCGCTGCTGGCGCACGGCATTCCGCCCGATCGCCTGATGCCCGGCACCGGCGCCTGCGCGCTCGGCGACACCATCGAACTCACGCGGCATGCGGTGGCCGCGGGCTGCGCCGGCGTGCTCATGCTGCCGCCGTTCTTCTACAAGGGCATTTCCGACGAAGGGCTCTTCCGCAGCTTCGCGCGGGTGATCGATGCGGTGGCCGACGAGCGGCTGCGCCTCTACCTGTATCACATCCCTCCGGTCTCGCTGGTCGGCATCAGCCTGGCGCTGATCGAGCGGCTGCTCAAGGCCTATCCGCGCGCGGTGGCCGGCATCAAGGACAGCTCGGGCGACTGGAACAACACGGCCGCCCTGCTGCGCGAATTCCAGCCCGAGGGCTTCGACGTGTTCGCCGGCACCGAGACGGTCTTGCTGCCCACGCTGCGCGGCGGTGGCGCGGGCTGCATCACGGCCACCGGCAATGTGAATCCCGCGCCCATCGTTCATCTCTACAAGCACTGGCGCGATGCGGATGCCGACGACAGGCAGAAAGCCCTCAACGAAACGCGCGCCGTCTTCCAGGCGCTGCCGATGATCGCGGCCATGAAGGCGACCATCGCGCGGCAGACTGGCGACAACGGCTGGGCGGCGGTGCGGCCACCGCTGGTCGAGATCGAACCCGCGCAGCGCGCCGCGCTGGCGGCCGGCCTCGATGCCTGCGGCTTCCACATGCCGAATGCCTCGGCACTGGCCGCCTGATACCGAAGAAAAAACAGGAGACAAAGACAATGAAACGCAGGCTATTTGCCGGGGGCGCCGTCGCGGCCACCCTGGCCGCAACGGGCGTGTTCGCCCAGACCATGCCCAAGAGCGTGACGCGGCTGGTCGTCGGGTTCCCGGCGGGCGGCGGCACCGACGTGTTGGCCCGGCTGCTGGCGCAGAAGCTGGGCGTGATGTGGGGCATTCCGGTCGTCGTCGAGAACAGGGCGGGCGCGGCCGGGATCATCGCGGCCGAGCAGGTGGCGCGCGCCGAACCCGATGGCAGCACCTTGCTGATGGCGCACATCAACAGCCACGGCATCGCGCCCGGCCTGCAGCCGGGGCTGGGCTATTCCGCCGAGCGCGACTTCACGCCCATCGCGCTGGTCGGCGCCACGCCGCAGATGCTCATCTGCGCGAGCAACCAGCCGATCAAGACGCTCAAGGGGCTGGTCGAGCTGTGCCGCAGCCGGCCCGGAGAAGTCATCTTCGGCTCGGCCGGCAACGGGTCGGCGCAGCACCTGGCGCTGGAGCTTTTCAAGGCGCGCGCCAACATCGACGTGCTGCACGTGCCGTACAAGGGCTCGGCGCCGCTGGTGAGCGACATGCTCGGCGGGCACGTGCAGTACAGCTTCGAAGGCATGACCACCGCCACGCAATACCTGGGCGGCGGCAAGATGACGGCCATCGCGCAGACACGCGCCAAGCGCTCCAGGAATTTTCCCGCCGTGCCGACGCTCGCGGAGTCGGGGTACGAAGGCTACGAGGCCAGCATCTGGTTCGGGCTGGTCGGCCCGGCGAAGATGCCGCAGGCGATGGTCGCCCGCATGAACAAGGACGTGAACACCGTGCTGGCCATGCCGGACGTGATCGCCCGGCTGGACCAGTTCGGCGCCGAAGACGGCGGTGGAAGCGCGCAGCGCTTCGGCGACTTCATGCAGGCCGAACGCGAGAAGTGGGGCCGCCTCATCAAGACGGCCCGCATCGCGGTCGACAAGTGAGCGGCCGCGCGCGGCTTGCCTATTCGATCTTGAAGACGAACTCCTGCGTGGCCAGGATCTCCGCGTCGCCCGTGGTCTGGCACTCGTAGCGCATCATGGCCGAGCGCACGGCACCGTAGTACACGCGCGGCCCCGACAGGAAGCGCACCTCCGTCACGTGGCTGCCCTTGATGCGCACCTCGGCCTTGACCACGCCGCTGGTGCCTTCGTCCAGCGCCTTGCGCGGCATCTCGGGCTTGACCTGCTTGGGGCAGGCCACCGCGATGTCCGAAGAGGTCGCCTTCGGCGGTGCCGGTGGCGCGGGCGGGGCAGGCGGTGCGGCCGGCGGCGGTGCCACCGGCTCCACGCTCTGCACCGCGGTGATCGTTGGCGCGGCGGTCGCGGGCGGTGTCACTGCCGGCGGCGGCACGTAGGCGGGCCGCGGTGGCGGCGGCGCCTTCGGCGTTTCCAGCTTGACGATCTTCTTGGGTGGGGGCGGCGGCGGTGGAGGCGGCGGGGGCGGCTTGATCTCCGCGATGATCGTCGCGTCCATCGGCTTCTTGATCATCTCGATCGTCTTGCGGGCAAGGCCCGACACGAGCGCATAGCCGACCAGCACGTGGAACAGGATCATCACGCCGATGCCGACCGGGCCGAAGCGGGACTTGGGGTCGAAGTCGTTGGCGCGGCTCATGGGATGAACTGCTCCGAACCCACGATGCCCAGCTTGGTCAGGCCCGAGCGCTGCGCCGAGGCCATCACGCCGGCCACGATGCTGTACCTGGCGCGCCTGTCGGGGCGCAGGTGCACCTCAGGCTGCACCGCCTGCGTTGCGATCTGCTCGAAGCGCCGCTCGACTTCGGGCAGGTCGGCAATGGCCTCGCCGTTCCACAGCACGGTGCTGCGTTCGTCGATGTCGATGCGCAGCACCTCGGGCTTGATGTCGTTCGGCGGCGGGTTGCCCGTGGGCATGTTCAGGTTGACCGCATGCAGCTGGATCGGGATGGTGATGATGAGCATGATCAGCAGCACCAGCATCACGTCGATCAGCGGCGTGGTGTTGATGTCCATCATCGGCTCGTCGGACGGCGCACTTCGGCGACGCCCCTGTTTTTCTCTAGGCATGGCTGTGTCTTCTCAGTTGCGCGCGGGCGGCTCGGTGATGAAGCCGACCTTGACGATGCCGGCCGACTGGCACGCATAGATGATCTTTCCCACCGGCTCGTAGTCGGAGTGCCAGTCCCCGCGGATGTGCACCTCGGGCTGCGGGTTCATCGCCGCCACCTTCTTGAGCTTGTCGGCCAGCGCGTTCGTGTCGCGCACGGGGGTGTCGAACCAGTAGGTCCGGCCCGAGGCATCGACCGACAGCACGACGGTGTCGGGCTTGCTTTCGCGCACCTCGTTGCGCTCCTTCGGGACCTCCACCGGAACCGAATAATTGACCACCGGAATGGTGATGAGGAAGATGATCAGCAGCACCAGCATCACGTCCACCAGCGGTGTCGTGTTGATGGCGGCAATGACCTGCTCCTCGTCGCCTCCGGCGGATGGAATGTTCATCGCCATGATGTGGCCCGGTTCCGTGCGGCGGCGCGGCGGCTCAGGCCGCGGCGCTGCCGGCCAGGATCACCGAGTGCAGCTCGCCGCTGAACTCGCGCACATCGTCCATCACGGTGATGTTGCGGCGCAGGAGCCAGTTGTAGCCCAGCACCGCGGGAACGGCCACGGCCAGGCCGATGGCGGTCATGATGAGCGATTCGCCCACCGGGCCGGCCACCTTGTCGATCGATGCCTGGCCGGCGATGCCGATGGCGGTGAGCGCGTGGTAGATGCCCCAGACGGTGCCGAACAGGCCGACGAAAGGCGCGGTGGAACCCACCGTGGCAAGCAGCGACATGCCGTTGCTCAAACGCCGCTGCACGCGCTCGGTGGCGCGGTGGATGCACAGGTCCACGAAGTCGGCGAAGTCGACCTTGCCGCGCAGGCCGTCGTGCTTGCGCGTGGCATGCACGCCCGCATCGGCGATGAAGCGGAAGGGGCTGCCCTCGGCGAGCTTGGCGGTGCCGTCCTGCACGGTGCGCTCGTTCCAGAACTCGTTGTCCACCTCCTTCGCCTGCCGGCCCATGCGCATCTGTTCGAGCAGCTTGGTGACGATCACGTACCAGCTGCCCATCGACATGATCGCCAGGATGGCCAGCACGGCCTTGGCCACCAGGTCGCTCTGCGCCCAGAGCGCGCCGATGCCGTAGGGGTTGTCGACCTTGGTGGTGGCTGCGGCTGCAGGCACAGCGGCCGGTGTTGTGGAAGCCGGTGCTGCGGCGCTGCCGGCCGACGGGTCCGTTGCCGGTGCGGCGGTGGGTGCAACGGCGGGCGCGGCTTCGGGCGTGGCCTGGGCGTTGGCGGCGTTCGGTGCGGCGGTGAGGGAAAGCGCCAGAACGAGCGGAGCGGCCGCGGCCATCAGCTTCGCGAAAAAGGTCTTCATCATGTATGTCTCCAAAAAAAGCAAAGGGCGCTGTGGTTCATGCGCCCGGTCAGGCCGGGCGCCAGCCGAGGGCCTTGCCCCAGACGGCGTGCACGCTCGCATCGGTGCCCTGCACCACGTGGTAGCGGTCGTAGGGGGCCGCGGTCATGCAGGCGTGGTGCGGCAGGATGCGCACGCGGCTGCCGATGGGCAGTGCCTCGAACATGGCCCGCAGGTCGTCGTCGCTGTCGCCGTGGCCGTCGCCTCCGGAGGCAACGAGGCCGTGCTCCTGGTGCAACTCGGCCACGCGCAATCCGGGCAGCGGTGCCGTGCCGTCCACGCGGCAGACCAGCCCGAAGCCCAGCCCGTCGCGAAACTCGGCGGCCGATTCATCTTTCGACAGCGCGAGCGCACCCGCATCGATGAGCACGCGGCGCGAGCGCGGGTTGTGGCCGATCACGGTGGCCAGCACCGACAGCGCGATGTCCTCGATGCCGCAGATGCCGCGCGCGGCCTGGTCGAGGTCGAAGAAGGTGTAGACGCCGGGGCGCATCTCGGTGACGCCGTCGAGCCGCTCGGCACACACCGCCGTGGGCGTGGCGCCCACGCTCACAACGTCCACCGTGAAGCCGGCTGCGCGCAGGCACTCGGCCGCGCGCACCGCACCGGCACGCTCGGCTTCGGCGATGGCGCGGATCGACTCCAGTCCATCGGCGTGGTAGCTGTGGCCGGCATGGGTGAGCACGCCGGCCAGCGTCAGCGATCCGCTGCGCTGCACTTCGGCCGCGATGGCGCGCAGCGCCTCTTCGTCGTCGGGCGCGACGCCGCCACGGCCACCGCCGGTGTCGATCTCGATCAGCAGGCCGAAGCTTGCGCCCAGCGCGCGCGCACGCGCGGCCACGGCACGCACCGCCTCGACGCAGTCCGCGAGCAGGTTCACGCGGGCACCGTGCAGGCGCTGGACGCGGTGCAGCGCATCGACCTTGCTCGCGCTGATGCCCACCGCGTAGGTCAGGTCGAGAAAGCCGTAGCGCGCGAAGTAGTCGGCCTCGGCCACGGTGGACACCGTGATCGCGCCGCTGTGCCCGCGCGTGGCCACGCGTGCCACCTCGGCCGACTTGGACGTCTTCAGGTGCGGGCGCAGCGCCACGCCGTGCCGCGCGGCGCGCTGCGCCATCGCGTCGCAGTTGCGCTCCAGCACGGTGCGGTCGAGCAGCAGCGCGGGCGTGGTCAGCTCGGCCAGCGCCGTGTGTGCAAGCGGCGTCATCGGGCGCATCCGAGCTCCGACATGATCCAGTCGACTTCCGCGGCGATGCGGTTCACGAAGGGCGGCAGCAGCACCAGCGTCATGTGCTCGGCACCTTCGACAGGGCACAGGTGGCTTCGCGTCGACAGCGCCGCATAGGCCTGCTGGTACTCGGGCCAGCGCCGCTGCACTTCGGCACCTTCCTCGGCACCGGGCGGCAACTTCTGCATGACCGTGGCCGACAGCACCGCGAGCGGACGAGCGCCCAGGTCGGGCGACGCGCCGGCCTGCCGGGCGACATGCGGCAGGGCCACGACCTCCCTGGCCATCGTGTCGATGGATTGCGGCGTGTAGTTGGCGGCCATCTGCCGCAGCACATGCGGCATGTCGGCAAAGAGGGCCTGTACCGGCGCGAACTCCGGCGGCGGCGGGCCACCGGCCTGGAACTCGGCGCGCTTGTTGCGCTCGGTCGCCAGGTGTTCGGGCGGCAGGCCCTTGAATACCTCGAACTGGTCCCAGTGGCTGGCGTCGAGCATGACGGCGCCGACCACCTGCTCGGGGTACAGGCCGGTGTAGATGCGGTTGAGCAGGCCGCCGAGTGAATGGCCGATCAGCACGATCGGGCCGGTGACCTCGGCCGCGGCCAGCAGCGCATGCAGTTGCTGCGCGTTGCGCTTTCCGTCGAAGGGCGCGTCGTCGGCCTCGCTCCAGCCCATGCCGGCGCGGTCGTAGCTGATGACCGGGTACCTGGCCGACAGCATCTGCTGCAGGCGCGCGTAGATCGGCGAAGCGCAGCCGCCACCGGCTTCGATCACCAGCGTGGGCTGCTGCGCGCTGGCCGGCACGGGGCCGCTGCGCTGCAGGTGCATCTTGCGGCCGTCGACGGTGTAGAGCTCGCCGGGCGCGGGCATGCCGCGCCCGTCTGCCGACGATGGCGATGAAGACGATGAAGGCGATGAAGGCGACGACGGCAACGAACGCCCGGCACGCTTCGGTTCTTCCACGCGCGGCCAGTAGTCCAGGTCGCGCACGCGGTAGGGCAGGTTGGCGAAGTCGGTGCTCAGCGCGGCCGGCGTCGACACGTACAGCACCGACTTGGCAATGGGGCCGAATTCCGCATGGAAGTGCTGCGCCGACTTCACCACGACCAGCTTCTTGGCCGACAGGTCGATGCCCAGCCCCGTGAAGAGGTCGCTGCCGATCACCTGGTTGCGCTTGCTGATGAGCACGATGTCCACGCCGTTCGCCGCCTGCACCCACACGCAGGGGCCCATGGGCGTGTGGTTGCCGGCCACGAGGCCGCGCTGCGAATGCGCTTCGCGCACGGCCTTCACGGTCACGTGCAGGTCGATCGGGTCGCCCGAGGCCGGGCCGCACTTGCCGCCCAGCCGCAGCTCGAAGCTGGCGCCGACGCCCGCGTCGCGGCACAGCTGCACCGCGCCCAGGTCCCAGACGCCGCCGAAGGCCACATCGGCGATGCCGCGCTCGACGATCGCGCGCAGCACGAAGGTGCTGTCGCTGGTGGCGCCGCCGCCAGCGTTGTCGGCCGTGTCGGCGATGACCACCGGGCCGCCCGGCGTGGCCATGGCCCGCTCCAGCGTCTCGTCGATCGAGAGCGAGGGCACGCCGGTCTGGTGGCGCAGGTCCCAGAACGCGCGGCCCAATTCATCGGCGAGCTGCGCGGCCAGCGCGGGGTCGTTGTCGGTCACCACCCAGAGCTTGGCGCCCGACTCGGGCACGTCGGCCCACGGGAAGCCATGGCCCAGCGACACCGAGAGCACGCCCGGCAGCTTCTCGCAGGCTTCCATGCGGCGCACGAAGCTGGCCATCGGTTCGCGCGTGGTGTGCCACTTGCCCACCATGCGGCAGTCGTGCACGGCCGTCACCGGCTGCACGCGGCCCTGCGCGGTGTCCATCACGATGCGGGCCAGTTCGCGCAGGCGGTCCAGCGCGTCGGTGTGCGGATATTCCTTGTAGCAAATGATCACGTCAGACTCGCTCAGCATCTGCTGCGTGAAGTGGCAGTGCAGGTCGAGCGACACGCCGACAGGCACCTTCGGGCCGACGATGGCGCGCACGCGAGAGATCAGGTCGCCTTCGCAGTCGTCGTAGCCGTCGGCCACCATGGCGCCGTGCAGCACCAGGATCACGCCGTCCACCGGGCCGGCGTCGCGCAGGTCGGCCAGGATCTCGTCGCGCAGGCTTTCGTACACCGGGCGCACGGTGCGGCCCAGCGGTTGCGCGAAGGCCAGCAGGCTCTCGATCATCTCGTGGCCTTCGGCGGCCAGCTGCTTGCGCAGCTCCACCGCGAACATGCCATAGCCGGATGCGTCGCGCGTGCTGGAGTCGCCGTGGAAGATGCCGTATTCCTCGAAGCTGCCCTGCCCCGTGGGGGCGGAGACGAAGGTGTTGGTTTCGGTGGCAAGGAGTGTGGTGAAGAACTTCATGCGCGTGGCTCCTGACGGACGAGGTGGATGTTTCGGGTGCGCAGGGTGTCGAGCCGGAGTCCGACGACCCGGCCCGCCTTGCGTTCGACGTTGAGGAGCGAGTTGCCCATCTGGCTGAGCACCGGATCGGTCGAGGTGAGCGTCATCACGTCGGCCGACACGGGCGTCAGCGCGCAGGCGTGCTGGCCGTGGCGGCCCTGCACCGTGAGCAGCAACCTGCCGTCGACCAGCGCCATCTGCGCGGTGGCGTCGAGGTCGGCGCTGGTGTAGTCGCCGCACAGCTGTTCGGCCAGCGTGGCGACATCGGGCACGGTCTCGCCCATGCGCTCGAAGCGGCGCGGCTGGCCGCCTTCGTGCAGCACCAGCGTGTCGGGCGCGCGCTGCGGGTCGATGTCGCCGGCGTCGAGCACGAGGTCGTTCACCGGCAGGTCCTGCAGGCCCAGCCACAGCTTGCCTTCGCCCTGGTGCATCGGCTTCGGCGCACCGGCCTGCCACGACATGCCCAGCTTGCCGCCGACGTCGGCGAAACCGATCAGGCTGCCGGTGGACGGCGCGTGGTAGCGCTGGCCGATCAGCGTGGGGAAGGCACTGGCCAGGGGCCGCACTTCATGCGGCTCGAGCGCGTCGCCCAGCAGCAGCTCGACCACCTTGAGGGCCAGCGGCGACGGGGCCACCGGCGCGCCGTTCACCATGACGATGATGTCCAGCCCGTGGGCCGGCACGCTGAGCATTTGCGACTGGGCACCGAGCACCGCGCCCGCGTGATGCACGATCTCGACCCCGCGGTAGGGGTGGCGCGCCAGCCCGAAGCCGTAGGTCACCTTCGAGCCCGAAGACAGCGTGGTGGGCTCGCTCAGCAGGGCCCAGCTTCTTGCGCTGCCCACGATCTTCTCGCTGCTGCGCATGTGCGCCTGCCAGCGCAGCATGTCGTCCACCGTCGACACCAGCGAGCCGCCGCCGTCGAGCTCGCACGGGTACACGCCGCGTTGCCATCCACCGCCGGGCGCGGGCAGGTACTGGCCGGCCAGGCCGGGGACCACGTCGAGGTCGGACACCACCGATGCGGTATCGGGCATGCCCAGCGGACCGAAGAGGCGCGCCTTCAGGAAGTCGTTGAAGCTCTGGCCGCTCACGCGCTCGACGATCTTCGCCAGCAGGAAGTAGCCGCCGTTGCTGTAGACCATCTGCGTGCCGGGCTCGAAGTTCAGTTCGCTCTGGCGCGCCATCGAAGGCAGCCCCGGGCCCGGCCGGGTGAAGGTGAGGCCGTGCGCGATGGCCCACAGCTCGTCGTGGCCGCGCCAGCCGCTCGTGTGGGTCAGCAGGTGGCGCAGCGTGGGGCCGTTGGCGCTCAGTTGCGGCATCTCGGGCAGGTGCTTCTGCACTGCGTCGTCGACGTCGAGCAGGCCGTCTTCGGCCAGCAGCAGCACGGCCATCGCGGTGAAGTGCTTGCTGGTGGAGGCGATGCGCATGCGCGTGGTCGGCGTGTTGGCCACGCCCATCTCCAGGCTGGCCATGCCGACGGCGCGCCGGTACAGCAGGCGGCCATGGCGCGCGATGCCGATCACCATGCCGGGTGCGTCGCTGCGGTTGAGGGGCGTCACCAGTGCATCGATGGCGGCCAGCGCGGCCGCTTCCGCGGCAGCGGGCGAAGAGGGGGAGTCAGGTAAGGACGACGAAGGTTGTTGTGACATGGAAGGACAACGAAGGGGAGGGAAGAGCGAGGAAGAAACGAGAGAGAGGGGCGGTCAGGTGGGCCTTGCCGCGCGCATCAGGCGCACGAACGGGCCTTCGGTGGCGCGCAGCACCATGGCGCCCATGAGGCCGCCGATCAGCGTCGTGGCGACGATGGCCATCGCCAGCCCGTTGGGCACCGACTTGAGTGCGTCCGACAACATGCCGACCACCAGCGGGCCCAGCACGGCGAACGGCAGGCCGCCCACGGAGAGCAGTGCGATGGTGCGGGCGCGCAGGTGCGGCGGTGCCGCGTCCTGCAGCACGTTGGGCAGCAGCACCGCGCCGCTGATGAGCGGAATGACCAGCAGCGCCAGCAAGGTGAACGCATCGGTCGCCGAGCGCGTGAACAGCAGCAGCGACGACAGCAGCGCGGCCGTGAGGTTGCCCAGCATGATGATGCGCAGCGCGGCGGCCGGCCCCATGCGGGGTTGCACGTAGCGCATCGCCACCACGCCCAGCAGGCCGCCGATCACCGTGCCGCAGAGAAAGGCGATCCCCATGCCTTGCCCCATCTGGGCCGGCGTGACGCCGTATTGGCGCGCCGCCATGATCGGCAGCCAGGTGCCGATCGAGCTCATGCCGATGCTTGCCAGGCCCGCGCCGACCACGAGGCCCGCGAAGGTGCGCCAGTGCTGGCGCAGATGGTCGCGAAAGCTGATGGTGCTGGCCGCGTCGTCGGCATCGGCCGCGTTGGCTTGATCCACAACAGATGCTGCAGGCGCGGCATCGTGCGTCGTGGAAGTCGTTGGGGCAACGGGCTGCGCGCCCCCGCGCCGCGTGCGGCGAATCGACAGCACCAGCAGCGCCACCGGCAGGCCCGCCGACGCCATCACGAAGAAGGTCAACCGCCACGGCTCCAGGTGCTGCATCGACGCGGGCAGCCAGTGCCGCAGGTCGTCGGTCAGGTGCACGACAGTGCCGCCCAGCAGTGCGCCGAGCGCGCTGCCGAAGATGGCCGACAGCGCGAACACCGCGTTGGCCAGCACCCGCTGCGTACGTGGGAACAGGTCGGGAATCATGCTGTTGGTGATGGGGCCGAGGCCCGCTTCGCCCACGCCCAGGCCGATGGAGGCGATGAACAGCACGCCGTAGTCCATGGCGGTGCCGCGCATGGCGGTGGCGGCGCTCCACAGCACCACGCAGGCCGCCAGCACCACGCGCCGGTCGTAGCGGTCGCTGAGCCAGCCCAGCGGCAGCGTGGCGATGCCGGTGAACAGCACGATGCCCGCGCCCTGCAGCAGCCCCAGCTGCGTGTCGGAGAGCGACAGCGTGATGCGCATCGGCTCCGTCAGCAGCGTGAGGATGACCTTGTCGATCGAGCCCAGCACCGTCGCGATGACCAGAACCGCCAGCGCATACCACGCGCTGGACGGGGCCTTGCGTGCCGTTTCCTGTGCGGCGGGGCTCGCCGCATCCGGCGGCAACGCGGCCGCCAGCGGATTGACGCTCGACATCTCAGAAAGGAACGTTGACGGTCAGGCCGACGGTGCGCGAGGGCGCCAGCGCCGCCTGCACCAGGTTCGGGTTCGCCACCAGCCCGGTGTCGATCGACACGATGCCGCGCTTGTTGGCCAGGTTGCGCACATAGGCCGCGAGGCTGAAGCGCTGGAAGTCGATGCCCGCCTGCAGGTCGACCATCGTGTAGGCCGGCATCTTGATGCTCGGGATGACCGCGCTGCCGGGGTAGCCCGCGTCGCGCTTGCCGGTGTAGCGCGCGCTGACGCCGAAGTACGCCGGGTGATCGGCGACGCTGAAGTTGCGCATCACGCCCAGCGTGGTCGCGAAGCGCGGCGTCTGGGGCAGGCGGGTGCCGGCCCTGGCGTCCAGGCCCTTGGCGTCTTCGGTCAGGCGCGCGTCGATGAGCGCGGCGTTGGCGGTGAAGCGCCACTCCTTGCTGGGCTTCCAGTTGAGCGTGAGTTCGCCGCCCTTGATGCGTGCGCCCCCGGCGTTGGTGACGAACACGAAGCCGCCGCTGCGCGTGGGCTGCTGCACGTCGCGCCATTCGATGTCATAGAGCGCGGCTTCCAGCGACAGCTTGCGGTCGAGCAGGTCGGCCTTGTAGCCGAGCTCGTAGCTCCACAGCGAGTCGGACTTGAACATCGGCTGCACGATGTTGCGGTCGGTGTCGGCCTTCAGCACGTTCGGGCCGCCGGGGCGGTAGCCGCTCGCCGCGCGGAAGTACACGTTGCTGGTGTCCGACAGCGTGTACTTGGCCGCGGCCAGGTAGGTGGTGGGGCTTTCCGACGAGGTGCCGCTGGCGACGGAATCGACCGGGCCGATCAGCGAGCCGGACTGCTTGCTGCCGTAGCGCTGGTTGTTGCGCGCCAGCCGCACGCCGCCGGTGAACGACAGCGCGGGCGTCACGTTCCAGGTGACGTCGCCGTAGATGGCCTCTTCGCGGTAGCGCGAGAACTGTGTCGACGTCAGAAAGCTCTTGTTGCCCAGCCCGCCGCCCAGGTTCGCACCGACCGTGCCGTCGTTGCTGCCGCGTTCGCGGTTCAGGTACACGCCGGCCAGCCACTCGATGGTGGTGCCCGAGCGCGAGGTCAGCCGGAACTCCTGGCTGATGCGATGCTGCTCCACGGTGCTGGCCAGCGGCACCGAGAGCACCGGCAGGCGCATCGCGGTCACCACCGGCCCGTACAGGGCCGTGAGGTCGACGGAGTTGGTGATCTTCACGTCCTGCGCGGAGGTGATCGAGTTCAGGCGGGCCCAGCCGAAGTCGTACTCCACGTCCAGGCCGAACAGCTGCGTCTTGTTTTCATAAGGCTCGCTGGACGACAGCTGGCGCGTGCGGTCGAGCGACCAGGGGCGCAGGGTCCGCTTGTCGATGTCCTCGAAGCCCAGGCCCTTGCGTTTCACGTCCTGCACGGTGCCCGTCAGGCGCACCGTGAGTTCCTTCGTGGGCGTGAGCAGCAGCGAGACGCGGCCGCCATCGGTGTGGCCGCGATCGATGTTGCGGCCCCAGGCCGGGCCGATGGCGTTGTAGCTGCCGCCGACCTGGTCGGTGAAGGCCGCGATGCGCACGGCGGCCACGTCTTCCTTGATCGGCACGTTGAGCACCGCGTTGGTCGAGTAGCCCTGGCCGCCGCCCTGCGTCCACGTGGTGCCGAATTTCACCGAGCCCGCGAACTCCATCGTGTCGGGCTGGTTGGTCACGTACTTGAGCACGCCGCTCATGGCGCCGGCGCCGTACAGCGTGCCCTGCGGGCCGCGCAGCACCTCGATGTGGTTCAGGTCGAGCATGCCCATGTCCAGCGGCGTGAAGCCGGCGAGCGCGCCCGACGAGCTTTGCCCCGTGGCCACGTCGTCGACATACACGCCGACGGTCGCGATGCCCTGCACCGGGCCGGTGGTCAGCCCGCGCATGGTGAGGATGCCGCCTACGCTGCCGCTGCTCGTGAGGCTCACGCCCGGCTGCTCGGCCACGTAGTCGGCCAGGTTCTTGGCGCCGGCGCGTTCCAGCGTCTCGGCCTTCATCACGTTGACCTGCATTGGGATTTCGCGCACCGGCTCGCGGCGGCGCGTGGCCGTGACGGTGACGCTGTCGAGCGACTGCGGCTCATCGGCCGAAGGCTTTGCGGCGGCAGCAGCGGCCGCGGCGGCATAGACCACGATCGCGCCGTCGTCGCCGCGGCGCGTGAGCAGCGGCGTGCCTTCGAGAATGCGCGACAGCGCTTCCTGCGGCGACAGCGCGCCCTTCACGCCGCGCGTGACCATGCCCTTCACGTCGTCGACCTTGTAGAGCAGCTGCACGCCGCCCTGCGCGATGTAGGCGTCGAGCGCGGTCTTCAGGTCGCCGCCGCTGACGTCGAACACCTGCTGTGCCTGCACTTGCGCCTGTGCATGCACCAGCACCGGCAGTCCGCTCATCAGTGCCCACGTGCCGCCGATGACCCAGTGGCGAATGGCCACGGGGATCGTCACCGGCGTGCGTTTGTTCTTCTGTTTCTTCTTCCTGGCGGGCTGGCCCAGGCCTTGCGCGATTCGATTCATGGGTGTCTCCAGAGTGGTATTTGTTTTGGTATCCACTGAGACGAATGCCCGGTCACATTCCGGTAATAAGCTAGTTTGAAATTCGTATTTCGTTGCCACCGTCCTGCACCGCGAGGCCGAAGCCCTGCTTGAGCAAGGCCACGAAGCCGCTCATGTTGTTGGCCTCGAAGCTGCCGCCGATGCGAATGTGCGCGACGGCCGGATCGGCGATCACCAGCTTGCGTGTGTTGTAGCGGTTGAACTGCGCGGCCGCGTCGCCCAGCGTCGTCTGGTCGAACACGAGCCGGCCTTGGCGCCAGCTCAGTTCGTCGTCGATCTGCTTGGGCGCCTTCGACATCACCAGCACGCTGTTCGGGCTGGCAACCGCGGCCTGGTTGCGCGTGATGATCGTTGGCGCGACCTCTTTGGCGGCCTGTGCCGAGGCGATCTGCACGCGTCCTTCTTCCACCGTCACGTTCACCTGCTCGCCCTGGCGGCGAACCAGGAAGCGCGTGCCCAGCACGGTGATGCGGCGGTCGCCCGCGATCACGACGAAGGGATGGGCCTTGTCGTGTGCGATGTCGAAGTAGGCCTCGCCGTCTTCGAGCCAGACCTTGCGCCCGCTGCCGTTCACCACCGCACGCACGTGCGTGGCGGTGTTCAGCGTGAGCACGGAGCCGTCGGGCAGCGCCACCGACTGGCGCGCGCCCACGGCGGTGGCGTAGTGCTCGCTCTGCCAGTCCTGCGTGTAGCGCCAGCCCAGCCAGCTGCAGGCGGCGGCAGCGACCAGCAGGCCGGCCGCGATGCGCTGCGTGGAAAAGCGCGACAGGCGTTGCGGCGGTGCCGTGCGTGGCTCGGTGGTGGATGCGGGATCGGGCAGGGGGATGCGGATGGGCGCAGGCGGCGGCGTATCTGGTGTGTTCGACGTATTCGTCGATGCGCCCGCCAGGAACGGCGGCGCCCGCAAGACGCTCAGCCGGTCGCTGCGCTGCCACACGCTGGCCAGCCGCAGCCATGCCACGCGGTGCGCGATCGACTCGGCGATCCAGGCGTCCAGCTTCTGCTGGTCGGCGTCGGTCCATGTGCCGCTGTCGCGGCGCGCCAGCCAGTCGGCCGCCGCGGATTCGATGCGTTCGGCTTCAGTCATGTCGAAAGCCTCTTTTCGTTCTGCGCCCGGCCGAAGGCCTTGGTGGCCAGCTGCACGCCGTCGGACAGCAGCGCATCGGCCAGCGCCCGCACGCCACGGGACACCTGCCGCTCGACCGTGTCTTCGGTGATGCCGAGCTGCGTGGCGACCTCGCGCTGCGACAGGCCTTCGATCTTGCGCATCTCGATGACGCGCCGGCACTTGGACGGCAGGGCATCGAGCGCCGTCTGCAGCAGCCGCAGTTCGCCGCGGCCGGCGGCATGGCGCTCGGGCGTGAGTTCGTCGGCCGAGAAATCGAGCGCGTCGAGGTCGGCAATGATTTCGATCGACACGATCTGCGCCCGCCGCGCGCGGTCGATCAGCAGGTTGCGTGCAATGGCAAACACGAAGGGTTTGACCAGATCGGGCACGGCCTTGGCCGCGGACTCATAGATGCGCATGTAGACGTCCTGGCGCAGGTCGGGTATTTCGGCTTCGTCGCGCCAGTTGCGGCGAAGGAACCGCGTGAGCGCCGCCTCCATGGGCAGCACTTCCCTGACAAACCAGTTGTCCAAGTCACTGAGAACCAAAAAAGCGCTCCTGGGAATGGCCGGATGGGCGGACGGCTCGTCGCCGGGATTGGCGACAGACACTGAGACGAACGGCCCGAAGATTTCCGGTAACGCACGGTGAGGAGCACCACGAAATTCTAGGTGGCACCCAATTGGGGCGCGCCCGTTACCGGAAAGCGCGCCCGCACTCGTCTCATGGGGGTAACAAGAAAAACCATCTCATCTCGCTGGAAACACACCTACATGAATCGAATCGGGAGGCAGAGCCCCATCCTCCAGGCCGGAACGGGCCGGCGCATGGCCGTTGCGGCGGCGTGCGTGCTGACGGCGGGCCTGTCGTTCGCCACCATCCGGGAGTTCGACGTGCCCGGCGGCGAGCTGAAGCCCGCGCTCGACGCCTACATCGCGCAGTCGGGCGTGCAGCTCATCTACAAGGTGGAAGACGTCAAGGACCTGTCGACGCGGGGCGTCCAGGGAAAGATCGCCCCCGATGCCGCGCTGGACCGCCTGCTCGACGGCACCCGCCTGCACATCCGACGCGGGCAGGACGGCGCGATGGTGCTCATCGCGCCGCCTGGAATGGCATCGCCGAAGAGCGTGCCGGTGGCGAAGGACAGGAAGCTCTGATCTGTCATCGCGACGGTGCCGTGTCCGGCTACAGTCGGGCGCGAATCCTGGAGAGCACCGCGATGAAGCCCCTTGTTCGCTACGCCGTTTGCGCGGCACTTTGTCTTGCGTCCGCATCGTCCATGGCCGGAGGGGCGATGGAGAGCACGAGCACCCGTCCGGACCTGTTCTTTGCATGGTTCTCGTCCAAGGACAGCGATGAGCCGGTGGTCGTCAATTTCGCCAGGCAAGCGGACTCCCGCGCGTTGACCGCGCATTGCGGCAGCGGGCTCCCTGTCTACAGCTTCGGGCAGAACGCGCGGTTCACCTGCGAGGCGCAGCCGCATGAGGCCGACAGTCCGGACGCATGGAAGGCGGCCGAAGTCATCGTGAGGGGGCCGGCACCCAAGTCAGGCGCGCAACGGTTCGGCATGTTTTCATTGAAGCCCACGCGGACCACGCGCTGGAACACGCGGGCAGTCACGCCTGACGAGCAGGCGGCGCTGAAAGCCCTGATCGATGCGAACAAGCCACGCCCGCGCCTGCCCGCGAAGCAGTTGAAGCTGGCCGCGGCCACGGCGGTGTCTGCCTCGGACGAAGGGCGCACCACTCTCGTCGTGCCGGGCAATGAGGTGCGGGATGAACCTGGCCAGTACTACGCGCAACGCCACTATGTCTTCGTGAAGGAGGACGGGGCGTATGCGTACCGGGGAATGCTTCCGGCCAAGCCCACGGGGTACTTCGACCTTGATGGTGGCGACCTGCCCGCCATCCTCGTCGAGGAAGACTGCGACGGCTGGTGCGTCTCGTTGTGGCGCATTTCCAAGGGCGTTCGCAGCGTTGCGTCGTTCGGCGGGCACTGAGGGCCGGGGTTCGACAGGGCTGGATCGGCCCGGTTTTCTGCGGCGCCGTACCGATGCGCTGAAGGCGCTTGCCTGTCCAGAAGAACGTCGAAGCGACGGCGGACCTTGCTGTTGTCCCTTGAAGCTTCAATGCGGATGCGCGTGGTGCACGTCCGGCACGTGCGGATGCGTGTGGCGCAGGGGCGTGTGCTGGTGCGGATGGCTGTGCTCGCCCACCGGCATCGGCTCGTGCACATGGTCGTGGTGGCCATCGTCATGCCGGTGCGCGTGTTCGTGGTCGAGCCATTCGTGGTCGTGCGCATGGCCGTGCGATTCCGCCAGATGCAGGGCGACCCCCGCGAGCATCAGCACGCCGCCGGTGGCCATGCCCCAGCTCAGGCTCCGGTCGCCCAGCGCAATGGCGACCAGTGCGCCGATGAAGGGCGCGAACGCGAACACCGAGCCGGTGCGCGCCGCGCCGAACGCCCGTTGCGCCAACAGGTACAGCCGCAGGCTCAGACCGTAGCCGCTGGCACCGATGGCGAGCAACGCCAGTGCGGCGGACCATTCAGGCCGGGGCTCGCCGGCAGCGACCGCGAGCAGCACCGTGGCGCCCACGCCGAGCAGCGACTTGCCCAGCACCACCTGGCCCGGATCGCGTTCGGCCAGCGCGCGCGACAAGGTGTTGTCGATGCCCCAGGCGAGCGTGGCCGCCAGCACGGCGAGCAGGCCCAGCAGCTGCGCGCCGCCGTTCAGGCCGCGATCGACCACCAGCACCATGCCGCCCGCGAGCAACAGCAGCATCGCGGTCCAGACGCGGCGGTCCATCACCTCGCGATAGAGCATGCGGGCCAGCACGGCGGTGCACAGGGCCTCAAGGGCGAGCATGAGCGATGCGCTGGTGCCGCTGGTGTGCTGCAGGCCCCAGGCAAGGCCCACGGGGCCGACCACCGCGCCGAAGAGCGCCATCCACGACAGCCGCTTCAGATCGGCACGGCGCAGGGCCGCTTCGCGTTCGACCGGTTGCCGCAGCCATGCGCCCATGAGCGCGGCGCCGGCATAGAGCAGGGCGGCGGTGGTGAAGGCGCCCAGCCCGGCGCCCGCCAGCTGGACCAGCGGTGTGCTGATGCCGAACAGCACGGCCGCCAGCAGGGCCAACAGGCCGCCGCGCATCGCGGGCAGATGGAAGAAGCGCATGGCCTGGGTCTCTTTGGTGGGGGAGAAGGTCGATTCTGCAGCGATTGCATCAGCCGCTGCGCGTCGTCGCAACTACTGCGGCACCGGGCGCGACCACAGCCACGCCAGCACGATGGCCATGCAACCGATGGCCAGCGCGGCCAGCCACCACCTGTGCGCGGTCAGCGACACGATCACGGCGCAGGCAGCCATGGTGATCGTCGCGCTCCACTTGGCACGGCGGCTCACGGTGCGGCCGTTCTGCCAGTTGTGCAGCAGCGGGCCGAACAGCCGGTGCCCGAGCAGCCAGCCGTGCAGGCGCGGCGAGCTGCGCGCAGCTGCCCATGCAGCCAGCAGGATGAATACCGTCGTCGGCATGCCCGGCAGCACGACGCCGATCAGGCCCAGGACAAGGCACAGCACGGCAAAGCAGTACAGCAAGGCGCGCATCAGCGGTGATGGTGGCTTGGGGGTGGGGTTCAATGCAGCGCTCCGGCCAGACATTTCGATTGGCTCGAGTTTCTTAAATAGCGGTTATGGGGAAGACTGGATGGCTGAAATGGGCCCTGAGGAGGCCGTCAAAGTCTGAAAAAAACAGTCGCTGCCAGCGAAGGTGGACGAGTCTCGATGAGTCAAGGAATTCTCAACTGGCCACTCGGCAACGTTAAAGCGCAGTCGTCCACGACGCCCTCAATCATGTCGCCAAGAAGTCGGGGCTACCGCTTTAGGCCTTTGTGCCATCTTGCGGTGAAGCGTCGACGACTGAACAGAGGCGGCGCGCATGACGTTGAGAGTCAGTCGAAGGCGGCGGACCTCGATCTGCATTGACACTAACTAGGGTCTCGACGAACGTTCCTCGAAGATTGCCTCGATTTTCCAGTTGTAGATTTAAGCTGCGCGTTGGCGAGATCTCCAAGATTCCTGATAGCCCCTTCCAGGCGCGGGTCGCCGAGATGCCCGTAGTTGATGCGCAGGTGCCGGGTGTATCGGCGGTCGGCTGAAAACAAATGGCCCGGCGCTACGCCTATGCCGAGCCGAAGAGCGTCCTGGTGCAGTGCGAGCGAGTCGACACCTTCTGGCAGCGCGAGCCACAGGAAATAGCCACCCTCGGGACGCGTGACCCGCGTTCCAGTCGGAAAGTATCGATCGATGAGTCGCAAGCATGCAGCCTGCTGGCGGCTGAGCGAATGCCGCAGGGCGCGCAGGTGGCGATCGAAACTCTTGTGTTGGAGGTACTCCTGCAACGCCAGTTGCGAGGGGAGTGCCGTCGCCAGCGAGCTCATCAACTTGTTCCGACTCAAAGTGGCTGCAAAGCGACCGCCCGCTACCCAACCGATGCGATATCCGGGTGCCAGGGATTTCGAGAAAGAACTGCAGTGCAGCACCCCGCCAGCCCGGTCCCAGGCCTTGGCTGGTGGCGGTCTCCGAGCCCCATGCGCGAGCTCGCCGTACACGTCGTCTTCGATCAGCGGTATGGCGCGGGCGGCGAGCATGCTGACCAGTTGCTCTTTGGCTGCGTCGCTCATGGTGCAGCCCATCGGATTCTGGAAGGTCGGCATGAACCAGCAGGCCTTCACCGGATGCTGGTCGAGCACGCGAGCAAGAGAGCTGAGATCTACGCCTGTACGCGGGTGGGTCTCAACCTCGACCGCGCGAAGACCGCGCCGCTCCAGTGCCTGCAACGCACCATAAAAGGTTGGCGTTTCGATCGCCACGACGTCGCCTGGCTGCGTCACCGATTCGAGTGCAAGATTGAGGGCTTCCATCGCCCCGCTGGTGATGACCAGTTCAGACGCTGGAACATCCATCCCGACGCTGCCGTAGCGGAGGGAGATCTGATGGCGTAATAGGGCGTTTCCTGGTGACAAATCTTCGACGGTCTGCCAAGGATCCATCCGCTTGAGCGCTCGCGTCAGGCCGGCGGCAAGTTGTTCGAAGGGAAACAGCTCTGGCGACGGAAAGGCCGAGCCGAGCGGGACCATATCGCGCTCGCGAGCCTGCGCAAGGACCTGAAAGACAAGCGACGAGACGTCGACCGACATGGACCGGAGGACAGGCTCGCTGGCGGCGAGTTCGTTGGTCGGCATTTCCGCGCCCGCTCGAACGAAGTATCCCGACCGCTGCCGCGCTTCGACAAGCCCTTGCGCCTCCAGCAGGTAGTAAGCAGAGAACACGGTGGACGCGCTGATGCCCATTTGCGACTTCAGTTCGCGCACGGAGGGAAGGCGATCGTTCGCCTTCAGGCTACCCGCGCGGATACGCTGAGCGATGTTGTCGGCAAGCTTCTCGTAGCGGTTCACGGGCATCTCTTTCTGATACGGTCGTTCTGGACCGCTCCCGAGATTGTCATATCAGACGTCGGCCTGCCCCGGCGCGACTACCGACCTCCTTGCATCTGATACGAAAATTTTCAGCCGATCTGGTTCTGTACGTATCAGTCTGGAAGATGAACACTCGACAGCACGATGAGAGTGCTTCTGTGGTGCAGGCAGACTGCTCCGCCTTTCGACGCGTCTTGCGGACGCTCATTTAGCTGACCGCTACCGTTTCGTTAGATTGATTGATTGACCGTTTCTTCATCGGTCTATTGAGCTACTCGCCGCACTCGGGCACTTCGCCGTCTGTCACCCAATGTCCTTTCAATCATGAATTCAATCCCTATCTCTTTTGTTATTTTCAAGATCCTCGTGCTCAGCGTGGGCATGTATTTAGCCGTCAAGTGGCATTACGAACGGGGACAGAAGGACAAGAATCAAAAGACAGTTGCAGTGGTACTGACATCCGTCAAGGTGGGCGCGGCGTTCGTCGCTTCTGCGTTCCTCGTGCTCTTCCTCACCTTCGAAGTTTGCAATTGGATGGGTCTGGACCTGGCCATGCGGTGATTGGAAGTTTTCGGTCGATAGCCCGGATACGATGCGACTGACGGCACGACCCTTTCAGAGACGGACCTCGACACGACGGCGCGGTATTTGGCTGGCATGCCGACGTGCGAGGCACGAGCTCGCCGACGGTAAAGTTCTCGCCCAGAATTCATGTGAAGTGATTTTTCGGCTGCATCGTCTCTGCTCCTGCGCCAACCTGCGTTGGTGCCAGGCATCAGGCCGGTTACCTTCTTGCCAGAAGCCTTGAGGCGGCGCCGGAACTCGATGTAGCAATCTTCGATTTTCATATTCGATGAGCCCGCCGAGTGGCTGCTTGTGGCCGCTTCTTGACTGCCGCATGGCCAGTTCGCACACGCTTCCGATGACATCGTTGTGAGCCTGCGACGAAGGTCCGGCGTTGGCCCGATTGTTGTCGAAGACCTAACCAGTGCGGTCGCGTTTCAGAAGCCTGGTTCGCCCACTCAATCTTGTCGGCGCCCGCACCGACTGCTCTTGTGAGGCGCGGGAGATGGTTTCCAGCTCCAGGGTTTGGTCGGTCTAGCCATTCGATCGGTACCATTCCGAAATGGCATCCCTCACTCCCCTAATTCGCATTGGCCTTGAGAAGGCCTGCAAGGCATTTTCCGTATCCGCGCAGGGCTTGGGATTTGCTAGAACCAAGAAGATGTTCTGGACGCGCCGCCATTCACACACGGTGGACTTCGTTCACTTTCAACGTTCGGGTAGTTCGTATCCAGCCATCGGTGCGACAGTCGAAATCCAAGTCCACTTCGGCATTCGCGTGCTCAACGACACATTTGCTGCTGCAGCGCTGAACGGCCCCTTCAGCGATTCTGACAAGCTGCGTGAAGGACGCTATCACCTGCGCTTCAATGCCGAAACGGGCAGCACCTACGAGCGCTGCGTCGACGATCTGGAGCGCTTTTTAAGAGAGCAGGGTGAGCCTTGGTTCCGAAAATTCGCCAACCCCGAAAGCCTGCTGTTGCATGCAGACTCTCCACTGCGGGCCGAGGAAAAGGTTTCGCTGACCGAGGCGGTGGGCGGCCACGCAAAGCCCGAAAGCATCGCAGTCTCCCTGAAGCTGTTTGGGTTTGTAGCCGGTTGATACGGACCCGGCCCTACTGACCCCATCGCCTCGAGCCGATATGGCCAGACTTACCAGTGGGGGCGGTTTGGAAAAACTAGCGGCACAGGCCCCTCAATGGCGCGCCTCATAGCATCGAGCAGCCTGAGTGAAGGTCCGGTTCTGGCCAGCTGTAGTCGAACGACAGCCGGCATGAAGCCGATTTCACTTTGATCGAGAGAACTACGAGCACCTGCATTCCATCGGCCCTTTACCGCGCATGCCGGCCGTTTGCTCCCAGCGGTAGATGCTGACCATCGATCCGTTCTTCCCCTGTGTGGCGCAGTGCTCGATACAACGTTGCTCAGGTGATGGCAGAAAACTGACGCCGTATGCGATAGCTGCCGCCAATGCCATGAAAGCGCCGAAACCGAATGCGATCTGGAGACCGAGTGGGATGGAGTGCTTACTGGTCATGACTGCCTTAACGTTTCAGCTGAGCGGCCGTCAAGCCGTTGGAGGTCCGTTTGAGCGAATGTCCGCTGTTGAGAATTGGACTATCGGCCAACCATTCTTTGCCATCATGGGAAGCCCAAGTCCAGATCGAGCATTCTGCCAAGGCCGAAGGCGAGCAGCGAGAGGCCCAGGAGCGACAGCACGAAGACTGCGGCCACCTTGCCGCTCGTGCGTAGCACCGCGCTCTGCTTCTCCTTCCCCTTCTTCCCTTGCTCATAGTGCCACTTGATGGCGAAGAACATGCCCGTGCCGAACACGAGAAGACAGTCGACGCTGAACCGTGTATGTCCGTTCCTGGCCGAACTCTGCCACATCGGCGGGCTCGCCAGGTCAGACGGAACGCTGCTTCAACACAGTAGGTTCAATGGGATGTCCTGGCCAGAGCTGCACGAGGTAATGGTCTTCGCCGTCCAGCCCATCCGCCGACAGTGAATCCAAGCCAGAGGCCGATAGCCTGACCCTGAACGCGCCCGGCTCCACGTCGAAACGGAGGGCATCGGGAAAATAATCGGTGCAGCCTGCGACCACGAGAGGGCCAGTCGCAACCACCAGTGAGCCTTCAACAACATGGTCGAAGTTGGCGAAGTCGCCAGGCGGCTCGGACTCAAGAAACTCGAGCGTCACCGGCACATTCGTGTTGCGGGCGGTTCCGATGCCGACCACACCCGCCGAGACCGCAAGCATGCGACGCGTTGCCGCCTCATCCCAAGCGTCCGACAGGTTTCCTTCCGCGGTCTCGTCCTGAAGATAAAACTGGTGGTAGTCCGCGAAGAGTTCTAGGCGATGTGACTTCATGAGGTGGATTCCGTTAGATGCAATCGGATGAGAGTGAAGATCGCGAATGCCCTCTTGTTGAAAGGCCGGGATGAGGGGCCGCTTCTGGCCGTGAGCAGGCTTGCCGCTAGAGGCACATAAACAGGAGGAGGCTCTTGCCCTGGTCAATCGCCTGCCGAGCAAATCCGCTCATCGCCTCCACGACCGGCTCAACGCCAGGGCCGTCGGCGCCCATGTGCACCAGCTCCTCGTGCTTGGCCCAGGACATTGCGACTTCCGCGGCGGCGCCGGGCTGCACCGCAGAGAGCCTACGCACGAAATCCTGCGGAATTTCAAAGACCCATCGCTCCTGCGTGTACGCAAGGAGGTACTTCTCACCCTCGAAATCCGCATGGCTAGCTCCGCCGAGAGCGGACCAAAGTCCGGCTAGCGCCATGTTGTCCAAAGAGTTGAACTGCAAGCGAGGCCAGCTACCTGGAGTGGCAGAAAGTATTTCGGGTGCATCGCCAGTCGAGGCAATCAGGATGTCTGTCAGCATGCTTGATAGATCTTGAGCGTTGAAATCGTATGACTGCTTGTGGCCGACTGAAATAACCCGTTGTCATTTTTCGCGGCGAAACGGTTTGCGCGAAAAGCCGCGACGCAGACAGACCTTAACTCCCTGCAGCCAAATGAGCCACCGGCATTCAGGCTGCGAGCGCACACCGCACGAAACCAGAGCGAAGCCACAAGCCGGACAACAAAGCCGTCCCTCGCAACTCACGACACACCAGCCACCGCCGCCCCCAGCGTCATCCCAATGACTTGCAGCAGCTTCTCCGTATCCACAGGCTTGAAAAGCACCGGCACGCCAGACTCCCGCACGCGCTGAAGGCGATCAGGCGCCGTTTCGCCGGTGATCAGCAGCAGCGGAATCCGCCTTCCGCCGCGCCAGCGCAGGCGCAGGCCGGCATCGAGACCGCTGCCGCCGTCGGCCAGGCGGTAGTCGCACAGCAGCAGCTCGAACGGGCGGCCGTCGACGTCGGCCTGCGACAGCGCGGTGGCCGCTGTGGCCTCGTCGGCCACGGCCTCGACGTCGATGGCGTACGAGCGCAGCAGCTCGCTCATGCCCTGGCGGATCTCGGCCTCATCGTCGATGAGCAGCACGCGACGCGGCAGGGCCGGCGAGACAGCCGGGGTCGGCATCGGGGCGGGGCGCTGATGTTCGCGCCAGGTGTTCGTGCCCGGGCGCCAGTTGAACGGCATGTCGGCCGGGGCGCTGGCCGATGGCAGCTGCACGCGAAAACGCGTGCCGCGATCGACGCGCGATTGCACCTGCACCGGATGATCGAGAAGGCGCGACAGCCGCTGCACGATCGACAGGCCGATGCCGAGGCCGCGCGAACGGTCGCGGCCAGAGTTTCCGATCTGATAGAACTCCTCGAAGATGCGGCCCAGTTGCTCGGGTGCGATGCCGATGCCGGTGTCGCGCACTTCGATCCACACGTTCTCGCCACGCGTGCGCACCCTGACGATCACGCCGCCGCGCACCGTGTACTTGAGCGCGTTGTCGACAAGGTTCGAAAGCATGCGCTGCAGCAGCTGCGGGTCGCTGCGCACCCACACGCCGCTGGCCTGCACGCGCAGCTGTAGCCCGGCCTGCTCGGCGCGCGCCAGGAAGACGTGGTTGAGCGACACCAGCAGCGCATCGAGCGGAATGAGCCGCACGTCGGGCGTGATCACGCCCGCATCGAGGCGCGAGACGTCGAGCATGGTGTCCAGCGAATTGCCCAGCGCATTGACCGCGCGCATGAGCCGCTCGGCGTTCTTGCGCTCGGGGCGGTCGTGCAGTTCGTTCTGCAGCGCGGCGCCAAAGAGCGCGATGGCGTGCAGCGGTTGGCGCAGGTCGTGGCTGGCGGTGGCAAGGAAACGGGTCTTTTCTTCGCTCGCGCGTTCGGTCGCGGCGATCTGTTCTCCCAGGCGCGAGACCAGCGATTCGTTCTCGAAGCGCAGCACCAGCGCATCGGTCAGCTGCTTGTTCTGCCGGACGCCCCGGCGCAGCGCCAGCACCAGGTAGGCGATGCCGATGGCGGCCAGAAAAAGATTCACGCCATCGCTGTGCCAGATCAGCGCGCCGATCAGGCCGCCCATCATCGGAATGCCGTAGCCGAACAGCGAAGCCTTCATGGGCCAGAGCGCCTGCATGGCCAGCCCCGAGCCAACCATGATGAGGATGGCCATCAGCGCCGTTACCTCGGGGTCGTGCGTGGAGATGAAGAACCAGGGCACGGGTGCGGTGGCCACGCCGGTCAGGATCATCTGCAGCATGTGCCGGCGCGCCCAGCGGGGGCTGTCGGCCACCGGCACGCCGGGGTGCCAGCGCGGCGTCGACAGCACGTACAGGTCCACGCAGACGAGCATGGCCACCAGCGGCAGCACGGTGGGCAGCTTCAGGTGAAAGTAGCCGAGCGCCCCACCCAGGAACGTGAAGCCGAGATGGGCCCAGACACCGACCTTGCGCGATGCATAGACCGAGGCCAGGTGCTCGCGCAGCACGCGCTGGCTGCTGGATGTGTCGATGGCGGGATTGTTCAACGCGGGCCGGGCAGAAGTTGCAGGGTCATCCAGATGTGGCTTCGGCAATTTAACCCGCGGCCGGTCGAAGGCCGCAAGCAAACTTTCATCGGCATGACCCTGCGCATGCGGCCTACTTCGGTGTGTAGGTCATCTGGGTTACCACGCTCGTGCTTTCAGGCACCTTGTCGGTGGGAGCGACGAAGGACTTCAGGCGCTGGCCGCGATACGGCCCCTCGGCTGCGATCCACGACGTGACGGTGACCGTGACGCCGGGCGCATTGTTCGTGCCCGTGGTCGTGACGAGCAAGAACCGGCAGGTGTTGAAGGTGCCGACCGGCGTCGCCAGCGTCTCCTGGGCCTGGTAGGTCAGGGCTTCGGTGACGTTCACCTTGATCGTTGCGTTGCCGCTCACGGCGTCCGCGCGGTAAGCGACGTTCACGGTCTGGCCCGGCTGCATCGCGACGGGGGTCGAGGGTGGTGGCGTGAAGACGCTGTCCACCTGCGTGCTGCCGCTGCCGGTCGTGTCGCCATAGCGAATCACGTTGCCGCCGACGAGGTCGCGGTAGTAGGGCAGCGTGGTAAACGGCGTGTTGTTCGCGTCGAAGAGCGTCTGTTCGAAGGTCACCGGCGTGGCGCCCGCGAACGGTTGGCGCTTGCCCGTCGTGACGCTGTTGTGCGTCGAGGTCGTCGGCTGGTTGGGCGTCGTCATCTGCAGGTCGTACGTCAGCTGAGTGCCTTCGTCGTAATCGGCCGCGTTGGTGCAGGCCGATGAGTCTGCAGTTGCGGGTGCTGGTGCAGGAGCAGGTGGTGCGGGTGGCGGAGGCGGCGGTGCAGGTGGTGCCGTCGGCGTCGTGGCGGTGATGGGCAGAAGGCCTGCACCGCCGCCGCCGTCGCCACCGCCGCCGCAGGCAGCGAGTGTCGCGGCAGCCGCGATGATGGAGAGTTGCTGGAAGCGCTTGATCTTCGATGTTGTCATGATTCCCTTTGGTCGGTTGTGTCGAAGGATGTCGAGGCCGCTGCGGGAATGTAGGAGCCTTGAATGGGGCTCACCAGTGCCGAAAGTCACGAGGCCAACGACGTGCATCGACGTGCATCGGCGCGATCGAAAAGGTCGGCAAACAGATCGAAGAGAAGGCGTTGAATGGCCGCGCGCGCGGCTACAGTCGGCCACGCAACGTCGATCGATTCATGAACGAGCGCGTGGCTGAACCTTCATGGCGTCCGGCAGAATCCGCGCGGCTCGCGGCATCTTTCAATCAAGAAAAACGCATGACAAAACAAACGCCCGTCGACCAGGTCTTTGACTGGTGCGTCCAATTCCTGGTGCACTGGGCCAAGGTTCTGGGCATCACCTACAACGAGATCAACGTCTACGTCTTCTGCGTGATCTGGCCGATCGTGACGCTGGTTCTTTTCATCATGGTGGTTCGTCAGTGCGCAACGATCCGCATGCTGAAGAGGCGACTGCCTCGCGCGTAGCGCGCAGGCCTCAACCCGAGGTCAGCTCGACCCATTGCGAGCGCCAGGCGGGGGCGTCGAAAGGGTCTGCAAAGTACTGGGTCTCGCGCGCGACCTTGCCGTCCCGAAACTCCATGATGCTCACGGTGAAGGCGCTCTTGCCCTGGTAGTCGATGACGTACTCGGTGACCCAGAGCGAGCCTTCTCCCACGATCCGCCGGATCGCGAACCCGGAGGGCTTGCCCGGGTGATGACTGCGAAGCGCCTGCAGGTTGTGCCGGCCGTGGATGACCTCGCCCGACTGCGGGTACGCGCACACCGCATCGTCGTGATAGATCTCGTGCTCGGCGACCTGATCGCCTGCAGCGGATGCGGCCCAATGGCGGTCGATGGCTGCGCGGATGTCCTGTGATTGCATCGTCGATCTCCATGCGTGTCTGCGGCGTTGACGTCGGGCGAAAGGCTTCTACAGGCCGACTGTAGACCTTGGCCACTGGCCGCATCGCAGCCGATGCACGATGCAAAAGAGATCAGTGGGCCGGGCGTCATTCACCCGGCCACCACACCGCACGCAAGAAGAAAGGCCGGAAGGCGATGCGCCGCTTCAGACAATCCGCACAGACAGCTCCGGCAACCCATCGATGTGAATCTCGATCAGGTCGCCGCGCACCACCGGGCCGACGTTCTCCGGCGTGCCCGAATAGATGATGTCGCCGGGCATCAGCTCGAAGGCCTGCGACAGGCGGCTGATCTGTTCGGCGACCGACCAGATCATGTACTTGAGCGTTGCGCTCTGCTTGATCTGTCCGTTCACCTTGAGCCAGATCGCGCCATCGGTGAAGTGGCCGACCTTCGCGACGGGATGGATCGGGCCGACGGGTGCGGCGTGGTCGAAGCTCTTGCCGATTTCCCAGGGCTTCTTCTGGTCGCCCATTTCGCGCTGCAGGTCGCGGCGCGTCATGTCCAGGCCGAGCGAGTAGCCGTACACGTGGTCGAGTGCATCGGCCGTGGCGATGTCGCGCCCGCCCTTGGCCAGTGCCACCACCAGCTCCACTTCGTAGTGGTAGTTCTTGGTGAGCGAGGGGTAGGGGTGGTCGGCGACCACGCCGGGTGTCACGACCTGGATGGCATCGGCCGGCTTCTGGAAGAAGAAGGGCGGCTCGCGGGTCGGGTCCGAGCCCATCTCGCGCGCATGCGCGGCGTAGTTGCGGCCGATGCAATAGATGCGGCGCACCGGGTACACCTGCTCGCTGCCGACGATGGGGATGGTCGAGGCGGCGACGTCGAAGGGCGTCGATGGTGATGTGCGCGCGGCGCCGGCGGGCAATGCGCAACCGGCGATGGCGCCCGTGGCCATGGCGGCCGAACCGGCCAGCAGGCCGCGACGTGAACTGGACATGATCTTTGTGCTCCTTGGGTTTCTCGAAGGCGTGGCCGTGAGCGGCATCGCCCGTCGATTCTGGAACGCTGCACATCCGCAAGGCCGCACGCATCTACGCAAAAACAGGACGCAACCACCACGCCGGGGGCCGGCCTTACCATCGCGCGATGCCCTCGGCCCGTTCTTCCAGCTCCCGCCTCTACGGCATGCAGGAGCGTGCGAACCATCTCGACTTCGACATCCGCTTCGAAGGCGCGCGCGACGTGCTCGCGAGTCCGCACCGCCACGAGTATTTCCAGATCCAGGTGAGCATCGAGGGCGGCGCGCAGCAGCTCATCGGTGGCGCGGTGCGGCCGTTCCGGGCAGGGCACCTGAGCTTCGTGCTGCCGTACCGCGTGCACGTGGTGCCGCACCCCGAGGGCGCGCGCTATGCCATCGTGAACTTCGACCAGGGCTTTCTGTGGCCGGAGCTGGCGGTCGCGCCGCTCGACCTGGAAGAAGTGCCGGTGGCGCGCGTGCCCGAGCTGGCACCGTTCCTGTTCCAGGAGTACGTCGACTTCGGCTTCGATGAGGCCGACTTCGCGCGCATCCTGGGCTGGCTCGACGAACTCTCCGCGCTGAACCGCACACGCGGTTTCGCGGCAGCGGGCGCGATCCGCGGCATCCTGCTGCAGCTGATCGCGTTCGCATGCCAGCGGCACGAGGCGCAACTGATCGAGCAGGCACAACGCCACAGCAGCGGACGCAGCTCGCGGCGCGATGCACTGCAGCGCGTGATGCGTTATGTGCGCGAGCACCTGAGCGAAGAGATGTCGCTCAACGACGCGGCCGCGGCGGCGATGCTGTCGCCTAACTACCTGGCCCATCTGCTGAAGAAGCAGACCGACCGCACCTTCACCGAGCTGGTCACCGAGCGCCGGCTCGACCGCGCGAAAGAATTGCTGCTGACATCGAACGCGCGCATCGTCGACATCGCGCGGCAATGCGGCTTCACCGATGCCGACTATTTCAGCCGCCGCTTCCGGCAGCAGCTCGGCGTCACGCCACGGCAGTTTCGCAGCGGTGTTGCGGCACCCGACGCAGGCGCCTGATCAGCGCGCTGGCGCTCAGCCGGGCGGCCCGCTGGGCGTGGCGCGTGCCAGGTGGCGGATGTGCTCGAAGTCCAGCGCATCGAGCGCCTGCCGCACGGCAGCGACCAGCGCCGCATGGTGCGCGTCGTGTGCAATCCGGTCGGCCCACTCGTGCAGGTCGGTCCAGCGGCCTTCGCGCGCGAGCGTTTCGAGTTCGGCGCGCATCGCATCGGGCAGCGGCGCGATGCCGGCGATGGGGCGCGTGCGCCGCCGCGAGCCCGCCGTTGCCAATGGGGTCAGGGCCGGCAGCGGCGCGGACCTGGAGGCGGTGGGCACCGCGGTCTCGGGGGCCGCGTCGACCACCACTGAGAAGCGCAGGCGCGTGCCCAGGTGGCGCTGGCTGTCGAGCTGCAACTCGCCTCCCATCCGCGTGACGATGCGCCGCGCGATGGCCAGGCCGAGCCCGTGGCCGTCGGCCTTGGCGCCGGCCCGCTCGAAGGCCTGGAACACGCGCTGCTGGTTCTCGGGGTCGATGCCGACGCCGCTGTCCCAGACCTCGACGTCCAGCCGCCATTGCAATGGTGGCGACGATGACGTCGTGGCGTGGGCCTCCACGCGCAGGCCCATCTGCCCATTGCGCGTGAACTTGGCGGCGTTCGACAGCAGGTTCAGCAGCAACTGCTGAAAGCGCTTGCTGTCGAGGGCCACCACCGGCGGCAGCGTGCCGGGGCGTTCGAGCACGAAGCGGTTGTCCTGGCGCTGCGCGAGCGCGGCGGCGTATTGCGCGATGTCTTCGATCAGTGCCGGCAGCCGCACCGGCCGGGGCTCGAAGCTGAAGGGCAGCAGCTCGCCCTTGGCGTATTCGAGCAGGTCGTCGATCAGCGAGAGCTGGTAGCCGGCGCTGCGCTCGATGGCCTGCAGCTGCTCGGGCTTCGAGCCGGCTTCGCTGCGCAGCATCCGCGCATGGCCGACGATGGTGGCGAGCGGCGCGCGCAGGTCGTGGCCGATGTAGGCCATGAGCCGGCTCTGCTCGCGCGCGTGGTGCTCGGCCTGTTCAAGCGCGGCATTCAGCGCATGCGTCTTGCGCGTCACTTCTTCGTGCAGGCGCTGCTGCTCGTGCGTCTGCCAGTGCATCAGCGTGCGTTGCGCGTCGCTGCGCTGGTGCGAGAGACGATGGGTCCAAGAGGCGAGTGCCACCAGCCCGACCAGCAGGCCCGGAAAGCCGAGCGCGTAGGCATCGAGGCCCGGCAGCGCACTGGCTGGCAGTGACAGTTCGGCCAGCCGCAGGCAGGTGCCGAAGGCGACGACGGCCATCACCGGAAAAGCCAGCTTGCCGCCGGGCCCCGCGCGCCGCATGTAGAGAAAGCTGCTCACGCCGAGCGCGAACACCAGCAGCAGCGCGTTCAGCACGCCGATCCGTGCGAACGGGGCATAGGTGCCGAACGATGTGCCGAACACCACCACGCATTGCACGCCGGTCAGCAGGACCAGCACGCGCAGGCCGGGCGGGCGTACGGGGCCGCGCCGTGCGAGGGCGTACAGGTACACCGCCATGGTCAGCACGCAGCAGCCGGCCAGCACGCCCGCCGCGCGGTAGCTCCACTCGGGGCTGTGGGGCCACAGCGCCAGATGAGTGTGGCCGCGGTAGGTGCCTTCGTAGAGTGCGACCAGCGTGAAGCCCAGGCTCTGTGCCGCCATCGGGAAGGTGCGGGTCTGGCACCACAACGCGAGCGAATACACCGCGAGCACCAGCAGCCCGCCGATCAGCAGGCCGTCGAGCAGCGCATGGCGGCTTTCGGATTCGCGCCAGCTGTCGGCCGTGTGCAGCCAGGGGCTGAGCTTGACGCTGTTGAGGCTTTGCACGCGCACCAGCACGCGCGCGCTTTCGCCGGGCTGCAGGTCGAGGTCGAGCGTGGGCACGCGGTCGGATGGGGCGTCCTGCGGCACGGCCAGGCCGGCTGCCGTATGAGTCCAGGTTTGCGGCTGCCCGTCGTCTGCGCCCGGCCCTTGCCGCAGCACGTGGAAGTCGACGCGCTGCAGCCAGGTGGCATCCATCACGAAGCGCATCGCCCGGACCGCGCGGCTGTCATTGGCCAACGTGAAGCGCAGCCAGAAAGCCGAGTTCGAGAAGCCGGGCCGCATGCGCGCGGGCGTGCCGGGCAGGAAGCCGCCGGGGCCGTCGCCTGCGAGTGCATCGACCGATTCGCGCGTCAGCCGGGTCGTCGGGTCTTCGAGCCATTCGACGTCGTTGTCGAGCATGGCCGGCAGGGTCTGCATGGTGCCCAGGCGAAGGGCGGCCGCCTGGGCGGCTGGCAGCAGGCACCACCCGCAGGCGGCGCACAGCAGCGCCGCGACCCAATGTCGCGCGGCCATCGCGGCGTTCAGGCGCGGGGTGCCGCGTCGGTCTCCGCGACGCGAAAGCGCGCGTTGCGGAAAGCGGCGGGCGTGGCGTCGAAGCGCTCGCGGAAGGCGGTCGAGAAATTGGCGGCGCCCGAGAAGCCGACCTCGAGCGCCACTTCGTCGATGCTCAGTGCGGACGACAGCAGCAGGCGCTGCGCCTGCTGCAGCCGGGCTTCGCGCAGGAACTCGAAGACGCTCTGGCCGGTGCGTTCGCGGAACGCGCGCGACAGCCGCTTTTCATGCGTGCCCACGCGCACCGCGATCTCGGCCAGCGACGGCGCGCGCGACAGGTTCGACAGCAGCACGCGCTCGGCCGCCTGCGCGATCACGCGGTCGGCCTTGTCGCGGCCGGCACTGCCGGCGTCGGCACCCTCGGCATCGACGTAGACCACCTCGGTCTCGTCGGTCGTGTCGATTGTTCGCTTGCTATCGGCCAGGCTCAGGTGAATCGCCACGCGCGCCAGCACCTCGGTGGCTTCGTAGGGCTTGAGGATGTAGTCGACCGCGCCTTCGCGCAGGCCCGTCAGCCGCTCTTCGACCGAGCCGGAGGCGGTCACGAAGATCACCGGGATGCGCGCCGTCGCTCGGTCGGCCTTGAGCAGCCGGCAGGTGGCGTAGCCGTCGATGGCGCCCATGCGCACGTCGAGCAGGATCAGGTCGGGCAGCAGCGCCGTGGCGCGGCGGTAGCCCTGCATCGCATCGAACGCGAAGCTGATCCGGTGATCCGCGCCGCGCAACGTTCCCAGCAGCACCTGTAACTCATCGATGTTGTCGTCGATGAGCAGGATGTGCGCGCGCTTGGTGGGAGTGGACGACCAGTAGGACATGCGGCCGAGCGTAGGGGTGTTCCGCGGAAACCCGATGTGACTAAGTTCACATTTGTTTGCAATAGTAAATAAGTGTCAGCTGGGGCAAAAGCTTCGCACCGGCGCGCAAAAACCGGGCAGGCACCCCCTTTCAAGAATCCCCCCTTTCTCCGGACGGCCACCCCGCACGCAGCGGTGTTTTGGAACGCATCCGGCCGGTCGACGCATCACGAGGGACGGGGATGTTCAGGAATACAAAAAGCTTGTCGGGCGCGCACGCACAACGTCGCACCTTCTCACTGGCACGGGCGGCGATGTCGCTGGCGGGGCTGCTGTTCGCGGTGGCGGCGCATGCGGCGCCGCAGATCTCCAGCCTGGTCCACGCACCGGACATCCTGCCCGCCGGCGGCACGGTGACCAGCACCGTGACCGTCGCCGAAACCGACAGCCTGCCGATCGGCGCGCCGGGCATGTCGTTCACCTACACGATTCCCGCGAACGCGATCTACATGGGCACCGGCGCGGTGCCGGTGGGCAGCTGCACGGCCGACGTGCCGGTGGGCAGCGCCGGCCCCGGCACGCTGACCTGCTCGGGCATCACGCTCGCGGCCAACCAGCTGCGCGCCTTCGAGGTGCTGCTGCGCACGCGCACGCAGGGCACGCTGAGCGTGACCGCCACGCCCAGCGACGGCGGCGCGAGCGAAACCAAGACCATCACCGTGAACCAGGGTGCCGACGTCGCGGTGACCATCAACGCCCCGGTCAACGCGGCGAGCGGCGCGACGGTACCGATCGTCTTCACGCTCACCAACAACGGCCCCGACACCAGCACGGGATCGACGCTGACCTACCCCATTCCCACGGGTTTGACAGTCTCGGGCACGGGCCTGCCCTCGGGCTGCGCGATCGGCGGCAGCCTGCTGACCTGCACCGTGCCGGCCATGCCGGCCACCGCGGGCGGCAACACGCGCACCTTCAGCATCAACGGCACGGTCACCGCGGGCGCGGGCTCGACCATCACACACCAGCCGGCCGTGGCGCCGAGGGGTGCGATCGGCGACGGCGTTTCCACCAACAACACCATCACCGCCAACACCACCGTGACGGCCGGCTACGTGCTCGCGCTCGCGAAGAGCCACAACGGCGGCCAGCTGCTGGTGGGCCAGCGCTTCGACTTCCGGTTGAGGCCGAGTTTCAGCGGCAGCCCGCCCACCGGCGTGACGCTGAGCGACACCATCCCCGCCAACTTCGCGATCCAGTTGCCGATCAATGCGTCCGCCGGCTGGACCTGCTCCGTCAGCGGCCAGACGGTGAGCTGCACGCGCAGCAACATCGGCGGCAACAACGGCGCCAACGTGGCGCTCGGCAACATCGTGATCCCGGTCATCGCCATGACGGCTGGCACCGGCGTCGTGAACGAGGCCACCGTGAGTGCGACCGGCCCCGTCGCCAGCTCGGCCACCGGCAGCGTGCCGGCCGACGTGGCGGTCTCGGCCACCGACTTCCGCGCCGACAAGCGCCGCAGCTGGCCGCAGAACAACGTGCCGCTGGGCCAGGCCTTCGACTACGAGGTCGGCAGCACCAACCTTGGCGGCACGCGCCTGCTGACGGGCAGCACGATCCAGCTGGTGGACGACCTGCCGTCCGGCGTGCAGATCAACAGCGTCACGCAGCGCGACGGCTACACCTGCACGGTGACCAAGGGCGGCGCCACCGTGGTCCCGACGCCCGCCACCCCGGTGCCCGGCCCCGCCACGGTGACCTGCACGCGCACGCTCACGGCCGACATCGGCGTGGACACGTCGGGCGCCAACGGCGCGCGCAACGGCGGCTACATCATCGTGAACGCCACCATTCCGGCACTGCCCCCGGGCGGTGGCCAGATCGTCAACAAGATGTGCGTGAACGTGGCGCTGCCCGCCGCGGCACCCACGCTCGGTGCCGACCCCGACGCCAATACCAACAACGACTGCGCGAGCCTGGGCACCGGCGTGAACGACAACTCCACCGCCGCCGACGTGAAGGTGCTCAAGCGCGTGGTGGGCATCGGCGACAGCGCCGGCAACCGCCAGATCGCGGGCCAGAACATCACGTGGCAGATCGAGGTGGTCAACGCCGGCCCCTCCGAGGCGCAGAACGTGGTCGTCACCGACACCTTCGCGCAGGTGATCGGCGCCGGCAGCGTCTCGCAGACGGCCAACGGCGGCACCTTCGCCGGCACCTGCGCGCTGCCGGCCAACGGCGGCGGCTTCGGCAGCGCCTCGCTCTCCAACTGCACGCTGTCGACCCTGCCGGTCTGCCGCGCCAGCACCGACCCTGCGAGCGCCTTGCCGCTGTGCCCGGTCATCCAGGTCGTCGCCAAGCACTATGGCGACGGCGCCTCGGCCGCCGATCACGGTTTCCAGATCAACAACACGGCCAATGCGCTGGCGACCACGCCGGCCGATCCGAACCTGGCCAACAACGACGGCAACGCCACGGCCTACCTCTTCGCGCGCAGCGACGTGACGGTCACCAAGTCGGTCAGCCAGACCTCGGTGCCGGTGGGACAGCTGCTCGTCTACACGCTCACGGCGCGCAACCTGAGCCTCACGGAGGGCAGCCTCGGCCGCGCCTACGACGTGCACGTGGTCGACACGCTACCGGCCAACCTGATGTTCATCTCGGCCACCGCCTCGGGCGGCGGCAGTTGCACCACGCAGCCGAGCACCACGCAGCCCACGGGCACCGGCACCACCAACAACAGGCTCGAGTGCGCTTGGACCTCGCTCGACCCCAACGTGCAGCAGACGGTGACGGTGCGTGCGCGTCCGCTGTACGTGTTGAACGGCGTCACGGTGACCAACGCCGTGCAGATCAGCACGGCAACGCCCGAGACCAACATCGCCAACAACAACGCCGCCGTCCCGGCGACGATCACCGCGCCGTCGTACGACCTGGTGGTCACCAAGCGCGATGACGTCGACCCGGTGAACGTGGGCGACGACGTGGGCTACACCATCACGGTGTCGAACAACAGCGCCTCGACGGCGGAAGACGTGCGCATGGTCGACCTGCTGCCGCTGCCCGGCCCGAACGGCGAGGCGCCGCCCACGCTGGTGTCGGTGACCTCTCCGAGCGGCACCACCTTCGCGCTGGCCAACGGCGCGGCCATCGGCTCGGCCGGCGGCCAGATCGTGTTCACCATCCCGACGCTCGGCGGTTCGGGCGCCACCTCCACCGGCGAGCCCAACACGCTGCAGTTCCGCGTGGTGCTGCGCGGCGTGTCGCGCGGCACCTTCCAGAACAACGCCAGGGTCGACTTCTTCGACGCCGCGCGCAATGCCTTCGACCCCGTGCAGGGCAACAACGCGGTGGCCGAGAACACCACCTTCCGCTTCAAGGCCGACGTGCAGGTGGTCTCCAAGACCGCCGTTATGGCCAACACCGCCACGCCAGTGACCACCGCGTCGTCGGCCGTGCCCTTCGACTGGCTCGTGCAACTGCGCAACAACGGCCCCGACAGCGCCGAGACCACCAGCTTCACCGACACGCTGCCCGCATCGCTGGTGCTGGCCGGCACGCCGGTGTTCACCGTCACGGGCGGCAGCTTCACGCCCGTCGCGCCCACCTGTACCGGCGTGGCCGGTGGCACCGCAGTGAGCTGCGCCATCACCTCGATGCCGGCCAACGGCACGGCCACCGTGCGCATTCCCGTGCGCTTCAGCGGCACGCCGCCGGCCAACGGCACCGTGCTGACCAACCGCGCGCACATCGTCACCACCGGCTCGGGCGACACCAATGGCGGCACCGATCCGAACGGCGGCAACAACTTCAGCGATGGCAGCGTGACTGTGCAGAACAGCGCGCTCTCGGGCCGCGTGTACGAAGACCTGAACGGCAACGGCCTGATCGACGGTGGCGAGCCCGGCATCGCCGGCGTGACCCTCCGCCTGAGCGGCACCGACAGCGGGGGCAACGCCATCGCCCTCACGACCACCACCGACGCCAACGGCAACTGGAGCTTCACGGTGCCAGCGGGCACCTACAGCGTGGCCGAAGACCAGCCCGCGGCCTATCTGCCCGGCATCACGAAGGCGGGCACCGTCACCGGTACCGGCAGCACGCCCGGCACCGTGCCGGCGGGCGCGTCGAACGGGCCGAATGGTTCCAACGCCAACATCATCAACAACATCGTGCTCGGCACGGGCGGCACCTCCACGGCCAACAACTTCGGCGAGGTGCGCGCATCGAGCCTGGCCGGCCGCGTCTACCAGGACGCCGACTACAACGGCGCTTCCAGCGCGGGCGACCCCGGCATTGCCGGCGTGACCGTCACGCTCACGGGCACCGACATGTACGGCAACCCGGTGTCGCTGACCACCACGACGGCGGCAGGCACCGGCAACTACGCCTTCAACAACCTCACGCCCGGCAACTACACGCTGACCGAAACGCAGCCCGCGGGCTTCGCCGATGGCAGCGACGCGGCCGGCACCGCCGGCGGCACCGTGGCCAACGATGTCGTGAGCGCCATCGCCTTGCGCTCGAACGTCAATGGCACCGGCTACGACTTCGGCGAACTGCTCACCCGCGTTTCGGTCCGTGTGTTCGTGGACGCCAACAACGACGGCATTCCGCAGGCCGGCGACACCGGCATCCCGAATATGGAGCTGCGCCTGACGGGCACCGACGCCGCGGGCAATGCGGTCAGCATCCTGGCCGTGCCCTCGGGCGCCGCGGGCAGCTACGAGTTCCGCAACGTGCCGCCTTCGGGAGCGGGTGGCTACACCATCACCGAGACGCAGCCGGTCAACTACGCACCGGGCAAGGCCAACGCCAACGGCCACCCCGGCACGCCGCAGGGCGGCGGCAACGTCATCACCGGCGTGACCGTGGCCGGCGGCAGCAACGTGCCGCTGACGCAGGGCGACTATTACTTCGGCGAGCTGCTGCCTGGCGGCATCTCGGGCCGCGTGTACTACGACCGCGACGGCAACGGCGTGCAAGGCGCACCCGCCACCGAACCGGGCATCGCGGGCGTGACCATCACGCTCACGGGCACGGACGTGAACGGCCAGTCCGTCTCGCGCACCACCACCACCGACGGCAACGGCGACTACAGCTTTCCGAACCTCGCGCCCGGCAACTACACCGTGACCGAGACGCGGCCGCAGGGCTACCTGCCCGGCATCACGCATGCCGGCAACGTCAGCGGCGCGGGCAGCGCCGCGGGCTCCGTGCCCACCGGCGGCAGCGGCGTGACCAACGGCCCCAACGGCTCGAACGCCAACGCCATCCAGAACATCGTGCTCGGCGCCGCCGGCGCGGGCTCGGCCGGCAACAACTTCTCGGCCGTGAAGCCCGTCAGCCTTTCGGGCTACGTGTATGCCGACGTGGCACCGCCCAACGGCGTGCGCGACAGCGGCGAGCCCGGCATCGGCGGCACCACCATCCGCGTGACCGGCACCGACTTCCTGGGCAACGCGGTCGACCGCACCGTGCAGACCGCCGCCGACGGCCGCTACCTGGTCGACGCGCTGACGCCCGGCATCTACCAGATCGACGAGACGCAACCCGCCGGCATGGCCGATGGCCCCGAGTCGCTCGGCACCGTGGGCGGCGCGCCGCGCGGCACCGCCAACCCCGGCAACGTGAACGACCGTTTCGGCGGGCTCGCGCTGGTGTCGGAAGACGCGGGCATCGACTACAACTTCGGCGAGCGCGGCGGCCAGATCGGCGGCTGGGTCTACGTCGACACCAACAACGACGGCATCCGCCAGGCGGGCGAGCCGGGCATTCCCGGCGTCACGCTCACGCTCACCGGCCGCACCTCGGGTGGCCTGCCGGTCAATGCCACGGTGGTCACCGACGCCAACGGCCGCTACGCCTTCACCGGCCTGCTGCCGGCCGACGCGGCGGGCTACACCGTGCGCGAGACGCAGCCCGTGACCTATGCCGATGGCCTCGACGCGGTCGGCACGCTCGACGGCGTGCCCAGCGGCACGCTGGGCAACGACGTCATCAGCGCCATCGCCTACCGCGGCGGCAATGGCGACAACTACAACTTCGGCGAGCGCGGCGCATCGCTGGCGGGCACCGTCTACAACGACGCCAACCGCAACGGCACCCGCGAGCCGCAGGACTTGCCGATCGCCGGCGTGACCATCACGCTGACCGGCACCGATGCCGCGGGCCAACCGGTCACGCGCACGGCCGTCACCGGCGCCGATGGCCGCTACGAGCTGCCCGGCCTGCCGTTGCCCGGCCCCGGCGGCTACACCCTCACCGAGACGCAGCCCGCGGGCTACGACGAAGGCATCGCCGTGCCGGGCACGCTGGGCGGCACCGCGCAGGGGCCGAACCAGATCCACGTGAGCTTCAACTCGCTGAACGCCAACGGCACCGGCTACGATTTCACCGAGCACAGCAACCAGCCCGCCTCGCTCACCGGCAACGTGTGGTTCGACCAGAACCACAACCGCAACCGCGACAGCGGCGAGGGCGGCGGCGAAGGCTGGACGGTCGAGCTGATGCGCTGCGGCGACGGCGGCAACGCCTGCGCCGAAACCGCAGCCACGGTGCTCTACAGCGTGACCACCGGCGCCGATGGCGGCTACCGCTTCGGCGACCTCACGCCCGGTGAATACCGCGTGCGCTTCCGCTCGCCCGACGGCCGCGTGGTCGGTGGCGTGTGGCCGACCGACGCGGCGCAGAACGGCGCCAACGGCCCGTACCCGACGCCGCCTGCGAGCGACCCGCGCTTCACCATCAAGGTGCGCGTGAACCCCGGCGCCAACGTGCAGAAGCAGGACTTGCCGTACGACCCGGGTGGCGTGGTGTACGACAGCGTGAGCGGCACGCCCGTGCCCGGCGCGGTGGTGCGGCTGGTGGGCCCGCCCGGCTTCGATCCGGCGCAGCACCTGTTCGACGGCCGCGACAGCTACACCACCGGCCCCGGTGGCTACTACGACTTCTTCGTGCTGCCGGGCGCACCGGCCGGCGAGTACAAGCTGGCGATCACGCCGCCGGGCAACTACCTGCCGTCGTCGATCTACCCGGCCGCCGTGGGCGCGCTCGGCACGCAGTCGTGCTCGGCACCCGCCAACGGACCCGTGCCCGCGCAGACCAACCCCTGCGTGGTGAGCCCCGGCGCGGCGCTGGTGCCAGGCGCCGGCTACTACCTGCTGTTCCTGCGGCCGGCCGGCGGCGGCCAGCACGTGGTGGCCAACAACATTCCGCTCGACCCGTCGGACGCCACGCTCATCGAGCTGCGCAAGACCACCTCGAAGCTCACCGTGAAGAAGGGCGAGCTGCTGCCCTACCGCATCACGGCGCGCAACACGCGCGGCAACCCCGTGCCGGGCGTGGCCGTGGTCGACACGCTGCCACCGGGCTTCCGCTACATCCAGGGCTCGATGAGCGTGCGCATCCTGCCGGGCGGCGTCGCGCTGCCGGTGGTGCCGCAGGTCAACGGGCGCCAGCTCATCGTGCCGGGCCAGAACTTCGCGCCCAACGAAACGCGCGAATACCTGATGGTCGCGGGCGTGGGGGTCGGCGTGGGCGAGGGCGAGTTCGTCAACCAGGTCATCGCCACGCAGGGCGTGGGCGGCCGCGTGCTGTCGAACCTGGCCACCGCCACTGTGCGCGTGGTGCCCGATGCGCTGTTCGACTGCACCGACGTGATCGGCAAGGTCTACGACGACAAGAACGCCAACGGCTACCAGGACGAGGGCGAGCCCGGCATTGCCAACGTGCGCATCGCCACCGTCAACGGCGTGCTGGCGACGACCGATGCGCAAGGCCGCTACCACATCGCCTGCGCCGCCATTCCGAAGGAAGGCACCGGCAGCAACCTGGTGCTGAAGCTGGACGAACGCACGCTGCCTTCGGGTTTCCGCACCACCAGCGAGAACCCGGCCGCCGAGCGCGCCACGCGCGGCAAGGTGCTGAAGATCAACTTCGGCGCCACGGTGCACCGCGTCGTGCGGCTCGCGCTGCAGGGCACGGCCTTCGACGACGGCAGCGCCGAGCTGCGCGCCGGCTTCGTGCCCGAACTCGACCGCACGGTGAACGTGCTGGCCGAGAAGACCTCGGTGCTGCGCCTGGCCTACAAGGCCGCGCCCGGCGAGGCCGAAGCCCTGGGCCGCCAGCGCGTCGATGCGGTGAAGGCCGCCGTGCTCGCGCGCTGGAAGCAGTTGGGCGAGCAGCGCGCGCAGCGCAAGGAAGAGCCGCTCTTCAACCTGGACGTCGAGGTCGAGCTGACGCCCGCCACCGCGGAGGCGGCAAAGCCATGACGCGAGGCCACACGAACGCCATGAACCGCCCCTCCACATCGAACACGTTCCAGCGAGCCGACATGAGAAGAAGACAGCTTCCTAAGCGCGTGGCCCTCGCGGGCGCCGTCACCGCCGCCTGCATGAGCATGGGGCTCGCCCTGGCGCAAGAGAGCGCCGTGCGCGGCCGTATGGTCGACCACGCCGCCGCCGATCCGCGTGCCGTGGACATCGACGGCACGCGCCACCTGCCGCGCAGCAGCGAGCGCGAATTGCCCAAGGCCACCTTCGTGCTCGGCGACGCGCGCGAACCCGCAGCGCCCGCTGCCGCGCCCGTTGCGGCGACCACATCGCCCATCGAACGCAGCGACACCGGCACGCCGCACTTCGAGTCCGGCGCGGACGGCCTTGCCCCGGCCGATCGCGCGCAACTCGACCGCATCGCTGATCAGGTCAAGGGCCGCGACGGCCTGCGCTTCGAGATCGTCGGCCACACCGACACACAGGCCCTGAGCGCCCGTTCGCGCGAACGCTTCGCCGACAACCGCGCGCTGGGCCAGGCCCGCGCGCAGCAGGTCGGGCGCTACCTCACGCAGCGCCTCGGCCTGCCCGATGGCGCAGCCGCCGCCACCTCGCGCGGCCCCGACGTGCCCGTGGCCACGCCGGCCACCGACCCGGCCAACTGGGCGGCCAACCGGCGCGTCGAAGTGCGCGTGTACTGGCGCGATGCGCCCGTGGCGGTGGCCGCGCCCGCACCGGCGGCCGACCCGGGCGTGTGCCGCACCTTCACGGCCATCGGCACCGACGACGCGCCGCTGCGCCTGAGCGTCGATGGCCAGTTGCTCACGGCCGACGGCAAGGGCCCGTCCACCGCAGCGGGAGAGGGTGCCACCAGCGCCGATCGCCAGCGCTGTGTCGACGTGCAGCTCGAACGCAACCAGCTTCGCCTGCAGTACGACAACCTCTCGCAGCCGCGCCGCCTGAGCGCGACCGCATGGCCCACCACCGTGGTGGCCGGCGACACCGTGCGCTTTGCCGGCTACAGCAACTACCTGCTGTTCACCAGCAAGGCCGAGCTGCGCATCTTCACCGCCAACGACGTGATGCAGCGCCGCCTGCTGGCCACCGTGCCGCTCGATGCCGCGCTGCGCGGCGAATGGCAGGTGCCCGAGGGGCTGCGCGACCGGCTGGCCGCCGGTGCGGCCGGCAAGCTGTTCTACCGCGTGCGCGTGTACGACCGGCAGGGCCGCTTCGACGAAACCGACGACCTCTCGCTGTCGGTGGCCGAGCGCCACGTGCCCGACGCGACCACGCCCGACGTGGCGCGCGAGCTGCTGCGCGCCTACGGCCAGAACAACATCGCCATCGCCAACATTCCGTTGAGCGCGGGCACGGTCACCGCGAGCGGTGCCGCCATCCGCCCCGGCGAGACGGTGCGCGCGCTCGGCTTCGCCGTGCCGGTGGACGAAAGCGGGCGCTTCGTGTTCCAGCAACTGGTGCCGCGCCGCGTGCAGACCGGCGAGATCGCCGTCACCGATGCGCAGGGCGCCACGCGTGCCTACCGCCGCGACTTCGACCTACCGAAGAGCGACTGGTTCTTCGTGGGCCAGGCCGACCTGACCGTGGGCACCAACAGCGTGAGCGGCCCGGCCGCGATCATGACCAACGACAAGAACCGCTATGGTGGTGGCGGCTGGAGCGAAGGCCGCATCGCGGGCTATGCCAAGGGCCAGCTCAACGACCGCTGGACGCTCACGGCCAGCGTCGACACCGAGGAGCGGCCGCTCAAGGAGCTGTTCCGCAACCTCGACCGCAAGGACCCGACCTCGCTGTTCCGCCGCTTCGACCCCGAGGATTCGTGGAGCACCTTCGGCGACGACTCCACCACCATCGAGGACGCGCCCACGCAGGGCCGCTTCTACCTGCGCGTGGACGACGGCCGCTCGCAGGCCATGTGGGGCAACTTCAAGCTCAACTTCGGCGACACCGAGCTGACCCGCGTGAGCCGCGGCCTGTACGGCTTCTATGGCCGCTACCTGGGCGAGGAGTCGACGTCGTTCGGCGAGGCGCGCCTGAAGGTCGATGCCTATGCGGCCGAGCCCGGCACGCTGGCCGCGCGCGAAGAGTTCCGCGGCACCGGCGGTTCGCTCTACTACCTGCGTAACCAGGACATCACGCGCGGTGCCGAGCGCGTGACGCTGGAGATCCGCGACAAGGACTCCGGCTTCGTGCTCAAGCGCACGCAGCTCGTGCCGAGTTCGGACTACGAGATCGACTACCTGCAGGGCCGCGTGCTGTTGTCGGCACCACTGCCCAGCCTGTCGGACGACGGCTCGCTGGTGCGCGCCGGCGGCTTCACCGGCATGCCGACCTACCTGGTGGTGGACTACGAATACACGCCGCTGACCACCTCGCTGAGCACGCTTGCCGTGGGCGGGCGCGTGTCGTGGTGGGCCAACGACCACGTGGGCGTGGGCGTGACCGCCTCGCGCCAGGACCAGATCGGCGCCGACCAGCGGCTGGCCGGCGTCGACGTCACGGTGCGCAAGACCGAGACCACCTACGTCAAGGGCGAGTTCGCGCGCAGCAAGGGGCCGGGCACCGGCCAGCTCGACTCGCTCGACGGCGGCTTCAACTTCAGCGGGCGCAACGGCGCCGTGGGCACCGGCAACACCCGCCTGGGCAACGGCCCCACCGGCAACGCCAACGCGTGGCGGCTGGAGGGGCAGGCCGACCTGGCCGACTTCGACATCCGGGGCGGCGGACGCATCAGCGCCTATGCGCAGTCGCGCGATGCCGGCTTCTCGGCGCCGGGCCAGTACGCGAGCAACGCCACGCGGCAGGTCGGGCTGTCGGGCACCGTGCCCTTCGGAGAGAAGGGCGAGAACGGTGAGCTGCGCCTGAAGGTCGACCGGCGCGACGAACGCAACGGCTACAACAGCAGCGTGATCGACGCGCAGTACGGCCTGGCCCTGTCGCCCGAATGGAAGCTGGGCCTGGGCCTGCGCTACGACGACAAGACCGGCGACGCGCTCATCACCAGCCCTTCGCTGCCCAGCACGCAGGCCGTGTCGGGCGAGCGCGCCGACGCGGCCGTGCAGCTCGAATACACCGGCAACGACCGCTGGAGCGTCTACGGCTTCGCGCAGAAGACATTGCGGCGCACCGGCACGCGGCTGGACAACGACCGCATCGGCCTGGGCGGGCGCTACCGCTTCACCGACAAGCTGGCGCTGCGCGGCGAGCTTTCGACCGGCGACGGCGGGCTCGCGGGCAAGGCCGGCGTCGACTACCAGTACGACGACCGCTCCAGCGTCTACATGACCTACGTGGCCGACACCGGCCGCACCGACGAGAACCTCATCGGCCGTGGCGGCAGCCTCGTGACCGGCGTGCGCTCGCGCGTGGGCGACGGCCTGACGATGTTCACCGAGCATCGCCACGCCACCGGTGCGCAGCCGGGCCTCACGCATGCCTACGGCGTGCAGTACGCGCCCGACACGCGCTGGACCTTCGGCGTCAACTTCGAGAACGGCTGGGTCGGCGCCGAAACGCTCGGCGCCACCCGCCGCCAGGCCATCGCCTTCACGACGGGCTATTCGAGCGAGCGCCTGAAGTACAGCGGCGGCCTCGAATACCGCAGGGACCGCACCTCGGCCGAGTCGCGCACCAGCTGGCTGCTGAAGAACTCCTTCACCTGGAAGGTGGACGACGACGCGCGCTGGATCGGCAAGCTCAACTGGGCCGACAGCGACAGCACCACCGGCAACCTGGCCGCGGCCAAGTACACCGAAGCCATGCTCGGCTACGCGCTGCGCCCCGCGCTGGACGACCGGCTGAACCTGCTCTTCAAGTACACGTACCTGTACGACCTGTCGTCGCCGGGCCAGGTGGTGTCGGGCGGCGGGCTCGATGCGAACCTGGGCACCACCGTGTCGACCACCGGCATCGACTACCAGCAGCGCAGCCACGTCTTTGCCATCGACGCCACCTACGACATCGACCCGCGCTGGACCATCGGCGGCAAGTACGCCTGGCGGCTCGGCGAGCTGCGCGCCAGCCGCGACAGCTCGGCGCCGTGGTTCAAGAGCTCGGCGCAGCTGACCGTGCTGCGCGTCGACTGGAAGCTGGTGCGCAACTGGGACTGGATGCTCGAATGGCGCTCGCTGCGCGCGAAGGAACTGAAGGACCGCAAGAACGGCTGGGTCACGGCCGCGTACTACCACGTCAACGAGAACCTGAAGGTGGGCGTGGGCTACAACTTCACCGACTACTCCGACAACCTCACCGACATGAGCTATCGCAGCAAGGGGTGGTTCCTCAACGTGCTGGGCAAGTTCTGAGCCAATGGCGCGATAGGGCGACGGCCTGACGAACCGCATGCACGAGGCGCGCGGCGTGCGAAGCGGAAGTCAGGCCGCTTCGGGTCGACATCGCGCGGGCTCGTGCCTTGCGGCGGGCTGCGCGTCGTTGCCGTCGTCGTCGCTGAACACGGTGCCCGGCGGGTCCGCCGGGGCGCCGAGCGCAAAGATCCGGGCGCGCATCCGGGACTCCGCATTCAGCCTCGCCGGCCACAGCAGCGGCAGAGCGACCAACCCCACGCCCCAGGCGCCGACGCAGGCGTAGCAGGAAACGAGAGACTGCATCGCTGGGAACCTCCGTATCAGTGGCACGTGCATGCCGATGAAGGGGCCGGAAGGCCACTGTAGGTTCGCTCCAGAAGAAGGGCAACTGGCCAGTCGGCCTAGGCGCATGGACGGGTGCGGCCCGGGATTCCACCAAGACGCTTCTACCCGATCTTATGCAACAATGTTGCAATAGATACGGCAAAGGTATACACCGTCGGCCCGGAGGACGACGTGGCGCGGGCGATGGCAGACGAAAGTGTTCCGTCGTGCGCCCGACATCCACAGGCCGCGTGCCCATGGGTTGGCACAGCCGTTGCTTCAAACCGTACCGCGTGGGTTTCCGGAAACAGCCGGTTCGCTCGGCATCGCTGCCTTTGGTGGGGCGCGTGCCGCATCCGATCCGTCGATCCCGCGCACTTCAAAAAACGAGAAGAGCAGGGAGGGTTCGTGAAAGAAGCAACCAGCGAGGGCGCGAGGCCCTGGCAAGACATCGTCGTGGTCGACGACCTGTTGCCCCTCGAGGAACAGCGAAACCTTCACACCTTTCTTTCTTCGGGCAACTGGTCGCACGGCTGGCGCTCGCACGACGGCGATGCCGTCCAGGGCTTCTGGCACAGGCACTTCGCAGGAAGCCTCGACGCGGCCGAGGCCAGCGCGTCGCCCGATGTCGAGGCCGAGCTGGCGCGCAACGCACCCCCGGCCGATGCGCTCTGGCAGCGGCTGAAGCGATCGAGCCTCGCGGGCCATGCACTGGAGCGCTGCTACGCCAACGGGCTGCCTTACGGCTGCGACGGCGCCACGCACACCGACTCCCTGGAACGGGGCGCCTGCACCGCCGTCTATTACCCGCACGCGCAGTGGGACCCGGATTGGGGCGGCGAGACCCTGATCTTCAACAAGGACAAGAGCGACATCCTGGCCGCCATCTATCCGAAGCCGAACCGGCTGCTGATCTTTCCCGGCTTCGTGTTTCACGTGGCCCGCGGCGTCTCGCGCACCTGCCCCGCGATGCGCATCACCCTGATGTTCAAGACGCGCCTCGTCCTCTGAGTGGACGCGCGCGAAATGGCGGGCGGCCATCCGTGGCGAACCGCCGTTTCATTTTGTTCCGCCATCCGACGGGCGGTTTTTCGTCGGCCTCCAACTCCAACAGGGAACAAGAAATGAAGGTGCCTCCGTTTCGCAGAAATGTCTTTTGTTCGTGCCTGATGCTGCTGTCGATCTCGTGTGCGAACGCGCAGCCGGCCAGCTACCAGGACCCAGGAAAGATCGGGGACCCCGAAAGCTGGCGCACCGGCGAGTTCAATGCGGAATGGGGGCTGGCCGCGATGAAGGCGCAGTACGCCTACGCGGCCGGGTACACGGGCAAGAACATCACCATCGGCGTTCTCGATTCGGGTTACTACGACAAGCATCCGGGGCTGCCGTCCAGCCGCTTCATTCCGGTCACGAGCGACGGGATCTCGGGTGTGCTGAATGCGAAGAACAACAACCACGGCACGATGGTCAGCGGCACCATCGGCGCCGCGCGCGATGGGAAGGACATGCACGGCGTCGCGTTCAATGCGACTGTCTACGAGGCCAACACGAACGCCACGGACGGGTTTCTGTTCGGCGTGTCCGATCCCAGCTTTCCGAAGTCCGATGCCAAGTACTTCTCTGCCGCCTACGACGCGCTGGCGGCCAAGGGCGTGCGCATCATCAGCAACAGCTGGGGCTCGCAGCCCACAAGGGGCCCGAATCGCGAGGACTACAGCACCCTGAACAACATCATCGGCGCCTACTGGCTGCACGAGAAATATCGCATCGCCAACAACGGCCAGGGCACCTGGCTGGACGCGGCGATGAAGGTATCGAGGAACGGTGTCGTCAACAACTTCAGTGCTGGCAACACCGGCTACGACAACGCCAGCCTGCGCGGCTCGCTGCCGTACTTCCACCCCGAGCTGGAAGGCAACTGGATGACGACCACCGGCTACGCCAGGCAGCAGGGGCAGGTCTACAACAAGTGCGGTATCGCAAAGTACTGGTGCGTGGCTGCGCCCACGGGAACGTCGTCCACCAGCTACTCCGGGAGTGCGACCAAGCCGAACCCCACCTACGCGAGTTTCAACGGAACGTCGGCTGCGGCACCGCATGCGTCGGCGGCGCTGGCGCTGATCATGGAGCGCTACCCCTTCATGACGAACGAACAGGCGCTGACAGTGCTGTTCACCACGTCCCAGAACATGGAGGTGGACACGAGCAAGCCGATCATCAAGGGCGACCCCGTGGTGTTCGGCGACATCACGCCGCTGAAGATCAGCAGCAGCAAGGTGCCCAATGCTGTCGTCGGCTGGGGCCTCGTGGATCTGCAGAAGGCCATGAACGGTCCGGCCCAATTTCTCGGCCGCTTCGACTACAACCTGCCGGGCGGGCAGAAGGACGTCTGGAGCAACGACATTTCCCAGGAGGCCATCGTCCAGAGAAGGGTGGAGGAGCAGGCCGAGGTCGATGCATGGCAGGCGGGCAAGACTCCGGCGCCGGCAGCCACGGCGGACGATCAGACCAAGTTCGCCTACAAGGTCGCGGCCGACCGCGTGGCCTACCTCACGAAGAAGCTGGCCGACCCCACCGCCTACGAAGCAGGCCTCACCAAGAGCGGCGCCGGCCAGCTCACCCTGCAGGGCAACAACACCTACACGGGCGAGACGCGCGTCAATGGCGGCGAACTGGTGATCGACAAGGCCGCCTCCATCGTCTCGGCATCGGTCGTCAACAACACGGGCCTGCTCACGGTGAACGGCACCGCGGGCGATGCCACCGTCAACGCCGGCGGCACATTGCGCGGCACGGGCTCGGTGGGCACAGCCACCATCGCCGCGGGCGGCACCGTGGCACCGGGCAACTCCATCGGCACGCTGACGGTGCGCGGCGACTTCCTGCAGGCGGCCGGATCGTTCTATCAGGCCGAAGTGGCGCCCGGCGGTGCGAGCGACCGCATCGTGGTGGGTGGCAAGGCCATCCTGCAAGGCGGCACGGTGCAGATCGTGCGCACCAGCGACGCGCCCTTCGTCTTCGGCCAGCGCTACAACCTGCTGACGGCCACAGGCGGCATCGTCGGTACCTACGCCGGCCTGTCGGGCGATGTGGCGCCCATCTCGTTGTTCGTCGGCCCGAAGCTGAGCTACGACACCGCCGGTGCCTACCTGGACATCGCCCAGGTGGCGCCGTTCGCCGCGGCAGCCGGCACGCGCAACCAGGCCGCCGCCGCGATGGGGGCGGACACCCTGCCTGACGCCAGCAGCCTCAAGCTGGCAGTGCTGAACCTGCAGACCGGCGCGCAGGCGCGCGCGGCCTTCGACCAGCTCGGGGGCGAGCTGCATGCCTCGGCCAAGACTGCATTGATCGAAGACAGCCGCTTCGTGCGCGAAGCCGTGCTGCGCCGCCTGCGGTTCGCGTCCGAGGCCAATGGCGACGCGTCGCAGGCACGTGGCAAGGATGCGCAGACGCTGGCGAGCGTGCCCGGCCGCTATGGCGTGTGGGGCCAGGCCTTCGGCTCCTGGGGGCATGCGGGCGGCGACGGCAATACCGGCAGGCTCTCGCGCTCCGCGAGCGGCTTCATGGGCGGTGTCGACGGCCCGTTGTTCGACGAAGGACGCATCGGTGTCGTGGCCGGCGTGAGCCACACCAGCTTCGATGTGCAGGACCGGCAGGCCTCGGGGTCGAGCGACAACTACCACCTGGGCGTCTATGGCGGCACCGAGCAGGGGCCGCTGGCCGTGCGTGGCGGATTGGCCCTTACGTGGAACGAGCTGTCGACCCGCCGGTCGGTGGCGTTCCCGGGCTTTGCCGACAGCCTGCAGGGCAGCTCCCATGCGCGCACGGCGCAGGCATTCGGAGAGCTGGCCTACAAGCTGAAGGCGGGCAGCGTGGATGTCGAGCCCTTCGCCAATCTCGCGCATGTGAACCTGTCGAGCAGCAAGCTGCGCGAGCGGGGTGGCCTCGCGGCGCTGTACGGTCAGGGCGCCAACACCAACGTGACCTTCAGCACGCTCGGTGCGCGGACGTCGATGGACTTCGATCTCGGCGGGATGAGTGCCACGGCCCGGGCTTCGCTGGGCTGGCGGCGCGGCTTCGGCGACCTCACGCCGCAGATGACGTCGGCGCTGCTGGGCAGCGCTGCATTCACGGTGACCGGCGTGCCGGTGGCCAGGAATGCGACGCTGGCCGAGCTCGAACTCGACCTGCGCGTGGCGCCGCGTGCGACGCTTCGCGTGGCCTACAGCGGGCAGTTCGCCTCGAAGATGAAAGACCAGTCGGTCCGCGCCAGCCTCGACTGGAAGTTCTGATGATGTGCCGGGGCGTGCGCGCCGTCGGCGTCACGCCCCGAACGACATGAGCGGCACGCCTGCGTAGGCGAGCCTGAACGCAAGAAGGATCAACGCGACGTAGCCGCCCGCCGCCAGCCACACGGCGACGCGGCCGAACGGCAGGCGCAGCATGGCGATCAGCGCGCCGGCCAGCGGCAGTATCTGCTGCGCGTGCACGCCAAGGAAGTGCGCCACGCGCAGATCGCCGCCGGTGGCCGACCATCCCACCAGAGGCAGCACGGCGCCGCCAGCGATCGCGCCGATGGTTGAGCCGTGGTGCAGGCTGATGGCAATGCCACCACCGGCACCGCCCACGAAGGTCAGCACCAGGCCCAGCACGACCGCCAGCCTGTAGGCCGGTGCGAGCGTATCGCCGTGCCGCGCCACCAGCCGTGCGAGCGGCAATGCCGTGGCGGTGAGCGACAGCGCACCAATGCCCATCAGGGTGAACATGACGGCGTGGAAGGTCGAGTCTTCGTTGAAGTGCGAGGCCTGCCCCAGCGCACCCTGCAGCGTGATGTAGGCGACCTCGAAGAGGCCCGTCGCGATCACGATCGCAACAATCGCGCGTTCGGTGCGCGATCCGCGATGCATGCGCGGCAGGTCGCCGAGCAGCCATGCCGTCGTCAGCGCATAGAGGCTCACCGACGCCATGAACTTCAGCGGCTTGACCCACACGCCCGTGCCCACGCCGGGGAGCGTGCGCGGATCGAGCCACGCCGCCAGCAGCGCGGGCACCATCGCCGCCAGCAGGATGCCGCCGAACCAGGCCAGCTGCGGCTGTCGTCGGTGCAGCTCGCGCGCCAGCCACGCACACCAGGGCGCCACCCGCAGCGCCAGGAAGGCCAGCAGGCCCACCGGGCCGAACAGGAAGGTCAGCACGAAGCAGGGAAGGAGAAGAAGCGGCGCGATGCCCGCGCGCTCGCCTTCGCGCGCGATCCAGGTGCCCACGAACAGATCGAAGGCAAGGTAGTGGAACCACCCCGCCGTGAGCAGTGCCGGTTGCTGGAACAGCGCATGCACCGCCGACAGCGAGCCGTAGCCGCCACCCGGCGCGGAAGACCAGTAGGTGGCCATGAGCCACCAGTACGCCAGCCCCAGTCCCACGGGAATGACGATGCCGGTCAGCGCCCAGATGGCGGGCTTGGCGCGACCGAGCCAGGGCGCGGCGCCAAGGGCGGCCCAGGCGGGGAGGGCGACAGTGCTGCCCGCGCTGAAAAGTGAATCGAACATGGTGGCCTCGCGTGCGGAAAAGAAGATCGGGTCGGATGAAACTGGCGATATCTTGACGGTGTTTAGATGAAAAATCCAGAAGAATTTGAACGGTGTAAAGTTCTACCGATGCAGACCCCCGAAAACCAGCAGTCATGACGGCACGAAAAACGGCGAGCGCTCCGGCGCCCTATCACCACGGCGACCTGCGCGCGGCGCTGATCGCGGCTACCGAAGTCCTGCTGGCCGAACGCGGTGTCGAAGGCTTCACGCTGCGCGAGGTGGCGCGCCGCGCGGGCGTGTCGCCGGCCGCGCCGCTGCATCACTTCGGCAGTGCGGCAGGCCTGCTGACCGAGGTGTCCATCCTGGGGTTCGAGGAACTCACGCGCTGCCTGCGCGAGGGCACCGCCACGGGCGGCAGCGACCCGGCCGCAAGGCTGCGCGGCCAGGGCATGGGCTATGTGCATTTCGCGTTGACCTACCCCGGGCGCTTTCACCTGATGTTCCGCAAAGACCGGCTGGTGCAGGACGAAAGGCTCAAGGTGGCCGGCGACGCGGCCCTCGGCGAACTTGAGCTGGCGGTGCGCGACTACACCGGCTGGGGCCACAAGAAGCCGCTGAACCGCGCGACGCAGGCCACGCTGCTGGCGGCATGGTCATCGGTGCATGGCTTTGCGCATCTCGCGCTGGACGAGAAGTTCGGCGAGCTGGCCGGCACGGAGTGCACGAAAGACTTCGTGGGCGGGATGCTGCCGGAGATATTGCGGCAGCTCTGGCCCTAGGCCTGAAGGGTTCCCAGCGGAGGCAGCCGCTGCATGATGGTCTGCGCCTTCACGATCGAGGTGTTCGTCTCGGCCTTGCTGGCGATGCGGTCAAGAATCCGGTCGAGCTGTTCGAGCGATTGCAGGTACAGCCGCGCCACAAAACAGTCTTCGCCCGTGACCTTGTCGCACTCGCAGAACTCCGGCGTGTTCTCGATCAGCTTCTGCACCGCCTGCAGTTGGCCCGGCAAGGGCCGGATGCGCACGATGGCCTGGAACTGGTAGCCGAGGGCCCGGGGGTTGATCTGCACGGTATAGCCGCGGATCACATCGCGTTCTTCAAGGCGCCGCAGCCGCTCCGCGACGCTGGGCGAAGACAGGCCCACCTGCAGCGCGAGTTCCTTGAGCGACATGCGGGCGTTGGCGCCGAGCGCCTTCAAGATGTCCTGATCGATCGCGTCCAGCATGGCTTGAGTCTCGGTTGATTCGTCGGTGTGCCTGATTTTCCATGGCAATCGGGCGGTTTCGCCTTTCTAAAAGCATGTCCATTTGCCGCAAAAGGTGGCACGCTCGGTGTTCCCTTCACACATCGGGTTCTCATGCAGATGAAGCTTCGCGGCGCGCTCGAAATGAGCGCGGCCATGGTGATCTCCGGAACCATCGGATGGTTCGTCGTGCGGGCCGCGCAGCCGCTGGTCGACCTGCTTTTCTGGCGCTGCGTGTTCGGTGCGGCCACGCTGTGGATCGCATGCGCCGCCTTGGGCGTGCTGCGCCGGGGCCTCACGCCCCGGACCTTCGCCCTGGCGGCGCTGGGCGGCGTGGCACTGGTCGTCAACTGGCTGCTGATCTTCGCGTCTTTCACGCACGCGTCCATCTCGATTGCCACGGCGGTCTACAACACGCAGCCCTTCATGCTGGTCGCGCTCGGCGCGCTGATGCTGTCGGAGCGGCTCACCGCCACGAAGATCGGCTGGCTCTGCATCGCGTTCGCCGGCCTCGTGCTGGTGGCGCAGGCCAAGCAGGGTGGCGGCGCCGACGACGGGGCTTACGTCATCGGCGTGCTGATGGCATTGGGCGCGGCCTTCTGCTACGCGGTGGCTGCCATCGTCGCGAAGAAGCTCGACGGCATGGCGCCGCACCTGATCGCGCTGATCCAGTTCTGCGTGGGCATCGTCATGCTCGCGCCCTTCGCCAACCTGAAGGCGCTGCCGACCGATGCGGGAACGTGGGGCATCCACCTCACCATGGGCGTGATCTACACGGGGCTGGTGTTCATCCTGCTGTACGGCGCGATCCAGAAGCTGCCCACCACGGTGGCCGGTGCGCTGTCGTTCATCTATCCGCTGGTGGCGATCGGTATCGACTACGTGGTCTTTGGCCAGCGCCTGACGCCGGCCCAGATCGTCGGCGCGGCGGCCATCCTGATCGCGGCGGCCGGCATGACCTTCGGATGGACCTTGCCCGGCCTGTCGCGAAGGCGGGCCGCGCCGCAGAAGGGTTGAGCGCGGGCCGCGACCGACAGACACGCACCAGGCCCGATGGCCGTGGTGAGTGTCAGGCGGCTTGCTCTTCGCTTGCCTCGCGCCCCATCACCCTCGCGGCCAGGCGCTTCACCAGCAGGTAGAACAGCGGCACGAAGAAGATGCCCAGCGCCGTCGCCGCGAGCACGCCGCCGAATACGCCGGTGCCGATGGCCGTCTGGCTGCCCGAGCCCGCGCCGGTGGCGACGGCCAGCGGGATCACGCCCGCCAGGAAGGCCAGCGAGGTCATCAGGATCGGCCGCAACCGCAGGCGCGCGCCTTCGGCCACCGCTTCGAGCAGCGGCACGCCGCGCCGCAGCGCCGCTTCGGCGAACTCGATGATGAGGATCGCGTTCTTGGCCGACAGGCCGATGGTCGCGAGCAGGCCGACCTGGAAGTAGATGTCGTTCGACAAGCCGCGCAATGCCGCCGCGATCACCGCGCCGAGCACGCCCAGCGGAATGACCAGCATCACCGAGAACGGCACCGACCAGCTCTCGTACAGCGCGGCCAGGCACAGGAACACCACGAGGATCGACAGCGCGAACAGCAGCGGTGCCTGCCCGCCGGACAGCCGTTCCTGGTAAGACAGGCCGCTCCAGGCCTGGCCCGTGCCGCTCTGCTTCTTCGCGATGGTCTCGACCGCGGCCATGGCCGTGCCCGAGCTGGTGCCCTGCGAAGCCGCGCCCTGGATCTGCACCGCGGGCAGGCCGTTGTAGCGCTCCAGCTGCGAGGCGCCCTGCGACCAGCGCGTGGTCGCGAAGGCCGAGAACGGCGTCATCGCACCGGTGCTGCCGCGCACGAACCATTGGCGGATGTCGTCCGGTGCCGAGCGGTAGGGCGCATCGGCCTGCACGTACACGCGCTTGACGCGGCCGCGGTCGATGAAGTCGTTGACGTAGCTGCCGCCCCAGGCAATGCTCAGCGTGGTGTTCACGTCTTCGAGCGACAGCCGCAGGGCCGATGCCTTCAGCTGGTCGATGTCGATCTGCAGCTGCGGCGTGCCGGCCACGCTGTTGGCACGCACGGATTGCAGGCGCTTGTCCTTGTCGGCTTCGCGCACCAACTGTTCGCGCGCCTGCACCAGCCGATCGGCGCCCATGCCCGAGGTGTCCTGCAGCCAGAACTCGAAGCCGTTGGATTGGCCCAGCCCTTCGATGGGCGGCGGCACCATGCCGTAGACCTCGGCATCGCGCTGCTGCTTGGCCAGCGCCACGCCGGCGCGTTCCGCGATGGCGTGCGCGCGTTTGTCGGCGCCGGGGCGCTCCGACCAGTCCTTCAGCGAGACGAAGGCCATGCCCATGTTCTGCCCCGAGCCGCCGTAGCTCCAGCCGGTGAGCGTGAAGATGGTGTCGGTGGTGTCCTTCTCGGTTTCGAGGAAGTGCTTTTCGACGGCGCGGTTCACTTCGTCCGTGCGGCCCGAGGTGGCGCCGGCCGGCAGCGTGAGCTGCACCATCACGCTGCCCTGGTCTTCTTCCGGCAGGAAGCCGCCGGGCAGGCTGACGTACAGCAGGCCCATGCCGGCCACGATGGCGACATACACGGCCGTGAAGCGCAGCGGCTTGCGCAGGATGCGGCCGAGTACGCTCACATAACGGCCCTGCGCGGCATCGAAGCGGCGATTGAACGCGCCCAGAAAGCCGCGCGTGCGCGGCGGCACGCCGGCCTTCAGGAAGCGCGCGCACAGCGCCGGGATCAGCACGATGGCCACCACCACCGACAGCGCCATCGACGCGATGATGGTCACCGAGAACTGCCGGTAGATCACGCCCACCGAGCCGCCGAAGAAGGTCATCGGCAGGAACACCGCCGACACCACCACCGCGATGCCCACCAGCGCGCCGGTGATTTCCTTCATCGACTTGATGGTGGCGGCCTTGGCGTCGAGTCCTTCTTCGTGCATGACGCGCTCGACGTTTTCCACCACCACGATGGCGTCGTCCACCAGCAGGCCGATGGCCAGCACCATGCCGAACAGCGTCAGCACGTTGATCGAATAGCCGAAGGCCGCGAGCACGCCGAAGGTGCCCAGCAGCACCACCGGCACGGTGATGGCCGGGATCACCGTGGCGCGCCAGTTCTGCAGGAACAGGAACATCACGACCACCACCAGCGCGATGGCTTCCAGCAGCGTCTTGATGACCGACTTGATCGAGATCTTGACGAAGCGCGTGCTGTCTTCGGCATAGGCCACGCGCAGGCCCGGGGGCAGCGACGGTTCGAGCTCGGCGATGCGCGCCTTCACCGCGTTGGCGGTGGTCAGCGCGTTGGCGCCGGGCGCCAGCATGATGGCCGAGCCCGAGGCTGGGTGGCCGTTCAGGCGCGTGGTTTCCGCATACGACTCGCTGCCGATCTCGACGCGCGCGACGTCGCCCAGGCGCACCACGGCGCCGTCGGCCTGCGTCTTGAGCACGATGTCGCGGAACTGCGCGGGCGTCTGCAGGCGCGAGAGCGCGGTGACGGTGGCGTTCAGGTGCTGCGTCGGCGCTGAAGGCCGCGCGCCGATCTCGCCCACCGACACCTGCGTGTTCTGCGCGGTGATGGCGGCGGTGACGTCGGACGGCATCAGCTGGTAGCTGGCCAGCCGGTGCGGGTCGAGCCAGATGCGCATGGCGTAGGCGGCACCGAAGGCCTGCACCGAGCCCACGCCGTCGACCCGGCTGATCGGGTCGCGCAGGTTGCTGGCCATCCAGTCGGAGATGTCGGTGTCGGTGCGCCGGTCGGTCTCGTCGTAGAGCGCGACGATGAGCAGGAAGTTGTTCTGCGACTTCGCGACCGTCACGCCCTGTTGCTGCACCGCCTGCGGCAGCCGGCTGGTGGCCTGGCTGACCTTGTTCTGCACCTGCACCTGCGCGGTGTCGGGGTCGATGCCCTGGCGGAAGGTGACGCTGATCTCGGCGTAGCCGGCCGAACTGCTCGTCGACTTGAAGTACATCAGGCCGTCGATGCCCTTCAGCTGCTGCTCGATGACCTGCGTGACGCTGCTTTCGAGCGCCTGCGCCGAGGCGCCGGGGTAGTTGGCGTAGACGACCACGGTCGGCGGCGCGATGTCCGGGTGCTGCGACACCGGCAGCGTGCGAATGGCCACGCCGCCGGCCAGCATGATGAGGATGGCGATGACCCAGGCGAAGACGGGCCGCTGGATGAAGAAATTGGCGATCACTGGATTCTTGGATTCTTCTTACTCGGCGGCGCCAGAAGCGGCCGCGGCTGCGTTGGCAGACACCGGCACCGGCTTCACCTTTTCGCCGGGGTGCGCGCGCTGCAGGCCCTCGACCACGAGGCGGTCGCCTTCGCGCAGGCCCTTGGTCACGACCCAGTGCTCGCCTTCGGTGCTGCGCACTTCGATCGGACGCAGCTCGACCTTGTCGCCGGCACCGACCACCAGCGCGGTGGGCTCGCCCTTTTCATTGCGGGCCACGCCGCGCTGCGGCGCGAGGATCGCCTGCCGCTCCACGCCCGACTCGACCTGCGCGCGCACGTACATGCCGGGCAGCAGCAGGCCTTGCGGGTTCGGGAACTCGGCGCGCAGCGTGACCGAGCCAGTCGCCGCATCGACGCCCACTTCGGAAAACTTCAGCGTGCCGGCATGCGGGTAGGGCAGGCCGTCTTCCATGCGCAGGCGGACCTGGGTGCTGGCCGGTGCCATGTCGCCCGAGATGAATCGGCGCTTGAGTTTCGTCAGCTCCAGGCTCGACTGCACCACGTCGACGTAGATCGGGTCGAGCCGCTGGATCGTGGCCAGCGCCATCGCCTGGCCCGGCGCCACGAGCGCGCCCTCGGTCACGCCCGAGCGGCCGATGCGTCCCGCGATGGGCGCGGTGATGCGCGTGAATTCGAGGTTGATGCGCGCAGCCTTCACCGCCGCCTGCGCGGCCTTCACGCTGGCTTGGGCTTGCACGAGCGCGGCCTGTGCCTCTTCGTGCTCCTGCCTGCTCACGGCATTGGCCTTGACCAGTTCGCCGAAGCGTTCGGCCTTGCCGCGCAGGCTGGCGATGGTGGCCTGCGTCGTGGCCAGCGTGGCTTGCGCCTGCTCGTGGGCGGCCTCGAAGGGGCCGGGCTCGATCTCGTACAGCACCTGGCCCGCGCGGACCATGCTGCCTTCTTCGAACAGGCGCTTGCGCACGATGCCGTTGACCTGCGGCCGGACCTCGGAGACGCGGTAGGCGGCGGTGCGGCCGGAGAGTTCGGTGTGCACGGCCACGTCGCCGGCGTGCAGCGACACGATGCCGACTTCGGGAGGCGCGGCATCGGTGGCGGGTGGCTGCTTGGCGCCGCATGCGGCGAGCGCGAGCAGGGAGAAGGGAAGCAGGAGCTTGAAGGTGGTCATGGCCATCTGGAATCGCGGTGTCGCGCGCGCGGGGGAATGCCCGGCGTTGCGCGTCTGCACCTTAACGGTGCATTGTGCCTTTGGTGTTGCGATGCAACATGAAGGAATCCCAAGACCGCGACAGGGAGAAGCAGCGGCCTTGGTGCGGCGGGAGAACATCCCGTCGCCAACGAAAAAAGGCCCATGCAGATGCCAGCCCGCCGCCACGTCGATCCGTGGCGGGAGCTGGCTGCATGGGCCGCGAAAAGCGGTCGGTCTGTGGCTCGCTGCGGTTGCCGTCTTCAGACGGCGGGGGCGGCGGACCTAACTGGCGCTTTGCTGGTGGCGTCGGCCCAGTGCGAACACCGAGTTGGGCGCATCGACGACGAAGGGCTTGCGCGCGGCCGGCTGGCCGACCGGCGTGCGCCGGGCGTCCTGCCGTGCCGCGGGCTGCACGCCCTTGGCCTTCTGCTCGTCGACCAGGCTCTGCAGCGAGATCGACTTGAGGAACTCGACCGCGCGAAGATTCACGGTGGCCCAGAGCTCGTCGATCTCGCAGCGGCCGGCGTCGCCAGGCGCGCCGTTGCCGCGTCGGCGGGTGGACTCGGCATCGTGTTCCTCGATCGAGAGGACGATGTCGGCCACCGAGATGTCGGCTGCCTTGCGGCTGAGCGAATAGCCGCCGCCCGGACCCCGGGTCGATTCGACCAGCTCGTTGCGGCGCAGCTTGCCGAACAGCAGTTCCAGGTACGAGAGCGAAACCCGCTGGCGCATGCTGATCGACGCCAGCGTGACCGGGCCCGAGCGGCCGTGCAGGGCGATGTCGATCATCGCGGTGACCGCGAAGCGGCCCTTGGTGGTGAGGCGCATGTCAGTTCTCCTTTGCGGTGGATTACTCGTCGCGGCCGCCGGCGATGCCCAACAGGGCCAGCAGCGACTGGAAGACGTTGTAGATGCTGAGGTACACGCCCAGCGTGGCCGAGATGTAGTTGGTTTCCAGGCCGTCCTTCACGCGCTTGAGGTCGTGCAGGATGAAGGCCGAGAAGATGCCGATGGCCGCGACCGACAGCGTCATCATCAGTGCGCTCGACTTGATGAAGAAGTTGGCGATGCCCGCCACCAGCAGCAGGATGGCGCCGATGAAGAGCCACTTGCCCATGGCCGACAGGTCGCGCTTGATGACCGACGACAGCGAGGCCATGCCCAGGAAGATCGCGCCGGTGCCGGCGAACGCCGTCATCACGAGGCTGGCGCCGTTGGCCAGGCCGAGCACGGTGCCGACCAGGCGCGACAGCATCAGGCCCATGAAGAAGGTGAAGGCCAGCAGCACCGGCACGCCGGCGGCCGATTCCTTGGTCTTCTCGATGGCGTACATGAAGCCGAAGGCGCCGCCGAGGAAGACCATCAGGCCGATGCCGGGCGACATGGCGCGCGAGAAGCCGGTGGAGACGCCGATCCAGGCGCCGAGCACCGTGGGCACCATCGACAGCGCGAGCAGCCAGTAGGTGTTGCGCAGGACGCGGTTGCGTTCCTGCACCGAGGCGATCGGCGCGTCGAAGCCGGGGTGGTAAGTGGTTGGGCTGTTGTTCATTGTGATTTCCTGATTTCCTTGAAGGGAGGTGGACCGATGCCGGACTGGACGAAATGGCACGTGCAGCGGGCGAACGGCCGGAAGGGAAGATGTGTCGTTGCGATGCGGGTGTGCCGGAAGGCCGGCAGGCCGTATCGGAGGGGCAGGAGCCCGCGCAGGGCTCCCGGTCGCGCAGGGCCGTGAGGCCTAGGCGACGAAGGAAGCGGCGCGAGGAGGCCGCTTGGGCCGTTCGAGGAACGGCGAGATCGTGGTGGTCAGGCCGAGTTTCGGCAGCTGTTCCGACAGACGCTGCGGCAGGCGCACGTCGTTGCGGGCATCGACCAGCTCGGCGTGTTCGGAGCCTGCTTCGTCGAGGTTGGTGGCATCGTCCGATGCCGAATCGGCATCGCCGACCGTGGTGGCATCGGCGAGCGAAACGCTGGTGACCACCGTCTGCTCGACCTGGCTGGCCTGCGAGACGGTTGGGTGGTTGCCGTACGTATGGCCGGCACCGATCAGGTTGTGGGCAAGCACGGCAAAGCCGTAGCAGGACAACATGATGGCAAGGACAGTAGCGGCAAACCAGCGGGACATGAAGGGGTAATTTTACCTGCCGCCGGCCCACCCGGCCGCAAAGACGGCGCTTTCTCCGACCGGGGCGCACGGATGTTCAGGTGTTCTTCATCGTCCATCAGATGAGACGCTCATGAAAAATTTGGCCGACTACCGGAGTTTTGGCCTCGCTTTTAGCCTTCTGGACATGCATCGGCGCCCTCTGCCTGCCGGGCATTCACCCCAACTTCCAGGAGAACCTTTCATGGCCACCTCCGACAACATCGCCAACTTCAACGGCGCCAGGCCTGTGATCGACGCCGACGACGCCGCCATGCCGATACCGCGGCCGTCTGCTCCGAGATCCAGAAGACCTGGAACCGCGAAGACGCGCTGCAATGGGCCGAGGCCTACAGCGCGGTGTTCCCGCCGTACCAGTTGCTGATCGAGAGCGATGTGAAGGCGCAGGAGGTCGTGAAGAACAGCGAGCAGCTGGATTCGCAACGCGCCTGAAGCCTGAAGGCTCGCTGGCTTGCTACGCGGCTGTGGTCGTCGGAGGCTCGGTGCCTTCCGGCTGCAGCCATTCGCGCGCATGGCCGCGCAGCGCATCGATCTGTAGCCAGATCAAACCCAGCTCCGTATGAAAGGTGCGCGCCTGCGGATCGGCCTCGCCGCTGGCGGCCGTCGCTTCTGCCAACGCGGCGCGCGCCGCCGATTCCGAGGCGGTGTCGCGCGGGCCATCGACCGAGCCGCTCTCGAGTCCGGCCGCCAGCGCGTCGAGCGCCGCGATCGCGCCTTCCGCCGCAGTGCGCAGCACCGCCATCTGCGCCGAATCGGGCAGCGCTGCGCGGTGTGCGCCCAGTGCCGACAGATAACTCAACAACGTGTGCGAGCGGATCAGAAAGCGCAGCGCCACGCCCGCGCGCGGCCGCACATAGCCGGGCTCGCGGAACATGTCGGACACGGCGGTCGACAGGGCCGCATCGGCGTTGTGGTCGTTGCGGCGCGCCAGCCGGTAATCGAGGTGATCGCGTGCGCCCGTGCGGTACTGCGCGACGATCTGCCGCAGGTAGCCCGCATGCCCACGCAAGGCGGCCGCCGCCAGTTCGTTGATGCGGCGCGCCTGCCAGTGCGGCAGCACCAGCAGCACGGCAAGCCCGGCGATCGCGCTGCCGATGGCGGTGTCGACCAGCCGCGGCACCAGCAGCACGCCACTGTCGCCGACCTGGTTGAAGCACATCAGCACCAGCAGCGTCATCGAGGCCGTTGCCAGCAGGTAGCGCGTGGTGCGTGTCGCGAAGAACAGCACGCCCGCCACCACCGCGATCACCGACTGCACCAGCGGTTGTGGAAACAGCTGCAGCAGCGCCCAGCCCGCCACCACGCCCAGCGCCGTGCCCGCAATGCGCTGGCCCATGCGCGAGATGGTGTCGCCGTAGGTCTGCTGGCACACGAACAGCGTGGTCAGCAGGATCCAGTAGCCCTGCGCCGGATGGATCAGGTGCATCACGCCATAGCCCGCGATCAGCGCGATCGACAGCCGCAACGCATGCCGAAACAGCGGCGAGCGCGGCGTGAGTTGCCGCCGCACGCGTTCGACCGCATCGCGCCATGAACGCGGCGAGCGGTCGAACAGACCCATCTCGGTCCGGCCGGCGCGCGCCGACGGCTGGCTTGCGCCCGTGAGCTGCCCGTCGAGTTGCGCAAGGTTGCGCGCGAGCGCCTCGACCGAAGCCAGCAGCACCAGCCGCTCGGGCGTGGACGCGCGTGCGCGTTCATGCGCGATGGCGCTGCGCAGGTCGGCCAGCGCCTGGACGGTCTCGGTGCCCACCTCGAAGGGTTCGCGCCGCTCGATCGACACCGCAAGGCGCTGGCAGGCGATGCCCTGCAGGTCGAGCACGCGCTGGCAGCGGTACAGCAGGTCGCTGTGGAAGAAGGCGTCGGCCAGCGCGTTGTAGTCGTCGTGCGAAGAGCTGGCGCGTTCGTGCACGTCCTGCGCGATGAGGTACAGGCCGCGGTAGCGCGAGATGCGGCCCGTCGGCGCCCGTGCGCCGATGCGGCGGAAGATGCTTTCCTTGGCGGCGTTCAGCTCGGTCACCACCTCCGCGTTGAGCTGCGCGAGCGACAGCCGCTTGCGCTCGATGTCGATGCCGCGCAGCGGCTCGAACAGCGACGCCTTGAAGCGCACGAAGTTGCCCAGCACACCGAACAGCGTGACCAGCCGCGCCTGCACCGGCTGCGCCGGAAAGGCCGCGCACCAGAGCACCGAGAACACGCCGTACCACGCCGCGCCCGCCAGCAGCAACAGCGGCTCGCGGCCGCGAACGGCCGCAGTGCCGTGCGAGGACGTCATGTTCTGGATGCCGAGCGTGGCGTACATCCCCAGGATCAGCGTGGCATAGGCAATCGCCTTGTAGCGCGCCTCCACCGCGCCCAGCATCGTGAGGCTGAAGGCCGCGAGCGCGAGCCCGGTGATGAACAGCAGCGGCAGGCCGAACAGCGCCTCGACCGCGAACGCCATCGCCGCGAAGCAGGCCAGCGTGACCAGTTGCGCGCGAAGCCGGCCGCGCCAGCTGTCGTCGGTTTCGGCAAGCGCGCTGGCGATGGCGCCAAGGAACAGCGGGATCACCGCATCGGGGTGGCCGGTGTAGCCGCACGCGGCCATCAGGCTGCCGAGCGTGAGCAGGATGCGCAGCGGCTGCGCGCGAGAGGCAAAAGACCGCAGCCGCTGGCGCAGCGCGTCGGAGGACGGGGGAAGCATGGTGCGATCTTGCACGATGCATGCCACGGTTTCGTGGCGTTGTGGCTATGTCGCGATCGGGCGGCGCATGAAGCCGTGGCGGGGCGCGATCCACTGGAGCTGCCCGGCGCTGTCGGCCGTGTTCGCGGGCGAAAGGCCGATGAACAGCGTCTGGTCTTCGATCAGCAGGAACTGGCGTGAACTCGCGCCGTCCATGCCTGCGCAGGCTTGCAGCGTGGCTTCTCCGAGCGCGAGTTTCTCGCCCGGTGCGGGTGGGTCGATGGAGGCATCGGGCCAGGTCGCCCGCAGGCTTGCGAGCGCGTGCGTGGATTCCGCCGTCAGGGCCTGCGTCGACAGGATGTGGCGTACCCGCCCCGGTGCCGCCGCGACGAGCGCCGCGAGGTGTGCTGGTGTCAGGGGCAACGGGTCGATCAGTGCGCAATCGCCGTTCGAAGTGCCGACGAAATAGCTGTGGGCGAGCTTGCCTTGTGCACCGTCGTCGCTGGCGTCACTGGCGGTGACCCGCACGACTCGAGTGGACAGCCGCATGACAAGCCCGGCTTCATGCGCATACCGGCCGTGGCCTTCACCGTCCGGATCGACGAGGCCGACCTCGTCGTATGCCGGCTCTTCCATGTTCACCGGCCGCCGACCTTTGGGCCCGTTCGCCAGCCGCGGCATGACGCGGGGGATGTGCCGCAGGCCGCGCGCATGCGCGATGACCTCGTTCGCGCTCACGAACTGCGCAAGCTGCTCCAGGATGCGACGCGTCACGTTCATCAGCTTGAGGCCGCGCGCCGGGTCCACCGCCTCGGCGGGCTTCAGCCACATGTGCTCGACGGTCTCGCTGCCATCAGGCCGCACGCTCTGCCCCGCCGGCATCAGCGCAAGAAAGAAGCGGGTGTCGAAGCGGCGCGGCATGCCGGGCGGCGTGAGCCAGTGGGTGAAGTAGGTCAGCCGGTCGACCGCGAGTCGCCAGCCGTGTTCCGCGCACAGCGCGAGCAGCGCATCGGTGCCCTGCACGGCCGCATCGCGCATGGCCGCGAGCCGGTCGGACGGCAGGCCGTCGAGCTTCACCAGCGCGCCTGATGGATCGGTGGCGAACAGCAGGCCGGCTTCTTCGAAGCATTCGCGGATCGCGGCCGCGTAGTAATCGAGGCCGCCTTCGGGCACGGCAAGGCGCGCGCTCGCGGCGTCGTCGTCCAGCCCGCTGCATTGCGCGTGCAGGCTGCGGTCGTGCGCATCGATCACGCCGCCGGGAAACACGCTCGCGCCGCTGTTCTGGTCGTTGGCCTTTTCGGCCCGGCGCAGCATCAGCACTTCGAGCCCGCGGCCTTCGTCGCGCAGCACGATGAGCGTGGCCGCGGCGCGCACGGGGCGCGGCGCTGCGGGTTTCTGCGGGGTCTCCGGTGTTGTTGTGTTCATGGGAAGGCATTCTCGCGCCGCCTGGCCGTCGGAGCGCTGCTGCGAAGGTGACAGCCGCACCGGGTGCCTGTCGCGCGAAGGACCGTCCAAATCCGCCCGCGCGCCTTAACTTCAACGCACTTTGTTGTTGAAGGACGCCTGATGCATTTCGAATTCACACCCAAGGTGATCGCGCTGCGCGACGAGTTGTTGAAGTTCATGGACGAGTACGTCTACCCGAACGAGAAGCGCCGCGAAGAAGAGCTGGCCGCCAACGCGCGCGCCGGCCGCCCCTACGCCGAGCTGCCGATGATGGCCGGCCTGAAGGCCAAGGCGCGCGAGCGTGGGCTGTGGAACCTGTTCCTGCCCGAGTCGGAACACGGGCCGGGCCTGACCAACGTCGAGTACGCGCCGCTGTGCGAGATCATGGGCCGGCGCTACTGGTGCGCCGAGATCTTCAACTGCTCCGCCCCCGACACCGGCAACATGGAAGTGCTGGCGCGCTACGGCACCAAGGCCCAGCAGGAGCGCTGGCTCACGCCGTTGCTGGCGGGCGAGATCCGCTCGTCGTTCGCGATGACCGAGCCCGAGGTGGCTTCGAGCGACGCCACCAACATCCGCTGCAGCATCCGCCGCGAAGGCGACGAGTACGTCATCAACGGCCGCAAGTGGTACATCACCGGCGCCATGAACGAGCGCTGCGAAATCTTCGTGCTGATGGGCAAGACCGACCCCGACAACGCCGACCGCCACAGGCAGCAGTCGATGGTGCTGGTGCCCAAGAACACGCCCGGCGTGAGCATCGTGCGCGACATGCAATTGCTCGGCATGTACGACCCGCCCTTCGGCCACCCCGAGATCGTGTTCGACAACGTGCGCGTGCCGGTCGAGAACATCCTGCTCGGCGAAGGCCGCGGCTTCGAGATCGCGCAGGGCCGCCTCGGCCCCGGCCGCATCCACCACTGCATGCGCGCCATCGGCATGGCCGAAGCCGCGCTGGAGATGATGTGCGAGCGGCTGGTGTCGCGCACCGCCTTCCACAAGCTGCTGTCGGAGCAGGGCGTGTGGCGCGAGCGCATTGCCGAGTCGCGCATGCTGATCGAACAGTCGCGCTGGATGGTGCTCAACGCCGCCTACCGCATGGACACGGTGGGCAACAAGGTCGCCGCGAAAGAGATCGCGATGATCAAGGTGCTCACTCCCAACAACTGCGTGAAGGTGATCGACTGGGCGATGCAGGCCTTCGGCGCGATGGGCCTGAGCCAGGACACGCTGCTCACGCACTTCTACGCCTACGAGCGCCACCTGCGCGTGGCCGACGGCCCCGACGAGGTGCATCGCAACGCGATCGCCAGGCAGGAGCTGGCGGCGTACCAGTAAACGCCGCGACGGCTTCAGTCGACGCGCTTCGCGCGTTCGAGCATCGCGTGCAAGAGCACGTTGCAGCCCGCCGTCAGGTGGTCGGGCTGCGCGTCCTCGATCTCGTTGTGGCTGATGCCGTCCTTGCACGGCACGAAAATCATGCCGGCCGGTGCGAGCCGCGCCGCATAGATCGCGTCGTGCCCCGCGCCCGAGACCACGTCCATGGCCGAGTAGCCGAGCTTTTCGGTCGCGCGGCGCACGGCGTCCACGCAGTCGGGGTGGAAGGGGCAGGGCGGGATGTACGACACGCGCTCGATCGTCACGCCCAGCCCGGTCTCGCGGCCGGTGCGCTCGACGAAGGCGAGGATCTCGGCGTGCATGCGGTCGAGCAGTTCGTCGTTCACGTTGCGCAGGTCGACCGAGAACTTCACCTGCCCCGGAATCACGTTGCGGCTGTTCGGGTGCACCTGCACCATGCCGACCGTGCCGCGCCCGTAGGGCTGGTAGCGCAGCGCAATGGCCACCACCTCCTGCATGATCCGCGTCGCCACCTGCAGCGCATCGCGACGCAGGTGCATCGGCGTCGGGCCCGCATGCGCTTCCATGCCGGTCACCACGCAGTCGTACCACGAGAGGCCGAGAACGGCAGGCACCACGCCGATCACCTTGCCCGCGTCTTCCAGCACCGGACCCTGTTCGATGTGGGCCTCGAAGTAGGCGCCGATGGGGTGGTCCCCCGGCGTCTGCGCACCGACGTAGCCGATGCGCTCCAGCTCTTCGCGCACCGTCTTGCCTTCGGTGTCTTTCGCGGCGTAGGCGTGTTCGAGGCTGAAGGCGCCGCAGAACACGCCCGAGCCCATCATCACCGGCACGAAGCGCGAGCCCTCTTCGTTCGTCCAGAACGCGACTTCGATGGGCGCCTCGGTGCGAATGCCCTGGTCGTTCAGCGTGCGCACCACTTCCAGCGCCGACAGCACGCCGTAGTTGCCGTCGAACTTGCCGCCGGTCGGCTGGGTGTCGATGTGGCTGCCCGACACGATGGGCGGCAGCGCGGGGTTGGTGCCTTCGCGGCGCATGAAGACGTTGCCGATCTTGTCGACCGTGATGCTCAGGCCGGCCTCCTTGCCCCACGACACCACGAGGTCGCGGCCCTGCTTGTCGAGGTCGGTCAGCGCCAGCCGCTTGACGCCGCCCTTGGCCGTGCCGCCGATGCGTGCCAGCTCCATCAGCGAGTTCCACAGGCGCTCGCCGTTGATCGTCAGCACCTGTTTGTCCACTACTGCATTCATGTATGACTCCTTGAGAATTCAGCGCGCCACGGCCGTGGGCGCGTGCTGCTGCTTGAAGCGCTCCAGCGCGGTGAACATCGGCGCGAAGGGCGGGCGCTTGAGGTAGCGGCCGGTGCCCGGCTCGGCGCGCAGGTCGCCGTTGCGATAGACCCAGCGGCCAGCGCTCACGGTGTGCTTGGGCACGCCCATGACTTCGCGGCCTTCGAAGATGTTGAAGTCGCTCTTGGAGTGCTGCGTCTTTACCGACAGCGTCTTGGTGGCCTTCGGGTCCCACACCACGATGTCGGCATCGGCACCGGCCTGAATGACGCCCTTGCGCGGGTACAGGTTGAAAAGCTGCGCCGCGTTGGTCGAGGTGACGCGCACGAACTCCGAGGGTGTGAAGCGGCCCGCGTTGACACCGGCATCCCACAGCACCGCCATGCGTTCTTCGACGCCGCCGCAGCCGTTGGGAATCTTCGTGAAGTCGTTGCGGCCGGCGGCTTTCTGCTCGGCGCAGAAGGTGCAGTGGTCGGTGGCCGTGGTGTGCAGGTTGCCGCCCTGCAGGCCGCGCCACAGCATGGCCTGGTTCTCGCGCGAGCGGAAGGGCGGGCTCATCACGTGGGCGGCGGCGCGTGCGAAGTCGGGGTCGCGGTAGGCGCTCTCGTCGACCACGAGGTGGCCGGCCAGCACTTCGCCGTACACGCGCTGGCCGCGCGCGCGGGCGCGGGTGATGGCTTCGAGTGCCTCGCCGCACGACACGTGCACGACGTAGATCGGCACGCCCAGCACATCGGCGATGGCAATGGCGCGGTTGGCCGCCTCGGCCTCGACCATCGGCGGTCGCGACAGCGGATGGCCCTCGGGTCCGCGAATGCCCTGCGCCAGCAGTTGCTGCTGCAGCATCGCGACCAGCTCGCCGTTTTCCGCATGCACCGTGGGCATGGCGCCGAGTTCGAGCGAGCGCTGGAAGCTCTTCACCAGGATCTCGTCGTCGGCCATGATCGCGTTCTTGTAGGCCATGAAGTGCTTGAAGCTGTTCACGCCATGCTCGTGCACCAGCGTGCCCATGTCGGCATGCACGCTGTCGTTCCACCAGGTCACGGCCACGTGAAAGCTGTAGTCGCCGGCGGATTTTTCGGCCCAGCCGCGCCACATGCGAAAGGCGTCCATCAGCGACTGCTGCGGATCGGGAATCACGAAGTCGATGATGCTGGTGGTGCCGCCGGCCAGGCCCGCCGCCGTGCCGCTGAAGAAGTCGTCGGCCGCGACCGTGCCCATGAAGGGCAGCTGCATGTGGGTGTGCGGATCGATGCCGCCGGGCATGACGTAGGCGCCGCCGGCATCGATCACCTCGGCGCCACCCGGCACCTGCAGGTCGGTGCCGACATGGAGGATCTTGTCCCCCTGGCAGAGCACGTCGGCACGGTGCTCGGCATCGGCGTTGACCACCGTGCCACCGCGAATGAGTACGGTCATGGCGTGAGTTCCTTCTGTGTGTGTTTCAGGTGGGGTTCTTCAGGGGCGCGGACAGGCCCTGCAATTGCGGCGCCCGTGCCTTCATCAGGCCCAGGTACACGATGGCCGACAGCACCACGCCGACGAACCACGCGTAGGTGTAGATCGTCTTGAAGAAGTCGGGCATCGACGGCACGGCCGACGGAAAGGCCGCATTCAGAAAGCCCGGAATGTTGGGCAGCACGCCGACGATGAAGGCGATGACCGCCGCCATGTTCCAGCCGTTGCTGTAGCTGTACTGGCCGCTGCCGCGGTAGAGCGCGTCGACGTCCAGCTCCTTGCGGCGCACGAGGTAGTAGTCGGCAATCAGAATGCCGGCCACCGGGCCGAGCAGCGCCGAGTAGCCGATGAGCCAGGTGAAGATGTAGCCCTGCGTGGTCTCGAGCACCTTCCACGGCATCATCACGATGGCGATGCCGGCGGTGATGTAGCCGCCCTTGCGGTACGAAATCTTCTCGGGGTTGAGGGCAGAGAAGTCATACGCCGGGCCGACCAGGTTGGCCGCAAGGTTCACGCTCACCGTGTCGATCAACAGGATGATGAGCGCGATCAGCACGGCCGCGCCGGTCATGCGGCTGGCCAGGTCCACCGGGTCCCACAGCGCCTTGCCGTAGATCACCACGGTGGCCGAGGTGACCATCACCGCCATCATCGCGAGCAAGCCCATCGGTGCGGGCAGGCCGATTACCTGGCCCACCACCTGGTCGCGCTGCGAGCGCGAAAAGCGCGTGAAGTCGGGAATGTTCAGCGCCAGCGTGGCCCAGAAGCCCACCATGGCCGTGAGCGAGGGCCAGAACACCGCCCAGAACATGCCGGCCTTCTTGCCGCCCGGCTCGAACTGCGAAGGCTGGTCGAAGATCGGGCCGAGGCCGCCCGCGCGCTGCACGGCCCAGTAGAGCAGGGCGATGCACACGATGATCTTGAGCGGCGCGGTGTAGGTCTCGAGCCGGCGGATCGATTCGATGCCGTGCACCACGAAGTAAAGCTGGATGGCCCAGAAGATCAGGAAGCACACCAGCTGCGCGCCGTTGATGCCGAGCACCGGCAGCTTGTCGCCACCCAACGGCTGGCCCATGAGAACGCCGACCAGCGTGTAGATCATCTCGCCGCCGAACCAGGTCTGGATGCCGTACCAGCCGCAGGCCACGACCGCGCGCAGCAGCGCCGGCAGCCGCGCCCCGCGCGTGCCGAACGAGGCGCGCGCCATCACCGCGTACGGAATGCCGTACTTCGCGCCCGCGTGCCCGATGAGCAGCATCGGCACCAGCACGATGGCGTTGCCCAGGAACACGGTCAGCACCGCCTGCCCCCACGACATGCCGCCTTCGATCAGGCTGGCCGACAACGTGTAGGCGGGGATGCACATCACCATGCCCACCCACAGCGCGGCGAAGTGGTACCAGCGCCACGTTCGCTGCGCCAGTGTGGTGGGCGCCAGGTCCTCGTTCCAGAGGTTTGCGGCGGGTGCGCCGCTCTGCGATGGGGTCGTCATGTGGGATGTCTCCTGCGTGTGGGCTGTTTTCTTGACTGTGTTGTCGTTCCCCTCCTGCCGCCGCCCGGTCTGCGCCGGGCTTCTTCACTCATTCATTCACTCATTCGTTCATCCGATCGGCTCAGGCGTGGGTTTCGGCGCGCATCGGGTTGTTCGGGTGCGTGGTCCAGTTGGCGTACTGGCCGACCACCGGGCGGCCGGTGCGCGCGTCCACCTCGCCGGCCTTCAGCGTGCGCATCGACAGCGCGCCGGGCACCGGGCAGATCGACACGCACAGGTTGCAGCCGACGCACTCTTCTTCCTTCACCTCGAAGAAGCGCATGCCGTCCTTCGTTGCGCTGATGGCCTGGTGCGAGGTGTCTTCGCACACCACGTGGCAGCGGCCGCACTGGATGCACAGGTCCTGGTGGATCACCGCCTTGTCGACGTGGTTCAGGTTGAGCTGCTGCCAGTCGGTGATGCTGCCGACCGCGCGGCCGCGCATCTGCTCGAGGTTGGCGTAGCCCTTCTGGTCCATGAAGTTCGAGAGGCCATCGCACAGGTCCTGCACGATCTTGAAGCCGTAGACCATGGCGGCCGTGCACACCTGCACCGAGCCGCTGCCCAGTGCGATGAACTCGGCCGCATCGCGCCAGGTCGAGACGCCGCCGATGCCAGAGATCGGCAGGCCCGCGGTTTGCGGGTCGCGCGCGATCTCGGCCACCATGTGCAGCGCGATCGGCTTGGCGCCGGGGCCGCAGTAGCCGCCGTGCGAGCCCTTGCCGTCGGTGTGCGGAAACATCGCCATCGCGTCCAGGTCCACGCCCATGATCGAATTGATGGTGTTGATGAGGCTCACCGCATCGGCGCCGCCCTTCTTGGCCGCGCGCGCGGCGGGGCGGATGTCGGCCACGTTGGGCGTGAGCTTCACGATCACCGGCAGCTTCGAGTAGTGCTTGCACCACTCGGCCACCATCTGGATGTACTCGGGCACCTGGCCCACGGCTGCGCCCATGCCGCGCTCGCTCATGCCGTGCGGGCAGCCGAAGTTCAGCTCCAGGCCGTCGCAGCCGGTGTCTTCGACCATCGGCAGGATGTTCTTCCACGATGCCTCGGTGCACGGCACCATCACCGAGGCCACCAGCGCGCGGTCGGGCCAGTTGCGCTTGACGCGCGTCATCTCTTCCAGGTTGGTGCGCAGCGGGCGGTCGGAGATCAGCTCGATGTTGTTGAAGCCCGTCACGCGGCGGTCGGCCGCGTACGACACGGCATAGCGCGGGCCGTGCACGTTGACCACGTTCGGGTCTTCGCCCACGGTCTTCCAGACCACGCCGCCCCAGCCGGCTTCGAAGGCGCGGACCACGTTGATCTCCTTGTCGGTCGGCGGTGCGGAAGCCAGCCAGAAGGGGTTGGGGCTGCGGATGCCCACGAAGTCGATGCTCAGGTCTGCCATGTGAATTGCTCCTGTCGCGGCAAGGCGCGCACGGATGGAATGAGAGAAAGGGAAGGTCGGTGCAGCCGCGTCACGCGGCGCGCAGGTGGCGGTCGATGGACAGCGCGGCCTGCTTGCCGTCTTCCACCGCCTCGACCGTGAGGTCGCGCCCGCCGAAGCGCGCGTCGCCGCCGGCCCAGACCTTCGGGCGCGAGCTGCGGCATTCCGCATCGGTGCTGATGCGGCCGCCCTGCAGTTGCACGCCGCTGTCTTCCAGCGCGGTCGCGACAAAGCTCTGGCCGATGGCGCACAGCACCATGTCGGCCTGCAGCGCAAGGCCTTCGCCGGTCTCGACCAGCTTGCCGTCGACCAGCGCGGTGCGCGCGAAGTCGATGCCGCGCAGCACGCCGCCCTTGGCACGCAAGGCCTTCGGCGCGGCCCAATGGATGATGCGCACGCCGTTGTCCTTGGCCCAGCTCTGTTCGTCGGGCGATGCGCCCATGCCTTCGGTGCCGCGCCGGTAGACGATGCTCACGTCTTCCGCGCCGAGCTTGCGCGACTGCACGGCCGCGTCCACGGCGGTCATGCCGCCGCCGATCACCACCACGTGCCGACCGATGGCCACGTCGGCCGGCGATGCGGCCTGGCGCAGCTCGGCGATGAAGTCCACCGCGTCGCGCACGCCGGTCTGCTCGCCTAGGCCCAGCGTGTTCACGCCGGCCAGGCCCAGGCCGAGGAACACCGCGTCGTATTCGGCGGCGAGCGCATCCAGGTGCAGATCGCGGCCCAGCGCCTGGTTGTTGCGCACCTCGATGCCGCCGACCGACAGCAGCCACTCGATCTCGCGTTGCGCGAAGTCGTTCACCGTCTTGTAGCTGGCCAGTCCGTATTCGTTCAGGCCGCCGAGCTTGGGGCGCGCGTCGAACAGCGTCACCTGGTGGCCCAGCACCGCGAGGCGGTGCGCGCAGGCCAGGCCGGCCGGACCGGCGCCGACGATGGCCACGCGCTTGCCGGTGTCGGCCCCGCGCACGAAAAGCGGTGCGCCGGGCGCATCGAAGAAGGCATCGGTCGCGTGGCGCTGCAGCAGGCCGATCTCGACCGGCTTGCTCTCGTTGCTGTTGCGCACGCAGGCCTGCTCGCACAGCACCTCGGTCGGGCACACGCGGGCGCACATGCCGCCCAGCGGGTTCTCTTCGAGGATGGTGCGTGCCGCGCCGCGCAGGTTGCCGTCGGCGATGCGGCGGATGAAGGTCGGGATGTCGATGCCCGTGGGGCAGGCCGTCTGGCAGGGCGCATCGAAGCAGTAGTAGCAACGTTCGGCCTCGATGTTGGCCTGCACCACGTTCAGCGGCGGATGGGCGTCGCAGAAGTTCTTTGCGTACTGCTCGGGGTTGAGGCGGCCCGCGCGCACATCCGATGCAAGGTGTGCGGTGGGAGCGACGGGATTCATCGTGCTGCTCATGGGCGTTCAGGCTCCAGGATCGTGGTGGGGATCTGTTTCGACACGAGGGAGCTAGCCCTCATGAAGTTTGACCAAGTGGTCGAATGTCGCGATGATTCAGCAAACGAGGGGTGCCGCCCATACACAGTTGAAGCGGCATGCGAGAAAGTGTTTGCCGCGGCGGACCGTGCTGTTTGGTGCACTGTCCAGCACAGTTCCCAAGGGCAAACCCTGTCTCGACCGGCCACACGGGTTTCGAAGGAGACACAGCGATGCAGAGTTCACGCAACGCCCCGGCGCTGCTTTCACCGGCGCAGGCCGGTGCCGGATGGATGCAGGGCCTGATGGGCGAGATGGACGACGCCGGCCCCGGCCTCGGGCTGGCGCAACGGCTGGTGGTGGGCGTCGAGTTGCGCGTCATCGACGGGCGCCTCGCACCCGGCACCAAGATGCCTTCGGTGCGCGCGCTGGCCGGCAAGCTGGGCATCAGCACCTTCACGGTCACCGAGTCGTACAGCGCCTTGCGCGCACGCTCCGTGCTGGCCTCGCGGCCGGGCAGTGGCTACTACGTGCTGCATCGGCCGTCACGTTCGACGCTCGATGACAGCGGTTCAACGATGCAGCCCGTGGCCGAACAGACGACAGGCGAAGACAGGCCACCACCCGCTGAGTACCGCGGCGACGACCTCGTTCGCGAAGCCATGCGCCGCGTGGCCCGCGCCGCGCCCGACTGGGACAGCGGCACGCGCCCCAGCTTCGGCCTGCCACGGCTGCGCGAACTGATCGCCACGCGCCATCGCGCCGAGTTGCCCGCGATGGGCCCGCTGCAGGTGATGACCGCCGCAGGCAGCCTCGGCGCCGTGATGTGCCTGCTGCAGGCATGGACCGGGCCCGGCGATGCGGTGCTGGTCGAATCGCCCGCGCCGCGCCAGTTGCGTCGCCTGATCCACACGCTGGGCCGACGCATGCTCGAAGTGCCACGGCGCGGCGGCTGCCTGGACATCGGCACGCTCGACGGCCTCGCTGCACAGTTGCCTGCAGCGAGCGGGCAGCGCCTGCTGTTGCTCTCGACGGCCGTCTCCAATCCGCTGGGCATCTGCATGAGCCCGCAGGGCGCGCACCAGGCGCTGCAAGCCGCCGAGCACCACGACCTGCGCGTGATCGAACTCGACACCTGGCGCGGACTCTCGCCGCTGCAGGCACCCAGCCTCGCGGCGATGGACGGCCTGCAGCGCGTGGCGCAGGTCGGTGGCGTGTCGACCACGCTGTCGGCCAAGCTGCGGCTCGCGCATGTGCTGCTGCCGCAGCGCTGGGTCGACGACCCTGCGCTGCGCTGCCTGCACACCACGCTCGGGCCGAGCGAGTTCGAAGAGCGCGTGGCCTGCGAGGTGCTGGCCGATGCCAGCTATCCGCGCTTCCTGCAGAAGCTCAACACGGCGCTGAAGATCGCTGGCGAGCGTACCTTGTCGCTGCTCACCGGCGCGGGCCTGCAGGCGCTGTACGTGCCCGACGGCGGTCCCTTTCTCTGCGCCGGCTGGCCGCCCGGCAGCGAGCCGCGACCCACCAGCGATGCGGTGCTGCAGGAGGCGCGCAAGCAGGGCCTGCCGCTCGCGGCCGCTGCGGATTTCGGCAGCACGCCGCAGCCCTTCGCGTGGTATCGCTTCAACGTCGCGCATTGCGGCGACGAACGGCTCGTGCGTTTCCTTGCACGGATGAAGAACCCATGAGCACCACCGCACGCCCACCGGCCGTGAAGCGGCAGGCCCGCCGCCAGAACATCGAGAGCGCCATCCTCGCTGTGGCGCAGGAACGCTTCGCGCTGCACGGCTACGGCGGCGTTTCGGTCGACGACATCGCGGCCGATGCGGGCATCTCCAAGCAGAGCCTGCTGTACTACTTCCCCTCGAAGAAGGCCTTGTACAGCCGCGTCTTCAACGACGTGCTCGATTCATGGCTCTCCAATCTCAACAGCCTCGCGGATGCCGACCTCGATCCGCATGCCGCGCTGGAGCGCTACGTCACGCAGAAGCTGCAGTTCTCCTACGACCACCCCTCAGGCTCGCGCCTGTTCGCGCAGGAGATCATTTCGCAGGCGCCGCAATGCGCCGACGACATCGAGGCCAAGCTCGTGCCCGCCTTCCGCGCCGAGGCCGCCGTGCTGAACCGCTGGATGGCGAATGGCGACGTGGCGCCGCTGCCCGTGGCGCACCTGCTGTTCACGCTGTGGGCCATGACGCAGACCTATGCCGACTTCGCATGGCAGATGCGCATGCTGCTGGGCAAGAAGGCGCTGGAGCCGGCCGATTTCGACCTCGCGCGCGAGACCATCATCCGCATGCTCGAGGGGGCGCTGGGTCTTGCGCGGCCCGCCACTTCAGCGGTCGTCACGAGCCAGCAGGACCGGCGTCGGATAAATCGCACGTAGTGTGAATTTTTGTTGACGCTCGCATTGCTGCATCGCAATAATCCGCGCATCTTGTTTTTTGGAGCGCCGCGCGTGGACAGTGCCAGTTGTAGTAGCAGTGATGCAAAGCGTGCCTTGATGGCCGCTGTTGCCTGCCCGGCCTCCTGAACACCCGCTCTCCGGGTTGAGGTCGCCGAGCCGACCGCAGCCCTTGCCGATGCCCCGGCTCCCTTCGGAGCCCAGGCTTCGCGCCCATCTCCTCACGCCCAATTCATTGATCCTCCGCCCGGGGTGGCCCGATCGCGTTCGCGATCTTTCGGCCTCCCACCGGGCGGTCTGTGCGCGTGCGTCCATGCAGCGGAGCTTCGTTGCATCAACCAGCCCGAAAGGGCCGAGGAGAAGACCGTGGACCCAGACCCTAGTTGGCGCTTGCGCGCGCCTGCCCATCCTTCGCCCCCTTCATTGAACCCGCATCCGGCATTGCCCCGGAGGCCTCGACTCGCCTGAACACAGGCGTGAGGACTCCTGCGCGCCGATGCCGCAGGAGTCCCCGCCATGTTCGCTCTCGCTCATCGCCGTGAGACCTTGCGCCGCGCGCTGCATGCCGCGCTCGCGCAGCGCCGGCCCCAGGCCTTGCAGGCTCTGCTGTACAGCCACGGCGCCGCCGCTTTCGCCGCCACCCTCTCGCCCTGCTCGGGCCGCGTCATCGCCGACGCGCTCTCGACCTTGCCTGCGCCGCAGCGCAACGAAGTCTTCCGCCACCTGACCCGCGCGGCCCGCCGCCGCTGCGCGCAGGTCGGCGGCCGCGCGTTCGATGCCCGTCTGTCGATGGGCTTCTTCGCGCGCCTGCTGGCTTTCTGCCTGCCGCTGCGAGGGGCGCGGCTGTGACTGCGGTCCATCCCACAACAACAGATCCGGATCTCTCGATCCCCAGGAGAAGAACCATGAGAAAAAGAACCTTCATCGCCACCCTCGTCGCAGTGGCCGCCAGCATCGTGCTGGCCGGCTGCGACGTGGGCAAGATGTTCACGTCGTCCGCCGTGGCGCAGCCGGTGCCGGCCGCGCGCGCCGTGGTGCACGACGGCGCACTCGTCGCCGTGCCCGAAAACTCCCCGCTGCGCGCATCGATCCAGGTGGCCGCGGCGGAATCGCGCTCGGTGGAGCGGCCGATCGGCGCGCCCGGCAGCATCGAGGCCGCACCCGAAAAACTCGTCAAGGTCACTTCGCCGGTGGCGGGCCGCATCGTCAAGCTGCAACGCGCGCTGGGCGACTCGGTCAAGGCCGGCGATGCGCTCTTCACGCTCGACTCGGCCGACCTGAGCAACGCCTTCGGCGATGCCACCAAGGCCGAGGCCGCGCTGCGCCAGTCGCGCCGCGACTTCGAGCGCCAGAAGCTGCTGTTCGAAGCCGAGATCACCGCCCGCAAAGATTACGAAGCGGCCGAACTCGCCTACGGCGCCGCCACCAGCGATGCGCAGGTCGCGAAGAACCGCCTGGCACAGCTCGGTGCTTCGGCGGGTGCGGGCTCGCACCGCGAATACGTGCTGCGCTCGCCCATCAGCGGCCGCGTGATCGAGATGACCGGCGCGCAGGGCGGCTACTGGAACGACATCAACGCGCCGATCATGACCGTGGCCGATCTGTCGACCGTGTTCCTCACCGCCAACGTGTCCGAGAAAGACATCGCCGCGCTGCGCGTCGGCCAGAAGGCGCGCATCGACCTGAACGCCTACCCCGACCAAGCCTTCGACGGCACCGTCAAGTACATCGGCGAGGTGCTCGACACCGACACGCGCACGGTGAAGGTCCGCGTGGCCATCGACAACCGCCACGGCCGCTTTCGCCCCGGCATGTTCGCCAAGGTGGTGTTCTCGGGCGAGGCGCATCCCGCGGTGGTCGTGCCTGCGTCCGCGCTGGTGCAGAGCGGCCTCTACACCAAGGTCTTCGTGGAGAAGGGCGCCTTCACCTACGAGGCGCGCAACGTGACGGTGGGGCCGGTCATCGGCGACCGCGTCGAGATTCTTTCGGGGCTCAAGGCCGGCGAGCGCATCGCCGTGAAGGAAGGGGTGCTCCTCAATGATTGAGCGCCTCGTCACCCTGTGCTTTCGCCGGCGCGGCATCGCGTGGATCGTGTTCGCCTTCGTCGCGCTCTACGGCTGGACCTGCTGGAAGCAGTTGCCCATCGAGGCCTATCCCGACATCGCCGACGTCACCTCGCAGGTCGTCACCCAGGTGCCGGGCCTTGCGGCCGAAGAGGTCGAGCAGCAGATCACCGTGCCGCTGGAGCGCGAACTGCTCAGCACGCCGGGCCTGCACGTGCTGCGCTCCAAGAGCACCTTCGGCCTGTCGCTGATCGTCGTGGTGTTCAAGGACGGCGTGGACGGCTACTGGTCGCGCCAGCGCCTGCAGGAGCGCATCGCCCGCGTGACGCTGCCCTACGGCGCCACGCCGGGGCTCGACGCCTACACCTCGCCCATCGGCGAGATCTACCGCTACACGCTGGAGTCGAAGACGCGCGACCTGCGCGAGCTGTCGGAGCTGCAGTTCTGGACCGTCATCCCGCGCCTGAAGAAAGTCAGCGGCGTGATCGACGTGGCCAACTTCGGCGGGCTGACCACGCAGTTCATGCTCGCGCTCGATCCGGCGAAGCTGGTGCAGTACGGCGTCACGTTGCAGCAGATCAAGGACGCCATCAACGCCAACAACGGCAGCGCCGGCGGCAGCCTCATGAACCGTGGCGAGCAGGCCTACGTGGTGCGCGGCTCGGGGCTCATCGGCTCGTTGCAGGACATGGGCAACGTGGTGGTCACGGCCAAGTCGGGCACGCCGGTGCTGGTGAAGGACCTGGGCACGCTCAGCTACGGCAACGTCGAGCGGCGCGGCATTCTCGGCAAGAACGACAACCCCGACACCATCTCCGGCATCACGCTGCTGCTGAAAGACGCGCAGGCTTCTCAGGTCATCCAGAGCGTGCACGCCGCCGTGCAGGACCTGAACGACAACCTGCTGCCCAAGGACGTGAAGGTCGTGCCCTACCTCGACCGCGCCTCGCTCATCGACGCCACCACGCACACGGTCGGCAAGACGCTGATCGAGGGCATCGTGCTGGTCACGCTGGTGCTGCTGCTGTCGCTCGGCAGCCCGCGCGCGGCGGCCATCGTGGCGCTGACCATTCCGCTGTCGATGCTGATCGCCTTCATCTTCATGCGGCACCTGAACGTGCCGGCCAACCTGCTGTCGCTGGGCGCGATCGACTTCGGCATATTGGTCGACGGCGCGGTGGTGCTTGTCGAAGGCATCCTGCGGCGGCGCGAGCAGGCGCAAGACAAGCCATTGACCCCTGCCGACGCCATCGCCGCCACGGTGCAGGTGGCGCGGCCGATCTTCTTCGGCATGCTGGTCATCATCGCGGCCTACCTGCCGCTGTTCGCCTTCCAGCGCATCGAATACAAGCTGTTCTCGCCGATGGCCTTCGCGGTGGGCTCGGCACTGGTCGGCGCGCTGCTGGTGGCGCTCACGCTCATTCCGGGGCTGGCGTACCTCGCGTTCCGCAAGCCGCGCCGCATCTTCCACAACCGGCCGATGGAATGGCTGACGGTGCGCTACGAGGCCTTCCTGTCGCGTGCGCTGGGCAAGGGGCGCTGGGTGGTGGTGAGCTGCGCAGTGGCACTGCTGGGTGTGCTCGGCCTGGGCAGCACCATCGGCCGCGACTTTCTTCCCTACCTGGACGAAGGCTCGCTCTGGCTGCAGGTGACGATGCCGCCGGGCATCACGCTCGAGAAGGCAACGGGCCTTGCGAACGAGTTGCGCCGCGCCACGCGCGAGTTTTCGGAGGTCTCGTACATCGTGACGCAGACCGGCCGCAACGACGACGGCACCGACCCATGGACCGTCTCGCACATCGAGGCCAGCGTCGGCCTGCATCCGTACGACACATGGAAGTCGGGCCGGAGCAAGCAGGAGCTGATCGCCAAGCTGGCGGAGCGCTACAAGCAGCTGCCCGGCTTCTCGGTCGGCTTCATGCAACCCATGATCGACGGCGTGCAGGACAAACTCTCGGGCGCGCACAGCGACCTGGTGGTGAAGATCTACGGCGACAGCCTGGACGAGATGCGCCGCATCGCGGGCGATGTGGTGGGCGTGCTCGAAAAAGTACCCGGCGCCGTCGACGTGGCCATCGACCAGGAGCCGCCGCTGCCCAACCTGAAGATCGACATCGACCGCGCGGCCGCCGCGCGCTACGGCATCAACGTGGCCGACGTGAGCGACCTGATCTCTACCGGCATGGGCGGCACGGCCATCGGGCAGGTCTACGTGGGCGAGAAGAACTACGGCATGACGGTGCGCTTTCCAGAAGCCACCCGCAACGACCCGGGCGCCATCGCCGGCCTGATGCTCACGGCACCCGGCGGCGCGAAGGTGCCGCTCGGACAGGTGGCGAAGGTTCGCACCGTGTCGGGCGAGACCACCATCACGCGCGAAGCGTCGCGCCGGCACCTCACGGTGAAGCTCAATGCGCGCAACCGCGACCTGTCGAGCTTCCTGGCCGAGGCGCAGTCGGCCATCGAGCGCGACGTGCACTACGACCACCTGCGCTACCAGGTCGCCTGGGGCGGCCAGTTCGAGAACCTCGAACGCGCGCAGGCCCGGCTCATGGTGATCCTGCCGATGACGCTGGCCATCATGTTCCTGCTGCTGTTCGCCGAGTTCGGCAACCTGCGCCAGCCGGCGATGGTGCTGCTGGTGGTGCCGCTCGCCATACTCGGCGGCCTCGCGGCGCTGCACCTGCGCGGCATGACGCTGAACGTGTCGAGCGCGGTCGGCTTCATCGCGCTGTTCGGCGTGGCCGTGCTCAACGGCGTGCTGATGATCTCGCAGATCAACCGGCTGCGGCGCGAAGACGGCCTGCCGTTGCGCGAGGCCGTGATCGAGGGCGCGCGCAGCCGCATCCGCCCCGTGCTCGTGACCGCCACCGTGGCCGCCTTCGGCCTCACGCCCGCGATGCTGGCGATGGGGCTGGGCAGCGACGTGCAGCGGCCGCTGGCCACCGTCGTCGTGGGCGGCCTCGTCACCGCCACCCTGTTGACGCTGGTGCTTCTGCCGGCGCTCTACCACCTTGTCGAAACACGGGCCGAGGTCGCCGCCAGACGGCGCGCCGAAGCCGAAACGGCCGCGCCGGACGCGGGCCTCCTGGAGCACGCATGAAGAACAAGAACATCCATTGGCACGGCGTCGGCATGGCGCTGCTGTCGCTGTGCACGGGCATCGCCTGCGCGCAAGGCGCGGCACCGGCTTCGGCCGTGGCCGCCGGTACCACGGCAGTCGATTTCGCGAGCTACCTCGCCGCCGTCGAAAAGCACAGCCTCGACCTCGCATCGCAGCGCGAGTCGATCACCGCCGCCGAGGCCGGCGTGTCGATCGCGGGCGTCATGCCCGACCCGAAGCTCACCCTCGGCTACGGCCCGAAGGAGTTCAGCCGAACCGTCGCGCTGAAGCCGCCGGTCAGCCGCACGGTCGCCCTCGAATGGGAGATCGAGACCGGCGGCAAGCGCGACAAGCGCATCAAGGCCGCAAAGAGCAACGTCAAGCTGACCGAAGCCAACGTCGAAGGCTTCAAGCACCAGCTCTACAGCGATTCGGCCACCGCCTTCGCGGAAGCCTGCCGCACGCGCGAGGCGCTGGTGCGGCAGGAGTCGTCGCTCAAGTCGCTGTCCGACGTCGTGCGTGCCAACGAAGTGCGCCGCAAGGCGGGCGATGCGGGCGGGCTGGAGCTGCTCCAATCGCGCACCGAGCGCGACCAGTTCCAGGCCGGCGTGGTCAAGGGGCGTGCCGATGCGCAGGCCGCGCTGCTGAACCTGTCGGTGCCGCTGGGGCAGCGCTTCGGCGAACTGTTCGGGCCGCTCGGGTTGAACTGCGACTTTGCAGCGTACGCGCCGGGCGACGACGTCGACGCCCTGATCCGCCAGGCGCTCGATGCGCGCGACGAGGTGCTGATCGCCCGCGCGACCCTCGACAGCGCACGCGCGAATGCCGAGCTCGTGCAGGCCAACCGCTATGTCGGCCCCACCGTGAAGCTCACGGCCGGCCGCACGCCCATGGGCCGCAGCACCTTCGACGGCGAGGGCAAGGAGACACCCGGCTCGCCGGTCTCGCGCACGCTGGCGGTGGAAGTGTCGATGCCGCTCCCGTTCTCGCGCCTGCAGAAGGGCGAGGTGATCCAGGCCGAGTCGGCCGTCACGCAGGCGATGCTGGGCCTGCGCGCCGCCGAGCTGAAGACCGATGCCGATGTGCGCACCAGCTACACCCAGTTTGTTGCCGCGCGCGAGAACCTGCGGCGCTACCGCGAGTCCGTGCTCGCGGACTCCGACAAGGTGCTTGCGGGCATTCGCCTGTCGTACCGCAACGGGCAGGCCTCGCTGCTGGAGTTCCTGGCGGCGCAGCGTTCGGCCGACGACGCGTACCTCGCGTACCTGCAGGCGCGGGCCGACCTGGCCGCTGCCACCGTGCAGCTTCAACTGAGCGTCGGGCTGCATCCCGCGCTCTGAGTCCCGAAGACCAAGAGAAAGGAATTTCGCCATGGCCGAATTCGATTCCGGACGCGGAGCCCGCTGGCTCCATCACCGCCTGACGCTGATCGTCCATGCCGACGCGCTGGACGCCGCGCGCGAGGCGCTGCGCTGCAGCTTCTTCGACGCGCGCCTGTACTGGCGCCGCGCGCAGGAGCAGCCGCTGGGCATGCCGCCCGTGAAGTGGGCGCTCAGCGGCGAGTTCCAGGGGCAACTCGGCGGTGCGACCCGGCTGGTGCAGTGCCTGGCCCTGCATCTGCAGGCGCTGCCCGTGGTGCTGCTGCGCCTGGAAACCCTGGGCGGCGCGGCAACGCACAATCCGCCTGCCACATTCTGGGGGGATGATGCGGCAGTCGATGCAGGCAGCAATCCCCGGCCCGCGAGTTCCTTGCCCGACAGGCCCAACCATTCCTTTGCTGGAGCGCTCGGATGAATTTTCTTCAGACCTGGTTCGTCGCCTTCCTCAACAGCCGCCGGACCTCGCGGCTTTTCGGCCGGGGAGAGATGCTGGAAACCGTGGCCGGCGGCCGCGGCGCCTCGCAGCCGATCTCCGACCGCCTGGCGCGCGACCTGTTCCGTGCGGCGGACGACGACGTGCCCTCGCTGCTGGTGCGGCTCGACTCCCACGAAGACGGCCTGAGCGACGCCGAGGCCCAGCGCCGGCTGGAAACCGTCGGCACCAACGAGGTGGCGCACGAAAAGCCGCTGCCCTGGTGGATGCACCTGTGGCACTGCTACAAGAACCCGTTCAACCTGCTGCTGACGCTGCTCGCCGTCGTGTCCTACGTCACCGAAGACACCAAGGCCACCGTCGTCATCGGCACCATGGTGCTGCTGTCGACGCTGATCCGCTTCGTGCAGGAAGGCCGCTCCAACCGCGCGGCCGAAAACCTCAAGGCACTGGTCAGCAACACGGCCACCGTGATCCGGCGCGACCTGCGCACCGAGGCGGCCGAAGTCGCCGAGCGCTACTTCGAGGCCCGGCCGCTCGCGCGCCATGCGCCCAGCCGCGTCGAGCTGCCCATCAAGGACCTGGTGCCCGGCGACCACATCGTGCTGTCGGCCGGCGACATGATCCCGGCCGACTGCCGCATCCTCGCTGCCAAGGACCTGTTCGTCAGCCAGTCGGCCATGACCGGCGAATCGCTGCCGGTGGAAAAGTTCGTCGAGCGGCAAAGCGGCGCGCACAGCCCGCTGGAGCAGGCCAACATCGTGTTCATGGGCACCAACGTGGTGTCGGGCTCGGCCATTGCGCTGGTGATCGCCACCGGCAACCGGACCTACTTCGGCACGCTGGCCACACGCGTCACCGCCACCGACCGCACGCCCACCGCGTTCCAGGCCGGCGTCAACAGCGTGAGCTGGCTGCTGATCCGCTTCGCGCTGGTGATGGTGCCCATCGTGCTGCTGGTCAACGGCTTCACCAAGGGCGACTGGACCGAGGCCTTTCTTTTCGCGCTGTCGGTGGCCGTGGGCCTCACGCCCGAGATGCTGCCGATGATCGTGACCTCGACGCTGGCCAAGGGCGCCGTGCTGCTGTCGCGCAAGAAGGTGATCGTCAAGCGGCTGGACGCGATCCAGAACTTCGGCGCCATGGACGTGCTGTGCACCGACAAGACCGGCACGCTCACGCAAGACAAGATCTTCCTGGAGCGCCACACCGATGTGTTCGGCAACGAGTCCACCGAGGTGCTCAAGTTCGCCTACCTCAACAGCTACTACCAGACGGGCCTGAAGAACCTGCTCGATCGCGCGGTGCTGGAGCACGTGGAGCTGCAGTCCGAACTCAAGCTGGGGCAGGACTACGGCAAGGTCGACGAGATTCCCTTCGACTTCCAGCGCCGGCGCATGTCGGTGGTGGTGTCGGAGCGCGAAGACCACCACGAGCTGATCTGCAAGGGCGCGGTCGAGGAAATGCTCAGCGTGTGCACGCGCGTGCACGACAACGGCCGCGACGTGCCGCTGGACGAAGCGATGCTGGAGCGCGTGCGCCAGATCACCCGCGAGCTGAACCACGAGGGCCTGCGCGTGGTGGCCGTGGCCATGAAGGAAACGCCGTCGCGCGCGGCCGCGTACTCGGTGGCCGACGAGGCCGACCTCACGCTGGTCGGCTACGTGGCCTTTCTCGATCCGCCGAAGGAATCGACCGCGCCCGCGCTCAAGGCCCTGGCCGAGCACGGCGTGACGGTGAAGGTGCTGACCGGCGACAACGAACTGGTGACCGGCAAGGTCTGCCAGCAGGTCGGCCTGAAGGTCGAAGGCATCCTGCTGGGCCAGCACATCGACCGCATGAGCGACAAGGCGCTGGCGCACGCGGTGGAGGTCAACAACGTCTTCGCCAAGCTGTCGCCGCTGAACAAGGAGCGGCTGGTGCGCGCCATGCGTGACAACGGCCACGTGGTCGGCTTCATGGGCGACGGCATCAACGACGCGCCGGCGCTGCGCGCGGCCGACATCGGCATCTCGGTCGACAGCGCGGTCGACATCGCCAAGGAGGCGGCCGACATCATCCTGCTCGAAAAGAGCCTGATGGTGCTGGAAGCCGGCGTGATCGAAGGGCGCAAGACCTTCAGCAACATGCTGAAGTACATCCGCATGACGGCCAGCTCCAACTTCGGCAACGTGTTCTCGGTGCTGGTGGCCAGCGCGTTCCTGCCCTTTTTGCCGATGCTGCCGCTGCAGCTGCTGGTGCAGAACCTGCTGTACGACATCTCGCAGATCGCCATTCCCTTCGACAACGTCGACGAGGAACTGGTGAAGAAGCCGCTGACCTGGAACCCCGGCGACATCGGCCGCTTCATGGTCTTCTTCGGGCCGATCAGCTCGGTGTTCGACATCACGACCTTCGTGCTCATGTGGCATGTGTTCGGCGCGAACAGCGAAGGGCAGCAGGCGCTGTTCCAGTCGGGCTGGTTCGTGGTGGGGCTGCTGACGCAGACGCTGATCGTGCACATGATCCGCACGCCCAAGCTGCCCTTCATCGGAAGCCGCGCGGCGTGGCCGCTCACGGCCATGACGCTGCTCATCATGGCGGCCGGCATCTTCCTGCCGATGGGGCCGCTGGCCGGCTACTTCAAGCTGCAGGCGCTGCCGCTGGGCTACTTCCCGTGGCTGGTGGCCATCCTGCTGGGCTATGCGGTGCTGACGACGCTCATGAAGCGCTACTACATCCGGCGCTTCGGCTGGCAGTAAAAGCAGCGGCGCGGGAGGGGTTCAGGCAGGCGCCTCCCACGCGAAGCCCACGCCATACACCGACCGTATCCAGTCGTGCCCAGGCGTCACCGCGCCGAGCTTGCGGCGCAGGTTCTTCACGTGGCTGTCGATGGCGCGCTCGGTCACGTCCACCGTGTCGTCGTAGGCCAGCTCGAGCAGGCGGGCCCGCGAGAAGATGCGGCCCGGGTGCCGCGACAGCACCTGCAGCAGCCCGAACTCGCGCCGCGTGAGGTTCAGCGGCGTGCCCTCGAGCGAGGCGCGCCAGTGCACGTCGTCGAGCACCAGCCCCGGCGCATCGCCCGATGCACCTGCCGCCGGGCCCGGCGCGGTGCGCCGCAACACCGCACGCACGCGCGCCACCAGCTCGCGCGGCGAGAAGGGCTTGCACACGTAGTCGTCGGCGCCCAGCTCGAGGCCGAGCAGGCGGTCGACCTCCTCGATGCGCGCGGTGAGCATGATGATCGGGTGCGCCGTGTGTTCGCGCGCGCGGCGCAGCACCTCGATGCCGTCCAGGCGCGGCAGCATGATGTCGAGCAGCGTCAGGTCGGGCGGCGACGCCACGATGCTGTCGAGCGCGCTTCGTCCGTCGGCGAAGTGCTCCGTTTCGTAGCCCGCATGGCGCAGGTAGTCCTGCACCACCGAGGCGATGTCGATCTCGTCTTCGACGATGACGATGCGTGTCATGACGATGCCGCCAGTGGAAGTGTGAGTGTCAGGCGCAGCCCGCCGAGCGGCGAGGCCGATGCGTCGATGGTGCCGCCGTGCGCCTCGATGGTCGCGCGGCAGATCGAGAGGCCGAGCCCGGAGCCGCCGAACTCGCGGCTGCGCGAGGTCTCGCCCCTGAACAGGCGGTCGAACAGCCGTGGCAGTTCATGCTCGGGCAGTCCCGGCGCGCTGTCGTCGAACACCAGCGTGAGGCGGTTGCCGCTCCATGCGCCTTCGACCGTGACGCCGATGCGCAGCTCGCCGCCCGGGTCGGTGTAGGCCAGCGTGTTCTCGAGCAGGTTCATGAACACCTGGTGCAGCCGGTGCGCATCGCCTTCGACCACCGGCTGCGCCGACGCCGCGATCAAGTCGATGGCGTGCCGGTCCACCGCGATCTCGCGCTTGGCGAAGCGGTCGCGCGTGTGGTCCAGCGCCTCTTTCAACAGCGACAGCGGAAACACCGTGGTGGTCAGCAGGTCGCTTTGCGGTTCGCGCATGCTGCTGCGCAGGTCGTCCACCAGCTGGCCCAGCCGGATCACCTGCCGGTGCAGCCGCAGCGCGGTGCGCTCGTCGAAGCTGCGCACGCCGTCCTGCAGCGCCTCGATCTCGGCGCGCATGGCGGCCAGCGGTGTGCGCAGCTCGTGCGCCGCATCGGCCAGCCACGCGCGGCGCGAGGCCTCGACGGTGTCCAGGCGCTGCGCCATGTCGTTGAAGGTCTTGCCGAGCAGTGCGAGTTCGTCGGAGCCGTGCACCGCGACGCGCGTGGAAAGCCGCCCGCGTGCCACCTCTTGCGCGGCCTGCGTGAGTTCGTCGATGGGCTTGAACCAGCGGCGTGCCAGCAGCCATGAAAGCACCAGCGCGAAGGCCAGGCCGCACAGCCCGGTCAGCACGATCACGCCCGACTGCCGCGCGAGGAAGGCACGGTCGGCCTCGCTTTCGAGGCCCTGCATGGGCGTGAGCGCGAGATAGCCGATGACCGAGCGGCCGCGGCGGATCGGCAGGCGCGCCGCGTTCTCCAGGTCGACGCTCGCACCGACCACGCGCACGCCCTGCGCGTCGAGCACGGCCAGCCGTTGGAAGATCGAATCGGCCATCTCGCGCGGATCGGGAAAGAACCACGGCGGCGGCATCGCCGGCAGCCGGCGGGGCAGCAGGTCGAGTTGCGGCGACGAAGGGGGTGACGACGACGGCGATGAAGGCGGCGGAATCGGCGGCCCGCTGTCGGATGTGCCCGGCGGCTGGCCTTGCTGTTCCTGCGCCTGGGCTTCGCGCAGCGCGCGGTACCTGTACCAGGGCGGCAGCCGCCGCTCGTCGGCGCCACCGGGCCCGTCGGTCGCGGCCGCCAGCCGGCCCATCTGCAGGCGGTGCCAGGTGTCGTCGTTGTCGCGCAGGCTCTTCCAGTCGCCGTTGGCAACGTAGTGCTTGAGCACCAGCTGCGCGAGCCAGTCCATGCGGCGGATCTCGATCTCGGCCACGTAGGAGCCCAGCCCACGCTGCAGCGCAAGGATCGAGAGGCCGGCGAAGCTGAGCAGCAGCACGATCAGCAAGGCGGCCAGCGCCAGGAAGATCTTGCGGGAAAGGGTCAGACGCGGCATGGGCTCGGGGCAGGCATGGCCGCATTCTGCGACATGCGTTTCGGGCGGGCGGTCGTCATAGGCAAGCGGCCGATCTTCGGGTCGAAATGAGGAGGAATCTGGGAGAAGTGTTCTCCCATATTTCTCCCGATTCAAGACGCAGGATGCAGCCCATGAACCCGGACATGGACCTGCCGCTGTGGTTGCTGCTGTCGCTCGCGCTGCGCTTCTGGCTGGTGGCCCATGCGTGGGTGTTGCTGGTGCGCTGGGCCGAGGCCCGCGCCACGCGGCCGGCCGTGCCCGGCCCCGCGCCGGTCGGGAAGAAAACCTCATGACACACAACGAACCATCGCGGCCGCCCGGCACGGCGGCGGCAGCGGGCTGAAGCATCGTGCGGATCACGATGCAGTTTCAAGACGGCCTCGGCGGCGGCATCGCCGCGCTGATGCAGCGCCTGGCGGGCTACCTGGCCTTCGGCGGCCTGGCGATCAGCGCCTTCATTGCCGGGCGCGATGAATGCCCCGAGCGCGTGCATACGCAGGCACGGCGGTCGAACCTGTCGACGCTGGCGCCGATCATGGGCAACGGCCCGGGTGCGCGAGGGGCGCCGGCGGACAGCGGGCGCACGGCGGCCGGCGACCTGTTCAGCCCGGCGGTGCCCGCCACCCCCGATGCGCCGGTTGCAGGGTCGACGGCCTGCCGGTACCAGACCGGCCCGGCGGCTCAGGCTGGCCGTTCGGCAAAGCTGAAGCCCACGCCGTAGATCGAGCGAATCCAGTCGTGCGAGGGCACGACGCAGGCCATCTTCTTGCGCAGGTTCTTGATGTGCCCGTCGACCGCGCGCTCGTTCACGTCGAGCGCTTCAGGGAATGCGGCCTCGAGCAGGTTCGAGCGCGTGAACACGCGGCCGGGGTCGCGCGACAGCGCGCGCAGCAACAGCAGCTCGCGGCGCGTGAGGTCCAGCGCATGGCCTTCCAGGCTGGCACGCGGATCGGTGAAGCTCACCGCGGCCGAAGGCTTTGCCGCATACGGGCGCTGCGCGCGGCGGCGCAGCACGGTGTTGACGCGGGCCACCACCTCGCGGGGCGAGAAGGGCTTGCACACGTAGTCGTCGGCGCCCATGTCGAAGCCGCGCAGCCGGTCGGCCTCGCGCGTGCGTGCCGTCAGCATGATGATCGGATGGTCGCTGTGCGAGCGCACCTTCTCCAGCACGCGCAGGCCGTCGATGCGCGGCAGTGCCACGTCGAGCAGCGTGAGCGCGGGCGGCGCGCTGAGGATGCGGTCGAGCGCCGCCGCGCCGTCCTCGATCTGCTCGAACTCGTGGCCCGCGTCGCGCAGCGGAGGCAGCAGCAACCGGGCGCTGCTGTCGTGCCCGTTCTCGACCAGAAGGATGCGGCTCATGCGGTGGTGTCTCCTTCGGCGCCGGTCAGAAAGAGGTTCCGATCTGGAACTGGAAGCGCTGGATGCGGTCGGCCGCGATGCCGTTGGCCGTGTCGGCCTTCTGGTACATCAGCGGCACCGCATAGGCCAGCCGCAGCGGGCCCAGCGGCGAGATCCAGCTGATGCCGATGCCCGTCGATGCGCGCAGGCGGTTCTGCGCCTTCCATTGCGCATCGGTCATGCCCGTGGTGCGGTCGGCAAACACGTTGCCCGCATCGAGGAAGGTGTACAGCCGCAGCGAACGGTCGTTGCCCGCGCCCGGAAAGGGCGTGCTGAACTCCATGTTGAAGATCGCCTTGCGCGTGCCGCCGAGCGCGCCGGCGGTGACGGAGTCGGTCGGCCCGAGCGAGTTCTGCTCGAAGCCACGGATCGAGCCGAGCCCGCCGGCATAGAAATTCTTGAAGATCGGGAACGTGGTGCCGCCCAGTCCCTTGGCATAGCCGAGCTGGCCATTGACGGCCAGCGTGTACTGCTTGGACAGCGGAAAGTACTGCTGGTACTGGTAGGTGGTCTTCAGGTAGCGCAGCTCGCTGCCCACGCCCAGTTCGAGGTTGGCGCTTTGCAGGCGGCCGCGCGTGGGCACCAGCGCGCTGTCGCGGTCGTCGCGCGACCAGCCGACGGTTGCGGGAATGGCCAGCTTGGTGTCGCTCGCGCACACCACGCTCGGCGCGGTGCCCGTGCACTGGAAGTAGTTGAGGTAGGCCTGCGGCGTCGCGGTGTAGACGTAGGAGCCATTGACCAGCGTGTAGGTGCCGTTGCTGCCCGGCGTGAAGGCATAGCGCTCGACGCCGATGCCCAGATAGACCGTGTCCAGCTCGCCCACCGGCAACCCGAAGCGCACCGAGCCGCCGTCGCTTGCGAGCTTGTAGTTGCCGTCGGCTTCGTAGTAGGGGCGGGTGGTGGTGTGAAAGAGGTTCAGCGTGCGCGAGATGCCGTCCTTCGTGAAGTACGGGTCGGTGGCGGTGAGCGAGACCGTGCGGTTGTACGAGCTGGTGTTGACCTGCACGCCAAGGTAGTTGCCGCTGCCGAACACGTTCTCCTGCGTGATGCCGAAGGTCAGCGAGATCTTGTCGGTCGACGAATAGCCCGCGCCCAGTTGCAGCGAGCCCGTGGGTTTTTCGGTCACGTTGATCGACAGGTCGACCTGGTCGGGCGAGCCGGCGACCTCGGTGGTCTCGACGTTCACGTCGGTGAAGAAGCCCAGTCGGTCGACGCGGTCGCGCGAGAGCTTGATCTTGTTGCCGTCGTACCAGGCGCCTTCGTACTGGCGGAACTCGCGGCGGATGACTTCGTCGCGCGTCTTCGAGTTGCCGCCGATGTTGAGCCGCCGCACGTAGACGCGCCGCGAGGGCTCTGCCTTCAGCACCATCACGACGCGGTTGTTGGCGCGGTCGATCTCGGGCTCGGCCTGCACGCGCGCGAACGCATAGCCGAAGGTGCCGAAGTAGTCGGTGAAGGCCTTGGTGGTGGCGGTGACGTCTTCGCCGTTGTAGGGCGCACCGGGGCGGATGGTGACGAGCGACTTGAACTCGTCCTCGCGGCCCAGGTAGTTGCCCGCGAGCCTGACGCCGGCCATCGCGAACTTCTGGCCTTCGGTGATGTTGATGGTGAGCGTGATCGCCTGCCGGTCCGGCGAGATGGCGACCTGCGTGGAGTCGATGCGGAACTCGAGATAACCGCGCGTGAGGTAGTACGAGCGCAGCGTCTCCAGGTCGGCGTTGAGCTTGCTGCGCGCGTACTGGTTCGATTTGGTGTACCAGGCAAGCCAGGTGCCGCTGTCCTGGTCGAACAGGTCGAGCAGCGTGCTTTCGCTGAAGTCCTTGTTGCCGACCACGTGCACTTCCTTGATGCGTGCCGCTTCGCCTTCGGTCACGGTGAACGTGAGGTTGACGTGGTTGCGCTCGACCGGCGTGACGGTGGTGATGACCTGGGCGTTGTAGAGGCTGCGGCCGATGTACTGCTGCTTGAGTTCCTGCTCGGCGCGATCGGCCAGGGCCTTGTCGTAGGGCTGGCCTTCGGCCAGGCCGACCTCGCGCAGGGCCTTCTGGAGCGCGGCCTTGTCGAACTCCTTGGTGCCGACGAAGTCGACGTCGGCGATGGAGGGGCGCTCTTCCACGATCACGACGACCACGTTGCCGTTGACGTCGATGCGCACGTCCTTGAAGAGGCCCAGCCCGAAGAGCGCGCGAATGGCAGCGCTGCCGCGCTCGTCGCTGTAGGTGTCGCCGGCCTTGATGCCGAGGGTCGCGAAGACGGTGCCGGGCTCGACGCGCTGCAGGCCTTCGAGCCGGATGTCCTTGACGGTGAACGGATCGGTGGCCCAGGCAGGAAGCGCAGCGAGAGAGGCGAGCAGCGCGGCGAGGGTCGCAAGGGACTTGGGAAGATTCATCGCCGCATGGTCCCTGCCAATGTCGGAGAAATTTGGGACCTTGCCCATGCCCGCCTCTCGCGGGGTGTTTCTGTTTATTGCAATCCGATGGCGGTTGCGCTGTTCCATCCGGTGGCGGCGAGCAGGCTTCTTTCGCGGCAGTTCTGCATGTGATGCGCGACCGACAGGTTGCCCTGGATGTCGAGCAGGCGCTGCACCGTGCGGTCGATGGCATCGGCATCGAGCAAGGGGTAGGTGCGCGCGGTGCGGCCGTTGTTGCGCACCAGCCGTGCGATGTAGGGCAGGTCTTGCTGGGTGATGACGGCCGCGGGCATCACGCCTTCGAGTTCGACGCCTTCGCAGGGCAGCAGCACGAAGTACTGCAGGCGAAGGTCTTCGGGCAGCAGGCTGCGCAGTTGCGTGGTCTTGCGGCCGCCTTGCCAGGCAGGGTCTTTCACTTCGCGTGCGCTGCTGCAGCCGTTGAGGCGAAGAAACCAGCGCGGCGGGGCCTGGTCGGATTTCTTGCGGTAGACGAAGGCGTTGCGCCAGGCCTTGATCTCGAACAGGTAGATGCCGGTTTCGCAGACGAGCACGGCGTCGATCCTGGCGGTTCGTACCGCGCAACCTTCGGGCATGGGAATGACGAGGTTGCGAAGAATGCGCAGATGAGAGAAGGCGGGGCTGAATGCGCTGGCGAGCTGCTGCACACCCAGGGACGCGGCGATGGTGCTTTGCAATGCAATGGTCATGTTGGGCTCCTTCGAGGGGCCGAGCATTGCTTGGCTTTTGGGAGACTTTTGGGATGTGGGGTGTCTTTGCATTTTTGTTCGAGGTGTTTGTTTGGGCGCTTGTCGTGGCGTTGATGCTGCTGCCCGAAACCTGCGGTAACCAAAGCGGGTCGGCGCAAAAACAACAGTACGGCCTGCCCACCAGATTCCTCCAAATTTGAACGAGACCATCCGTTCCAGCTGCTCGATGAAGAGCTGCTCAAACCGGAGAAACCTGAATGAAGAAATCCCTCACGGCACTCGCCGCGCTGGCCGTTACCGGCCTGGCCTCTGCCCAATCGTCCGTTACCTTGTTCGGTGTCGTCGATGCGGGTGTGAGCTATCAATCCGCCACTTCGCGCGACCCCCTCACGGGCGCCACCAGCAAGCAGAGCCAATGGAGCCTGGCCAACTCGGGCTACAACTCCAGCCGCATCGGCTTCCGTGGCACCGAAGACCTGGGCGGCGGGCTGGCCGCGAGCTTCTGGCTCGAAGCGCCGATCAGCAACGACGACGGTGCCAACGGCATCTCGAGTTTCAATCGCCGCTCGACGGTCAGCCTCTCCGGTGGCTTCGGTGAAGTGCGGCTGGGTCGCGACTACACCTCGACCTTCTGGAACGACACCGTCTTCGACCCCTTCGGCACCAACGGGTCGGGCACCAACGTCATCAGCACGGTGGGCGCCAGCAGCGGCATCGGCAACACCAACTACGCGCGTGCCAGCAACATGGTCGGCTACTTCCTGCCGGCCAATCTCGGTGGCTTCTACGGGCAGGTGCAGTACAGCTTCAACGAGAACGTGCGCACCAGCGGCACCGACCTCACGGCGGCCACCAGCAGCAATGCCGGCCGCTACATCGGCGGGCGCTTCGGCTACGCGAACGGGCCGCTCGACGTGGCATTGGCCGTGGGTCAGAACGTGGCGGTCGACACCACATCGCTCACGCAGAAGGTGCAGACCATCAACCTCGGTGCGTCGTATGACTTCGGGCCCGTCAAGCTGTTCGGCGAAATCTCGAACGTGCAGAACAAGTTCGACATCGCCGCGGTGGGCAACAGCCACGACAGCTACAAGGGCTACCTGCTGGGCGCCAGCGTGCCGGTGGGCGCGGGCCTGATCCGCGCGTCGTACTCCACGGTGCGCTACCACGAAGGCGCCCTCGGCATCACCGGCGAGAGCCCGCGCGTCAACAAGTTCGCGCTGGGGTATGTGCACAACCTTTCGAAGCGCACGGCGCTCTATGCCACCGTCGCGCGCGTGAACAACCGCAACGACGCGGCCTACACCGGCGACCTGACCGCTGCCAGCACCACGGGCTATGGCAGCACCGGCGTGGGCTACACGGGCCTGCCGCGTTCGTCGACGGGCTACGACTTCGGCATCCGCCACGCCTTCTGACCGACGGGGCGCATTGCGCGGCCGGTGCGGTCGGCGGGGCACCTGCTCCGCCGGCTGCGCGTGGCCGTGCAAGGCGTGAGGAGATTTCAAAAAATGATCGACAGAATCCGACACCTTGCGGCCGTGCTCGCCGCCACCAGCCTGACGGGCTGCATCGTGCTGCCGCCGCCCATGCCTTATGGGCCACCGCCCGGTTTTCGCGGGGAAGGGCCACCAGGGCCCTTCTTCGGTGCAGGCCGGCCGCCACCGCCACCGATGCCCGCATGGGACATGTGCGACGGGCAAGCCGAGGGCGCGCGCCCCGCGCTGCCGGGTCCGCGCGCGGATGCACTCACCGGCACCTGCGAGCGCGGGCCTTCGGGTGCGCTGGAGTTCCGCCCCTCCGGGCCGGCGAACATGGACAAACGGTAATGAAGCAGCGGCGCTTTCTCTGGTTGAATCGCGGCTAGGATGGCCTCCGGCGGCGGCCTGCGAGCGAAGGGCCGGCCGACCGACTCCATCGCCATGAGCACCAGAACGCAGCCACTCCCCGATCTTTCTCTTTCCACGAACCGCCTTGCCGCGCCGCACGAAGGCGCCGCGTCGGTCGCGCCGAGGTGATCGGGCCGACCGCCATGTGGCGCTGCCTCATCGTGGAGGACGACGCCGACAACGCCCGCTACATTGCCGACGGTTTCCGTTCGCTCGGCCACGTGGCCGTCATAAGCCGTGACGGTGCCGACGCGCTGGCGCGCGCGACGGGCGAGTCGTGGGACCTGGTGATCCTCGACCGCATGCTGCCCAACGAGGTCGATGGTCTGTCGATCCTGTCGACGATGCGCGCCCTCGGAAAGAAAACGCCGGTGCTGGTGCTCAGCGCATTGAGCGCGCTCGACGAACGCGTGCGCGGGCTCAAGGCCGGTGGCGACGACTACCTGGCCAAGCCCTTCGCCTTTTCCGAGCTGGCGGCGCGGGCCGAAGCGCTGGTGCGGCGCTCGCGCACGGGGCCCGAGATCCGCATGCTGCAGCTGGCCGACCTCACGCTCGACCTGGCGCGGCGACATGTGGAGCGGGCCGGCCGGCCCATTGCGTTGCAGCCGCGCGAGTTCCGCCTGCTGGCCTATCTGATGATGCATCCGGGGCAGGTGGTCACGCGCACCATGCTGCTCGAAGCCGTGTGGGACTACCAGTTCGACCCGCAGACCAACGTGATCGACGTGCAGGTGAGCCGCCTGCGCCGCAAGCTCGATGCCGGTGGCGCGCCGACGCTGATCCACACCCTGCGCGGCGTGGGCTACCGGCTGGCGCTGGGTCATGGCGATGGCGATGGCAATGGCGATGCGCCCGACACCCGGGAAGCGCCGCCATGATCAAGACCTTGCGCCAGCTGTGGCGCTCGGTCGGGTTCCGGCTCGCGTTCTATTACGGCCTGCTCGTGGCGATCACGATGCTCGCCGCGCTGGCCATCGTCTACATGCAGACCGTCGGCGTGCTGCAGCAGCGCATGGTGCGGCAGGTGTCGGCCAGCGTGCAGCAGCTGATGGTGCGCTACGACGCGCGCGGCCTGGACGGCGTGGCGGGCGAGATCGGCTTTGCGCTGTCAGATGGGCGCAACTCCGACAACGAGATCTACCTGCTCACCGACCGCGAAGGCCGCAAGCTCGCGGGCAACCTCGACCAGACGCCGTCGCTGGCGCCCGATGCGGGCGACGGCGTGCACCGGCGCGTGGTGCGCTCGGGCCAGAGCGCCATCGGCTACCTCGTGATGCGGCACCTGCCCGATGGCGCCCTGCTGGTGGTGGGACACGACCTGCGCGACCAGGAGTCCATCGAATCGCTGGTGGCGAGCGCAAGCGCGGCGGCGGGCATCGTGGCGGTGCTGCTGCTGATCGGCGGCACCTTCGTCTTCAGGCAAGAGCTCGAACGCAGCGTGGGCGCGGTGCGGCGCACGGCCGCGCGCATCGCGGCGGGCGAGCTGCAGGAGCGGGTGGCGCCGTCGGGCCAGGAAGACGAGTTCGCGCTGCTCGAGAACGACATCAACGCGATGCTGGACCGCATCCAGTCGCTGATGGACGGCGTGCGCCATGTGTCTAACACCATCGCGCACAACCTGCGCACGCCGCTCACGCGCGTGCTGGTGCGGCTGCGCGCGGTCGAGCAGGAGCTGGGTGCCAACGACGTGCAGCGCCAGGCCGTGGCCACCGCGATCCGCGAACTCGACGAACTGGCGGTGGTGTTCGAGAAGCTGCTGCAGATCGCCGAGGTCGAGGCCGGTGCGCGGCGCCAGCAGTTCGCGCCGGTGGCACTGCATGTGATTGCCGACGACGTGGCCGAGCTGTACGAGGCAGTGGCCGAGGTGCAGGGCATCACGCTGCTGCGCGAGCCGGTCGACATCGCGGTGGCGCTGGGCGACCGCGACCTGCTCGCGGGCGCGGCGGCCAACCTGCTCGACAACGCGCTCAAGTACGCGGGCACCGGTGCCACGGTGCGCATCGGCACGCACACGGTGGACGGCCGCGCGCAGCTCTTCGTGCAGGACAACGGGCCGGGCATTCCGGCGGCCGAGTTCGAGCGTATCGGCGTGCGCTTCCACAGGTTGGACCGCAGCACGCCGGGGCACGGGCTGGGGCTGGCCAGCGTGCAGGCCGTGGTGGCGTTGCACGGTGGGCGGCTGCAGCTGCACGACGCGGCGCCGGGCCTGCGCGTATGCATCGACCTGCCGGCGGGCGACTGACGGCGGAATGTTTCCTTGCAACCCAAGTTGACTGACAACTTAGGCGAGAACTTCGTTTGAGCAGCGCTTCCTGATTCCGTGTGACTTTTCTTCGGGCTCAAAACAAATGGTTTTTTGAAATTTGGCGAGGGGGGCGGTCTGGCAGAAAAGGAGTGCTTTCCAACAAACTCCGGCGCCAACACTCTGAATCTCACCGTTCGAGCAGGAGCTTTGGTTTCGATACTTTGACTTCGATTGGTCAATGCGCGTGCTGCGTCACAAAGCGGCTGATACCAGACGCCATCGCCTCTACCTGCTGGCGGTTGAATGCTTCGAAGTCGCCGTGAGCTGCAAGGTTACGAAGTGCGGCCCACGATCGCAGTTCCTTGGCACCAAGCTCATTGAAGACCTTGCGCTTCTTTAGCGCCTCGATCATTCCGTTCATGCCGATCGGCGCCCCCTTGTCTGTAGTCGTGGGCTCCTCTGGTATTTGCGCGGCGCAAATTGATCGGAGGGTTCGCTCCAAAGCTGCACCGCATACAACCGCCGCGGCAATATGGTTTGGCTCTGTTTTTGAGCCGGCCAGAAGTTCAGATGCCTGAGTGAGATAGTCGGAAAGAATCTCCGCTTCAATCTGCAGGGCCAGTTCGTCGAAAGAACCTGAATTCAGCTCAGTTCTAACTGACCTCAGGAAACCGATCAGAAATTGGACTTTTGATGGGCTGTTTGCCAAAGAAGTTAATTCAGACACCGTCTTGCGAAGCAAGCTCTGTTCGGGAACGATTTGATCTAGGACTGCGATACACGATGTCCGCCATTCCACGAATGAGGGCCAGTTTGCGGTTTGGTACTGTTGAGAAGTTCCCCGACCCGAAATGCTGTTGTAGCTAGTTTGTCGCGACTGTTGCTCCATCGGGATGGTTTTTCCTGCTTCGATGAGTTCATCGAGGCGGGTTGAGTGTTTGGCCTTCAGTCGATCAACGAGTCCCATGCTTTTTTCCCCCAAGATAGTGTCTTAGCTGCTGTATTCGGTAGTCATTTACTGCGGCCGGCTGGTAGGCGCGAGCAACATGACTCGAAACATTATGTGGCGCCACTCCGAAATCGATTCCTCGGGCAAGTGCCGTGCAGTATTCAATTGCCAATCTATGGTCGCTGGACGCATCGATGAACTGGCTGAGAAGTCCTTCTGCGCTTCCCACATTGCCAAACGGCAATGTTCTGTTCATACACACCGGGCACCTGAATTCCTAGGATCGGCTGCGCACGTCTTGTGCCGAGTTCCAGGAGACATCAACGGTGAGAATCAAGAGTCAGAGAGATTTCTGCTCGGGCGTCCTTTTCAGCGCCTTCGGCGTGGCCTTCGCATGGGGTGCCACGACTTACAACGTCGGCAGCGGCGCCCGCATGGGCCCCGGTTACTTCCCGCTGATCGTGGGCATCCTCATTGCGCTCATGGGCGTGATGATCACGCTCAAGGCATTGACGGTGGAGACCGAAGACGGCGAGCCCATCGGCCGCATCGCGTGGAAGCCGCTGGTGTTCATCATCGGCGCGAACCTGATGTTCGGCGTGCTGCTCGGCGGCCTGCCCAGCATCGGCCTGCCGTCGATGGGGCTGATCGTCGCGATCTATGCGCTGACCTTCATCGCGAGCCTGGCGGGCGACAACTTCGGCTGGAAGGGCGTGACCGTGCTCGCGAGCATCCTGGCGCTGGGCAGCTACCTGGCCTTCGTGGTCGCGCTCAAGCTGCAGTTCCAGGTGTGGCCCACCTTCATCGCCGGCTGATCCGCGCAGAACAACAAGAACACGACAAGAAAAATGGACCTGATTACCAATCTCTCGATCGGCTTCGGCGTGGCCTTCACCGCGCAGAACCTTGTCTATGCCTTCGTGGGCTGTCTGCTTGGCACGCTGATCGGCGTGCTGCCGGGCATCGGTCCGGTCGCGACCATCGCGATGCTGCTGCCCGCGACGTACGCACTGCCGCCGGTGGCCGCGCTCATCATGCTGGCCGGCATCTACTACGGCGCGCAATACGGCGGCTCCACCACCGCGATTCTGGTCAACCTGCCGGGCGAGTCGTCGTCGGTGGTGACCGTGATCGACGGCTACCAGATGGCGCGCAAGGGAAGGGCCGGGCCGGCGCTCGCCGCAGCGGGCCTGGGCTCGTTCTTCGCGGGTTGCGTGGGCACGCTGATCCTGGCCGCGTTCGCGCCGCCGCTGACCGAGCTGGCCTTCAAGTTCGGCCCGGCCGAATATTTCTCGCTGATGATCCTGGGCCTGATCGGCGCGGTGGTGCTGGCCTCGGGCTCGCTGCTGAAGGCCATCACGATGATTCTTCTGGGTCTTGCGCTGGGCCTCGTGGGCACCGACGTGAACTCGGGCGTGGCGCGCTACAGCTTCGACATTCCTGAGCTCACCGACGGCATCGGCTTCATCGCCATCGCGATGGGTGTGTTCGGCTACGGCGAAATCATTGCCAACCTCGCGGTGCCGGAGCACGAGCGCGAAGTGTTCACCGCCAAGGTGAAGGGCCTGTGGCCCACCAAGCAGGACTTCAAGGACATGACGCCGGCCGTGCTGCGCGGCACGGCGCTGGGTTCGGCGCTGGGCATCCTGCCGGGCGGTGGCGCGCTGCTGTCGGCCTTCGCGGCCTACACGATCGAGAAGAAGATCAAGCTCAAGCAAGGCGAAGTGCCTTTCGGCAAGGGCAACATCCGCGGCGTGGCGGGCCCCGAGTCGGCCAACAACGCCGGTGCGCAGACCTCCTTCATTCCGCTGTTGACGCTGGGCATTCCGCCCAACGCGGTGATGGCGCTGATGGTGGGTGCCATGACCATCCACAACATCCAGCCGGGCCCGCAGGTGATGACCAGCAACCCCGAACTGTTCTGGGGCCTGATCGCCTCGATGTGGATCGGCAACCTGATGCTGATCGTGCTGAACCTGCCGATGATCGGCATCTGGATCAAGCTGCTGACCATTCCCTACAAGTGGCTGTTTCCGTCGATCGTGCTGTTCTGCGCGGTGGGTGTCTATTCGGAGAACAACAACACCTTCGACGTGTGGATGGTCGCGATCTTCGGCATCGTGGGCTATGCCTTCCTGAAGCTCAAGTGCGAGCCTGCGCCGCTGCTGCTGGGCTTCATCCTCGGGCCGATGATGGAAGAGAACCTGCGGCGCGCACTGCTGCTGTCGCGTGGCGACTGGAGCGTGTTCGTCACGCGGCCGCTGTCGGCGGGCCTGCTGGCGGCTGCTGCGCTGCTGCTGATCGTCGTGCTGCTGCCTTCGGTGAAGGCCAAGCGGGAAGAGGCGTTCGTCGAAGAGTGAGCGGGTTGATCTGATTCAGGGCGCGGGGGCTTGATCGGCCTCCAGCGCCTCGAACTCACCCGCAAGAAAGTCCACCAGCTTGCGCACCGAGGGCAGCAGCCCGCGGCGCGACGGAAACACCGCGTGGACGATGCCGGCGCGCGGCGCCCATCGCGGCAGCACGTCGACGAGGCGGCCGGCCTTCAGGTCTTCATGGACCATCATGGTCGGCAGCTTGGCGACACCCACGCCCTGCAGGGCAGCAAAGCGCAAGGCGACCATGTCGTCGGTCACCAGCCGGGGCTGGTGGCGCACCTCGGCGGTGGCGCCGTCGGGGCCTTCGAGGCTCCAGGTGTGCTGTGGCTGCGAAGGGCCCAGGTCGAGGCTGGGCAAGGTGCCCAGGTCCGCCGGGCCGGCGGGTGCCGCCAGGCCTTCGAGCAGGCGGGGGTGGGCCACCAGACGCTGGGCGCTCTGGCCCAGCACCTTCATCACGAGGTCGGTGTCTTCGAGCGGCGGAAAGCGCACGCGCAACGCAAGGTCGAAGCCTTCGCGGATCACGTCGACGCGGCGGTTGGTGCTGTCCATGTGCACCTGCACGCGCGGGCACTCGGTCATGAACTTCGCGATCATCTCGCCGACTTGGTAGTACACCAGCGCCGACGGGCAGGCCAGCCGCACCAGCCCTTGCGGGTCGGCGTGGATGCGGTCGATGGCCTCCTGCGCCGCATCGGCCTCGACCAGCATCGCGACGCAGTGCTCGTAGTACTGCCGCCCGATGTCGGTGACGATGAAGCGGCGCGTGGAGCGCTGGATCAGCCGCACGCCCAGCCGTTCTTCGAGCAGCGCGATGCGCCGGCTCAGGCTGGACTTGGGCACGCCCAGCGCCCGGCCGGCCGGGGCGAAGCCGCCGTGGTCGACGACCTGGGCGTAGAAGTAGAGATCGTTCAGGTCGCGCATGATTTGCCGGTGCCTCCGTTGCCCTTGATCGTTCGCCAGATGGAACGATGAGGGCGAATTTTGGCATCTACTCAAAGCATCGTTGCGGCCGCATCCTCTGTACATGGCCTTCCCGCATCGGGAGGGCCCACAGAAGGAGCACCCCATGAAGAAGATCCTCGGCACCTACAGCGCACCGCGCCCGCATTGGGTGGGCGACGGGTTTCCCGTGCGCTCGCTGTTCAGCTACGACACGCTGGGCCGCCATACCAGCCCGTTTTTGCTGCTCGACTACGCCGGCCCGGCGAAGTTCGAGCCGACCGTGCAGCCGCGCGGCGTGGGCCAGCACCCGCACCGTGGCTTCGAGACCGTGACCATCGTCTACAAGGGCGAGGTGTCGCACCGCGACTCGACCGGGCAGGGCGGCACCATCGGCCCCGGCGACGTGCAATGGATGACCGCGGGCGCGGGCATCCTGCATGAAGAGTTCCATTCCGACGCCTTCACCCGCGACGGTGGCGAGCTGGAGATGGTGCAGCTCTGGGTCAACCTGCCCGCCAAGGACAAGATGGCCGCACCGGGTTACCAGGGCATCACCGATGCGCAGATTCCATCGGTGGAACTGGGCGACGGCGCAGGCCGCGTGCGCGTGATCGCAGGCGACTACCTCGGCCACAAGGGGCCGGCCCACACCTTCACGCCCATCGACGTGTGGGACGTGCGCCTGAACCAGGGCGCAAGCGTGACGCTGCCCGTGCCCGAAGGCCGCGTGGCCGCCATCGTCGTGCTGCGCGGCACGGTGATGGTGAACGGCGACGAAGTGGCGCGCGATGCGCAGATGGTGCTGCTCGACCGCGCCGGCGATGCGCTGACGCTGGAGGCGAACAACGACGCCGTGGTGCTGCTGCTGAGCGGCGAGCCGATCGACGAGCCCATCGTCGGGCACGGGCCGTTCGTGATGAACACGCGCGACGAGATCGTGCAGGCCATGAAGGACTTCGGCAGCGGCCGCTTCGGGCAGATGCAGGCGCACTGAGCGCGCCGGGTGCTCTGAACGCTCTGGTGGGCCGGCACGGGGTGGTGGCGGCATCGTGGAACTCCGCGTCATACTCGCGGTCCCACGGTGCCGCTGCCTATCTCCCGATGCCTCACGTGCGATTCATAGCCTTCCTGACCCTTCCGCGGGCGCTTGCCGCCAGCGTCGCCGTTCTTGCCGCTGGTGCATTGCATGCGCAGGCCCTGCCACCGGGCGTGCGCCTGGGCATGACGGCCGATGAGCTGCGGGCCGTGTTGCCCGCGGCGGAACACGTGCAACGGCCGCAGCGCCTGTCCGGTGGCCTGCTCGGCAGCTGGCGCGCGGCGCCGGTCACGATGGCCGGGCTGGTGTTCGAGCCGACCTTCTTCTTTGCGGCTTCCGAGCTGCGGCGCGTGGAGTACGTGGCGACCGCGCAGGCGTTGCCCGACAGCGGCGCCGCAGCCTTCGCGGCGATCGTGCAATGGGGGCGCGGCGTGTTCGGCAACGAACTGGCGTCACGCGATCCGGGCAGCGCCTATGCGGCCTGGGTCAGCAACGACACCGATGTCTACGTGCAGCAGGTCAGCGACCCGCGCCACGCGAGCGTTCGGCTGGTCTACAAGGCGCGGCAGCTGCGGGACGGCAGCGAGCTCTGAGCGCCTGTTTCTGCGCCTGCTGAAGCCCCGGCCTCAGCCAGCGGTGAGCATGCCCCGCTGCTCGATGAACGCCACCACCTCGGCCACGCCCGTGTGCGTCTTGAGGTTCGTCATCACATAGGGGCGCTGGCGCCGCATGCGCTGCGTGTCCTGTTCCATCACGTCGAGGTTGGCGCCCACGTAGGGTGCGAGGTCGGTCTTGTTGATGACGAACAGGTCGCTCTTGGTGATGCCGGGGCCGCCCTTGCGCGGAATCTTCTCGCCGGCGGCCACGTCGATCACGTAGATCGTGAGGTCCGACAGCTCGGGGCTGAAGGTGGCCGCGAGGTTGTCGCCACCCGACTCGACGAACACGACGTCGGCATCGGGAAAGTCTTCGAGCATGCGGTCGATGGCCTCGAGGTTGATCGAGGCGTCTTCGCGGATCGCGGTGTGCGGGCAGCCGCCGGTTTCCACGCCCATGATGCGTTCGGCGGGCAATGCGCCGGCCACGGTCAGCAGGCGCTGGTCTTCCTTGGTGTAGATGTCGTTGGTGATCGCGACCAGGTCGTACTTGTCGCGCATCGCCTTGCAGAGCATTTCGAGCAGCGTGGTCTTGCCCGAGCCGACCGGGCCGCCGATACCCACGCGAAGGGGAGGAAGCCTCTTGGTACGGCGGGGGATGTGGTGCAGTGCGGAGGTCATGGAGAAGTGTCCGGTTCAGCTTCGGAAGAGGCGGGAATATTGTGTTTCATGGCGGGCCGACAACACGGCCAGCAGGGGCGCGAAGGCCTGGCGTTCGTCGTCGCCGAGGTTCATGGCGCGCGTCACGGCGGCGGGGATGTCGTGCGCCAGTTGGCCGAGGATGCGCTGGCCCGCGCTCTGGCCGAGCGGCACGGCTTTGACGGCGGCTGCGATCATGTTCTCGGCCCAGCCGAAGGCAAAGGCCAGGCAGCCATCGTGCACCGTCGCGCCGGTGCGGCTGACGGCGAAGGCGAAGGCCACGGGATAGGTCGCGGGCAGGTTCGCGAAGACCTCGGCCGTGTCGGCATGGTGCAGCTTGAGCCACTCGACGAAGGAGCGGCCCATCTGTTCGGTCTGCAGGAAGAACTCGGCAGACTCGCGCGTGACCATCACCCATTCGTTGAGTGCGCGGACGCGCGCTATGTCGCTGGCGCGCCAGGCGGCGATGGCCTGCGCCACCAGGGCGAGGTCGCCGCGCGCGAAGCTCAGGTGCAGTTGGTCGGTCAGCCATTCGGTGGCCTTGGCTTCCGAATCGATGCCGGCCCATTCGACTGCGGCCTCTACGCCTTCGGAGTACGAGAAGCCGCCGACGGGCAGGGCGGGGGAGGCGAGCCAGATGAGTTGAAGCAGGCTGCTGGCGCTGTGTGCGTTGGCTGGGTCGGCCATGTCAGCTCTTTGCCATGCGTTGTGTGGCGGGGTGCTCTTGTTCGGGGCGAGTGCACAGGACACCGGGTACTCCCCTCCGCGAATGTCCCCCGGCTCCGCCTCCTCCTTTATTTCGCTGCGGGGAGCACCCGGTGCCCTGCGCACAAGAGGCGCTGTCGTTGCGCTGGCCGATCAACAACTGCACTGCCCAACGATCACGCTGGCGGGGTGCCTTGCGCAGCGAAATAAAGGAGGAGGCCGCAGGCCGGGGGACATTCGCGGAGCAAGGTACCCCGTCGGCGTGGTCGAGCCCCGAACGACCCCATCCAGGCACAACGCGGCGAACCGAAAGGCAAGGCCTCATCTCAGTGCTCAGTGAGAGTGCCCGTGGTGGTCGTGATCGTGGTCATGACCATGCGAATGCTCATGCGCGTCGAGCAGCTCCGGTGCAAGCACGAGCGGCTTCGGTCCCTTGCTGCTGGCATGCGCGTGGCCATGGTCGTGCGAGTGGTCATGGCTGTGGCCGCCACCACCATGCGAATGCTCATGCGATCCATAGGCGCCGCCTTCGGGCTCGAAGGCCTCCTCGACCGCCACCACGATCAGGTGCATCGAGCGCAGCATGTCGGCCAGCACATGGTCGGGTTCGATCTTCAGGTGGTCGGGCTTCAGCTCGATCGGCACATGCCGGTTGCCCAGGTGATAGGCCGCGCGCGTCAGGTCGAAGGGCGTGCCGTGGGCCGTGCAATGCGTGATGCGAAGCACCGGCTGCGGTGCCGCGATGACGCGGATCAGCGAGCCGTCTTCGGCCACCAGCACGTCGCCGCCACGCACCGCCGTGCCGCGCGGCAGGAAGATGCCGATCTGCCGGCCCTGCGAGTCGGTGGCGTCGAAGCGGCTTTTCTGGCGGACGTCCCAGTCGAGTTCGATCGTGGCGGCGCGCTTGAGCAGAACGGGCGCAAGGCCGCGGCCCTGGGGCATGAGTTTGTTGGCGGTGAGCATGGCGGGTTGCAACTCCAGATGAGTGCGCGCAATATAACTTTTGCTGATACGGGCCGCGCGGCGCGGTCGAGGGACAACGTGGGAATGGACGATAGGCGCGATGCGCCAAAGCTTCTTTCTCCGTAGCAAGTACCGGGCCCCGCCGAGGGCTTGCCTCCACGCTCCATCCGCCCCAGCATCTGCGCCATGAACAGCCTGGCCTACCTGACGACCGACGTCGCCACCGCGCTGCGTTTCGACTACTGGCACGACGTCGTGTGCCGCCACTGCATTCCCGCGGCCAGCCGCGCGATGACGCCCGGACCGTTCGAAGGGCGGCTCGACGTGTGCGATGTGGGCGCGGTCAGCGTCAACCGCATGTCGGCGCCGCTGCACTATTGGTCGCGCGACGCGCACCACCTGCGCCGGCATCCGCTGGACGACTTGTGGCTGGCGTTCGTCCAGGCGGGTGAAGGCGCCTTCGAGCAAGGCGGGCGGCAGGGGCGGCTGCGCAGTGGCGACATGCTGCTCTACGACGCCGGCCGGCCGTTCGAATGCACGATGGACGCGCGCTCGGTCTACCTGGCGCGCATGCCGCGCCGGCTGCTGTTGCAGCGCTTCGCGAAGGCCGAGGACTTCACCGCGCGCGTCATTGCTGCGGACCATCCCGGTGCGACGCCGCTGCATGCGATGCTGCGGGAAACAGCGAACCCGGCGTTTGCGTACCCACGCGCCGCTGCGGCCGAGCGCTTCGGCGGCGCTCTCATCGACCTGCTGGCCGTGACGCTCGAACTCCAGCAGGACGCCACCGGCAATGCCGGCGCCGAGCTTGGCCTGCATGCGCGCATGAAGGCCTACATCGAGCGCAACCTGGACGACCCGGCGCTCTCGCTCGAAGGTTTGGCGCAGGCGCACCGTGTCTCGGCTCGCACCGTGACCCGGGCGTTTGCGCGACACGGCGAGACGGCCATGGGCGCGGTCTGGCAGGCGCGCCTTGCGGCCAGCCGCGATGTGCTGGCAGGCGGGCGCGCGCGCAGCGTGACCGACGTTGCGTTCCAGCACGGGTTTTCCGACCTGTCGCATTTCAGCCGGGTCTTCCGCAAGGCCTATGGCTGCGCGCCGCACACGCTCCTGAAAGCGCGCTGACCGGCGGGGGCTGTCCGCCCCAGCACAGGTGCATGTCCGGGAGAGACCAGCGTGGATCGACCTGCGTGGATAAGGTTCGCCCGGGGTGGCGGCTTCTTTCCGCCACCGTGATTCGGCCTTTTTTTCTCAACCCAACGCATGCGGGTGCATTGCGCCCCGGGAGTCAGTCATGGCGGACAAGGAATTGCATCATCTCGAACTGCTGGACGTCGGCCGGCAGATCCAGTCGCGCGAGCGATCGTCGGAGGAAGTCACGCGCGCGATGCTCGCGCGCATCGAGGCCGTCGACGGCCGGCTGCACAGCTACGCGACGCGCATGGACGCGCAGGCGCTCGACGATGCGCGCCGCGCCGACACCGAGATCGCGGCCGGCCGCGCGCGCGGTCCGCTGCACGGCGTGCCGCTGGCCGTGAAAGACCTGCTCTGGACCGAAGGCGTGCCGAGCGCGCATGGCACGACGATCCATCAGTCCTTCCGCCCGACGGAAGACGCGACCGTGGTTCGCCGCCTGCGCGAGGCCGGCGCGGTAATCCTTGGCAAGCTGCAGCAGACCGAAGGCGCCTTTGCCGATCACCATCCGCAGATCGCGTCGCCGGTCAACCCGTGGGATGCCGCGCTCTGGCCCGGCGTGTCGTCCAGTGGCTCGGGCGTGGCCACCGCGGCGGGCCTGTGCTTCGGCGCGCTGGGCACCGACACCGGCGGGTCGATCCGCTTTCCATCGGCGGCCAATGGCATCACCGGCCTCAAGCCGACGTGGGGGCGGGTGAGCCGGCACGGTGCCTTCGAGCTGGCGGCCTCGCTCGACCACATCGGCCCGATGACGCGCAGCGCGGCTGACGCGGGCGCGATGCTGGCAGCCATCGCCGGCGCCGATCCGCGCGACCCGACGGCCAGCACGCAGCCGGTGCCCGACTACCTCGCGACGATGACGCGCGGCCTGGCCGGCCTGCGCGTCGGCATCGACCCCGGCTGGACGCTGGACCGTGTGGACGCACCGACGCGCGCCACGCTGGCGGCTGCGATCCGCACGGTCGAATCGCTGGGCGCCTCGGTGCGCGAGGTGGTGTTTCCCGACACGACGCAGGCGGTGCTCGACTGGTCGCCGCTGTGCGCTGTCGAGACGGCTGTGGCCCACGAGGCCACGTACCCGGCGCGGCGTGCCGAGTACGGCCCGGGCTTGTCGGGGCTGATCGACCTCGGCCTGTCGCAAAGCGCCACCGACTACCAGAAGCTGCTGCTGCGCCGCGCCGATTTCAGCGGTCGCGTGCGCGCGTTTTTCGAGCAGGTCGACCTGCTGCTGATTCCGGCCATTCCCTTCGCGGCGCCGACACTCGAGCGCGCCGGCCAGCTCGGCGTAGACCCGGAGCTGCTGGCCGGCATGCTGCGCTACACCTGCCCATTCGATCTCACGGGCAGCCCCACGCTCACCTTGCCGGGCGGCGCCACCGAGGCCGGCGTGCCGGTGGCCTTCCAGTTCGTGGCCCCGCACTTCGGCGAAGACCTGCTGGTGCGCGCGGGCTGGGCGTTCCAGCGGGCGACCGACTGGCATCGCCGGCATCCCGCGGTGTGAATCGCTGCTGTGGCCGGCGCGGCTTTCTTCAGAACAGGAAGTAGCGCTGCGCCATCGGCAGCAGCTTCGCCGGCTCGCAGGTCAGCAAATGCCCGTCGGCACGCACCGCATAGGTCTGCGCATCGATCTCCATCTTCGGCGTGTAGCCGTTGTAGATCAGGTCTTTCTTGCGCACGTTGCGGATGTTCTTTACCGCGCTGAGGTGCTTGGCTAAACCGTAGCGCTCCTTGATGCCCGACGCCAGCCCGGCCTGCGAGACGAAGGTCAGCGAGCTCCTGGCGAGCGAGCCGCCGTAGGCACCGAACATCGGGCGGAAGTGCACCGGCTGCGGCGTCGGGATCGACGCGTTCGGGTCGCCCATCGCGGCCATCGCGATGGTGCCGCCCTTGAGGATGGTGAAGGGCTTCACGCCGAAGAAGGCCGGCTTCCAGATCACGATGTCGGCCCACTTGCCGACTTCGAGCGAGCCTACTTCATGTGCGATGCCGTGCGCGATGGCGGGGTTGATCGTGTACTTGGCGACGAAGCGCTTGGCGCGGAAGTTGTCGTTGCGCTCGTTGTCTTCCGGCAGCTTGCCGCGCTGCAGCTTCATCTTGTGCGCGGTCTGCCAGGTGCGGATGATGACCTCGCCCACGCGGCCCATGGCCTGGCTATCGGAGCTGAACATGCTGATCGCGCCCAGGTCGTGCAGCACGTCTTCGGCGGCGATGGTTTCCTTGCGGATGCGCGACTCGGCAAAGGCCAGGTCTTCGGCGATGCCGGCGTCCAGGTGGTGGCACACCATGAGCATGTCGACGTGCTCGTCGAGCGTGTTCACGGTGTAGGGCATCGTGGGGTTGGTGGAAGAGGGCAGGAAGTTCGCCTCGCCCACCACGCGCAGGATGTCGGGCGCATGGCCGCCACCCGCGCCTTCGGTGTGGAACGCACAGATCGAGCGGCCGCCCACGGCGGCGATGGTGTTCTCGACGAAGCCCGATTCGTTGAGCGTGTCGCTGTGAATGGCCACCTGCGTGTCGGTGGCGTCCGCCACGTCCAGGCAGTTGCTGATGGCCGCGGGCGTGGTGCCCCAGTCTTCGTGCAGCTTCAGGCCGATGACGCCGGCCTCGATCTGCTCGTGCAGCGCGTGCGGCAGGCTGGCGTTGCCCTTGCCGAGAAAACCCAGGTTCATCGGAAACGCATCGGCCGCCTGCAGCATGCGCTCGATGTGCCAGGGGCCAGGCGTCGATGTGGTCGCGAAGGTGCCGGTGGCGGGGCCGGTGCCGCCGCCGAGCATGGTGGTGACGCCGGACGACAACGCCTCTTCGATCTGCTGCGGGCAGATGAAGTGGATGTGGCTGTCGATGCCGCCCGCGGTGACGATGTTGCCTTCGCAGCTGATGATCTCGGTGCCGGGGCCGATGACGATGTCCACGCCCGGTTGCACATCGGGGTTGCCGGCCTTGCCGATGGCGGCGATGCGGCCGTCCTTCAGGCCGATGTCGGCCTTGACGATGCCCCAGTGATCGAGGATGAGTGCGTTGGTCAGCACCGTGTCGACGGCGCCTTGCGCACGCGTTTGCTGCGACTGCGCCATGCCGTCGCGGATGGTCTTGCCGCCGCCGAACTTCACTTCTTCGCCGTAGCCGCCTGCGCGCAGCGTGTAGTCGGCCTCCACTTCGATCAGCAGTTCGGTGTCCGCAAGACGGATGCGGTCGCCCACCGTGGGGCCGAAGATTTCTGCGTAGGCGCGTCGCCCGATGGTGGCCATGCTTTAGAGCTTTCCTTGAACGAGGCCGCGAAAGCCGTACACGATGCGATCGCCTGAAAAATCGACCAGCTCGACCGTGCGCTGCTGGCCCGGCTCGAAGCGCACGGCGGCGCCCGATGCGATGTTCAGCCGCATGCCGCGCGCGGCCTCGCGGTCGAAGCCGAGGGCACCGTTGGTCTCGGCGAAGTGATAGTGCGAGCCGACCTGGATCGGCCGGTCGGCGGTGTTCTGCACCACCAGCGTGAGGGTGCGGCGGCCGGGGTTGAGCATGTGCTCGCCGTCGTCGGTGAAGAGTTCGCCGGGCGTCATGGCCGCCTCAGATGGCCTGTGCCAGCAGCGTGGCGCCCAGGCCGACCACGGCGGCACCGGCAATGCGCGGCAGCCATGCGTTGGCATGGCGCAGCGCCCAGCCGATGGCGATGCCCGCGGCGTGCAGCAGCACGGTGGCGCAGACCATGCCGGCCAGCGTGAGGCCAGCGCCTTCCTCGCTCGCAAGTTCGTGGCCGTGTGCCACGCCGTGGAACACCGCGAACACGCCGACGATCGCCATCGCGACGACGGCCGGCAGATGAATGCGCGTGGCCACCAGCAGGCCCAGCACCAGCAGCGAGGCCGCGATCATCGGCTCGACGGCTGGCAGCTGCACGCCGGCCAGGCCCATCAGCGCGCCCGCGAGCAGCATGCCGGCGAAGGCCAGCGGTGCCCACAGAAGATCGGGCCACGCGCGGCGCGCGGCCAGTGCGCTCCAGAGACCGACCGCGACCATGGCCGCGAGGTGATCGGCGCCGGTCAGTGGATGCAGGAAGCCGGTGGTGAAGCCGTGGTGCAGGCCGCCATCGACGCCGGTGTGGGCGCTGGCCGCGAGCGGCAGCAGCATGGCAAGCAGTGCAAGGGTCTTGGAAGCAGCGGTGTGGCGCATGGGAGGTCTCTCTTGATTGTTCTGGCGTGTCAGACGATGGGCTGGTGGACGGTGACCAGCTTGGTCCCGTCGGGAAAGGTGGCTTCGATCTGGATGTCCGGGATCATCTCGGCGATGCCGTCCATCACGTCGGCGCGGGTCAACACCGAGCGCCCGTCGCTCATGAGTTCGGCGACGCTCTTGCCGTCGCGGGCGCCTTCCATCACGGCGGCGGAAATCAGGGCGATGGCTTCGGGGTAGTTGAGCTTCAGGCCGCGCGCCTTGCGGCGTTCCGCCAGCAGCGCCGCGGTGAAGATCAGCAGCTTGTCTTTTTCGCGCGGGGTCAGTTCCATGGGATCGGCATCGGGTGGCGGAGGGAGACGGGCATTATGGGCAAGCAGGCTTCTTTGCAACAGTCGTGCCCTGTTCGCCAAAAGTCGTACGGATGGCACGAAAGATGCACCGAAACGGTGTGAATCCCGCTGACACCTCCGCCACCCCCGACGACGCGCCCCAGCGCATCGTCAAGGTGCGCCGCGACTACAACAGCTGGGTCGCCAGCGAAACGCTCGAAGACTATGCCCTGCGCTACACGCCGCAGCGCTTTCGCAAATGGTCCGAATGGCGGGTGGCCAACACGGCTTTCGGGGCGGCTTCGTTCCTCGTGCTGGAGGCGGTGGGCGCCACGCTGCTGGTGCAGTACGGCTTTGCGAACGCCTTCTGGGCGATCCTCGCGACGGGGCTCATTATCTTCCTGGCGGGGCTGCCGATCAGCGTGTACGCGGCGCGCTACGGCGTCGACATGGACCTGCTCACGCGCGGCGCCGGCTTCGGCTACATCGGCTCGACGCTCACCTCGCTGATCTACGCGAGCTTCACCTTCATCTTCTTCGCGCTCGAAGCCGCGGTGATGGCCTATGCGCTGGAGCTGGCGCTGGGCATTCCGCCGGTCTGGGGCTATCTGGTGTGCGCGCTGGTGGTGATTCCGCTGGTCACGCACGGGGTGTCGGTCATCAGCCGGTTGCAGTTGTGGACGCAGCCGCTGTGGTTGCTGATGCTGGTGGTGCCTTTCATCTATGTGTTGGTGCGCGATCCTGGTGCATTTGCGGGCATCGCGCACTACAACGGGGTCAAGCCGGGCACGAAGGGGTTCGATCTGCACCTGTTTGGCGCCGCCCTGACGGTCGGCATCGCGCTGATCACCCAGATGGGCGAGCAGGCCGACTACCTGCGTTTCATGCCCGCGCGCACGGCCGCCACGGCGCGTCGCTGGTGGGCCGGTGTGCTGGCCGGCGGGCCGGGGTGGGTGGTGCTGGGCGTGTTCAAGATGCTGGGTGGCGCGCTGCTGGCTTACCTGGCGATCTCGCACATGGTGCCGGCCGAGCGCGCGGTCGACCCGAACCAGATGTACCTGGCGGCCTACGAGTACGTGTTCCCGAACTACGGCTGGGCGGTGGCGGCCACCGCGCTGTTCGTGGTGATCTCGCAGCTGAAGATCAACGTGACGAATGCCTACGCGGGCTCGCTGGCCTGGAGCAATTTCTTCTCGCGCGTGGCGCACAGCCATCCGGGGCGCGTGGTGTGGGTGGTGTTCAACGCGCTGATCGCCTTCATGCTGATGGAGATGAACGTGTTCGAGGCGCTGGGCGACGTGCTCGGCCTGTTCGCCAACATCGCCATCGCCTGGATGATGGCCGTGGTGGCCGATCTGGTCATCAACAAGCCGCTGGGGCTGTCGCCGCCGGGCATCGAGTTCAAGCGCGCGCACCTGTGGGACATCAACCCGGTGGGCGTGGGCGCGATGGCGCTGGCCTCGGTGCTGTCGATCACCGCGCACCTGGGCGTATTCGGGCCGCTGGCGCAGTCTTTCTCGGCGCTGATCGCGCTCGGCACGGCGCTGGTGGCGTCGCCGCTGCTGGCGTGGGCGACCGGTGGCAAGTACTACCTGGCGCGCACCTCGTCGGGGCCGAGCGGTGCCGTGCTGTTCGCGCCGGCCGCCGGCTCGCGCGCGGTACGGTGGGCGCGGGTCGAGCGCGATGAGGGCGTCGGCAGTGACGACAGGGACAGCGAAGAAGGCAGCTATCGGCGCCTCAAAGTGCAGCACTGCGTGATCTGCGAGCGCGAGTACGAAGGGCCCGACATGGCGCATTGCCCGGCCTACCAGGGCGCGATCTGCTCGCTGTGCTGCACGCTCGATGCGCGCTGCGGCGACCTGTGCAAGCCGCACGCGAGCCTGTCGGCACAATGGTCGGCCGTGCTGCGCTGGCTGCTGCCGCGCCGCAGCTGGCGCTACCTCGACACCGGGCTCGGGCACTTCCTGCTGCTGATGCTGGTCATCGTGCCACTGCTGGCCGTGGTGTTCGGCGTGCTCTACCAGCAGGAGCTGCGCGCGCTGGCCGAAAGCGCGCTGACGCTCGCGTCGCAGACGGGCGCGTCCGAAGCCTGGGCGAACGTGCAGCAGTCGTCGCTGCGCTCGGGTTTCATGAAGGCCTACATGGCGCTGCTGGTCATCGCGGGCATCGTGGCCTGGTGGCTGGTGCTGGCGCACCAGAGCCGCAAGGTGGCGCAGGAAGAATCGAACCGCCAGACCCACCTGCTGGTGCGCGAGATCGAGCTGCACCGCGAGACCGACCGCGCGCTGCAGGCGGCCAAGCAGACCGCCGACGAAGCCCGCGAGATCGCGGAACACGCCAAGCTCGCGGCGGAGCAGGCCAAGCAAGCCGCCGACCAGGCCAACCAGGCCAAGAGCCGCTACATCAGCGCCATCAGCCACGAGCTGCGCACGCCGCTCAACAGCATCCTGGGCTATGCGCAACTGATGGGCGAAGACCATTCCGTGCCGCCGCATCGCCAGCAGGCGGTGGCCGTCATCAAGCGCGGCGGCGAGCATCTGCTGTCGCTCATCGAAGGCACGCTAGCCATTGCGCACATCGAGGCTGGCAAGCTCACGCTGCACGCGCAGCCGATGCGCTTTGCCGACACGCTGCGCGAGCTGGCCGACATGTTCGAGCTGCAGGCGGCCGAAAAAGGCCTGCAGTTCCGCTTCGAGGCCGCGGGGCCGTTGCCCGAGGTGGTGCGCGCCGACGAAAAGCGCGTGTGCCAGATCCTCATCAACCTGCTGGGCAACGCGATCAAGTTCACGGCGGCGGGGCAGGTCACGCTGCGGCTGGCCTATGCGCGCGAGTTCGCCTCGGTGGAGATCGAAGACACCGGCCCTGGCATGCCGGCGGAAGACATCGAGCGCATCTTCGAGCCCTTCGCGCGCGGCAATGCGGCGGGGGCGCCCGGCGCATCGGCGGCGCCGGGCGCGGGGCTCGGGCTCACCATCGCCAAGATGCTGACCGACCTGATGGGCGGCGAGATGAAGGTACGCAGCACGCCGGGCGTGGGCTCGCTCTTCTGCGTGCGCCTGTTCCTGCCGCGCGTGCATGACATCGCCGTCGCCGCCAACCGGCCTGCGCCGGTGCAGCGCGCGCGACGCGGCTACGAAGGCGTGCGCCGACGTCTACTGGTGGTCGACAACGAAGAGGCCGATCGCGACCTGCTCGGCCATGTGCTCGCGCCGCTGGGCTTCGAGCTGCGCAGCGCGGCCAGCGGGCACGATGCGCTCGACCTCATCGCCGCCGGCTACCGGCCCGACGCGATGTTCGTCGACCTCGCCATGCCGGGCATCGATGGCTGGGAAACCATCCGCCGCGCACGCAAGCTGGGGCTGGGCGATGCCGCGGTGGCCATCGTCTCGGCCAACGCCTTCGACAAGGGGCTCGACAACGACGTGGGCATCGTGCCCGAAGACTTCTTCGTCAAGCCGGTGCGCCACAGCGAGCTGCTCGACTGGCTCGAACGCCGGCTGGGCCTTCAATGGACCGAGGCCGCCGCCAAGCCCGCACCTGCTGTCGTGGCGCCGCGTGCCATGCGGGCGCCTTCGCTGCCCCGGCTGCGCGCGCTCGAAGAGGCGGTGAGCCTCGGCTACTTCCGCGGCATCATGAACCAGCTCGACGACATCGACGCCGCGCAACCCGAGTGCGTGGCGTGGACCGAAGCCCAGCGCGTGCTGGCCCGCCAGTTCCAGTTCGAAGCCATGAGCCGCGCGCTCGCCGAAGCCGTGAGCGCGCCATGAACCCCACGACACCCCCGACCATGGAAACATCGCCGCTTGCCCGAACGTTGCGTGAGCAGGGCGCCAACAGCGACCTCGTGCTGATCGTCGACGACGTGCCCGACAACCTCGCGGTGCTGCACGACGCGCTCGACGAATCGGGCTACACCGTGCTCATTGCCACCAGCGGCGAACAGGCGCTGCAGCGCGCCGCGCAGGCCCGCCTCGACATCGTGCTGCTCGACGCGATGATGCCGGGCATCGACGGCTTCGAGGTCGCGCGCCGGCTCAAGGCCGATGCCGCGACGGCGCACATTCCCATCGTGTTCATGACCGGCCTGACCGAGACCGAGCACCTCGTGGCCGCGCTGGAGGCAGGCGGCGTTGACTACGTCACCAAGCCCATCAAGCCGAAGGAAGTGCTGGCGCGCATGAACGTGCACCTGCAGGGCGCGCGCCGTGCGCGGCAAGACGCGCAGCAGGCCGGCCAGGCCCGCAACGCGCTCGACGCCTTCGGCTACGCGAGCATCACCGTGCGGCTGCCCGAGGGGCGGCTGATCTGGCAGACGGCGCTGGCGCGCGACCTGCTGCAGCGCTACTGCGAAACGCGCGCACCCGAAACGCCGCCGGCCGTGCTCGACTGGTTGCGCAGCCACACACCCGATGCGCGGCAGCGCGGCATCGAGCCGCCTGCACTGTCGATCGCGCAGGGCGCCAGCAGCCTCACCTTGCGGCTGCACCAGCAGACCAGCAGCGACGACGACGGCGACGAGTGGATGATCATCATGCGCGAGGTGTCCGACACCGGCGTGATCGAGGCCATGAGCCTGAGCCTGAAGCTCACGGCGCGCGAGGCCGAGGTGCTGTACTGGGTGGTCAAGGGCAAGACCAACAAGGACATCGGCGAGATCCTGGGCAGCAGCCCGGCCACCGCCAAGAAGCACCTGGAGCGGGTGTACGTGAAGCTGGGTGTCGAGACGCGCACGGCGGCGGCGGGCGTGGCCATCAAGCGCATCCGCGAGCTGCAGCCCCAGTTCGAGATCTGAGCCCGCTTCGCTCGCTTTTCAGTGCCGGCGCGGCGTCACGGCGCCGACTTTCCGCATCCCTAGAATGGTTCGAGGGCCTTTGGGACGCACGAGATGAAGAGCAGGCACAGAACAACAACCCGACCGCCATGCCTCGGCTGGATGCTTGCCGCTTCCTGCTCGCTCGCCAGCCTGGGTGCGCAGGCGGCGGGGCATTTCGACGTCGACGATGCCGGCACGCTCGACCCCGGCCAGTGCCAGTACGAAACCTGGTGGGGCCGCACGGGCACCGAGCCGGTCACGGGTTTTCACATCGGGCCGGCCTGCCGGGTCGGGCCGGTCGAGCTGGGCCTGAACTTCGACCGGCTCTCGGTCGAGGGTGTTCACACGGTCACCGGCGGCCCGCAGATCAAATGGAATTTCCTGGGGCAGGCGGCGGACGCGCCCTTCAGCGCGGCCGTGTCGATGAGCACCGTGTCCGACCTGCGGCGCGGCGGCCGCATGGGCGGGCAGTTCGTCGTGCCGCTGACATGGCGCCCGACCAGCAGCCTGCAGGTGCATGCCAACGTCGGTGCCGACTGGGCGCTGGGCACCGGCGTGCGCACGCCGCGCGGGGGCGTCGCCGTCGAGTGGGCGTGGAACGACACCGTGTCGCTGATCGCGGAACGCAGCAAGGCGGCGGGCGTGTGGACTTCGCGCATCGGCGGCCGCTTCAGCATCACGCCGCTGATCAGCGTGGATGTCAGCGCATCGCACAGCGGGCCACGGGGCGTGCGGGGCTTCGTGATCGGGCTGAATCACGAATTCACGTGGAAGTGAAAACAGCGAAGGGCGGTGGGGCCTTCAGCGCAGGTAGCGCTGTATCCGCTTCTCGTCCTCGGCCAGCTGCTGCCGCATGAGCGAGATGAAGTCGCGCGCCGTGGCCGACAGCACCTTGCCCGCCGGCAGGGCCAGCAGGCAGGTGAAGGACACGTCGATCGAGAAGCGGCGCACCACGAGCCCACGCTCGGCGTAGTCGAGTGCGGTGATGGGGTTGACCAGGCCCACACCGAGCCCGCGCAACGCCATCTCGCACACGCTGGCCGCGTAGGGCGTCTGCACCAGCACGCGCAACGCCACGCCGTACGGGGCGAGCGCGGCCTCCAGCCGCTGGTGCGAAGGGTCTTCGGGGTTGAGCGAAAGAAAGGGCGCTTCTGCCAGCTGCTCCGGCTTGATGGTCTTGAAGCGCGCCAGCGCATGGCCCTCGGGCATGACGACCACCCCCGGAAAGCGCGAGAAGGTCGAGTGGTCGATGCCTTCGAGCGACAGCTCGTCGGCCATCAGCCCGAAGTCTGAAATGCCCATGGCCACGCGGTCGCGCACGTCTTTCGAGCTGAGCACCTGCAGCGACACCTGCGGCCAGGGGCTCGCGCCGCGGTGCGCCTTGAGCCTTGCCAGTGCGCGCGGCATGAAGCCCAGGCCATAGGCCGGAAAGCAGCTCAGCTCCAGCTGGCTGACGCCGAAGTCGCGCAGGCTGCGCACGCGGTGCTCGATGGCGTCCATGCCGATGAACACGCGCTCGACCTCGATCCACAGCGCGCGCGCCTCGGGCGTAGGCACCAGCCGCCCGCCGGTGCGCTGGAACAGCAGCATGCCGGCCTGCGCTTCGAGGCGCTTGAGCGACTGGCTGATGGCGGGTTGCGTCACATGCAGCAACGCCGCGGCCTTGCGGGTGGAACTGCCGCGCATGAGGGCGCGGAAAGTCTCGATTTCTGTGAACCGCATCGATAAGCTTATTTATCGGTTGAGTATCTGGGGCTGCGTAATTTTATTTCCGAATGCATAAGATTTAGGCAACAACTTTCAACGCATGACCTTGTGATGACATCGCCAGTCCTGGACTTCAAGTTCACCGCGCCGCCCGCGGATTCTTTGGCTCATTCTTCTTCTGGCAATCACATGGCCATCGTCCGCGACCGAACGCCGAAGCCCCCGCGCAACCCGCATCTGCGCGGCCTGCAGTGCCTGCGATGCGATGCGCTCTATCCGATCACGCTGACGCACGACGGCTGCCCGGCCTGCAAGCGCGCGGGCTTTCATGTTGCGCTGCGCGCCAGCTATCTGCCCGATGCCCCCGATGCGATGCCGATGCCCTACGGGCCCGGCTTCACGCTCGGGGAGGGCCACACACCGCTGCAGGACATGCCCGCGCTGGCGCAGCGCTTCGGCGTGGCGCGCCTGGGCCTGAAGGACGAATCGTGCAACCCCACCGGCTCCCACAAGGACCGCATGACCGCCGTGGGCGTGGCGCAGGCGCTGGACTTCGATGCCCACACGCTGGTGCTCGCCTCGTCGGGCAACGCGGCGGTGTCGGCGGCGCACTACGCGTGGGCCGCTGGCCTGGGTTGCGAGGTGGCCACCTATGAAGGCATGCCCGCCACCTATGCGCGGCAGCTCGATGCGCTCGGCGCTCGGCGCTATGTCTTCGCCGACAACGCAGGCCGCTGGGCCTTCGTGCGCGAGCGCTCGCAGTACCCCGGCTATTTCGCGCTGACCAACTACCGCCTGCCCGCGCTGGGCAGTGCGCCACTCGCGATCGAGGGCTACAAGCCCATCGCACTTGAATGCCTGAACGACGGCGGGCTGCCGGACCACATCGTGATCCCGACCGCGCGCGGCGACCTCGCCTGGGGCATCTATGCGGGCTTTCGCGACCTGCTGGCCGCGGGGCGCATCGCGCGCCTGCCCAGGCTCTGGCTGGTGGAGCCCTTCGCGCGCCTGTCGCGCGTGCTGGCGGGCGGCGCGCTCAATGGCAGCTACCCGGGCCACACGGCGCAGTTTTCGACGGCAGGTGCCACCGTGACGTACCTGCAATGGCAGGCCGCCACCGCCACGGGCGGCGGTGCGGTGGTCGTGGGCGACGACGAAGCCCGCGCGGCCCGGCAGGTGCTTGCCGGTGCAGGCGTCAGTGCCGAACTGTGCGCGGCGGCCGGGCTGGCCGCGCTGCAGCAGCTGCGCGACAGCAGCGCCATCGCGGCCGATGCGCACGTGGTGCTGATGCTGACCGCCAATGCGTCGAGCGATCCGAGCTGGCCCGACCGCCCCGTTTAAACCTCCAGGAATCTTCCATGCCGACGATGCATCGCCGGGCCTTTCTGGCCGCCGGCTCTACAGCCCTGCTCACTGCAACCGGAACCGCATGGGCGGCCTACCCCGACCGGCCCATCAAGCTCGTCGTGCCCTGGGCCGCGGGCGGCAGCACCGACGCGATTGCGCGGGCAATGGCGCAACGCATGAGCCAGACCATCGGCAGCCCGGTGATCGTGGACAACCGGCCCGGCGCCGCCGGCATGATCGGCACCGACGCCGCCGCCAAGGCCGCGCCCGATGGCTACACCATCGCCATCGTCGAACTGCCGCACGCGATTGCGCCGGCCGTGACCGCCAAGCTGCCCTACGACTTGCTGCGCGACTTCACGCCGGTGACCATGATCGGCACTTCGCCGCTGGTGTTCTTCGCGGGCATGGACGACGACAGCAAGGACTTCAAGACCTTCATCAAGACCGCCGCCACGAAGTCGGCGCCGCCCGCCATCGCCCACAGCGGCGCAGGCACCGTGAGCCACCTCGCGGCCGAGCTGCTGGCGAGCCGCACGAAGATCCGCTTCAACATGGTCCCGTACCGGGGCTCGGCGCCGGCACTCACCGATGTGGCGGCGGGCACGGTGGCGGGGCACTTCGCGACGCTGGCCAGCGGCTCGAGCCTGCTGGGCGCCAACCGCATCCGGCCGCTGCTGGTGACGAGCACGCAGCGCGTGACGAACATTCCCGGCCTGCAGAACGTGCCCGCGCTCGCCGAGAACGGGCTCAAGGGACTGGAGATCGACCAGTGGTGGGCCATGGTCGCGCCGGCCACCACGCCGCTCGACGTGATCGAGAAGCTGCGCCGCGAGGCCATCGCCGCGCTGGACCATCCGCAGGTGAAGGAGCGCCTGTCGGTGCTGGGCGTGCAGATGAAGGGCTCGACGCCGGGCGAACTGCGCGCCTTCCTGCGCTCGGAGGCCGAGCGCTGGCAGAAGGCCGCGCACGAGATCGGGCTGCAGCCCCAGTAGCGGGCGCCGCCGCAAGAAGAGGCGCAGAGGCGCGGACGTCTACTTGGCGTCGCTGTAGACCGTGGCGCGCGACACGCCCATGTGCGCCGCGGCAATCTCGGCGCCGCGCCGCACTTCCAGCAGGCCGGCCTTCTTCAGCTCCTGCACCAACTGCTTGCGGTCGACGGGCTTGAGCGAGCGCGGCGTGGTCGCGCGCGCAGCCGCGAATTCGTCGATGCGCGCATGGATGCGGTCCGAGGGGTTGCCGCCCGCATCGAGGTGCTCGTGCACTTCCTTGTCGTCGATGCGCGTGAACTGCGAGATCGCCCCCTGGAAGCTCTGGAACAGCGTCAGGTCGACGTTGAGGCACAGCGCGGCCACGTACTCGCCGTTCTCGTCCTTGATGCCGATGGAGGTGCTCTTGACCTTGCGCCCGTCGGGAAAGGTGTTGGCGTAGTTCGCGATCACCGCCGGGAATTCGGGGTCGCGGATGCGCGCCAGCCCGAGCTCGGTCACCGACTGGCCCACCTCGCGTCCGCTCAGGCTGTTCTCGATCGCGTAGATCGCGTTCTTCGGATTGCTCAGATCGTGCACCACGACTTCGCAGAACGGCGCGAAGGTTTCGCCCAGGCCTTCGGCCACGTGGCCGAGCATTTCCAGCAGCTGCTTGTTCGACTTCTTTTTCATGCCCGGAATGTATCCAGCTCTGGACGAAGCATCCAATTTGTACAAAACGTACAATATCGGACGTATTGTCCAAATTCCATGGAGCCGCGAATGACCACGAAAGAACGCGCACGCTATGTCGACCCGCTCACCAGCCGGCATCACGAACTCTCTGAACGCCGCTGGCGCTCGGACGACGGCAACCCGATGATGGTGACGCCGCTGCCCGGCATCACGCGGGACGACATCGACACGCGCGAGCGCTCGGTGTGGCGCTACCGGGCGGCGCTGCCGGTGGTGATCGAGCGGCCGTCGAGCCTGGGCGAGGGCTGCACGCCGCTCGTGCAGAAGCGCTGGGGCGAGTTGTCGCCTTACTTCAAGCTCGAATGGTTCAACCCGACCTGCAGCTTCAAGGACCGCGGCGCGGCCGTGATGATGTCTTTCTTGCGCCAGATCGGCGTCGATGCGGTGCTGGAAGACAGCTCGGGCAACGGCGGTGCCGCCATCGCTGCAGCCGGCGCGGCGGCCGGCATGCGGGTCAAGGTGCTTGCGCCCAGCTACACGCCGGCGCCCAAGGTGGCGCAGATCCGCGCGTTCGGTGCCGAGGTGCAATTGGTGCCGGGGCCGCGCGAGGAGTCGGAATACGAGGCGGTGCGCCAGTCGGAATCGATCTTCTACGCCAGCCACAACTGGCATCCGTTCTTCCTGCAGGGCACGAAGACGCTGGCGTACGAACTGTGGGAAGACCTGGGCTTCGCCGCGCCCGACAACGTGGTCATTCCGGCGGGCGCGGGCAGCAATGTGCTGGGCTGCCACATCGGCTTCAACGAGCTGCTGGCGGCGGGGCAGATCGCGAAGCTGCCGCGCATCTTCGTGGCGCAGCCGCTGAACTGCTCGCCGATCGATGCCAGCTTCATCGCGGGCGTCGACGCGCTGGTGGAGCGGGCTGTGAAGCCGACGATCGCCGAAGGCACGGCCATCAAGCGGCCCGTGCGCCTGCGGGAAATACTTCAGGCGCTGCGCGAGACGAACGGCCGGACGGTGGCACTGACCGAAGAACAGATCGCAGCCGCCGTGCGCAGGCTGGCGGCCACCGGCCTCTATGCCGAACCGACCTCCGCCACCGCGGCGGCCGCCATCGAGGTGCTGGCGCAGCGCGGCGATATCCGGTCGAGCGAAACCACGGTGGCGTTGCTGACGGGCACCGGGCTGAAGTCGACGCAGTTCATGACCGAGCTGTTCGGCGGCACGCCCGCCTGAACGGCTCGGGCCCTACCAGGGCCACGCGATGCGGGTGCCCGTGCCGGTGGCGGCGGCGCGCTCGTGCAGCAGGCGCGCGACGGTCAAGTCCTGCAGCGCGAGGCCGGTCATGTCGAACACGGTGATGTCGGCAGGCGCGCGCTCGAAGGGCGTCTTGCCGGTCAGCAGGTCGCCCAGTTCGATGGACGGCGTGTCGGGCGCCCATTGGGTCTCGCCGATCTGCTGCGCCTGGGGGCGGTCATCGACGACAAGGCGAACGCGTGGCAGCAGGCCTTCGGGCAGCTCGCGCTTGCCCCGGGTGTCGGCGCCGACGCAGTTCAGGTGCGTGCCCGGTTGCACGGCCTGCAGGTCGAACAGTGCGCCGCCGCCCGGGGTGGCGGTGATCACGATGTCGCTTTGCGCGACGGCCGCGTTGCGGTCGCTGGCGGGCGCGATGTGGCAGCGCTGCGCGAAGTGGGCCTCGAAGGCGGCGTTGCGCTGGCCGCTCGTGCCGACATAAAGAACCTCGCGCAGCGATGGGAGCAGGCGCAGCACGAAGTCGAGCTGGATGCGCGCCTGCACGCCGGTGCCGAAGATGCACAGCCGCGTGCTGTCCGGCCGCGCGAGCTGCTGAAGGCCGAGCCCGCCCGCCGCACCGGTGCGCACGGTGGTGACCGTGTTGCCATCGATCACGCACAGCGGCCGGCCGGTGGCGGGGTCGATCAGCAGGATCGTCGCCTGGTGCGGCTCGCCACCGCGCTGCCGGTTGGCGGGCCAGAAGCCGGCGGCCTTGAAGCCGAGCAGCCCCTGCGCCTGCACGTCGCCCGACTTGATGCCGAACACGCCGCCGGTGGACAGCGGCTCTCGCACCACCGGGAAGACGCGGCCCTCGCGCTCGCTGTGCAGCACGAAAGCCTCGCGCACGGCCTGGAGCACGTCGTCGGGGGAAAGGAGGGTGTCGACCTGGTGCTTGTCGAGCATCAGGAGTTGGGCGTCGGCGGGTGCCGTGAGAGATGTCATCTGGAAATATTATCCATCTTCAGACGAATCATCAATTTCTGGCGGCCGATGCCGCAGGCCTCAACGCCCCGTGTGCACCTTGATCCGGATGGTCGACACGTCCCAGCCCTTGTTCTTGAGCCGCGTCACCAGCATCGGCGTGAGCTGGCGCAGCTTGGCGGCCGCGGCGCTGCCCTTGACCAGCAGGCACCAGACGTCGCCCTCGGCCGGTCCGGCCTGGATGGCGGCACGCATGGCGGGCGGAATCAGTCCTTCCACCGCCTTCAGCCGGTCCGAGGCATCGCGTGCGCGCGCCATCAGGCTTCCCAGGGTGGGCGAGCCTTCGGCAGCTTGCTGCAGCGAGATGGGCGGGGGCGTGCGGCGATACATGGGTAATCCAGGGGTTAGAAACAAGACAGCTAAAATGCCCGGTTTGCCGGCGTTCGCGCCGGAAAAATGGGCCGCTCGCCTGCGGATTTGATTTCAAAACTTGATTTCAAAGGTGGCGCGCCCAACTGCTTTCACCATATCTTAGGGAATCCGGTCGAAGTGCCTGTCGCGTCAGGTGCCCGCCCATCTCCACCCATGGCAACCAACTTCCTGACCCAGATTTTCGGCAGTCGCAACGATCGGCTGCTCAAGCAGTATCGCAAGACGGTGGAACGCATCAATGCGCTCGAACCCGAGTTCGAGAAGCTCAGCGACGACGCACTGCGCGCCAAGACGCAGGAGTTCAAGGACCGCGTGGCCAAGGGCGAATCGCTCGACGCCCTGTTGCCGGAAGCCTTTGCAACGGTGCGCGAGGGTTCCAAGCGCGTCATGAAGATGCGTCATTTCGACGTACAGATGCTCGGCGGCATGGCGCTGCACAACGGCAAGATCTCCGAAATGCGCACCGGCGAAGGCAAGACGCTGACCGCCACGCTGCCGGTGTACCTGAATGCGCTGTCCGGCAAGGGCGTGCACGTGGTCACGGTGAACGACTACCTCGCCAGCCGCGATGCCCGCTGGATGGGCCGGCTGTACAACTTCCTGGGCCTGTCGGTGGGCATCAACCTGCCGCAGATGCCGCGCGAAGAAAAGCAGGAAGCCTACGGCAGCGACATCACCTACGGCACGAACAACGAATACGGCTTCGACTACCTGCGCGACAACATGGTCTACGAGCCCGGCGACCGGGTTCAGCGCGGCCTGAACTTCGCCATCGTCGACGAAGTGGACTCGATCCTGATCGACGAGGCCCGCACGCCGCTGATCATCAGCGGCCAGGCCGAAGACCACACCGACCTCTACCTGGCCATCAACAAGGTGGTGCCGCTGCTGACCAAGCAGGAAGGCGAAGCCGACCCGCGCACGGGCGAAGGCGTCACGGTGCCCGGCGACTTCACGGTCGACGAGAAGACGCACCAGGTGTTTCTGACCGAAGACGGCCACGAGAACGCCGAGCGCATCCTGGGCGAGTTCAAGCTGCTGCCCGAAGGCGCCTCGCTCTACGACCCGGCCAACATCACGCTGATGCATCACCTGAATGCAGCGCTGCGTGCCCGCCACCTGTACCACCGCGACCAGCACTACGTGGTGCAGCAGGGCGAAGTGGTGATCGTCGACGAATTCACCGGCCGCCTGATGAGTGGCCGTCGCTGGAGCGATGGCCTGCACCAGGCCGTGGAAGCCAAGGAAGGCGTGGAAATTCAGGCCGAGAACCAGACGCTGGCCTCGATCACCTTCCAGAACTACTTCCGCCTTTACGCCAAGCTGGCCGGCATGACCGGCACGGCCGACACCGAGGCCTACGAATTCCAGGAAATCTACGGTCTCGAGACCACGATCATTCCGCCGAACCGCATCAGCAAGCGCGAAGACCAGCTCGACCGCGTCTACAAGACGACGCGCGAGAAGTACGAAGCGGCCATTCAAGACATCCGCGAGTGCTACGAGCGCGGCCAGCCGGTGCTGGTGGGCACTTCGTCCATCGAGAACTCCGAAATCATCGACGGCCTGCTGACGCAGGCGGGCCTGCCGCACCAGGTGCTCAACGCCAAGCAGCACGCACGCGAAGCCGATATCGTGGCGCAGGCCGGCCGGACCAAGATGATCACCATCGCGACCAACATGGCCGGTCGCGGTACCGACATCGTGCTGGGCGGCAACATCGAGAAGGTGATGGAGGCGATCGAAGCCGACGAATCGCTCGACGCCGCGGCCAAAGAGGCCGAGATCGCGCGCATCCGCGCCGAGTGGACCAAGGACCATGAATTCGTCAAGTCGCTCGGCGGCCTGCGCATCATCGCCACCGAACGCCACGAATCGCGCCGCATCGACAACCAGCTGCGCGGCCGTTCGGGCCGCCAGGGCGACCCGGGCTCCTCGCGCTTCTACCTGAGCCTGGACGATCCGCTGATGCGCATCTTCGCCGGCGACCGCGTGAAGGCGATCATGGACCGCCTGAAGATGCCCGATGGCGAGGCCATCGAAGCCGGCATCGTCACGCGCAGCATCGAGAGCGCGCAGCGGAAGGTCGAGGCGCGCAACTTCGACATCCGCAAGCAGCTGCTCGAATACGACGACGTGTCGAACGACCAGCGCAAGGTGATCTACCAGCAGCGCAACGACATCCTCGACGCGGCCGACCTCACGGCGCAGATCGCGGCGCTGCGCGAAGGCTGCTTCATGGACCTGGTGCGCCAGTACGTGCCGGCCGAATCGGTCGAAGAGCAGTGGGACCTGAACGGCCTCGAGAAGAGCCTCTTTGCCGAGTGGGGCCTGGACATGCCGCTCAAGAAGGAGGTCGAGGCCTCCGACGCCATCTCCGACGAGGACGTGCTCGAGAAGGTGGTCAAGGCCGCCAACGAGACCTTCGACGCCAAGCTGGCGCTGATCGGCCAGGAAAACTTCACGCAGTTCGAGCGCATGGTCCTGCTGCAGAGCATCGACACGCACTGGCGCGAACACCTGGCCTCGCTCGACTACCTGCGCCAGGGCATCCACCTGCGCGGCTATGCGCAGAAGCAGCCCAAGCAGGAATACAAGCGCGAAGCCTTCGAGCTGTTCGGCCAGTTGCTCGACTCGGTCAAGAACGAAGTCACGCGCCAGCTCATGACGGTGCGCGTGCAGTCGGGCGAGCAGCTCGAAGAAGCCGCCGAAGCCCTCGAGAGCCGCGGCGAGAACGTCGCCAACATCACCTACACGGCGCCCACCGAAACGGGCGAGGTCGAAGTGCGTGTCGACGAAGAAAGCCAGCGTCGCCTCGCGGGCGCCGGTGCGGGCGCGCTGAGTGCCGAGGCCCTGGCCTTCGCGCGCGTGGGCCGCAACGACCCCTGCCCCTGCGGCAGCGGCAAGAAGTACAAGCAATGCCACGGCAAGTTGAGCTGAAGTCCAGAACCTTTCATTGAGAGAAATTCCATGCCCGTGAACCTGTCCGCCCCCGATCCCGCCGCCTTGTTCGCGGTGCCCGGCGTCCGCATCGGCGTGGCCGAAGCGGGCGTGCGCAAGGCCAATCGCAAGGACCTGACGGTCGTGCTGATCGATGAAGGCTCGGCGGTCGGCGGCGTGTTCACGCAGAACCGTTTCTGCGCGGCACCGGTGCAGGTGTGCCGCGACCATCTGGCGGCCAACTTCGGCATTCGCGCGATGGTCATCAACACCGGCAATGCGAATGCCGGCACGGGCGAAGACGGGCTGATGCGCACGCGTTCCACCTGCATCGCACTGGCGCGCAAGCTGGAGATCGCGCCCGAGCAGATCCTGCCGTTCTCGACTGGCGTGATCATGGAGCCGCTACCTGTCGATCGCATCGAAGCCGGCCTGCCGGCCGCGCTGGCCGACGCCTCGGAAAATCATTGGGCCCGTGCCGCCGAAGGCATCATGACCACCGACACGATCCCGAAGGCGTTCAGCCAGCAGGCGAAGGTCGGCGGTGCCACCGTCACCATCACCGGCATCAGCAAGGGCGCCGGCATGATCCGCCCGAACATGGCGACCATGCTCGGCTTCATGGCGACCGACGCGAAGATCGATCCGTCGCTGATCCAGCCGCTGGTCAAGCTGCTGGCCGATGCCTCGTTCAACCGTGTGACCATCGACGGCGACACCTCGACCAACGATTCGTTCGTGGTCATCGCGACGCAGAAGGCGGCGCACGCCACCATCACCTCGCTCGACTCGGCCGACGGCCAGGCGCTCGTGGCGGCCATGCAGAACGTGGCCCGTCAACTGGCGCAAGCCATCGTGCGTGATGGCGAAGGCGCGACCAAGTTCATCACCATCCAGGTCGAAGGCGGCCGCGATGCGGCCGAGTGCAAGCAGGTGGCTTATGCCGTGGCGCATTCGCCGCTGGTCAAGACCGCGTTCTTCGCCAGCGACCCGAACCTGGGACGCATCCTGGCGGCCGTCGGCTATGCCGGCATCGCCGACCTCGACCAGACCGGCATCGACCTGTTCCTCGACGACGTTCATGTGGCCGTCAAGGGTGGGCGCAACCCGTCGTACCGCGAGGAAGACGGCCAGCGCGTGATGAAGCAGAGCGAAATCACGGTGCGCATCGGCCTGGGCCGCGGCAAGGCCAGCGAAACGGTGTGGACCTGCGACCTGAGCCACGACTACGTGACCATCAACGCCGATTACAGGTCATGAACGAGCAGTTCCAGAAGCTGATCGAGCGCGCCGAACAGCTCATTACCCGCATCGAATCGATCCTGCCGCAGCCCCTGGTGGCGCCGGCCGACTGGAACGCATCCATCGCGTGGCGTTACCGCCGCCGCAACTCGGGCCACGGCGTGCTGGAGCCCGTGAAGCACGTGGCCGTGATGGCGCTCGATTCGCTCAAGGAAATCGACGTCCAGAAGGAAAAGATCGAGCGCAACACGCGCCAGTTCGTCGAAGGCAAGCCGGCCAACAACGTGCTGCTGACGGGTGCACGCGGCACGGGCAAGTCATCGTTGATCCGCGCTTGCCTGCAGGCTTATGCGCCGCAGGGCCTGCGCCTGATCGAAGTCGACAAGGCCGAGCTGACCGACCTGCCGGACATCGTCGAAGTGGTCTCGCAGCGCCCCGAGAAGTTCATCGTCTTCAGCGACGACCTGAGCTTCGACGAGGGCGAGCCGGGCTACAAGGCGCTCAAGTCGATCCTCGACGGATCGATTGCCGCATCGACGCCCAACGTGCTGATCTACGCGACCAGCAACCGGCGCCACCTGCTGCCCGAGTACATGAAGGACAACCTCACGTACAAGCACACCGACGATGGCGAAGTGCACCCGGGTGAGGTGATCGAGGAAAAGATCTCGCTGTCGGAGCGCTTCGGCCTCTGGGTGAGCTTCTATCCCTTCAGCCAGAACGAATACCTGACGATCGTGGGCCAGTGGCTCTCGTCGTTCGGCGTCGATGCGGCCGCCATCGCGGCGGCGCGGCCCGAGGCGCTGGTCTGGGCACTCGAGCGCGGCTCGCGCAGCGGCCGCGTGGCCTACCAGTTCGCACGCGACTACGCAGGGCGGGCCACCGCGTGAGCGAGCCGCAGGAAGCGCAAGGCCGCAAGCACACCGAGGTCGCGGTCGGCGTGCTGATCCGCCTGGCCGACGACGCGCTGCTGCTCTCGACCCGGCCCGAAGGCAAGGCCTACGCGGGCTACTGGGAGTTTCCCGGCGGCAAGATCGAAGCGGGCGAGACGGTCGAGCAGGCCTTGCGGCGCGAGCTGCAGGAAGAACTCGGCATCACCATCGAAGACGCCGAGGTCTGGAAGGTCACGGAGCACGACTACCCGCACGCGCTGGTGCGCCTGCACTGGTGCAAGGTCACGGCCTGGACCGGCGAGTTCGAGATGCGCGAAGGCCAGGCGATGGCGTGGCAGCACCTGCCGCTCGACGTCGCGCCCGTGCTGCCCGGCGCCCTGCCGGTGCTGGAGTGGCTGGTCCAGGAGCGCGGTCTGCCCGCGTCCGCGGCGCAGGCCGTTTCGACGCTCGCGTAGCGGTTCGCGGTAAGAAGCCGCGGGCCCGCAGACAACAGATACATGCATCCCAAGTACCGCGCTGACATCGACGGCCTGCGTGCGGTCGCCGTCGCGTCGGTGGTGGTCTACCACGCCTTCCCGGGGCTGCTGCCGGGCGGCTTCATCGGCGTCGACATCTTCTTCGTGATCTCGGGCTTCCTGATCACGACGATCATTCTGCAGAGCCACGCCGCGGCCGATTTCAGCTACCGCGAGTTCTATGCGCGACGCATCCGGCGGATCTTTCCGGCGTTGATGCTGGTGCTGGCCGCAACGCTGGCCTTCGGCTGGTACGTGCTGCTGAGCCGGGAGTTTGCGGAGCTCGGAAAGCAGGTCGCGGGCGGTGCCTCTTTCGTGGCCAATTTCGTCTTCTGGAGCGAGGCGGGTTACTTCGACACGGCGTCCGAGGTCAAGCCGCTGCTGCACCTGTGGTCGCTGGGCATCGAGGAGCAGTTCTACATTTTCTGGCCACTGCTGCTGGGCATCGCGTGGCGCAGGCGCTGGCCGATCGTGCGGGTGCTGTGGGCGCTGGCGGCGCTGTCGTTTCTCGTCAACGTGCTGACGATCCACCCGTTTCGCACGGCTGCTTTCTACTCGCCGGCTTCGCGCTTCTGGGAGCTGATGGCGGGTGCGATCCTGGCCGGCATGCGGCTGGCCCCCGCGTCGGCGCCGAAGCCGTGGCGCAGCCATGCGCAGTCGGTGCTGGGCGTGGGGCTGATCGTGCTGGGGCTCGTGGCGGTCCGCAGCGACAAGGCGTTTCCGGGCTGGTGGGCGCTGCTGCCCGTGCTTGGCGCGGCGAGCTGCATCGCGGCCGGGCCGCTCGGGGTGCTGAACAAATACGTCCTGTCGAACCGCGCAATGGTGTGGCTGGGCCTCATCAGCTACCCGCTCTATCTGTGGCACTGGCCGCTGCTGGCGTTCGCGCGCATCGTCGAAGGCGCAGAGCCGCCGCTTGGCGTGCGTGCGGCGATGGTGGTGGCAAGCATTGCGCTGGCGTGGCTGACCTACCGGTATGTGGAGCGCTTCGTGCGGGTGCGCTCGGACACAGGCACGCTGCGCGTGCTCTGGCAAAGCGGCATCGTGGTGTTGATGGCAGGTTTGGTCGTCCTGGCCGGCGCGCCCGCGCGCAACGACAGCGCACTGCTGCAGAAGGTGGTCGATGCCGGATCGGACCGCGACTACTACGAGGGCTTCAAGCTGGTCAACCTGGACGGGTTCCCGATCCGGCGCTTTGGCGAGGGCGCCCGCAAGGTGCTGCTGATCGGCGACAGCCATGTCATGCAGTACGCACCGCGTGCCGCGGAGCTGGCCAGGTCTTCACCGGGGCAGATGGCGACAGTCGACTTCGCCACCTTTTTTGCCTGCCCGCCCATTCGCGGCGTGCTTGGCCGAGGCATCCCCGAATGCGGTGAAGGGCTCGACAAGGTTCTCCAGCACGCTCTCGATCCGAAGTTCGACGCGGTCGTGATCGGTGGCTGCTGGAACTGCTACTTCACCGGCAACCTGCCCGTGACCTACGAGTTTCGAACCGGCGGCGTGGCCTACCCGCTGAACAACGGCGGCCCCGGCATCCCGCGTTCGCTGGATGCGCTCGAAGCCGTTCTGAAGGGGCTGGCAGGGCGCGGCAAGAAGGTCTACCTGCTGCTGGACAATCCGACGGGCACGCAGTTCGCGCCCGACAGCCTGATCGAAGGGAGCCGGTTGGGCAAACCGGCCGTGACCGACGTGCGGACCGCTGCGCTGCCGCCCGACCAGGCCAGCCTCGACCTGCAGCTTCGGCGCATCGCCGCATCGAGCGGCGTCGAGATCGTCGATGCAACGTCTCACCTGTGCCAGGACGGCCAGTGCCTGCGGGCCATGCCCGACAAGACCCCCGTCTACGCGGACGACAATCACCTGCGGGCGACCTACACCCGCCACTCCGCGAACTATCTCGACCCGATCTTCCTTGGCGCCGGCGAGCGCGCCGGGCCGCGATAAGCGGTTGCCGCACGCCTGAACAACGCACCGATGCACCCCAAGTACCGTCCCGACATCGATGGCCTGCGCGCCGTGGCCGTGGCATCGGTCCTGGCCTATCACGCGTTTCCCGATGCGTTGCCCGGCGGGTTCATCGGGGTCGACATCTTCTTCGTGATCTCGGGCTTCCTGATCACGACGATCATCATGCAGAGCCACGCTGCGAGCGATTTCAGCTACAGCGACTTCTATGCGCGGCGCATCCGGCGGATCTTTCCGGCGCTGACGCTGGTGCTGGCCACTGCGCTGGCGCTGGGCTGGTATGTGCTGCTGCCCAGGGAGTTCTCGGAGCTCGGCAAGCAGGCCGCGGGCGGCATGGCCTTCGTGGCCAACTTCATCTTCTGGGGCGAGTCGGGCTACTTCGACACGATTGCCGAGACCAAGCCGCTGCTGCACCTGTGGTCGCTCGGCATCGAGGAGCAGTTCTATATTTTCTGGCCGCTGCTGCTCGGGTTCGCGTGGCGCATGCGCTGGCCGATCGTGCGGATGCTCTGGGTGCTGGCGGCGGTGTCGTTCGTTGCCAATGTGCTGATGGTGCATCCGTACCGCGAGGCCGCTTTCTATTCGCCGGGCTCGCGCTTCTGGGAACTGATGGTGGGCGGCATCCTGGCCTGCATGCGGCTGAAGCCGGCGGCGCCTTCCGCATGGCGCAGCCATGCGCAGTCGGTGCTCGGCGTGGGGCTGATCGTGTACGGGCTGGTGTCGATCCGTGCGTACAAGGCGTTCCCCGGCTGGTGGGCGCTGCTGCCGACGCTGGGCGCGGTGAGCTGCATTGCGGCGGGGCCGAACGGGTTGCTCAATCGCTATGTGTTGTCGAACCGGGTGATGGTGTGGATCGGCCTCATCAGCTATCCGCTGTACCTGTGGCACTGGCCGTTGCTGGTGTATGCGCGCATCGTCGAGCAGGGCACGCCGTCGGCGGGCGTGCGCGTGGCTGCGGTGGTCGCCAGCGTGGTGCTGGCCTGGGGCACCTATCGGTTTGTCGAGCGCTACACGCGTGCAAAAACGGGCGTGGGCATGCTGCGCGCGTTGCTGGGGGCTGGTGTCGTCGTCGCGGTCGTGGGCCTGCTCGCTTTCGGTGGCATGTCACCACGCAACGGCGGCGAGATGCTCCGCATGGTGTCCGATGCCACGGTCGACGGCGGCTACTACGACGACGTTCCCCGCGAGAAGCTGGGCTCGCGTTTCGTGAATCGCGTGGGCAACGGGCGCGGGCAGGTGCTGCTGATCGGCGACAGCCACACGCAGCAGTACGGGCCGCGCGCGGCGGAACTGGCGCGCACTTCGCCCGAGCGCATGGCGACGGCGGTTTTCTCGACCTACGGGGCGTGTCCGCCCATTCCCGGCTTGATCGCCGAGGGCAATCCCGACTGCGAAAGGCAGCGCAACCGGATGCTCGAACTGGCGCGCGATCCGCGGTTCGACACGGTCGTGGTCGGGGCTTGCTGGAACTGCTACTTCACCGGGAATTTCCCGTTGGACTTTGAGTTCCGCGATGGCGTGTCGTCGTATCCAGTGAACAACGGAGGGCCGGGCATCGGGCGCTCGCTCGATGCGCTCCAGGCGCTGCTGACGGATCTGGTCCATCGCAAGAAGAAGGTGTACCTGTTGCTGGACAACCCGAGCGGCCCGGCCTTCGAGCCGCTGCGGCTGATCGAGGGCAGCCGTCTTGGCACGATGACCGCCTCGCGAAGCACGCCGACTGCTGCGTTGCCGCCAGCGGAGGCGCAACTCAACGAGCGGCTACTGCGGATCGCCGAGGCCAGCGGTGCCGAGCCTGTCGACGTGATCGCGCAGCTCTGCAAGGCCGGCGAATGCCTGCGGGCCATGCCCGACGGCAACCCGATCTACAAGGACAAGGAGCATCTGCGCCCGTACTACACGCGGCAGAACGCAAGCTACGTGGACAAGCTGTTCCTGGGCGATGGCCACGGCGGGCCGTCGCCGGCCGGCCGATAGAGGGACGCCGCAGCAGGAAAGTCGCAGGGCCGGTGGCCGTTGCTACTGGATCTTGGGATCGCCGAAAGGCTCGTCGTCGGGCGGCGTCTCGGCCGGCATTCGGAACTCTTCGTTCGCCCAGGCACCGAGGTCGATGCCCTTGCAACGCGGGCTGCAGAAGGGGCGGTAGGGGTTGCTGGGCGCGTAGATGCTGTCGCCGCCGCACGCGGGGCAACGAACGATCCGCTCGCCTTTGTCGTTCAACTTGCTCATTGGATAGGCTCCGTGCCGTGCACCGCGGTTCGAGCCGGCTTGGGGCGGCCCGGCGCGGCGCTCACGCGCAAAGGGTCAGCTCGAAGGGCGCGTCTTCCGTGCTCTGGTGCAGCCGGTCGTCGGCCTCATGCCGCATAAGCCGCACCGACACCATCAGGCGGTTGCCGCTGATTTCGGGAACCAGCCCGAGCTTGGGGTCGATGCGCAGGCGCAGCAACTGAAAGCTGCGACCCTGCGGCAGGTTCTGCTGGAACTGGCCGTGGGTGGCGATCACCTTGTAGGGCACGTCGGCATCGCGCAGCAGTTTCAGCAGCAGGTAGATCGACGAGGCCAGCGGCGACAGCGTGTTGGACCAGCGCTCGAGGTCCGCGCGGCGGCTCGGGGCGCTGTGATGCTGCCAGGCGTAGTAGGCGGGCAGGTCGAACTCGCAGGTGCCGCCCGGAATGCCGGCGCGGCTGCGGACGCTCATGAGCCACTCGTTCTCGGTCAGGGCCTGGCCGGCCTTGCCGGTCACGCTGTTGAGCGCGGTGAAATTGCGTTCCAGCTGGCCGACGACCTGGTCGAGCACGGCTTCGGCGATGGCCGGATTGCCCCGGTAGCTGTTGAAGACGTTCTTGTGCTTGTCCAGGTCGCGCAGCACGTCGGCCTTGAGGTCGGCGCGCGCGGCAACGTCCATGATCTCGAAGATCGTGATCAGGGCGTAGTGGTGGGAGAGCGGCGATTCCGAGGGCACCAGCTCGCCGAGGCGGCGAAACAGGTGCTCCAGCCTCAGGTAGGTCCGGATGCGCTCGTTGAAGGGGTATTCGTAGAGGATCACGGGCGGGTTCCTGTCGTCGAATCGAATGAGCTCACGGGTGACGCGAGGGCGGTTCGGGCAGTTTCTTGCGGACTTCGTTCAGCATCAACTCGCCCAGCTCGAGCTGTCCGTGCATCGAGAGGTGAGTATCGTTCGGAAAAAAGAAGTCGCGAGTCAGCGCATGCCGCGTCTCGGCCCAGCCGAACAGGTCCGGGCCGAGGTTGGAACCCCGGAACGCAGTGACGAAGTCCTTCGAGTGGTCGTGATCGATGTAGACGGTGGTCTTGTTGGGAATCACCATCCACAGCAGCGGCGTGCGGCGGGCCGCTGTGAAGGTCTTCATGGCCTCCACGTTCGCCGGGGTGAGTTCGCCATTGCGGATGTCTTCCGACAGGAACAGGGCCTTGTCGCACAGGCGGTTGCTGAAGAACTTGCAGCCGTCTTGAACCGGGCGCGCCATGGTCTCGACGTTGAAGACGGTGTCGCCCGGCGTCTTCATGGCGCGCTGGGTGTTGCGGTAGGTGATCAGGCCCGAGGTGAGCTGGGCGTTCCAATTGAGGGCGAAGCCCGGCACTTCTTCGAACGGAGACGAGAAGGGCACCAGCTTCGCTTCGTAGGGCCTCACCATGTTCGGACATTGGGCACTTGTGCGCAGCCGCTCGTTGAGCAGCCGCTCGACGCTTTCGACGATGACCAGCTTGCCGCGAAAGCCGGCCTTGGCCAGCCAGTCGTCCACGTCGCCGCACAGGGCCTCGCCGAACTGGAGCCAGTAGGTGGTCGAGACGCGGTAGCCGGCCTTGACCAGCGCGGACTGCCACCGGTAGGTCATGGAGAAGCTGTCGCCGATCACGACGATGTCGGCCTGGTCGATGGGGGTGCCGCGCAGCAGCTCGGGGTCGACTTTGGGCGGTGGCGCGAGCCAGCCGAACTGCTGGTCGGACAGGCGCCCGATGCGCGACAGGTCGCCGTAGGGAATGGGCGTTGCCAGGGTGACGGCGAGCATCGCCGAGATGACGATGAAGCCCGCCAGGAAAGTCAGCAGCCAGACTTTGGCTGGTGTCGTGATGCGAGCCATCTCAGAACTGGAAATAGAGGAACGGGCTGTAGCTGCCGAGTCGCGAGATGCAGAAGCCCAGCAAGACCACCGTGAAGAGCGCCATCAGGGCGGTCGAGAGCCAGGCCAGGCGTGCGCGGCCGGCGAGCATCTGCACGCGCGGCACCCAGCGTTCGAGCGTGATCGTGGGCGGGAACGCCAGGCAGATGATCAGTGCGATCAGCATGGTCTGGAAGAACTTGGGCTTGCGGAAAGGGATGGCACCCATTTCATGGAACACCGAGACCGGCGCGCCGTGCATGCCGAGCATGCCCTTGTAGATCGCGATGGCGGCCTGCATGCTTTCGGCGCGGAAGACGATCCAGGCAATGATGACGCACAGGAAGGTGAGCAGCCAGCCCAGGAAGCGGCCCAGGCGGCCGGGCGTCGCATGGGGCCTGATCTTGGCGTTCCAGAGATGGTTGATCATCAGGAAGATGCCGTGCAGGGCGCCCCAGATCACGAAGGTCCAGGCGGCACCGTGCCACAGACCGCCCAGCAGCATCGTGAGGAAGAGGTTCAGGTAGCGGCGGGCCGGGCCCTTGCGGTTGCCGCCCAGCGGCACGTAGAGGTAGTCGCGCAGGAAGGTCGACAGCGAGATGTGCCAGCGGCGCCAGAACTCGATGATGTTCGTCGACTTGTAGGGCGAGCGGAAATTCAGTGGCAGCTGCACGCCCAGGCACATGGAAAGGCCCACGGCCATGTCGGAGTAGCCCGAGAAGTCGAAATAGATCTGCAGCGTGTAGGCCAGCGCTCCGAACCATGCGGTGTAGAGCGTGGGCTCCAGTCCCTGGTGCACGCCATTGAACATCAGGTCGGCGTATTGCCCCATCGGGTCTGCGATGAGCAGCTTCTTGGCAAGGCCGAAGGTGAAGATCGCAAGGCCCAGCGCCAGCTTGTCGGGGCTGATGCGGTAGGTCGCCGGATTGGCGAACTGCGGCATCATTTGCGCGTGATGCAGCACGGGGCCTGCGATCAGATGCGGGAAGTAGGTCACGAACAGGACGTAGTGGATGAAGCTGCGTTCATGCACCTTGCCCTGCCAGCAATCGACCAGGAAGGCGATCTGCGTGAAGGTATAGAACGAGATGCCGATCGGCAGCACGATGTGCAGCATCGGGATCTGCGAGAGGCCAGCCGCGGCAAGGCCGTCGTTCACGTTCGCGACGAAGAAGTTGGCGTACTTGAAGATCGCCAGCACGCCCAGGTTGATCGCCAGCGCGATCACCAGCAGGGTCTTGCGCTTGCGGTCGTCGCGGCCGGGCGCGGGCGACAGCCGCAGCCCGAACCAGTAGTTGACGCAGATGGAGCCCAGCAGCAGGGGCAGGGCCTTGACGCTCCACCAGCCATAGAAGAAGAGCGAGGCCAGGGCAAGGAAGCCAGCGGCGGCCCGGGCGTTGCGCTTGCCGATCAGAAAGAACCCGATCAGGACCAGCGGGAAGTAGACAAAAATAAAGGGATACGAGTTGAACAGCATCTCGGGGAGGACACTTCAGCGAGTGCCTTTTTGTCGTAGTCGTTGTGCCGCCGCGAGGGCGGCGGTCTTGGATTATCGCGTGGTGGCCACTGGCCACTGCTTCCAGAGACCCTGCACTTCGATTTCTAGTTCCGCCAGCGTGAGCGACTCATTGAAGATGACGGCGTCGGCCGCCGCCCGCCGCGCCTTGCGCGGGGCCTGCTGGGCAATGACTGCCCGGACCGCTTCGGGCGTCCAGGCCGAGCGTGCAACAACACGTTTCAGCTGTGTTTCTTCTGTGGCGTCGACCACCAGCACCCGTTCCACGATGGCGCGCCAGCGTCCGGATTCGACCAGGAGCGGCACGTCGAACACCACGACGGCGTCTTCGCCGGCCGCTGCGGCCTGCCGCTGGGTTTCGGCGCCGATCAGGGGGTGCAGGATGGATTCGAGACGGACCTTGGCGCTTGCATCGGTGAACACGATCTGGCGCATGCCGGCCCGGTCCAGCCCGCCATCGGGTGCGATGACGCTGCGGCCAAAGGCGGCCTCGATGGCCGGCATGGCTGCGCCACCCGGCTGTGCAATGGCGCGCGCAATGGCATCGGTGTCGACCAGTACGGCGCCCTGGGCGACCAGCAGCGCGGCCACGGTGCTCTTGCCGCTGCCGATGCCGCCCGTCAGGCCGATGCGCCGGACCATGCCTTGTGTCAATGGATCAGCGCGCCGAGCGGGAACGCGAACGGAATCCACTGCCTCACGAGTTCGGGGCCGGCCACCAGGCACACGAGGCCCGCGCCGGCCAGGAAGGGGCCGAATGCGATGGGGATGTCTTTGTGGGCGAGCTTGCCGGCAAAGCGCAGCGTCAGGCCGATCACGGCGCCCACCAGCGAAGAGACGAGGATGATCGCAATGAGGTAGTCGGCGCCGAGCCATGCGCCCAGTGCGGCGAGCAACTTGAAGTCTCCATAGCCCATGCCTTCCTTGCCAGTGACGAGGCGAAAGCCATGGTACACAAGCCAGAGGCTCAGGTAGCCGAAGACCGCACCCCAGACGGCCGAACTCAGCGAGACGCCCGTCCAGCCCATGGCCGCGCCGATGAGGCCGAGCCAGAGCAGGGGGTAGTTGAGTGAATCGGGCAGGAACTGGGTATCGAAATCGATCAGGAACTGGCAGATCAACAGTGCACCGAAAGCCGCCCACAGCACGCCGGTGGGCGTGAGGCCGAAACGGTAGGCGCAAAGCGCGAAGAGGGCACCCGTGACCACTTCGACCAGCGGATAGCGCAGGCTGATCGGCGTCTTGCAGGCCGCACAGCGGCCGCGCAGCAGCAGGTAACTCAGCACGGGGATGTTCTGGTACCAGCGGATCTTGTGGCCGCAGGCGCCACAACGCGACGCGGGGCGCGTGAGATCGAAGGGGGACAGGCCATCGATTGCCACCGCGGCCTTGTCGGCCGCGGCTTCCAGTCCCTCGGGGGGCGCAGCCTTCGGGCCGAAGACCAGCGACCAGAGGGAAGGGACATCCTTCAAGGGCCTGAGGTTGTCGACGGCATCGGCCAGCCAGGTCCGGTACATCATCACCGGCACACGGTAGATCACCACGTTCAGGAAGCTGCCGATCAATAGTCCAAGCACACCGGCGAAAGCGGTGTCGAATTCCCTCGAAACCAGCATCAAACGACCTGGCCGAGCTTGAAGATGGGCAGGTACATCGACACCACGATGCCACCGATGATCGTGCCGAGGAACACGATGATGATGGGTTCCATCAGGCTCGAGAGGCCTGCCACCATGTCGTCCACCTCGGACTCGTAGAAGTCGGCTGCCTTGCCGAGCATGTGGTCGATGGAGCCGGACTCTTCGCCAATGGAGGTCATCTGGATCACCATGGACGGGAACAGGTTCGCGTTGGTCATGGCCGCGGTGAGGCTGGTACCGGTCGACACTTCCTGCTGGATCTTGGCGGTCGCGTCGCCGTAGACGGTGTTGCCCGAAGCGCCGCCCACGGAGTCCAGGGCCTCGACCAGCGGTACGCCGGCTGCGAACATGGTGGCCAGCGTACGAGTCCAGCGGGCCACGCAGGATTTGTCGATCAGGGTGCCGAAGATGGGGATGCGGAGCAGCAAGCGATCCATGGTCCTTTGCACGCGCTCGTTGCGCTTCCACGCCTGCAGGAAGAAGTAGATGCCGCCTCCGATGCCGCCGAAGATCAGCCACCAGTAAGAGACGAAGAATTCGCTCATCGCCATCACGAACAATGTCGGTGCGGGCAGGTCGGCACCGAACGAGGTGAACACCTGCTTGAAGGCCGGGATCACGAAGATCATGATGATCGCCACCACCACGAAGGCCACGACAACCACCGAAGTCGGGTACATCAGCGCTGATTTGATCTTGGACTTGATCGCCTCGGTTTTCTCCATGTAGGTGGCCAGGCGGTCGAGCAGTTCTTCGAGGATACCGGCCGCTTCACCCGCCTCCACCAGGTTGCAGTAGAGGTTGTCGAAGTACTTCGGAAACTTGCGGAACGCAGCCGAGAGGGAAGTACCGGTTTCCACGTCGCTGCGGATGTCGTTCAGGAGCTTGGACACGCTGGCGTTGGCATTGCCGCGCCCGACGATGTCGAAGGACTGCATCAGGGGCACGCCGGCCTTCATCATGGTGGCGAGCTGGCGCGTGAAGATCGCGATGTCCTTCGGCTTGATCGCCTTGCCCGAGCGCATGCGGCGCTTCTTGATCTTGGATGCGAGCACGCCCTGGCGGCGCAATGCAGCCTGTACCTGGTTTTCGCCGGCGGCCCGGAGTTCGCCGCGCACCAGCTTGCCGTTGCGGTCCTTGCCTTCCCATTCGAAGACAAATTCCTTGTGGGTGACCTGGGAGCGGGAAGATGCCACTGTTGCCATTCGATCTCCGATGTGCAGTGTTCGTTATTCGTTGGTGCACGCCACCACTTCTTCGAGCGAAGTGAGGCCCTGCATGACTTTTCGAAGGCCCGACTGGCGCAGCGAGCGCACCCCCTCGGCCTCGGACTGTTGTGCGATGTCGAGCGCGCTGCCATCGCGCAGGATGATTTCCTGGATCGCCTCGGAGATCGGCATCACCTGGTAGATGCCGACCCGGCCCTTGTAGCCGCCGCTGCACGCCGAGCAGCCAACGGGCTTGTAGGGCTTCCAGGTGCCGTCCAGGTCTTCTTCCCTGAAGCCTGCGTCGAGCAGCGCCTCGCGCGGAACGTCGGCGGGCACGCGGCAGACGGTGCACAGGCGGCGTGCCAGGCGCTGCGCGGTGATCAGGATCACGCTGGACGCAATGTTGAAGGGCGCGATGCCCATGTTGCGCATCCGCGTGAGCGTCGTCGGCGCGTCGTTCGTGTGCAGCGTCGACAGCACCAGGTGGCCGGTTTGCGCAGCCTTGATCGAGATGTCGGCAGTTTCGAGGTCGCGGATTTCGCCGACCATGATGATGTCCGGATCCTGCCGCAGGAAGGCGCGCAACGCGGTCGCGAAGGTCAGGCCCGCGCGCTCGTTGACATTGACCTGGTTGACGCCGGGCAAGTTGATTTCGGACGGGTCTTCCGCCGTCGCAATGTTGACGCCCGGTTGGTTCAGCAGGTTCAGGCAGGTGTACAGCGACACCGTCTTGCCCGAACCGGTGGGACCGGTCACCAGCACCATGCCGTAGGGACGGCCGATGGCATGGAGCAGGCGCTCCTTCTCGTCCGCGTCGTAGCCCAGGGCATCGATGCCCAGACGGGCGCTGCTGGGGTCAAGAATACGAACGACGATCTTCTCGCCGAACAGCGTGGGCAGGGTGCTCACGCGAAAGTCGATCACTCGATCGGGCCCGATCTTGAGCTTCATGCGGCCGTCTTGCGGCACGCGCTTCTCGGAGATATCTAGGCGGGAAATGACCTTGATCCGCGACGCCAGCTTGTCCTTGATGACCGTCGGCGGACTGGCGATCTCGCGCAATTCGCCGTCGACGCGAAAGCGCACGCGGTAGTGGTGCTCGTAGGGCTCGAAATGAATGTCCGAAGCGCGCATGCCGACGGCATCGAGCAGCATCTTGTGGAGGAAGCGAACGACTGGCGCATCCTCGACCTCGGCGATGGCCTGCTCGTTGGCGTCACCCGAGGTGTCGGCGGATACGTCGTCGAACTCGAACTCGCTGCCGACGATGCTGTTGATCGTCTCCGCTGCGCTGACGGCGGCGGCTTCGATCATCCGGGAGAGCTTGTCGTACTCCGCGATGACCCAGTCCACGCCCATCTGCGAGGCGAACTTGATCTTCTCCGCCGCCTGCTGGTCGGACGGGTCGGCCGTTGCAACGATCAGGCGGTTGTTGCGTTTGCTGAGGACGACGATGCGGTACGCGTGACACAGCTTCGGATCGAGCAGGTCCTTGGGCAGGCGCTGGTGATCGATGGCGTCCAGGTCGAGCAGTGGTGCACCGAAGGCACTGGAGAGCGTGTGGGCAAGGTCGGCGGCCGATACGGCGCCGGTGCCAGTCAGTTCCGCGATGAAACTGGTGCGGCCGCTCAGCGACTTCTGGTAGATGTCCTCGGCGATCTTTGCGGGAAGCTTGCCGGCCGAAACCAGGGCGCGCGCAAGCCCCGGTAGGGCGATCTGCGTAGGTTCTTTAACAGGAAGTTCGGCAGCGGCCATTCAGCGAATGCAAGAGATGTGAAAAAATGCTTCACGATCATCGCTGAACACCCCTGTGCTGTAAATCGCTACGCAGCAACAGGCATGGGCATTTATTTGTTCCAGCCAAAAGCTGGTCGGGGTGAGAGGATTCGAACCTCCGGCCTCTACGTCCCGAACGTAGCGCTCTACCAGGCTAAGCTACACCCCGATGGTTGCAAGAAAAAAAGAAATCGTCCTAGATGCCAACTCAAAAGAGGTGTTCAGGCACGTCGCTCAAGCAACTGAGCCGCCAATTGTAGCAAACCGGAAGCGTGAGAATTGGTTGCGAAGCCACTAAGTGCATGAATTGCGCGTTGCGCTTCTGCGGCGGCGGCGGCCCGGGATGCGTCCAGTGCGCCGGTTTCGCGAACAATTTCAACGACTTTGCCCAGCTGCGCGGTGTCGCCGGCCTCTATGGCTGCGCGTACCAGCGCGCTTTGCGCTGATGTGCCTCGTTGCATTGCAAAGATGAGCGGCAGCGTGGTCTTGCCTTCACGCAGGTCATCGCCCACGTTTTTTCCTGTTTCGTGGGCGTCGCCTGCGTAATCGAGCACATCGTCGATCACCTGGAATGCCGTGCCAAGCGCCTGGCCGTAGGTGGCGCATGCTTCTTCGGTCTCGGGCGTGGCGCCTGCGAGCACGGCGGCGAGCCGCGTGCTGGCCTCGAAGAGCTTGGCGGTTTTCGAGCGAATGACGCGCAGGTATGCAGCCTCGTCGAGTGAGGCGTCGTGCATGTTCATCAGCTGGAGGACCTCGCCTTCCGCGATCACGTTGGTCGCCTCGGCCAGGATCTGCATGACGCGCATGTTGTTTGCATCCAACATCATCTGGAATGCGCGCGAATACAGAAAGTCGCCGACCAGCACGCTGGCCGGGTTGCCGAACGATTCGTTGGCCGTTGCCCGGCCGCGCCGCAGTGTCGACTCATCGACCACGTCGTCGTGCAGCAGGGTGGCCGTGTGGATGAATTCGACGACGGCAGCCAGATTGAAACGCTGCTCACCCGTGTAGCCCAATGCGCCGGACATCAGCAGCAAGAGAGCCGGCCGCAGGCGCTTGCCGCCGGCGGAGATGATGTATTTGGAAACCTGGCTGACCAGCGGCACGCCCGTGTCGAGGCGGCGGGCAATCACACGGTCGACTTCGACCATGTCGCCGGCAATCAGGTCCAGCACGGTGGCGGTGGGGGAGGTGTCGGCGGCGGGAACTGGCAAAGCGAAGGCGCAGAGCGCTGCTGGGAATGAGAATGACCCAAGGGTCGGAAGGCGCAAATTATAGGGAGCAGCCTTCGGTTGTCGCTGGTGGGAGGGGCCAAGGTGGCCGGTAGACGCAAACCGCGCTATAATCTTGGGCTCTGCGGAATTCGCTGCGGAGACTCATTTCTAAGAGGTTTACATGTACGCGGTCATAAAAACCGGCGGCAAGCAGTATCGCGTTGCTTCCGGCGAAAAAATTAAAGTAGAACAGATTGCTGCGGACGTAGGCCAGGAAATCGTGATCGACCAGGTTCTGGCCGTCGGAAACGGCGCTGAAATCAAGGTCGGCACGCCCCTGGTGTCCGGCGCAACGGTGACAGTCACGGTGCTGTCGCACGGCAAGCACGACAAGGTTCGCATCTTCAAGATGCGCCGTCGCAAGCACTATCAGAAACGTCAAGGCCATCGCCAGCAGTTCACCGAACTGCAAATCGGCGCGATCGCCGGCTAAGGAGTACATTCCATGGCACAGAAAAAAGGCGGCGGCTCAACGCGAAACGGGCGCGATTCCAAGCCCAAGATGCTCGGCGTGAAGGCTTTCGGCGGTGAACTGATCAGCGCAGGCTCGATCATCGTGCGCCAGCGCGGCACCCAGTTCCACCCCGGCGTCAACGTCGGCGTGGGCAAGGACCACACGCTGTTTGCCCTGGTCGACGGCCATGTGTCGTTCGCTACCAAGGGTGCACTCAACAAGCACACGGTCAACGTGACCCCCGCGGCGTAAGCCCGAGTCACTTCGATCTGCCCGAGGCCCCGCTTTGCCGGGGCTTCTTCATTTGTAAACTGGACATCCCATGAAGTTCGTCGACGAAGCCTTCATCGACATCGCCGCCGGCGATGGCGGCAACGGCTGCGTGTCGTTCCGTCATGAGAAGTACAAGGAGTTTGGCGGCCCCAACGGCGGCGATGGTGGCCGGGGCGGCCACGTCTATGCGGTGGCCGACTCGAACCTCAACACGCTGGTCGACTTCCGCTACTCGCGCCGCCACGAGGCCAAGCGCGGCGAGCACGGCATGGGTTCCGACATGTTCGGCGCCGCCGGCGACGACATCACGCTCAGGATGCCGGTCGGCACGATCGTCTCCGATGCCGAAACGGGCGAGGTGCTGTACGAGCTGCTGACGGAAGGCGAAGTCGTCACCATCGCCAAGGGTGGTGACGGCGGCTTTGGCAACATGCGTTTCAAGAGCGCCATCAACCGAGCCCCGCGTCAGAAGACGCCGGGTTGGCCTGGCGAGAAAAAGAGCCTCAAGCTCGAGCTCAAGGTGCTGGCCGATGTCGGCTTGCTCGGCATGCCGAATGCCGGCAAGTCGACGCTGATCAGCGCGATCTCGAACGCCCGCCCGCGCATCGCGGACTATCCTTTCACCACGCTGCATCCGAATCTCGGTGTCGTACGCGTCGGTCCGGAGCAGAGCTTCGTGGTGGCCGACCTGCCTGGCTTGATCGAAGGGGCCTCTGAAGGCGCTGGCCTGGGCCATCTCTTCCTGCGCCATCTGCAGCGCACGCGGCTGCTGCTGCACGTCGTCGACATGGCGCCGTTCGACGACACGATCGATCCGGTCGCACAGGCCAAGGCCATCGTGGGCGAGCTGAAGAAATACGACGCCGCCCTTTACGAAAAGCCGCGCTGGCTCGTGCTCAACAAGCTGGACATGGTGCCCGCCGACGAGCGTGCGGCCCGCGTCAAGGACTTCGTGAAGCGTCTGCGCTTCAAGGGGCCGGTGTTCGAGATATCGGCACTCACGCGCGAAGGCTGCGAGCATCTGGTGCAGGCGGTCTATCAGCAGGTCAAGGCCCAGCAGGTGGCCGAACAGGTGCCGGTCGAGATCGATCCGCGCTTCGTCGAGTTGCCACCAGACCCGTCCTGACGGCAGCGTGGCATCGAACCCGGTGCCACTCGATTCACACACAGCCCATCGCGCCCCATCCACGCCCGTTACTGCCGAAAATGACCTCGAACTCCGGATCCACTGCCTTGCGGGATGCCCGCCGTATCGTCGTCAAGGTGGGTTCCAGCCTCGTGACCAACGAGGGGCGCGGTCTGGATGAAAGCGCCATCGGCGAGTGGTGCCGACAGTTGGCGGAGTTGGTGCGTGACGGGCGCGAGGTCGTGATGGTGTCGAGCGGGGCGATTGCCGAAGGCATGAAGCGCCTGGGCTGGCGTACCCGACCGCACGAGATCCATGAACTCCAGGCCGCGGCGGCCGTCGGGCAGATGGGCCTGGCCCAGATGTACGAGACCAAGCTGCGCGAGAACCAGATCGGCAGCGCCCAGGTGCTGCTGACCCACGCCGACCTTGCCGACCGCGAGCGCTACCTCAATGCACGTTCGACGCTCGTCACGCTGCTCCGCCTGGGCGTGGTGCCGGTCATCAACGAGAACGACACGGTCGTCAACGACGAGATCAAGTTCGGTGACAACGACACGCTCGGCGCGCTCGTGGCCAACCTCGTCGAGGCCGACGCGCTGGTCATTCTGACGGACCAAAAGGGCCTTTACACCGCCGATCCACGCAAGGACCCGGACGCGAAATTCGTGCACGAAGCCGCCGCCGGCGACCCGGCACTCGAAGCGATGGCGGGTGGCGCTGGCTCCAGCATCGGCCGTGGCGGCATGATCACCAAGATCCTTGCGGCCAAGCGTGCGGCCGGATCGGGCGCATCGACCGTGATTGCGTGGGGGCGCGAATCCGACGCCCTGCTGCGGCTGGTCCGTGGCGAATCCATCGGGACCTTGCTCGTCGCGCAAACGGCCAAGCACCAGGCGCGCAAGCGCTGGATGGCCGATCACCTGCAGCTGCGGGGCTCGGTCGTCGTCGATGCAGGGGCTGCGGCCAAGGTGCGCGCTGAAGGCAAGAGCTTGTTGCCGATCGGCATGACCGGCGTGTCGGGCGAGTTCTCTCGCGGCGACGTGATCGCGGTTCGGGATGCCGATGGCATCGAGCTGGCCCGTGGCCTGGCCAACTATTCGAGTGTGGAGGCGCGGCTGCTGTGCCGCAAGCCTTCTGCCGAGTTCGAACGGCTGCTCGGTTACGCGGCAGAGCCGGAGATGGTGCACCGGGACAACATGGTGCTGATGCCCAGCTGATCGGCGGGCGAAAGAAGGCAAGGGGCGTTGCCCGCCCCTGCCAGCGAGATCACTGCAGCTTGCGAGCGGGATCGCGGAGGTTCTGGACAATGTCCTTCACCGAAGCGCGGGGTGCGTCGCCGCGGCACAGGCCCTGGATCGCGAGCTGCCGGGCGTAGCTCGAGTTCAGGTCCCTGAAACTCTTCCATTCAGGCTTCTGCGTTTCCGTCCAGGCGCCATCGGTGAAGCGCGCATAGCTCTTCATCTCGGCGGTCGAGCAGCGCACGGCCTCGTAGTAGGCCGTGAGCGCGCCACCCGTGTTGTGCGTGCTGCTGGCCACGACCACATAACGTGCGATCCCGTCGTCGGTGATCGTGATGGTGCCTGGATCGACGCCGAACTTCAGGGTCATGTACGGCGGCATCGCGATCGGCTCGAGGCGCTTCACATCGAACTTCGGTGGAGGCGGGGCCTCGCTTTCCTTCCATTCGCCATCCGCGCTCGTGACCTTCGGCGGCAAGGGCATGCCGCCCTGGGCCCAGTCGGGGTTGTCGGTGTTGTAGCCCTTCGAGCTGCACGCGGCAACGAGCGCGCACAGGCCAACAAGGATCAGCGCGCGTTCAACGCGGCGCATGGTGGGAGCCGTTGGGCGGGGGAGGAGCGTCGTTCGCGAGTTTGGCATTGGGGTCCGGGTCGAAGCTTGCACCCGGGGGCAGCTCGAAATTGGGTTCATGGCCTGGCGCGGCAGGATGGCGCTCGAACTCTCGAGCGCGCACATTGCTGCGCAGGAAGCGATTGCGGAAATCCTGCCGTGGCAGGTAGCGAGCAAGCTCGGTCAGCGCCATCTCGTAGACGCCGCGCTTGAACTCGACGACAACGTCGAGCGGCACCCAGTAGTCGTGCCAGCGCCAAGCGTCGAATTCGGGATGGTCGGTGGCACGCAGGTTGAGATCCCAATCGTGGCCGACGAGTTGCAGCAAATACCAGATTTGTTTCTGGCCCTTGTAGTGGCCCCGTGCGTCACGGCGGATGAACCGATCCGGCACCTCGTAGCGCAACCAGTCGCGGGTACGGGCCACGATGCGCACATGCTCCGGATGGAGCCCCACTTCCTCATGCAGTTCCCGGAACATGGCTTGCTCGGGACTTTCGCCACGGTCTATGCCGCCTTGCGGAAACTGCCAGGAATGCGTGCGTATGCGTTTGCCCCAGAAAACCTGGTTTCTCTGGTTGAGCAGGATGATGCCGACGTTGGGCCTGAAGCCGTCCCGGTCGAGCATAATCAAACCCCAATTTTTGAACTGAGTCGATTATGCATGCCGGGTTGCCCTCGGCAAGCTGCGATGCAGGCTCTCAGGGTCTCTCCGGGGGAGCAGTCCCCCACTTCCATTCCGTTTCCATCACCGCGATCCCGATGAAAGCTTCCCGATTTTTTGTCTCCACCCTCAAGGAAGCGCCCGCCGATGCCGAGGTGGCAAGCCACCGGCTGATGATGCGGGCCGGCATGATCAAGAAGCTCGGCACGGGCATCTACACGTACATGCCCATGGGTTTGCGCGTGATCCGCAAGGTCGAGGCGATCGTGCGCGAAGAGATGAACCGGGCGGGCGCCGTCGAAATGACGATGCCTGTGGTGCAGCCAGCCGAGTTCTGGCAAGAGACCGGCCGCTTCGACAAGATGGGCCCCGAGCTGCTGCGCATCAAGGACCGGCATGACCGCGACTTCGTGATCCAGCCCACCAGCGAAGAGGTGGTGACCGACATCGCCCGCCAGGAAATCCGCAGCTACAAGCAGCTGCCGAAGAATTTCTACCAGATCCAGACCAAGTTCCGCGACGAGCGCCGTCCGCGCTTCGGCCTGATGCGCGGGCGCGAATTCATCATGAAGGACGCCTACAGCTTCGACCGCGACCTGGATGCGGCCAAGGCCAGCTACCAGGTCATGGCACAGGCCTACCGCAACATCTTCGACCGCTTCGGCCTGCGCTACCGCGCTGTGGCGGCCGACAGCGGCGCCATCGGCGGTGACCTGAGCGAAGAGTTCCAGGTGATCGCCGCCACCGGCGAAGACGCCATCGTCTACTGCCCCGACAGCAACTACGCCGCCAACATGGAAAAGGCCGAGGCGCTCGCCCCGGCCGGTCCGCGCCCCGCACCCGCCAACGCGCTCGAGAAGACGCCGACCCCCGGCAAGAGCACCTGCGCCGACGTGGCCGAACTGCTCGGCGTGCCGCTGTCGACCACCATCAAGTCGCTGGTGCTGGCCACCGACATCGTCGATGACGCTGGCAACCCGAAGGGCTCGCAGGTCTGGCTGCTGCTGCTGCGCGGCGACCACGACATGAACGAGATCAAGGTCAGCAAGCTCCCGGGCCTGAACCAGGGCTTCCGCTTTGCGACCCTGGCTGAGATCGAAGACCACTTCGGCTGCAAGCCCGGCTACCTGGGCCCGCTGAACCTCAAGAAGCCGGTCAAGCTCGTGGCCGACCGCGAAGCCGCTGTGCTGGCCGACTGGATCACCGGCGCCAACGAAGTCGACTTCCACATGACCGGCGTCAACTGGGGCCGCGACCTGCCCGAGCCCGACCTGGTGGCTGACATCCGCAACGTGGTCGCTGGCGACGCCTCGCCCGACGGCAAGGGCCTGCTGGCCATCGAGCGCGGCATCGAAGTCGGCCACGTCTTCGTGCTCGGCACGAAGTACAGCAAGGACATGAACGCCACCTACCTCGACGAAGGTGGCAAGCCGCAGTTCCTCGAGATGGGTTGCTACGGCATCGGCATCACGCGCCTGCCCGCTGCGGCCATCGAGCAGAATCACGACGAGCGCGGCATCATCTGGCCCGACGCGCTGGCCCCGTTCACCGTGGTGGTCTGCCCGATCGGCATGGACCGCAGCCCCGAAGTCAAGGTGGCGGCCGAAGCGCTCTACGAAGAACTGCTCGCCAAGGGCGTCGACGTGCTGCTCGACGACCGCGGCGAACGCCCCGGCGCGATGTTTGCCGACTGGGAACTGATCGGCGTGCCCCACCGCGTGGTGATCTCCGACCGTGGCCTCAAGGAAGGCCAGCTCGAATACCAGCATCGCCGCGACACCGCCGCAACCAAGGTGCCCGCGGCCGGCATCGCCGACTTCATCGCCGGCAAACTCGCCGCATGAGCCTGCCGGGCCGTCCCGACGATCTCGCGGTGACGGCCGCGCAGGGCGATGGCATCAGCCGCCGGCGGTGCATCACCGGCGCCGCAGTTGCCGGTGCTCTCTCGCTGGTTTCGGTGCCGCGCATCGCCTTTGCCGGCGCCCAGATCGAGGAGCCGCTGATCGACTCGGTGCGTACCGCGCTCAGTTCGGCCATTCACAACAAGGCGCCACCGGTGCCGCAGTTCGCGAACACCGAAGCCCGCCTGGCCTACTTGCGCTGGCTCGGCGAGATGAGCGAACGTCTCAAGAAGAAGATCGCCGACGCGCCCTCGCGCATCGAGTTCCTGCAGACCGCCTGGTACGAAGCCAAGCGCTCGGGGCTCGACGTGAGCCTGGTGCTGGGGCTGGTGCAGGTCGAGAGCAACTTCCGCAAGTTCGCGGTGTCGAGCGCCGGCGCGCGCGGCTACATGCAGGTCATGCCGTTCTGGACGCGTGTGATTGGCGACAGCGATCCGGGCAAGCTGTTCCACATGCAGACCAACCTGCGTTTCGGCTGCGTGATCCTGCGCCACTACCTCGATCGCGAGAACGGCGACCTGTACATGACGCTGGGCCGCTACAACGGCAGCCGTGGCAAGTCGCCGTACCCGAACGCCGTGTTCTCGAACCAGCGGCTCTGGGCCTACGACGACAAGGCGCGCGAACGCGAGCGCGACAAGGATCGTTCGGCAGCTTGAATCTGAGTGTCAGGAATACCGGGTAACCGGCTGCGCCGGACCCTCGCTAAAGGCGGGGCGAAGCGGCGCAACCTGCGGGCGAGTCAAGTCCTGGTCACCATGACCTGGTCGATGCGGTAGCTGTCCACGTCCATCACTTCGAAGGTATAGCCGCCCCAGGCCACGCTGTCCGTGCGCTTGGGCACGCGGCGCAGCATCACCATCAGGAAGCCGGCCAGCGTTTCGTACTCCTCGGCGTGCGGCAGTTCGTCGATGTGGAGCGCGCGCTGCACGTCCTGGATGGGCGTGATGCCGTCGATCAGCCACGAGTTCTCGTCGCGCTTCACGATCTGCTCTTCGTCGGGTGTCGACACCAGGTCGCCCATCACCGTGCTCATCACGTCGTTGAGCGTGATCACGCCCACCACGAGGCTGTATTCGTTGACGATGATCGCGAAGTCTTCGTGCGCCTGCCGGAACTGCTCCAGCACTTCGGTGAGCGAGAGCCGGTCGGGAATCACCAGCGCCTTGTGCAGCGTCAGGCCCTGGTCGAAGGCCAGTGGCTGGCCGCTCAGCACGCGCTGGAACATGTCCTTGGCGTCCACGTAGCCCAGCACATGATCGATGTCGCCGTCGCACACCGGATAGGCCGAAAAAGGCTCTGCCACGATGCGCGCGCGCAGCACCGATTCCGGGTCGTCGTGCAGGAACCACGCGATGCTGTCGCGCGCGGTCATCACGCTGCTCACCAGCCGTGTCTCGAGCTCGAACACGTTGGCGATCACCTGCTGCTCGCGCACCGCGAGCACGCCGGCCCGTGCGCCGGCCTCGGTCATGGCCAGGATGTCGGCCGAGGTGATCTTGTCGTCGCGCGCCATCGGCATGCCGAGCGCCTTGAAGAGCAGGTCGGTGCAGCGCGTGAAGAACCACACCAGCGGCTTGAAGGTGGTGATCAGCAACTGCATCGGCCCGACCAGCCGCACCGCCAGCTGTTCAGGGTTGCTCATGCCGAGCCGCTTGGGGAACAGGTCGGCGAACACCAGGAACACCGCGATGACGATCACGAAGGAGCAAAGAAAGGCGATGTTGGCCGAAGCCTCGACGCTCAGCCACCGCTCGAAGAACATCGCGAAGTACGGGCTCAGCGAGCCTTCGCCCACGACACCGCCAAGAATCGCCACCGCATTGAGCCCGATCTGCACCACGGTGAAGTAGTGGCCGGGCTGCTCCTGCACGCGCAGCACTTTCTCCGCGCGCGGGTCGCCTTCGTCGGCCATCTGGCGCAGGCGCAGGCGGCGCGAGGCGGCCAGCGTGATTTCGGCGAGGGAAAAGAACGCGCTCATCGCAATCAGCAGAACGATGATGAGCAGGCTTTGGGTAAGGGTCATGGTGGCACTGTGAAGAGTGCCATGGTGCCATGACTCGGCCCCGGCAAAACGGTCAGACGCCGCCGTGGGGGTGGGTCGGGTCGACCCAGAGCACCGATTCGGGTTTCTCCACGGGCTCGATGTCGAGGTTCACCGCCACCGCTTCGCCGTCGCTGCGGCACAGCACGCATTCGAGCGTCTCGGTCGCGCTGGCGTTGATTTCCTGGTGCGGCACGAAGGGCGGCACGTAGATGAAGTCGCCCGGGCCGGCCTCGGCCGTGAACTCGAGCTTGTCGCCCCATCGCATGCGGGCCCGGCCGCGCACGACGTAGATCACCGATTCAAGATGCCCGTGGTGATGGGCGCCGGTCTTGGCGTCGGCATGGATGGTCACCGTGCCGGCCCAGAGCTTCTGCGCACCCACGCGGGCGAAGTTGATGGCCGCGGCCCGGTTCATGCCGGGCGTCTGTGCGGTGTTGGCGTCGAGCTGATTGGCTGCGATCACGCGCACGCCATCGTGCTTCCAGGCGGGGCCGGCTTCGCCGTCATGCGAATGGCCGTGATCTGCGTGATCGTGGCTCATTGCGCTTGCCTTGAAATCAGGCGGGGTTGCCGTTGAGCACCTGCTGCAGCTCGCCCGACTCGTACATCTCCATCATGATGTCCGAGCCGCCGACGAATTCGCCCTTCACGTAGAGCTGCGGGATCGTGGGCCAGTTGCTGTATTCCTTGATGCCCTGACGGATGCCGTCGTCTTCGAGCACGTTGACGGTCTTGAGCGTCCTGGTGTCGACGCCGACCGCCTTGAGGATCTGGATGGCGCGGCCCGAGAAGCCGCACATCGGAAAGCTCGCATTGCCCTTCATGAAGAGCACGAGGTCGTTGGTTTTGACGAGATCGTCGATGCGTTGTTGGGCGTCGGACATGGGGACTCCTGAAAAGTGGGCTGGGGGGATTATTTCACCGTGCGCCAGATTCCGCCGGAGCAGCGCTGGATGCCGGCCAGGTCTTCCCGGCTTTGGACTTCGGTGAAACCGCGTTCGGCGAGCAACTGGCGCACGGTCACGGCCTGGTCATGGCCGTGCTCGAGCAGCAGCCAGCCGCCTGGCGCGAGGTGATCGGGGGCTGTGCGGACGATCTGGCGGATGTCGTCGAGCCCGTCGGCGCCGGCAACCAGCGCCGAAGAGGGCTCGTGGCGCAGCGCGGGCAGATGCGGGTCATTTGCGGCGATGTACGGCGGATTGCTGGCGATGACCGTGTAGCCATCTGCGGCGCCGTCGAGCCAGTGGGCATGGGCAAAGCGCACCGGCAGGCCCAGGCGCCGCGCATTGGCCTCGGCGACCGCGAGCGCATCGGCGCTGGCATCGACCGCATCGACCTGCGCATCGGGGCGAGCGTGTTGTAGAGCCAGCGCGATCGCGCCGCTGCCCGTGCCGAGGTCGAGCGCGTGCGGGGCTGCATGGCCTTCCAGGCACTGCAAGGCCCATTCGACCAGCGTCTCGGTGTCTGGTCGCGGCACCAGCACGCGTGCGTCCACCTGCAGGCTGAGGCCATGAAACTCCTTCTCGCCCAGCAGGTAGGCGACCGGTTCGCCAGCCAGCCTGCGCGACAGCTGCGCCGAGAGGGCGGGCCACGCCGCCTCTGGCAGCACATCGGTGTCATGGGCCAGCAGCCAGGCCCGGTCGTGCGGCGCGCGGCCGAGCGCATGCAGCAGCAGCAACTGCGCATCGAGCCGGTCGATGCCCAGCGCGACCGCCGCGCCCAGCGCCTGCGTCACGGTAGACGGCGTGGCGATGGCCGTCATCACGCCGGCAAGCTCGATTCCAGCTCGGCCAGCTGCTCGGCCTCGCGCGCGGCGCGCAGGGCGTCGAGCACGTCGCCGAGGTCGCCTTCCATGATGGCCAGCAGCTTGTAGAGCGTGAGGTTGATCCGGTGGTCGGTGAGCCGGCCCTGCGGAAAGTTGTAGGTGCGGATGCGGTCCGAGCGGTCGCCGCTGCCGATCAGGCCCTTGCGCATCGCCGCATCCTTGGCAGCACGCTCGCTGCGGTCTTTTTCCTGGATGCGCGCCGACAGCACCTGCAGCGCCTTGGCCTTGTTGCGGTGCTGGCTGCGGTCGTCCTGGCACTCGGCCACGATGCCGGTCGGGATGTGCGTGATGCGCACGGCCGAGTCGGTCTTGTTGATGTGCTGGCCGCCGGCGCCGCTCGCGCGGTAGGTGTCGATGCGCAGGTCGGCCGGGTTGATCTGCACCGCCACGGCTTCGTCGGGCTCGGCCAGCACGGCGACCGTGCAGGCGCTCGTGTGGATGCGGCCCTGCGTCTCGGTGGCCGGCACGCGCTGCACGCGGTGGCCGCCCGACTCGAAGCGCAGGTGGCCGAACACCTCGTCGCCGACGATGCGGATCACCACTTCCTTGTAGCCGCCGAGCTCGCTCTCGCTTTCGCTCACGACCTCGCAGCGCCAGCCGGCGCGCTCGCAGTAGCGCGTGTACATGCGCAGCAGATCGCCCGCGAACAGGGCGGATTCGTCGCCGCCCGTGCCGGCGCGGATTTCGAGAAAGGCGTTGCGCGTGTCGTCGGGGTCCTTGGGCAGCAGCAGGCGCTGCAGCTCTTCTTCGAGCTGGACCAGTTCGGCTTCGGCGCCGGCGATTTCTTCGCGCGCCATCTCGGCCATGTCGGGGTCGTCGAGCATGTCCTTCGCACCGGCGATGTCGGCCTCGCGCTGCCTGTAGCGCTCATAGCGGCCGGCGATCTGCGTGACTTCGGCATGCTCGCGCGAGATGGTGCGGTACTGCGCCATGTCGCTCATGATGTCTTCGCGCGAAAGCAGGAAGTCGAGTTCGCCCAGGCGCTGGGCGTAGCGTTCGAGTTGGTGGCGCAGAAAGGATTTCACAGCGAAAGGGGCTCGAAAAAATGGGGAAGGAGTGCCGCAACGGTGCGACGAAGGCAGGGCGCATGAAGGCCGCGGCGCACGGCACAGGGCCAGGCCGGGCTGCTGACGAGCGTCGCTAACGCTCTTTGCGCAGGAACAGGCGCGAGATGGTTTGCGCCGTCTGCTCGCGCGAGGTGGCGTCGCCCGAATGCAGCTCGGCCATGGCGCCGTGCATCATCTTCTGCGTGAGCCCGCGCGACATGGCTTCGAGCACCGCCTCGACCGATTCGCCCTTGGCGAGCAGCTTGCGCGCACGCGCCATTTCGGCGGCGCGCCATTCATCGGCCTGCGCATTGAGCTGCTGGATCAGCGGCACCGTGCCGCGTTGGCCCAGCCAGTGCATGAAGCTTTGCACGCCGGCATCGATGATGACCTCGGCCTGCGCCACGGCAGCTTGCCGGTTGGCTTGGCCCTGTTGCACCACCTGCGCGAGGTCGTCGACGGTGTAGAGGTAGACGTCTTCCAGCGCCTTCACTTCGGGTTCGATGTCGCGCGGCACGGCCAGGTCGACCATGAACATCGGGCGATGCTTGCGCGCCTTGAGCGCGCGCTCGACGGCACCCAGGCCGATGATCGGCAGCGTGCTCGCGGTGCAGCTCACGACGATGTCGAATTCGGCGAGCCGCGCCGGCAGGTCGGCCAGGCGCATCGCCTCGCCGCCGAAGCGCGAGGCCAGCTTCTCGCCGCGTTCGAGCGTGCGATTGGCAATGGCGATGGACTTCGGGTCCTTGGCGGCAAAGTGCGTCGCGGCCAGGTCGATCATTTCGCCCGCGCCGACGAACAGCACGCGCGTCTTGTGCAGGTCTTCGAAGAGTTGGCCGGCCAGCCGGACCGCCGCGGCGGCCATGCTGATCGAATGCGCGCCGATCTCGGTGGCGGTACGGACTTCCTTGGCAACCGCGAACGAGCGCTGAAACAACTGGTTGAGCGTGGTGCCCAGCGCGCCGGCGGTTTCGGCCGCGCGCACCGCGTCTTTCATCTGGCCGAGGATCTGGGCTTCGCCGAGCACCATCGAGTCGAGCCCGCTGGCCACGCGAAACGCATGGCGGGCGGCTTCGTCGTCGTGCAGCGTGTAGGCATGCGAGCGCAGCAGGGCAGGGGCCACGCCGCCGCTCTGGGCCAGCCAGCCGAAGGTGTGGTCGAGCGCGATGTGCTCGGAGGCGCAGTAGATCTCGGTGCGGTTGCAGGTGGAGATGATCGCGGCCTCGACCTGGGGGTGGCGGCCGGTGGCGAAGGAACTGCGCAGGCTCTGCAGCGTGGGGGCGATCTGATCGAGCGCGAACGCAAAACGACCGCGCAGATCGAGCGGCGCGGTCGTGTGGTTCAAGCCAAGGGCCCAGACTGACATGGCCGTGATTATAAAATCAGCAGCCGCTCCAGGGTTGCCGGGGGACAAATGGCATTCCCTATGACAGCCATAACCTTCGCAGCATGACCTGACGCCCGCGTGCGGCCCACCCGATGGACCTGCTGGACCTCCTCAACCACCTCCTCAATTTCGTCGCACCTGCGGCCTTCATCGCCCTTGTGTTGGCCTTTACCGGCCGGTATCTGGGCGGGCGGCGCGCCGGCGTTCCGCGCTGGTGGGTGCAGTGGGCGCTGACCTTCGCGGCCGGCGTGGGGGTGTTGCTGATCGGTCTGGTTGTGTTCGGTCGCGACGGGATGATGGCGACCTATGCGGCGCTGGTGGTGGTTTGCGGCACCGTCCAATGGCTGGCGATGCGCGGCTGGCGCCGCTGAAACCCGGTCAGTCCAGCCGCCGGGCCATGTAGACCGAGGCGCCGGGGTAGGTCGCGAGGCGGGCCTGCTGGTCGGTGCCCGCAGGCTGCGTCGCCACATAGCCCTGTCGTTCCCAGAAACCCACCGAGGCCTGCACGGACACCAGCGTCGAATGCAGCCAGCCTGCCTGCGTGGCATGGGCCCAGGCGTGGCGCACCAGCCCTGGCCCCAGGCCCAGCCCCGAAGCCTCGGGGTGCACCGCCAGATCGTGCAGGTACAGCGAGTCGGCATCCGGCGCGACCTCGAACTCGCCGTGCAGCGGCGTGAGCTTGCCGATCACGGAGGGGTAGCCCGCCAGATAGGCCCGCACGCCGCCCCCGTGCTCGGCGACCCAGCCCGTGTGAGGCGCAGTCGCGAGCCGCCGTGCGATCAGCACGCCGTCTTCCACGAAGCCCGCGCCGTAGCAGGCGAGCTGGATCGCAAGCACGGCGTCGAGGTCGTCGGCGCGCATCGCGCGCACCCGTGCCGCGTCTGGTGCCGGTGCCATCAGGCCAGCAGCAGCTTGTCGTCGTCGAGCTTTTCGCCGCGCGTCTGCTCGAACATGCGCAGCAGGTCGGGCACGTCCAGGCCCGCGCGCTGTGGTCCGGCCACGTCGAGGATCACCTGGCCCTCGTGCAGCATCACCGTGCGCGAACCGTAGTCCAGCGCCTGCCGCATGCTGTGCGTGACCATCATCGCGGTCAGCTGGCTGCCTTCGACGATCTTCGCGGTCAGCTCCAGCACGAAGGCTGCCGTCTTCGGGTCGAGCGCGGCCGTGTGCTCGTCGAGCAGCAGGATGCGCGACGGCTTGAGCGATGCCATCAAGAGGCTCACCGCCTGTCGCTGCCCGCCCGACAGCAGGCCGATGCGATCGGCCAGCCGGTTTTCGAGCCCCAGCTTCAGGATCGACAGCTTCTCGCGGAACAGCTCGCGCAGGTTGCGGTTGAGTGAAAAGCCGAAGCCGCGCCGCTCGCCGCGCTTCCACGCCAGCGCCATGTTCTCCTCGATGGTCAGCGCCTCGCAGGTGCCGGCCATCGGGTCCTGGAACACGCGGGCCACCATGCCCGAGCGCTGCCACGCGTTCATGCGGGTCACGTCCTTGCCGTCGATCTCGATGTTGCCCTTGTCGACGATCAGGTCGCCGCTCACCGCATTCAAAAAGGTCGACTTGCCCGCGCCGTTCGAGCCGATCACGGTGACGAACTGGCCGGTGGGAATCTCCAGGCTGAGGCCGCGCAGCACGCGGTTCTCGATCGGCGTGCCCGGGTTGAAAGTCATCTCGAGTTGTTGGGCGCGCAACATCAGTTCTTCCCCTTGAAGAGGGCGCCCAGCTTGCGCTTGTAGGCGGGCACCAGCAGCGCGAACGCCACCAGCACGGCGGTGACCAGGTTCAGGTCTTGCGCCTGCAGGCCCATGAAGTCGGTATTGAGTGCCATCGCAATGAAGAAGCGGTACAGCAGCGCGCCCAGCACGCAGGCCAGCGTGGTGATGACCATGCTGCGCGCGGGCAGCAGCGTCTCGCCGATGATCACCGCGGCCAGGCCGATCACGATCGTGCCCACGCCCATCGAGATGTCAGCCGTGCCCTGGCTCTGCGCGAACAGCGCGCCGGCCAGCGCCACCAGCGCGTTCGACAGGGCCAGGCCCGCCATCGTGTGGAAGTCGGTCGAAATGCCCTGGGCCCGCGCCATGCGGGCGTTGCCGCCGGTGGCGCGCATCGCGAGGCCAGCCTCGGAGGCGAAGAACATGTCGACGAGGATCTTGGCCGCGATCACGATCAGCAGCAGCAACAACGGTTTGGCCCATTGCTCGGGCATGCCGCCGAAGCTGACCATGCTGAACACGGTGGGTTCGGTGATGAGCGCCACGTTGGGCTTGCCCATCACGCGCAGGTTGATGGAGTACAGCGCGATCATCACCAGGATGCTCGCGAGCAACTGCATGATCTTGAGCTTGACGTTGAGCCAGGCGGTGACCCAGCCCGAGACGGCACCGGCCACGCAGGCCACGGCGGTCGCGGCGACCGGGTTCCAGCCGGCGACGATCAGCGTCGCGGCCACGGCGGCGCCCAGAGGAAAGCTGCCGTCCACCGTGAGGTCGGGAAAATTGATGATGCGAAACGACATGAAGACGCCCAACGCGACCAGTCCGAATATCAGACCGATCTCGATGGCGCCCAGCGATGCAATGAGGGACATGTGGGGGCTTCCGGCGAGGCAGGAACAGGCGCACCGCCCTCGTTGAAAAGAGGGCGGCCGGCCTGTAGAGGGCTTACTTGGTGCTCACGACCTTTGCCGTCTTCAGCAGCGCGTCGGACAGCGTCACGCCCTGCAGCTTGGCTGCGTCGGGGTTCACCACCAGCTCGAAGTTGGTGCTGGTCTGCGAGGCGATCGTGCCGGGCTTCTCGCCCTTGAGGATGCGCACCACGATCTTGCCGGTCTGGCGGCCGATGTCGCTGTAGTTCAGGCCCAGGGCGGCCACGGCGCCGCGCTCGACGGTGGCGGTGTCGGCGGCCACCACGGGCAGCTTGGCCTGTTGCGCCACCTTCACGATGCCCTCGAAGGCCGAGACCACGTTGTTGTCGGTCGGCGTGTAGATCACGTCGGCCTTGCCCACCAGGCTCTGCGCGGCGGTCGGCACGTCCACGGTGCGAGCGGCGGCGGCTTCGACCACGGTCATGCCGGCGTCGGCGGCGGCCTTCTTCAGCGCGGCGACGATGGCCACCGAGTTGGCTTCGCCGGGGCTGTAGATCACGCCGATGCGCTTGGCGTTCGGCACCACCTGCTTGATCAGGCCGATGTGCTTTTCGAGCGGCGACAGGTCCGACACGCCCGTCACGTTGGTGCCGGTGGCGTCCCAGTTCTTCACCAGCTTGGCGGCGACCGGGTCGGTGATGGCCGAGTACACGACCGGAATGGTCTTGGTGGCGGCCACCACGGCCTGTGCCGACGGCGTGGCGATGGCGACGATCACGTCGGGCGCGTCGCCGATGTACTTGCGGGCGATCTGGGCGGCGGTGCCCACGTTGCCTTGGGCGCTCTGGTAGCTGAACTTGAGGTTCTTGCCCTCTTCATAGCCGGCGGCCTTGAGTTCGGCCTTCACGCCGTCGCGCACGGCGTCGAGTGCCGGGTGTTCGACGATGGCCGTCACGGCCACCGACTTGGTGTCGGCCGCGAAGGACGGCGCGGCAGCCAGGATGCCGAGGGCCAGGGCCACTGCGCTGAAGGGTGTGCGAAGCAAAGCGTTTTTCACGAGAGAGGTCTCCGGATGGGGGTGGATGCGTCTGATGAGGCTGCCGGCGCAGGCCGGGGCCAGGAATTCAGCGGCCTGGAATCGCGGCATGCAATTCCGGCAGCTTCGGAGTCTAGATCGTACTTTGCACAATTAAGGTGCATGAACCCCTCGGGCTTACCCCGCTTTGAGAAATACAATTTCATCGATTGGAGATGGTGAGAGATGAAATTGCATGAGATTGAACTCGACAGAATCGACCGGAAGATTCTCGAGCACCTGCAGGCGCATGGCCGCGCATCGAACCTGGAGCTGTCGGAAGTGGCCAATCTCTCGCCCGCGCAGTGCCTGCGGCGGCACCGGCGGCTGGAAGAGCTGGGCCTCATCAGCGGCTACGCGGCGCGGCTGAACGCGCGCCACGTGGGGCTGGGCGTGATCGCCTTCATTCACGTGACCATGGCCCGCGGCCATGTCGACGAGTTGCCCAAGTTCCAGGACCTGATCGCCGACCTGAAGCAGATCCTGGAGTGCTACTCGGTGACGGGCGACTTCGACTACGTGCTCAAGGTCGTCGCGCAAGACCTGGAGTCGCTCTCGCAGTTCCTGATGCACACGCTGATGCACATGCCCGGCGTGTCGGCGGTGCGCTCCAGCGTGTGCCTCAACGAGATCAAGTTCACCACGGCCCTGCCGTTGGCGTAGGGCTCAGGTCGGCATGCCGGGGATCGGCGAGCTGGAAGTGGCGGGCCCCGGCGCGGCTGCGGCCGGCCCGGCGGGCGAGGGCGCCATCATGAAGGTGGTCGGCGTCGCCATCGGCAGCGAGGCCTTCTGGAGCTCATCGAGGATCACGAACAGCAGGTCGCTGCGCACGCCGCCCGCCAGGCGGGGGCTCGCCACGTAGGCGATCGCCTGGAAGATCAGCAGCCCGTTCTCGATGCCCTCGAGCGTGAGCGACGGCGCGGGCGTTTCGAGCACGCCTTCGTGCGAGCGGCAGGCCGCAAGGATCAGCTCGCGCACGCGCTGCGCGTCGGTGGTCAGCGGCATGGGCAGGCGGATCAGCACGCGGCCTTCGGCATTGGCCAGCGTCATGTTGCGCACGGTCTTGGTGATGAACTCCGAGTTCGGCACGATCAGCGTCGAGCGGTCGCCCAACTGGATCTCGGTGGCGCGAACGTTGATGCGCCGCACGTCGCCTTCGGCCGTGCCCAGCACCACCCAGTCGCCCACCTTCACCGGCTGCTCGGCCAGCAGGATCAGCCCCGAGATGAAGTTCTGCACGATGGCCTGCAAGCCGAAGCCGATACCCACCGACAGCGCACTCGCCACCCACGCAATGCGCTCGATGCCGATGCCCAGCGCCGACAGCGTGAACGCGATCACCAGGATGCCGCCCACGTAGCCCAGCAGCGTGGTGATCGAGCTCTGCATGCCCGGTTCGAGCTGCGTGTTGGGCAAGTAGCTGCGCTCGAGCCAGCGCTTGAAAACACGCAGCACGATGAAGCCGATCACCGCCACCCCGACCGCGCTGAGGATCGCGCCCGGCACCAGCTGGAACTCGCCCACCTTCACGCCGGTGCCGAACTTGCCGCTGCGCTGGAACACCTCGCCGGGGCCTGTGCCCAGCGGCGCGGCCAGCGCGATCAGCATGTAGAAGAACAGCGCGACCCGGCTCAGCGCGGAAAGCACCGTGGCGGCCTGGTCCAGCGTCTGCGGCGCGAGGTTGAAGCTCTTCTGCAGCCGCTGGCCGAAGGCGCTGCGCGACGACACGGTGGCCATGAACACGTCGTCCGCGAACTTGAACAGCACGTAGAAGGCTGCGGCCACGATGCCGCTCCAGGTGAGCTGCGAGGCCAGGAAGCTCGCCAGCGCCACGTAGCCGAGCGCCACCAGCACCCAGATCGCGATCATCAGTGCGCCGATCAGCGCCACCAGCAGGCCGACCCACATCGGCCGCTCGGGCAGTCCGGCTTCCTGTGCATCGGCGCGCAGCGGCTTCACCAGGTAGAGCACCGAGGCAACAAGGGCCGTGAGCATCAGCGCCGTGAGCACGTGCGTGGCGACCACTGCCGCAAAGCTGGCGTCGATCAGCGCATTGACCTCGGCCGGTGTCCACGCCAGCGCCGCCACCAGCGCGACCAGCCAGGGCAGGGCGGCCAGGCGCGTGGCCATCGCATCGGGAATCGGCGGCAAGCGCCACGAAGGCCGGCGCGTGGCCAGCAGCCCGCGCCCCAACCCGATCACGAAGGCCATGAACACCATCGCCTGTGCCGTCGACTGCAGCACCCTGCGCGCCTGCGGCTCCCAGGTGGCGTATTCCTTCAGCACCTGGACGAAGCCGTGCGCGGCCACGGCGACCAGCAGCACGTGGCTCGCCACGATGCTGATCACCAGCACCGAGCGGCGCAGGCGCCCCGCCGGCAGAAAGCGCGCGGCGAGGCGGGTGAGCGCATGTTCGGCAGCCCAGTTGCCGAGCACCGCGAGCAGCAGCGCGGCGATCAGGGCGGCGATCACCTGCAGCCGTGTTTCGGGCTGGGTGGCCGTCAGCAGGCCGTCGTTGACCGCGGAGGCCATGGCTTTCAGGCGCTCGAGATCGTCGGGCCAGGCCTCCTTCAGGTCGCTCCAGAACTCGCCCGTGAGCGGCGAGGCCGCCCGCTCGGTGAGCTGCGCTTCGAACAGCGCCCGGCGCTGGCTGACCAGATCGGTGCCGCGCTGCCGCACGTCGACGGACAACAGGCGCGCCAGGCGGATGTCGGCGTCGAGCGCATTGCGTTCCTTGGTCAGGCGCGCGCGCTGCCGTGTGATGTCGGGGTCTTCGGTGGCGCCCGCGGCGGGTGGGTTGCCGAGTTCGCCGAGCCGCGCGTTCAGGTCGGCCAGCTCGCCGGTGCGCGCGGTGACGAACTTGTCGGCCTGCACCCCGATGTCGTTGATCTGCGCGAGCAGCTTGCGCGCGTCTTCATCGGTTTCGGCAGAGGCCGTGAGCTTGGTGAACTGCGCGCGCAACTCGGCCACGGTGGGGGCCGGCGCGGCCGTCGTGGTGCCGCTGTTGTTGCTGCTGTCCGGTTGCGCCATCGCGCCGCCGCACGTCAGAAGGGCGGCGAGGCAGAAAGTCGCGAGGCGTAGGGTCCAACTCATGGCCGCATCATAGAAGCCGCCATGTCGTAAGGGTTGGTAAGAAATGCGGTGTCAGCCGGCCGGACTGAACAGGTCCACCCTGTCGGTGATGATGCCGTCGGTGCCCAGGTCGATCAGGCGGTGCGCGGCCCATTCGTCGTTGACGGTGTAGCTCAGCGCGCGCATGCCGGCGCCATGCACCTGCGCGACCACGGCCGCATCCCACAGCGCGTGGTTGCAGACGACAGCCACGCAGCCGAGGTCTTGTGCGGTCTGGAGCCAGTTGCCGCGCAAGGTGTCGAACAGCAGGCCACGCGGCAGTTCGGGCTGCGCGGCGAGCGCGCCTTTCAGCGACTCGACCTGGAAGGACGTGAGCAGCGGGGGAATGGCCGCGCCCTGCCACAGGCGCGCGGCTTCCCGCGCCACCACTTCGCCGGTCTCGCGCTCGGTGCCCGGCGTCGGCTTGATCTCGATGTTGAGCAGGTATCCGTTGGCCCGGCAGAAGCGCGCGACGTTCTCCAGCGTGGGCAGCGGTTCACCCGCGAAGCTGCGCGAATGCCAGCCGCCCGCATCGAGCTGCGACAGCGCGCTCCAGGGCTGCGCGCCGCCGATGCCGCGGCCGCTGGTGGTGCGGTCGAGCGTGGCGTCGTGCATCAAAAAGGGCACGCCGTCGGCGCTGAGCTTGGCATCGCACTCGAACATGCGGTAGCCGTGCGAGGCGCCGAGCTTGAAAGCAGCGAGCGTGTTTTCAGGCGCGAGCTTGCCGGCGCCGCGATGCGCGACCCAGCGGGGGTAGGGCCAGGGTTTCAGCGCTGTCATCGCTCAGTCGGCGCGCTTGCCGGAACCGGCGTCGAACCAGTGCAGCTTGTCTTCGCGCGCGGCGATCTTCACCGTGTCGCCGGCCACCGGTGGATGGTCGCCTTCGTCGGTGCGCATGATGATCTGCTCGTCGCCGATGCGGCCGTAAACCAGGCGCTCGGCGCCCAGCAGCTCGACCTGCTCGACCTGCACCGTCCAGCCGTTTTCGTCGAGGCTCATGTGCTCGGGGCGAATGCCCAGGATCTGGCCCGGGCGCACACCCGGCGCGTGTTTCAGCAGATTCATCGGCGGCGAGCCGATGAAGCTGGCCACGAAGGTGGTGGCGGGGCGGTTGTAGACCTCTTCCGGCGTCGCGAACTGGTCCATCACGCCGCCGTTCATCACGATGATGCGTTGCGCCAGCGTCATGGCCTCGACCTGGTCGTGCGTGACGAACAGCGAGGTGATGCCCAGCTCGCGGTGCAGCTTCTGGATTTCGAGGCGGGTCTGCGCGCGCAGCTTGGCGTCGAGGTTCGACAGCGGTTCGTCGAACAGAAAGACCTGCGGCTGGCGCACGATCGCGCGGCCCATGGCCACGCGCTGGCGCTGGCCGCCGGACAGTTCGCGCGGCTTGCGTGCCAGCAGGTGGCCGAGTTCGAGGATCTTCGCGGCCTTGTCGACGCGCGCCTTGATCTCGGGCACCGGCACCTTGAGGATCTTCAGGCCATAGGCCATGTTGTCGAACACCGTCATGTGCGGATAGAGCGCGTAGTTCTGGAACACCATCGCGATGTCGCGCTCGGAGGGCTCGAGGTTGTTCACCACGCGGTTGCCGATGGCGATCTCGCCGGCCGAGATTTCCTCGAGGCCGGCGACCATGCGCAGCAGTGTCGACTTGCCGCAGCCCGAGGGCCCGACGATCACGATGAATTCATGGTCGGCGATCTCGGCGCTCACGCCGTGGATGACCTGGTTGGCTTTGGGCCCGTGGCCGTAGCGCTTGATGACGTTGCGTAGAGAGAGAGCAGCCATTTTTGGTTCAGCGTTTTATTTGTCGGTATCGACCAGGCCCTTGACGAACCATTTCTGCATGAGGACCACCACCACGGCGGGCGGCAGCATGGCCAGCACGGCGGTGGCCATCACCACGTTCCAGTCGGTCGGCGATTCGCCGTTGCCGATCATGGCCTTGATGCCGACCACGATCGGGTACATGTTCTCGCTGGTCGCGGCGATCAGCGGCCAGAGGTACTGGTTCCATCCGTAGATGAACTGGATCACGAACAGCGCCGCGATGCTGGTCTTCGACAGCGGCAGCAGGATGTCCTTGAAGAAGCGCATGGCGCCCGCGCCGTCGACGCGCGCGGCTTCGACCAGCTCGTCGGGCACTGTCAGGAAGAACTGGCGGAACAGGAAGGTGGCCGTGGCCGAGGCGATCAGCGGCACCGAGAGCCCGGCAAAGGTGTTGATCATGCCCAGGCTGGCCACCACCTGGTAGGTCGGGCCGATGCGCACTTCGACCGGCAGCATCAGCGTGATGAAGATCAGCCAGAAGCACAGGCTGCGCAGCGGGAAGCGGAAGTACACCACCGCGAAGGCCGACAGCAGCGAGATGCTGATCTTGCCGAAGGTGATGACGAAGGTGATGACCGAGCTGACCCAGATCATGCGGGCCACCGACACGTTGGCGCTGGCGCCGCTGCCGCCGACCAGGGCCGTCTTGTAGGTTTCCCAGAAGTAGTTGCCGGGCACGATGGGCATCGGCACCTGCATGATTTCCTGCGGCGTGTGCGTCGAGGCGACGAAGGCCAGGTAGATCGGGAAGACCACCAGCAGCACGCCGAAGATCATGATCGCGTGCGCGAGGATGCCGAGGGAAGGGCGGCGCTCAACCATGGCGGGCCTCCGTGGCGCGAAGAGAAACGCAGGCGTGGCGTTGTTGCATCGGGGTGGCCATCAGTACTGCACCTTTTTCTCGACGTAGCGGAACTGCAGCACGGTCAGTCCGATAACGATGACCATCAGCACCACCGACTGCGCGGCCGCGCCGCCGAAGTCCATGCCGCGGAAGCCGTCGAAGTACACACGGTAGACCAGCGTCGCGGTGTCCTTGCCGGGGCCGCCCTGCGTGGTGGCGTCGATGATCGCGAAGGTGTCGAAGAAGGCGTACACCATGTTGATCACCAGCAGGAAGAAGGTGGTGGGCGTGAGCAGCGGGAACTGGATGGTCCAGAAGCGGCGCATCGGGCGCGCGCCGTCGATGGCGGCGGCCTCGATCAGCGACTTCGGGATCGACTGCAGGCCCGCGAGGAAGAACAGGAAGTTGTAGGAGATCTGCTTCCACACCGCCGCCATCACGACCAGCGCCATGGCGTCGTTGCCGTTGAGCAGGTGGTTCCAGCTGAAGCCCATTTTCCTGAGCCAGTAGGTGACGATGCCGACCGACGACGAGAACATGAACGACCACAGGAGGCCGGTGACCACCGGCGCCACCGCATACGGCAGGATCAGCACGCTGCGATAGAAGCGCGAGCCGCGCACCACGCGGTCGGCGAAGACGGCCAGCACCAGCGCAATGCCCAGGCCCAGCACCGTGACCAGCGTCGAGAAGACCAGCGTGGTCTGGACCGAGGCCATGTAGGTGCTGTCGTTCCACAGCGCCACGAAGTTGTCGAAGCCGACCCAGGTGACCGAGTTGCCGAAGGCATCCTGCTGCTGCAGCGACTGCACCAGCGCCTGGCCGGCGGGCCAGAAGAAGAAGACGGCGACGACGATCAGCTGCGGGGCGAGCAAGGCCCAGGGCAACCAATTCGAGCGAAAGAGAACGCGTTTTTCCATGAGGAGCAGCTCAGGTCACAGACACACTAATAAGCAAACAGCCAGCACTGCACGGGGGAGCAGGCTGGCTTGTAGAGGATAAAACGAACCGAAACGAACATTCGTTCGCGCCGATTCGCCGGGTGCAGAGCTTACTTGTTTGCGGCCTGGAATTTCACCAAAAGTTCGTTTCCGCGCTTGACAGCGCTGTCCAGGGCTTCTTTCGGGGTCTTCTTGCCGGTCCAGATCAGTTCGGTTTCTTCGTCCTCGATGGCGCGGATCTGGGGCATGTTGCCCAGGCGCACGCCACGCGACTTGTCGGTCGTCTTCTTGATCATCTGGTTCACGGCCACGTCGGTACCCGGGTTCTCCTTGTAGAAGCCCGACTGCTGGGTCAGCTCATAGGCCGCGGTCGTGATCGGCAGGTAGCCGGTGCGCATGTGGCTTTCGGACTGGACCTTGGGGCTCGACAGGAAGGTGAAGAACGCGGCCACGCCCTTGTAGTTGGCGGCCGGCTTGCCCGACATCACCCACAGGCTGGCACCACCGACGATGGTGTTCTGCGGTGCGCCCTGCACGTCCGGGTAGTAGGGCAGCGCCGATTCGGCGAACTTGAACTTGGCGTCGCGCTTCACGCTGGCGTAGCTGCCCGACGAGCCGATGAACATCGCGCATTCACCCGAGGTGAACGAGGTGATCGGCTTGCTGGCGCGGCCCTTGTAGACGAAGAGGCCTTGCTTGGACATGTTGGCCAGGTTCTCGAAGTGGCGAACGTGCAGCGGCGAGTTGAACTCCAGGCGCGCGTCGAGGCCGCCGAAGCCGTTGCCCTTGGTGGCGTACGAGGTGTTGTGCCAGGTCGAGAAGCTCTCGAGCTGGGCCCAGCTCATCCACGAGGTGGTGAACGGGCACTGGTTGCCGGCGGCCTTGAGCTTGGCGGCGGCGGCCACGACTTCAGGCCAGGTGGCGGGAGCCTTTTCGGGGTCCAGGCCGGCGGCCTTGAAGGCGTCCTTGTTGTAGTAGAAAACCGTCGTCGAGCTGTTGAACGGGAACGACAGCATCTGGCCGTTGGGGGCCGTGTAGTAGCCGGCCACAGCGGGGATGTACGCCTTGGGGTCGAACTTCTGGCCGCCTTCCTTCATGACTTCGGCCACGGGCTTGATGGCGCCCTTGGAATACATCATGGTGGCCGTGCCCACTTCGAAGACCTGCAGGATGTCGGGCGCATTGCCAGAGCGGAAGGCGGCGATGCCGGCGGCCATCGACTGGTCGTATTCGCCCTTGAAGGTCGGCACGACCTTGTATTCCTTCTGGCTCTCGTTGAACTGCTTGGCGAGGTCGTTGACCCAGTCGTTCAGTGCGCCGTCCATCGAATGCCACCACTGAATTTCGGTCTGGGCCTGGGCAAGGGCTGGCGCGGCCAGCAGGGTGGCCAGCGCGGAAGCGATGGCAAGCGTCTTGAAGCGCATAGGACTCCTGTAGAGAAAAAGTAAACCGATGATGTTAGGTTACATACGTGACGGTTTTGCGGCTTTGTCTCACGGAGTCCACAGCGCATGAAACCCGGGTAAACCCCCTTGGACGGCGTGGCGCCATCGGTCGGGGCACCCTCATGGTGCGCTGCACCATGCTAGCATCGCCCTCCCTTTTTTGGCCTAGCTTGTCGCCATGGCCGGGGCTTCCTTGAGTACCTCATGAGCAGCAAAACCTCCCTCGACAAAAGCAGGATCAAGTTCCTTTTGCTCGAGGGCATCCACCCTTCGGCCGTGGAGGTGCTGCGCGCCGCCGGCTACACCAACATCGAGTCGCTGCCGGGTGCCCTGCCCGACGCCGAACTCAAGGCCAAGATCGCCGACGTGCATTTCGTGGGCATCCGTTCGCGGACCCAGCTGACGGCCGAAGTCTTCGCGGCCGCGCACAAGCTGGTGGCGGCCGGATGCTTCTGCATCGGCACGAACCAGGTCGACCTCGAAGCTGCCCGCGAGCATGGCGTGGCGGTGTTCAACGCACCTTTCTCCAACACCCGTTCGGTGGCCGAACTGGTGCTGGCCGAAGCCATCCTGCTGCTGCGCGGCGTGCCCGAGAAGAGCGCGGTGGCGCATCGCGGCGGCTGGCTCAAGTCGGCCGAGAACGCCTTCGAAATTCGCGGCAAGACGCTGGGCATCGTGGGCTACGGCTCGATCGGCGCGCAGCTGTCGGTGCTGGCCGAAGCGCTGGGCATGCACGTCGCCTTCTTCGACGTGGTCACCAAGCTGCCGCTGGGCAACGCGCGCCAGGTGCGTGAGCTGCACCAGCTGCTGGCGCAGAGCGACATCGTGACGCTGCACGTGCCCGAGACGCAGGCCACGCAATGGATGATCGGCGAGGCCGAGTTCGCCGCCATGAAGCCGGGCGCGATCCTCATCAATGCCTCGCGCGGCACCGTGGTCGAGATCGAGGCGCTGGCTGGCGCATTGAAAGAAAAGAAGCTGCTGGGCGCCGCCATCGACGTGTTCCCGGTGGAGCCGCGCAGCAACAAGGACGAGTTCCAGTCGCCGCTGCGAGGGCTGGACAACGTGATCCTGACCCCGCACATCGGTGGCTCGACGATGGAGGCGCAGGCCAACATCGGGTTGGAAGTGGCCGAGAAGCTGGTCAAGTACAGCGACAACGGAACCTCGACTTCGTCGGTCAATTTCCCCGAGGTGGCGCTGCCCGCGCACCCCGGCAAGCACCGGCTGCTGCACATCCACCGGAACGTGCCGGGCGTGCTGTCCGAGATCAACAAGATCTTTTCGGACAACAACATCAACATCTCCTCGCAGTTCCTGCAGACCAACGAGAAGGTCGGCTATGTGGTGATGGACATCGACGCGGCCTCGTCGGACCTGGCGCTGGAGAAGCTGGCGAAGGTGAACGGGACGATCCGCAGCCGCGTGCTGTTCTAAGGTTCCGGGTTTTTTCGCGGGGCTTGGCGATGGGCGCCGGCCTCCATATGACTCCCTCGCCCTCCGGGAGAGAGTTGGGGTAAAGGCGCCGGCATCAAAGCCACGACACGCGCCCGGCATCCGCTCCGCGCGGTCGCCATAGCACAAGGGCAACCACAAGCCCACAGGCAAAGCCCCCAAGCCCTGCCCTAAAATCCACCCCCCCGGCTACATGGGCGCGCAGCGCCTGGCCAAGGGCCCCACCCGATGAATGCTCCGACCGCGTTGAACACGCTGTTGGCACAGGCCGCAGAGCCTGTCCGACTGCGCGAGATCCCGTACAACTACACCAGCTTCTCCGATCGAGAGATCGTGATTCGCCTGCTGGGCGAACGCGGCTGGGACCTGCTGCAGACACTGCGTGCCGAGCGCCGCACCGGCCGATCGGCGCGCATGCTCTACGAGGTGCTGGGCGACATCTGGGTCGTGCAGCGCAACCCCTATCTTGTCGACGACCTGCTCGACAACCCGCGCCGCCGGGGCCAACTGGTCGATGCGCTCAAGCATCGCCTGACCGAAGTCCAGAAGCGCCGCACCCCCGACAGCGACCTGCCGCGCGACCAGCTCGTGGGCGAGCTGACGCACCTCGTGGGCAACGCGGTGTCCACCTTCGACACCATGTTCCGCGACGTCGCCGCCCTGCGCCGCAAGGCCACGCGCGTGCTGCGCCGGCTCACGGCCAAGGACAACATCAAGTTCGACGGCCTCTCGCGCGTGTCTCATGTGACCGACGCGACCGACTGGCGCGTCGAGTACCCCTTCGTCGTGCTGTGCCCCGACACCGAGACCGAGATGGCGCTGCTGGTGAAGGGCTGCATCGAACTCGGCCTGACCATCATTCCGCGCGGCGGCGGCACCGGCTACACCGGCGGCGCGATTCCGCTCACCTGGAACAGTGTCGTCATCAACACCGAGAAGCTCGAGGCGATGACGGAGGTCGAGCACGTTCCGCTACCCGGCCTCGAGCAGCCCGTGCCGACCATCTGGACCGAAGCCGGCGTGGTCACGCAGCGCGTGGCCGATGCGGCCGAGCGCGCGGGCTTCGTGTTCGCGGTCGATCCGACCTCGGCTGAGGCCTCGTGCGTCGGCGGCAACGTGGCGATGAACGCCGGCGGCAAGAAGGCCGTGCTGTGGGGCACCGCGCTCGACAACCTCGCCTCGTGGCGCATGGTCACGCCGCAGGCCGAGTGGCTCGAAGTGACCCGCATCGGCCACAACCTCGGCAAGATCCACGACGCCGAGCGCGCCGTGTTCGAGCTGCAGTACTACGCGGCTGATGGCAAGACGAAGCTGCGCACCGAGCACCTCGACATCCCCGGCAAGACCTTCCGCAAGGAAGGCCTCGGCAAGGACGTGACCGACAAGTTCCTCTCGGGCCTGCCGGGCATCCAGAAAGAAGGCTGCGACGGCCTCATCACCAGCTGCCGCTGGGTCGTGCACCGCATGCCCGCCCACACGCGCACGGTGTGCCTCGAGTTCTTCGGCAACGCGAAGGACGCGGTGCCCAGCATCGTCGAGATCAAGGACTTCATGTTCGCCGAGCAGAAGCGTTCGGGCGTGCTGCTGGCTGGCCTCGAACACCTGGACGACCGCTATCTGAAGGCCGTGGGCTACGCCACCAAGTCGAAGAAGCACGGCGGCCTGCCGAAGATGGTGCTGTTCGGCGACATCGCGGGCGACGACGCCGATGCGGTGGCCCGTGTCACCTCGGAAGTGGTGCGTATCGCCAACTCGCGCAGCGGCGAGGGCTTCATCGCCATCAGCCCCGAGGCGCGCAAGAAATTCTGGCTCGACCGCAAGCGCACGGCGGCCATCAGCAAGCACACCAACGCCTTCAAGATCAATGAAGACGTGGTGATCCCGCTGCCGCGCATGGCCGAGTACAGCGACGGCATCGAGCGCATCAACATCGAGCTGTCGCTGCAGAACAAGCTCGCGCTGACCGACGAGCTCGAAACCTTCCTCACGCGCGGCAACCTGCCGCTGGGCAAGACCGACGACGCGCACGAGATCCCGGCGGCCGAGCTGCTCGAAGACCGCGTGGCACAGGCCGTGGCGCTGGTGCAGGAGACGCGCGCGCTGTGGGCCGGCTGGCTGCAGAACGTCGATGCGCTGTTCCCGCAGCTGCAGGACCACAGCCTGCGCGCCAGCTGGAAGGCGCAGTTGCGCCAGCCGCTGCAGGACATCTTTCCGGGTGCCGAGTTCGCGCCGATCCTGGCCGAGTGCACGGCCATCCACAAGCGCGTGCTCAAGGGCCGCGTGTGGGTCGCGCTGCACATGCACGCGGGCGACGGCAACGTGCACACCAACATTCCCGTGAACAGCGACAACTACGACATGCTGCAGACCGCGCATGCCGCGGTGGTGCGCATCATGGCGCTGGCGCGCAGCCTCGACGGCGTGATCTCGGGCGAGCATGGCATCGGCATCACCAAGCTCGAGTTCCTGAGCGATGAAGAACTGAAGCCCTTCACCGACTACAAGAAGCGGGTCGACCCCGAAGGCCGCTTCAACAAGGGCAAGCTGCTGCGTGCGCCCGCGGGCGAAGCCGTCGCGCTGCATGCCGACCTGACCAACGCCTACACGCCGAGCTTCGGCCTCATGGGGCACGAGTCGCTGATCATGCAGCAGAGCGACATCGGCGCCATTGCCGACAGCGTGAAGGACTGCCTGCGCTGCGGCAAGTGCAAGCCGGTGTGCGCCACGCACGTGCCGCGCGCCAACCTGCTGTACAGCCCGCGCAACAAGATCCTTGCGACCTCGCTGCTGGTGGAGGCCTTCCTCTACGAAGAGCAGACGCGGCGCGGCATCAGCATCAAGCACTGGGAAGAGTTCGAGGATGTGGCCGACCACTGCACCGTGTGCCACAAGTGCCTGACGCCGTGCCCGGTGAAGATCGACTTCGGCGACGTGTCGATGAACATGCGCAACCTGTTGCGCAAAATGGGGCAGAAGAGCTTCCGTCCCGGCAACGCGGCCGCGATGTTCTTCCTCAACGCGACCAACCCGCAGACCATCAAGACGGTGCGCGCGGGCATGGTGGGTGTCGGCTTCAAGGCGCAGCGCCTGGCCAACGACCTGCTGCGCGGCCTTGCGAAGAAGCAGACCGGCGCGCCGCCGGCCACGCTGGGGCCTGCGCCGATCAAGGAGCAGGTGATCCACTTCATCAACAAGAAGATGCCGGGCAACCTGCCGAAGAAGACGGCACGCGCGCTGCTCGACATCGAGGATGCCGACTACGTGCCGATCATCCGCAACCCGAAGTCGACCACGTCCGAAACCGAGGCGGTCTTCTACTTCCCGGGGTGCGGATCGGAGCGGCTGTTCTCGCAAGTGGGCTTGGCCACGCAGGCGATGCTCTGGCATGCGGGCGTGCAGACGGTGCTGCCGCCGGGGTATCTGTGCTGCGGCTATCCGCAGCGCGGCAGCGGCCAGTTCGACAAGGCCGAGAAGATGATCACGGACAACCGTGTGCTCTTCCACCGCGTCGCGAACACGCTCAACTACCTCGACATCAAGACCGTGGTGGTGAGCTGCGGCACCTGCTACGACCAGCTGCAGGGCTACCAGTTCGACAAGATCTTCCCGGGCTGCCGGATCATCGACATCCACGAGTACCTGCTCGAAAAGGGCATCACGCTGGCCGACGCGGGCGGTGGTGGCTACCTGTACCACGACCCCTGCCATTCGCCGATGAAGCAGCAGGACCCGATGAAGACGGTGAAGGCACTGGTCGGCGACAACGTGCTCAAGAACGACCGCTGCTGCGGCGAATCGGGCACGCTCGGTGTGTCGCGGCCGGACATCTCGACGCAGATCCGCTTCCGCAAGGAAGAAGAGTTGAAGAAGGGCGAGGCCGCATTGCGCGAGAGCGGCAACGTCGGCGCGACCGACAACGTGAAGATCCTCACCAGCTGCCCGAGCTGCCTGCAAGGCCTCTCGCGCTACGGCAACGACCTGAACAACGGCCTGCTCGAAGCCGACTACATCGTGGTCGAGATGGCCAACAAGATTCTCGGCAACGACTGGATGCCGCAATACGTGGCCGCTGCCAATCAGGGTGGCATCGAACGGGTGCTGGTATGAAGGTGCAGGGCTGCCCCTTGTGCGAAGGCGCGGGTGGCCGTGTCGTGTTCGAGGGCGCGAAGCTGCGCGTCATCCATGCGGAAGAGGCCGGGTTCCCGGCGTTCTATCGCGTGGTCTGGCGCTCGCATGCGGCGGAGTTTTCCGATCTCGAAGCGTCCGACCGCGTGCTGTGCATGGAGGCCGTGACGGTGGTCGAGCAATGCCTGCGCGAGCACCTGAAGCCCGCCAAGATCAACCTGGCCGCGCTCGGCAACATGGTGCCGCACCTGCACTGGCACGTGATCGCGCGCTTTGCGGACGACAGCCATTTCCCCGGCTCGATCTGGGCGCCGGTGCAGCGCGAAGTGAATGCGGCGCAGCAGGCGCAGGTGGCCGCGCGCCTGCCGGCCATCGAGGCTGCGATGATCGAGCGTCTGGTCACGAGGAGCTTCTGATGGCAGGTTTGAAACCGGGCGCACCGACGCCGCAATCGATCACCGTGCACGGCCAGTCGCGCGTGCTCGAAGTCGGTTTTTCCGATGGCGCGACCTTCCGCATTCCCTTCGAGCTGATGCGCATCTATTCGCCGTCCGCCGAAGTGCAGGGCCATGGCCCGGGGCAGGAGATCCTGCAGACCGGCAAGCGCGAAGTCGAGCTGGCCAACCTGGAGCCGGTCGGCAACTACGCGGTGCAGCCGACCTTCAGCGATGGGCACAACACCGGCATCTACTCGTGGGACCTGCTCTACGAACTCGGTGCGAAGCAGGCCGAGTTGTGGGCCGAATACGAGCGGCGCCTTGCCGCGGCGGGTGTCGATCGCGACACGCCGATGATCGACAAGAGCGGCCACGCCTGCAGCAGCCACTGAGGTCCGCCTTCGGGTCGCCGTGCTATTGAAAAGATAGCCCTACAGGCAGGAAGGGCGCGCGTTTCGGCACGCCCGTGTTTGAATAAAAAAGCAACAAATGTCCGCCGTGCGTGCGGGGTCGTCAGCTTGATGTGCGTGCTTCCGGCCTAACATCGGTTGCATGAGCACCACACACTTCGGCTTCGAGAAGGTCGACGAAAGCGAGAAGGCGAAACGCGTTCGCGGCGTCTTCGACTCGGTAGCCTCGCGCTACGACGTCATGAACGACCTGATGTCGGTCGGCCTGCATCGCGCCTGGAAGGCCTACACCGTGATGGTGGCGAACGTGGGCGAAGGCTCGCGCGTGCTCGACATCGCGGGCGGCACCGGCGACCTGGCCATGGCCTTCGCCAAGAAGGTCGGCGCCACCGGCGAGGTGGTTCACACCGACATCAACGAAGCCATGCTGCGCACCGGCCGCGACCGTCTGCTCGACGCCGGCGTGTCGCTGCCCACCATGGTCTGCGACGCCGAGAAGCTGCCCTTTCCCGACAACCACTTCGACGTGGTCACGGTGGCCTTCGGCCTGCGCAACATGACGCACAAGGACATCGCGCTCAAGGAAATGAACCGCGTGCTCAAGCCGCGCGGCAAGTTGCTGGTGCTCGAGTTCTCGAAGGTCGCGAAGCCGCTGGCCAAGGCCTACGACTGGTACTCCTTCAACGTGCTGCCGCGCCTTGGCAAGCTCGTGGCCGGTGACGATGCGAGCTACCGCTATCTCGCCGAATCGATCCGGATGCATCCCGCGCAAGAGGAGCTCAAGACCCTCATGAAAGAGGGCGGTTTCGGACATGTGGACTATCACAACATGACGGGTGGCGTGGCTGCCCTCCATGTTGGAATCAAGTGTTGATGAGGCGAATCTTTCGCTCAAGAGGAGACGACATGAAGAGTTTGGGTACTTTGTTTTTGGCGGCTGCAATGGTGCTGGGCAGTGTCCAGGCTGAAGCCGCTCGCATGGGCGGTGGCAAGTCCATGGGGCGCCAGTCGTCCAACGTGACGCAACGCCAGGCCACGCCGCCGGCAGCGCCCGGCGCACCCGCGCAACAGAACGCCACCAATGCCGCAGCAGCCAAGCCCGCAACGCCGGCCGCGGCTGCCGCACCGAAGCGCCCATGGGGTGCCATGCTCGGCGGCCTCGCCGCAGGCCTGGGCCTCGCATGGCTCGCGCATTCGCTCGGCCTCGGCGCCGGCTTCGGCAACATCCTGCTGATCGGCCTGCTCGTGTTGGCCGGTGTGGTGGTGTGGCGCATGATCAAGGCACGCTCGCAGCAAGCTTCGGGCGCCAATCGCCAGGGCGGCTTCGCGTTCCAGGGCGCAGGCGGCAGCCCGAGCAACGCCACCGCACCCGTGCAGTACAGCCCGGCCAACGTGGGCAACGACGCATCGGCCCGTCCGTGGGAACGCAATGCCACGGCCTTCGACAGCACGCCCGCAACGGATGCGGATCGTCATGGCAGCAGCCTCTCCGCGGCAGGCGCTGCGGCCGGTGGCAGCATGATCGGTTCGGCTCTGGCAGGCTCGCAAGCCTGGGGCACGCCCGCCGGCTTCGACGTGGAAGGCTTCCTCGGCGCCGCCAAGCGCAACTTCGTGACGCTGCAAGATGCATGGGACCGCGCCGATGTGTCGACGCTGCGTTCGATGATGACCGACAGCATGGTCGACGAGATCCGCACGCAACTGGCCGATCGCGCCAGCCACACGGGTGGTGCCTCGAACAAGACCGAAGTCGTGATGCTCGACGCCAAGCTGCTCGGCATCGAAGAGCTGCCCGATGCGTACATGGCCAGCGTGGAGTTCTCCGGCATGATCCGCGAAGACGCCTCGGCAGGCCCGGGTCCGTTCCGCGAAGTCTGGAACATGACCAAGCCGACCAGCGGCAACAGCGGCTGGCTGGTGGCCGGCGTGCAGGCTCTGCAGTAAACAAAAAGCTGAAGCGCGGCCGTCACAGGGCCGCGACAGTGACGGGATAATGGGGACCATGGCTACACCATCGTCCCCTTTTTCTTTTCTCGGCGACCTTTTCAATCGCATCGGCGAACGTCTCCAGCCTCCGGGCTGGGCGGTCCACGAGATCCAGCACCGCGCGGTCCTGTTCCTGAACCACGTGCTGCAGCAGGAGCCCGAGGCCCAGCAGCGGCTGCTGCGCCAGCAGGGGCGGGTGGTTCGCTTTCAGTGGCGCTTCGTGACGATGGAGCTGGTGGCCACGCCAGCCGGCCTGCTCGACCTGGCCCCTGAAGGTTCGGTCCCCGAACTCACCCTGACCGTGACCGACGAATCCCCCTTCGACCTGGCCCGCGCCACGCTGCGCGGCGACAAGCCTTCCGTGCAGATCGTCGGCGACGTGCAATTGGCCGCCGAGGTCAACTGGCTGGTCGATCACGTGCGCTGGGATGTCGAGGACGACCTTGCGCGCCTGATCGGCGATGTGCCCGCGCACACCATCGGCAACGGCGTGCGGCGCGTCGTGGGCGCGCTGCGGCAGTTTGTCGGCGACCGTACGGCGCGCGCCGGCGGTTCGGCGGGCAACGCCGAATGAGGCGCTTCTACCGCGGCCTGTTCATCGTCTGGGTCGCGCTGCGCTACGGCCTCGACGAGCTGGTGCTCTCGAGCTTCCAGAAGCCCTGGCTGCGCGTGGTCACGCGCGTCGTCTCGTTCGGGCGCAACCTCGATGCACCACGCGGCCAGCGGCTGCGCGAAGCCCTCGAACGGCTCGGCCCCATCTTCGTGAAGTTCGGCCAGGTGCTGTCGACCCGGCGCGACCTGCTGCCGCCCGACATCGCCGACGAGCTTGCCTTCCTGCAGGACCGCGTGCCGCCGTTCCCGTCGTCGGTGGCCATTGCGACCATCGAACGTGCATTCCGCCGTCCGGTGGGCGACGTCTTCGTGCAGTTCGACGAAACCCCGATTGCCAGCGCATCGATTGCGCAGGTGCACTTCGCCACCATCCGCACCAACCAGGGCGAGTTGCGCGACGTCGCGGTCAAGGTGCTGCGGCCCAACATGCGCGGCGTGATCGAGAAAGACCTGGCACTGATGGCCATGATGGCCGGCTGGCTCGAGAACCTGTCGGCCGACGGCAAGCGCCTGAAGCCGCGCGAGGTGGTCGGCGAGTTCGACAAGTACCTGCACGACGAACTCGACCTCGTGCGCGAGGCGGCCAACGCGGCGCAACTGCGCCGAAACATGGCGTCGCTCGACCTGGTGCTCATTCCCGAGATGTTCTGGGACTTCTGCCACCCCGAAGTCATCGTGATGGAGCGCATGAACGGCGTGCCCATCGCGCAGATGGACCGCCTGCGTGCCGCCGGCGTCGACATTCCCAAGCTGGCGCGCGACGGCGTCACGATCTTCTTCACGCAGGTGTTCCGCGACGGCTTCTTCCACGCCGACATGCACCCCGGCAACATCCAGGTGAGCCTGGAGCCCGAGACCTTCGGGCGCTACATCTCGCTGGACTTCGGCATCATCGGCACGCTGACCGAGTCGGACAAGGAGTACCTCGCGCAGAACTTCGTGGCCTTCTTCCGGCGCGACTACAAGCGCGTGGCAGAGCTGCACCTCGAAAGCGGCTGGGTGCCCGTGGGCACGCGCATCGACGAGCTGGAGGCCGCGATCCGCACCGTCTGCGAGCCGTACTTCGACCGGCCGCTGAAGGAAATTTCGCTCGGCATGGTGCTGATGCGCCTCTTCCAGACCTCGCGCCGTTTCCACGTCGAGATCCAGCCGCAGCTGGTGTTGCTGCAGAAGACCCTGCTCAACATCGAGGGCCTGGGCCGCAACATCGACCCCGAGCTCGATCTCTGGGCCACGGCCAAGCCCTTCCTCGAGAAGTGGATGGTCGACCAGATCGGTCCCAAGAAGCTGTTCCAGCAGCTCAAGGCCGAGGCGCCGCGCTACGCCAAGCTGCTGCCGCAATTGCCGCGCCTGTTGCACGATTTCCTTGAAAATCGCCCCGCGGACAACCGCCGCGAATTGCTCGAACTGCTGGCCGAGCAAAAACGCACCAACCGGCTGCTGCAGGCCATCGTCTACGGTGGCATAGGTTTTGTATTGGGGTTGCTCGCCATGCAGTTGCTGGTGCGCGTGCGCCTCTTCTGACTGCCAGCCAACCCCTTGCGCCCCATTTTTTCCGGAGGATAAGTCCCATGAAATCGATGTCGCTGCGTCCCGGCCGGGTTCTCGGTGCGCTTGCCGTTGCCGCCGCCGTGCTGGGCACGACCGCTGTCCGTGCCGAGGAAGAGAAGGTCCTCAACATCTACAACTGGGGCGACTACATCGCCGCCGACACCGTCGCGAACTTCGAGAAAGAAACGGGCATCAAGGTCCGCTACGACCTGTTCGACAGCAACGAGGCGCTGCACGCCAAGCTGGTCGCGGGCATGAGCGGCTACGACATCGTCGTGCCCGGCTCGCACTTCGCCAAGATGCAGATCCAGGCCGGCCTGCTGCAGAAGCTGGACAAGTCGAAGATCCCGAACCTCGCCAACCTCGATCCGGCGATCCAGGCCCAGTTGGCCAAGATGGACCCGGGCAACGACTACATCGTCGACTGGCTCTGGGGCTACACCACGGTGGGCATCAACGCCGACAAGGTCAAGGCCGCGCTGGGCAGCATGCCCATGCCCGACAACGCCTGGGACCTGGTCTTCAAGCCCGAGTACGCCTCCAAGCTCAAGGGCTGCGGCATCTCTTTCCTCGATACGGCTTCCGAGATCCTGCCGATCGCGCTGAAGTACATCGGCAAGGACCCGCGCAGCAAGGACCCGGCCGACTACAAGGCCGCGGGCGACATGCTCAAGGCCGTGCGGCCCAGCGTGACGCGCTTTTCCGGCTCGGGCTCCGACTACATCGACCAGATGGCCAAGGGCCAGCTCTGCGCGGTGATCGGCTGGTCGGGCGACATCATGATTGCCAAGGACAAGTCGGCCAAGGCGAAGAATCCGCAGAACCTCGAGGCACTGGTGCCCAAGAGCGGCGGCCTTCTGTTCTTCGACACCATGGCCATTCCCAAGGATGCCAAGCACCCGGAGAACGCCTACAAGTGGATCAACTACATCCTGCGGCCCGAGGTGCATGCATCGCTCACCAACAAGGTGTTCTATGCCAACCCCAACAAGGCGGCGATGAAGTTCGTCAACCCGGCGCTGGCCAAGGACAAGGCGGTGTTCCCGCCCGAGGCCGCGCTCGCCGGAATGATTTCGCCGGACACGCCCGACCAGGCCACGCTGCGGCTGATCACGCGCACCTTCACCAACTTCAAGGCCAATCGCTGACCGCACCGACAGAGTCGCTATGAGTGTTCCCAACGAGGCAGGCGCCTTCCTGCGCATCGAGGCCGTCACCAAGGATTTCGGTGACTTTCGCGCCGTCAACGAAGTCAGCCTGGACGTGGCGCGCGGCGAGATCTTCGCCTTGCTCGGTTCGTCGGGCTGCGGCAAGAGCACCTTGCTGCGCATGCTGGCGGGCTTCGAGCTGCCTTCGTCGGGGCGCGTGGTGCTCGACGGCAACGACCTCGCGGGCCTGCCGCCGTACAAGCGGCCGGTGAACATGATGTTCCAGTCGTACGCGCTGTTTCCGCATCTCACGGTCTGGGACAACATCGCCTTCGGCCTGCGCCGCGACAAGCTGCCCAAGGCCGAGATCGCCGCCCGCGTCGACGAGATGCTGCGCCTGGTGCAGCTCACCACTTTCGCCAAGCGCAAGCCGCACCAGCTCTCGGGCGGGCAGCAGCAGCGCGTGGCGCTGGCGCGCAGCCTGGCCAAGCGACCCAAGCTGCTGCTGCTCGACGAGCCGCTGGGTGCGCTCGACAAGAAGCTGCGCGAAGCCACGCAGATCGAGCTGGTCAACATCATCCGGCAGGTCGGCGTGACCTGCGTGATGGTCACGCACGACCAGGAAGAGGCCATGACCATGGCCTCGCGCATCGCGGTCATGAGCGAAGGCCGCTTCCTGCAGGTCGGTGCGCCGGCCGACGTGTACGAAACCCCGGCCACGCGCTTCGTTGCCGACTTCATCGGCAACGTCAACCTCATGGAGGGCAGCGTGGTGGCGGACGAGGCAGACCACGTCGACATCCAGTGCGCTGACGTGCTGCACCGCGTCGGCCATGGGATCACCGGCTACGAAGGGCAGACCGTCACGGTGGCGGTGCGGCCCGAGAAGATCCACCTGAGTCCCGATGAACCCGAGGGCACGCACAACAAGGTGCGGGGCACCGTCGAGGCCTCGTCCTATTTCGGCCTCTACACCGTCTACCACCTGCGGCTGGCAAGCGGTGGCGTGCTGAAGGTCAACGTCGAGAACGAGACCCGCCACCGCGACGGCTTGCCCGAGCAGGGCGATGCCGTCTGGGCCCATTGGCTGCCGACCTCGCAGGTCGTGCTGACGCAGTGAGCAAGGGGGCGCCCGTGGCTTCCGCCACCGCCGGCCAGAACCGGCCCCGTCGCCTGCAGGGCCGGCAGCTCGTGATCGGCGTGCCCTACCTGTGGCTGCTGGTCTTCTTCCTGCTGCCTTTCCTGATCGTCCTGCGCATCAGCTTCTCGGAGATGGACGGCGCGAAGATCAGCGACCTGATCGGCTGGGCCGACCAGCAGCTGACGCTCACGCTGAAGCTGCAGAACTACATCACGCTGTTCCAGGACGACCTGTACTTCGCGACCTACGGCTACTCGCTGATCTACGCGGCGGTCACGACGCTGATCTGCCTGTGCATCGGCTACCCGTTTGCCTACTTCATGGCCCGCGCCAGGGCGAGCCTGCAACCGCTGCTGCTGATGGGCGTGATGCTGCCGTTCTGGACCAGCTTCCTGCTGCGCGTCTACGCCTGGAAGGGCTTGCTCGATGCGCAGACCGGCTGGGTCGGGCAGGCGCTGGCGTACCTGCATGTCGACCGGGTGCTGCTGCCGCTGGGCCTCATTCCCTCGGCCGGGCAGTTCATGTACAGCCCGTTCTCGCTGGTGCTGGGCATGGTCTACACCTACCTGCCGTTCATGGTGTTGCCGCTGTACGCCACGCTTTCCAAGATGGACCTGCGGCTGCTCGAGGCGGCGCAGGATCTCGGCGCGACGGCCTGGCAGGCCTTCTGGCGCGTCACCGTGCCGCTGTCGCGCAGCGGCATCGTCGCGGGCGCCATGCTGGTCTTCATTCCCTGCGTGGGCGAGTACGTCATTCCCGAACTGCTGGGCGGCCCGCAGACGCTGATGATCGGCCGCGTGCTGTGGGACGAGTTCTTCTCCAACAACGACTGGCCGATGGCCTCCAGCGTGGCCGTGGTGATGGTGCTGCTCATCATCGTGCCGCTGGCGCTGCTCAACAGCAGCCAGGCAAAAGCCAAGGCCAGGTCGAAAGGGGAGGCCGCATGATCGCCACGCCTGCCGCCCGCTGGACCAGCCGGATCTGGCTGTTGCTGGGCTTTGCGTTCCTTTACCTGCCGATCGTCGCGCTGATCGTCTTCAGCTTCACCGATTCGCCGGTGCCCAACGTCTGGGCCGGTTTCAGCCTGCGCTGGTACCACAAGCTGGTCGGCGACGACGAGATCCGCGAGGGCCTGTTCGTGTCGCTGCGCATCGCGGCGGGCACCGCCACAGGCGCCGTCCTGCTGGGAACCCTGGCCGCCTTCGCGCTGGAGCGCTTTCCCCGGTTCCGGGGGCGCACGGCCTTTGCAGGCATGGTCAACGCGCCATTGGTGATGCCCGAAGTCATCGTCGGGCTGTCGCTGCTGCTGATGCTGGTGTCGGCCCAGCGCGTGTTCGGCTTCCCGGAGCGAGGGCTCACAACCATCTGGCTCGGGCACATGCTGGTCGGCATGGCCTATGCCACGGTGGTGATCGGCGCCCGCCTGCGCGACCTCAACCCGCAGTACGAAGAGGCGGCGCAAGACCTGGGCGCCCGTCCGCTGCAGGTGTTCTTTTTGGTGACGCTGCCGATGATCGCGGAGTCTTTGCTGGCGGCCTGGCTGCTGAGCTTCACGCTTTCGCTCGACGACGTGGTGATGTCGGCCTTCCTGTCGGGGCCCGGTTCGACCACCCTGCCGCTCGTCATCTTCTCGCGCGCCCGGCTGGGGCTCGACCCGACGGTCAATGCCCTGGCCACGGTGGTGATCGTGCTGGCGGCGATCTTCGTGGTGGCCTCCAGCTACCTGATCGCCGCGCGGGAGCGGCGCCGGTACAGGGAGGGGCAGGCGGCTCTGGGCGCAGGCTAGGGCCTCTCGCGCCTATAATCGAGGGCTTTGCGAGCGGCAGCTGCGCCGCTTTTTTGATCCCAATCTCCATGCCCATCTACGCCTACAAGTGCAGCGCCTGCGGCTTTGCCAAAGACGCCTTGCAAAAGATGTCCGATGCGCCCCTGACGGTGTGTCCGGCGTGTGGCGCGAGCGCGTTCGAAAAACAGGTCACGGCCGCCGGCTTCCAGCTCAAGGGCTCGGGCTGGTACGTGACCGACTTCCGTGAAGGCGGCGGCAAGAAGGCCGAGACCGCCACGGCACCCGTTGCGAGCGACGGCGCCAAGTCCGCCGAGTCTTCCTCTTCTTCTTCCGCCGCCGCGCCGAGCCCCGCTCCGGCGCCCGCGGCACCGGCTCCCGCGCCGGCCGCTGCCGCCAAGAGCGGCGACTGATCGACCGCCATGCTCGCCCTGCGCAAATGGTTGCTGTCCGGCTTGCTGGTCATCGTGCCGCTGGTCATCACGCTCGGCGTGCTGAACTGGATCATCGGTACGCTCGACCAGACGCTGTGGCTGCTGCCCGAGCAGTGGCAGGTCTGGCTCAGCGACCACCGGGTGCGCGGCCTGGGCGTGCTGCTCACGCTGGCCATCCTGCTGGTGGTGGGCGCCACCGCCAGCAATTTCGTCGGCAAGCGCCTGCTCGGCTGGGGCGATGCGGTGGTGCGGCGCATTCCCGTCGTGCGCTCGATCTACTCCAGCGTCAAGCAGGTGTCGGACACGCTGTTCTCCGAGAACGGCAATGCCTTCCGCACCGCGGTGCTGATCCAATGGCCACGCGAAAACGTCTGGACCATCGCCTTCGTGACCGGCGCGCCCGGCAATGAAGTCGCGGAACACCTCGGTGGCGAAGAGTTCCTCAGTGTCTACGTGCCGACCACGCCCAATCCCACGGGCGGCTACTTCGTGATGCTCAAGCGCAGCGACTGCATCGAACTGAAGATGAGCGTGGACGAAGCGCTCAAGTACATCGTCTCGATGGGGGTGGTCGTTCCGGGCGGCCCCACCACGGTGGCAACCAAGCCATCCAACTCATAAAAACGAACGCGCCCGAACGGCGCCGGAATTGATCCCTATGGCCATGCGTACTCACTATTGCGGTCTTGTGACCGAAGCCCTGTTGGGCCAGACCGTTACCCTCTGCGGCTGGGTCAACCGTCGCCGCGACCACGGCGGCGTGATCTTCATCGACGTGCGTGACCGCGAAGGTTATGTGCAGGTGGTGTGCGACCCCGATCGCGCCTCCACCTTCGGCGTGGCCGAAAACCTGCGCAACGAGTTCTGCGTGCAGATCACGGGCCTGGTGCGCGCGCGCCCCGAAGGCACGACCAACGACAGCCTCAAGAGCGGCAAGATCGAAGTGCTGTGCCACGAACTGAAGGTGCTGAACCCCTCGGTCACACCCCCGTTCCTACTGGACGACGACAACCTGTCGGAAACCACCCGCCTCACGCACCGCGTGCTCGATCTGCGCCGCCCGGCCATGCAGCGCAACATGATGCTGCGCTACAAGGTGACGATGGAGACGCGCAAGTTCCTCGATGCCAATGGTTTCATCGACATCGAGACGCCGATGCTGGGCAAGTCCACGCCCGAAGGCGCGCGCGACTACCTCGTGCCCAGCCGCGTGCACGACGGCAGCTTCTTCGCGCTGCCGCAGTCGCCCCAGCTCTTCAAGCAGCTGCTGATGGTGGCCGGCTACGACCGCTACTACCAGATCGTGAAGTGCTTCCGCGACGAAGACTTGCGCGCCGACCGCCAGCCTGAATTCACGCAGATCGACATCGAGACCTCGTTCCTCGCCGAAGAAGAAATCCGCGAGATGTTCGAAGGCATGATCCGCAACGTCTTCCGTAACGCCGCGGGCATCGACCTACCGGTGTTCCCGACGATGACGTACGGCGACGCCATGTTCAAGTACGGCTCCGACAAGCCCGACCTGCGCGTGAAGCTTGAATTCACCGAACTGACCGAGCTGATGAAGCGCGTCGAGTTCAAGGTGTTCTCGAACGCCGCCACCATGGTCGGCGGCCGCGTCGTGGCGCTGCGCGTGCCTGGCGGCGGTGCCGAAGGCGGCCTGTCGCGCGGCGAAATCGACGCTTATCAAGAGTTCGTCAAGATCTACGGTGCCAAGGGCCTGGCCTACATCAAGGTCAACGACGCCGCTGCCGGCCGCGAAGGCCTGCAAAGCCCGATCGTCAAGAACCTGGACGACAACACGTTGGCCGAGATCATCGCCCGCACGGGTGCCCGCAACGGCGACATCCTGTTCTTCGGCGCCGACAAGGAAAAGATCGTCAACGACGCCATCGGCGCGCTGCGCATCAAGATCGGCCACAGCCCCTTCGGCAAGAAGAGCGGCCTGTTCGACGACCGCTGGGCGCCGCTGTGGGTGGTCGACTTCCCGATGTTCGAGTTCGACGAGGAAGGCCAGCGCTGGAGCGCCGTGCACCACCCGTTCACCGCACCGAAGGACGGCCATGAAGACCTCATGGACACCGCGCCCGAGAAGTGCATCGCCAAGGCCTACGACATGGTGCTCAACGGCATCGAGATGGGTGGCGGCTCGGTGCGTATCCACCGCGAGGAAGTGCAGAGCAAGGTGTTCCGCGCGCTGAAGATCAGCGCCGAAGACGCACAGCTCAAGTTCGGCTTTTTGCTGGACGCGCTGCAGTACGGTGCACCGCCGCACGGCGGCATCGCCATCGGCCTGGACCGCCTCGTCATGCTCATGACCGGCGCCGAGTCGATCCGCGACGTGATCGCCTTCCCCAAGACCCAGCGCGCGCAAGACCTGCTGACGCAGGCGCCGAGCCCGGTCGACGAGAAGCAGCTGCGCGAACTGCACATCAAGCTGCGCAACACGCCTCAAGCTGCCGCCTGATGCCGTCATGACGACAGGCGCCCGGCCCTGGAAGATCCCGGAGTCGGTGCTTGTCGTAATCCACACGCCGGCGCTCGACGTGCTGCTGATCCGGCGCGCCGACGCCGCCGGGTTCTGGCAGTCGGTCACCGGCAGCAGGGACACCGCCGACGAACCCTTCGCGCTCACGGCGGCGCGCGAGGTGGCTGAAGAAACCGGCATCCAGTGCGGCGAGGGCAGTGCGCTCGCGTCGCAACTGGTCGACTGGCAGCTGAGCAACATCTACGAGATCTACCCGCGCTGGCGTGTCCGCTACGCGCCGGGCGTCACGCACAACACCGAGCACCTGTTCGGCCTGTGCGTGCCTGAACGGCTCGAGCCCACGCTCGATCCGCGCGAGCACACCGACTGGCAGTGGCTGCCGTACCGCGAAGCGGCCGACGCCTGCTTTTCCCCGTCGAACGCCGAAGCCATTCTGTTGCTGCCAGAATTTGCGCGATGAACCAGCCGGCAGCACACAACCTCCGGGTCGCGACCTACAACATCCACAAGGGTGTGCAAGGCATCGGGCCCGCGCGGCGGCTCGAAATCCATAACCTCGGCCACGCCATCGAGCAGCTCGACGCCGACATCGTCTGCCTGCAGGAAGTGCGCAAGATGAACCGCCAGGCCGCCGCCCGTTTCGCGCGCTGGCCCGAGTTGCCGCAGGCCGATTTCCTGGCGCCCGAGGGCTACACCGCCGTCTACGAGACCAATGCCGTCACCCGCCACGGGGAGCATGGCAATGCGCTGCTCACGCGCTGGCCGGTGATCCGCACGAGCCACCAGGACATTTCAGACCATCGTTTCGAGCAGCGCGGGCTGCTGCATGCGGTGATCGAGGTCGAGGGGCTGCCGGTGCATGCCATCGTGGTGCACCTGGGCCTCATCAAGGGCAGCCGCGTGCGGCAGATCGCCCGCCTGCGCGAGTTCATCGACCGTGAGGTGCCGCCCGACGAGGCCGTGGTGGTGGCGGGCGATTTCAACGACTGGGGCGCGCGCATGCGCTACGCCATGAACGCCATGGGCCTGCGCGACACCAGCGACCTGCGCGGCCCGCGCACGCTCACCTACCCCTCGCGCCTGCCGGTGGCGCAGCTCGACTTCGTCTACGGGCGCAAGCTGGAGCCGCTGGCCTGTGCGGTGCCGCGCGGCCCGATCTGGGCCCGCATGTCTGACCACCTGCCGCTGGTGGCGGATTTCTCCCTGGTCTAAGCTCGCCCCCAGGCTTCGCGCACTGCGTGTCGCTTCTCCAACCCCCTACCGGGGGCAACACCTGCGGCCCGGCGAAGCCGGTTCCGCGGTGTTCCCTTGGGCGGACGGGCAAAAAAGATCACTGATACGATGCGCGGATGCTGAGGAAAACCGACGTCGAACCGCTCCCCGATCGAAAAAACGATGACGAGGGCACGCCCGTCTCCGTGAAGATCCGCGAGCGCCTGAATGCGGCGCACAAGCGCTTCAATGCCAACGACAACATCGCCGAGTTCATCGAGCCCGGCGAGCTGGAGGCGCTGCTCGACGAGGTCGAGGTCAAGATGAAGGGCGTGCTCGACAGCCTCGTCATCGACGTCGAGAACGACCACAACACCGGCAACACCGCCCGCCGCGTCGCCAAGATGTACCTGAACGAGGTGTTTCGCGGCCGCTACGTGGCACCGCCCTCGCTTACTGAATTCCCCAATGCCGAGCACCTGAACGAGCTGATGATCGTCGGCCCGATCACCGTGCGCAGCGCCTGCTCGCACCACTTCTGCCCGATCATCGGCAAGCTCTGGATCGGCGTGATGCCCAACGAGCACACCAACGTGATCGGCCTGTCGAAGTACGCGCGCCTGGCCGAATGGGTGATGGGCCGTCCGCAGATCCAGGAAGAGGCCGTGGTGCAGCTGGCCGACCTGATCCAGGAAAAGACCCAGCCCGACGGCCTTGCGCTCGTCATGGAAGCCGAGCATTTCTGCATGGCCTGGCGGGGCGTGAAGGAAATGGACAGCAAGATGATCAACTCCGTCATGCGCGGCGTGTTCCTCAAAGACCCGAGCCTGCGTCGCGAATTCCTGTCTCTCCTGCCAAGAAAGAGCTAAAGCCATGCTGGTCCGACTTCTCTACGCCAGCCGCGCCGTCGACACCAGCCCCGCGGCCATCGAGGCGATCCTCACGAAATCGCGCACGCACAACCCGGCCTGCGGCATCACCGGCATCCTCTGCTACGGTGCCGGCACCTTCCTGCAGGCCATCGAAGGCGGGCGCGACGCCATCAGCGATCTCTACGGCCACATCCAGCGCGATGCGCGCCATAAAGACGTGGTGCTGCTGCACTACGAAGAAATCTCCGAGCGCCGTTTTGGCGGCTGGACGATGGGGCAGGTCAACCTCTCGAAGCTCAACGCCTCGACGTTGCTGAAGTATTCCGAGAAGCCTGAGCTGGACCCCTACAAGGTCTCCGGCAAGGTTTCGCTGGCGCTGCTCGAAGAGCTGATGGCCACCGCCGCGATCGTCGGCCGCCACTAGTCCTGTTTTCGTCGGGGTGCCGCTTTCCGCCTTTGCGCTGATCCTGCTTGCCGGGGTCATTCATGCCAGCTGGAACATCGCCGCCAAGAAGGCGAATGGCGATGCACGCTTCGCGTTCCAGAGCGGCGTGTTCATGGCTGTCGTGTGGGCGCCGGTGGGCATCGCGCTGGGCTGGAGCGTCGTGCCGACCTGGGGCCTGAAAGAGTGGGGCTTCATCACGCTGAGCGGCGTGCTGCACGTCTTCTACTACGTGGTCCTGCTGCGCGGCTACCGCAAGTCCGACCTCACCGTGGTCTACCCGCTGGCACGGGGTTCGGGGCCGCTACTGTCGTCGCTGGTCGCGATCCTGTTCCTGGGCGAGAAGATCAGCCTCGTCGGGGTGGCAGGCATCTTTGGCGTGGTGCTCGGCGTGTTCCTTGTGGCCGGTGGCCCGCGCCTGTTTCACAAGAACCATGACCCGGCCCAGCGCGAGCGGGTGCAGAAGGGCATTCGCTATGGCGTGCTGACCGGTGCCTTCATCGCGGCCTACACGGTGGCAGACAGCTACGCGGTGAAGTTCCTGGCGATGTCGCCGATCCTGCTCGACTACATGGGCAACTTCGTGCGGCTCGTGCTGCTGTTGCCTGCGGCGTTGCAAGACCGCGCGACCACCGCGCGCATGTGGCGCGAGCAATGGAAGTACGCGCTGCTGGTGGCGGCGATCAGCCCCGTGTCTTATGTGCTTGTGCTCTATGCGGTGCAACAGGCGCCGATCTCGCACGTGGCGCCGGCGCGCGAGGTGTCGATGCTGTTCGCCGCGCTGATCGGCGGCCATCTGCTGCGCGAGGGCGACCGGCTGCTGCGCCTGTTGGGTGCGCTGTTCATCGCCGCGGGCGTGGTGGCGCTCGCGCTGGGCTGAGGCCATGCTTTTCGGGTGCGACTTTTCGAGCGCGCCCACGGCGCGCAAGCCCATCGTGGTGGCGACCGGCGATCTGGCCGACCCGCACCGTGTCGTGCTGACGGGCCTCCAGCGTTTTGCAACGCTCGACGCATGGGGCGAATGGCTGCGGGCCACGCCCGATTGGGTCGGTGGCTTCGACTTTCCGTTCGGCCTGCCGCGCGAGCTGGTCGAGTACCTGCGCTGGCCTACGACGTGGCATGCGCTGATCACCCACTACGCCAGCCTGAGTCGCGCCGAGATTCGCGACACCTTCGCCGCGTTCTGCGCTGCGCGCCCGGTCGGCGGCAAGTTTGCGCACCGTGCGACCGACCTGCCCGCCGGCTCCAGTCCGTCGATGAAGTGGGTCAACCCGCCGGTGGCCTACATGCTCCATGCCGGCGTGCCGCGCCTGCTGGCGGCCGGTGCGCGCATTCCGGGCCTGCACGATGACGGTCGTCGCGGCCATCACGCTCGTCGCCGCGTGGCTCTGGAAGCCTATCCGGGCCTGCTGGCGCGCGAATTGATCGGGCGGCGCAGCTACAAGAGCGACGACTTTGCCAGGCAGACGCCGGAGCGCCTCGTGGCACGCAGCGATCTGCTGGCGGCCCTCGAGGCCGGCACCACCCGTCTCGGCCTGCGGCTCGGCGTTACCGCAAGCCAGCGCGCCGAGCTGCTGGCCGACGCGCGAGGCGACGACATCGATGCCGTGCTGTGCCTCGTGCAGGCCGCCTGGGGCTTCCAGCGCGCCGAAAGCCCCGGGCCCGGTCATGGTCTGCCCGCCGGCTTCGATCCGCTTGAAGGATGGATCGTCACGGCTTGAGCCTTCTTGTCCTACACCGCTTCGGGCTTCCGGCGGCATTCGCGGCAACCGGCCTGCACCTAGATTGAAAGCAGTGGGTCATACCGGCCCACGTGTTTTACCCCCCCCAAGCAGGAAGGAATCGAGATGAACAAGGACCAAGTGGCAGGCCGCGTCGAAGAGGCCAAGGGCAAGCTGAAGGAAGTCGCCGGCAAGGTCGTCGGCAATGAAAAGCTCGAAGGCGAGGGCCTGGCGGACCAGGCGGCCGGCAAGGTGCAGAAGACCTACGGCGACGTCAAGGAAAAGGCCAAGGACGCGATCAAGTCGGGCGCCGACAAGCTCTGACCTCTGACCGAACGGGGTCGCGCGCCCGGTGCGCGCGGCCTCTTTTCCATTTCCCGTATTTCGTGAGCGACGGAGGACCCTGTGAACAAATCAAACCCCTACATCGCCATGCCGCATTCGCGCGCATGGCTCGCCGTGCTCGTGGCCGGCGCCGCGCTGACGCTGGCTGCCTGCGACAAGTCGGACAACCGCACCGCCGGTGAAAAGCTCGACAGCGCGGTCGCCAAGACCGAGCAGGCCGCCGACACCGCCGCCGCCAAGACGGAGCAGGCGCTCAAGGACGCCAAGGCCAAGGCCGATACCTCCGGCGTCACCGCCGATGTGAAGGAAGGCATGGCCAACGCAAAGGAAGCCGCCAGGAACGCGGGCGCGGCCGTGAGCGCCACGGTCGACGATGCCGCCATCACCGCCTCCGTGACCGCGGGCCTGGCAAAGGACCCGGACCTGAGCGCACTCAAGATCGACGTCGACACCAAGGGCGGCGCCGTGAGCCTGAAGGGCCCCGCACCATCGGCCGCCGCCAAGGCGCGCGCCGAAGAGATCGCCAAGGGCGTGCAGGGCGTGACCTCGGTGGACAACCAGCTCGATGTGAAGAGCTGATCGCCCCGTCCTCGCTGTAGACAGCAAAAAGCCCGGTCATCGACCGGGCTTTTTGCTGGGCGTCTCGACGGATCGGGGGCGCCGTCAGGGCGGGTCTTTGCGTGGCGGGTTGGCGGTCTTCTGCATCAACGTGTTGACGACATCGGCCACGTCGGATGTTTTCAGCACCGCAGCCAGCACCGCCGTGACGGACAGCAGCCGCCATGGCCTGGTGAGCACCAGCACCGCCCCGGTGGCCGCCGCGACCGCCATCAGCTTGACCGGCTCCGTGCGCGCGTAGTGCTCGAGCAGGGGGCGGGCCAATTGGCCCGCCGCGTGCGCGGGGTGGCGGCGCCACCAGCGCTGGACCACGCCGCGCGCGACCGAGCTCCAGACGTTGCTGCCACGGCGCTGCGCAGGCGCTTCGTCGTAGGCCGCTGCTGCCGGGCTGTCGTCGTGGTGCGCATATTCCAGATCGTCGTCGGCCTCGCGCACCGGGCGGTAGGCCTCGTCTTCGCCGCCATTCAATTGCCGCACCAGCGCACGGCGCGAAATGGCCAGGCGCTGCTGCGGGGGCAGGGGAGAACGCTCAGTACCGGCCATGGTGGGCTCCGGCGTTGCGAAGGGCCTGCAGGTCGGCGTCGAGCTGCGCGCGCAGGTCTTCGAAATCGTGGCCCGGGTTGGGGCGCGTCGCGTACCAGGTGCAGGCGGCCGCGATCAGCACGGCGACGCCCGGCACGATGACCAGCACCCAGTGAAAGCTGCCATGCAGCACGCCGAGCAGCACCGCCACGCCGATCAGCCCGAGCGCCAGCATGGCGCTCGCCGCTGCCAGCACGCCCGCGACAAGGCGGGCGGCAAGGCCGCGCCCCGCCTGGGCGGTTTCCTGCTTGACGAGGGCGGCGTAGTTGGCGACGTGTTCAGCGACGAGTTCCGGATGCCCGAGCACCGTGGAGAAGATCGGATGAAGCATGGTGCGGGGGAACGGTGGAACGGGCTGTCAGCGGATCAGTAGTCGTCCCGGCCGCGGCGGCTGGCCAGCACGATGAGTGCGGTGATGGCGGCGCCAGCAGCGGCGGCGATCAGCACCGAGCGCACCGGCTGGTCGGAGATGTAGCGGCCGGTCACGTCGGCGGCCTTCTCGATGCGGCGCTGCGCGCGGGCGCTGGTGGTCGATGCGGCGTCCAGGCCGCGCTGCACGGCCTGCTGCACGCGGGCTGCCAGCTGCTCGACCGCCGGCTCGGTGTCGCGGCGCAGGTCGCGGACCTTTTCGCCCGCCGCATTCACCGCGTTCTGTGCATAGGCGCGGGTCGATTCGACGGCGTCGTTGGCGGTCTGGCGCGCGTCATCAGCAAGCTGCGAGGGGGTCTTGGTCGTGTTCATGTGAAAGTCCTTTTCGGGAAGATGAAATGCGGGAGCCTGTGGATCGTAACTACGCTACTTGCGTCGTAGCAAGCCGGCCAGGAAGCTGGCGATGGCAAGGACGGCGAAGATCACGAAAAGGATCTTGGCGATACCGACCGCGCTGGCGGCAATGCCGCCGAAGCCGAACAGCGCGGCGATCAGCGCGATGACCAGAAACACCACTGCGTAATGCAACATTGCGGAACTCCTTCGAGGATGCCCTCGTTGTTTTGATGAACGGCGATCCGCCCCCTTGGAACGAGGAAGCGGATGGCTTGGTGCAACCTTAATTGGCGCCCCGTGCGGGACCTGTCAGCGGCCGGGGACGCGGTGCGTAGGAGATGGCCGAGTCACTTCGCGTGGCCCCGTGCGAGGCGCGCGCGGGCCTTCAGGCGCTTGGCTTGACGACGGGCAGCATCGCGCTCAGTCGCGTGCCACGGCCCGGCGTCGACGTGACGGTGAGCTTGCCCCTGGCCGCTTCCACCCGGTGGCGCATGCCTGCCAGGCCGTGCGTCGAGGGCCGCATGCGCTGGGCGTCGAAGCCCTTGCCGTTGTCCGCCACTTCCACGATCACGTGGTTCTCGTAGTTCTTCATCACTATGGTGGCTTCGCTGGCCTCGGCGTATTTGCCGATGTTGGTCAGGCTTTCCTGCACCATGCGGTAGATCGTGAGCTGGCGCGACTCGTCCATGGTCACCGGTTCCAGCGCCATCTCGATCTCCAGGCCCGAGCGCTCGGCGAACTCGCGGCCCAGGATTTCCAGCGACGCGACCAGCCCGAGGTTCGACAGCGAGGAGGGCCGCAGGTCTTCGATGATGCGGCGCTTGAGCGCGATGCCGCTGTTGAGCAGCTCGGTCAGATGCTGCAGGCGCTGGATGGCGTCGGGCGAATCCGCCAGCCGCGACTTGAGGCGCGCCACGTCGAGCTTGGCCGCGGTCAGCAGCGAGCCCAGCTCGTCGTGCAGTTCGCGCGCCAGGTAGCCGCGCTCGGTTTCGCGCACGTCCTGCAGGTGGGTGGCCAGTTCGGCCAGCGAGGCGGTGCGCTCGCGCACTTCGTCTTCGAGGGCATTGCGCTCGCGTTGCAGGGCCTCCTGCTGCCGCTCGCCGATGGAGCGCAGCGCGTGGGTCTGGCGCAGATAGAGAAAGAAGGCGAGCAGCGCGGCCAGCGCCACGATGGCCGTGCCGATGCGGGCCAGCTGCAGCGACTTGAGCACCTGCACCTGGCTCTGGTGCAGGGTCTCGTTGCTGATCTTGACCAGCTCGCCCGCCGTGGCGCGGATGGCGTCCATCTCTTCGCGGCCGACGTCGGTGGTGATGACGAACTTCCAGGCGTCTTCCTTGCCGTCCTGGCGCAGCCGCACGCTCATGTCCATCTCGGCGATCTTGCGCAGCACGTGCTTCGACAGCTCGGCCAGCTGGGCGAGTTCGGCCGGCCGGTCGGCATACAGCTGGCGCAGGTTCGTGAGCTGGCCGTCGACCTGCTTGACCGCCGTGTCGTAGGGTTGCCGGTAGCTGGCTTCGCCGGTCAGCAGGTAGCCGCGCTGGCCGGTTTCGGCGTCGAGCATGTTCTGCAGGATCTGGTTGAGCGTGCCGCGTACCAGCTGGGCCTCGTTGATGTCGGCCAGGGCACGGCTCGACTGCCGGTAGCCGGCCTCGTTGATGCCGACGAGGGCCAGCGCAGCCAGCGCCGCGAGCAGGAGGCTCACGGCCATTCTTGGAGGGGCTAACCAGTGCATGAAACTTTCAAATCCGCTTGCGACGCAAGTTCGTGAATAATTGATAACAATCAGGGACCGGCATGTTGCGGCGAGCATGCGCGCAACACAACGACGAAAGTAACAGATGATCAAAATTGGAATTGTGGACGACCACGCCATCGTGCGATCGGGCCTCCGGCAGTTCTTCTCCGAGCACGTGGACCTGCGCGTGGCGGGTGAGGCAGCCAGCGGCCGCGAGGCCATCGAACTGGTGCGCACCACGGAGCTGGATGTGCTGGTCATGGACCTTTCGATGCCGGGGCAGAGCGGAATCGACGCGCTGGCCATGATCCGCGCCAAGGCGCCGGATGTCGGCATCCTGATCCTGAGCGGCTATCCGGAAGAGCACTACGCGATGAACCTGATCCGTCAGGGCGCGAGCGGCTACCTGAACAAGGAGTGCGATCCGATCGAGATCGTCAACGCCATCCGCACCATCTCGCTGGGCCGCCGCTACATCACGCCCGCCGTGGCCGAACTGCTGGCGCGCCAACTCGACCGCAAGGACGACGCGGCACCGCACGAGCAGCTGTCGGAGCGCGAGTTCCAAGTGTTCCTGAAGCTGGCCAAGGGCGAGACGGCGGGCGACATCGCCAAGACGCTGTCGCTGTCGGTGAAGACGGTGAGCACGTACCGCACGCGCCTGATGGAAAAGATGAATCTCTCGTCCAACAGCGACCTGACGTACTACGCGCTGAAGAACAAGCTGATCGACTGACCGTTGCATAAGGGTGGAGAAGAGGCCCGGTGCGGCTTCTTCATCCCGCCTCGGGCGAAGCGCGCAATGCCTTGGCCTGTGCCAGGCAGAACTCGACCAGCGCATCGATCTCGTTCGATTTGTCGAACACCGCATCGACACCGAACTCGGCGCAACGCCGCCGGATGTCGGGCGTCGCATAGTTGCTGAGCACCACCACCTTCTGGTCCGGCCCGCGCGCCTGGCAGGCCTGCAGGACACCCAGGCCGCTGCCCTGCTTGAGGAAGAGATCGACGATCGCCAGGTCCCATTCGGCGCCGTGGCCGAGCAGCCATTCGCGCGCGTGGTCTTCGGTTTCGGCGAAGCCGACGACCGTGGTACAGGTGAGCTCTTCCAGCGTGCCAATGAGGTTTTCGCGGATCGTGAGGTTGTCTTCGACGACGTATGTCTGCAATCTGGAATCCATGCCGAACCACGCTTCCTCTGACGTTGGCAGGTGCATCCGAAGCGCCCCGCTGAGGGAATGCCTGCACGTGGACATTGAGGCTTTCCCGTCGCGCATCATGAAGGGTTCGTGGGCCGAGTGTTGTAGGCGCGTTCCGACGCGCGCCGGCGGGGGCGCATCCGTAGGCGATGCCGCACGGTTCGTGAGGCCCATCGCCGACCCGGCACCCGCAACCATTGAGGTATTCACTTGAACATGGCAACGCACATTCTTCGCACCCGGCCGTGGCCGATCTGGCTGAAGCTGCTGGTGTCGCTCGTGCTGCTGCTCGCCGCCTTGCTGGTCGCGCTGGTCTTCTTTCCGTGGGATGCGCTGCGCGAACCGGTCAACCGCTACGTGAGCGAGAAGACGGGGCGCAAGTTCGAGATCACGCGGCGGCTCGATGTCGACCTGGGCTGGCGCACGGCCACCGTCAAGCTCGACGGCCTGGCGTTCGCCAACCCCGAGTGGGCGCGCGACCCCTACCTCGTGAAGGCCGATCGCGCGGAGTTCGACATCCGCATCTGGCCGCTGGTCGCCCGCAAGATCGACATTCCGCGGCTGGCGCTTTTCTCGCCCACGGTCGGGCTGCAGATGGAGCAGGACGGGCGCCGCACCTGGGCGCTCGGCAAGGACACCTCCGACTCGGGCACCGTGCCCAGCATCGGGCTCATCCAGGTCGACACCGGGGCGATCGACTTCCTGGCCAAGCACCTGGGCGTCGACCTGCATGCCGACCTGAGCTACGACTCCAGCCGTGGCGCGTTGCCGCTCAGCTACCGCATCAAGGGCCGCTACAAGGGCCAGCCGCTGACGGCCAACGGCCGCACGGGCAACGTGCTGCAGATCAACGCCGCCGGCGCGCCGCCCTTTCCGGTGGAGATCAACGCCGCGGCCGGGCAGACGCAGCTCAAGGCCAGCGGCACCGTCGCCAAGCTGGCGGGGCTCGATGGCATCGACGCCAGGTTCGAGCTCAAGGGGCAGACACTGGGCGCGCTGTTCCCGCTGCTCGGCATTGCGCTGCCGCAGACCTCGCCCTATGCGCTGAGCGGTGACCTGAGCAAGCGCGGCAAGCTGTGGTCGGTGGCCGGCCTCAAGGGCAAGCTGGGCCTGTCCGACATTGCCGGCGACATGCGCTTCGACCAGGCCGGCAGCCTGCCGCACCTGGCGGGCGACCTGCGCTCGAAGGTGATGGACATGGACGACCTCGGGCCGCTCGTTGGTCTGCCGCCCACGGCACGCACGGCCAACGCGGTGGAGGGCGTGGCGCCCCCGCCGACGATCACGCAGGTCAAGCGCCCGGCGGGCGGCAAGGTGTTGCCCACGGCGCCGCTCGATTTCGAGCGCCTGCGCGCCATGAACGCCGACGTGAAGTACACGGCCGAGCGCATCCGCAACGTGCGCGAGATGCCGCTGGACAGCGGCAGCGTGCAGGTGAAGCTGAACGACGGCGTGCTCGCACTCGACCCGCTCGACCTGGGCGTGGGCGGCGGCAAGCTGGTGGGGGCCATCCGCATCGATGCGGCGAAGAATCCGGCCGACATCCGCGCCTCGCTCGATCTGCGCGGCATGCAGCTGGCCCGCCTGTTCCCCAAGCTGGAAACCACGGGCAACAGCGTGGGCCGGCTCGACGGCCGACTCAACCTCTCGGGGCCGGGCAGCTCGGTGGCCAACTGGCTCGGCGGTGTGTCGGGCGACGTGGCGGTGCTGTCGGGGCGCGGGCAGTTCGGCAACCTGCTGCCCGTGTTCGCGACGCTCGTGGGGGGCGACATCATCAAGTTCTTGCTGCGTGGCGACCGCAATGTCGAGCTGCGCTGCGCGGCCATCGCCTTCGACGTCAACAAGGGGCTGATGACCGGGCGCACGCTCGTGGTGGACACGACCAATGCCGTGTTCACCGCCAGCGGGCAGGCCAACCTGGCCAAGGAGACGCTCGATTTCGTGGTCCACCCGGAGCCCAAGAGCAAGAGCATTCTTTCGATCCGCACGCCGCTGGTCGTCAGCGGCACCTTCGGTGACCCGAAGGGCGGCCTCGAGATCGCGCCGCTGGCGGGGCGGGGCCTTGCCGCGCTGGCGCTCGGCGCCATCAATCCGCTGCTGGCGCTGGCCGCGACCATCGAGACCGGGCCTGGCGAAGATTCGGATTGCAAGGGCGTGCTGGCGGGAGCGAACCGGCCGACGGCCGGGGCCGCGGCCAATGGCGCCGCGAGGGCGAAGGGCGCCCGGCAGCCCTGATGCCGGCCCGCGCCGCCAGGGTCGAAAAGATCAGGCGGCGCCGGGGCGCTGCGCGCAGACGCTGCAGTGCGGGTCGCGCGCCACGCGCAGCGTGTCGAACGCCGTGCTGCGGCCATCGAACATCAGCAGCTTGCCCGCCAGCGACGGGCCGATGCCGGCGAGCAGCTTGAGCGCTTCGCTGGCCTGCAGCGTGCCGATGGTGCCGACCACGGGGCCGAACACACCGAGCACCGCGCAGCGCGTTTCTTCAAAGGCCGCGTCGGGCGGGAACAGGCAGGCGTAGCAGGGGGAGGCCGCATCGCGCGTGTCGTATACGCTCAACTGGCCGTCGAAGCGGATCGCCGCGCCCGCCACCAGCGGCTTGGCATGCGCCACGCAGGCGCGGTTGACGGCATGGCGGGTGGCGAAGTTGTCGCAGCAGTCGACCACCACGTCGGCCTCCGCCACGAGGCGCGACAGCAGCGCCTCATCGGCACGCAGGGCGTGCGTTTCGATGGCGATGTCGGGGTTGATGTCGCGCATGGCCTGTGCGGCCGATTCGACCTTGGGACTGCCGACGCGGGCATTGGTGTGGGCCACCTGCCGCTGCAGATTGGTGAGGTCGACGTCGTCGTCGTCCACCAGGGTGATGTGGCCGACACCGGCGGCGGCAAGGTAAAGCGCGACCGGAGAGCCCAGCCCGCCTGCGCCGATCACCAGGGCGCGCCCGGCGCTGACGCGCGCCTGCCCGTCGATGCCGAACTCTTCAAGCAGGATGTGGCGCGAGTAGCGCAGCAGGTCACGATCGTCCATGCGCGCTTCGGTTCTCGCGAATGAGGAAGCGAAACCGTCGACGGCGCGAACCGCACTGTGCGTGCGGTCCGGTCACCGGCTTCAGTTTTCCTTCTTCTCTTCCTTGTTGTCGACGATCACCTGCGTCTTGCTGACCAGCACCGGCTGGCCCTTCAGGCGGTTGAGCGCCTGCACCAGCGGGAAGTCCTTGTCGGTGCCGAACTCGGGCACCTTGCGGTCTTGCGGCGGCTTCTTGGCTTCTTCTTCGAGGCGCTTGCGTGCCTCGTCGCGGGCTTTTTCGCGTTCCGGGTCCTTGGTCTCGGGGCCCTGGCCGCTGGCCAGGTGCTTTTCGAGGTCGGCCTCGCGCATGCGCAGGGCTGCGAACGGGCTGCCTTCGGCGCTTTCGTCGACCAGCACGTTGGGCACGATGCCCTTGGCCTGGATCGAGGTGCCGCTCGGCGTGTAGTAGCGCGCCGTGGTGATCTTCAGGCCGGTGTCCGGTCCGAGCGGGCGCACGGTCTGCACCGAGCCCTTGCCGAAGGTCTGGCTGCCCATGATGGTCGCGCGCTTGTGGTCCTGCAGCGCGCCGGCCACGATTTCGCTGGCGGAGGCCGAGCCTTCGTTCACCAGCACCACCAGCGGCACGGTCTTCAGGGCCGCAGGCAGGCTGCGCAGCGGGTCGCTGCCGGAGCGGCGCTGGTAGTACTCGGGGGCCGCCTTGTAGACCGACTTGCTCTCGGCAAGCTGGCCGTCGGTGGTCACCACCGTGACGTTCTCGGGCAGGAAGGCCGAGGACACGGCCACGGCCGCGTCGAGCAGGCCGCCCGGGTCGTTGCGCAGGTCGAGCACCAGGCCCTTGAGGTTCGGGTCTTCCTTGTACATCTCGTCGATCTTCTTGACGAAGTCGTCGACGGTGCGTTCCTGGAATTGCGACAGGCGGATCCAGCCGTAGCCGGGTTCCATGATCTTGCCGCGGACCGATTGCGTGCGGATTTCCTCGCGCGTGATCGTGACCGGGAAGGTGCGGCTCTCGTCCTTGCGGAAGATGGTCAGCAGCACCTTGGTGTTGGCTTCGCCGCGCATGCGCTTGACCGCCTCGTTCAGCGACAGGCCGCGCACGGCGGTGTCGTCGATCTTGGTGATCAGGTCATTGGGCTTGAGGCCGGCGCGGAAGGCCGGGGAGCCTTCGATGGGCGAGACGACCTTGATGAGGCCGTCTTCCTGCGAAATCTCGATGCCCACGCCGACGAATCGGCCCGTGGTGCCTTCCCGGAATTCCTTGAAGGACTTCTTGTCGAAGTACTGGGAATGCGGGTCGAGCCCGGCGACCATGCCGGAAATTGCATCGGAAATGAGCTTCTTCTCGTCGACCGGTTCGACGTAGTCGCTCTTGACCATGCCGAAGACGGCAGCGAGCTGCTGCAATTCTTCGAGGGGAAGCGGCGCAAGCGAACCGCGTGCGACCGTCTGCAACGAGACGGTGGTCAAGACGCCTGCTACGGCGCCGGCGGCGACCCAGCCGGTGATCTTCAGTTTCTGGCCCATCATGAGTGATTGTCCTTGTCGGCGGCTGTCGAACCAATATACACAGCTTGGAAGCAAATTGTTTGCCGGGGTTCCACGGGGGAAGCGGCACGCGGGGTTTTCTTCAGCCTTTGCCTTGCGAGGCCACCGCGGCGGCGGCCTGTTCGGCTGCGGCGGCGTCGCCGAGGTAGTAGTGCCGCAGGGGTTTGAGGTCGTCGTCGAGCTCGTAGACCAGCGGGATGCCGTTCGGGATGTTCAGGCCGACGATGGCGTCGTCCGAGATGCCGTCCAGGTATTTCACCAGCGCCCGGATCGAATTGCCGTGGGCCGCCACCACCAGGCGGCGCCCGGTGCGGATGGCCGGCGCCATCGATTCGTTCCAGAACGGCAGCACACGCGCCACCGTGTCCTTCAGGCATTCGGTGAGCGGAATCTGCTCGGGCGACAGCTTGGCGTAGCGCACGTCGCCGCGCTCGCTGCGCGGATCGTCGGCTTCCAGCGGCGGCGGCGGGGTGCCGTAGCTGCGGCGCCAGACCAGCACCTGCTCGTCGCCGTACTTCTTGGCGGTTTCGGCCTTGTTCAGGCCCTGCAGGCCGCCGTAGTGGCGCTCGTTCAGGCGCCAGGAGTGCACCACCGGCAGCCAGGTGCGGTCGAGCTCGTCGAGCGTGTGCCACAGGGTGCGGGTGGCGCGCTTGAGCACGCTGGTGTAGGCGACGTCGAAGTCGTACCCCTCGGCCTTGAGCAGCCGGCCGGCCTGCTTGGCCTGGGCCACGCCGGTCTCGGTCAGGTCGACGTCCGTCCATCCGGTGAAGCGGTTTTCGAGATTCCAGGTCGATTCGCCGTGACGGATCAATACCAGTTTGTGCATGTGGGAGGCCTTTGGCTGCGCTTGCGAAACCTCGCATTCTAAAATCCCCGGTTTGCCATTCAAGGAACCCCCGTGAAATTGATCGAATTCGTCACCGCGAACTGGATGCTGATCCTGATCGCGCTCAGCTCGGGTGCCATGCTGGCGTGGCCGCTGGTGCGGGGAGCGGGCGGCGGAACGCTCACGGCCCAGGGCGCCGTGCAGCTCATCAACCGCGAGCGCGCCGTGCTGGTCGACGTGCGCGAACCGGAAGAATTCGCCACCGGCCACATGATCGGCGCGAAGAACGTCCCCCTGAACCAGCTCGAAGAAAAGCTGGCCGCCACGGTCAAGAACAAGACCGTGCCGCTGCTGCTGGTCTGCGCCACCGGCGCCCGCGCCCAGCGCGGCGTGGCCATGGCCAAGAAGCTGGGTTACGAGCAGGCCCAAGCCGTGGCCGGCGGGCTGAAGGCCTGGAAAGAGGCTAACCTGCCCGTTGAAAAGGCCTGAAACCTCCCCGAGATACAGCGTATGCAAGCAGTCAAGATGTACACCACCGCCGTTTGCCCCTACTGCACGCGTGCGAAGCAAATCCTCAAGTCCAAGGGCGTCGAGCAGATCGAAGAGATCCGCATCGACACCGACCCTCAGGCCCGCAGCACCATGATGGAGATCACCCAGCGCCGCACGGTGCCGCAGATCTTCATCGGCGACACCCACGTGGGTGGCTGCGACGACCTGATGGCGCTCGACGGCCGTGGCGGTCTGGTGCCCCTTCTTCAGGGCGCATGAATAGGCTCTCCCCCAGGCTCCGCGCACTTCGTGTCGCTCCTCCAACCCCCTCGCCGGGGGCAACACCAGCGGCCCGGCAAAGCCGGTTCCGCGGTGTTTCACGAATGAGCCTCATCGTGGGGCGATAATCGTTTGCTCATTCATCTGCAGCCCGCTGCGGGAACCTCTCCCCGGCGGGCATTGTTTTGATCCTCGAAAGTTCAGCCATGGCCGACCAGCAAGCCCAAGATCCCGTTTTCCAGATCCAGCGCGTCTACCTCAAGGACCTGTCGCTCGAACAACCCAATTCGCCCGCGATCCTGCTGGAGCAGGAACAACCCACCGTCGACATCCAGCTCGGCGTGGACGCCCAGCCCGTGACCGACGGCATCTTCGAGATCACCGTGTCGGCCACCGTGCAGACCAAGATCGGCGAGAAGACCGTGTTCCTGGTCGAAGCCAAGCAAGCCGGCATCTTTGAAATCCGCAACCTGCCCGAAGAACAGATGGGCGCGATCCTGGGCATCGCCTGCCCGCAGATCGTCTACCCGTACCTGCGCGGCAACGTCGCCGACGTGATCCAGCGCGGCGGCTTCCCGCCCGTACACCTCGCCGAAATCAACTTCCAGGCGATGTACGAGCAGCAGCAGGCACAGGCCGCCGGCCAAGCCTCGCCGACCCTGGCTCAGTAAACCGGGCACAACGCCGCCAACGCCGATGAAGATCTGCGTTCATGGCGCCGGTGCCTGGGGCACGGCAGTCGCCGTCAATGCGGCGGCTCGCCACGAGGTCACGCTCTGGGCGCGCGATGCGGCCCAGGCCGACGTCATTTCGAAGGCGCGCGAAAACACCCGCTACCTGCCGGGGCTGGCTCTGCCGGCCTCGCTCGCCGTTCGTGCAGGCGACATCCGTCAGGCGCAGGCCGGCGCCGACCTCGTCATCGTGGCCACGCCCATGGCCGCCCTGCGCGAACAGCTCATCGCACTGCGCGGCACGACCGCGCCGGTGGCGTGGCTGTGCAAGGGCGTCGAGCCCGCGCTCGACACATCCCCCACATCCTTCGGCCTGCTCGCCCACGAAATATGGGCGCAGGTTGCTCCTGATTTAAGAGCGGGCGTTCTCAGCGGCCCCAGCTTTGCGCAAGAGGTCGCCGAAGGGCGTCCGACCGCGCTGGTGGCCGCCAGCCCGCATGCGGCGGTGCGCGACGCGCTGGTCGACGCCTTCCACGGCCCGGCGCTGCGCGTCTACGCCAACGACGACATCGTGGGCGTCGAGGTCGGCGGCGCGGTCAAGAACGTGTTCGCCATTGCCACCGGCCTGTGCGACGGCCTTGCGCTGGGGCTCAACGCCCGCGCGGCGCTCATCACGCGCGGCTTGGCCGAAATGACGCGCTTCGGCCTTGCGCTCGGTGCGCGGGCCGAGACCTTCATGGGCCTCTCGGGCCTCGGCGACCTCGTGCTCACCTCCACCGGCGACCTGTCGCGCAACCGCAAGGTCGGGCTGCTGCTGGCCCAGGGCCGCACGCTGGCGCAGGCCGTCGATTCGCTCGGCCACGTGGCCGAAGGCGTTTACTGCGCGCGCACCGTGGTGCAACGCGCTCGCGGCCTGGGCATCGAAATGCCCATTGCCGAAGGCGTGGTGGCGCTGCTGGACGGCCGCGTGAGCCCGAAGGACGCCGTGGCCGCACTGACCGGGCGCGACCCGGTGCCCGAATCGGTTCAGCCCGGCGCAGCCGCGGCGAACCCCCGCCATTCCCCCTGACAAGACTGTTGAAGACAAACAAGAGCCATGAGCCCTCGCTTTGATTTTTCTGCGTCGGCCGTGGCCACGCTGGCCCTGGCCGATGCCACGCGTGCATTGCAGGAAGACGTCGCCGATGGCGACCTCACCGCCTCGCTGGTAGCCCCCGACCGCCGTGCCCGCGCCCGCGTGCTGGCGCGCGAATCCGCCGTGCTGTGCGGCGCACCCTGGGTCGAGGCCACGTTGCGGCAGCTCGATCCGCAGGCCCGCATCACCTGGCTGTGCGGCGAAGGCGAGCGCTGCGCCGCCGACCAGACCGTGCTGGAGATCGAAGGCGCTGCTCGCGCGCTGCTGACGGCCGAGCGCACCTCGCTCAACTTCCTGCAGTTACTGAGCGCTGTCGCTACCAAGACCGCCGTGTATGCCGATGCCGTCAAGGGCACCCGGGCCCGCATCGTCGACACCCGCAAGACCCTGCCGGGCCTGCGCCTGGCGCAGAAGTACGCGGTGCGTACCGGCGGCGGCCTGAACCACCGCATCGGCCTTTACGACGCGGTGCTCATCAAAGAGAACCACATCGCCGCAGCCGGCGGCGTGGCCGCAGCCCTGCGCGCGGTGGCGCCAGTGGCCGAACGCGCGGCCTTCGTCGAGGTCGAGGTCGAAACGCTTGCCCAGTTGCAAGAGGCGCTGGAAGCCGGCGCGCGCATGGTGCTGCTCGACAACATGGACCTGCCTACGCTGCGCGAGGCGGTTCGCATCAACGACGAAGCGGGCCATGACCGCAAGGCCGTGCTCGAGATTTCGGGCGGCGTGACACTCGACGGCCTGCGCGCCCTGGCCGAGACCGGCGTTGATCGCATCTCGGTCGGCGCGTTGACCAAGGATGTGAAAGCCATCGATTTCTCGATGCGCTTCCAGGAAGGCTGACCCCCGCATGGCGTCCTCTCTCGTCATCGATGTCGACTACGAGCAGCCCACGGCGCTGCAGGGCGCGGCCTGCGACACGCGCCATGCCTGGGCGCGCGTGCCGCCCGAGCCGTCGCCGGACGAACGCGTTGCGCTCAAGGCGCGCATTCGCCGCCTGCTGCGCGAGCGCAATGCGGTGATGGTGTCGCACTTCTACGTGCATCCCGACCTGCAGGACCTGGCCGAGGAAACCGGCGGCATCGTGAGTGATTCGCTTGAAATGGCGCGCTTCGGCCGCGACCATGCCGCGCAGACGCTGGTGGTGTCGGGCGTGCGCTTCATGGGCGAGACCTCGAAGATCCTTTCGCCCGAAAAGCGCGTGCTGATGCCCGACCTGGACGCGAATTGCTCGCTCGACCTGGGCTGCCCCGTCGAGCAGTTCAGCGCCTTCTGCGACCAGCACCCTGACCGCACCGTGGTCGTCTACGCCAACACCAGTGCGGCCGTGAAGGCGCGCGCCGACTGGCTGGTTACCTCAAGCTGCGCGCTCGACGTGGTGAACGCGCTGCATGCGGCGGGCCAGAAGATCCTCTGGGGCCCTGACCGCCACCTGGGCGACTACATCCAGCGCCAGACCGGCGCCGACATGGTCAGCTGGAACGGCGCCTGCATCGTGCATGACGAGTTCAAGGCACTCGAACTCGAGTTGCTCATGAAGGAGCACCCGAAGGCGAAGGTGCTGGTGCATCCCGAATCGCCATCCGACGTGATTGCGCTGGCGGACGCGGTCGGCTCGACCTCGGCCATCCTGAACGCGGCGCAGCGCATGGACGCGACCGAATTCATTGTGGCTACCGACACCGGGATGCTGCACAAGCTGCGCACGCTGAACCCGGGCAAGACTTTCATCGAAGCGCCCACCGCCGGCAATGGCGGCACCTGCAAGAGCTGCGCGCATTGCCCGTGGATGGCGATGAACGGACTGGTGGAACTGGCGAATGCGCTGGAGACGGGCGCGGGCGAGATTCACGTCGACCCGGCGCTGGGGCTGCGGGCGCGGGTGCCGATCGATCGGATGCTGGCGTTCACGGCAGGGTTGAAGAACGGGCAGGCGCCCGGCAGCCTCGTCGCCGGCATCGGCGCTGCCTGAGAGCCTGTTGTCTTGCTCCTTCCCCCTTTGGGGGAAGGTTGGGATGGGGGCAGGCAGAGCGCTCGATGGATACGCCGCTTACCCCCACCCCAGCCCTCCCCCGGAAGGGGAGGGAGAAAGAAAAACCTAGAAGTCCACGGTGCAGGAATCGCCCAGCGCCTCACGCCAGACCTTCACCCGCGCCAGCGAAGCCCGCAAATCCGGCAGCGCACCCGCAATGAACACGCAAAGGTTCTCCAACGTCGGCGGATGCAACCCCGCCACATCGTCCAGCAGGTGATGGTCAAGCTGCTCGCGCACATCCTCCAGCCGCCGACGCAGCAACCCCAGGTCGATCACCATCCCCGTCACCGGATCGCGCTCGCCCGCGAGCCAGACTTCGGCGTGGTACGTATGGCCGTGGATACGGCGGCTGCCTTCGACTTCGATCTCGCGCTTCAGCGTGTGAGCGGCGTCGAAGAAAAAGCGTTGGCTGATGGTGAAGCGCATCGTCAAAAAAGAAACTCGAAAATAAAAACCGTCACTCAGCGGATGCCGGTGATCTTGTGCGTCTGCACGCTGAGCCGCCATGCCGGCTGGCGCATGCATTCGGCAATGCACAGCTCGGTGTTCGCGACCCGGTCGGGCCCGTCCATCGGTTGCAAAAAGCGGTGCGTGAACTCGCCGGTGCGCGCCATCGTGTCGAGGTCGAATTCGGTCTGCGGCCATACCAGTTTCAGCTCCTGTCCACGCTGCTGCACCCACGGCGCACCGGCCTTGGGGCTGATGCACAGCCAGTCGATGCCCTCGGGCGCGACCACCGTGCCGTTGCTCTCGACCGCGATTCGAAAGCGCCGTGCATGCAGCGCATCGACCAGTGCCGCATCGACCTGCAGCAGCGGCTCGCCGCCCGTCAGCACCACCAGCCGGTGATCGGCGTCGCCGGCCGGCCATTGCGCGGCGATGGTGTCGGCGAGCAGGTCGGCGGTCTTGAACTTGCCGCCCAGCGTGCCGTCGGTGCCCACGAAGTCGGTGTCGCAGAAACGGCAGACGGCACTGGCGCGGTCTTCCTCGCGGCCGCTCCAGAGGTTGCAGCCCGCAAAGCGGCAGAACACGGCCGGCATGCCGGCCTGGCCGCCTTCGCCTTGCAGGGTGTAGAAGATTTCCTTGACGCTGTAGCTCATGGCGTTGCGAAGGCCTCGATCTCCAGGTTGTCGATCAGCCGCGTGGTGCCCAGCCGTGCCGCGGCCAGTGCCACCAGTGGTTCGCCGGCAGACGGGGCCTGCAGGTCCGAGCGGCGCCGCAGCACAAGATAGTCCGGTTGCCAGCCGCGCTGCGAGAGCGCCTGCATTGCCCGCGCTTCGATCGCGGCCAAATCGCGTTCGCCGGCGTGTACGGCCGCAGCCATCGCCTTGAGCGCTTGCGACAGCTGCACGGCTTCGGCGCGCTCGGCTTCGCTCAGGTAGCCGTTGCGCGACGACAGTGCCAGCCCGTCGGCGGCGCGGAAGGTCTCGCCGCCGACGATCTCAATGGGCAGCGCGAACTGCCGCACCATATGGCGAATCATCATCAGCTGCTGGTAGTCCTTCTTGCCGAACACGGCCACGCGCGGCTGCACGCACTGAAAGAGCTTCATCACCACCGTGCACACGCCGGTGAAGAAGCCGGGCCGGAAGTGGCCTTCGAGGATGTCGGCCAGCGCCGGATCGGGGTGCACCTTGCAGGTCTGCGGCTCGGGGTAGAGCGCTTTCTCGTCGGGCGCGAACAGCACGTCGCAGCCTGCGGCGCGCAGCTTCTCGCAGTCGCTGTTCCAGGTGCGCGGGTAGGTGTCGAAGTCTTCGTGCGGCAAAAACTGCAGGCGGTTGACGAAGATGCTCGCCACCGTCACGTCGCCCAGCGGCTTGGCCTGCTTCACGAGCGCCAGGTGGCCGTCGTGCAGGTTGCCCATGGTCGGCACGAAGGCCGGGCGCTTGAAGGCCGCCAGGTGGTTGCGCAGGTCGGCGATGGTGTGTGCGATGTACATGAACAGTCCTTACCAGGCGTGGAGTTGATCGTCGGGAAAGCTGCCGTCCTTCACCGCATGCACATAGGCCGCCAGGGCCTGCGCGATGCTCGAGGAATCGGCCATGAAGTTGCGCACGAACTTCGGCATGCGGCCGAGGTTGATGCCCAGCATGTCGTGCAACACCAGCACCTGGCCGGCGGTGGCCTTGCCGGCACCGATGCCGATGGTGGCGCAGTGCGTCAGCTCGGTCGTGAGTTCGGCGGCCAGCGCGGCGGGCACCATCTCGAGCACCAGCATCGTCGCGCCCGCATCCTGCAGCGCATGGGCCTGCTGCTTGAGCAGGGCGGCGGCTTCATCGCCCTTGCCCTGCACGCGGTAGCCGCCCAGCGCATGCACCGTCTGCGGTGTCAGGCCCAGGTGGGCGCACACCGGGATGCCGCGCTCGACCAGGAAGCGAACCGTCTCGGTGGTCCAGCCGCCGCCTTCGAGCTTGACCATGTGGGCGCCGGCCTGCATCAGCACCGTGGCGCTGCGCAGCGCCTGCTCGCGCGATTCCTGGTAGCTGCCGAAGGGCAGGTCGGCAATCAGCCAGGCCGTGCCTTGCACGCGGCGCAGGCCACGCGAGACGCTGTCGGTGTGATAGCGCATGGTGTCCAGGCTCACGCCCACGGTGCTGTGCAGGCCCTGGCAGACCATGCCGAGCGAATCGCCGACCAGCAGGCAGTCGATGCCCGCCGCGTCGGCCATGGCCGCGAAGGTGGCGTCGTAGGCGGTCAGCATCGCGATCTTCTCGCCGCGCGCATGCATGTCGGCCAGGCGCGGCAGGCTCACGGGCTTGCGCGAGGCGGGCGCCGAGGCCGGCGGCAGGGTGCCGTAGGGCGAGGCGGTCTGGGCCGATGGGGTTGGGGTGGTGGTCGACATGGTTGGGTTTCTCCCTGCGGGCGTCGGTGGCCGGGCATCCTTGAGTGACAGAAGATGAAAGCGGGTGGGTCGTCAGCCGGCCGGAGGCACCAGGACGGTCGGTGCGGTGGGCTCGGCGAGCGAAGGGTAGTCGCGGCTGAAATGCAGCCCGCGGCTTTCGTGGCGTGCCTGGGCCGAGCGCACGATCAGCTCGGCCACCTGCACGAGGTTGCGCAACTCCAGCAGGTCGCGCGTGACGTGGAAGTTCGCATAGAACTCCTGGATCTCGGCCTGCAGCAGCGCAATGCGATGGCTCGCGCGCTCCAGCCGCTTGTTGGTGCGCACGATGCCGACGTAGTCCCACATGAAGCGGCGCAGCTCGTCCCAGTTGTGCGAGATGACGACGGACTCGTCGGCATCGGTGACGCGGCTGTCGTCCCATGCGGGCAGCGTGACGGTGCGATGTGCGGGCGCTTCGGCAATGGCCGTTGCGGCTGCGCGCGCGAACACCATGCACTCGACCAGCGAATTGCTGGCCAGCCGGTTGGCGCCGTGCAGGCCGGTACAGGCGGTTTCGCCGATGGCGTAGAGGCCCGGCACGTCGGTGCGGCCGGCGAGGTCGCTGAGCACGCCGCCGCAGGTGTAGTGCGCGGCAGGCACCACGGGAATCGGCTCGCGCGTGATGTCGATGCCCAGCTCGGCGCAGCGCGCCAGGATGTTGGGAAAGTGCTCTTTCAGGAACGCGGCGGGCTGGTGCGAGATGTCGAGGTACACGCAATCGAGGCCGTGCTTCTTCATCTCGAAGTCGATGGCGCGCGCCACCACGTCGCGCGGCGCGAGTTCGGCGCGCTCGTCGTGCTTCGGCATGAAGCGGGTCCCATCGGGGAGCTTCAACAGGCCGCCTTCACCGCGCACCGCTTCGCTGATCAGGAAGGACTTGGCATGCGGGTGGTACAGGCAGGTCGGGTGGAACTGGATGAACTCCATGTTCGACACCCGGCAGCCCGCGCGCCATGCCGCGGCAATGCCGTCGCCAGTGGCCGTGTCGGGGTTGGTGGTGTACAGGTACACCTTGCCCGCGCCGCCCGTTGCCAGGATGGTGTGCGGTGCGCGGAAGGCCTGCACCTCGTCGGTGGCATCGTCCAGCGCGTAGAGGCCCAGGCAGGCCGGGTCATGAAGGCCGAGCTTGGTGCCGGTGACCAGGTCGACCAGCGTGTGGTGCTCGAAGAGCGTGATGTTCGGCGTGCGGCGCACGCGCTCGATCAGCACCTGCTGCACGGCCGCGCCGGTGGCGTCGGTCACGTGCACGATGCGGCGCTGGCTGTGGCCGCCTTCGCGCGTCAGGTGCAGATCGCCGCCTTCTTCGGAAAACGGCACGCCCAGCTCGCGCAGCCAGCCGATGGCTTCGGGCGCATGCTCGACCACGAAGCGCGTGGCCTCGGGATCGCACAGGCCCGCACCGGCCACCAGCGTGTCTTCGACGTGGGCGTCGAAGCTGTCGCCCGCCGCCAGCACCGCGGCAATGCCGCCCTGCGCCCAGGCGCTGGAGCCGTCGTTCAGCGCGCGCTTGGTCAGCACCGCCACGCGGTGCGTGGGGGCCAGGTGCAGCGCGGCGGAGAGGCCGGCGAGGCCGCTGCCGACGATGAGGACGTCGAAGTCGTGCACGGCGGAATTCTCTGAATGGGGGTGGTCAGGCCGGCGAGTACGCCAGCCGCACGTAGATCGGCGCGAAGGCTTCCGCCTGCGTGATGTCGATCAGCGTTTCCTTGGCCAATTCGAGCATCGCGATGAAGGTGACGATCAGCACCGGCGCGCCGCGCGACACGTCGAACAGCTTCTCGAACTCCACGAAGCGCTGCCCCTGAAGGTGGCGCAGCACGATGCTCATGTGCTCGCGCACGTTGAGCTCTTCGCGCGAGATCTTGTGGTGCTGCACGAGCTTGGCGCGCTTCATGATGTCGGCCCAGGCGTCGCGCAGCTCGATCACGTTCACGTCGGGAAAGCGCGGCTTGAGCGACTGCTCGATGTAGACCTGCCCCTTCCAGAAGTCGCGGCCGTAGGTCGGCATGGCGCTGATGGCGGCGGCCTGCAGCTTGGTCTGCTCGTATTCGAGCAGGCGGCGAACGAGTTCGGCGCGCGGGTCTTCGGCTTCTTCGCCGTCGGCCACCTTCTTGGGCGGCAGCAGCATGCGCGACTTGATCTCGATCAGCATCGCGGCCATCAGCAGGTACTCGGCCGCCAGTTCGAGGTTCGTCTGGCGGATCTCGTCGACGTAGCTCAGGTACTGGCGCGTGAGCCCCGCCATCGGGATGTCGAGGATGTTGAAGTTCTGCTTGCGGATCAGGTAGAGCAGCAAGTCCAGCGGGCCTTCGAAGGCCTCCAGGAACACCTGCAACGCCTCGGGCGGGATGTACAGGTCCTTCGGCATCGCGAACAGCGGCTCGCCATAGAGCCTCGCGAGCGCGACCTGGTCGACCACATCGGGCATGTCGACCACCAATGCGCCGTTGTCCTCGTCTCCGATCATCGGGCGGTCGCTATCATTTAAATAGCGACTTGCGCAATGCGGGCGGGCGTCAGATGCCGATTCGGCATTGCCGGATTACTTGGCTTGGGTCTGGTAGACGTACGGCTGCTGCGGCACGCGGGCTTCGCTGTATTCCTCGAGCAGGCTGCGGTCGAGGTGCTTGTCCCACAGCAGGGCGCGGCCGGCGCGCTGTTCGGCTTCCAGCGTCGGCTTCTTTTCTTTCATCTCCTCGATGAAATTGGTGATCTCGGAAGAGTAGTGGGGGCGGCGGAAGATGGACATAGACTGGACCTTTATGGCGCGAATTTTACCGGGGACGGCATGAGGCAACGGCGACTGTGGCAGATCGGCATGGCAATGGGGCTTTTGGCGGGGGCGATCGGCCTCGCGGGCTGCGACCGCCAGAACATCAGCGAGCTGGAGGAAGGCGTGTCGACCGAGGCCGATGTGCGTGCCCGGTTCGGCGAACCCGAGAACGTCTGGGACGCCCCGAACAGCGGCCGCATCTTCGAGTACAACCGCCAGCCCCAGGGCCAGAAGAACTACATGATCACCATCGGCGCCGACGGCAAGATGGCCGCGCTGCGCCAGGTGCTTACGCCCGAGAACTTCGCCAAGGTGCAGCCCGGCATGCCGATGGAAAGCCTGCGCAAGCTGCTCGGCAAGCCGGCGAAGGTCACGCCTTACGCGCTCAAGCGCGAGACCGAATGGGAATGGCGCTGGGTGCAGCCGCCGAATTCGCCGATGGTGTTCACCGCCACGCTGAACGACGACCAGCACGTGCTGCGCAGCGGGTCGTCGCCCGACCGGGGCACCGAAGCGCCCTGAGCGCGGTGCCTACAGCGCCGCCGCGTGCAGCGCCGGGCGCCGCGCGGCCCAGGGCATGGCCTGCTCGAGCTGCGCGGCGAGCTGCAGCAGCGTGGCCTCGTCGCCCATGGGCGCCATGCATTGCACGCCGATCGGCAGGTCGCCGGCCATCCCCAGGGGCAGCGAGATCGCCGGCTGGCCGGTGAGGTTGGCCAGCGGCGTGAAGGTCGCGTAGTCGAACAGGTGGTCGAAGTAACCCTGTGCATCGCGCGCGGGGTCGTCCTGGTCGAGGTAGCCCAGCGCCACGGGTGGGGTGCGCATCGTCGGCGTGAGCAGGACGTCGTACTGCGCGAAGAAGGGCGCCACTTCGCGCGAGACCGCATTCATCTGCGCGAGCGCCAGTTCCAGGTCGAGCGCGCTCAGGCGCAGCCCGTGCTCGGCGGTGGCGCGGGTGCAGGCCTGCACCTGGCCCAGCGCCTTCTCCAGCGGCATCTGCAGCGCCTGCGCCACGCCCGCCACGCCGGCCGCCAGCAACGAAGACCAGAAGGTGCGCGTGGCCGAGAAGAAGGCCTCGTGCGCATACGACGGCGTCGCCCATTCCACGACATGCCCGAGACCGGCGAGCGTGCGCGCCGTCGCCTCCACCGCGTCGACGCAGGGTTGCGCCGCCGGCTGCGTGCCCGGGAACTGCGTGCTCACCGCGATGCGCAGCCGGCGCGGTGCCGACCGGATGGCCTGTGCGTAGGGCTGCGCGGGCGCGGCCGTCAGGAACGGATCGCCCAGCTCGGGGCCGTGCATGAGGTCGAGCGCGGCGGCGGCGTCGCGCACGGTGCGGCAGACCACGCCCTCCATGCCCAGGCCCATCAGTGGCTGGCCGTAGCCCGGGCCGGCACTGATGCGGCCGCGGCTGGACTTCAGCCCGATCAGGCCACAGGCAGCGGCGGGCACGCGGATCGAACCGCCGCCGTCGTTGGCGTGCGCCATGGGCACGATGCCGGCGGCAACCGCCGCGGCCGAGCCCCCGCTGGAGCCGCCCGCGCTGTACGCCAGGTTCCACGGGTTGCGCGTCGCGCCGCCGAGGGCGCTCTCGGTGGTGGCGTTGAAGCCGAGTTCCGGGGTCCAGGTGCGCCCCAGCGTGGCCAGGCCGGCGCGGCGAAAGCGCGCCATCAACGCGCTGTCTGCGGCAGCCGGCAGCCCGTCGCCGAACAGCCGGCTGCCGGCCTGGCAGCGCACGCCCTCGGCCTGCAGCACCAGGTCCTTGATGAGGAAGGGCACGCCGCCCAGCGGACCCTGTGCGTCGTGCGACAGAGGGGCGTCGAAAAGCTCGGCCATGGCGTTGATGCGCGGGTTGAGCGCGGTCGCCGCCTGGCGCGCGCACTGCTGCGCTTCGGCGGCGCTGATGTCCTTGCGGCGGATGCATTCGGCCAGCCCGGTGGCGTCGAGGCGGCTGTAGTCGGCGAGGTTCATGGCAACGGTGTCCTGTTCGTGTGTGATGTGGGAACGCCGTGCAGCGTAGGGTGGGGTGTCCGGCAACGGCAGTCGTTCAGATGAACGATGCGGGAATCTCCGCAATCCTCGCGAGCGGGCGGCCCCTAAGATCGCGCCGCATGGCGCACAGCAGTTCTTCTTCGGAGTCGTGCATTCCGGCCGCACAGCTCGGCGCGTTGCTGCTCGATCTGTATCCACGGGCCGCCGCGCCCGAGGCATCGGCCGCCGGCGGGTTGCTGGACTGGCTGGCCGGCCACATTGCGTTCGACGCCGCCTGGTTCGGCCGCTCGGTGTTCGCCGCCGGACGGCTCGAGCCGCGAGACGGCCACACCCGCGGGCTGGCGCCGGATTTCGTGGCCGACTGGTGCCGTGTACGCCACCTCGATCCGATGGTGGCCGCGGTGATGGCACGACCGGGCCATGGCATGGCGATGGCGTCGCACGAGCTGCCGCCGATGGGGGCGCTGCGCGCCTTCGCTTCGGACCATCGCCTCGACCGGGTGCTCAGCGTGATGCTGCATGCGCCCGATTCGCCGTGGTGGACGCACCTGTCGCTGTACGGCCGCGAAGCCGCGAGCTTCGGCGCGCGCGAACACGCGCTGCTGGAGTTGCTGATGCCTCACCTGGTTTCGGCGCAGGCGCTGCGGCTGCGGGAGGCGCCGGCGCCCGGCGTATCGGCCCTGGCGGTGCTGAGCCGTCGCGAGGCCGAGGTGGCCCGCCTGTTCGGCGAGGGCCACAGCTACAAGATGGTGGCCCGCAGGCTCGACAGTTCCCCGGCGACGGTGCGTCACCACCTGCGGCAGGTGTACGCCAAGCTCGGCGTCACGAGCAAGGTGCAGATGGCGCGGCTCGTGTGCGGCGAGGCCGCGCAGGCCTGACGAGCCCCGCCTAGGGAGTCGTTGCCGGCCGGCCCGAGGTCAGCTCCTCGGCAAAGCCCGAGCGCTCGATCACCTCGCGCGGCTGTGGCTGCAGCGACTCGATGCGCAGCAGCCCGTCGCGTGCCAGCACCGCCCGGTGCAACTGCCGCAGCGCGTCGATGCCGGTGGCGTCGAGGTAGATGAGGTGCGTGGCGTCCAGCACCACCGTCATGCCGCGTGGTGCGCGCTCGGCTGCATTCACCGCCTCGTCGAGCTTGGCGGCCGCACCGAAGAACAGCGCGCCGTAGATGCGGTAGGTCAGCACCGGCGGCTGCAGCGTCACCAGCTCGACGCTGAAGAGGCCGCTCATGCGCCGGATGAACAGCACGCATGCCAGCACGATGCCCGCCTGCACCGCCACCGTCAGGTCGAACACCACGGTCAGGAAGAAAGTGCCCAGCATCAGCAGCCGGTAGTGCCGGCTGAAGTGGCGCAGATGCCCCGGCGTGAGCTCGCGCCACTCGCCCATGTTCAGCCCCACGAACACCAGGATGCCGGCCAGCACCGCCAGCGGCACGTGGCGCGCGAGCGGCGCCGCCAGCAACACCACGACCAGCAGCGTGAGCGCATGCACGATGCCCGCGATCGGCGAGTTGCCGCCCGAGCGGATGTTGGTCACGGTGCGCGCGATGGTGCCGGTGGCCGGCATGCCGCCGAAGAAGGGTGTGACGATGTTCGCGATGCCCTGTGCCATCAGCTCCTGGTTCGGGTCGTGGCGCGGCTGGCCGCTGATCTGGTCCGACACGCGCGCGCACAGCAGCGACTCGATGGCGCCGAGCAGCGCGAGGGTCAGCGTCGGCGTCACGAGCTGCTTGACCGTCTCCCAGGAAAAATCGGGCAGCGCAAAGGCCGGCGCGCCTTCGGGAATGCCGCCGAAGCGCGTGCCGATGGTTTCCACCGGCAGCGCGAAACCGTACGACACCAGCGTGAGCGTGACCAGCGCGACGATCGGGCCCGGCACGCGCATGCCCATCTGCACCACGCGCGCCCGCAAAAACGGGGCTTTCATGCGAGGCAGCCGCCGCCATAGCATCAACCCGGCTACGCAGGCCACGCCGAGTGCGAAGGCATACGGGTTGAAGGTGCCGATCTGCAGCGCCATGGCGTGCAGCTGCGAGAACACGTCGGCCGGCATCTTCGCCACCGACAGCCCCAGCAGGTCCTTGAGCTGCGACAGCAGGATCAGCACCGCGATGCCGTTGGTGAAACCCACCACGATCGACAGCGGCACGAAGCGCACCAGCCGCCCCAGCCCGAACAGCCCCGATGCGAACAGCAGCACGCCCGCGCAGGCGGTCGAGATCAGCAGGTTCGCCACACCATAGCGCTCGACGATGCCGTAGACGATCACGATGAAGGCGCCGGCCGGCCCGCCGATCTGTACCGCCGAGCCGCCCAGCAGCGAGATCAGGAAGCCCGCGATGATCGCCGTCCAGATGCCGGCCTCGGGCTTGAGCCCCGACGCGATGGCAAAGGCCATCGCCAGCGGCAGCGCCACGATGCCGACCGTGGCGCCCGCCCCCAGGTCCTTGAAAAAGCGTTCGCGGTTGTAACCCGCGAGCGCGTTCATCAGCCGTGGGCGAAAGCGGGTGATGTTCAGCGGCGACTGCATGGGCGGCCATTGTGGCCCGAGCACCTCGGCGCCTCTCTCAGGAACCCTTCATGTGAACTTTCGCCCGACTTATCCGAAAGGGTGGATACAGATACATTTTTCACATTAATTGACATTTAGACACCAACATTACCGAGGGCGTCCCGATGCACATCCTGCTTGTCGCAAGCGCGTTCAACAGCCTGACGCAACGGGTGCTGGCCGAACTCCAGGACCGCGGCCACACGGTCGGCGTGGAACTGGCCCTGGGCAACGACGATGCCTTGCGCGAAGCGGTGCGCCGGCATTCGCCCCGGCTCATCGTGGCGCCGATGCTGACCACCGCCATCCCCGAGGACATCTGGACTGCCCACACCTGCCTGATCGTGCATCCCGGCCCGCCGGGCGACCGGGGCCCTTCCTCGCTCGACTGGACGCTGCAGGGCGGCGTCGAGAGCTGGGGCGTGACGGTGCTTGAAGCCGTCGCCGAGATGGACGCGGGCGACGTCTGGGCCTGGTCGCCGCTGAAGGTGCCGCCGATGGCGGGCAAGAGCGATCTCTACCGTGGCGAAGTGGCCGATGCCGCCATCGACGCCGTGCTGCTTGCCGTCGAGCGCTTCGCCTCCGGCAAGTACAAGCCCAAGCGGCAGAAGGCGGCCGACCTCGCCGCCGGCTGGCGCCCCTTCCTGAAACAGGCCGAGCGCCGCATCGACTGGGCCACGCAATCGACCAAGTCGGTGCTGCGCCAGTTGCGCGCGGCCGATTCGCAACCCGGCGTGCTCGACGAGCTGCTGGGCGAGAAGTGGTACCTGCACGGCGGCCACCTCGAAGACGAATTGCGCGGCGCGCCCGGTGAACTGATCGCCTGCCGCGCCGGCGCCATCTGCCGTGCCACCGTCGACGGCGCGGTGTGGATTCCCCAACTGCGCCCGTGGCGCGAGCCCGGCTCGGCACTGCCCAGCTACAAGCTGTCGGCCGTCGAAGCGCTCGGCGACCTGCTGCCCTTCGAGGTGCCCGAAGTGCCGGTGCCCCTGCAGTTGCCCGCCGGCCGGCGCACCTGGACCGACATCCGCTACAGCGAGAACGGCGCCGTCGGCGTGTTGAACTTCTCTTTTCCCGGCGGCGCGATGAGCACCGTGCAATGCCGGCGCCTGCTGGAGGCCTACCGCTTCGCGAAGACAAGGCCGACCTCGGTGCTGGTGCTGGGCGGTGTGCGCGATTTCTTTTCCAACGGCATCCACCTGAACGTGATCGAGGCGGCCGACGATCCGGCCGAGGAGTCGTGGGCCAACATCCACGCCATGAACGACCTGGTCGAGGCGGTGCTCACCACCACCGACCGGCTCACCGTGGCGGCGCTCGGCGGCAATGCCGCGGCGGGTGGCGTGATGCTTGCGCTGGCGGCCGACGAGGTCTGGTGCCGCGATGGCGCGGTGCTCAACCCGCACTACACGCTGATGGGCCTGCACGGCTCCGAATACTGGACCTACACGCTGCCACGCCGCGTGGGCGAAAGCGAGGCGCAGCGCCTCACCCAGTCGGCCCTGCCCGTGAGCGCGAAGCGCGCCGTCGAACTCGGCATGGCCGAACGCGTGCTGCAGGTCGCGCCGGAAGAGCTGGGTGATGAAGTCGCCCGGCTGGCCGCGCAACTGGCCGCCTCGCCCAACCTGGCCGCGCGCATCGAAAAAAAGAAGGCGGCACGCGCGCAGGACGAATCGGTGAAGCCGCTGCAGCAGTACCGCGATGAAGAACTGGCGCACATGCGCCGCAATTTCTTCGACGCGAGCGAGCCGCACCGCGTGTTGCGGTCCGCGTTCGTGCGCAAGGAGAAGGCGCTGCACACGCCGCCGCACGTCGCCCGGTTGGGACTGGACCTCGGCGAATGAGCGACTGACCGACGGCGTGCCGGCCGGCAGGCCTGTGCTCAGTGGCTGTCGGGAATCACCGCATCGGCCGCTGCGCCCACGGCCTTGCCGGTGATGCGCGCGGTGCCGATGGCCGCATCGGCCGCCAGCCCGACCGCGCCGGCGCCCACGTCCACGGCGGTGGTCGCGACGGTCACCACCGCGCAGCCGCCAAGCATGGCCGCCGCGAGCGACAGGATCGCGGCCATCGACAGGAGCGAGCGGCGTTGCATGGCGTGATGCTCAGCGAACCCGCATGCCCGGCGTTGCGCCCGGCCACGGTTCGAGCACGTGGATGCCCGGGTTGGCTTTTTCGTCGCCATGGCTTGCGGCCAGCACCATGCCTTCGCTGACGCCGAACTTCATCTTGCGTGGCGCGAGGTTGGCGACCAGCACCGTGAGCTTGCCCACGAGCTGCTCGGGCTGGTAGGCCGAGGCGATGCCGCTGAACACGTTGCGGGTCTTGCCTTCGCCGGCATCGAGCGTCAGGCGCAGCAGCTTGGTCGAGCCTTCGACCTTCTCGCAGGCCACGATCTTCGCGATGCGCAGGTCGATCTTCGTGAAGTCGTCGATGGTGATGGTGGGCGCGATGGCTTCGCCGCCCGGCAGCGCATCCGTCGCGGCTTCCACGGCAGCGGCGGCCGCCACCGGTTCGGGCGCGTCGAACAGCTTGTCGACCTGCTTGGGGTCGGCGCGCTGCATCAGGTGCTTGTACTCGCCGATGGCATGGCCGGCCGGCAGCGACTGCGCGGCGTCGGCCCAGGCCAGGGGCGAAATCTTCAGGAAGGCCTCGACGTTCACCGCCAGCGCCGGCAGCACCGGCTTCAGGTACAGCGTGAGCAGGCGGAAGGCCTCGATGCACACGGTGCACACGTCGTGCAGGCGCGCCTCGGCGCCTTCCTTCTTGGCCAGCTCCCAGGGCTTGTTCTGGTCGACGTATTCGTTCACCTTGTCGGCCAGCGCCATCACCTCGCGCAATGCGCGGGCGTAGTCGCGGCCGTCGTACAGCGAATGCAGTTGCGACGATGCGTCGCGCAGCGCGAACAGCAGCGCATCGCCGTCGGCCGACACTTCGCCCAGCTGGCCGCCGAAGCGCTTGCCGATGAAGCCCGCCGCGCGGCTGGCGATGTTGATGTACTTGCCCACGAGGTCGCTGTTGACGCGCGCGACGAAGTCCTCGGGGTTGAAGTCGATGTCTTCGTTGCGGCCGTTGAGCTTGGCGGCGATGTAGTAGCGCAGCCATTCAGGGTCGAGGCCGATCGACAGGTACTTGAGCGGGTCGATGCCGGTGCCGCGGCTCTTGCTCATCTTCTCGCCGCTCACCGTCAGGTGGCCGTGCACGTACACCGCATCGGGCGCCTTGCGGCCACTGAAGTGCAGCATCGCGGGCCAGAAGAGCGTGTGGAAGGTGATGATGTCCTTGCCGATGAAGTGCACCTGCTCCAGGTCGGGGTCGGCCATGTACTCGGTGTACGAGATGCCGTCGCCGCCCAGTTCGATGCAGCGCTTGTCCAGCAGGTTCTTCAGCGAGGCGAGGTAGCCCACGGGCGCGTCGAGCCACACGTAGAAGTACTTGCCCGGTGCGTCGGGGATCTCGATGCCGAAGTAGGGCGCGTCGCGGCTGATGTCCCAGTCGCCCAGGCCGCCCTTGCCTTCGTCGTCCTTGTAGAGCCATTCGCGGATCTTGTTCTGTACTTCCGATTGAACGTGGCCGGGCGCGGCGGTCCATTCCTTCAGGTAGGCCTCGCAGCGCGGGTCAGAGAGCTTGAAGAAGAAGTGCTCCGAGCTGCGCAGTTCGGGCTTGGCGCCCGAGAGGGCCGAGTAGGGGTTGATCAGCTCGGTGGGCGCGTACACGGCGCCGCACACCTCGCAGTTGTCGCCGTACTGGTCCTTCGAGTGGCAGTTGGGGCACTCGCCCTTGATGAAGCGGTCGGCCAGGAACATGCCCTTTTCAGGGTCGTAGAACTGCTCGACGCTCTTGGTGCTGATGAGCCCGTTGGCACGCAGGTCGCGGTAGATGTCCTGCGCGAGCTGGTGGTTTTCTGGCGCGTCGGTCGAGTGCCAGTTGTCGAACGAGATGTAGTAGCCGTCCAGATACGGCTTGCGGCCTGCCGCGATCTCGGCCACGAAGGCCTGCGGCGTCACGCCGGCCTTGTCGGCCGCGATGGTGATGGCCGCGCCGTGCGCGTCGTCGGCGCACACGAAGTTGACGTCGGCGCCATTCATTCGCTGGTTCCGCACCCAGATGTCGGCCTGGATGTATTCCATCATGTGGCCGATATGGAACTTGCCGTTGGCATACGGCAGGGCGGTGGTAACGAAGAGCTTGCGCGGGGCGGACATCGGGGAGGGCGCTTTCGGGAGTGACGGACGGGAGAACCGGGCATTTTAGGTGGCCGCGTTCGTCCGTGGGTTTGGTGGCAGCATCAGCCCCCATGTCCTCACTGCCCCATGCCATCGAGCTTTCTGACTACATCGCCGGATTCGCCGCGTCGCCGCTGGCGCGCTGGGGGCATTGCCTCCCCTGGGAACTGCCCGCGCAGGCGGGTGCGATCGTGCGCGAACTGCTGGCCGCACTGCCCGCCGATGAGTACGCCATCGAAGGCGACATCGCCATCCACCGCAGCGCCCGCATCGAGCCCGGCGCCGTGCTCAAGGGGCCGTTGATCCTCGGTGCCGGCTGTTTCGTGGCCTCGGGCGCCTACCTGCGTGGCGGCAACTGGGTCGATGCAAACTGCAGCATCGGGCCGGGTGTGGAGCTGAAGTCGTCCTTCGTGTTCGCGGGCACGGCACTCGCGCATTTCAATTTCGTGGGCGATTCGGTGCTGGGCGCCGGCGTCAATCTCGAAGCCGGCAGCATCGTCTGCAACCACCGCAACGAACGGGCCGACAAGATCATTCAGGTGCGAAGCGGCGAGGGCGGCACGCTGCAGCCCACGGGCTGCGAGAAATTCGGCGCGCTGATGGGCGACGGCGTGCGCGTCGGCGCCAATGCGGTCATCGCGCCCGGCGCGCTGCTGGTGCCGGGGCATGTCGTGGGCCGCGCGGCGCTACTCGACCAGGAACAACAAGACGCGCAAGGGACGCGGGCCGGCAACATCGCACCATGAACCATTCACTTCTCCAACTCGGACCCGTCACCGTCGTCGAATGGACCTCGCCGCTGCAGGATGTGCGCGAGGCCACGGACCTCGTGAGCGCCGCGATAGAACACGACACCGACCGGCTGCTGCTCGATGCCGCCGTGCTGCCGCCGGCCTTCTTCGTGCTGCGCACGCGCTTCGCAGGCGAGTTTCTCGAAAAGCTGCAGACCTATAGGCTGCAGACCGCCGTCGTGCTGCCGCCCGATGCAGACCACGGCGAGCGCTTCGACGAATACCTGCGGGAAGCCCGGCGCGGGCGCTTTTGCCGCTTCTTCTCTTCGCGCGAAGAAGCCCTGGCCTGGCTGGCGCAGGAATGACCCTTTGGCGTGGTCGCGGCATCTGCTGAGCGTCAGAGGCCGGCGTTATTCTCCAGCCTTCGCGCCGGACCGGCCGCGACACCTCCTCCATCTGACGACAAGGGCGCCCTTCCATGACCACCCCCATTCCCGCAACCCTGATTCCAGGCGATGGCATCGGCCCTGAAATCGTCGACGCCACCCTGGCCGCGCTCGACGCGCTGAAGGCGCCCTTCGAGTGGGACCGGCAGATCGCCGGCCTTGGCGGCGTGGTCGCTGCGGGTGATCCGCTGCCCGCCGCCACGCTCGACAGCATCCGCCGCACCCGCCTGGCCCTGAAGGGCCCGCTGGAAACGCCTTCGGGCGGCGGCTACCGCTCGTCGAACGTGCGCCTGCGCGAAGAGTTCCAGCTGTACGCCAACCTGCGCCCCGCGCGCACCATCATTCCGGGCGGCCGCTTCGACAAGATCGACCTCGTGGTCGTGCGCGAAAACCTCGAAGGCCTCTACATCGGCCACGAGCACTACGTGCCCATCGACGGCGACCCGCACGCCGTGGCCATGGCCACCGGCATCAACACCCGCCAGGGCAGCCGTCGCCTGCTCGAATACGCCTTCGAGACGGCCGTGGCCACGGGCCGCAAGAAGGTCACGATCGTGCACAAGGCGAACATCATGAAGGCGCTCACGGGCATCTTCCTGGAGACCGGCCTCGACCTCTACGAGAAGAAGTACAAGGGCAAGTTCGAGCTCGACACGGTCATCATCGACGCCTGCGCGATGAAGCTGGTGCTCAACCCCTGGCAGTTCGACATGCTGGTCACCACTAACCTGTTCGGCGACATCCTGTCCGACCTCGTGGCAGGCCTGGTCGGTGGCCTGGGCATGGCGCCCGGCGCCAACATCGGCACCGACGCGGCGATCTTCGAGGCCGTGCACGGCTCGGCGCCCGACATCGCCGGCAAGGGCATCGCCAACCCGACCGCGCTGCTGCTGGCCGCCGCGCTCATGCTCGATCACGTCAAGCTGCCCGAGCTGGCCACGCGCCTGCGCACGGCCATCGACGAAACGCTGAACATCGACAAGGTCCGCACCGGCGACCTGGGCGGCACGGCGGGCACGGCGGCATTCACCAAGGCGCTGGTCAGCCGCATCAACGGCGGCTGATACGAAGAGACGAAGAGGCGCGGGGCTCGCACACGCTTCATGAGAAAGCTGCTGCTCGCGCTGGCCGTTCTCTTCGCGAGCCTCTCGTCTGCCGCGGCGGACCCGCGCTACACGGTGGTGAAGGTCGACCTTCGCACCGAGAAGCTCGAGCTGTTCCTGAACGACGAGGCCGGCGTCGCGTTCAAGCGCTTCGACCGGCTCGACGCCTGGCTGAAGGCACAGCACCGGCAGCTCGGCTTTGCCATGAACGCCGGCATGTACCACGCCGACTTTTCGCCCGTCGGCCTGCTGGTGCGCGATGGCCGCGAAGAGGCGCCGCTCAACCTGGACAGCGGCACCGGCAATTTCTTCCTCAAGCCCAACGGCGTGTTCTTCGTCTCGGATGCAGGGCCGCGCGTGGTCGAGTCGTCGGAGTACCCGGCGATGGCCAGGGGCGTGCGGCTGGCCACGCAATCGGGCCCGCTGCTGCTGCGCCACGGCGTGCTGCATCCGGCGCTCATCCCGAAGTCGGATTCGCGCAAGATTCGCAATGGCGTGGGCATCCTGGGGCATACCGCGGTCTTCGTCATCAGCGAGACGCCGGTGAACTTTTACGAGTTCGCGCTCTACTTTCGCGATGTGCTCCATTGCCGCGATGCCCTGTACCTGGACGGCACCGTCTCGGCCCTGCATTCGCCCGCGTTGCATCGCAGCGATTTCGTGCGCGAGCTCGGGCCGATACTGGCCGTGGTGTCGCCCTGAATCCGTCAGGCCTTCTTCTGCACTTTTAGCGTTTTCAATTTCGATCGTCGTCGAGCCATGTCCACCCCGCTGCCCATCCTGTCCCTTCTCGAAACCCGTGTCCTCGGCGTGCTGGCGGAAAAGCAGCGCACCGTGCCCGACAGCTACCCGCTCACGCTCAATTCGCTGGTGTCGGGCTGCAACCAGAAGACCAGCCGCAACCCCGTGCTCGAACTCACCGAGTCGCAGGTGCAGGCCGCCATCGACAGCCTGAAGGGCTACAGCCTTGTCGCCGAGACCAGCGGCGGCCGCGCGTTCCGCTACGAACACAACATTGACCGTGTGCTGCGCATCCCGTCGCAGTCGGTCATCCTGCTCACCGTGCTGATGCTGCGCGGCCCGCAGACGGCCGGCGAGCTGCGCATTGCCTGCGACCGCATGCACAACTTCGCCGACATCTCGTCGGTCGAAGGCTTCCTGAACGAACTGGCGGAGCGCCCGGCTGGTGCGCTGGCGGTGAAGCTGGCCCGCCTGCCCGGCGCGCGCGAGAGCCGCTGGGCGCACCTGCTCAGCGGTGCGCCGGCGGAAGAGGTTGCAGGGCCCACGGGTGCGTCGTCCGATGCACCCTATGCGGGATATGCGGCGCATGACGTGTCGCTCGGCGAGATGGCGGCGCTCAAAGCCAACGTGGCGCGGCTCGAAACCGAAGTGGCATCGCTGAAGGCCTTGCTGGGGCGCGTGTGTTCGGAGCTGGGGATTTCCGAAGCGGGCTGAAATGCTGCGCTTCAGGTTCCTTGCATAAGCGATGTCTGGCAACGTGGTTCTGAATGAAGCGCATGCGGATGCCTTCATCCGCGACGGCTTCCTGCGCATCGACAACGCGTTCCCTCGGGAACTGGCCGATCAGGCCCGGGCGATCCTCTGGCGCGACACCGGCTGCGACCCGCACGAACCGTCGACATGGACAAAGCCGGTCGTGCGCCTGGGCATGTATCCGCAGCCGCCCTTTGTCGCCGCCGCCAACACGCCGCTGCTGCACCGGGCCTTCGACCTGCTCGTGGGGGCAGGGCGGTGGCAGCCGTGCCGCGGCATGGGGACTTTCCCCGTGCGCTTTCCCTCGGCCGAAGACCCGGGCGACGCCGGCTGGCACATCGACGTGAGCTTCGGGCTGGAGAACCCCGACTTCATGGCATGGAGGGCCAACATCCATTCAAAAGGCCGGGCGCTGCTGATGCTGTTCCTGTTCTCGGATGTGGGTGACGACGACGCGCCGACGCGCATCCGCGTCGGCTCTCACTTCGACATTGCGCGAATGCTCGCGCCCGCCGGCGAGGAGGGCCTGTCGCTCGGGACGCTGGCGCGCAACGGTTTTGCCGAATCGGCCGGGCGGCCCGAGGTGTTGGCGACGGGGCTCACTGGCACGGTCTATCTCTGCCACCCGTTTCTCGTGCATTCGGCCCAGCCGCATCGCGGCACGCGGCCCCGCTTCATGGCGCAGCCGCCGCTGCTCCCCACGGGGTCGTTCGACCCGGGCCGTGCGGCGTCCGCGCTCAGCCCGGTCGAAGCAGCGATCCAGCAGGCGCTCGAGCAACAGACATGAACATCGGCGCGTGGCACTTCACACAGGCTTCACGCTGACCGCACACGCCGTCCCTAAGGTCGGACCCCATTGCAGACACCATCAATGGAGCACTGGCCATGGACAACGGACACATCGCGGCGTGGCGCGACCACATGCCCTTCGACGACATCTCCCGGCGCCTGCTCGCGGGGCTGGCCGCATTGGCCGGCATCGCGAGCCTCTATGCCCTGTTCTGGTGGGCCGCGTCGGCCACCGGGTTCTTCCTGTTCGACGGCTACCGCAACACGTGGCTCGGCCTGGGCACGGCGCTCGCGTTCCGGGACATGGACACGGTCTATTACCTGCTGAGCTGGGTCTTCTCGGTGTTCGGCGGACTGTTCGGCTGGGCCGCGCTGACCGGGTTCGCCTTCATGCATCGCCGTGGGTGGGACGCGGTGCCGGCCTGGATCAAGATCGGCTGCGCGGTCGGCACGGCCGCGGGGCTGGCGTTCGAGCCCGGCCGGCTGTTGGCGCTGGCGCCCATCGTCTGCGGGGTTGCGTTGCTGCTGCGTTCGATGCTGATACCGGCGGGCGCCGGCCTTTCTTCGTCGCAAGGCCGTTGAACCGGGCGGGCGCTCAGCCCGCAGGTGCGAAGCGCCGGTAGACCCGTACCACCAGTCCCGACGCGAAATTGAGCGCGAAGGCCCACAGCGCCCGTCCCGGGATCACGAAGCTCAACGCCATCGTGAGCAGGCAGGACGCGAGCAGCACCAGCAGCGACACGCGCCGTTCCAGCCAGTGCGCATCGCGCACCGGGTCGGGCAGCAGCGACATGAGCAGGAACGCGGTCAACGCGACCGCGCCGATGTTGGCGGCATAGATCACCGTCGCCGCGATGTGCGAGGTAAAGCGCCCCATCAGCACCGTCGAGAACGGAATCAGCGTCACCAGCAACAGGTAGACGAGGCTCCACTTGGCATAGCCGTGGCCCACCGTTTCGCCGCGCGAGCGGGCCTTGATGAGCGACAGCCAGCTCGCACCCAGCACATAGAAGCTCAGCAGGTACGGCAGGAACTTCGGGCTCAGCGCCCAGAGGGCACGCAGCAGCGACATCTCGTCAGCGCCCACCGCCGCGTCGTCGGGAATGCGCAGGTCCAGCACGAGGATCGTCATGCCCACGGCGAAGATGCCGTCGGTGAGCGCGTCGAGGCGGTTCTTGGGGTACATCGCGGTGGCGCTTTCGGCGTTGCCGGCGCGACATGCGGGCCGGCGGTCGGAAGAGGGTGGGCACACGCAAAAACGTTGCGTTGCGGAGGCCGATTTTGCGCGCCCGTACCACTGCATTGTCAATAGCATGGCGCCATGACACTCCTTGACGAACCCTTGCGAGGCCAGCTCACCGGCTGGCGGCGACAACTGCATGCCATGCCCGAGACCGGCTTCGAGGAGGTGAAGACCTCGGCCTTCGTGATCGCTGTGCTGAAGGCGCTGGGGCTCGAAGTGCACACGGGCATCGGCGGTACCGGGCTGGTGGCGAACCTCAAGGTCGGCCAGGGCAAGGGCGTGATCGGCCTGCGCGCCGAGATGGACGCGCTGAACATCACCGAGGTGGCCGCGGGCCGCGCCTACGCCTCGGGCACGCCGGGCAAGATGCACGCCTGCGGCCACGATGGCCACATGACGATCATCCTCGGCGCGGCGCAACTGCTGCGCGAGCGCAAGGATTTCGACGGGACCGTTCGCTTCATCTTTCAGCCCGCCGAAGAGCACGGCCGCGGCGCCAGGGCGATGATGGACGACGGCCTGTTCGAGCGCTTCCCCGTTGACGAAATCTACGGCCTGCACAACATGCCCGGCCTGCGCGCGGGCACGATCGCCACGCGCGTGGGCGGCCTGATGGCGAGCGAGGACAACTTCGTCATCCACATCAAGGGCCGGGGCACGCATGCCGCGCGGCCGCACATGGGCATCGACCCCATCGTCATCGGCGCGCAGGTCGTGCTGGCGCTGCAGACCATCGTGTCGCGCACGCTCGACCCTGGCGCGCAGGCGGTGGTTTCGTGCACGGAGTTCATCACCGACGGCATCCGCAACGCGATTCCGTCGAATGTCGTCATCAAGGGCGACACGCGCAGCTACGACCCCGAGGTGCAGAAGATGCTGGCCACGCGCATGCGCGAGATCAGCGAAGGCATCTGCCGCATGCATGGCGCCGAATGCGAGTTCAGCTACACCCACGAGTTCGAGCCCACCGTGAACTGGGCCGAATGCGTGCCGACCGCGGTGGCCGCCGCGACGGCCATCGTGGGCGCGCAGAACGTCGATGCGAACGTGATGCCGATGATGGCGTCGGAAGACTTCGGCGCGTTCCTGAAGGTCGTACCGGGCGCCTTCGTGTTCCTGGGCAACGGGGCCGAAGGCGAGCCCGGCGGCACGCCGCTGCACAACGGCAGCTACGACTTCAACGACGCGGTGCTCGCGACGGGCGCGCGCTACTTCGCGGAAATCGTGCGCCTGCGTCTTGGCACGGCGCGCACGAACGGGCAGGCGGGTTCAGCGGGCTGAAGGCCGCCTTACACCGGGTTCCATCCGAAGAAGCGCAGCACCTCGTCGCGCTGCGCCATCGCATCCGAACGCCCGAGCGCCATCAGCTCGCAGGTGTAGCTCGACTCGAACAGCAGGTAGCTGGCGAGCGCGCCGCCCTTCACGTCGGCCGCGACCTTCGAGCCGCCCAGCAGGTGGCGCACCGCGCCGGGCAGGGCATCGACATGGCGCGCCGCGATCACGTCCAGGCGCTCCGAGGGCGAGATCACCAGCAGGTCGACCGGGCGCAGCCCGCTGGCCTCGCGCGCTTCTTCCGGAATGAGGCCCAGCGTGTGGTTGACGCGGTGCAGGCGCTCGATGTCGACCGCCAGCGCATCGAGAAAGATGCTCGACAGTGCATGGCCCGCGATCTGCGCCATCGTCGGATAGCCGCTGTGCGTGTTGGGCGCGGGCGTTTCGCGCGGCTCGTGCATGCGGCCTGCGCCGATCACGAGGATGCGCTCTGCGCCCAGGTGGATCGCCGCCGCGATGGGCGCGGACTGCCGCATCGAGCCGTCGCCGAAGTACTCGGTGTGACTTTGCATCGGCAGCGCCGTCGCCGGAAACACGAAGGGAATGGCGGAAGACGCCAGCAGGTGGTCATGCGTGATGCGGTCGCGCACCGACAGCCGCTGCGAACGCACCCAGGGTTCCATCGGCACGGCCGCCTCGAAGAAGGTGACGTGCTCGCCCGAGCTGTAGCTCGATGCCGTCACGGCCAGCGCCTTCACATGGCCCTGCTGCATGAGCTGCGGCAGGCGGTCCAGCAGCACCATGCGCTGCAGCAGTTCGGCCAAAGGCGTGTTGTCGAGCAGCGACTTCGGCTTGATGCGCATCCAGTTGGCGGCAAAGCGCCCGAGCCCCAGCAGCATGCGCCAGCGCGCGCCGCTGCCGAGCACCGACAGCGAATCGGCCCGGTACACCTGCTCGGCCCGGAACTGGCTCCACACCTCGGCGATGTGCGCCACCACGTGGTCGAAGTTGTCCGCCCCGCAGGCCAGTGCTGCCGCGTTGATGGCGCCGGCCGAGGTGCCGGTGATGACGGGAAAGGGGTTGCTGGTGCCGGCGGCGGGCCCGGCGGCACGCCGAATCTCGGCGATGGCTTCGAGCACGCCGACCTGGTAGGCGGCCCGCGCGCCGCCTCCGGTGAGCAGGAGGCCGGTGACGGGGCTTGTCTCTGGCATGTGTCGGTTGTTCTTGGTTATTGAAAGGCCGCCCGGTGCGCGCCTGGAGAGCGCGCTAGGGTCTGTTCACCCTACGCAAGGGGTCGCGAAGCTCTCCACAGCCCGCCCATCAAGGCGCGTGACGCCGTGCGTGCTTTCGCACGCACAAGGAGCGCAACGCCGAGGGGCGGGCTGTGGAGAGCTTCCCTCCGGGTTACTTCGCAAAGGGGCCGTCTGCGGCGTTGCCCGCGCTTGCAAGGCTTCAGCCTTGCTGCGCCCGGGCGCCTTGCAGCCAGCCCCTTTGCGAAGTAACGCGACCCCTTGCGTAGGGCGAACAGGCCCTAGACTACCGGCCATTCAGGAGTTAGATCAATGGCACTCACCCCAGAAGGGCTCATGGACGCGCTCAAGGCCGTCGCAGACCCTAACACCGGCAAAGAATTCGTGGCGAGCCGGTCGCTCAAAAACCTGCAGGTCGCCGAGGGCGATGTCTCGTTCGACCTCGAACTCGGCTACCCGGCCAAGAGCCAGCACGCGGCCATCCGCAAGTCGCTGGTGGCGGCCGCCAAGGCGGTGCCGGGCGTGGAGAACGTGTCGGTCAACATCGTCACCAAGGTCATCAGCCACGCGGTGCAGCGCGGCGTGCAGCTGATGCCCAACGTCAAGAACATCATCGCGGTGGCCTCGGGCAAGGGCGGCGTGGGCAAGAGCACCACGGCCGCCAACCTGGCGCTCGCGCTGGCGGCCGAGGGTGCCACCGTGGGCCTGCTCGATGCCGACATCTACGGCCCGAGCCAGCCCATGATGATGGGCATCGAAGGCCGCCCCGACAGCGCCGATGGCAAGACCATGGAGCCGATGGAGCGCCATGGCGTGCAGGTCATGTCGATCGGTTTCCTGGTCGACCAGGACCAGGCCATGATCTGGCGCGGCCCCATGGCCACGCAGGCGCTGGAGCAGCTGCTGCGCCAGACCAACTGGAAAGACCTCGACTACCTCATCGTCGACATGCCGCCGGGCACCGGCGACATCCAGCTCACGCTGAGCCAGCGCGTGCCGATGACGGGCGCGGTGATCGTCACCACGCCGCAGGACATCGCGCTGCTCGACGCCAAGAAGGGCATCAAGATGTTCGAGAAGGTCGGCGTGCCGATCCTGGGCATCGTCGAGAACATGGCGGTGCACATCTGCTCGAACTGCGGCCATGCCGAGCACATCTTCGGCGCCGACGGAGGCAAGAAGATGGCGGCCGAATACCAGATGGAATACCTCGGCGCGCTGCCGCTGGACATCAAGATCCGCCTGCAGGCCGACAGCGGCGCGCCCACGGTGGTGTCCGACCCCGACGGCGAGGTGGCCGCTCTCTACAAGGACGTAGCCCGCCGCGTGGCCGTGGGCATTGCCGAGAAGGCCAAGGACTTCTCGTCCAAGTTCCCGACCATCTCGATCAGCAAGAACACCTGAGCCCCGGCCCATGAACCTGCTCGCCTCGATGCGCTACCTGGTGGCGCTGAACGAGCACAAGCACTTCGGCCGTGCGGCGCAGGCCTGCCACATCACACAGCCGGCCTTGTCGAACGCGCTGCGCGCGCTCGAGGCGGAGTTCGGCGTGGTGATCGTCAGGCGGGCACGGGTCTACGTCGGCCTCACGCACGAAGGCGAGCGCGTGCTGGCCACGGCGCAGCGCATGCTGCGCGACAACGAGGTCCTGCTGCAGGAGCTGCACAGCGAAGCAAACGACCCGCACGGGCGCTTGCGCATGGCGGCCGTGCCCACGGCCATTCCCATGCTGTCGCGCTTCGCCGCGATGCTGCAGCAGCGGCACCCGGGCATCGTGCCGGCCGTGCTGTCGATGAGTTCGCAGGAGCTGGAGACGGGGCTCGAAAGCCTCTCCGTTGACCTCGCGCTTGGCTACACCGAGCGCATGCACCTGCCGGGCATCAAGCTCACGGCATGGCCGCAGAGCATCGAGCATTACTTTCTGCTGCGTCGCGCGAAGAAGGCCTCGGCCGACCGGCTGCGTATCGGCAAGCCCATCGCCTGGGCGGAAGCGGGCAAGCTGCCGCTGTGCCTGCTCACGCCCGACATGCACAACCGCGCCATCGTCGACCAGGCCTTGCGCGAGGCTGGCGTGCCGGTGGCGCCAGCCATCGAAACCAATTCGGTGCTCACGCTGGCGCTGGCCGTGAGCGCGGGCACCGTCAGCAGCGTGCTGCCGGGCGGCATGGTGGCGGCCGTGCGCAGCCACCGCGAACTCGAAGCACTGCCGCTGGTGGCGCCCGAAGTGCGCACACCGATCGGCTTCATGACGCAGGCTGGCGTGCGGCCCTCACGCGCGCTCGGCGCCGCGCTGGCCTTTCTGCAGACGCCCGAATGGCAGGCCCAGGTGCGACAACACAGCGGCACCCTGGACGAAGCCCAGGCGCCCGGCTAGCGGCTGGATGAGGGTTGGGCCGCGAACACTTCGATCGCGGCCAGCCTTGCCACCGACCGGCCCGGCTTCACGTCGCCGGCCATCACCAGCCGGGCCATGCCGTTGCGGCCCAGCGGTGCGCCGTTCAGGCTGTAGGCGACCAATGCCGTGCGGTTGCCGGATTCGGGTGCGATCTCGGCGAGCGAAACCACCGCGCGGTAGCCGTCGCTGCCGACCAGCACCACGTACATCGAGAGCAAGGGGTTGCGCACGCCGGTGTCCGGCTTGAGGCCGACCGTGCTGTCGTTCAGCAAGGTCCAGAGGCTCACGCCGGTGTAGCTGTTGCTGCTGACCGTCTGCGTGGTGGCGGGCAGGGCCTGGAGTGCCGCGATGTCGAAGGTGGCGCGCTTGGCGACGGCGCCCGACACCGTGAAGCGTGGCGAGCTGCCTTCGTTGGCGGTAGCGGCGGTTGCCGCTGGGGCCGTCGCGGTGGCCATCGGAGCGGTGCCCGCACAGCCAGCAAGCACAGCCAGCATCACGGAGGTTGCAGCGGCGCGGCACAGCCAGCGCGAGGGCAGGAAATGGCTTCGGTCTTTCACATGGACTCCTCGTTTCCCCGGAGCGGGTGCGTCGTATTCATTCTTGCATGACGCTCGCGGCCGGTTGCGGGCGGACAATGGCGTCCCGCATTGGTTTACGCTTCGCGCCACCATGAAATCCAAAGTCCAGTTCCGCCTGCGCGTCTATCGGGACGACACCATCGCCATCGGCCCCGGCAAGATCGCCGTGCTCGAAGCCGTGGCCGAGACCGGTTCGATTTCCGCGGCGGCCCGGCTGCTGGGCATGTCGTACCGGCGGGCCTGGATGCTGATCGATGAGATGAACCAGTCGCTGGCTTCGCCCGCGGTGAACACGGCGGCAGGCGGCTCGCGCGGCGGCGGCACAGCGCTCACGCCGGTGGGCGAAGACATCGTCAAGCACTACCGCGCGATCGAGAACGCGGCGCGGCTCGCCACGGCGGCCGACATCCGTGCGCTCACGCGGCTGCTGGCGCCATGAACGGCGAGGCAACCGCCAGCGTCGTGTGCCGCCCGGTCGGCATCGTGCGCAGCCGCTTCACCGAAGCCACCGGCATGCCGATCCAGACGGCGGGCGCGCCCGAAGAAACGGGCCGGCTCGAAGTGTTCGCCGAGTTCGCGCCGGGCCTGCGCGACATCGAGGGCTTCGACTACCTGATCCTCATCACCCATTTGCACCAGTGCGCGCACGAGCGACTGGAGGTGGTGCCCTTCCTGGACAACGCATCGCACGGCGTCTTTGCCACGCGGGCGCCCGCGCGGCCCAACCGGCTGGGCCTGTCGATCGTGAAGCTCACGGCGGTGGCCGGCACAACGCTGCATTTCAGCGGCAACGACATGATGGACGGCACGCCCGTGCTCGACATCAAGCCCTACGTGCCGCGCTTCGACGTGCGCGAGACCGAACGCGTGGGCTGGTTCGGCGCCCGGCTCGATCAGTTGCCGGGCATCCGTTCCGACGACAGGATGGGTTGATCGGCCGAATCGACCGGGTCGGCCGATGAGGTGGGCAGCGCCTCGCCCTGCCAGCACGACCACACGCTTTGCGACAGCGTTTCGCGCGCCTGCGGCGGGGCCTCCCGGATGGTGCCGACGCTGATGAACCCCGCCAGGTATTCGCCGGGCAGCACGCCCACCTGCCGCGCCAGCGTCTCGTCGTAGCAGCGCTCGCCGCTCAGCACGATGGCGCCGTAGCCCAGCTGGTGCGCCGCGCTCAGGATGTTGCCCAGCGCCGCGCCGGCGCTCAGCCACTGCTCGCGCGCCGGCACCTTGCTGCGCTCGCGCGGCGACACCACGAAGCCCAGCAGCAGGGGCGGTCGCGTGGCGTGCTCGCGCGCCCGCTTCAGGTCGGTGGGGCTGGCGAGCGGGTCGCGTCGCAGTTTTTCCTGCTCGAAGCACCATGCCAGCGCCTCGCGGTTCTGCGGACGGAACTCGATCACGCGCCACGGATGCAGGCCGCCATGGTCGGGCGCGCGCAGGCCGGCCTGGAGGATGGCGTCGAGTTCGTCGGGATGCGGCCCGGGCTGCTGCAGCCGCCGCGGCGACACCGAGCGCCGCGTCAGCAGGACTTCAAGGATGCGTTCCGCACCCGTCATGTGCCGCCACATGCGCGTCACTGCTCCCTGTGGTCGACCCACACCGCCCGGCGGCGCAGGACTTCCCCGATGTCGTTGGCGTCGGCCTGTGCGACGAAGAAAGACTGGCTTTCGCCGCCGGGGCCGGTGATGGAAAGAACGAAGCCGTTGGCATCCATGGCTTGCTCGATGCGCCACTCCTGCACCTGCGTCGCGTGGCGAAGCTCCGGCCTGCCGGAGATCGAGCGGACAACGGTGTCGTGGGCTAAGGGGCGCATGGGGTTGGCGAACGCTGTATCCCTCAGTATATGAAGACTCATCGGTTTGCGCATCCCCGTGAGAACCTTAGGGCTCACCGTGTAACAATCCCGCCGTATTTTCATGAACACGACGCAATCGCTCATCGCCTCGACGGACTGGTTTCCGCTGGCCCTGTCGCTCAAGGTCGCCGCCGTCGCGACCCTGCTGGCGCTGGTCGTGGGCGTGGCGCTCGGCTGGGTGTTCGCGCGCAAGCGCTTCTTCGGGCACAGCGTGCTGGAGGCCATCTTCATGCTGCCGCTGGTGCTGCCGCCCACGGTGATCGGCTACGCCATCCTGGTGGCGGCCGGCCGGCGCAGCCCGCTGGGCGCGTGGCTGCGCGAGCACCTCGACTACACCATCATCTTCAGCTGGCACGGCGCGGTGGTGGCCTCGGCCGTGGTGGCGCTGCCGCTGGTTCTCAAGTCGGCCAGCGCGGCTTTCGCGGGCGTCGACCGTTCGCTCGAAGCGGCGGCCAGCACGCTGCGCCAATCGCCGTTCTCGGTGTTCCTGCGCGTCACGCTGCCACTGGCGTGGCCGGGGATCCTGGCCGGCACGCTGCTGGCCTTTGCGCGGGCCATGGGCGAGTTCGGTGCCTCGCTGATGGTGGCCGGCTCGATCCCCAAGCAGACCCAGACGCTCTCGATGGCCATCTACGACGCGGTGCAGGCCGGGCATGACGACCTCGCGCTGCTGCTGGTGATCGTGACCTCGGTGCTGTCGATCACCGTGCTGGTGCTGTCGAACCGCTTCTTCTCGCTTCGCTGATTTCGTGCTTCATCATTCATTCTTATAAGGAGTTGCCATGCGTCCGTTCCGTCTCTTGTCCCTCGTCGTTGCCCTTGCACTGCCGCTGGCCGCCGCCGCGCAGCAGATCACCGTGTCGGCCGCCGCCAGCCTGACCGACGCGTTCAAGGAGATCGGGCCGAAGTTCGAGGCCGCCAAGTCGGGCGCCACGGTGCGCTTCAACTTCGCCGCCTCGGGCGTGCTGCTGCAGCAGATCGGGCAGGGCGCGCCCGTCGACGTGTTCGCCAGCGCCGACCAGGAGACCATGAACCGCGGCGTCGAGCAGAAGGCGATCGACGCCGCCACGCGCAAGGACTTCGTGACCAACAGCCTCGTGCTCATCGAGCCCACCAAAGACGCCGTCGGCGTGAAGACCCTGCAAGACCTGACCGGCGCCGGCGTGAAGAAGATCGCCGTCGGCAAGACCGCCACCGTGCCGGTCGGCCGCTACACCAAGCAGGTGCTCGACGGCGCCAACCTCTGGACCGTGCTCGAGCCCAAATTCGTGCAGGCCGACAGCGTGCGCCAGGTGCTCGACTACGTGAGCCGTGGCGAGGTCGAGGCTGGCTTCGTCTACCGCACCGACGCGGCCGTGGCCGGCGACAAGGTCAAGATCGCCTTCACCCCCACCGGCCACACGCCCGTGACCTACCCCATCGCCGTGGTGGCCGAGAGCAAGCAGAAGGCGCTGGCCGGCGACTTCATCGCCTTCCTCTCGACGCCTGCCGCGCAGGAAGTGCTCACGCGCTACGGCTTCGGCAAGCCATGATCGACGTCGATCTGAAACTGACGGTGAAGGACGGAGCCCGGCGCTTCGACCTGGCCGTGCGCTTTCAGACCGACGTTCCGTTTGCCGCGCTCTACGGTCCCTCGGGCGCGGGCAAGTCGCTGACCCTGCAGGCCATTGCCGGCCTGCTGCATCCTTCGGCCGGCCACGTGCGGCTGGATGGCCGCACGCTGTACGACTCGGCCCGGCGCATCGACGTGCCCGCGCCAGCGCGCCGCATCGGCTACCTGTTCCAGAACTACGCGCTGTTTCCGCATCTCACGGTGCGCGAGAACGTGGCCTTCGGGCTGACCGCGTGGCACCGCCGCAGCCTGCCGGCCAAGGACGCCGAACGCGTACAAGCCTTGCTCGAAAGCTTCGGCCTTGCCGCGCTGGCCGACAGCCGGCCGCAAAAGCTGTCGGGCGGGCAGCAGCAGCGCGTGGCCCTGGCGCGCGCGCTGGCCTGCGAGCCGCAAGTGCTGCTGCTCGACGAACCCTTTGCCGCCCTGAACCCCATGCTGCGCAGCGAACTGCGCAACGAGCTGGCGCAGGTGCGCAAGCAGTGGGGCATTCCGGTGTTGATGATCACGCACGACATCGAGGACGTGCTCGCCTTGGCCGACGTGGCCTTCGTCTACAAGGACGGCCAGGTGGTGCGCGAGATCGACCTGCACAACGCACAAAGCCGCGACTTCGCCCTGCGGGACATTGCCGGTGTGCCGGAGGTCGAAGACACGCCGCTGCGCAGCAAGCTGCGCGGGTTGCTGATGCAGGACGCGCGCGGCTGACGGGCAATTTTGTATCGCATAAGCGATACAATTTGGCGATGAAAACCGCCACCATCCCCTCCGTGCGCGTCGAGCCCGAGTTTCGGGATGAAGTCGAACAGGTGCTCGGCGAGGGCGAATCCTTGTCTCAATTCGTCGAGGCCGCGGTACGCGCCTGCGTTCTGCAGCGAAAAAGCCAAGCCGAATTTGTGGCACGCGGCATGGCGTCGCTGGCCGATGCGCGCCGCAGTGGCGAGTATGTCGATGCAGGCGAAGTGATGCATCGTCTCAAGAGCAAACTCGAATCGGCGAAGAAGCGGCAGAACGCAAACGCAGCGCGCCGGTGAGCTACACCGTCCGGTTCACCCAACAGGCGGCGGAAGACCTGGAGCGGCTGTACGACTTCGTCCTCGAGAGGGAACTCGCAATAGGCGGAGATCTGGAACTGGCCTCGCGAGCCCTCGATGCGATCGAACACGGCATCGCCACACTCGGCTTTTCTCCGTTCACCTGTCGCAAGGCAGGCGACAGCCCGTTCATCCGTGAGCTCGTGATTCCGTTCGGCGGCAGCGGCTACGTCGCGTTGTTCGAAATAGAGGCGAACGATTCGATCGTCGTGGCCGCTGTCAGGCATCAACGGGAAGACGACTACCACTGAGCGACGAAGGTCCATCGGGTGGTGGGCGCGGTTCATTTCCGAATTGAATCACCGCATATCCCGATTCAATTTGACGCCCGGCCCCCCGCAGGCCAACACTGCCGCCATGAGCGAGCAGAAGATCGAGTTTTACAAGGGCCCCGCCGGCGGCTGGGGCGCATTGCGCAGCGTGACGAATGCGCTGCTGCGGCAGGACATTCCCATCAAGGGCGCGAAAACGCTGCTCTCGGCCAACCAGCCCGACGGCTTCGACTGCCCCGGCTGCGCGTGGCCCGACCGCAACCACGCATCGACCTTCGAGTTCTGCGAGAACGGCGTGAAGGCCGTGGCCGCCGAGGCCACCGCGCGCCGCGCCGGCCCGGAGTTGTTCGCGAAACACACCGTGGCCGAGCTGGCCGCGCAAAGCGACTTCTGGCTCGAAGACCAGGGCCGGCTCACGCACCCGATGGTCTACGACGCGGTCAGCGACAAGTACGTGCCCATCGGATGGGACGACGCCTTCGCGCTCGTCGCGCGCCACCTGAACGCACTGCCCGATGCGAACCAGGCCATGTTCTACACCTCGGGCCGGGCGAGCAACGAGGCCGCCTTTCTGTACCAGCTCTTCGTGCGCGAGTACGGCACCAACAACTTCCCCGACTGCTCGAACATGTGCCACGAGCCCAGCGGCAGCGGCATGCGCCCGCAGATCGGCGTGGGCAAGGGCACGGTCACGCTCGACGACTTCGAGAAGGCCGATGCGATCTTCATCTTCGGCCAGAACCCGGGCACCAACCATCCGCGCATGCTGGGCGAGCTGCGTGCGGCGTCCAAGCGCGGCGCGCGCATCGTGAGCTTCAACCCGCTGCGCGAGCGCGGCCTGGAGCGCTTTGCCGATCCGCAGGACAAGCTGGAGATGGCGACGATGGGTTCCACGCCGATCAGCACGCACTACTTCCAGCTGCGCGTGGGCGGCGACTTTGCGGCGGTCAAGGGGATGATGAAGCACGTCATCGAGCGCGAAGACGCGGCCGTGGCGCGCGGCGAAGCCTCGGTGCTCGACCACGCCTTCATCGCCACGCACACCACCGGCTTCGAGACGCTGGCCGACGACCTGCGCGCCGAATCGTGGGACGTGCTGGTGCGGGAGTCGGGCCTTGCGCAAGCGCAGATCCGCGCCGCGGCCGATGTGTACCTTGGCGCCAAGAAGGTCATCGCCTGCTGGGGCATGGGCATCACGCAGCACCAGCATTCGGTGGCGACCATCCAGATGATCCTCAACTGGCTCATGCTGTGCGGCCACATGGGGCGCGAAGGCGCGGGTGCCTGCCCGGTGCGCGGCCACAGCAACGTGCAGGGCGACCGCACCATGGGCATCTGGGAAAAGCCGCCGGTGGCGCTGCTCGACCGGCTGCAGCAGGTGTTCGGCTTCGAGCCGCCGCGCCAGAACGGCGTGGACACGGTCGAGGCCATCCAGCTGATGCTCGACGGCAAGGGCAAGGTGTTCTTCGCGCTCGGCGGCAACTTCGCGGCCGCCACGCCCGACACCTACCAGACCTGGAAGGGCCTGCAGCAGTGCGACCTGACGGTGCACGTGACCACCAAGCTCAATCGCAGCCACATCGTGCATGGGCGCGAGGCGCTGATCCTGCCCTGCCTGGGCCGCACCGAGATCGACATGCAGGCCAACGGCCCGCAGGGCGTGACGGTGGAAGACTCGATGAGCATGGTCCACATCTCGATGGGCATCAACCCGCCGGCATCGGAGCACCTGCTGTCCGAGCCCGCCATCGTGGCGCGGCTCGCGGCCGCCACCATCGGTGCGCGCAGCAAGACGCCGTGGCTGTGGCTCGTCGAAGACTACGCGCGCATCCGCGACAAGATCGAAGCGGTGTTCGACGACTTCAAGGACTTCAACGCCCGCGTGGCGCACCCCGGCGGCTTTCGCCTGCGCAACACCGCGAGCGAACGGGTGTGGGCCACCGCGTCGAAGAAGGCCGTGTTCTTCACGCACGCCGTGCCGCTGGACACGCCCTCGCACCGGGCCCGCGCGCGCTTTGCGAAGAAGGGCGACACCATCGTCTTCACGCTGCTGACTACACGCTCGCACGACCAGTACAACACCACCATCTACGGCATGGACGACCGCTACCGCGGCGTGTTCGGCCAGCGCCGCGTGGTGTTCATCCACAAGGAAGACATCCGCGCGCTGGGCATGAAGGACGGCGATTGGGTCGATATCCAGACCGTGTGGAGCGATGGGCAGGAGCGGCGCGCCGACCGGTTCAAGCTCGTGGCGTACGACATCCCGCGCGGCAATCTCGCGGCCTACTACCCCGAGACCAATCCGCTGGTGCCGCTGTCGTCGGTGGCCGAGAACGCGGGCACGCCGACTTCGAAGTCCATTCCGGTGGTGCTGTCGCTGCATGTCGCACCGGCGCCTGCGCTGGTGGACATCGACGCCGTCGCGGCATGACCGCAGGCGCCTTCGACGCCGATTCCTTTTCCATCGCCATCCTGCGCGCGCTCGCCGAGGCGCCGGGCGATGGCGGCATGTCGCTGCCGCGCCTGGGCAAGCGGCTCGGGCAGGGCGCCAGCGTGGTCATGCGCCAGCTCACGCTGATGGGCGATGCCGCCATCGGCGGCGTGCGCGGCCCCGGCTGGGTGCGCGTGGTGCAGCTCGACGACCGCTGGGTCGCGCACCTCACCGACGCCGGGCGCGCGTGGATCGAAGCCTTGCCGGCTGACGAAAACCCCGGCTGAGCGGAGAATGGCCGAGGCCATGCAAGACACCCCTGAATCCGACGACACCCTGCCGCCGCTTTCGCGGCACGCCGTGCATGTGTTCGGCGAGCGCGGCATTGCGCCCGAAGGCGTGGTTCGCGACGACACGCTGGCGGCCGAGGTGCCGGTGGCGCTGGTCTTCAACGGCGTCTCGCACGCGGTGATGATGGCCACGCCGCAAGACCTCGACGCCTTCGCGCTCGGCTTTGCATTGAGCGAAGGCATCCTCGACACCGCCGCCGATTGCCGCGGCATCGACGTGCGCACGGTCGACGCCCTCGACGCGGGCCTGCCCGAAGGCATGCCGGGCATCGAAGTGCAGCTCGAGGTTTCCACGCGCAGCTTCGAGCGCCTGAAAGACCGCCGCCGCAGCCTCGCGGGCCGCACCGGGTGCGGCGTGTGCGGCGTCGAGAGCTTCGCGGGGCTGGACCTTTCGCCGCAGCGCGTGCCGCCACGCGACTGGATCGAACGCATCGACCTGCCCACCGTGCTGCGCGCCTTCGCCGCCATGCCGCCGCGCCAGACCCTCAACGCCGAAGCCGGCGCGATCCACGCAGCCGCATGGGCCACGGTGGACGGCGAACTCACCGACCTGATGGAAGACGTGGGCCGCCACAACGCGCTCGACAAGCTGCTCGGCAAGCTCGCGCAGGCGGGGCGCCTGGCGGAGCCGGGCTTCGTGCTGATGTCCAGCCGCGGCAGCCATGAGCTCGTGCGCAAGTGCGCGCGCCTGGGCATCGCGGCGATGGCGACCATCTCCGCGCCGACCTCGATGGGCGTGCGCATGGCCGAGCTGAGCGGCCTGCGCTTCTGGGGGCTGTGCCGCGCGCCGCGCGGCGTGCTCTATGCCGACGGGCTCTCGCGCCCGTCGAGCGCCAGCACCGCATCGGCCACCGCCTCGATGCCCTGATCCGACAGGTCGGTCGCCGACACGCTCCGGCGTTGGGCCCAGGCCTTGAAGTGCAGCTCCTGCGACTTCTCGTAGTGCGGGTCGTAGTGCAGCGCCATCAGCTCGCCGAACAGATGGGGCAGGTCGGCTTCGCGGGCCCATTGCTGCCAGCGCGTGACCGTTTCCTTGCCCTGCATTTCCTTGAGCACGCCCATCTTGTCGGCGAGCGCCTCGCGGTCGTCGCCCAGGTAGGCGTAGTCGCGCAGCAGGTAGGCCAGCCGTGCCTCGGGCGTGGCGTGCACCTCGATGCACGGCGCCGCACGCATGCGCGCCACCAGCGACAAGGGCAGCGACAGCCGCCCGATGCGAACGCTCTCGCCCTCGACATACAGCGGGCGCTTCAGGTCGATGGCTTCGAGCACGGCGGCAATGCGCGTCTCGAAGTGCTTCTGCGACGGCTGCGGCACGCCCGGCAGCGAACCGAGCAGCGAGCCCTTGTGGCTGGCGAAGTCTTCCAGGTCGAGCACCTGTGCACCACGTTCGGCCAGTGCGTGCAGCACACGCGTCTTGGCGCTGCCGGTGGCACCGCAGACCACGCGCAGGTCGAGCTGCGGGGTCAGCGTGTCGATCTGCGAAATGACGTGGCGGCGAAAGCTCTTGTAGCCGCCTGCGAGCTGCTGCGCGTCCCAGCCGACGAGGCGCAGCCACGTCACCATCGAGCCGCTGCGCATGCCGCCGCGCCAGCAGTAGACCAGCGGCTTCCAGTTCTCGGGCCGGTCGGCCAGCGTGTCGCGCAGATGCCTGGCGATGTTGGCGGCCACCATTGCGCCGCCGATGCGCCGTGCCTCGAAGGCACCGGTCTGCACGTAGACCGTGCCGACGATGCGGCGTTCCTCGTCGTCGAGCACCGGGCAGTTGATGGCGCCGGGAATGTGGTCGAGCGCGAACTCGGCCGGCGAGCGGGCGTCGATCAGCGTGTCGAAGGCGTGGCGGTCGCCGACCCGCACGGGCTGGCGATGACTCATGGCAGGAACCTCATGCCCCGATTGTCGCCTTTGGGCCTCAGGCGTAGGCAGGCCCCAGGCCGCGGCGCAAGCGAGCGCTCGCAAAGTCCACCAACGTCACCAGCACGAACATCGCGATCAGCACCGTCATCGCCTGCTGCTGCTGGAAGATCGACAGGTGGAAGTACAGCAACTGGCCCAGCCCGCCGCCGCCCACGAAGCCCAGCACGGCCGCCATGCGGATGTTCATTTCCCAGCGGTAGAGCGTGTAGGCCACCCATTGCGGCAGCACGATCGGCAGGCTGGCGTAGCTGAAGGCCGTGACCGGGCCGGCGCCTGCCAGCATCAGGGCATGTTCGGGCTCGCGTGGCGCGTTCTCCAGCGCTTCGGCGAACAGCCGCCCCAGCACGCCCGTGGTGTGCAGCGCCAGCGCCAGCGCACCGGCGAACGGGCCGATGCCGGCGGCCAGCACCATCAGCGCGGCCCAGACCAGCTCGGGAACGCTGCGCAAAAAGTTGAGGATGAAGCGCGCCACATGGCGCGGCAGCCCACCCGCGCGGCCGGAGGCGGGCAGCGCGAGCACCGCGCCTGCCAGCGCCGCGAGCACGGTCCCGAGTGCCGACACGGCCAGCGTCTGCAACGCACCGTTGCCCACCTTCGCGAGGAAGTCGGGCGACATGTCGGGTGGGAAGAACTCGGCGATGAACTTGCCCATCAGCCGCAGCGACTCGGCCGACCCCAGCGCGCTGTAGTCGATGCCGAGGTAGACGAAGCTCGCGATCACCGCCGCCGCGATCAGCCCCACGGCGAACCAGCAGCGCAGGCAGGGGCGCGGACGCGGCGGCAGGTTCATGCTCATGCGAGCAGCCTTCGCAGTGCGTTGCTCAGCACGTCGGCCAGCAGCACGAGCGCCAGGAACACCAGCAGGATGCTGCTGGCCTCGCCGCCATTGAGCATCTTCATCGACTGGTCCATCAGCTGCCCCAGCCCGCCCGCGCCGACGAAACCCATCACCACCGAGGCGCGCACCGCGCATTCCCAGCGGTACACGGTGTACGAGGCCAGCTCCTGCGCTGTGTGCGGCAGCAGGCCGTAGCACAGCGCCGCCAGCCGGCCGCTGCCGCCTTCGAGCAGCGCGCGTGCGGGGCGCGTGTCGGTCGATTCAAGGATCTCGGCGTAAACCTTGCCCAGCATGCCGCCGTAGGTGATGGCCAGCGCCAGCACGCCGGCCGCCGGGCCAAGGCCGAGCGCGCGCACGAAGAGCAGCGCCCACACGATCTCGGGAATGGCGCGCAGCACCATCAGCAGCCAGCGCGCGGCCTGCCGCACCACTGCGGCCTGCACACGGCCCGGCCCCGGGCCAATGCGCGAGATCGACAGCGCACGCGTCGTCACGAAGCCCAGCGGTGCGCCGATCAGCAGCGCGAGCGCGGTGCCCGCCGTGGCCATGGCCAGCGTTTCGAGCGTGGCCTTGGCGAGCAATGCGAGGAAGTCGGGCGAGCCTTCGGGCGGAAAGAAGCCCGCGAGAAAGCCGCCGATGACGGCGAGGTTGCCGCTGCCGAACAGCGCCCATGGCTTGAATTCCGACAGCGCCAGCATCGGCCACGCGATGACGAGCGCGGCGGCCCAGCCGGCCAGCCGGGGCCATGCCCGCGGATCGCGCAGCGCAAGGTCGGAGCGCGTGGGCACTTGTGGCGATGCGGCGTTGCTCACGGGCAGTCCGGTCGCTGGAATGCCGGCTCCGTTGCAGCGGTGCCGAGCGGCACAGGCCCTTGCGTGGTCACGCCGCCTTCGCTGGCATAGAGCGTGTCGAGCATCGCGGCCGTGACCTGCGTGGCGGGCAGGTCGAACATCACCTGTCCGTTGCGCATGCCGACGATGCGCGGAAACCAGCGCAGCGCGAGGTCCACTGCATGCAGCGACGCCACCAGCGTGGCGCCGGTCGATTCGCTCTGCGCGACCAGTTGGCCGATGGCCGCGTCGGCCAGCGTCGGGTCGAGCGCGGACACGGGCTCGTCGGCCAGCAGCAGGGCGGGGCGCTGGTACAGCGCACGCGCGATGCCCACGCGCTGCAGCTGGCCGCCGGAGAGGCGGTCGCAGCGGTCGAACAGGCGGTCTTCCAAAGCGAGCCGCGACAGCACCTCGTGCGCGCCGGCGATGTCGGAGGGATAGAAGAGCGAGCCCAGCGCGCGTGCCGCCGACCACTCGCCCAGGCGCCCGGCCAGCACGGCAGTGACCACCCGCAGGCGCGGTGCGATCGGGGGCGCCTGATGCACGGTGCCGATGCGTGCGCGCAGTTTCTTCAATGCGCCGGCAGGCAATTGCCAGGGGTTTTCGCCCAGTGCCTGGACTTGGCCTTCACCGGGGCGCAGCGCGGCGCCGAGCACACGCAGCAGCGTGGTCTTGCCGGCGCCCGAGGGGCCGATGACGGCGATGCGCTCGCCGTCGCGCGCGGACAGCGTCACGCCGGCCAGCGCGCGATGGCCGTTGGGGTGGACGACACCGATGGCGGCGAGGGAGAAGCTCACGCGGTGGGCCTTTCTCGCGCTGTTCCCTCACCCCAGCCCTCTCCCGCAAGCGGGAGAGGGAGCCAACAGCCGGGTCCCGATTTACTCCCTCTCCCGCGTGCGGGAGAGGGTTGGGGTGAGGGTGCCCCCGCTTCCCCGCAGATCACTTGATCAAACCCGCCGACTTCCCCGCCGTCTCGATCCCGTCATAGTTCGACGACTTCGTCGGAATGAACTTGCTCGCCCGCTGCAGCGCCATGATTTCCTTGTGCGCCGGGTTGGCCGGGTCGAGCTTCAGGAACGCATCCGTCAGCTTCTTCTGCAGCGCCGGGTCCATGCCGGGGCGCACCGTCCAGTTGTAGTCGTAGTAGGTCGGCGTGGTCGCGAGCACGCGCACCTTGGCGGCGTTGGGGTTCTTCGACTCGACCAGCTTGTCCCACACCGACGCATTGAGCACACCCGCTTCGGCGCGCGATGCGGCCACGAAGGCCACCGTGGCGTCGTGCGCGCCCGAGAATGCGACGGTCTTGAAGTCCTTCTCGGGGTTGATGCCCGCCTGCAGCAAAAAGTAGCGCGGCATCAGGCTGCCCGACGTGGAAGACGGCGCACCGAACGCGAAGGTCTTGCCCTTCAGGTCGGCCAGCGTCTTGGCGGTGCTGTCGATCGGCACGATGAACTTGCTGGTGAACACCTCGTCTTCCGCGCGCTGCACGATCGGCACCGCGCCGCCGTGGGTGCGGATGCGCGCCTGCACGAAGGTGAAGCCGCCCAGCCACGCCAGGTCGATCTTGTTGGTGGCCAGGCCTTCGACCACGGCGGCGTAGTCGGTCACGGGCGTGAACTGCACGTCCATGCCGGTTTCCTTCTTCAGGTAGTCGCCCAGCGGCGTGAACTTGCGCTGCAGTTCGGTGGGTGCCTCGTCGGGAATGGCCGAGACGCGCAGCACGCCCTGGGCAAAGGCGCCGAAGGCCGTGAGGGAGGAAAAGGTCAGCGCAAGCGCCAAGCGGGGAAGCGTCTTCATGAGGGTGCCTCTGGCTGTGGTGAAAAAGGGTTGTGGCCGGTTCGTCGGCAGGGGATGGGCGGGGCTTCGATAATCGCGGCTTGTTTCATTCGACCGAGCCGCCGCCATGACCGATGCCGCATCTTCCAAGCTCCTGAATCCGCTGGCGCCGCTGCGGCTTACCAGCTTCTCGCACGGTGGTGGCTGTGGCTGCAAGATCGCACCCGGCGTGCTGTCACAGATCCTGAAGAACCATGCGGGGGGAATGATCCCGCCTGAACTCATGGTGGGCATCGAGACCGCCGACGACGCGGCAGTCTACAGGCTCAACGACGCGCAGGCGCTGATCGCCACCACCGACTTCTTCATGCCCATCGTGGACGACCCCTACGAGTTCGGGCGCATCGCGGCCACCAACGCCATCAGCGACGTGTACGCCATGGGTGGCCGTCCGATCATGGCGCTGGCGCTGGTCGCCATGCCGATCAACCAGCTGCCGGTGGAAGTGATCGCCGAGATCGTGCGCGGCGGGCAGGACGTGTGCCGCGCGGCCGGCATTCCGATCGCGGGCGGCCACACCATCGATTCGGTCGAGCCCATCTACGGCCTCGTCGCAATGGGCCTCGTGCACCCCGAGCGCGTGCGCCGCAATGCCGATGCGAAAGCCGGCGACGTGCTGGTGCTGGGCAAGCCGCTGGGCGTGGGCGTGCTGTCGGCGGCGCTCAAGAAGGAGCAGTTGTCCGAAGCAGGCTACCGGCAACTGATCGAGAACACGACCAAGCTCAATACGCCGGGCATCGCGCTGTCGGCGCTTGATGGCGTGCATGCGCTGACCGACGTGACCGGCTTTGGCCTGGCCGGCCACACGCTGGAGCTGGCGCGTGGGGCCAAGCTGACGGCGGTGGTCGAGTGGTCGAAGGTGCCGTTGCTCGACAACGTGGAAGCGATGGCTGCGGAAGGCTTTGTCACTGGGGCATCGGGGCGCAACTGGGTGGGCTATGGGGCTGATGTCGAACTGGCCGAAGGCCTGCCTGCTACTGCGCAGAACCTGCTGAGTGATCCGCAGACCTCGGGAGGTTTGCTCGTGAGTTGCGCACCCGAGGCTGTCGACGCGGTGCTGGAGATTTTCCGCAAGGAAGGCTTTGCGCAAGCGGCTGCCATCGGTCGCGTCGAGGCCGGCAAGTCCGCATTGCGCGTCGTGCCCTGAGTCACGGACCGTCCTACGCCAGCGCGTTGGGTGGGCAGTCGCCGTCGCGAGCGGTTCGAGCTTGCGCCGAGAAGCGCAGACGTACATGGGTACGTCGAGCATCGCAGGCGCGAGATCGAATCGCGCAGCAGGCGAATGCCCGCGCAACGGCGGAAGGGGGAAGGAGTCGAACCTTCCCGGCGACGACTGGCGCCACCCACTGGGTTTGAAGCCCAGCCGCCCCACCAGGGACGATCCCCTCCCATGCGGCCCGGTCACGGGCTCGCTCCGAACAACGACGTATCGGGCCGCAGCAGGTGTGTGTCTTTCACGCGCCGCGTGTAGCCCACACGGTCAAAGAATTCCAGCAACTGGATCGCGCGCTTGCGCCCCAACCCGGTCGCATCCCGAAAGCTCGCGGCCTGCAGGCCTTCAGGCCCCGCGATGCAATCGCGGACAAGGCCCGCCAACTGCTCGATGGTCGCCAGCGGATAGTACAAGTCCTTCACCACCTGGAAGGCCTCGCCTTGCCGCGCGAGGCTCGCCAGGGTCTGCCGCACCATCGGCTCGCTCGCCGCACAGTCCTTGGCGAGGTCGCGCACCCACGGCGGATCGAAGCCGCCATCGGCCAGCTTGGGCAGCAGCTTCTGCACGAGCTTCTGCTCGGCTTCGTTCAAACGTGCCGCGTGGTCCGGCAGGTGCAGCCACGTGCCGCTGCGCACCAGTGCGCCACCGGTGGCCAGCGCATCGAGTGCATGGCGCCACAACGCATCGTCGGTGCGCGGCGCGGCCAGCCGCTTGAGCCGGCGCGCATCGGGGCCGACCTCGTCGGGCGCCGCGCGGTGGAAGTCGGCCAGCCGCTCGACGATCTGCGCCTGCAAGGCATCGAGGTGCTGCCGCGCGATGGCCGTCTGCGCGATGCGCACCGCATCGTCGGGCAGCGCCAGTGCGTCTTCGTTCGCCAGCGACAGCGCGCGGGCCAGCCGCGCCGTGTCTATGCCGAGCGGCGCGTTGTGCAGCAGCGCCGCCACGCGCGCGGGCCGGTCGTCGATGGCCCAGGCCGCCAGCGTGCGCAGCCGCTCGGGCGTGCGCCGATAGCGCACGGGCGCAAAGGGATCGAGGACGCGCACGCCGGCCACGGTGCGCGTGGCCGAGGCATCGCGCAGCACGCCGTGGTCGCCGTGCCATGCGCCGACCTCGTCGCGCAAGACCAGCTGGGCCAGTGCGGTTTCGCCGGGCGCGAGCGCATCGCGGTCGAGCAGGGCCACCGAGGCCATCACGTCGCTAGCCCCCAGGTGCGCGTGCACTGTGGCGCCTGAGCGCAGGGGGCGGGCTTCGTCGGGCCACAGTGTGAGCAGCACGTCGATGCGTGCCGTCGCCAGCGCGATGGCCGGGGTGCAGACCCAGTCGCCGCGGTGCACTTCGTCCTTCGTCACGCCGGCCAGCGCGAGCGCGCAGCGCTGCCCCGCATGCGCCGCGTCGGCCTGCCTGTTTTGCGCATGGATGCCGCGCACCCGCACCGTGCGCTTGCCGGGCGCGAGCTGCAGTTCGTCGCCGATGCGCACGGTGCCGCTGAAGACCGTGCCGGTCACGACGGTGCCGACGCCCGCCAGAGTGAAGGCGCGGTCCACCGCGAGGCGGAAGGCGAGGTCGTCTTCTCGCGCGCTTTCTTCGCGCGCAACATCGAGCAGCCGCGCGCGCAGCGCATCGATGCCTTCACCCGTGGTGGCGGACACCGCGAGCACCGGCGCGTTGGCCAGCGGCGTGGGTGCGAGCAAAGCGTTGATTTCCGCGCGCACCTCGTCGAGCCGCGCCGCGCGCGTGGCCGCGTCGATGCGATCGATCTTGGTGACGGCCACCGTGGCCGCGCGCACACCCAGCAGCGCGACCACGGCCAGGTGCTCGCGCGTCTGCGGCATCACGCCATCGTCGGCCGCCACCACCAGCAAGGCGTGGTCGATGCCGGTGGCGCCGGCCAGCATGGTGTGCAGCAGGCGCTCGTGCCCCGGCACATCGACAAAGCCGAGCGACACGCCATCGGGTGCATGCAGGTACGCGTAGCCGAGTTCGATGGAAATGCCGCGCCGCTTCTCTTCGGGCAACCTGTCGGTGTCGACGCCGGTGAGCGCGCGCACCAGCGAGGTCTTGCCGTGGTCGATGTGGCCTGCGGTGCCGATGATCATGGCGGCGTGCTGTCTCGCTCCTTCCCCCTTTGGGGGAAGGTTGGGATGGGGGCAGGTCTTCGATGAGGCGCCGCGATTGTCTGAGGGCCGTCGTGCCCCCACCCCGACCCTCCCCCGGGAGGGGAGGGAGGAATGCGGGGAGTCGTCACGACAGATGCTCCTTCAGCAAGGGCAACTGCGTGACGAAGGCGGTGCTGTCCTCCAGGCAGCGCAGGTCGAGCAGAAGGCGGTCTTCCGCGATGCGGCCGATCACCGGCAGTGGCAGGCTGCGCAAGGCGGTGGCGAGCGCATCGAGCGCTGTACCGGTGCCTTTCTTCGAGGTGCCGGCCGGTGAGAGCGCAAGGCCCGCTGAGGGCAGGCGTTCCACCGGCAGCGAGCCCGAGCCGATCTGGCCCAGCAGCGATACCACCTCGACGGTGAAGCGGGGCACTACGGCCGCTTGCACAGCGGGTTGAAGTGCTTCGGCCATCTCGCGGATCGCGTCGGCGGGCCGCGTCAGCAGACGCAGTGTCGGCAGGTCTTTCGCGAGCCGTTCGGGCCGCAGATAAAGCGACAGCGTCGCTTCGAGCGCAGCCAACGGCAGCTTGCTCATGCGCAGCGCGCGCTTCATCGGAAACTTGCGGATGCGGCCCACGGCTTCCTTGCTGCCGACAATGAGCCCGGCCTGCGGGCCGCCCAGCAGCTTGTCGCCCGAGAAGGTGACGATGTCGCAGCCGGCCGCGAGCATCTCCTGCGGCAGCGGTTCGCGCGGCAGGCCGTAGTGGGCCAGATCAACCAGCGAGCCGCTGCCCAGGTCGGTCGCCAGCGGCACGCCGCGCGCATGCGCGATGCCGGCGAGCGTGGCCTCGTCGACGGCGGCGGTGAAGCCCTGCACGGCGTAGTTGCTGGTGTGCACCTTCATCACGAGCGCGGTGCGTTCATTGATGGCGCGTTCGTAGTCCTGCGGATGCGTGCGGTTGGTGGTGCCGACCTCGACCATGCGCGCGCCCGCGCTGGCCATCACGTCGGGCATGCGGAAGGCGCCGCCGATCTCGACCAGCTCGCCGCGCGAGACGATGACTTCACGCTCGCGTGCCAATGCCGCGATGGTCAGCAGCACGGCCGCCGCGTTGTTGTTGACCACCGTCGCAGCTTCGGCGCCGGTGATGCTGCACAGCAGCTCTTCGACCAGCGAGTCGCGGTCGCCACGGCTGCCGGTGGCCAGGTCGTACTCGAGGTTGTTGGGTGAGGTCATCACCGCCAGCAGTCGCTGCAGCGCCGCATCGGCCAGCAGCGCGCGGCCGAGGTTGGTGTGGATGACGGTGCCGGTGAGGTTCAGCACGGCGCGCATGCGCGGTGCGAGGCGGCCTTGCACGCGGGCGGCGAGTGCATCGGCCAACGCTTCGGCCTGTACTTCAGCGGTGGGTAGCTTGCCCGCGACGGCACGAGCACGGAGCCCTTCGAGCAGCGCACGCGCCTCGCCGACAACAAGGGTGTGGCCATGCGCGGCCAGCAGGGCGCGCGGCGCATCGGCGCGCAGCAGTTGATCGACAGAAGGCAGATCCTGGGGCCTTGCCGTCGAGCCGTGGACCACGGACTCTTCGGGCGCTGCCATCAGCCGCCCCCGCCGTCGTCTTGAATTTCTTCGGGGTCGCCGAACAGCAGCATCAGGTTGTGGCCGCTGCGCTGGTGGCCGGCTTCGGACACCAGCAGGTCGAGCGTGACGCTGGCGAGGTCGTCGGCCACGGGCTCGACCTCGGGGTCTTTCTCCATCGCGATCTGTTTCAGGTAGTGGCCGCAGCTGTCGCAGCACTCGGCCTTGACCGCGCCTTCGCGCGCGCCGGTCGCTGGCAGTTCGATGCCCGGTTGCGGCGACAGCGATTCGAAGTGAATGCCCTTGGTGCTTTCGCAGTGCGTGCACTTGATGCGCACGTAGTGCCACTCGGTGCTGCACAGCGAGCAATGCAGGTAGCGAAAACCCGCCTCGTCGGCGCCGATGCGCGTGATGCTCACGGTCGGCACGCTGCCGCAGCAGGGGCATTCATTGCCGGGGTCGGTGCGGCCGAAGATGTTCTCGCCATCGCGCTCGGCCACCTGCAGCACGAGCTGCGTCCAGTAGGCCTGCAGGCCGGCGGCGATCAGCGGGGCCGCAGCAAGGTCGAGCCCGAACATGATGCGGCGCGAGAGCAGGTCGGCCTGCTGGTCGAGCCATGCATCGTCGGCGGCGACCACGCGGTCGAGCGTGTCGCGCGCCGGGCCTTCGGGCAGGCGCACGCGAAAGAGGCCCAGCAGGCGCCGAAGCTCCTGGCGCCACATGGCATCGCGCGACCAGCCGAAGGCGGGCATCGGCGGCTTGAGTGCCTTGGCTGCAGCTTCGAGCGCATCGGATGCGGGCAGGGCGACCTTCGGGTAGTCCTGCAGCAACTGATGCTGCGCTTGCGCAAGGTCCGCAATGAAGATCAGGTACTCGCGCATCGGGTGCGAAGCTGCGAGCTGGCGCAGGCGCAACTGCCGGTCGGAGAACACGAGAGACCGAACCGGCAAGCGCAGGAACGGCATCTGCCGCCCGGCCTGCATCGCGATCTGCTCGGGATCGAGAACGCGCGTGGTCCGGATCGGCGGTGGGGTGCCGGTGGAACTCGTCATCGGCGCAGTATCACTCACCGCGCGTCATTTTGCGATGCCAAAGGGGATGGTTCAGCTTGGCCCAGCCCTCGGTGACGGTGCCGCGCGTCATCGCGCGCAGCGTGCCCTTGACCCAGATCGCGGCATAGATGTGCGTGATGACCGACAGGATCAGCACCACCGCAGAGACCGAATGCACGACCACCGCGATGCGCCGCACGAGGATCGGGAAGAAGCCGACGAACCACGGGCTCCAGAACATGAAGCCCGTCACCAGCAACAGCAGCAGGCTGATGCCGAAGGCCCAGAACACGAGCTTCTGGCCGGCGTTGTACTTGCCCACCGGCGGCATGCTCGACTTGTCGCCCTTGAGCATCTTCGGCGCGTTGGCGATCCACTCGCGGTCGACCTTGTCCAGGATGTTCTCGCGCCACATCGTGAAGAACAGAAACACGAAGCCCAGCACCATCAGGAGGCCCATGAAGGGATGCAGGATGCGCGTCCACGGCCCGCCGCCGAACAGCGTGCTCAGGAAGAACAGGCTGGGGTGGAAGAAGGCCAGGCCCGAGAGGGCGGCCGCGAAGAACATGATCGCAACGAACCAGTGGTTCATGCGCGTGGCATCGCGGTAGCGGCGAAGGTAGTAGCGTGTCATCGCGGTCTCCTCAGGCGCGGGGTTCTTCGCGCACGGGTTCGGCGGGCCTGGATGCCGTGGTGGGCGGCACTTCGATCACCACCACGTCGTCCGGCTTGCCGTCGAGGTCGGCATCGGGGTGGTCGTCCTTCGGCTCGATCGGACCGACCTTCATGTAGTGGAAGAAGCTGCCGACCACCGCGCCGATCATCGCGACCATGGCGAGCGGCTTGGCCACGCCCTTCCACAGCGACACCAGCGGGCTGATGTGCGGGTCTTTGGGCAGGTTGGCGTACAGGCCGGGGCGGTCGGCATGCTGCAGCACGTACATGACGTGCGTGCCGCCGACGCCGGCCGGGTCGTACACGCCGGCGTTGGCAAAGCCCCGGTCCTTCAGGTCGACGATGCGTTCCGAGGCGTACTCGTGCATGTCTTCCTTGGTGCCGAAGTGCAATGCGCCGGTGGGGCAGGCCTTGACGCAAGCGGGCTCCAGGCCCACGCCCACGCGGTCGGAGCACAGCGAGCACTTGTAGGCCTTGTTGTCGGCCTTGCTGATGCGCGGCACGTCGAAGGGGCAGCCGGTGACGCAGTTGCCGCAGCCCACGCAATGCTCGCTGATGAAGTCGACGATGCCGTTGGCGTACTTGATGATCGCGCCCGGCGAGGGGCACGACTTCAGGCAGCCGGGGTCGTCGCAATGCATGCAGCCGTCCTTGCGGATCAGCCATTCGAGCTTGCCGGCTTCGGGTTCGACTTCGGAGAACTTCATCACCGTCCATGACGAAGGCGTGAGGTCGTTCGGGTTGTCGTAGGTGCCGTGCGTGGTGCCGACCTCGTCGCGCAGGTCGTTCCACTGCATGCACGCGACCTGGCAGGCCTTGCAGCCGATGCAGGTCGACACGTCGATCAGCTTGGCCACCTGCTGCACTTGCGGGCGGCTGCGGATCTCGGGCGACGGCGTGGTCGTGGCCGAGCGAGCGGCGATGTCGAGGGTTTGGAGGGAGGACATCAGCGGCTCCGGTTGTCTGTCTTGCCCCTTCCCCTTCCGGGGGGAGGTTGGGATGGGGGCAGGCCTTCGATGAGGCGCCGCGTTGTTGTGGAGGCCGCTGTGCCCCCACCCCGGCCCTCCCCCGGAAGGGGAGGGAGAAAGTCAAAGGCATCGAGGGCGTTGAAAGCTTGATTCATCTCATGCCTTCTCGATATTCACCGTGAACGACTTGTACTCCGGCGTCTGCGTGTTCGCATCGCCGACAAAAGGCGTCAGCGTGTTCACCAGGTACCCCGGCTTCGCGATGCCGACGAAGCCCCAGTGGTTCGGCAGCCCCACCGTGTGCACCGTGCGGCCATCGACCTGCAGCCCGACGATGCGCTTGGTGACCAGCGCCACGGCCTTGATGTAGCCGCGCTTGCTCGACACCTTCACCGTGTCGCCGTTGGCGATGCCTTTCTCCTTCGCCAGCTCTTCGCCGATCTCGACGAACTGCTGCGGCTGGATGATGGCCGAGGTGCGCACGTTCTTGGTCCAGTAGTGGAAGTGCTCGGTCAGGCGGTAGCTGGTCGCCACGTACGGAAAGTCCTTTGGCACACCGAGGCGCTCGAGGTCGCCCTTGAAGATGCGTGCCGCGGGGTTGGCGCGCGCCTTCTGGTTGTTCGGGTGCATCAGGTTGTTGACCAGCGGCGACTCGAAGGGCTCGTAGTGCTCGGGCAGCGGGCCTTCGGCCATGCCGGTGGGCGCGAAGAGCCGCGCCACGCCTTCGGCCGTCATGATGAACGGGCGCACCGCCTCGGCTTCCATCGGGTTCGCATCGGGCCGGATGTCGGGCACGTCGGAGCCGGCCCACTTGGTGCCGTCCCACGCGACCAGCCGGCGCTTGGCAATCCACGGCTTGCCGGTGGCCGGATCGGTCGAGGCGCCGTTGTAGAGAATGCGCCGGTTCGCCGGCCAGGCCCACGCCCAGTTCTGCACCATGCCGATGCCGTACGGGTCGGCGTTGTCGCGCCGCGCCATCTGGTTGCCGGCCTGCGTCCATGCGCCGCTGTAGATCCAGCAGCCGGAAGCGGTCGAGCCATCGTCGCGCAGCAGGCCGAAGCCCGAGAGCTGTTCGCCGGCCTTGGCCAGCGGCGGCTTGCTCGGGTCCTTCGGATCGAGCAGGTCGGTGATGGCGCGGCCGTTGTATTCCATCGCCAGCTCTTGCGCCGAAGGCGAGTGCGGAATCTTGTAGGGCCAGGTCAGCTTGACGATCGGGTCGGGGAAGGCGCCGCCGTCCTTCATGTAGGCCTGGCGGATGCGGTTGAAGATGCCCGCCACGATCTCGATGTCGCCCTTGGCTTCGCCTGGAGGCTCCGCGCCCTTCCAGTGCCACTGCAGCCAGCGGCTGGAGTTGGTGAGCGAGCCGTCTTCCTCCGCGAAGCAGGTCGAGGGCAGGCGGAACACCGTGGTCTGGATGTCGGTTGTCTTGACGTCGTTGAACTCGCCGAAGTTGCGCCAGAACTCGCTGGTCTCGGTGATCAGCGGGTCGATGGTGACGAGGAACTTGAGCTTTGAGAGCCCGTCGACGATCTTCTTCTTGTCGGGGAACGAGCCCACCGGGTTGAAGCCCTGGCAGATGTAGCCGTTGAGCTTGCCCTGGTTCATCAGCTCGAAGGCCTGCAGCACGTCGTAGAGCTTGTCGATCTTGGGCAGGTAGTGAAAGGCCCATTCGTTGTCGGCCGTGGCCGCGTCGCCCCACCACGACTTCTGCATGCTGACGAAGAACTTCGGGTAGTTCTGCCAGTAGCTCATCTGGTTGGGACGCAGCGCCTTCAGCGCACGGGTCTTGTAGTAGTCGGGCAGGTTCTGCTCGCTGTCCCGCGCGAGCGACATGTAGCCGGGCAGCGAGTTCGACAGCAGCCCCAGGTCGGTCAGGCCCTGGATGTTGCTGTGGCCGCGCAGCGCATTCATGCCGCCGCCCGCCACGCCGATGTTGCCCAGCAGCAGCTGCATGATGGCGCCGGTGCGGATCATCTGCGAGCCCTGGCTGTGCTGCGTCCAGCCGAGCGCATACATCACCGTCATCGTGCGGCCGCTGGTGCTGGTGCTCGCGATGTACTCGCACACCTTCAGGAACTTGTCCTGCGGCGTGCCGGTGATGCGGCTCACCATCTCGGGCGTGTAGCGCGCGTAATGGCGCTTCATGACCTGCAGCACGCACTGCGGGTCTTGCATGGTCATGTCGACCTTGGCCATGCCCTGCTCGTCGAGCGCGTAGTTCCACGACTTGGGGTCGTAGCTGCGCTTGTCGGCGTTGTAGCCGCTGAACAGGCCGTCCTCGAACTTGTAGTCAGGCCCGACGATGAACGGCGCGTTGGTGTAGTTGCGCACGTACTCGGTCTGGATCTTGTCGTTGCTCAGCAGGTAGTTGAGCACCCCGGCAAGAAACGCGATGTCGGAGCCCGCGCGTATCGGTGCGTAGTAGTCGGCCATGGCGGCCGAGCGCGTGAAGCGCGGATCGACCACGACAAGGCGCGCCTTGTTCTGCTTCTTGGCCTCGATGACCCACTTGAAGCCGCACGGATGCGCCTCCGCGGCATTGCCGCCCATGATCAGCACGACATCCGCGTTCTGGATGTCCTGCCAGTGGTTGGTCATCGCACCGCGTCCGAACGTCGGGGCCAGACTGGCCACCGTAGGTCCGTGTCAAACGCGTGCCTGGTTGTCGAACACCAGCATTCCGGTCGAGCGGAATGCCTTGTGCGTGATGTATCCGGTTTCGTTGGACGAGGCCGAGGCGCAGAGCATGCCCGAACTGGTCCAGCGGTTGACGGTCTTGCCGTCGGCGTTGGTGGTCTGGAAGTTGGCGTCGCGGTCGGCCTTGAGCAGCTTGGCGATGCGGTCGAGCGCGTCGTCCCAGCCGATGCGCTTCCACTCGGTGCTGCCGGCCTCGCGCACCTCGGGGTACTTCAAGCGGTTGGGGCTGTGCACGAAGTCGAGCAGGCCCGCGCCCTTGGGGCACAGCGTGCCGCGGTTCACGGGGTGGTCGGCATCGCCCTCGATGTGGAGGATGTCGGACACCACGTTCTTGGCCTTGTCGCCCAGGCTGTACATGATGAGCCCGCAGCCCACCGAGCAGTACGGGCAGGTGTTGCGGGTCTCGGTGGTGCGCGCGAGCTTGAAGTTGCGGGCCTCGGCCAGCGCGGCGGTCGGCGAGAAGCCGAGCGCGACGATGCTGGAGCCGACCAGCCCGGCGCTGCTGACGCGGAAGAATTGGCGGCGGCTTATGTCCATGACATCACCTCCTGCACGGCTGAAGTGGGTTGTTTCATCGGGGTCTTCTTCTTGGCGTGGAAATCGTGAATCAGCGAAGCGGGCCGGCGGCCCCTGGTGGAGCGCCGTGCCGGTGGCTGATGCATTCGTCGCCGGCGTGGGCGGCGGCCTGGCATCGCAGCAGGCGCTCGACAGCGTGCCCGGGGCCCGGCAAAAGGCCCATGGCTTGCAAGCGCTGACATCGTGGCATCGAGACTCCTTGGGGAAGGACGGTCTGACTACGGGCTGTTTTTCTTGCACCGCTTGGCGCTGGCCGGACGTGCCCGGTTTGCGACAAAGAGGAGGCGTTTGTCGCATCATGCGACAGCATCCGGCCGCGATCAAGGGCCATGGGGGCGCAATAACCCTCGAACCGGTCGGTGGCCGGGCCCGTCGGCTATCGTTCGCGCCATGAATGCCTCCCTCCGCCTGGGTTGGCGCACGCTCTGGCGCGATCTGCGCGCCGGCGAGCTGCGCCTGTTGATCGTCGCCGTGTTGCTGGCCGTGGCCGCGCTCACGGCGGTCGGCTTCTTCGCCGACCGGTTGCAGGGCGGCCTGCAGCGCGACGCGCGGCAACTGCTGGGTGGCGACGCGGTGATCGTCAGCGACAACCCGACGCCCGAATCCTTCGTGGCGCAGGCGAAGTCGCTGGGCCTCGAAGGGACTGGCACCTACGGCTTTCCGACCATGGCGCGTGCCGAAGACGCGCAGGGCGGCGCCAGCAAGCTGGTGGCGTTGAAGGCCGTGACCACGGGCTACCCCTTGCGCGGCAGCCTGCAGACCTCGACCACCATCGACGGGCCGGGCACCGTCACGCGCGAGATCCCGCCGGCGGGCGAGGTGTGGGTCGATGCCTCGCTGCTCGATTCGCTCGGGCTCAAGGTCGGCGACCCGCTGCTGCTGGGCGACACCAGCCTGCGCGTCGGCCGCGTGATCACGCTCGAACCGGACCGTGGGGCCGGCTTCATGAGCTTCTCGCCGCGCGTGATGCTCAACCAGGCCGACGTGGCGCGCACCGCGCTCGTGCAACCGGCCAGCCGCGTGGGTTATCGTTTCGCGGTGGCGGGCGACGATGCCGCGGTGAAGCGCTTCACCGACTGGTCCGATGCCGCCATCAAGAAGGGCGACCTGCGCGGCGTGCGGCTCGATTCCTTCGAAGGCGGCCGGCCCGAGATGCGCCAGACGCTGGACCGTGCCGAGAAATTTTTGAGCCTCGTCGCGCTGCTCGCGGCGCTGCTGTCGGCCGTGGCCGTGGCACTGGCCGCGCGCGGCTTCGCGGCCAGCCATCTCGACGACTGCGCGATGCTGCGCGTGCTCGGCCAGAGCCAGCGCACCATCGCGATGGCCTATGCCTTCGAGTTCGCGGTGATCGGCCTCGTGGCCAGCGCGCTGGGCGTGGCCATCGGTTTCGCGGTGCACTACATCTTCGTGCTGCTGCTGGCCGGGCTGGTCGAAACCGCGCTGCCGGCCGCCACGTTGTGGCCCGTGGCCTTCGGCCTCGGCATGGGCCTGACGCTACTGTTCGCCTTCGGCCTGCCGCCGGTGCTGCAACTGGCCCGCGTGCCACCGCTGCGCGTGATCCGGCGCGACGTGGGCGGGCTCAAGCCAGCGTCGCTCGCGGTGCTCGGCATCGGCGTGGCGGGTTTCGCGGCCCTGCTCATGGCGGCCAGCAGCGACATCAAGCTGGGCCTGATCGCGGTCGGCGGCTTCGCGGGTGCGGTGGCTGTGTTCGCATTGCTGAGCTGGCTCGCGGTGAAGGTGCTGCGCCGCAGCGTCAACGAGACCACGGCGCCGCGCTGGCTGGTGCTGGCCACGCGGCAGATTTCGGCGCGGCCGGCTTACGCGGTGGTGCAGGTCAGCGCGCTGGCGGTCGGCCTGCTCGCGCTGGTGCTGCTCGTGCTGCTGCGCACCGACCTCGTCGCGAGCTGGCGCAAGGCCACGCCGCCCGATGCGCCGAACCGCTTCGTCATCAACGTGATGCCCGACCAGAGCGATGCGTTCCAGAAGTCGCTGCGCGATGCGGGCGTGGGCAAGTTCGACTGGTACCCGATGATCCGCGGCCGGCTGGTCGCCATCAACGACAAGCCCGTCACGCCCGACGATTACGCGGAAGACCGCGCCAAGCGGCTGGTCGACCGCGAGTTCAACCTCAGCAACGCCGTGCAGGCGCCCGAGCACAACAGCATCACCGCCGGCAAGTGGACGCCCGGCGCGGCAGGCGAGGTGAGCGTGGAAGAGGGCCTGGCCGAAACATTGGGCCTGAAGCTCGGCGACAGCCTGCGCTTCGACATCGGCGGCATGCAGAACGACGCGCGCATCACCTCGCTGCGCAAGGTCGACTGGGGCTCGCTGCATGCCAATTTCTTCGTCATGTACACCGTGGCCGCGCTGCCCGATGTGCCCGTGACCTACATGGGCGCCTTCCGCGCGCCCGAGACGCGCGGCTTCGACAACGCATTGGTGCGCAGCTACCCGAACGTGACCAACGTGGACATGAGCGCGACCATCAACCAGGTGCAGCGCGTGCTCGACCAGGTGATCCGCGCGGTCGAGTTTCTGTTCGGCTTCACGCTCGCGGCGGGGCTGGTGGTGCTGTTCGCCGCGGTGACGGCCACGCGCGAGGAACGGGCGCGCGAGTTCGCCGTGATGCGCGCGGTGGGGGCGCGCGCCAGCCTGCTTCGACAGGTGCAGCGCGCCGAGCTGGCGGGCGTCGGCCTGCTCGCGGGCTTTCTCGCGAGCATCGTGGCCTCGGTGATCGGCTGGGCGCTGGCGCGCTACGTGTTCGAGTTCACCTGGACCGCCTCGCCGATCGTGCCGGTGGCGGGTGCGATCGCCGGCGCGGTGCTGGCGCTGGGCGCGGGCTGGTGGGGCCTGCGCGACGTGCTGCGCCGGCCGGTGGTCGACACGCTGCGCCGCGCGGCCGAATAAATAATAAATTTTTCTTCCGGCGCGGGCGGGGAAGGGGTGGGGAATGCAATACATTCCCCGACCCTGCATTCATTCGAAGAGAACCCCTTTACATGCGCTTGGCGTCATTCCAGATCACCAACTTTCGCTCGATCAACGACAGCGGCTCCATCGATTCATCACAGATCACAGCGATCCTCGGTAGAAATGACAGCGGCAAATCGAACCTGCTGCGCGCGCTTCACAGCCTGAACCCGACAGAGGGCCTGGCACCCCTCAGCCCGATCAAGGACTTTCCGAGGCACCGGCGCCTGGAAGAGTGCACCGGCGACACGCCCGTCGTGCACACGCGCTGGGCACTGGACGACGGCGAACGGGCCGCGCTGGCCGCCATCTTTCCGCGCGCCACGGGCGTGAGCCACGTCACCGCGAGCCGGGGCTACGGCACGGCGCGCTGGGCCGGCTTCGAAGGGCTGGCCGAGCTGTCCATCGACGTGAGCGACATCAAGGGCAAGGTCCGCAAGATCGTGCCGGCCATCAAGGCCGCCGCCGAGAAGGTCGGCGAAGAAGCCAAGGCGATGCTCGAACAGGAGGCCGACGCCTTCGACGCCGCCATGATCGCCAGCCCCGACTTCATCAAGTGGTCGGCCGGCGCGGTGAAGGCCACGCAGGCCCTGCGCAAGGCCCTGGCCTCCGTGGATGCCGAGCTCAGCGACAAGCAGGAGCAGATGCTGGTCGAGCTCGAGGAGCTGTCGCTGTCCATCGCCAACGACAAGCCGGCCCTCGACCAGGCGCGGGCCTGGGTCATCGAGAAGCTGCCACGCTTCATCTACGTCGACGAATACCCGGCGCTGCCCGGCCGCCAGAACCTGGCCGACTACCTCGCACGCAAGAGCTGGGGGCAGACGACGCCCGGCCAGCAGAGCTTCGAGAAGCTGTGCAAGGTGGCGGGGCTCGACCCGCAGCAACTGCAGGACCTGCAGGAAAAGAACGACCAGGCCACGCGCAACCAGCTTGCCAACCGTGCTGGCTCGGTGGTCACGGCCGAGATCCGCCGGCTCTGGAAGGACCGCCCGCTCAAGGTCCGCTTCAACCTCGACGGGCAGCACCTGGACACGATGGTCTCGGACCCGAACGGTAGCTACGAGGTGGAAGTGAATCTGGACGAACGCAGCCGCGGCTTCCAGTGGTTCTTCTCGTTCTACATCGCCTTCTTTGCGGACACGAAGGGCGGCGAGGCCGAAGACGCCATCCTGCTGCTGGACGAACCGGGCCTGCACCTGCACCCGCATTCGCAGGCCGACCTGCTGGCGCATTTCGAGAAGGACTTCGGCAACCAGATCATCTACACCACGCACTCGCCGTTCATGGTGCCGACGCACCGGGTCGACGCGGTGCGCACGGCGAGCCTCGACGAGGCGCGCGGCACCACGGTGAGCAACACGGCGGAAGGCGACGAGCGCACGCTGTTCCCGCTGAAGGCCGCGCTGGCTTTGAGCCGGATCGCGGGCGAGCCGGTGAAGCCGGAGCCTGTGAAAGCGGTGGCTGCGAAGGCGGAGGTGGCGAAGGCTGCGCCTGCAAAGGCTGTTGCTGGGGAGGGGGTGAAGCCTGCCAAGGCGGCGAAGCCTGTTGAAGCAGTGAAGCCCGTTGAGGTGGTGAAGCCCGTTGAGGCGGTGGCTGTTGCCGAGACGGCACCGGTCGTCGCTCCTGTTTCAGCGCCTGTTGCTGCTGCGCCGCTGCCCGCGAAGCAGGAGCCTGCGAAGCCCGTAGTTGTGGAGACCGCAAAGCCTGCCGCCGAGGCGACACCTGTTGCCGTGGCCATGCCAGTCGTTGCGGCTGCCGAAGCCGTGGTCGCTGCACAACCGGAACCCGTGAAGCCAGTGGTGGTCGCGGAAAGCACCACGCCTACCGAGGCACCAGCCAGCGCCATGAGCGAGCAGGCGGACAGCGAACTCACGCAGCCCGCATAAAGGCAAGGTCAGCGATCCACCGGACTCATGCGGCGCCGGTCGGTGCCGCACCCGCGTCGTTGAACATGTGCTCGCTCGCAAAGTCCACGAAGGCCCTGACCTTCGGCGACAGCTGGCGGCTCGAAGGCCACAGTGCCGAGAACTGCCCGTTGCGCACGAGGTGCGTGGCCAGCACGCGTTGCAGCTCGCCGCGACAGAGCGAATCGCGCGCCAGAAAGTCCGGCATGTAGGCCACGCCGAGGCCGGCCACGGCCGCGCCGAGCATGGCTTCCATGTTGTTGCAGATCAGGCCGGGCGGCAGCTGCGCGGGCAACCCCGGCAAGTCCCAGTCTTCGATCTTTCCGCCGGTCACGAACTTGTAGCGCAGGCAGCTGTGCTGCGCGAGATCGGCCGGCACCTGCGGCACGCCGTGGCGCGCGAGGTAGCCGGGCGAGGCCACGAGCACGAAGCTGAACGGACCGAGCCGGCGCGCCACGAGCTGCGAGTCGACCAGTTCACCGCTGCGGATCGCCACGTCCACACCCTCGGCGATCACGTCGACCAGCCGGTCGTTGAAGTCGAGGTCGAGTTCGATCTCGGGGTAGCGTGCCTTGAAGGCCGGCAGCATCGGCAGCAGAAAGCGGTAGCCGATGGTCGGAAGGCTCACGCGCAAGCGGCCACGCGGCGCCGCGACGGCGTCTTGCATCATCGCGCGCGCATCGTCCAACTCGTCGAGGATGCGGCGGCAGCGCTCGTGGAACATCGCGCCTTCCTGGGTCAGGCGCACATGCCGCGTGGTGCGGTTGAAGAGCCGCAGGCCGAGCTGCTGTTCGAGCCGCGCCACGTTCTTGCCGACCGCCGATGCCGAAATGCCCAGCAGCCGGCCGGCCTTGGCAAAGCTGAGCAGGTCGGCCGCCCGCACGAAGGATTCGAGTCCGCTGAAGCTGTCCATGGAAGGCCTGATTAGCAACCTTGGGTTGGGGGTGTGAGGATCAATGGCGCCATTTTCATTCCATTGAATCCTTTCTATCTTCTCTTCACGCCCGGCCGCTGTGGCCGACCTGTTTCTCCCCTCTGCGTGAAAGCCTTCCTGCGATGTCTTCGTCTTCCACCCACAAGAACTGGCTGCTGGCCGCCGTCTGCCTCGCGGCGCTGGGCATGCCGCTGAGCTTCACGGGGCCTGCGGTGGTGCTGCCCGCGATCCGCGATGCACTGGGCGGTAGCCCGGTGCAGCTCAACTGGGTGACCAACGCTTTCATGCTGAGCTTCGGCGCCACGCTGATGGCGGCCGGCGCACTGGCCGATGCGTACGGGCGCAAGCGCATCTTCCTGCTGGGCTTGGCCGTGGTCGCGTTGAGCAGTTCGCTGTTGACGCTCGCACCGGGCATCGTTGCGTTCGACCTCGCACGCGCGCTGCAGGGGCTGGGCTCGGCGGCGGCCTTCGCGGCCGGTACCGCGGCGCTCGCGCAGGTGTTCGACGGCGCGGCCCGCACGCGGGCCTTCAGCCTGATCGGCACCTCGTTCGGTGTGGGCCTGTCGTGCGGCTCGATTCTTTCGGGCTGGCTCGCCGAGTCCTTCGGATGGCAGGCGGTGATGCTCAGCCCCGGCGGGGTCAGCCTTGTCGCGCTGTGCATGGCCTCGATGAGCATGCGCGAGTCGCGCAACCCGGATGCGATGGGGCTCGACATGCCGGGCACGCTCAGCTTCACCGCCGCGTTGAGCCTGCTCACGCTGGGCGTGCTGCAGGCGCCCGACAGCGGCTGGGGCAGCCCGTGGGTGATCGGCGCATTGGCGGGCGCGTTGCTGATGGGCGCGGCCTTCATCGCCATCGAGCGGCGCGTGGCGCACCCGATGCTCGACCTGTCGCTGTTCCGCTTTCCGCGCTTCGTCGGCGTGCAGCTGCTGGCGGCGGCGCCGGCCTATGGCTTCGTCGTGCTGCTGGTGCTGCTGCCGATTCGCTTCATCGGGCTCGAAGGGCGCAGCGCGCTGGAGGCGGGCAGCTTCATGTTCGCGCTGTCGGGGCCGATCCTCGTGGTGCCGACGCTGGCGGCATGGCTCGCGCATCGCTACTCGGCGGGTGCGATCTCGGCGGTGGGCCTGCTGGTGTGCGCGGTGGGGCTGTTCTGGCTCAGCCGCTGTGCGCCGGGCACGCCGCTGCACGACATCGTGTGGGCGCTGTTGCTGATCGGCGCGGGCATCGGGCTGCCTTGGGGGCTGATGGATGGCCTCGCGGTGAGCGTGGTGCCGCGCGAGCGTGCGGGCATGGCCTCGGGCATCTTCAACACCGTGCGGGTGGCGGGCGAGGGAATCGCGCTGGCGCTGGTGGGGGCCGGGCTGACGGCATTGGTGACGCTGCACCTGGGGTCGTCGGCAGCGGCCGCGCAGGCGGCGCAACGCGTGACGACGGGTGACCTGTCGCAGGCGCTGGTCTTGCTGCCGGGCCTGGACCGCGCGGCGCTGCTGCACGCGTATGGCGCGGCGTTCGGCACGCTGCTGTGCGTGCTGGCGGGGGTGACGGTGTTGACGGCGCTGGTGGTGTTCGCGTTTCTGCGCGGGGCGACCGAACCCGAGATCGGGCTCGTGGCGATGGAGTCCTCGACCGGCTGAGGGCGGCCTCTGCCCGTGCCGCTCGAGATGCAGTTGGCGGTGCGGTGCGTGGCCAGCGCCTCGATGCTGTCAAAGCCCATCGGCATGGGCGACCTGCTCGAGGCCAAGGTCAGGCGCTGAGCGGGGCGTCATAACCGAGGCATCACAAAACTGCGAACGGTCTTCCTGTCCAATAGCGGCATGGAAAACCAACCGAACGAACTCGCACAGCGCGTGACCGAGCTCGAAATCAAGTCGAGCTACGCCGAAGACCTGCTGGACCAGCTGAACATGACGATCTACCGCCAACAGCAGCAGATCGACCGGCTGATCCTGCAGGTCACGCAGCTCAGGGAGCAGAGCCAGAACGCGTCACAGGACGGCCCGGCCAGCAACCCGCGTGACGAGCTGCCGCCGCACTACTGAGAAAGAGAAGACGATCAGCCGTGCGCGTGCCAGAGCACGGCGAAGAAGTGGCAGGTGCTGCCGGCCAGCACGAAAAGGTGCCACACCGAGTGCGCATAGCGCACCTTGTTGTCGAACAGGAAGACGACTGCGCCGGCCGTGTAGAACAGGCCGCCGGCCACGAGCCAGCCCAGGCCCGACGCCGACATGCGCTCGTACAGCGGCACCGCCGCCATCAGTGCCATCCAGCCCATCGCCACATAGAGCCCGGTCGACCACAGCGGATGCTGCAGACGGTTGAACAGCTTGGCGCTCACGCCCAGCACGGCCGCGGCGCAGATCGCGCCGAACAGGGTCCAGCCCAGCGGCCCGCGCAGCACACCGAACAGGAAGGGCATGTAGCTGCCCGCGATGAACAGGTAGATGGCCGCGTGATCGAGCCGGTTGAACCAGGCCTTGGCGCGGCCCATGGGCAGCGCGTGGTACAGCGTGGAGATCAGGTACAGCACGATGGCCGTGCCCGCGAACAGGCAGGCGCCGACGATGCCCGCGGCCTGGCCTTTTTGCGAAGCGCTGTAGACCAGGATGGGCAGCGAGGCAATGGCGAGCAGCAGGCCCAGCCCGTGGCTCAGTGCATTGAAGAGTTCTTCCATCGCCGTCTGGTCGCGGGCCGCCAGGACGGGCGCGCGGGGCGAAGGGTGCGTCTGTGAAGGTGCAGTCATCAGGAGAGGAACCTCATGAAAAATGGATTGCGGCGACAAGCTTGCCAGAACCGTGCCACGCGTTCTGCGTGCTTGACCAGCCTGCGATCAAGGACTTGCGGGTCATTGCTGCCGATAAACAAGCCTGCTTACTTGACCTGCTGCTTGCCCAGCTTGCGCGCCAGCGTGCGCCGGTGCATGCCGAGCCTGCGCGCGGTTTCGGAAATGTTGAAGCCGGTCTCGGCCAGCGTCTCGTGGATGCGCTCCCATTCGAGCGTCTTGATCGAGGTCGAGCGGTTGGTCAGCTCGACCTCGGTGGTGCCGATGGCGCGGCCGAAGGCGGCCTCGATGTCGTCGGTGTTCGAGGGCTTGGCCAGGTAGTGGCAGGCGCCGAGCTTGATGGCCTCGACGGCGGTGGCGATGCTGGCGAAGCCGGTCAGCACCACGATCAGCGTCTTGGGGTTGTGACGGTGCAGCATCTGCACGCAGGCCAGGCCCGAGGCCTCGCCGTTGAGCTTGAGGTCGACCACGGCATAGCCTGGGGAACGGGTTTCGAGCAGCGTCTCGACCTCTTCGAGGTTGCTCGCATGCGTGACCGTGTAGCCCCGGCGCTCGAAGGAGCGGCCGAGCGTGCGCGCGAAGGCGTCGTCGTCCTCGACGATCAGCAACTGGCGCTCAGCTTCGGTTTCGGTCATGGCCTTCCACTTCGATGGTCTCGCTTTCCACGTCCCCGTCTTCTTCCTCTTCTTCGTCCTCTTCCTCTTCAAGCACGATGGCCGCCAGTGGCAGCGTGATCTTCACGATGGCGCCGCCTTCGGGCCGGTTGCCCGCGGCCACGCGGCCACCCACGGTGCGCGCCACATTGACGACCAGGAACAGGCCGAGCCCGCCACCGGGGCGGCCCTTGCTCGACTGGTAGGGCTTGCCGAATTCCTTGAGGATGCCCGGCAGGAAGCCGGGGCCGGCGTCGCTCACGGTGATGGTCAGCGCGTCGCCGTCATGTGCCGCTTCGAGGCGCAGCCAGTGCGGCGAAGCCTCCAGGGCATTGTCCAGCACGTTGCAGATCATCTGCTTGAGCGCCGAGTCGGACACCATGGGCAGGTCGTGGCCGAAGCGGTTCTCGTAGTCGAAGTCTTCGACCGGGCGCGTGGTGCGCCATTCTTCGACGAGGTCGTCCAGGAAGGTGCTGACCGTGGTTTCTTCGGACGACTCGCCGCGCGCTTCGCCGGCCGACAGCAGGATGCCGCTCACGATGCTCTTGCAGCGCTGGATCTGCAGTTCCATCTCGGCCACCTCGGTCAGCAACTCGGGGTCGGAGCTGAAGTGCGGCAGCCGGCGCCAGTCGCCCAGGATCACTGCCAGCGTGGCGAGCGGCGTGCCCAGTTCATGTGCAGCGCCCGAGGCCAGCAGGCCCATGCGCACGATGTGTTCTTCTTCGGAGGCGCGCTGGCGCAGGTCGGCCAGCCGTGCGTCGCGCGCGCGCAGGTTGCCGCTGATGCGGGTGATGAAGATGACCAGCAGCGCCGCATTGAGCGCAAAGCAGATCAGCATGCCCTGGATATAGGGGCTCCAGAGGCCGCGGTCGTGGTCCAGCGGCAGCGCGAGCGGGCGCGAGAACAGCGCCAGCAGCGCAAAGCAGAAGCTGGTGACCACCACGATGGTCCAGGTCGACCAGGCCTTCAGCAGCACCGCGCCCAGGATCACCTGCAGCAGGTAGAGAAACACGAAGGGGTTGGTGGCGCCGCCGCTCAGGTAGAGCTGGGCCGTGAGCATGGCCACGTCGACCAGCAGCGCGAGGAACAGCTCGCCATTGGTCACGCGGCGGTGGGTGCGCGAGCGCAGCAGGCTCACCACGTTGAAGAGCGCCAGGCAGGTCAGCACCTGCAGCATGTGGTCCAGCGGCAGGCGGATGCCGAAGCCGTAGTGCACGACCAGGATGGTGACGACCTGCCCGACCACCGCGAACCAGCGCAGCTGGATCAGCTGCTGCATGTTCTTGTGGCCGGTGGCGTTGTCCAGGCTCGCGACCCCGGCGCGGGGCGCGTGCAGTTCCCCCGCGATCGCGACGGCCTCAGTCGCGGCGGGCATCTTGGGTGGGGCGGCTGGCGTCGGCATGGGCTGCATTTTCGTCGCTGCCGCCATTGCCGCCGTTCGGGCCCCGCCGGCGCCGCTCGTCGCGCCACACGAACCAACTCGCGCCCAGCACCATCAGCGCCAGCCCGTACCAGGTCAGGGCGTAGACGAGGTGGCTGTTGGGGAAGGCGATGACCGTCAGCCCGCCGGCGGGCCAGGCGGGGGCGGCATCGCCGTTGTTCGATGAAGGTGAAGGGGCAGCCGCGGCGTCGATGAAGTAGGGCGCCACGTCGCGCAGGCCGCGTGCCGAGGCAATCGCCTGCACATCGCGCGAGAACCAGCGGTCGGCCGTCGGGTCGTTCTTGCGCAGGAAGCCGCCCTTGGGTTCGGTGATGCGCAGCAGGCCGGTGACGGTGGTCTCGCCCTTCGGTTCGGGCGCGGTGCGGGCTGTGCGGTCGCGCGCCTCGGGCGGCACGAAGCCGCGGTTGACCAGCACGACGGTGCCGTCGTCGGCCTGCAGCGGCGTCAGCACCCAGAAGCCGGCACCGAGCCGGGTGCTGGCCTGGACCAGGGTCTCTTTGTCGTTGAGGAAGGTGCCGGCGATGCGCAGTTGCCGGTATTCGTCGTCGGCCGCATTGATCTGCGGCCAGCTGTCCCGCCCGGGGGCCGTGGCGGCCGGGGCATGCACCCGCTGGTCGACGCGGGCAATGAGATCGAGCTTCCAGGCCCTGCGCTCGACCTGCCAGGTGCCGAGTGCGAAGAACCCGGCAAAGGCCGCCGCCGCGAAGACCGCCAGTGCCACCAGCCCGGCCGCGGAGCGCCGGCGGCCTGTGGCTGTGGGGGGGAGTGGGCTGTGGGTGCGGTCTGGCGGCGAGGGCGTCAAGGCATGTTCTTCATGTCGTGCATCATCACCGGCATCATGTTGGTGTTCATGTGGTACATGACCCACAGCGAACCGGCCAGCGTGATGACCACGAGCACGAGCGTGAAGATCAGCGCCAGCATGTTCCAGCCGCCTTCGGACTTGGCGTCCATGTGCAGGAAGTACACCATGTGCACCACGATCTGCACCACGGCGAAGGCCAGGATGACGAGGGCGGTGGTGTTGGGCTTGTCGAAGACCTTGCCCATCACGAGCCAGAACGGAAGGGCGGTGAGGATCACGGCCAGCACGAAGCCGGTCATGTAGCCCTTGAAGGTGCTGTGGCTCACGGGACCATCGTCGTGGTCGTCATGGCCGTGGGCGCCGTGGCCGGCGGTTTCGGTGTGCGCGCTCATTGCAGCGATCCCATCAGGTACACGAAGGTGAAGACGCCGATCCAGACCACGTCCAGAAAGTGCCAGAACATCGACAGGCACATCAGGCGGCGGCGGTTGGCAGCGGTGAAGCCATGCTTGGGCAGCTGGATCATCAGCACGATGAGCCAGACGATGCCGAAGGTCACGTGCAGGCCGTGGGTGCCCACCAGCGCGAAGAACGACGACAGGAAGGCGCTGCGTTGCGGGCCCGCGCCTTCATGGATCAGGTGCGCGAACTCGTACAGCTCCAGGCCGATGAAGCCCGCGCCCAGCAGGCCGGTGATGGCCAGCCACACGAGCATGGTGCGCATGCGGCGCTTCTGCATCTCGAGCACGGCAAAGCCGTAGGTGATGGACGACAGCAGCAGCAGCGAGGTGTTGATCGCCACCAGCGGCAGGTCGAACAGGTCGGCGCCCGAGGGGCCGGCCGCGTAGCTGCGGCCCAGCACGCCGTACACCGCGAACAGGCAGGCGAAGATGAGGCAGTCGCTCATCAGGTAGAGCCAGAACCCGAGCAGCGTGCCGTTTTCGGGGTGGTGGTCTTCGTTGCGGACGTTGAAGACCTCGAACGCCGGAGCGTTCCCGGTGTGGCCGGCGGTGCCGGCGGAAAGAGCGGTGGTATTAGACATGGGCAGCCAGGAGGCGCGTGCGCGCGTCTTCGGTGCTAACGACTTCTTCCGTGGGGATGTGATAGTCGCGCTTGTAATTGAAGGTATGGATGATCACGGCGGCGAGCATGGCCGCGAAGCCGAGGCCTGCCACGAGCCACATCTGCCAGATCAGGGCGAAGCCGCAACCCGCAGCCAGCGCCGCGATGATGAAGCCGGCCGCCGTGTTCTTGGGCATGTGGATGGGGCTGAAGCCGTCCAGCGGACGCTGGTAGCCGCGGGCCTTCATGTCGGACCATGCGTCGTTGTCATGCACGCGCGGCGTGAACGCGAAGTTGTAGGCAGGCGGGGGCGACGAGGTCGACCACTCGAGCGTGCGGCCGTTCCACGGGTCGCCCGTGGTGTCGCGCAGCGATTCGCGGCGGATGAAGCTCACCACCAGCTGGATGATGAACGAGGCGATGCCCAGCGCGATCAGCACGGCGCCGAAGGCGGCGACCTGGAACCAGATCTGCAGCGACATGTCCTGGAAGTGGCTCATGCGGCGGGTCACGCCCATCAGGCCCAGGATGTACAGCGGCATGAAGGCGAACCAGAAGCCGACGATCCAGAACCAGAACGAGCACTTGCCCCAGAACGGATCGAGCTTGTAGCCGAAGGCCTTCGGGAACCAGTAGGTGATGCCTGCCAGCATGCCGAACAGCACGCCGCCGATGATCACGTTGTGGAAGTGGGCGATCAGGAACAGGCTGTTGTGCAGCACGAAGTCGGCCGGGGGAACGGCCAGCAGCACGCCGGTCATGCCGCCGATCACGAAGGTGATCATGAAGCCGATGGTCCACATCATGGGCAGCTCGAAACGGATGCGGCCGCGGTACATGGTGAAGAGCCAGTTGAAGATCTTCGCCCCTGTCGGGATCGAGATGATCATCGTCGTGATGCCGAAGAACGAGTTCACGCTGGCGCCGGAGCCCATGGTGAAGAAGTGGTGCAGCCAGACGAGGTACGACAGGATGGTGATCACGACCGTGGCGTACACCATCGAGGCGTAGCCGAAGAGGCGCTTGCCGGAGAAGGTGGAGACCACTTCCGAGAAGATGCCGAAGGCCGGCAGGATCAGGATGTACACCTCGGGGTGGCCCCAGATCCAGATCAGGTTCACGTACATCATGGCGTTGCCGCCCATGTCGTTCGTGAAGAAGTTGGTGCCTGCGTAGCGGTCGAGCGACAGCAGGGCCAGCACGGCGGTCAGCACCGGGAAGGCAGCGACGATCAGCACGTTGGTGCACAGGGCGGTCCAGGTGAAGACGGGCATCTTCATCATGGTCATGCCCGGGGCGCGCATCTTCACGATGGTCGCCAGCAGGTTCACGCCAGAGAGCAAGGTACCTACCCCCGCTATCTGCAATGACCATATGTAGTAGTCGACCCCCACGTCGGGGCTGTAGAGAATGCCCGACAGCGGCGGGTAGGCCAGCCAGCCGGTCTTGGCGAATTCGCCGACGAACAGCGACGCCATCACGAGGCCGGCGCCGAAGGTGGTCATCCAGAAGCTGAAGTTGTTCAGGAACGGGAAGGCCACGTCGCGTGCGCCGATCTGCAACGGCACCACGAAGTTCATGAGGCCCGTGACCAGCGGCATCGCCACGAAGAAGATCATGATCACGCCGTGGGCGGTGAAGATCTGGTCGTAGTGGTGCGGCGGCAGAAAGCCCGCGTTGTCGCCGAAGGCGAAGGCCTGCTGGGCCCGCATCATCAGGGCGTCGGCGAAGCCGCGCAGCAGCATCACCAGGCCCAGGATGATGTACATGATGCCGATCTTCTTGTGGTCGATGCTGGTGATCCAGTCGCGCCACAGCATGCCCCACAGCTTGAAGTAGGTGATGGCGCCGAGGACGGCGATGCCGCCCAGGATCACGCCCGCAAAGGTCGCGAGCAGGATCGGCTCGTGGTAGGGAATCGCCTCCCAGGTGAGGCGGCCGAAGACGAGCTTCGTCAGGTCTAGGTTCTGCAACATCTTATTCTTCGGTGGTGCACATCGCGGTGACGTACTTGCGCTTGGGCGTGTCGAGGGAATCGGTCAGCCAGGCCTGCTTGGTGGCAACGTTGAATGCGCCGGGCTTGCCCATGCCGCCGTCGGCGTCGATGGCCATCATTTCCTTCATGCACATCTTGTTGCGGTCCACGCACAGGTTCAGGATGGCGTCGTACAGGGCGGGGTCCACGGCGGCGTAGTGGCGCACGGGCTCGCGTTCGCTCGGCGCTTCGAGCTTCTTGTAGAGGTCGCGGGTGAGTTCGCCGTCCTTGCCGGCCTTGACCTTCTGGACCCACTGGTCGAAGTCGCCGTCGCTCAGGCCGTGGAACTTGAAGCGCATGCCCGAGAAGCCGGCGCCGCTGTAGTTGGCGGAGAAGCCTTCGAACTCGCCCGGCTTGTTGATGACCGCGTGCAGCTTGGTCTCCATGCCCGGCATGGCGTAGATCTGGCCGGCCAGCGCGGGGATGAAGAAGGAGTTCATGACCGAGGAGGCCGTGATCTTGAAGCTGATCGGGCGGTCCACCGGGGCGGCCAGCTCGTTCACCGTGGCGATGCCCTGCTCGGGGTAGATGAAGAGCCACTTCCAGTCGAGCGCCACCACTTCGACCACCAGCGGCTTGGTGTCCGCGGGAATCGGGCGCTGCGCGTCGAGGCGACGCAGCGGCTGGTAGGGGTCGAGCACGTGGGTGCTGATCCAGGTGATCGCGCCCAACGCAATGATGATCAGCAGCGGCGCCGCCCAGATCGCCAGTTCGAGCTGGGTCGAGTGGTCCCAGTCGGGGCTGTAGGTCGCTTCCTTGTTCGACTGGCGGTAGCGCCAGGCGAAGAAGATGGTCAGCGCGATCACCGGGATGATGATGATCAGCATCAGCACGGTCGAGACGACGATCAGGCGTCCTTGCTGATTGGCGATGTCGCCGGAAGGGTTCATCAGCACCGTGTTACAGCCCGCCAGGAGGATGGCGGGGAGCAGCAGGAGCGATCGGCGAAGGTTCTTGAGGATGTGCATGCCGGGGGAAAAGAGGTGCGGGGGCGACGCAAAAAGACCCCACAATCTACGCTCGAAGACGGGTTTCGCCTATTGGACGTTTTGTCCTATGGCGGTAAATGTGTTTCGGTGAGACCCTATAGGCTGTCCATGATCCTATGTGTCACTTCCCGAGGTGACACCCGAATTACAGAAGCAATGACGACGTCCAGCATCAGTCCGCAAGGCGCCCAGCCGCTGCCGAACTCGCCCGAAATCGGCGCCCGGCAGGGTGACGACCACTCGCACATCGCCCCCGGCGAAATCGCGGTCGGCGTGGTCATCGGCCGCGCATCCGAATATTTTGACTTTTTCGTCTACGGCATCGCCTCGGTGCTGGTGTTTCCTGCGGTTTTCTTCCCGTTCGAGCAACATCTTGAAGGTGTTCTCTACTCTTTCCTGATTTTCTCGTTCGCCTTCATCGCGCGTCCGTTCGGAACTGTCATCTCGATGGCCATCCAGCGACGTTTCGGGCGAGAAGCCAAGCTGACCCTGGCGCTTTTCGTGCTCGGCACGTCCACCGCCGGCATCGCCTTCCTGCCGGGCTACGCCAGCCTTGGCTTCACGGCCATCGTGCTGCTGTCGGTGTTCCGCTTCGGCCAGGGCTTGGCGCTGGGCGGTTCGTGGGACGGCCTGCCGTCGCTGCTGGCGCTGAACGCGCCGGCCAACCGCCGCGGCTGGTACGCCATGCTGGGTCAGTTGGGCGCGCCCATCGGCTTCTTCATTGCCAGCGCACTGTTCGCCTACCTGTACTCGAGCCTGCCGAGCGAAGACTTCCTCGACTGGGGCTGGCGCTACAGCTTCTACGTGGCCTTCGCGATCAACGTGGTGGCGCTGTTCGCCCGCCTGCGCCTCGTGGCCACCGACGAATACTCGCGCCTGCTCGAAGAGCGCGAACTGGAACCCACGAGCGTGACCGAACTGGTCGGCTCGCAGGGCACCAACATCCTGATCGGCGCGTTCGCCGCGCTGGCCAGCTACGCGCTGTTCCACCTGATCACCGTGTTCCCGCTGTCGTGGATCACGCTGTACTCGGACCAGTCGGTCACCGAATTCCTGGTGGTGCAGATGGTCGGCGCGGTGCTTGGCGCCGCCGGCATCGTGGCCTCGGGTCTGCTGGCCGACCGCATCGGCCGCCGCTTCACGCTGGGCGGCCTGGCCGCCGTGATCGCGGCGTTCAGCGGCTTTGCCCCCACGCTGCTCGACGGTGGCCGCGTGGGCCAGGACATCTTCATCCTGGTGGGCTTCGTGATCCTGGGCCTGTCGTACGGCCAGGCGGCCGGCGCCGTGACCTCGAACTTCGCGCCCAAGTACCGCTACGTTGGTGCAGCGCTGACGGCCGACGTGGCCTGGCTGATCGGCGCGGCGTTCGCACCGCTGGTCGCCCTGGGCCTGTCGGCCCACTTCGGCCTGGCCTACGTCAGCGTCTACCTGCTGTCGGGTGCCGTTGCCACCCTGGCCGCGCTGGGCCTGAACCGGGCGCTGGCGCGCGACTGACCGGCGGACCGGCGCTCTTCGCCGTTCTTTCCGAAAAGGGGCCTGCGGGCCCCTTTCCCATTTCTGGCGCAACGGTTGGCGCACTGGCTTAGGATTCGCCGATGTTTGCCGCCGCCATCTTCGACATGGACGGGCTGCTCATCGATTCGGAGCGCCCCATCATGGCCGCCTGGATCGAGGCGGCCCGCACGCTCGACATCGAGCTTTCGCACAGCCAGTACCTGCAGGTCGTGGGGCTCTCCACCGTGGAGTCCGAGCAGATCCTCGCGTCGCTGCTGGGCGGCCCCGAGGCCTACCGCCACGCCATCGAGCATGTGCGCCGGTATCTGCAGCTCGAGCGCGCGGACGGCTCGCCGCTTTTTCCGATCAAGCCCGGCGCGGCCGAATTCCTGAGCGCCCTGCGCGAGCGCGGCATCCGCTGCGCCGTGGCCTCGTCGTCCACGCGAAAGCAGATCGAAGCCTGCCTCGGCAGCCTGGGCCTGCTGCACCATTTCTCGGCCTTCGCGGGCGGCGACGAAGTGGCGCGCGCCAAGCCCGACCCAGCGCTCTATCTGCTCGCGGCCGAGCGGCTGGGCGTGGCCCCGGCCGACTGCATCGCCTTCGAGGACAGCGAGAACGGCGCCAAGTCGGCGCTCGCGGCGGGCCTGCGGGTCGTGGTGGTGCCCGACCTCAAGCATCCGCCCGAGGCGATCACCGGCCAGGCGTTCCATGTGCTCGAGTCGCTGCACGACGCGGTGCCGCACCTGCCGCATTGGTTCCCGCCGGCACCGACCGGGAAGCTCGCCTGAGCAATCCCGGCCGGGCTTCGAATCAGAGGAACCCGATCGACAGCCACGGAATGGCCGCCACCGCGATGGTGCCGACCAGCAACGCCAGCATGTAGCCGACGATGGGCCGGATGCCCGCGTCCGGCCGTACCCGCCCGATGGCGCAGGCCGCGTAGTAGCCCACGCCCAGCGGCGGCGCGAACAGGCCCAGCCCCATCGACAGCACCACCACCATCGCGTAGTGCACCTCGTGGATGCCCAACTGGCGCGCGATGGGAAACAGCAGCGGTCCGAACAGCACGATGGCAGGTATGCCCTCGAGCACTGAACCCAGCACCACGAAGGTGACCAGCGACACCGCCAGGAACATCGGCGCGCCGCCCGGCAGGCTGGCCATGGCTTCGGCCAGCCAGCGCGAGAAGCCCGATTGCGTCAGCCCCCAGGCCATGGCCGTGGCGGTGCCGATGATCAGCAGAATGGCGCCCGAGAGCGACGCGGTGGCCACCAGCATCGGCCCCAGCCGCCGCCAGTCGAACTGCCGGTACACCACCAGCCCCGCCACCACCGCGTAGACGATGCCGATGGTCGACACCTCCGTCGCCGTGGCCACGCCCTCGACCACGGCCGCGCGGATGACGAAGGGCAGCGCCAGCGCCGGCAGCGCCACCAGGGCCAGCCGCATCACCTGTTTCCACGGCGGCCGCGCGACCTGGCTGAGGTCCTCATGGCGGTTGCGCATGAACACCACCACGCACAGCATCAGCCCCAGGATCACCGCCGGCAGCAGCCCGCCGGTGAACAGCGCCGCGATCGACACGCCCGTGACCGAGCCGATGGTGATGAGCACCAGGCTCGGCGGCACGGTTTCCGTCTGCGCACCGGTGGCCGCGAGCAACGCCACCAGTTCGCCTTCGTCGGCGCCGCGCTTCTTCATCTCCGGAAACAGCGCAGGCGCAATGGCGGCCATGTCCGCCGCCTTCGAGCCCGAGATGCCCGACACCAGGTACATCGCGCCGACCAGCACATAAGACAGGCCGCCCTTCACATGCCCCAGCAGGCTGGCCAGGAACGCGACCATCGCCTTCGCCATGCCCGTCATCTCGATCAGCAGCCCGAGAAACACGAACAGCGGCACCGCCAGCAGGATGAGGTGCGACATGCCCTCGTCCATGCGCCCGATGATCACGGGCAGCGCGGTGTCGGTGGTCAGCGCCAGGTAGCCGAAGGTGCCCAGGCCAAACGCGAATGCGATCGGAATGCCGCAGAGCACGCAGACCAGCACCACGCCCACGAAGAAGACCAGCAGGTTCAGTCGGCCCAGGTCTTCGAACACCGCGCGGCCCAGCGTGAAGGCGACGATCAGCGTGGCGACCACGGCAAAGGCCTTGGTCGAGGTCTTCCAGTCGAAGTCGCGAAACAGCCGCAGCACCGCGAACATGCCCATCAGCACCACGCCCACGGGCAGCGCCGCGGCGCGCCAGGCGTTGGAGATGTCGAGCGCCGGGGTGGTGATGAAGCGTTCGTCCGATGCGTATTCCCAGGCCGGCCACGCCACCATCGCCAGGAAGGCCAGCGCGGCGTACAGCGCAATGGCCTCCGCCAGCCGGCGGCGCTGCGGCGGCAGCTTGGACACCATCGCGGTCATGCGCATGTGCTCGCCGCGCCGCAGGGCGACCACGGCGCCCAGCATCGCCAGCCAGATGAAGAGCATGGAGGCCAGCTCGTCCGACCAGATCAGCGGTTGGTGCAGCACGAAGCGGGCGACCACGCCGGCCAGCAGCACGACCACGTCGGCCAGCACCAGCGCGGCGGCCAGGCCGTCCACCAGCGCCCCGAGCACGTGCTCCGTGCGCGAGGTGAAGGACGCCGGGTTCGCCTCGTTGGCCGCATCGCCGTGGCCGTGCGGGCCCACGGGTGGGGTGTTGCCGCTCGCGCCGCCCGTCGGGGGCTCAGGCGGCCGCGCCGCCGGGCGCGGCGCGCTCATGCCAGCTTGCCCGTGCTGCGCTCCAGGAGTGCCCAGGCTTCATCGCCGTATTTCGACTTCCACTCGGCGTAGAAGCCGGCCTTGCGAAGCTGGTCGCGGAAGGCGGTGGGGTCGGGCTGGTTGATCTGCATGCCCTTGGCGCTCAATTCCTTTTGCAGGTTGGCATTGAGCTCGGCCACGTCGGTGCGCTCCCGCATGCCGGCGGCGTTGATGTGCTTGGCCACGATGGTCTGCAGGTCGGCCGGCATCTTGTCCCAGGCGCGGCGGTTGGCCAGGAACCAGAAGCCGTCCCACATGTGGTTGCTCATGGAGCAATATTTCTGCACCTCGTACAGCTTGGCGGTGGAGATGATGGCCAACGGGTTCTCCTGCCCGTCGACGATCTTGGTCTGCAGCGCCGAATAAACCTCGGCGAAGTTGATCGACGTGGGGGCCGCCTCCAGCGCCTTGAACATCGACGTCCACAGCGGCGACACAGGCACGCGGATCTTGAAGCCCTTCAGGTCGGCCGGCGACGCGATCGGCTTGCTCGACGAGGTGATCTGCCGAAAGCCGTTGTCCCAGATCTTGTCCATGGCCACGATGTTGGCCTTGGCGATCTGCGTGCGGATGTGGCTGCCCAGGTCGCCGTCCATCGCCTTCCACACGCTGGCGTAGTCGGGAAACGCGAAGCCCACGCCGCTGATGGAAGCCGAGGGCACCAGCGTCGACAGAATCAGCCCCGACAGCGTGAAGAACTCCACCCCACCCGAGCGCAGCTGGCTCAGCACGTCGGTGTCGGAGCCCAGCTGGTTGTTCGGAAAAATCTGGATGTCGACTTGGCCGTGGGTCTCGGCGCGGATCGCGTCGGCCATCTCCTTGGCCCGCAGGTTCATCGGGTGCGAGACGGGCAGGTTGTTGGCGTACTTGTAGTTGAACGCGTTCTTCTGGGCCAAGGCCTGGCGCAACGGGAGCGCGAGGGTGGAAGCGGCGGCTGCGGTGCGCAGGACGGTACGGCGGTTGATGTTCATTCTTTGTCTCTATGTCGTAGTTGTGTTGAATTCGATCGTCCGGGGGAAAAGGAGGGCTTGGTTCAGTGCGTGGCGACCTCCCCGATCTCTCCGCGCTCCGCGAGGAGCCGTCGTATTTCGTTCTTCGTGACCTTGCCGTAGCCTGACTTCGGCAGCGAATCCCAGAAAAAGACGTGCCGCGGCCAGCGGTACCTGGCGCAGCGCCCGTCGAGGTGGGCCAGGATGTCCTCGGGCGTCGGCGCCTCGTGCCCGCACACCAGCACGGCCACGCCCACCTCGCCCCACTTGGCGTCGGGCACGCCCAGCACGGCCGCCTCGCGCACCGCGGGGTGGGTCAGCAGGATCTCTTCCACCTCGCGCGGATAGACGTTGGAGCCGCCCGAGATGTACATGTCCGACTCGCGGCCGGTGATGTAGAGCAGCCCCTGTGCGTCCATGCGCCCCAGGTCGCCGGTGTGGAACCAGCCGCCGCGCAACGCCTTGGCGGTGGCCTCGGGGTTGTTGAAGTAGCCCGCGAACACGGCCGGGCCCCGGCAGCAGATCTCGCCCACTTCGCCGGCGGGCAGGCGCTGCATTCGCGCATCGAGGATGGCCACTTCCATGCCGGTGCGCGGCCGGCCGCACGAACCGACGTGCGCGTTGGCGTCTGCATCGTCGGGCGAGTGCATCGACGGCGGCAGCACGGTGATGCAGCCGGTCACCTCGCCCAGGCCGAAGTACTGCACCAGCACCGGCCCGAGCTTCTGCAGCGCGCGCTTCTGGTCGGCGCGGTACATCGGCGCGCCGGCGTAGATCAGGTAGCGCAGCGAGCGGTGGTCGAACTCGTCGACCGAGGCGTCTTCCACCAGCATCTTGACGATGGTCGGCACGGTGAACACGTTGCTCACGCGGTGCCGCTCGACCAGCGCCCAGAAGGTGCGCGGCTCCAGCCGGTCCGACGGCGGCAGCACCGTGGCCGCGCCGCGCGCCACGTTCAGCAGCGCATGGATGCCCGCGCCGTGCGACAGCGGCGCCACGGCGATGGAGCAGTCTTTCTCCGTGGTGCCGGGAATCAGGTCGGCCAGGTGGTTGGTGACCACGAAGGCGAGCTGCCCGTGCGTGAGCACGGCCGCCTTGGGCTTGCCGGTGGTGCCCGAGGTGTAGAAGTACCAGGCCGGCGTATCGGCCTGGACATCGGCCACGGCCTTGGGCGCGCCGGCATGCGCGGCCAGCAGCGGCTCGTAGCCGTGCTCACCCTGTCGCGGCGTGCCGATGGTGACGACCTGCGCAAGGTGCGCGCTGGCGCCACGCACCGCATCCACATGGGCCGCGAAGCAGTCTTCGGCCAGCATCACCGTCGCTTCGCTGGCGCTGCCCAGGTAGGCCACCTCGGGCGGCGTGAGCCGGAAATTGACCGGCACCCAGACCACACCCAGCCGGAACGCGGCCCAGCAGCTTTCGAACAGCGCGAGGTTGTTGCGCGACTGCACCAGCAGCTTGTGGCCCGGCCGCATGCCCAGTGCGTGCAGCGCCTGCGCCAGTGCGTCGACGCGCTCGTCGATCTCGCGCCAGGTCCAGCTGCGCTCTTCGAGGATCAGGCCGGGGCGCTGCGCAAACAATGCCGCCGTCTGCGACAGCAGCACCGACAGGTTCGCCGCATGGGCCTGGCTCACGCCGCCTCCAGCACGCTGAGGTAGTTGGCGACGGCCGCCCCACCCATGTTGAAGACCGCGCCCGGCTTGCCCGTGCCCACCTGCATGTCGCCGGCCAGCCCGGTGAGTTGCATGGCGGCCATCACGTGCTGCGAGACGCCCGTCGCGCCGATCGGATGGCCGCGCGACTTGAGGCCCCCCGAGGGGTTCACCGGCAGCCTGCCGTCCTTGCGCGTGACGCCGTCGAGGATCGCGCGCGCGCCCTGGCCGTGCGGCGCCAGCCCCATCGCCTCGTATTCCAGCAGTTCGGCGATGGTGAAGCAGTCGTGCGTTTCCACGAAGCCCAGGTCGTCCAGCGTGAGGCGCGCGGCTTCGAGGCCCCGGTGCCACGCGAGCGCCGCACCCTCGAAGCGCGTGGGGTCGCGCCGCGACAGCGGCAGGTAGTCGTTGACCTGCGTGCGCGAGCGCCAGCGCACCACGGGCACCTTCGCCGATGCCAGCGGTGCGGCCGAGATGACCAGCGCCGCCGCGCCGTCGGAGACCAGCGAGCAGTCCGAGCGCTTCAGCGGCCCGGCGACGAACGGGTTCTTGTCGGAGGGGTTGCGGCAGAAGTCGAAGCCCAGGTCGCGGCGCATGTGCGCATAGGGGTTGTGCGTGCCGTTGGCGTGGTTCTTGGCCGCGATGGCGGCCAGCGCGTCGCTCTGGTCGCCGAAGCGTTCGAAATAACCGCCGGCGATGTTGCCGAACACACCCGCGAAGCCCGAGGGCGTGGCGCCTTCTTCCTTCACGTAGGAGCAGCGCAGCAGCGTCTGCGCGATGACCGGGCCGGGCACCGCGTTCATGATTTCGAAGCCCACCACCAGCGCATGCCGCACGCGGCCGCTGGCCACCGCGTCCAGTGCGGCCCAGATCGCGGCCGAGCCCGTGGCGCAGGCGTTTTCCAGTCGCACCGCAGGCACATGGCGCAGCCCCGGCACTGCCAGCGCCACCAGCGAGGCGCTGAAGTCCTGCGGTACGAAGCCGCTGTTGAAGTGGCCCACGAAGATGCCGTCGATGTCGCCGGCTTCCAGCCCCGCCGTCGCCAGCGCGGGCTCGACCGCGTCGCGGATCAGCTGCTCGCTGTCGGCCGCGTCGAGCTTGCCGAAGGGCGTGTGGCCCCAGCCTGTGATGAAGGTGTCGTTGCGCATGATTGGCCGCTCCTCATGCGTGGTCGGCAGGTGCCGCAGGTGCGCCGCGGCGCAGCGTCGGCAGGCCCACGCCTGCGGCATCGAAGCCGCCGTCCACCGCCAGCACCTGGCCGTTGATGAAGCTGGCTTCGTCGCTGCACAGAAAGCCCACCGTGTTGGCCATTTCCTCCACGCTGCCGTAGCGGCCCAGCGGAATGGCGTCGTAGTAGTCGGAGCGGATGGCCACGCTGTGGACCAGCTTGGCCATCTCGGTGTCGACCGGACCGGGCGCGATCACGTTCACGCGCACGCCCGCATTGCCGAGTTCGACCGCGTACTGCTTCGTCAGGTGGATCAGCGCCGCCTTGCTGGTGCCGTAGGCCACGCGCAGCGTGCTGGCCCGCAGCCCGGAAATCGACGCCACGTTCACCACCGCGCCGCTGCCGGCCTTGACCATCAGCGCGCCGAAGGCTTGGGTGCACAGGAAGGCGCCGTCCAGGTTGGTGCCCAGCACCGTGCGCCAATCGGCGAAGGTGGTTTCGGCAACGCGCTTGAACACCGCCACGCCGGCGTTGTTGACGAGCGCGTCCACGCGGGCGAAGCGGTCGATCACGGCCTTGGCGGCGGCCTCGACCTGCGATGGGTCCGACACGTCGCAGTGCACGCCGAGCACGCGTTCGGGTTGCGCGAGCTTGCTCACGGTGAGGTCGAGCGTGGCGTGGTCGTTGTCCAGCAGCGCGACCCGATGGCCGTGTGCGAGGAACCATTGCCCGATGGCCAGGCCAATGCCGCGTGCGCCGCCGGTGACGACTGCGACGCGAGAGGAGGAAAGATCTGTCATGGATGTCTTCGGTGTTGCGGGTTCAGGAATCGTCGGAAGGAAGCCACTCCTCGAGCGTGATCTCGAAGGTGACGCACACGGTGTTGGCGCCGGCCACGAAGGGCCCGCCGTAGACACGGCCCCGGGTGTCGGCCACCACGCCGGTCAGCGCCGCGCGCAGCGTGCCGTCGGGCTGGCGCCGCACCTCGCCGGCCAGGCTGACGACCTCCACGGCGGGGCCGCGGATCACCTGGCAGGAGCCGTCGGGCCGCTCCAGGCAGGCGTCGATCAGGCTGCCCAGCGCGCCGCGCACGAAGGCGTTGCCGAAGCCCTCGGCCACGCAGAGCTTTTCGACGCTCTGCATCAGGTCTTCATTGGGGCCGATGCGTGCGTAGGCCACGCGGCCCATGCGGCCGCGTTCGATCAGGCGGACATCAGACATGGGCGGCCCTTGCTTCGGGCCGCATCAGGGGCATGCGTGTTTCTTCGTCGTAGGCCACGCGCAGGTCGAAGCTGTCCAGCGCGGTGACCACCACGGTCACGGGCGCAGGCCCGACCACAGTGCGCTCCGTCAGGATGTGGCCGCCGCGCACCCGGCCCTGCGCTTCGCTGAATGCGCCGTGGCAATGGACGATAGCGGCGCCGCCGGCGGAGCGGCCCAAGGTGGCGTTGCCGAAGATCAGCCGCGCATGGCGCAACTGCTCGGGGGCGCCGTAGGTGGCGAGCACGCGGCCGGTGGGGTCGGGCAGCGCCATGCAGAAGCTCAGCCGGTCGAGTTCGCCGCCCAGCAGCGTCATCGACGCACTGGCCACGTTCTCGGCGGCCAGTGCCCGCACGAGGCTGTCGTGCAGCGTGTCTCCCGCAGGCAGCGAAAGGCGAAAGTGCCGGCCCTTGTCGGCGTGCATGTGGTTGATCCGCACGGGCCCGTACGGGCCAGGGTGAACCACGGTGCGTGCTCGTGGCAGGCCCGTCGTTTTCTGAATCGTCACGTTGTCTCCTTGCGCGCCGACAGGGGTAACGCCGACGCAGCGGGACAAAGTCTAGGAGTGGAAATCCATAGCAACAAATCTACAATTCATATAGATCAATACAGGATTCAGATCGATGGAGTTGCGTCATCTGCGCTGCCTGGTGGCCGTGGCCGAGGAACTGCACTTCGGCCGCGCCGCCGAGCGGCTGAACCTGTCGCAGCCGCCGGTGAGCCTGGCGATCAAGGAGATGGAAGACGAGCTGGGCGTGGTGCTGTTCGAGCGCACCTCGCGCCGCATCGCCATCACCCAGGCCGGCGAAGAGGCGCTGCGCGACGCGCGCGCGGTGCTGGGCGGGCTGGAAACCCTGCGCCGGCGCGCCCAGGACGCGGCCGCCGGCGTCATGGGGTCGATTGCCGTCGGCTTCATCAGCCTGCCGGCCTACACCTTCCTGCCGCCCACCTTGCGGCAGTTCACCGAGCATCACCCCAAGGCCACCGTCGCGCTGCGCGAGGGCATCACCGAGCAGATCGTGGCGGACGTCGAATCCGGCCGCCTCGACGTGGGGCTGGTGCTCCAACCCGCGGAAATGCCCGCCACGCTGGGCTCGCGGCTGGTGCAGAAAGACGTGCTGATCCTCGCGCTGCCCGAGGCGCATCCGCTGGCGCGACCCGGCAACGTGGCGCTGGAGAACTTCTCCGGCGAGCGCTTCCTGGGCTTCGAGCGCCACATCGGGCCGCAGATGTTCGATGCCATCGTCACCACCTGCATGCGGCGCGGCTTCAGCCCGCTCATGTTTCCGGCGCGGCAGATGAACACCATCGTCAGCCTGGTGTCGGGCGGCGTGGGCGTGGCCCTGGTGCCGGCCTGCGTGAAGGCATTGCACCGCGAGGGCGTGGTGTTCCGCCCGCTCAAGGGCGAGAAGACTTCCGTCGACACGCTGGTGGTCTGGCGCAAGACGGACGAGTCGCCGCTCGTGAAGGCGCTGCTGGCCCTGCTGCCCACGCTCGACGAGGCGCCGGAAATGCGCGCCGCGTCGACCTTCGCTCCGGTCTGAGCGGGGCCGCTCAGAGCACTTCGTCGCGCAACTGCGGGAACACCTTCGACACCTTCGCGAGCAGGTAGTCGCCATAGCGGCCACTGAAGGCGTGCACGTTGGCGCGGTCCCAGCGCTCGGCGCTGTCGTCCAGTGCCTCGGCGCCTGCAAGTCCATCGATTCGCTGCACGCGCGCCTCGAAATTCGGATCGAAGAACAGCGGGAACGACAGCCGGTCGCGGCCCGAGGTGTTGCGCTTGACGCGGTGCGGCGTCGACTTGTAGAGCCCGCCGGTCATGCGGTCGAGCATGTCGCCGATGTTGCAGATGAACGAGCCAGCAATCGGCGGCGCGTCGATCCAGCCGCCCGGCGTGTGCACGGCAAGGCCGCCCACGTTGTCCTGGTGAAGGATGGTGAGCAGGCCGTAGTCGGTGTGCTCGCCCACGCCCCATTGCACATCGAGCCCTTCGGGCACGGGCTGCGAGGGGTAGTTGAAGAGGCGGAACAGGATCAGCGGATCGGCCGTGTAGCGCTCGGCGAAGTACGTTGCCGGCAGCCCGAGGCTGAGCGCGATGCCTTCCATCAGCCGGTGGCCGAGCTGCGTGACGGCCGCCATGTAGCCAAGGATGGTCTCGCGAAAATCCGGCACGTCGGGGAACAGGTTGGGCCCGTGCACCGGCGTCTTTGCCTGCACCAGCGGGTGCGAGGCGGGCAGCTCGGTGCCGAGGTACAGGCCTTCCTTCCAGTCGGGCCGGCCCGAGGTCAGCTCGCCGCCGAGCGGGAAGAAGCCGCGCCATGCACGGCCGCCCAGCGCCATGCGCCACTGCATCTTGGTTTCTTCGGGCAGGTCGAAGAACTGGTGGCTCAGGTCTTCGAGCCGCTGCACCAGCGCCGCGTCGACGCCATGGCCCGTGACATAGAAGAAGCCGTGTGCCCGGCAGGCCGCGCCGATCTGCGCGGCCACGCCATCGCGTGCCGCTGTCCCGGCCACGAGCGGGGCGACGTCGATCACGGGCAGCGAGAGGAGGTCGGAAGAAGTGGTGGTCATGGTCGTCGTGGAAAGCATGTCATGCGCCGTGCGCGAACGGCGAGCGGATGTCCGAAAGGAACTGCTGCGCGCGGGGATGCTGCGGGCGGTTGAAGAAATCGTCGGGCGTGGCGCGCTCCAGCACCTTGCCTTCGTCCATGAAGAGCACGCGGTCGGCCACCTCGCGCGCAAAGCCCATCTCGTGCGTGACGCACACCATGGTCATGCCGTCGCGCGTGAGGTCGCGCATCACCAGCAGCACCTCGCCGACCATCTCGGGGTCGAGCGCACTGGTGGGTTCGTCGAACAGCATCAGCGGCGGTTGCATCGCGAGCGCACGCGCGATGGCCACGCGCTGCTGCTGGCCGCCCGACAGCTCGCTCGGCCAGGCGTCAGCCTTGTTCGACAGGCCCACGCGCTGCAGCAACGCCATCGCACGGTCTTCGGCTTCCTTGCGCGACAGGCCACGCAATTGCATCGGCGCCATCGTGCAGTTCTGCAGCACCGTGAGGTGCGGGAACAAGTTGAACTGCTGGAACACGAAGCCGATGCGCGAGCGGAAGGCATTCACATCAGTACCCGGCGCGTGGATGTCCTTGCCCTCGAGCAGGATGCGGCCCGACTGGATCGGCTCCAGCCGGTTGAAGGTGCGGATCAATGTCGACTTGCCCGAGCCCGACGGCCCGCACACGACCACCACCTCGCCCTTGTGGATGGTCTCGGTCACGTCGACTAGGGCGTGGTAGCTGCCGTACCACTTGTTGACTTTTTCGAGTTCGATCATGCGGGCACCTTGGCGGTAGAAGCGGCGGCCGAGAGGCCGCGGCGCGCGAGCCGGCGCTCCAGCCAGTAGGCGAAGCGTGACAGGCCGAAGCACAGGATGAAGTAGGTCAGGCCCAGGATCAGGTAGATCTGCGCCGGCTTGGTGAACACCTGCGTGTTGATCTGCGTCGCGATGAACGACACCTCGGCCAACCCGATGATGTAGCCCAGCGAGGTCTCCTTGATGGTCGAGACGAACTGGTTCACCAGCGAAGGCAGCATGCTGCGCAGCGCCTGCGGCAGCACCACGAGGCGCATCGCGCGGCCATAGCTCAGGCCCAGTGCGCGGGCGCTTTCCATCTGGCCGCGCGGCAGGCCCTGGATGCCGGCGCGCACGATCTCGGCCAGGTAGGCGGCGTCGAACACCACGAGCGCGATCAGCATGGTGGTGAACTGGTCGGTCTTGATGCCGGTCACGCTGGGCAGGAAGAAGTAGGCCCAGAAGATCACCATCAGCAGCGGCAGGCCGCGCACCACGAACACGAAACCCGTCACCGGCCAGCGCAGCCAGCGCCACGGGCTCACGCGCGCCAGGCCGAGCGCGATGCCCAGGGGCAGCGCCAGGATCAGCCCGCACGAGGCCAGCAGCAGCGTGAGCACGAGGCCGCCGAGCGGCCCGTTCGGGTACTGCCCGATGAGGAAGTAGACCCAGTAGTCGTTGATGATCTGCAGCATGCCGGCTGTTCCGTCAGATGGTCCGCACCGGGAAGCGGTGCTGATACCAGGTCGCCAGCCCGGTGATAACCAGCGACACCGTGAGGTACGCCGCGCTCGCGAACGCGAAGGACTCGAAGCTGCGGAAGGTCGCGCTCTCCACCTGGCCCGCCTGGTACATCAGCTCGGCCACGCCGATCACGGTGGCGATGGAGGTGTTTTTCCACAGGCTCAGCGTCTGCGAGATCAGCGGCGGAATGGTCACGCGCAGCGCCTGCGGCAGCACCACGCGGCGCATGGTGGCCAGGTAGCTGAAGCCCATCGCGCGCCCGGCCTCGAACTGCACCGTGGGAATCGCGCGGATGCCGCTGCGGATGTCTTCCGCCATGAACGCGGCGGTGTAGAGCGCAAGCGCGATCACCGCGCTGAAGGCCTCGATATGGCCGGCATAGAGCCACCGCTTGATGCCCTCCGGCAGCAGCTCGGGCGCGCCGAAATACCAGAACAGCATGTGCGCGAGCAACGGGATGTTGCGGATCGATTCGACATACGCAAAGCCGAGCCAGCGCAACGGCGCGAAGGGCGAAAGCCGCAGCAGCGCCACCACCAGCGCGATGGGCAGCGCGAGCACCAGCGCGGCGGCGAGCAGTTGCAGCGAAAGCAGCAAGCCCGCGACCAGCATGTCGTGGTACTTGCCGGTCAGCAGCAAGGAATAGTCGAACAGGGGCATGGGGGGCGACAGTATCACCGTCGCGAGGGAATCTTCTCCCTCCCCCGTTGGGGGAGGGTGGGGGTGGGGGCACAGCGGCGATCAATGCGCCGCAGCCTGCGACATGTGCACAGGCCGCTTGTCCCCATCCCGGCCTTCCCCCGGAAGGGGAAGGAGAAATACCGGGAGGTCGTCAGTCGATCTTGTCGGTCTCGAGCTTGAAGTCGCGCGTCTGGAAGCCGGAGGCCGTGTCCGGGCCGTACCACTTGATGAAGATCTTCTGCGCTTCGCCCGACTTCTCGAGTTCGCGCAGCGTGTCGTCCACCACGGCCTTCAGGCCGGCTTCGCCCTTCTTGATGCCGATGGCCAGCGACTCGGTGCTCAGGTTCTGCTTGAGCACCACGTACTGCGCCTTCTGCGGGCCGAGCTTGGCGTAGCTGCGCAGCAGCGCGGCCTCGTCGTCCACATAGCCCACGCCCTTGCCCTGCTGCAGCGCCTGGAAGGCCTGCTGGCTCGTGTCGAAGGTCACGACCTCGGCGGTGGGCACGGCCTTGCGGATGTTCGGCTCTTGCGTGCCGCCGCGGATGGTCAGCACCTTCTTGCCGCCGAGCTGCGGCACTTCGGTGATGCCGCTGTCCTTCTTCACGATGGCCTTCTGGCCGGTCACGAAGGTGGTGAGAGAAAAGTCGATCTGCGCCTCGCGCTCCTTGTTGTGCGTGAGGCCGGCGGCCACCAGGTCGACGTGGCCCTGCTGCAGCTCGGGAATGCGCGCGGCCACGGCGATCTGCTTGAGCACCGGCTTCACGCCGATCTTCTTGGCGATGGCATTGGCCAGGTCGACTTCGTAGCCGACGATCTGGCGCGTCTTCGGGTCGATGAAGGTGGCGGGCTCGTCGGTGCCGAGCACGCCGACCACGAGTTCGCCCTTCTTCTTGATGTCGGCCAGTTGGTCGGCGTGGGCGACGGTGCCGAGCAGCAGGGTGGAGGCGGCGATTGCCGCGGCAATGAGGTTCAAGCGCATGTTCTTCTCCTTCATGGAAAGCAGGGCGAGACCATATCAATAAAACTTCAGACCATTAAATGGTCAATTCATATATCGACATGCATGTGCGGCTATGAGCGGCGCACGGCTCACTCAGGTGGGTCCCATGGCATGGGTGATCCCGCGCCACCGCCGCCGCAATAGGTCCACGGCTTTGTAGCGCGCTCTCCTTCGTAGGCGCCGCTGTAGCCATCGTGGAACTGCTGCCAGCCCGCTTCGGCCTGGAATACATCGGTTTCGAATATGCCGAGCAGTGCCTCAAGCACTTGCCTCCACTGTGGCGCGGCGTAGAGCATCGCGCCGATATCCATCGTGTCGAGATGAACGAATGCAAACGGGGTCTGCTCGAGCATCGTTGTGAACTGGTCCAGCCACAGTGGCTTCATGGAGGGAAAGCGCGAAGTCAACAGTTCGCGCCTCGCGGCAAGTATTGCCAAGGCCTGCGTCCGGGGCGCTACCAGATAGGGCCACAGGCTGTCGGGCTCATTCGGCTCGGGCACTTCGGTGATGTGCTCGCGTCGATAGAGGGCGAGCCAGAGGAGGGGCAGATGGTCTCTGGACAGCAGGTATGGAGAGCTTTCGGAAAGCTCTCCTTGCCCAGGCTTGGTTGTGGCATCCGAGAAATACAGCTCCGAATAGCTCCCCATGGCTGCGTCTCCCCTTTGCAGGCTGATTCAGGAAATGATGTGGTCCGCGCGCTTGGCAGCCGCGCCGCAGGCATTTTGCCTGTGTGGCTGCTGAAGGCGCCGTTGCTGGCCTAGGTTAAATTCGCGGCGCAAAACGCGCTCCGGCCGTTCCCCGCGGCTGCTGTTCCGCGTCTTATCTAGCGAGCTCTTCATGATCATCAAACCGCGCGTGCGCGGCTTCATCTGCATTACGACCCACCCCACGGGTTGCGAAGCCAACGTCAAGCAACAGATCGACTACGTCAAGGCCCAGGGCCCCATCGCGGGCGGGCCGAAGCGCGTGCTGGTGATCGGCGCATCGACCGGCTACGGCCTGGCCGCGCGCATCACCTCGGCCTTCGGCTGCGGTGCCGACACGCTGGGCGTGTTCTTCGAGCGTGCCGGCAGCGAGACCAAGCCTGCATCGCCCGGCTGGTACAACACGGCCGCCTTCCATAAGGCGGCCACGGCCGAAGGGCGCTACGCGAAGAGCATCAACGGTGATGGTTTTTCCGATGCGGTGAAGCAGCAGACCATCGACACGATCCGGGCCGACCTCGGGCAGGTTGATCTTGTCGTCTACAGCCTGGCTGCGCCACGGCGCACGCATCCGAAGACCGGGCAGGTCTTCAACTCGACGCTCAAGCCCATCGGCAAAGCCGTCAACCTGCGCGGCCTGGACACCGACAACGAGGTCGTCAAAGACTCGGTGCTGCAGCCCGCCACGCAGGAAGAGATCGACAACACCGTGGCCGTGATGGGCGGTGAAGACTGGCAGATGTGGATCGACGCGCTGCAGCAGGCCGGCGTGCTGGCCGATGGCGCCAAGACCACGGCCTTCACCTACCTGGGCGAGCAGATCACGCACGACATCTACTGGAACGGCTCCATCGGCGCCGCCAAGAAAGACCTCGACCAGAAGGTGCTCGGCCTTCGCCAGACGCTGGCCGCGAAGGGCGGCGACGCGCGTGTGTCGGTGCTGAAGGCGGTGGTCACGCAGGCCAGCTCGGCCATCCCGATGATGCCGCTGTACCTGTCGCTGCTGTTCAAGGTGATGAAGGCAGAGGGCACGCACGAAGGCTGCATCGAGCAGGTGCACGGGCTCTATGCCGAAAGCCTGTACGGCACCGCACCGCACATCGACGACGAAGGCCGCCTGCGCGCGGACTACAAGGAACTGGCGCCGCAGGTGCAGGCCCGCGTGCAGGAACTCTGGGGCCAGGTGACCAACGAGAACCTGTACGAGCTGACGGACTTTGCCGGCTACAAGACCGAGTTTTTGCGGCTCTTCGGCTTTGCCGTCGAGGGCGTGGACTACGAGGCCGACGTGAACCCCGACGTGGGCATTCCAGGCCTCATCCAGGTCTAGCAAGCCTGCGCTGGGATACTCCCTGCCATGCAGATTCAAGAAAAACCGCCCGCCGGAACCCCTTTCGAGTGGATCGGCGGCGAACCCAAGGTAGAGGCACTGGTCGAGCGCTTCTACGACCTGATGGACCTCGAGCCGGCCTACGCGCAACTGCGCGCGGTACACGGCACCAGCCTCGACAACGCACGCCAGCGGCTGTTCTGGTTCCTGTGCGGCTGGCTCGGCGGCCCGCAGCATTACACCGACCGCTTCGGCCATCCGATGCTGCGTGCGCGCCACATGCCGCAGGCCATCGGCGGCCACACCATCGGCATCAAGGAGCGCGACCAATGGCTGGCCTGCATGGACCAGGCCATGGGCGAGACCGAAGTGCCCGATGCATTGCGCGAGCGCCTGCGCGGCTCGTTCTTCCAGACGGCCGACTGGATGCGCAATCGCGGCGAATAAGCAGGCACAACCAGACAACGACTTCGAAAGACTGTTCTCCATGAGTTCCATCGTCATCATCGGCGGCGGCCACGCCGCTGCCCAGCTTTGCGCGGGGCTTGCCGAAGCCGGGCAGGGCGCGCGCGTGCACCTGGTCTGCGAGGAGGCTTGCGAGCCTTACCACCGGCCGCCGCTGTCCAAGGCGTTCCTGAAGAGCGCCGAGGAAGCGACGCAACCGCACAAGGCCGCCGACTGGTACCGCGAAGCCGGCATCACGCTGCACCTGGGCGACGCGGCCGTGGCCATCGACCGCGAGGCCCGCACCGTCACGCTGCGTTCCGGCGCTGTGCTGCCCTGGGAGCGGCTGGTGCTGGCCACCGGCACGCGCGCACGGCAGATGCCCGAGCTGAAGCCGGGGCTGGAGAACGTCGCCAGCCTGCGCGCCGCCGACGAGGCGCATCGCCTGCGCACGCGGCTCGCTTCGGCTGAACGGGTCACGGTGCTCGGCGGCGGCTTCATCGGGCTCGAAGTGGCGGCCACCGCCAAGGCGCTCGGCAAGTCGGTGCAGGTGATCGAAAGCGCGCCGCGCCTGCTGGGCCGTGCCGTGTCGCCCGAACTCTCGGCGCACGTGCTCGCCACGCACCGCGCGGCCGGCATCGACATCGTGCTGGGCGCGCAGACCGGTGCGTTCGAGGTGGAAGGCGACCGGCTCGCATCGATCCAGGTCAACGGCGCGAAGCAGCCGGTGGACCTGCTGCTGCTGGGCATCGGCGCGGTGCCCGAGACGGCGCTGGCGCAGGCGGCCGGCCTCGAATGCGCCGACGGCATCGTGGTCGACGGCCACATGCAGACCAGCGCGGCCGACGTGCTCGCGGTGGGCGATTGCACGCGCTTCCCCGATCGCCGCGCGGGCCGTGCGCTGCGGCTCGAATCGGTGCAAAACGCCAACGACCAGGCACGCACGGCCGTGGCCACGCTCACCGGCGCGGCGCGCACGCACGATGCCGTCGCGTGGTTCTGGTCCGACCAGGGCAGCATGCGCCTGCAGATGGTCGGGCTGATGCCTGCCGAAGGCACGCCGGGCCTGACCAGCGTGCGCCGTCCGGGGCCCAAGCCCGATGCGTTCTCGCTGTTCCATTACGTCGACGGGCAGCTCGTGTGTGTCGAATCCGTGAATGCGCCGGTCGACCACATGATGAGCCGCAAGCTGCTCGAAGCCGGCCGCAGCCCCGACCCGGTGGCCATTGCCGATGCGTCAATACCCCTGAAGAACCATCTGTCGTAGGCACGCCTCAGGTCAGGACCAGTTCACCATCCTGTCACTCGGCTTTCAGAGACTTCGTCTTCCTCAAATTTGCAGGGAGATCCCTCGATGAAGAAAGCAGTGGCCGCGTCGCCTTGGCGCCTAGCCCCCATGTCCGCCTGTGTCGCAATCCTGGCCGCCGCGCTCACCGCCTGTGGTGGCGGGGGCAGCAGCGGCCCGATCTTTCCGCCGGTCGCACCGGCACCGAACCCCCCGGCGCCGCCCGCGCCAGCACCGGTGGCCGCAGGCACGCGCACGACGGTCGCATTGCTGGAGACCACCGACCTGCACTTCAACGTGCGCAGCTATGACTACTTCAAGCTCGCTGAAGACAAGTCGTACGGCTACGAGCGCACCGCCACGCTGATCAACGCGGCGCGCAAGGAGTTTCCGAACACGGTGCTGCTGGACAACGGCGACACCATCCAGGGCACGGCGCTGGCCGACTACGAAGCGCTGGTGAGCCGCATTCCCTGCACGCAGCCGCTGTCGATCTACAAGGTCATGAACGCCTCGGGCTTCGACGCCGGCACGCTGGGCAACCACGAGTTCAACTACGGGCTGGACTTCCTCAACCAGGTGCTGGGCGGCGGCCTCGACGTCGACGGCGTCGATGGCTCCAAGAAGTGCGCCGGCCCGACCTTCCCGATGGTGCTGGCCAACGTGCAGAGCATCAAGAGCGGCAAGCCGCTGATTGCGCCCTACACCATCGTCACCAAGCAGTTCACCGCGACCGACCCCGACGGCAAGGCCGTGACGGTGCCGATCAAGGTCGGCGTGATCGGCTTCACCACGCCCGGCATCCTGAACTGGGACAAGCGCTTCCTCGAAGGCAAGGTGAGCACCCAGGGCGCGGTGGAAGCGGCCAACAAGTACATCCCCGAACTGCGCGCCAAGGGCGCGGACATCGTGGTGGCGCTGCAGCACGGCGGCCTCGATGCCTCGCCCTATTCGCCGACGATGGAAAGCCCCGGCCTCTACCTGTCGAAGGTGCCGGGCATCGACGCGCTGATGATGGGCCACCAGCACGGCACCTTCCCCGATCGCGGCACCAACCCGGGCTACAAGCAGGCCGGCGTGGACAACAAGGCCGGCACCGTCAACGGCGTGCCGGCCGTGATGGCCAGCTCGTGGGGCAAGGCGCTCGGCCTGATCCGGCTCGACCTCGTGTACGACGGCAAGGCCTGGAGCGTGGACAAGACCAAGACCAACGTCGAGCTGCGTTCCACGCAGACCGGCAAGGACAGCGCCGGCAAGGCGATCTACGTCGATGCCGACCCGAGCGTCGCACCGCTGATCGAAACCCAGCACCAGGCTGCGATCACCTACGTGAAGACGCCGATCGGCAGCACCGACTTCCGCATGAACACCTACTTCGCGGACGTGGGCGACCCGGGCGCGATCCAGATCGTGAACCAGGCACAGGCCGACTACGTGGCGGCCTACATCCAGGCCAACCTGCCGCAGTACGCGAGCCTGCCGGTGCTGTCGGTGAGCGCGCCCTTCAAGTCGGGCTATGAAGGCGGACGCGACTACACCGACGTGGCCGTGGGCAACCTGGCGATCTTCAACGCGGCCGACCTGTACCTGTACCCGAACACGGTGTATGCGGTGAAGGTCACGGGCGCCGAGATCAAGGGCTGGCTCGAAGCGGCAGCCAAGCGCTTCAACAAGATCAGCACGTCCGCGACGGCAGACCAGCAGCTCATCAGCACCTTCCCGGGCTACAACTTCGACATGTTCACCACGCCGGACGTGCAGTACGAGATCGACGTGACGCAGGACGTGGGAAGCCGCATCAAGAACCTGATGTACAAGGGCGCGGCCATCGACCCGGCGAAGGAGTTCGTCATCGCGACGAACAACTACCGTGCGACGAGCGGTGCGAGCTTCATTCCCGCGCTGGACGGACGCGCGACGATCTATGCCTCGCCCGATGCGAACCGTGATGTGTTGATCGAATACATCAAGGCCAAGAAGACCATCACGCGCGCGACCAACGGCGCGGCACGCAGCTGGCGCTTCACGCAGGTGACGACGGCGGGCAACGTGGTGTTCACGTCGGGGCAGGGGCAGTTGAGCGCGGCGACGGATGCCGGGCTGAACAACATCTCGGTGCTGACCGCCGATGACGGCAGCGGCAAGGGCCGCTCGGTCTACAAGCTCGACCTGAGCAAGTAACCCGCTTGACTCCCTCCCCTTCGGGGGAGGGCGGGGGTGGGGGGCACGTCGGCCTTGCCGCATGCGCGGCGCCTGTTCGAAGGCCTGCCCCCATCCCAACCTTCCCCCAAAGGGGGAAGGAGCAAGACTCAGCGACGCACGGGCGCCAGAAGCACCACGAGGGCTCCCGCGCCGCCTTCCGCCGGCTTGGCCTGCACGAACGCAATCACCTCGTTCTTCTGGATCAGCCAGCGTTGCGTCTTGGTCTTGAGCACCGGCTGCTTGCCGGGCGAGCCCAGGCCCTTGCCGTGCACCACGCGCACGCAGCGCAACCCCTGCTTGTGAGACGTGCGGATGAAGCCGCCGAGGGCTTCGCGCGCCTCGTCGCTGCGCATGCCGTGCAGGTCGACCTGCGCCTGGATTGACCAGTCGCCCTTGCGCAAACGCGCGGTGATGTCGGTGCCGATGCCGGGGCGGCGAAAGCTCATGGCGTCGTCGACGTCGAGCAACGTGGTCACGTCGAATTCGTCCGACAGCGACTCGCGCAGCACGCGCTGCTCGTCGAGCTGGTGCTGCACCGGGATCGGCGCGGGCGGCTCGGGCGAGAGCGGCACGGCGGCCTTGCGTCGCAGCGGCTCGGTGGCGCCGATGGCACGGGTGAACAGGTCTTTCTCGGCGGCGCGCTTGCGTTCGGCCGCCGCCTTTGCCGTCGCCTCCGCCGCTTCGCGCTCGCGGGTTTCGGCCAGCACGCGCTGCACCTGCTTGAGGTCGGCGAGATTCTTCAATGAGGGCGCACGCGAAGCCATCAGAGCAGCCCCCTTTCCGCCATCGAGAAGCTCTGGCCCGGGCCCACGATGATGTGATCGAGCACGCGGACATCGACCAGCCCCAGCGCGGCCCGCAGCGTCTGCGTGAGCGATTCGTCGGCGCGCGAAGGCTCGATGCTGCCACTCGGATGGTTGTGCGAGAGCACCACGGCCGCGGCCTGGTGGTGCAGGGCGCGCGTGACCACCTCGCGCGGGTAGACGCTGGTCTGCGTGAGCGTGCCGCGGAACATTTCTTCGAGCGCGATCAGGCGGTGCTGCACGTCGAGGAACACTACCGCGAACACCTCGTGCGGACGCGAGCCGATGTGCAGCTGCAGGTATTGCTTGACCGCCTCGGGCGAGTCGAACACCGTGCGCTGCCGGAGCTTTTCGCCCATGGCGCGGCGTGCCAGTTCGAGCACCGCGATCAGTTGGGAGCGCTTGGCGTCGCCGCCCATGCCCTTGATGGTCTTGAGGTCGTCTGCACGGGTATGCAGCAGCCCCGAAAGACCGCCGAAGCGTTCGAGCAGGTGCTGTGCGAGCTGCAGCACGTTCTTGCCTGCCACGCCGGTGCGCAGCAGCAGTGCCAGCAGCTCGGCGTCGGCCAGCGCGGTGGCGCCCCGCGCGATGAGCTTTTCGCGCGGGCGGGCGTCGATTGGGAGATCCTTGAATGCCATGAAACCCTGCTGAAACCTTGGTGGACGCGGGTCGAAGCCCCGATCCTTAAAATGAGGCCCAGTTTATCGGGACACCCACCTTGTCTTTGCCCACCTCTGATGCCTCCATGTCCCATGTTGTGACTTCCGGCTCCTTCCTGACCCTGCACTACCGGCTCGCCGGTCCGGCGGGCGACATCATCAACACTTTCGCCGACAAGCCCGCGACCCTGTCGCTTGGCACCGGCGAGCTTTCGCCTGCCATGGAGCAGCGCCTGCTGGGTCTGGAAGAGGGCACGCACGCCACCTTCGAGCTGCCCGTCGGCGAGGCTTTCGGCGAGCGCAATCCCGATATGCAGCAATGGGTGGCCAAGAAGCTGCTCGCGCAGATGGGCGACCCCGACGAGCAGTACGCCACCGGCGACGTCGTGCAGTTCCCCACGCCCGACGGCACGGGCAGCTATGCGGGCGCGGTGATCGAATCGAACGACACGGCGGTGCGCTTCGACTTCAACCATCCGCTGGCCGGCCAGCCCGTCACCTTCGAAGTGAAGCTGATCGGAGTCCTATGAGCCCCGACATCTCGGAAGTCCTCCTGGCCGAGCCGCGCGGCTTCTGCGCCGGGGTCGACCGCGCCATCGAGATCGTCGAGCGCGCCATCGCCAAGTTCGGCGCGCCGATCTACGTGCGCCACGAGATCGTGCACAACACCTACGTGGTGAACGAGCTCAAGGCCAAGGGCGCGATCTTCATCGAGGAACTGTCCGACGTGCCGCCCGGCGCCACGCTGGTGTTCAGCGCACATGGCGTGAGCAAGGCGGTGGAGCAGGAGGCGCGCGATCGCGGCTTCGAGATCTTCGACGCCACCTGCCCGCTGGTGACCAAGGTGCACGTCGAGGTGGCCAAGCTCGCGAAAGAGGGCTACGAGTTCATCATGATCGGCCACAAGGGGCACCCCGAGGTCGAGGGCACGATGGGCCAGCTGTCCAGCGGCATCCACCTGGTGGAAGACGTGGCCGACGTGGCGACGGTGTCGCCGTTGCAGACCGACAAGCTCGCGGTGGTCACGCAGACCACGCTCAGCGTGGACGATGCGGCCGAGATCGCCGCCGCCGTGCGCACGCGCTTTCCGAACGTGCGGGAGCCCAAGCAGCAGGACATCTGCTACGCCACGCAGAACCGCCAGGACGCGGTGAAGATCATGAGCCCGCAGGTCGACCTCGTGATCGTGGTGGGCAGCCCCACCAGCTCCAACAGCAACCGGCTGCGCGAGTTGGCCCAGCGCCTGGGCACCGAAAGCTACATGGTCGATTCGGCCGACGAACTCAAGCCCGAGTGGTTCGAGGGCAAGGCGCGCATCGGCCTCACGGCCGGCGCTTCGGCGCCCGAGGTGCTGGTGCGCGAGGTGATCGACCGCGTGCGTGCGCTCGGCGCGGTGTCGGTCCGCAAGATGGACGGCATCGAGGAAACCATTAAGTTCCCGCTTCCCAAGGGCCTCAAGCTCGACGACATTCCGCCTCCAGGGCACATCTCTTGAACACCATGAATACAACCAACTGGCGCTCTGAAATAGATAGCGCCTCCCGCAGGCTGCGCGAGCGTGCCGGCAATTTTTTGCGTGAAACGCCGCTCTGGAAGCTGCCGGCCGCCGCATTCGGCATCACGGTGCCGGGCGTCGAGGTCTGGCTCAAGCTCGAGCACATGCAGGTCAGCGGCAGCTTCAAGGCGCGCGGCATGATGAACCGGCTGCTGGCCAACGACATCCCCGAAAGCGGCGTGGTCGTGGCCTCGGGCGGCAATGCCGGCATTGCCACCGCCGCCGCCGCCAAGGCGCTGGGCGTGCGCTGCCAGGTGTTTTTGCCCGGCGTGTCGCCCGAAGCCAAGCGTGCGCGCCTGCGCGCGCTGGGCGCCGAAGTGGTCGTGGTCGGCGAGCTGTACCCCGACGCACTGGCCGCCTGCCTGACGCGCCAGAAGGAAAGCGGCGCCTTGCTGACCCACGCCTACGACCAGCCCGAAGTGGTGGCCGGCGCGGGCACGCTGGGCCACGAAATCGAAACGCAGGGCGGCTTGCCCGATTTGGTGCTGGTGAGCGTCGGCGGTGGCGGCCTGATCGGCGGCCTGGCCGGCTGGTTCGAGAAGCGCGCCCGCGTGGTCGCGCTCGAACCCGAGAAGGCGCCCACCTTGTTCCGCGCCCGCGAGGCCGGCGAGCCGGTCGACGTCGACGTGGGTGGCATTGCTGCCGACTCGCTCGGCGCGCGCCGCATCGGCGCCATCGCCTGGGAGATCACGCAGCAGCAGGTGCAAGACGCGCTGCTGCTGTCCGACGAATCGATCCGCGCCGCGCAACAGTGGATGTGGAAAGAGATGAAGCTCGCCGTCGAGCCCGCCGCCGCGCTGCCGCTGGCGGCGCTGCAGACCGGCGCCTATGTGCCGCGCGAAGGCGAAAAGGTGTGCCTGATCGTCTGCGGCGCGAACGTCGATCCGGCCACCGTCGCCTGATCGCGCGGGCAGGGTGGGGCGCGGTTGGTTCGGCGCCCACCTAAAATCGGCCGATGCTCGACATCACCCTGCTCCGCAAAGACCTGGCCTCCGCTGTGGCCGGCCTCGAAAAACGCAAGAAGAACCAGCCTTACCTCGACGTGTCGGCGTTCAGCGCGCTCGAAGCCGAGCGCAAGACGCTGCAAACCCGCACCGAAGAAATCCAGGCGCGCCGCAACACGCTGAACAAGCAGATCGGCCCGCTCAAGGCCAAGGGCGAATCGGTCGATGCGCTGATGGCCGAGGTCAACGCGCTCAAGGCCGAGCAGGAGTCGCAGTCCAAGCGCCTCGAAGAAATCCAGCCCGAACTGCACGCGTTGCTGCTCGCGGTGCCCAATCTGCCGCACGCCAGCGTGCCGCTCGGCGAAGACGAAACCGGCAATGTCGAAATGCGCCGCTGGGCGCCGCAAGGCGGCGCAGGTGCCGACGCCAAGCCGTTGGCCTTCGCTGCGAAAGACCATGTGGACCTCGGCGCGCCGCTGGGCCTTGACTTCGAGATGGGCGCCAAGCTCGCGGGCTCGCGCTTCACCGTGATGAAGGGGCCGATCGCCCGCCTGCACCGCGCGCTCGCGCAGTTCATGCTCGACATCCAGACGGAAAAGCACGGTTATGCCGAGTGCTACGTGCCTTACATCGTCAATGCCGCCACGCTCAGCGGCACCGGCCAGTTGCCCAAGTTCGAGGGCGACCTGTTCGCTGCGAAAAAGGGCGGCCAAGATGGCGAACCCGCGCCCGATCATTCGGCGCTGTACCTCATTCCGACCAGCGAAGTGCCGCTGACCAACTTCGTGCGCGACGAGGTGGTGGCCGAGTCGCAACTGCCGATCAGGCTCACGGCCCACACGCCGTGCTTCCGCTCCGAAGCCGGCAGCGCGGGCCGCGACACGCGCGGCATGATTCGCCAGCACCAGTTCGACAAGGTCGAGATGGTGCAGATCGTTCACCCCGAGAAGAGCTACGACGCGCTCGAGCAGATGACTGGCCACGCCGAGGCCGTGCTGCAGGCGCTGGAGCTGCCGTATCGCGTGGTGCTGCTGTGCACTGGCGACATGGGCTTCGGTTCGACCAAGACCTATGACCTCGAAGTCTGGCTGCCGGCGCAGAACACTTACCGCGAGATCAGCTCGGTATCGAACTGCGAGGCCTTCCAGGCGCGCCGCCTGCAGGCCCGTTTCAAGAACGCGCAGGGCAAGAACGAACTGGTGCACACCCTCAATGGTTCTGGCCTGGCGGTGGGGCGTACGCTGGTCGCCGTGCTGGAAAACCACCAGAACGAAGACGGCTCGATCAACGTGCCCGCAGCGTTGCGGCCGTACATCGGCGGCGTCGAAGTTTTGCGCGGTTGAGCCCCGGAGCTTCAAAAAGCGGAATTTCATCCGCTATAATCAGAGGCTCGACAGCACCGGAGAGGTGGCAGAGTGGTCGAATGTACCTGACTCGAAATCAGGCGTACTAGCGATAGTACCGAGGGTTCGAATCCCTCCCTCTCCTCCAAGAATGGCCCCGCAAGGGGCTATTTTTTTGCTTGTTTGCGCCGAATCCCCCGACGGCTTCGGGGCGGCGCGGGCATTTCAAGGCCGACCGGCCGTGACGTCTCTCGACACCTGCGCAATGACCCTGCCCATGTGCCGCACAAGTTCATCCGCCTGGTCGACCGGCATCCCCGCATAGCCAAGCACAAAGCCGTTGTAGAGCGCCCCACCCGTGCCTGGAAGGCAGAACGGGCTCAGCGGCCGCAGACCCAGCCCTTGCGCCCGCGCCGCACGGCTGACGGCCACGTCCGTCACTGGTGCTTCGAGCCGCACCGACAGGTGCATGCCGCCCGCACCGCCGGACACGGTGACGACCCCCTGAAGGTGCCGCGCCAGCGCCGCCTGCAAGGCCTCGCGGCGCCGGGCATAGAGTTGCCGCATGCGGCGCAGGTGCAGCATGAACTGGCCGCTTTCGATGAAGTCCGCCAGCGCGGCCTGTTCGGCGAGCCGGCCGCGCATCCCGGCGGCGGCGATCGCGCCCAGCAACGCGGGCGCCACCGCAGCGGGCACGACCGTGAAGCCCAGGCGAAGTGCGGGAAACAGCGTCTTGCTGAAGGTGCCGACGTAGACCACCGGCGCGTGCGCGTCCAGCCCCTGCACGGCAGACAGCGGAACGCCATCGCTGCGGAATTCGCTGTCGTAATCGTCTTCGATCAGCCATGCGCCGGTTTCGCGCGCCTGCCGGATCAGCGCCAGCCGTCGTTCGAGGCTCATCATGGCGCCCAGCGGGTACTGGTGCGAAGGGGTGATGTAGATCAGTCGCGGAGGCGTTGCGCGCCAGTCTTCCGCACGCGGTGCCAGGCCTTCGCTGTCGACGGCGATGGGAACCAGCCGCAGGTCGGCCGCCTGGAATGCGGCGCGCGCACCGGGGTAGCCGGGGTTCTCGATCCAGGCCGTGTCGCCTGCATCGGCCAGCGCGCGGGCGCACAGTTCCAAACCGCCCTGGGAGCCATCGGTAATGAAGACCTGCTCTGCCGCGCAGCGCACGCCGCGTGACACGCGCAGGTATTGCGCGATCGCCTCCCGCAGCGGCAGATGGCCTTGGACGGGCGCGTAGTTCAGCTGCCGCGCATCGGTCTGGCGCCAGGCCCGTTCCATGCAGCGCCGCCAGGCAGTCAGCGGAAACTCGTCCAGCGCGGGCGTGCCCGGCCACAAGGGCAACGGACGGTTCGCGTCGTCCTGTTCGCCCTGCAGCGCGATCGCACGGCGCGCCAGCCTGGATGTGGGCGGAGGCATTGCTGCGTGCGCGGTGGTGGCCTTGCCGTGTGTCAGCCCAAGGTGCGCGACGAGGGTGCCGTGGCGAGAGCCCGCCAGGAAGCCTTCCGCGGTCAGATGCTCGTAGGCGTAGAGCACGGAGTTGCGGGCCATGCCGAGTTCATCGGCCAAAGTCCGCGTGGACGGAAGCCGCGCGCCTTCGGCGATCCTGCCGCCAAGGATCGCCCACCGAAGGCAGGCGTACAGCCGATGTTGTCGGGTGGCAGGGCCTTGCGGGCCTTCGCGTGCGAACGCGGCGAGCAGGGCGCCGTAGTCCATGGTGGCTCCATCAATCAGGGCTTGGGTGGGTCTATGCATGATGCCACGGGGTGTCTAAGGTCGCGGTGTCCGGCCCCTTCGATTCCGCCATCGCATGACCACATCCGCCACGCCCTCCGCACACGACACCGCAGTCCGCGCGCCCGAGCCCGCCGTCGGCGCATCGACGAAGCCTTCGCGCCTCGCGATCTGGCTGCTGGGCACCGTCGCGATCGTCTGGGGCATCAACTGGCCGGTCGGCAAGGCCACGCTCGCGTACCTGCCGCCGATCTGGACCGTCGCGCTGCGAACGGGCGTGGGCGCCCTGGCCGTTCTCGTGCTGTGCCTGCTGACGCGGCGGCTGGTGCTGCCGCGCCGCGGAGACATCCCGGTCATCCTGAGCGTCGGCGGGCTGCACATGACGGCGTTCTCGGTGCTGTGCAGCGTGGGCCTGGCACACGTGTCGGCCGGCCGCTCGGTGGTGCTGGCCTACACGACGCCGCTGTGGGTCGTGCCGGGTGCGTGGCTGCTGCTGGGCGAAGCGCCCACGCGCCGGCGTCTGCTCGGTGCGGGCCTGGGTCTCGCGGGGCTGTTGCTGATCTTCAATCCGCAGACCTTCGACTGGCATGACCAGCGCGCGGTGATGGGAAATGCGGCGGTGCTGCTGGCGGCGTTCTGCTGGGCCGGCAGCATCCTCTACGTGCGCGCGCACAAGTGGGTGACGCCGCCTTTCGAGCTGGTGTTCTGGCATGCGCTGCTGGCCAGTTGCCTGCTGCTGCCGATGGCCGTGGCGATCGAAGGCGTTCCGCACATTGAATGGAATCCGGCACTGGTGTCGCAACTGCTCTACGGGGGCCTGTTCGGCATCGCGCTGGCCTCGTGGGCGATGACCACGGTCAACCGCATGCTGCCGGCAACCACGACATCGCTTGGCCTCCTGGGCGTGCCGGTGATCGGCATCGTCTGTTCATCCGTGGCGCTGCACGAGCCGCTCAGCGCGGCCTTGCTGGCGGCGCTGGCGCTCATCCTCGGCGGCATCGCGATGGGAATGGGGCGCGGCGGCAAGGCCTGATCGCCGCCCGTGCATGTTCTTCAGCCCGGCTTAAGGTTGCCTGGCGATACTCGAGTGGACGGTCTTCTGGCGCTGGTAGAGGTCGCTTCGGCACCCGCTCACAAGAGTGGTTCCTCGAAGCCGGAGGTCGTCACGAATACTTCGCGGCCGAGCCCATGGCCCGGCCGCGCAGCCGCCGCAGGCACTTCAGGCGCGGGCCTGCGCCATCTCCCCAAGCCACACGGGTTCGTTCGACGTGTCCGGAAAGCCGGACGCATTCGCCGTGCGAGGGTGGCCATTCATGAGGTCGTGGCCGTGGTGTGCGTGATGCGTGTGCGCATCGTCGTCGCCCAGCGACGTCGTCGCCAGATGGCGCAGCTCGTAGCCCCGCCCGTACACCGAGTGCAGCACGAACTCGCTCTCCTTGTGCAGCGACAGCTTGCGGCGGATGTTGGCCACGCAGCAGTCGAGCACGCGGCTCTTTCTTTCGATCCGGGCGTCCACCCACAGGGAGGCCAGCAGCCAGTCGCGCTCGAGCAGCCGTCCGGCATTGCGGAACAGCAGCAGCGCGAGTTCGAATTCGCGCGGCTTGAGCCGGATCTCGGCGCCCTTGTGGATCACCACGCGCCGGCTTCCCAGGAACTGGTAATCGCCGAAGACCGCGCTCACGGCCTGCGGGTGCAGCAGCGTCTCGTTGCGCCGCAGCGACTCGCGCACGCGCAATTCCAGTTCGAAGTCGTCGATGGGCAGCACCGCGAAATCGATGTGCGCCCCCGGCGATTCATTGCCCGCCGCCGAGAGCACCGCGATCAGCAGGTCCCGTTGCGACGCATTGGCCACGAGGCAGATCGGAATGCGCAGCGCCTTGCACATGGCCGTGAGGATCGGCCACTCGCCTTCGTCCTTGAGCATGATCAGCAGCAGGCCGAACTGGCTGCCACCGGTCACGGCCAGCAGAAAGTCCGCGCTGGTGTCGAACGAGGCCGGCTCGCAGCCCATCAGGCGCAGCCTGTTGCCCCATGTGACCTGCTGGGCCTCGTCGCAACCGACCAGCGCGATCTGGCGCGAGCCCTGGGCGCCGCTCATGGCCGGAACCCGCCCGGCATGGCCACGTCGTTCAGGGGCACTGGCTTCGCAAGAGGGTTCTTCATGTCGATGGCATCCATGCGTTGGTGGTTGTGGAACGAAGGCACAGGAACGAACGGGTCAGCGGTCGCCGGCGCGCGGCAGCTTCCAGCCGATGCCGGCATTGAGGCCCCAGTCGCTGCCGGTGGTGGCCACGGCCATGCCCCAGGCCATCCGGCCGTCTTCCGACAGCGCCTTGAAGCCGAGGCTGGTCGCGGTGTGGCTCTTGTAGGTGCCGACACCCAGGCCGATGGTTTTCTCGCCGGGGTAGAGCGTGGGCACGTAAGCGGCCGACAAGGCCACGGCCATCGCCGTGCCGGAGTAGGCGATCCGCGTCACGTCGTTGACGTTGGCACGCACCTGGTTCAGCTGGCCGACGTTGATCGCATCGTTCGGCAGCAGGCCCGGCGCCAGTTCGTTTGCGAAGGCGCTGGCCTGAAGGCCCGCCGCGGCGAGCGAAAGAACGGTCAGCACACCGCACCGCGTCAGGCACGTCAGGTGTGTCGGCAACGCGGGCTGCCCGCGCTTGCCGTCGCCTGTCGCGCTGTCGCTGTGTGGAGTGACCATGTCCATGGGCTGAGGGAAAAAATGCGGTGAACCCGCTGGCAACGTGAAGCCGGGCAATCAGCCCGCGGCGAGGCGGGTGCCCGAGCCCACCTGCGTCTTGCGAACGCCGTCGGGCCCGTAGAAGAGTTGTGCGCTGGCCTGCAGGAAGTGCAGCGCCTGCTGCGTGAAATCGAGGTGCGCATAGACCATCGAGCCGTTGCGCATGTTGTGGCTGCGTGCCTCCACGGCCACCACCAGCAGGTCGGCCCAGGCCTTCTGCACGGCCGGGCCCCCGGCGGCCGCCGCGGCATCCGCGCCGGCACGGCCTGGCTCGAAGCCCAGGGCCACCTGCAGGGCTTCGCGCTGCTGGTCGAGCTCGGCCATGCGGTCCAGCAGATGGGTCTTCTGGCCGGCAATGGCGGCCAGGTCGTTGAAGGCCCCGCCCGACATCGCCTTGGCTTCCCGGTCCAGCACGGCGAGAAATTCCGCGATGCAGGACGCTTCCGTGCGCAGATGGGCCAGCAGTGAATTCATGGGAGTCCCTTCGTGCCCCGCACCGCGGTGCGGGCTGGCTGGGGGGCGGCCCGGCGCTGCACTCATGCGCCACCCTTCGGATCGAGCAGGTCGCGCACGCTGGCCAGCAGGCCGTCGGCGATGCGCTCGGGGCGGATCTCGTAGCGCCCGGCGCGGATGTCCTCGCGGATCGCCGCCACGCGCGCCGCGTCGAAGTCGCTGCGGCCCACGGCGGTGGGCAGCGAATGCACGTGCGCGGAGGCCGATGCCGCCCCCTTCGGGCGCTCGACGGCCTCGGCGGCGGCCGGCGATGGGGCCGGGCCGGTCGCCGGTGTTCGGTGAAGGGGCGGGGCCGAGGGGGCGGGTGGATCGATTTTCAAGGTGATTCCTCAGGGGCTGACCCGTATATCGGCAGCGCGGGCAAGAACTTTAGGAATTGCGTGCACGAAGCTTCCGAAAGGGGCGGGCGATGGCCTATTGCGTCAGCTGGATCTGTCCCTCTTCGTCGGCCACGCCACTGATCAGCCGCCCGTCCAGCGTCTTGGCCTGCACCACGGCGCCGACCTTTGCGCCGCTCAGGGCCTTGCCCTCGGTGCTGATGACGAAACCCTGCCCCTGGGCCACCACCTTCACGGCCTGGCCCTGCTGGATGACGGTGACGCCGCGCACCAGCTCCTTGCGGATCGGCGCGCCCGGCGCGATGCGGTTGGCGCTCACCACGCCCACCAGCTCGGCGGCGCTGGTGATCACCGAGCGCGGCAGCCGCGTCAGGTCGCCGGTGCGTTCGGTGACGTCGCCGGCGCCCAGCGGCCGGCCGGTGTCGATCGCATGCGTGGCCACGAAGTAGCTGCCTTCGACCGACACGCGCGCCTGCACGAAGCGCGTCCACGGCCGCTCCGTCTGGCAGCGCACGCCCACCGAGATCCGACCCCACGGCGTGACGCCCGGCGGCAGGAAAACCTCGGGCGCCTCGCACTCGGGCAGCACCGCCGTTCCGCGTCCTTCGAGGCTGATCGTGACCTTGCCCGGCAAACCCGCGCTCTGCACTTGCAGGTACTTCTCGATGGCCGTTCCGGCCGCTCCAGCTGCGTCGGCAGCCGGCGCCGCCGCGAACGCGCATGCCGGTCCCATGGCCGCGACGAGCGCGATCCACACGGTGCGCGGCAGTCGGGTCCAGGGCAGGAAGTGGTTCATCGGATGAGAGAAAGGAGGGGCGAAAAATGCGCTGCGCCAGAAGAAAAAGACACAGTCCGGCGCTACGGAATTCTAGAAATTCGGCCTGCAATCGAAGGTGCGAGCAGCAGGCGAAAACCCCCTTTGTTCGGGCGATTGCAAACGCGCCGCATGCATAGACTTGCTTTCCATCGGTCGCCGCGCCCCGCGCATTGGCGACGCCTCAAGAGATGGAAAACAGATGATCGACAAGCTGGATGCGGCGCTTCGCTTCAACCGCGAAGCCCTCAACCTCCGGGCAGAACGCCAGGAGGTGCTCGCGGCCAATATCGCCCATGCCGACACGCCCAACTACAAGGCGCGCGACTTCGACTTCAGCAGCCGGCTGAACGAGGCCGTCGGGCGCGCGTCGCAGTCGGTGTCGCTGGCCACCACCTCGTCGCGCCACCTGGCCGGCCAGGCGCAGGCCGCGTCCGACAAGGACCTGCTGTACCGCACGCCCCACCAGTCGAGCATCGACGGCAACACCGTCGAGATGGATGTCGAGCGCATCGCCTTCGCCGACAACGCGCTGCGCTACGAGTCCAACCTCACCATCATCAACGCCAAGATCAAGTCGTTGCTGTCGGCGGTGCAGCAATAGCGGCCCGCCGCGCCACACGCGACAGCACGGAGCACGCATGCCCATCACCAGCAATTCCATGAACATCTTCAACGTGGCGGGCTCCGCCATGACCGCGCAATCGCAGCGCATGAACGTGACCGCGAGCAACCTGGCCAACGCCGAGAGCGTGGCCGGCCCCGACGGCATGCCCTATCGCGCCAAGCAGGTGGTGTTCGAGGTGGCGTCGTCGGGCAACCGCGACATCGGTGGCGTGAGGGTGGCCGGCGTCATCGAAGACCCGTCGCCCGCCAGGCTGGTGTTCGACCCCAAGAGCCCGCACGCGAATGCCGAAGGCTATGTGGCCATGCCCAACGTCAACGTGGTCGAGGAGATGACCAACATGATCTCGGCCTCGCGCAGCTACCAGGCCAACGTCGAAGTGCTCAACACGGCCAAGACGCTGATGGTCAAGACGCTGACCATCGGCCAGTAAACCCATCTCCAGACACACAGCAACACGCCATGGCCATCTCCGACACCTCTTCCATCAGCGGGCAGAACGCCACGACCGCGACGAACAACAGCAACAACGTCTCGAACGCGGACAGCGAGCAGCGCTTTCTCAAGCTGCTGGTCACGCAGCTGAACAACCAGGACCCGCTCAACCCGATGCAGAACGCCGAGCTGACCTCGCAGCTGGCGCAGATGAGCACCGTGAGCGGCATCGAGAAGCTCAACACCACGCTGGCAGGCCTGGTGAACCAGACCGGTTCCAACCAGGTGCTGCAGGCCGCATCGCTGATTGGCTACAACGTGCTGTCGCCCGGCGACGTGCTCACCACCAAGAAGCCCGAAGACGGCAAGGACACGGCCACGCAGGCCTTTGCGGTGCAGCTGCCCGGCACGGCCGCGGACGTCCAGATCAAGATCGTCGATGCCACCGGCAAGGTGGTGCGCACCATCGACGCCGGCTCCATGAAGGAAGGCGTCAACGCCGTCACCTGGGACGGCAAGGACGACACCGGCGCCGTGGTGCCCGTGGGTGCCTACCGCTTCACCGTCGAAGCCAGCAACGGCGGCGTGGCCGTCAAGTCCACCGCACTGACTTTCTCGCAAGTGGCGGCCGTCAAGCAGGGCGCCACGGGCGTCACGCTCGAGCTGGCCTCGGGCGCCAGCATCGGCCTGGCCGACGTGCGCCTGTTCCTCTGAGTCTCCGAGATGTCCTGCGCGCAAGTGGCCTTTGCAGCCGTCGCGCGGCAGGTCTTTTATCCATCGCATCGAACGCATTGAAGTAAGGATCCATCATGAGTTTTTCCCAGGGCATCAGCGGTCTCGGCGTGGCCGCGGCAAACCTCGACGTCATCGGCAACAACATCGCCAACTCCGGCACGGTGGGCTTCAAGTCCGCCGCCGCGACCTTCCAGGACGTGTACGCCGGCTCGCGCGTCGGCCTGGGCGCCTCGGTGTCGGGCGTGACGCAGAACTTCACGCAGGGCGTGACGCAGTCGAGCAGCCGCCCCCTGGACGTGGCCATCCTGAACGGCGACGGCTTCTATCGCCTGAGCAGCCCCAGCGGCGAAGTCATGTACTCGCGCAACGGCCAGTTCACGCGCGACAAGGACGGCTACATCGTCAACGCCTCGGGCCTGCGCCTGACGGGCTATGGCGTCAACGCCAGCGGCGGCATCAACGGCGGCACGCCGTCGCCGATCCAGATCCAGACCGCGTCGATGACGCCCAACCCGACCGGCAACGTCAACGCCGTGTTCAATCTCGATGCGCGCAGCACGGTGCCCACCAAGACGCCTTTTGCGGCCGGCGACTCCGCCACCTTCAACTACTCGAACGCCATCGGCCCGGTCTACGACTCGCTGGGCAATCCGCACGACGTGGCCGTCTACTTCGTGAAGACCGCCGCCAATACCTGGAACGTGTACGGCACCTCCGACGGCGCACCGCTCAACGCCGGCGCGCCTTTGCTCACCGGCATGACCTTCGACACCAAGGGCGTGATGACCGCGCCGGCGGGCGGCTCGCTGAACATCGGCCCGATCAACTTCGGCAACGGCTCGGCAGCGCTGAGCGCCAAGGTCGACCTGACGGGCACCACCCAGTTCGGCGCCACCAACGGCATGACCAAGCTGAGCCAGGACGGCTACAAGTCAGGCGAGCTGACCTCGTTCTCGATCAACCCCGACGGCACCATCACCGGCAAGTTCTCCAACGAACAGACCAAGCTGATGGGGCAGATCGTGCTGTCCTCCTTCGCCAACCCCAACGGCCTGGAGCCCAAGGGCAACAACGTGTGGGCCGAGACGCTGGCCTCGGGCAACGCGCTCACCGGCACGCCGGGCGAGGGCACCAAGATGGGCTCGCTGGCTTCCGGCGCGCTGGAGTCGTCCAACGTCGACCTGACCTCCGAACTGGTCAACCTGATCGTCGCGCAGCGCAACTACCAGGCCAATGCGCAGACCGTGAAGACGCAGGACCAGGTCATGCAGACGCTGATGAACATCCGCTGACGCGGCCTTTCTCTCTCTGCACGACTGAACAGATCAGGAGCACCCAGTGGATCGAATGTTGTATGTCGCCATGAGCGGCGCCAAGCAGGCCATGGAACAGCAGGCCTCGGTCGCCAACAACATGGCGAACGTCTCGACGCCGGGCTTCCGCGCGCAGATCGCCAACTTCCGCGCAGTGCCCGTGGCGGGCCAGGAGGCGCCCACGCGCGCCTTCGTGGCCGCCACCACGCCCGGCGCCGACTTCACGCACGGCCCGCTCACCGAGACCGGCCGCGCGCTCGACGTCGCCGTGAGCGGCGAGGGCTGGCTGGTGGTGCAGACCGCCGATGGCGGCGAGGCCTACACCCGCGTCGGCAACCTGCAGATCGGCGCCGACGGCCAGCTCACCACCATGGGCGGACGCCAGGTGGTGGGCGACAACGGCGCGCTGACCGTGCCGCCCGGCTCCACCGTGACCATTGCCACCAACGGGCTGGTGGGTTCGCGCGATGCGGCATCGACCACGCTCACCGGCATTGCCGAAGTCGGCCGCCTCAAGCTGGTCAACCCGCCGACCACCGACCTGGTGCGCGGCGACGACGGCCTGTTCCGCATGCGCGAAGGCCTGCCGCCCGCCGAGGCCGACGAGGCCGTCACGCTGGTCACCGGCGTGGTCGAGGGCAGCAACGTCAATCCGGTCGAGGCCATGGTGGCCATGATCGCCAACGCACGCAGCTTCGAGATGCAGATGAAGTCGCTGCAGACCGCCGACATCAATGCGCAGGCGGCCAACAAGCTGCTGGCGTACGGCTGAGCCGCGGCCCACCCGGCACGACACGTCCCGGCATACGCCGCAACACACCCGCAGGACTCTCAAAGAAATGATTCGCTCCCTCTACATCGCCAAGACCGGCCTCGACGCGCAGCAGACGCAGCTCGACGTGGTCTCCAACAACCTGGCCAACGTCGGCACCACCGGCTTCAAGCGCAGCCGTGCCGTGTTCGAAGACCTGGTCTACCAGAACCTGCGGCAGGTCGGCGGCCAGAGCTCCGACCAGACCCGCCTGCCGTCGGGCCTGCAGGTGGGCACCGGCGTGCACGTGGTCGCGACCGAGCGCATCCACTCGCAAGGCAACCTCACCAAGACCGACAAGCCCACCGACGTGGCCATCAACGGCAGCGGCTTCTTCCAGGTGCTGATGCCCGACGGCACCACCTCGTACACGCGCGATGGTTCGTTCCAGACCGACCGCGACGGCCAGCTGGTCACGGCCAGCGGCTTCCCGGTGCAGCCGGCCATCACCATTCCGCCGAACGCCACCAGCATCACCGTGGGCCGCGACGGCATCGTGTCGGTCGTGCAGGCCGGCGGTACCAACACCGTGCAGATCGGCCAGCTGCAGCTCGCGACCTTCGTCAACCCGACAGGCCTGCAGAGCAAGGGCGAGAACCTCTACGCCGAGACCGATGCCTCCGGTGCGCCCAACCAGGTGAACCCCGGCGTCGACGGCGCCGGCGTGCTGAGCCAGGGCTACGTCGAAGCATCGAACGTCAACGTGGTGGAAGAGCTGGTCAACATGATCGCGACCCAGCGCTCGTACGAAATCAACAGCAAGGCCGTGCAGACCTCCGACCAGATGCTGCAGCGCCTGGCCCAGCTGTGATGCAGGGTGCGCGTCTTCTTCATCGCCGCGGTGCCTTCTTGAGGGCGCTGCTGATGGGGCTTGCCACCGTGCTGGCCGCCGGCTGCGCGCAGGTGCCGCGCGAGCCGCTGGTGCACCAGCCGATGACGGCGCGCGCCGATTCCTATGCCGCCAACCAGGTGCGGCGCGCACCCGGCGCGATCTTCCAGGACGGGCCCGGCGCCAATGCGCTGTTCGAGGACCGCCGTCCGCGCAACGTGGGCGACATCCTCACCATCGTCATCAGCGAGAAGGTCAACGCGACCAAGAATTCCGGCGCCAATGCCAGCCGCAGCGGTGGCACCACCGGCGTGTTCGCGGGCATTCCGAAGCTGCTGGGCGGCCTGCTCGACGGGCAGGACACCAAGCTGTCGGGCACCAACACGCTCAACGCCAAGGGCGGCGCCAATGCCAACAACACCTTCAACGGCGTGATCACTGTCACGGTGACCGACGTGATGGGCAACGGCAACCTGCTGGTGAGCGGCGAGAAGCAGATGGGCATCAACCAGGGCACCGAGTTCATCCGCTTCTCGGGCGTGGTGAACCCGCGCACCGTGTCGGGCAACAACACCGTGCCTTCGACGCTGGTGGCCGATGCGCGCATCGAGTACTCGGCCAAGGGCTACATCGACGAGGCGCAGAACATGGGCTGGATGCAGCGCTTCTTCCTGAACGTGATGCCATTCTGAATATGACTTACCCCCAGGCTTCGCGCACTTCGTGTCGCTACTCCCACCCCCTTGCAGGGGGCGATGCCTGCGGCCCGGCCCAGCCGGTTCCGCGGCATTCCACGAATTCTTCGGCTCGCTTGCGCATCGCCGTGGCCCTTGTTTGCGCCGCTGCGTTCTTCACGCCTGTGCATGCGGAGCGGCTCAAGGAGCTGGCGAACATCCAGGGCGTGCGCGACAACCCGCTGATCGGCTACGGCCTGATGGTCGGCCTGGACGGCACGGGCGACCAGACCATGCAGACGCCCTTCACCACGCAGAGCCTGAACAACATGCTGCAGCAGCTGGGCATCACGATTCCGCAGGGCGTGAACATGCAGCTGAAGAACGTGGCGGCCGTCATGGTGACGGCCACGCTGCCTTCGTTCGCGCGGCCGGGGCAGAACATCGACGTCACGGTGTCGTCGATGGGCAATGCCAAGAGCCTGCGCGGCGGCACGTTGCTGATGACGCCGCTGAAGGGCGTCGATGGCGCGACCTACGCGGTGGCGCAGGGCAACATGGTGGTGGGCGGCGCGGGTGCCGCGGCCAATGGCAGCAAGGTGCAGGTCAACCAGCTCAGCTCGGGGCGCATTCCCGCCGGCGCGCTGGTGGAGCGCACGGTCGAGGCCCCGGTGGGGGCCGAAGGCTCGTTCACCATCGAGCTCAACCGCTCCGATTTCGGCACCGCGCAGCGCGCCATGGACGCCATCAACCGGCAGTTCGGCCCCGGCACGGCCGAGGCGATGGACGCCCGCGTGATCCGCGTGCAGGCACCCGAGCCGCAACAGCGCGTGGGCTTTCTCGCACGGCTGCAAGACCTGGAGATCACGCCGACGCAGGCCGGCGCGCGCGTGGTGGTCAATGCGCGCACGGGCTCGGTCGTCATGAACCAGGCGGTGCGCGTGAAAGACTGCGCCGTGGCGCACGGCAACCTGTCGGTGGTCATCAACACCGAGCCGGTGATCAGCCAGCCGGGTGCGCTCTCGGGTGGCAGCACGGTGGTGGCGCAGACCTCGCAGATCTCGGTCAACCAGGGCGGCGGCGCCATCCAGATGGTGCGCGGCGGTGCGTCGCTCTCCGATGTGGTCAAGGGCCTGAACAGCCTGGGCGCGAACCCGCAAGACCTCGTGTCGATCCTGCAGGCCATGAAGTCGGCCGGCGCGCTGAGCGCCGAGCTCGAGATCATCTGAGGCCGCCGCCATGACGATCTCTTCCAACAGCGCGTGGGCCGGCGCGGATGCGGCCAGCCGCAGCGGCGCGCTCGACCAGCGCTTCGCACTGGACGTGCAGGGCGTCGATGCCCTGCGGCGCACCGTGCGCACCTCGCCCGAAGAAGGCCTGCAGCAGGTCTCGCGCCAGTTCGAGGCCCTGTTCATGAACATGGTGCTCAAGAGCATGCGCGAGGCCACGCCTTCGAGCGGCCTGCTCGACAGCCAGGACCGGAAGGTCTATCTGTCGATGTTCGACCAGCAGCTCACGCAGAACCTGTCGGGGCGCGGCGTGGGGCTGGCCGAGGCGATGCTCGCGCAGCTGCGCCGCACCATGCCATCGGGCCCGCCCGATGCCGAGGCGGACGCCGAGATCGGCACCAAACCCATGTCGCTCGAACCGCGCGGCGGCTTGCCGTACGGGCCGCGCGCGGGCATTCCCCTCGGCTCGGCGCCGAGCGGCCGCGTGTCGACCGCTGCAGACCTGGGCGTCTACCAGATCAACAACGACCGCCGCGCGCCGGCCGCGAATGCATCGCTGCAGGGCCAGGTCGATGAGTTCGTGGGCCGCATGGGTGCATCGGCGCAGGTGGCCAGCGCCGCGAGCGGCGTGCCCGCGCCGCTGATCCTGGCGCAGGCCGCGCTCGAGTCGGGCTGGGGCAAGCGCGAGATTCGCGCCGACGACGGCACGCAGAGCTTCAACCTCTTCGGGATCAAGGCCGACCGCAGCTGGAAGGGCCCGACGGTCGAGACCACCACCACCGAGTACGTCGACGGCGAGCCGCAGAAGGTGCGCGCCAGGTTCAGGGCCTATGCCTCGTACGACGAGGCCTTCACCGACTACGCGCGCTTCATCACCCGCAACCCGCGCTACGCGAACGTGCTGGCGACCGACGATGCGAACGAGGCGGCGCATGGCCTGCAGCGCGCGGGCTACGCCACCGATCCGCGGTACGGCGAGAAGCTGGTTCGCATCATGCAGAAGTTCGGCTGAGCCGCGCGCGGCTCACGGTTCGATTGTTCGTTCGTTCGTTCGTTCGCACGCGCGCATGAATGCGCGCGGCGGGACACACCACGCAAAGGAAAACCATGGCAGAGATCACTGGCATCCAGAGACAGCAAACGCAGCAGCCTGCATTGCAAGGCAGCGCCGCCAACGGCCCGCGGCTGGAGGTGGTGACCTTCAAGCTGGGGGAAGAGGAATACGGGATCGACATCCAGAAGGTGCAAGAGCTGCGCGGCTACGACGCGGTGACGCGGATCGCGAACGCACCGGAGTACATCAAGGGTGTGGTGAACCTGCGCGGGATCATCGTTCCGATCATCGACATGCGCATCAAGTTCGAGCTGGGCGACCCGACGTACGACCAGTTCACGGTGGTGATCGTGCTGAACATCGGGGGGCGCGTGGTGGGGATGGTGGTGGACAGCGTGTCGGACGTGATCACGCTGACGGCCGAGCAGATCAAGCCGGCACCGGAGATGGGTTCGGTGCTGGACACCGACTACCTGATCGGGCTGGGCACGCTGGACGAGCGGATGCTGATCCTGGTGGACATCGACCGGCTGATGTCCAGCGACGAGATGGGGCTCATCGAGAAGATCGCGGCCTGAACACTCGAAACCACATAACAACGACAGCGGTTCGAGAGGAGACACCCAGATGAAGAATTGGACGATCGGAATGCGCCTGGGCGCCGGCTTTGCGCTGGTGCTGGCGCTGCTGGTGGTCACGGCGGGCATCGGCGTGCTGCGCTTGCGCGCCGTGGGCGACGCCACGCAGGAGATGGCCGGCCACGCGTTGGCGAAGGAGCGCCTGGCATCGGCCTGGCAACTGGGCACCAGCACCAACAGCGTGCGCACCTTCTCATTGCTCAAGAGCGACGACGCCGAGGTGCAGGCCTACCTGCAGAAGAACATCGCCAGCACCAGCGCCGTGATCTCCGAGACGCAGAAAAAACTCGAAGAGATGCTGAGCTCGCCGGACGAACTGGCGCTGAGCGCCGACATCAAGAAAAAGCGCGGCGACTACGTCGAGCTGCGCAGCCAGGTCCTCAAGCTCAAGGCGGAAGGCCATCGGGACGAGGCCGCGAAGCTCACCGACACCCAACTGCTGCCGGCGCTCGACCGCTACGACGCGAGCATCCGCGCCATGGCGGCCTACCAACAGCAGGACATCGACCGGACCGCGGCCGCCATCGACGCCCAGTACCGCTCGGGCCGCGTCTACCTGATCGCGCTCGCCGTGTTCGCGGTCGCGCTGGGTTCGGTGATGGCCTGGCTGCTGACGCGCAGCATCGCCCAGCCGATTGCCGAGGCGCTGCTGATCGCCGAGACCGTGGCGGCCGGCGACCTGAGCCAGGAGTTCGAGACCGGGCGCGGCGGCGACTTCGGCCGGCTGCTGCGCGGCATGGGCGAGATGGAAGACACGCTCACCGACCTCGTGACCCGCATCAAGACATCCACCGACTCGATCGCTGTGGCGTCCAGGCAGATCGCGGCGGGCAACCAGGACCTGTCGTCGCGCACCGAGCAGCAGGCCAGTTCGCTGGAGGAGACGGCAGCGTCGATGGAAGAGTTGACTTCGACGGTCAAGCAGAACGCCGACAACGCGCGGCAGGCCAACCAGCTGGCCGTGTCGGCGTCGGCCGTGGCGGTCAGGGGCGGCAGCGTGGTGTCGCAGGTGGTGGGCACTATGGGGTCGATCAACGATTCGTCGCGAAAGATCGTCGACATCATCGGCGTGATCGACGGCATCGCGTTCCAGACCAACATCCTGGCGTTGAACGCGGCCGTCGAGGCGGCGCGCGCAGGGGAGCAGGGCAAGGGCTTCGCGGTGGTGGCTTCGGAGGTGCGCAACCTCGCGCAACGCTCGGCGGCCGCCGCCAAGGAGATCAAGACCCTCATCGGCGATTCGGTGGAAAAGGTCGAGGAAGGAAGCAGGCAGGTGGCCGAAGCGGGCCGCACGATGGAAGAGATCGTCGGCAGCGTCAAGCGCGTGACGGACATCATGGGCGAGATCACCGCAGCGAGCCAGGAGCAGACCTCGGGCATCGAGCAGATCAACCAGGCCATCACGCAGATGGACCAGGTCACGCAGCAGAACGCGGCACTGGTCGAAGAGGCTTCGGCCGCGGCGCAATCGTTGCAGGAGCAGGCCGACAGCCTCGTGCAGGCGGTCAGCACCTTCAAGCTCGATGCCGACGAAGCCCAGGCGGCCTGACGAACCCGTGCTGCGTGCTCGTCTCAACCCCAAGATCGCTCGTCGCCTGGCCACGGGTTTCATTGCTTCGCTGCTGTTGCTGGCGGCCGTGCTCGGCCTCGGCTTTCATGCCGGTGCCGGCTGCGCCTGGGCGCGCCAGGCGGTGATGGCCCTGGCGGGGGCCGCATTGCTCGCCGGCATCGCCATCGCGTGGTTCGTCACGCGGTCGATCAGCCGGTCCACCCACGACGCGGCGAAAGTCGCCCAGCGGTTGGACCGGGTCTTTCAACATGTCAACGCCAAAGATTCCTGAAAGCGCCATGAACTCCCTTCTCAATCTCAAGATTGGCACCCGTCTCGGCATGGGCTTTGCGGCCGTGCTCCTGCTGCTGGCCTCCGTGGTCGGCCTCGGCCTCAGCTCGATGGCCGACATCCAGGCGCGGCTGAACGGCATCGTGACCGGCAACAACGTCAAGGTGGGCGCGGTCAACACGATGGTGGACGCGATCCGCGACATCGCCATCTTCGACAGCAACCTGATTCTGTTGACCGAAGACGCCGCCATGAACGAGGAGGTCAAGAAGATCGCCGCCGCGCGCGACCGCTTCTCGGTGGGCCGCGCGACGCTGGCCAAGCTGCTGGTCACGCCGGCGGGCAAGGCGTTGCTCGCCAAGGTCGACGAGCGGGTGGCGGTGCTCCTGCCGTTGAACACCCAGCTGACCGAACTCGGGCTGAAGAACATGAACGAGGAGGCGACACAGATCTTCGTCACGAAGTTCCAGCCGGCCGTTCAGGTGCTGGTGGATGTGCTCAACGACATGATCGCCCACGAGACCGAGCTGTCGAACCAGGCCAATGCGCAGGCCATTGCGGGCTACGCGTGGGCGCGCAACCTGATGCTCGTGCTGGGCGGCATCGCGATGCTGGTGGGCGCGGCGATCGCGTGGTTCATCACGCGATCGATCACGCGGCCGATCGGCGAGGCGGTGCAGGTGGCCGAGAAGGTGGCGGCCGGCGACATCAGCTCGCGCATCGACGTGCAGTCGAAGGACGAAACGGGCCGGCTGATGTCGGCGCTGAAGGCGATGAACGAGAGCCTGGTGAAGATCGTGCGGGAGGTGCGTTCGGGGACGGACACCATTGCGACGGCTTCGGGGCAGATTGCTTCGGGGAATCAGGATCTGTCCTCGCGGACGGAAGAGCAGGCCAGCTCGCTGGAGCAAACCGCGGCTTCGATGGAAGAGCTGACCTCGACGGTCAAACAAAACGCGGACAACGCTCGGCAGGCGAATCAACTGGCGGTGTCGGCTTCTGAAGTGGCTGTGAAGGGTGGCAGCGTCGTGTCGCAGGTGGTGGACACGATGGGGTCGATCAATGCTTCATCCAAGAAGATCGTGGACATCATTGGTGTCATTGATGGCATCGCGTTCCAGACGAACATTCTGGCGCTGAATGCGGCTGTGGAAGCTGCACGCGCAGGCGAGCAGGGCCGTGGCTTTGCGGTCGTTGCTTCCGAAGTTCGCAGCCTTGCTCAACGCTCCGCAGCCGCAGCGAAAGAGATCAAGACGCTGATCGGTGATTCGGTCGAGAAGGTCGAAGAGGGCAGCAAGCAGGTCGCAGAAGCTGGCCGCACGATGGAAGAGATCGTTGGCAGCGTCAAGCGCGTGACCGACATCATGGGCGAGATCACCGCAGCGAGCCAAGAGCAGACCTCAGGCATCGAGCAGATCAACCAGGCCATCACGCAGATGGACCAGGTCACGCAGCAGAACGCGGCACTGGTCGAAGAAGCCTCGGCAGCGGCCCAGTCATTGCAAGAACAAGCCGGCAGCCTCGTGCAAGCCGTCAGCGTCTTCAAGCTCGACGCCAACGCAGTCGCCACCAAACGCCCGGGCTTCACCCGCATCACACCGATCCCCAAGCCCGCCAAGCCAGCAGCGAAGCCCCGCGCCAAGGCGTTGCCCGCCCGGCGCGAGCCCGGCACCGGCACGGCAACCCCTCAACTCGCGATGGTCAGCGACGCCAAGGGCGACTGGACCGAATTTTGAGAAGAAAGGACTCAAGTCTGGCGACCTGCTGCCGATAACAGGGAGACGGCGTTGCCAGAGCGGCCCGTCATGAATCCATTTCATGCCGGTGGCCCGCCGCGCGCCGCGGACACCGTCCCCGTTATTGAAGGAAGAGAGCAATGAGTTTGAAGGATCTGAAAATCGGCACGCGCCTGGGACTCGGTTTCGCGGTGATGCTGTTGCTGATGGCTTTCATCGCGGGCACCGGCGTGCTGCGCCTGACCAACGTGGGCAATGCCACCGACGAGATGGTCGAAGGCGCGCTGGTCAAGGAACGCCTGGCGACCGAATGGCTCAGCCTGCTGCGGTCGAACACGGTGGCCAATTTCGCGATGGTCAAGACCACCGATCCGGAGATCGCGGCCTACTTCGCCAAGCTCCAGGCGGCGGGCTCGGCGCGCATCACGCCCGCGCAGAAAAAGCTCGAGGCGATGCTGAGCACGCCGGAAGAAAAGGCGCTCTATGCCGCCGTGGCCGCTGCACGGGCGACCGTGCTCGAAACCGTGGGCATGCTCAACAAGCTGAAGGACGAGAAGAAGCTCGACGAAGCCAACGTGCTGGTCGACACCAAGTTCACGGCCGCGCTGGGCGTGTACGCCGGTGCGGTGGAGGCGCTGGCGAACCATCAGCGAGAGAAGATCGACGCCGCGGCCAAGGGTATCGCGGTGGACCACACGGAAGGCCGGACCACGCTGATCGCGCTGTCCGCCATCGCGTTGGTGGTGGGTGCGCTGTTCGCATGGCGCCTGACGCTGGGCATCGTGCGCCCGCTGGGCCATGCGCTGGAAGTGGCCGAGACGGTGGCCTCTGGCGACCTGAGCGCGAGCATCCGCGTGGACAGCCGCGACGAGGCAGGGCAGTTGATGCAGGCGCTGAAGGACATGAACGCGAGCCTGGCCAAGGTGGTGGGCGAGGTGCGCATGGGCACGGACACGATTGCGACGGCATCGAGCCAGATTGCTTCGGGGAATCAGGACCTGTCTTCGCGTACCGAGCAGCAGGCGAGTTCGTTGGAGCAGACAGCGGCTTCGATGGAGGAGCTGACCTCGACGGTCAAGCAGAACGCAGACAACGCGCGGCAGGCGAATCAGCTGGCTGTGTCGGCGTCTGAGGTGGCTGTGAAGGGTGGCAGTGTCGTGTCTCAGGTGGTGGACACGATGGGGTCGATCAATGCGTCCTCCAAGAAGATCGTGGACATCATCGGCGTGATCGATGGCATCGCATTCCAGACCAACATCCTCGCGCTGAACGCGGCCGTGGAAGCCGCACGCGCTGGCGAGCAGGGCCGTGGCTTTGCAGTCGTTGCTTCCGAAGTGCGAAGCCTCGCGCAACGCTCGGCCGCAGCTGCGAAAGAAATCAAGACGCTCATCGGCGATTCGGTCGAAAAGGTCGAAGAAGGAAGCAAGCAAGTTGCGGAAGCCGGCCGCACGATGGAAGAGATCGTGGGCAGCGTCAAGCGCGTGACAGACATCATGGGCGAGATCACCGCAGCGAGCCAGGAACAGACCTCGGGCATCGAGCAGATCAACCAGGCCATCACGCAGATGGACCAGGTCACGCAGCAGAACGCAGCGCTTGTAGAAGAAGCCTCGGCAGCGGCGCAATCGCTGCAAGAGCAAGCCGGCAGCCTCTCGCAAGTCGTCGGCGTGTTCCGCCTCGGCGGCGCGAACCAGCTGGCATTGGCCTGAAGACGGCGAACGACCATGCGCGTCAATCTGCCCATCACCGACATCGAATACGAGCTTTCGCAGGACGCGGCCCTGGTGTCGCGTACCGACCTCAAGGGCCGCATCACCTACGTCAACCCGGCCTTCATCGAGGCCAGCGGCTACGCCGTCGGCGAGCTCATGGGCAAGGCGCACAACATCGTGCGCCACCCGGACGTGCCGCCCGAGGCCTTTGCCGATCTCTGGCAAACGCTGGGGCAGGGCCTGCCCTGGACCGGGTTGATCAAGAACCGGCGCAAGAACGGCGACTTCTACTGGGTGCTCGCGAACGTGACGCCCATCAACCGCAACGGCCGCGTGCAGGGCTACATGTCGGTGCGCAGCCGGCCCGCGCGCGCCGACGTGGCGGCGGCGGACGCGCTGTATCGCCGCATCCGCGAAGGCGATGCGAAGGGCATCGAGATCGTGCAGGGCGAGGTGGCGCAGCGTGGCTGGATGAATCCGCTGGCGCAACTGCGGCGCGTTCCGGTGCGGCGCCGGGTCTTCGGCGCGACGGTGTTGGCTGCGTTGCTGTCGCTGGGCTTCGGTGCCGTGGGCTGGATGGAAGCGTCGAAGCTGGCCGCTGCCTCGGGTGCGCACAGCTGGCTGCCCGGTGTCGTCGCCGTGGGCGGCGTGGCCGCCGCGCTGGCATGGGTGGGGCTGGGGCAGTTCCTCGGCCGCACGGTCTTCCGTCCGCTGGACGAGGCACTGGACGTGGCGCGGGCCATCGCGGGCGGCGACCTTGCGCGCTTCGAGATCCGGCCCGGCGACGAGATCACGGGGCTGCTGCGCGCGCTGAACCAGATGAGCGCGAACCTCTTCGCGATCGTGGCGGACGTCGGCACCAACGTGGCCGGCGTGATGTCGGCGTCGAGCCAGATCGCCTCGGGCAACCAGGATCTTTCGTCGCGCACCGAGCAGCAGGCCAGCTCGCTGGAGCAGACGGCCGCGTCGATGGAAGAGCTGACCTCGACGGTCAAGCAGAACGCCGACAACGCGCGGCAGGCCAACCAGCTGGCCGTGTCGGCCTCCGAGGTGGCGGTGAAGGGCGGCAACGTCGTGTCGCAGGTGGTGGACACGATGGGCTCGATCGACGCGTCCTCGAAAAAGATCGTCGACATCATCGGCGTGATCGACGGCATCGCGTTCCAGACCAACATCCTCGCGCTGAATGCCGCTGTGGAAGCAGCCCGTGCGGGCGAGCAGGGCAAGGGCTTTGCCGTGGTCGCGTCGGAGGTGCGCAGCCTCGCGCAGCGCTCCGCATCGGCCGCCAAGGAAATCAAGACGCTGATCGGCGATTCGGTCGAGAAGGTCGCTGCGGGCAGCAAGCAGGTCGCGCAGGCCGGCCGGACCATGGAAGAGATCGTGGGCAGCGTCAAGCGGGTGACCGACATCATGGGCGAGATCACGACCGCGAGCCAGGAGCAGACCTCGGGCATCGAGCAGATCAACCAGGCCATCGCGCAGATGGACCAGGTGACGCAGCAGAACGCCGCGCTGGTGGAAGAGGCTTTCGCCACGGCGCAGACGCTGCAGGAACAAGCCGACGGCCTGGTCAGGGCCGTGCGGGTTTTCAGGACCGAGGCCGGCGATGGCGCCGGCGGTCGCAACGAGTTTTAAACCGGAGGACACGAGATGCTGACGACGAAGGCAAAAGACCCATTGAAACAAGCCGCCTCGGCGCCGTCCCCGGCCGCCAACGGCCCGCGGCTGGAGGTGGTGACCTTCAAGCTGGGGGAAGAGGAATACGGGATCGACATCCAGAAGGTGCAGGAGCTGCGCGGCTACGACGCGGTGACGCGGATCGCGAACGCACCGGAGTACATCAAGGGTGTGGTGAACCTGCGCGGGATCATCGTTCCGATCATCGACATGCGCATCAAGTTCGAGCTGGGCGACCCGACGTATGACCAGTTCACGGTGGTGATCGTGCTGAACATCGGGGGTCGGGTGGTGGGGATGGTGGTGGACAGCGTGTCGGACGTGATCACGCTGACGGCAGAGCAGATCAAGCCGGCGCCGGAGATGGGTTCGGTGCTGGACACGGACTACCTGATCGGGCTGGGCACGCTGGACGAGCGGATGCTGATCCTGGTGGACATCGACCGGCTGATGTCCAGCGAAGAAATGGGCCTTGTCGAGGCCGCAGCCACCGCCTGATCGCCGCGCCATGGCCGCAAGGCCGGGGCTGCATCACCGCCTTCAACCTTCAACGCCTGCACCATGACCTTCTTTTCCAATCTCCGCATCGGGACACGTCTGGCCGTGGCCTTCGCCGTCGTCCTGGGCCTGACCGTGGTGTCGACCGCGATCGCACTGGTTTCGGCGCGCAGCAACGCGGAAGCCACCCGGGTGATGATGCAAAGCCCGCTGGCCAAGGAGCGGCTGATCTCCGACTGGTACGTGCTGACCTACTCGGCGATCGCGCGCACCTCGATGATCGCCCGCACCACCGACGAGACGCTGCCGGTGGTGTTCGCGGACGTCATCTCCGACAGCGTGAAGAAGGGCAGCGAGACCATGGCGAAGGTCGAGAAGCTGCTGGTGACCGAGGAAGAGAAGGCGCTGTTCAAGTCCATCGTCGCGCTGCGCGCCAAGTACCAGGCCGCCAAGGACGAGGTGGGCAAGGCCAGGGCGAGCGGCAGCGCGGTGGACACCACGCGCGCGTTCAAGGAGTCGTTCCAGCCGGCCGCGAAGGCCTATGAAGGCCGGGTGCTCGACCTGCTGCAGATGGAGCGCAAGGCCATCGACGACATGGGCGTTGCCATCGACGCGGCGAACGCGCGCAGCTTCAACCTGCAGATGCTGCTGGCGTTGCTGACGGTGGTCAGCGGCGCGGTCTTCGCGTTCTTCATTTCGCGCAGCATCGTGCGGCCGCTGACGAAGGCTGTCGAGGTTGCGCAGACGGTGGCGGGTGGCGACCTGAGCGCGAACATCGAAGTCGGCAGCCGCGACGAGGCGGGGCAGCTGATGCAGGCGCTGAAGGACATGAACACGAATCTGGCCCGCGTGGTGGGCGAGGTGCGTTCGGGTACGGAGACGATTGCGACGGCTTCGGGGCAGATTGCTTCGGGGAATCAGGATCTGTCTTCGCGTACGGAAGAGCAGGCGAGTTCGCTGGAGCAAACCGCCGCTTCGATGGAAGAGCTGACTTCGACGGTGAAGCAGAACGCGGACAACGCGCGGCAAGCGAATCAGCTGGCGGTGTCGGCTTCCGAGGTGGCTGTGAAGGGCGGCAGTGTTGTGTCTCAAGTTGTGGACACGATGGGCTCGATCAATGCGTCATCCAAGAAGATCGTGGACATCATTGGTGTCATTGACGGCATTGCTTTCCAGACGAACATCCTGGCGCTGAATGCAGCTGTTGAAGCTGCTCGCGCGGGTGAGCAGGGCCGAGGCTTTGCGGTCGTTGCTTCCGAAGTGCGAAGCCTTGCACAACGCTCGGCCGCAGCCGCCAAGGAAATCAAGACCCTCATCGGCGACTCTGTAGAGAAAGTCGAAGAGGGCAGCAAGCAGGTCGCAGAAGCCGGCCGCACGATGGAAGAGATCGTGGGCAGCGTCAAGCGGGTGACAGACATCATGGGAGAGATCACCGCTGCGAGCCGAGAGCAGACTTCGGGCATCGAGCAGATCAACCAGGCCATCACGCAGATGGACCAAGTCACGCAGCAGAACGCAGCGTTGGTTGAAGAGGCTTCAGCAGCGGCTCAGTCGTTGCAGGAGCAAGCCGGCAGCCTCGTGCAAGCCGTCAGCATCTTCAAGCTCGACACGGATGGCCATGCCGTGCCCCGCACCCACGCCAGGGCGTTGCCCGCCGTGCGTGCAAAACCGGCAGCACCATCGCTGCCCCAACTGGCTGCGGCCGGCGCCGACAGCGGCGACTGGCGTGCGTTCTAGGAACAAGCACCGCCGCGAGCGCCGCCGACCGGCCCGGCCGGGCGACCGCGTCCCGCGGCAATGAATTGAATCGGGCCCCACGGCCCAAAGGAAAAATCATTAAAACTTTCTACAACCTCAAAATCGCGACCAAGCTGCTTGTGTCGTTCATTGCCGTCCTTGTGTTGACGGCCTGTGTCGGCGTGATCTCGGTGATGCAGCTCGGCAAGGTTCACCAGATGTCCACGGACCTTTCGACCAACTGGTTGCCGGCCACGCGCTCGTTGCTCGAATTGAAGGGCATGGTGGCGAGCTATCGCTCGCAGGAGATGGCGCACGCCCTGTCGGGTTCGTTCACCGAGATGGCGACCTACGAGAAGTCGATGGACGAGTCGTGGAAGGCACTGCAGAAGAAGCGCACCGAGTACGAGGCGCTCATCTCGGAGCCCGAGGAGCGTGCGACCTACCCGGTGTTCGAAAAGCTGCTGGCGCAGTACGCGCTCGAACACAACAAGATCATCGCCATCTCCCACACGCAGGACACCGACCAGGTGAGCGGCCTGATCCGTGGCAAGTCGCAGCAGCTGAGCCGTGAGATGGGCGAAGCGCTGGACAAGCTGACGCAGGTGAACCTGGCGGGCGCGCTCAGCGCGGGCCAGACGGCCGATACGGTGTACGAAGAAGCCAGGCTGTGGGTGCTGGGCCTGCTGCTGGGCAGCGTGGCGCTGGGCCTGGTGCTGGCGCTGTGGATCGCCCGCATCGTGGCGCGGCCACTGGCGGAAGCGGTGAAGGTGGCGCAATCGGTGGCGGCGGGCGACCTGACCAGCCACATCGAGGCGCGGACGACGGACGAGACCGGTTTGCTGCTGGACGCTCTGAAGGGCATGAACGACAGCCTCGTGAAGATCGTCGGTGAAGTGCGAACGGGCACGGACACGATCGCGACGGCGTCGAGCCAGATTGCTTCGGGGAATCAGGATCTGTCTTCGCGCACGGAAGAGCAGGCGAGTTCGTTGGAGCAGACGGCTGCTTCGATGGAAGAGCTGACTTCGACGGTGAAGCAGAACGCGGACAACGCTCGGCAGGCGAATCAGCTGGCTGTGTCGGCTTCCGAGGTGGCTGTGAAGGGTGGCAGCGTCGTGTCGCAGGTGGTGGACACGATGGGGTCGATCAATGCGTCGTCCAAGAAGATCGTGGACATCATCGGCGTGATCGATGGAATCGCGTTTCAGACCAACATCCTGGCGCTGAATGCCGCTGTTGAAGCTGCTCGCGCTGGCGAGCAAGGTCGTGGCTTTGCAGTCGTTGCATCCGAAGTGCGAAGCCTTGCGCAACGCTCCGCAGCTGCAGCGAAAGAGATAAAAACCCTGATCGGTGATTCGGTCGAGAAGGTCGAAGAGGGCAGCAAGCAAGTAGCAGAAGCGGGCCGCACGATGGAAGAGATCGTGGGCAGCGTCAAGCGCGTGACGGACATCATGGGCGAGATCACCGCAGCGAGCCAGGAGCAGACCTCGGGCATCGAGCAGATCAACCAGGCCATCACGCAGATGGACCAGGTCACGCAGCAGAACGCCGCGCTTGTAGAAGAAGCCTCGGCAGCGGCCCAATCACTGCAAGAGCAAGCCGGCAGCCTCGTACAAGCCGTCAGCATCTTCAAGCTCAGCACCCAGTCCAGGGCCGCGCGCCCCGGATTCACCCACCTGACGCCGATTCCGAAGGTTGCCAAGCCAGCACCGAGGCCACCCGCCAAGGCGCTGCCCGCACGCCGGGCCGCTGCGTCGGCGGCGGCACCCCAACTCGCCATAGCCGGCGATGCGAAGGGAGACTGGACCGAATTTTGAGAAGCGAGGGCTCAACACCGGCGCGCCGATGCCGATAACGAACCGACAACGCCGTGTTGCGCGGCGAGATTCGTTCCAGTTCTGAAAGAAAAAGACAAATGAGTTTGAAGAATCTGAAAATCGGCACGCGCCTGGGGTTCGGCTTTGCGGCCATGCTGCTGTTGATGGCGGTCATTGCCGGCATCGGCATGCTGCGCCTGGCGAACGTGGGCCACGCCACCGACGAAATGATGAAGCACGCGCTGGTCAAGGAGCGGCTGGCCAACCAGTGGTCGAACCTGCTGGGCCCGACGATCGTGCGCTCGTTCGCCATGGTCAAGGCGACCGACCCGGCCGTGGTGACCTATTTCGCGAACGCTCGCGCCGAGAGCTCGGCCAAGATCAATCCGGTGCAGAAGAAGCTCGAAGAGATGCTGACCTCGCCGGAAGAAAAGAAGCTGTACGCCGACGTGGCCGATGCGCGTGCGATCGTGCTGGAGATCATCGAGAAGATCAACAAGCTCAAGTCCGAGGACAAGGGCGCGGAGGCCAGCGAGTTGGCCGACACCAAGTTCGCGGCGGGCCTGACCGTTTACGAGAACGCCGTGGCCAGCCTTGCGGCGCACCAGCGCGACCGGATCGACGCCGTGGCGCAAGGCATCGCGGCCGACCAGTCGAGCGGCCGAACCATGCTGATGGTGCTGTCCGGCATCGCGCTGCTGGTGGGGGCGTTGTTCGCGTGGCGTTTGAGCGTGGGCATCGTGCGCCCGCTGGGGCGTGCCGTGGCCGCCGCCGAGACGGTGGCCGCCGGCGACCTGAGCGCGAGCATCCGCGTGGACAGCCGCGACGAGGCGGGGCAGCTGATGCAGGCGCTGAAAGACATGAACGCGAGCCTGGCCAAGGTGGTGGGCGAGGTGCGCATGGGCACGGACACGATCGCGACAGCGTCGAGCCAGATTGCTTCGGGGAATCAGGATCTGTCTTCGCGCACGGAAGAGCAGGCGAGTTCGCTGGAGCAGACCGCCGCTTCGATGGAAGAGCTGACCTCGACGGTCAAGCAGAACGCGGACAACGCGCGACAGGCCAATCAACTGGCTGTGTCGGCTTCTGAAGTGGCTGTGAAGGGCGGCAGTGTCGTGTCTCAGGTGGTGGACACGATGGGGTCGATCAATGCGTCGTCCAAGAAGATCGTGGACATCATTGGTGTCATTGACGGCATCGCCTTCCAGACGAACATCCTGGCGCTGAACGCCGCCGTCGAAGCTGCACGCGCAGGCGAGCAGGGCCGTGGCTTTGCAGTCGTTGCCTCCGAGGTTCGTAGCCTCGCGCAACGCTCGGCAGCCGCAGCGAAAGAGATCAAGACGCTGATCGGTGATTCGGTCGAAAAGGTCGAAGAAGGCAGCAAGCAGGTCGCAGAAGCTGGTCGCACGATGGAAGAGATCGTGGGCAGCGTCAAGCGCGTGACGGACATCATGGGAGAGATCACTGCGGCGAGCCAAGAGCAGACCTCGGGCATCGAGCAGATCAACCAGGCCATCACGCAGATGGACCAGGTCACGCAGCAGAACGCAGCGCTTGTAGAGGAAGCCTCGGCCGCAGCGCAATCGCTGCAAGAGCGGGCAGGAAGCCTGTCGCAAGTGGTCAGCGTGTTCCGTCTGGACAGCAGCAGCCACGCCATCGACGTGGCGCACCCGCGCTACGCACCATCGCCATTCACCGCATTGGCGCCATAAAGGGGAAAAGACAATGCAGTGGTTCCAGAATCTTCGAGTGACCGCCCGGTTGCTCCTGAGCTTTCTCGTGGTCGCGGCGATCGGTGCGGCGGTCAGTGCGCTCGGCATCTTTCACATGGGGCGCATCAGCGCATCAACCGAGCAGCTCTACGCGAACGAGCTGCGTGCCCTGCAAGCCGTGCAGGAAGCCAACATCCACCTGCTGTACGCGAGCCGCGCCCAGGTGACGCTGCTGTCGGCGGGCACGCTCGGCGATCGCAAGGCCGGGGCGGACGAACTCAAGGCGTCGCTCGAAAGCCTGTCGTCGCGTGCCGCCGAGGCCAAGTCTTTCTTTGACGAGAGCCCGGAGGGCACCAAGCTTTACGGCCGGTTCGAAAGCCTGGTGGGGCCGCTGAAGGCGCACATGAACGACTTCCTGGCGCTGGTCAACAAGCAGCCGCTGGACAGCTCGCAGTTCGCAAACCAGGTGGGCGAGGACAGCACGCGGATGCTGCAGGAATCGCGCGCCCTGGAAGACGTGCTCAAGGGCATGGTCGGACACAGCAAGGAGCTTGCGCGCGTGCGTGCCGAGCAGGCGGACGCCACCTACAAGACCTCGCGGCTGATGATGCTGGTGATGGCGCTGGCCGGCATTGCGGTCAGCGTGGGGCTGGGCGTGCTGGTCGCGCGCCAACTGGGCCGTCAGCTGGGCGGCGAGCCGAAGTACGCCGCCGACGTGGTCGGGCGCATCGCCAACGGCGACCTGTCGATCGCGGTCGAGGCCGATGCCGCGCACGACGGCAGCCTGCTGCACTCCATCAAGCAGATGCAGGCGACGCTGACCTCGGTCGTGGGCGGGATCAAGGATTCGAGCGACACCATTGCGACGGCTTCGGGGCAGATCGCGGCGGGGAATCAGGACTTGTCTTCGCGCACCGAGCAGCAGGCGAGTTCGCTGGAGCAGACGGCGGCTTCGATGGAAGAGTTGACCTCTACGGTGAAGCAGAACGCGGACAATGCGCGGCAGGCGAATCAGCTGGCGGTTTCTGCTTCCGAGGTGGCTGTGAAGGGTGGCAGCGTCGTGTCTCAGGTGGTGGACACGATGGGGTCGATCAATGCGTCGTCCAAAAAGATCGTAGACATCATTGGTGTCATTGACGGCATCGCCTTCCAGACCAACATCCTTGCGCTGAACGCTGCCGTGGAAGCGGCACGCGCAGGTGAGCAAGGCCGTGGCTTTGCGGTGGTCGCCTCCGAGGTTCGTAGCCTCGCGCAGCGCTCGGCCGCTGCAGCCAAGGAAATCAAGACGCTCATCGGCGACTCGGTCGAAAAGGTCGAAGAAGGAAGCAAGCAGGTCGCAGAAGCCGGCCGCACGATGGAAGAGATCGTGGGCAGCGTCAAGCGCGTGACGGACATCATGGGAGAGATCACTGCGGCGAGCCAAGAGCAGACCTCGGGCATCGAGCAGATCAACCAGGCCATCACGCAGATGGACCAGGTCACGCAGCAGAACGCCGCGCTTGTAGAAGAAGCCTCGGCAGCGGCCCAATCACTGCAAGAGCAAGCCGGCAGCCTCGTACAAGCCGTCAGCGTCTTCAAGCTCGACGCCAACGCAGTCGCCACCACGCGCCCTGGCTTCACCCGCATCACGCCGATCCCCAAGCCTGCCAAGCCAACACCGAAGCCGCGCGCCAAGGCACTGCCCGCCCGGCGCGAGCCCGGCACCGGCACGGCGGCCCCTCAACTCGCCATGGCCAGCGACGCCAAAGGCGACTGGACGGAGTTCTGAACCAGAAGGACGGCATACCCAGCCCCGACCCTCAAGTTTTGGCGCGCGCTGCCGATAAACACCCAGAGGCATCGCTCGCGATGCCAGACCCAACACCCCATTGACAGGTAAAGCCCTATGTCCAGCATGTTCTACACAGGTCTGAGCGGCCTCGGCGTCGCCCGCACCGCGCTGATGACTACCGCCCACAACACAGCCAATGCGTACACGGTGGGCTACAGCCGCCAGGTGGCCGAGATCGCCTCGGCCGGCGGTATTTCGAGCGGCTCGGGCTTCATCGGCTCGGGTGCCAATGTGCTGACCGTGTCGCGCAGCTACGACCGCTACCTGACCGCGCAGCTCTCGTCCGCGCAGTCGGCTTCGGCGGCGCTCGCCACCAACGGCACGCAGATCAACCGCATCGACACGCTGCTGGCCGACAAGACGTCCGGCATTGCGCCGCTGATGCAGAGCTTCTTCACCAGCATGCAGGGCGTGGCCAACACGCCGGCCGACCCGGCGGCGCGCCAGCAGATGATCAGCTCCGCGCAGGCGCTGGCCAGCAAGTTCCGCGCGACCGACCAGTACCTGTCGGACCTGAACACCTCGGTCAACGAGCAGATCACCGGCAGCGTCGACCAGATCAACACCTACGCGACCAAGATCGCGAGCCTCAACCAGCAGATCAGCCAGATCAGCGCCATGGCCGGTGGCCAGCCGCCCAACGACCTGCTCGACCAGCGCGACCTGCTCGTGAGCCAGCTCAGCCAGGTGGTGGACGTGAAGGTGCTGCAGCAGGACAACGGCAAGTACAACGTGTTCATCGCCACCGGCCAGTCGCTGGTGGTGGGCGACTACGCCGCCAAGATGGCCGCGGTGCCGTCGGCGGCCGACCCGACCCGCAAGGTGGTCGCGCTCTCGGGCTTTGCCGGCAACACCAGCGAACTCGATGACAGCAGCATCACGGGCGGCGTGCTCGGCGGCCTGATGGCCTTCCGCAAAGAGACGCTCATTCCCACGCAGAACGCGATCGGCCGCCTTGCGATGTCGGTGGCCGATGCGGTCAATGCGCAGCACAAGCTGGGCGTGGACCTGAACGGCGCACTCGGCACGAACTTCTTCACGCAGGCCGTGCCGGGCGTGATGTCCAACGCCGGCAACGCGGGCAACCTCACGCTGGGCGCCACGCTGTCCGACGCGTCGAAGCTCACGACCAGCGACTACAACGTCAGCGTGACCGATGTGGCGGGCACGCTCACCTACTCGGTCACGCGGCTTTCCGACAAGACGTCGATGGGCTCTTTCACTTCTTTCCCGATCACCTTCGACGGCGTGAGCCTTACGGCCGCTAGCGGCACGGCACAGGCCGGCGACTCTTTCCTGGTGCAGCCCACGCGCACCGGCGCACGCGACCTCGACGTGCTGGTGCGCGATCCGGCCAAGGTGGCCGCCGCATCGCCGATCACCACCGGCAACGTCGCCGGCAACAAGGGCAATGGCGCGTTGGGCGCGGCCACCGTCGATGCGTCCTACCCGGCTTCGCCGCTGGCGGGACCGGTCACGCTGAGCTTCGATGCCGGCACCGGCACGCTGTCGGGCTTTCCGGTCACCTCGGCGGTCACGGTCACGCTGGCCAACGGCACCAGCACCAGCTACCCGGCTGGCACGCCCGTGCCGTACACCGCCGGCGCCAAGATGAGCTTCGGCGGCATCACCGTCAGCATGACCGGCACGCCCGCGCAGGGCGACACCTTCACCATCAACAAGAACACCTCGGGCGTGTCCGATGGCAGCAATGCCTTGCTGCTGGGCGCGCTGCAGCGCAAGACCACCATGGGCAACGGCACCGCGACCTTCAACGGTGCCTACTCGCAGCTGGTGAGCGAGGTCGGCAACCGGGCCATGGCGGTCAAGGTCGCCAGCACCACGCAAGACAGCGTGACCGGCCAGATCAAGGCCAGCCAGCAAGGCATCTCGGGCGTCGTCCAGGACGAGGAAACCGCCAACCTGCTGATGTTCCAGCAGATGTACCAGGCCAATGCACGCGTGATCCAGACCGCGTCGACCATGTTCGACACGATCCTGGGCATCCGCGGCTGACCCCATTCACGCACAGACTCCAGGAACCGCGATGCGCATCAGCACCCAATCCTTCTACGAGCAGAACGTCAACGCCATGGGCCTGCAGCAGCAGAAGCTGTTCAAGGTCCAGCAGCAGCTGGCGACCAACTCCAAGTTCCTCACGGCCGGCGACGACCCGGTCGGCGCGGCCCGCGCGCTCGGTGTGAGCCAGACGCTCTCCGAGATCGCGCAGTACGCCACCGGCCGCCAACGCGCCGGGCTCGCGCTGTCGACCGAAGAGAACGCGCTCAACTCGGTGACCGCGATCCTGCAGAACATCAAGACGCTGACGGTGCAGGCCGGCGGCGGCACGCTGTCGGACGCCGACCGCGACTCGCTCGCCACCACCATCCAGAGCGGCCTCGACCAGCTCGTGGGCGTGGCCAACTCCGACGACGGCAACGGGCAGTACCTGTTCGCCGGTTTCAAGAGCGGCAGCGCGCCCTTCGTGGCCGCCCCCGGCGGCGGCGTGCAGTACGTAGGCGACCAGGGCCAGCGGCTCATGCAGATCGACGTGGCGCGGCAGATGTCGACCTCGGACGACGGCCGCTCCGTTTTTCAGTCGGTGCAGGGCGGCGCGGGTTATGTGACCACGAGCGCAGCGGGTAACACCGGCAGCGGCGTCTTCGGCCCGGTCGGCATCACCAACGCCACGGCACCGAACTACGGCAAGGACTTCACCATCAGCTTTGCCGGCGGCAACTACACCGTGACCACCAAGGACACGCCCCCGGTGGTGGCCGCCAGCGGCACCTTCTCGCCGGACACGCCCATTTCTTTCGGTGGCGTGCAGGTGAAGATCAGCGGCGCGCCCGCCAACGGCGACAGCTTCGACGTGTCGACCGCGCAGAACGCCGGCACCGACATCTTCGCAGCCATCGGCCAACTGGTGAGCGCGCTGCGCACGCCGCTGGCCGGCGGCGGCGCGGCCGCGCAGGCGCAATTGCAGAACGCATTGAGCACCGCCAACGTGAAGATCACGAACGCGCACGACAACGTGCTGACCGTGCTGTCGTCGGTGGGCTCGCGCCAGACCGAACTCGACGCGCTCGACACCGGCGGCGCCGCGCGCAAGCTGCAGGAAGAAAGCTACCTGTCGAGCATCGAAGACCTGGACCCGTACAGCGCGATCTCGGAGTTCTATCAGCGCCAGTCGTCGCTGCAGGCGACGCAGATGACGTTTGCCAAGTTGAACAATATTTCGTTGTTCAATTACTTGAACTGAGTGTGGGTGTGGGGCATCGCGGTGCGATGCCAGGGGGCGACGACGGCAGTTCGCACCGCCGTCGTAAGCCTCGGCGTGCAGGCCACCAAAGCCGTGCGGGCCGCGCGCCACCACTCCGTTGGGAAAATGACTGTCCTGGCTGACATCGCGCACATGCAGCGACCACTCGCGCAACCATTCGGCGGCGGCGGGACGCCGACGGTGTGGGTACGATCCTCCTGCTTCTCGTCAATGCCGGTGACTTTGCCCTTGACCCATTGATATGTCCCGGGATCGGGCTTCACGGGGGTTAGCGAGCTCAGGTCTTTGTCTTGGCTCATTTGCGGCTCCCGCTGTCGTTGGCTTTACATAGCACCTTGGTGTCTGCGGGAGGAATACGAGGTTTGAATGCGAAATTAGGAGCCGACTTCCAGTCGCCGCTCACCGGCTTAGGAAGGACCAGATCGAGTTCGTCAGTGCTGGTAATTCCATACGCGGGACGGTAGTGCGACTGATAAGCCGTCGATCCGCTGACCATCAAGTCATAGGTGGTGCCAGGGGACCAAACTCTTTTCCATGTCCTGCCGCCATCGGTGGAATAGGGCATCGTGGCAGCCGAGCAAGCTCCTCCCCCCGACGAACAGCTGATGCCCCCTCGTGTCACGGGCGCCACTGGTCAGATGGTTGTGCGGCACGAAGCTGTGCACGTACTCCGCGTCAACCTTCCAGCCTGGTGCGTGGTACTCGACCTCCTGATACGCCGCACTGTCGTTCTTCTTGTAGGCGCCCATGTTGTCAATGAGCACGAGGCGATGTTTGCCTTCGCTGTGCTCGAAGAAGAAGCTGATGCCCCATTCCTGGCACAGGCGGCTGAAGAACGCGAAGTCGCTCTCGTTGTACTGGACGGAATAATCGCGCTTCGGGTAGGTCTCGATCAGGCGTTTGTCGACACCGAAGTCGTAGCCGCCCAGCAATTCGTCCAACACTTCGACAACGGTCTTGTTCTGGAAGATCTTGCAGTCGGTGGTGAGCGTGGCCAGGTGCAGCCAGGGGCGAAGTGTGAGCCTGTACTGGATGTGGCGGCCTTCCTCGCCCCACATGGCGGCATCAGTGATCAACGCACTGATCTGACGCACGCCCGCGCCGACGTGATCGGCCGAGGCACCCGTGGCGCCCGAAGTGAATTCGCCTGCACCGTCGAGCTGGATGTTGCAGGTGATCTCGCGACCGATGAAGCTGTCGAGATCAAAGTCGGCGGCCCCGCTGGCGCCGAGGTTCAAGGCATCGGGAGTCTTGAGCAGCAGCTCGTATTCAAACAAGCTGTTGACACCTTCATGTCCCGACAGCCGCACCGGCTCCAGCGCGGGTCGCCCAAGAATCGATGGAATGGCGGTGCTGCTGATCTCGAGCGTGCGCGAGGGCGCAGCACTGCGTGCGGACATGTGTTCTCCCTGAATCCGCCCTCGGAGCCAAGGGCTGAGCGGCGGATTATGGGAAGCTCACGGGGGCAAAAACCAGGGGAAAGAATCGGGCAACCATTGCGGCACCAGCGACGTGATGGACTGCACGGAGACAAAAAACGAAAGCGCTTGTCTCAAGCCGCGATAGCGGTAGGAGCGCTGACGCAACCAGCCTCTACGGCCGCAACCCCTGCGTAACCCGCAGCATGTTCCCCAACGACTCCGCAAACCTCGGCTCGAGAAACGCACCGAGGTTCGGCATCAGCAACTGCAGCATCACGATTCCCGCCAGCAGCGTCAGCGGAAAACCCACCGCGAAGATGCTGAACTGCGGCGAGGCGCGGTTCAGGATGCCCATGGCGAGGTTGAGGGTCAGCAGTGCGGTCACGAGCGGCAGCGACAGCAGCAGCCCGCTGGCGAAGATGTCGCCGGCCGCCAGCACCAGGAACATCCAGCCACCAGCCACCCACGGCGCATCGGCGATGGGCAAGGTGTGAAAGCTCTCGGCCAATGCGTTCACCATCAGCAGGTGTCCGTCGAGCGCCAGAAAGATCAGCATGGCCAGCATGTTCAGCAGCCGCGACACCACCATGGTGCTGCCGTGGCTCATCGGATCGAAGAAGGACGCAAACGACAAGCCCATCTGCAGGCCGATGTATTCGCCCGCGGCCAGCACGGCCGTGAACACCAGCCGCATGGTGAAGCCCATGGCCACGCCGATCAGCACCTGCTGCACGATGATCCACAAGCCGCCGGCCGACACCACCGGCACCGCCGGGAACGCGCCCAGCGTGGGCGAGATCACGAGCGTGAGCATGGCCGCGATCGCCACTTTCACCGGCCGCGGCACCCACGACTCGGCAAAGATCGGCGCGGTGCTCACCAGCGCCAGCATGCGAACAAAAGGCCAGAGGAAGGCCACCATCCAGCCTTCGAGCTGGCCCGAGGTGACGGAGAAAATCGAAGGCGTCACGCCAGCATCTGCGGGATGCTCGAGAACAGTGCGCGCATGTAGTCGAGCATGCGGTCGAGCATCCACGGCCCGGCGATCACCAGCGTCGCGAACACCGCGAGCAGCTTGGGAATGAAGGACAGCGTGGCCTCGTTGATCTGCGTGGCGGCCTGGAAGATGCTGACGATCAGGCCGATGACCAGCGCCACCAGCAGCAGCGGCGCGCCCAGCAGCAGCGAGATTTCCATGGCCCGGTGGCCCATGGTCATGACGGATTCGGGTGTCATGTCTGCGTACCTAGAGGTAGAAGCTCTGCGTCAGCGCGCCGATGAGCAATTGCCAGCCGTCGGCCAGCACGAAGAGCATCAGCTTGAAGGGCAGGGCGATGGATGCGGGCGGCACCATCATCATGCCCATCGACATCAGCACGCTCGCCACCACGAGGTCGATGATGAGAAAGGGAATGAAGATGGTGAAGCCGATCTGGAAGGCCGTCTTCAGCTCGCTGATGACGAAGGACGGCAGCAAGATGCGCAGCGGCACGTCTTCCGGGCCCTGCATGTCGGGCACCTTGGCGAGCCGGGCGAACAGGGCCAGGTCGGTCTCGCGGGTCTGCTTGAGCATGAAGGTCTTGAAGGGCGCGATGCCGCGCTCCAGCGCCTTGTCGGCACTGAGCTTGTTCTCGGAGAAGGGAACGTAGGCGTCGGTGTAGGCCTTGTCGAACACCGGCGACATCACGAAGAAGGTGAGGAACAGCGAAAGCCCGACCAGGATCTGGTTGGGTGGCGAAGTCTGCGTGCCGATGGCGGTGCGCAGCAGGCCCAGCACGATCAGGATACGCGTGAAGCTGGTCATCGACAGCAGCAGCGCGGGCAGGAAGGTGAGCGAGGTCAGCAGCACCATGGTCTGCACGCTCAGCGACCATGTCTGGCTGCCGCCGGGGCCGGGCGTGCTGGTGATGCCGGGCAGGCCCTGGGTCCAGGCGGCGGCGGGCAGCGTGGCGGCGAGCAGCAACAGCGCGGCGCGCAGGCCGCGGCGCAAGGCGGGGTGCGTCATGGGGCGGTACGCGCCTTGCCCGAGAGGGATTCGCGCAGCTTCTGGGCAAAGAGTTCGACGGGGCTGCGCGGGGCAGCCTGCGTGGCGTTCGAGGTAGCTGTCGTGAGATGGGCCTGCGCCGGCAGGGTGTGCAGCGTGTTGACCTGGCTGCTGGTGACGCCGAGCACCAGCCATTGGTCGCCCACTTCCACCACGACCACGCGCTCGCGCTGGCCGACCATCGCGCTCGACACCACCTTCACCACCTGGCCATTGCCCAGACGCTGAAGACCGAAGCGCCGCGCCAGCCAGGCGCACAGAAAGATCAGGCCCAGCACCGCCGCCATGCCGAAGCCGACTTGCAGCAGGCCCGAGCCACCGGTCGCGACCGGCGCGGCCTCGTGCACCGGCGTCGGCACCGTGGGCAGCGCCGCGTGGACCGCTTGCGTGGCAAAGGCCAGCAGCGCCGCCCCCCGCGCAACAAGGGATGCGGCCCGAGACAGGTGGCGGCGCGCCAGGCTCATGAGCGCGCGAGCTTCTGCATGCGCTCGGAGGGCGTGACGATGTCGGTCAGGCGGATGCCGTACTTCTCGTTCACCACCACCACCTCGCCCTGCGCGATCAGGTAGCCGTTGATCAGCACGTCCAGCGGCTGGCCGGCCAGGCCGTCGAGCTCCACCACCGAGCCCTGCGACAGCTGCAGCAGGTTCTTGATGGTGATGCGCGTGCGGCCGATCTCGGCCGTGAGCTGCACGGGCACGTCGAGCACGCGGGCGATGTCCACGGGCGCGGGGCTGCCAGCGGGCGCGACCGGCGTGTCCTGGATCTGCTGGAAGACCTGCGCGGTGGCCGGGGCCACGGCGGGTTCGGGCGCGGGTGTCGGCGCCGGTGCGCTGGCCGCCGTCTGCTCGGCCAGCGCGCTGGCCCAGTCGTCCGCGTCGCTGGCGGCAGGGGTGTTGTCAGTCATGGTCGTTCTTCAAATCGCTGTCTTGGTGGGAGATCATGTGTTGCACGCGCAGGGCGTAGCGCTCGTTGGAGGTGCCGTAGCCGCACTCCATCACCGGCACGCCGCCGACCTTGGCAACGACCGTCGTCGGCAGTTCGATGGGGATCACGTCGCCGACCTGCAGCTTCATCACTTCGCCGAGCGTCGAGGGCATGGTCACGAAATCGGCGGTGAGCTCGACGTCGGCCGCCTGCATCTGGCGCGACATCTGCGTGACCCAGCGCTTGTCGACCTCGACCTCGTCCTGGATCGGGTTCGACAACAGGTCGCGGATCGGCTCGATCATCGAGTAGGGCAGGCACACGTGCAGAAAGCCGCCGATGGGGCCGAACTCGATCTGCAGCGTGGTGTTGATCACCACCTCGTTGGGCGCCACGATGTTCGCGAGCTTGCCGTGCATCTCGGCGCGCACGTAGTCGAAGTCGAGCGGAAACACCGGCTGCCAGGCATCGCCATAGCACTGCAGCGACAGGTCGAGCAGGCGCTTGATGATGCGCTGCTCGGTGCGCGTGAAGTCGCGGCCTTCCACGCGCACGTGGTAGCGGCCGTCGCTGCCGAAGAGGTTGTCCACCACCAGAAACACCAGCTTCGGGTCGAACACGAAGAGGGCGGTGCCGCGCAGCGGCTTCATGTGGATCATGTTGATGTTCGCGGGCACCGGAAGGTGCCGCACGAACTCGCCGAACTGCTGGATCTGCACCGGCCCCACCGAGATGTCGGGGCTGCGGCGCATGAAGTTCAGCAGCGAGCTGCGCAGGCCACGCGCAAAGCGGTCGTTGATGACCTCCAGCGTGTGCATGCGGTTGCGCACCACCCGGTCGGGTGCGCCGAGGTCGTAGGCCGGCAGGCCATCGGGTGGCGGTGGCGGCGGCGAGGCCGCCTGGTCGAGATCGCCGCCGGTGACGCCTTGCAGCAGCGCATCGACCTCGTCCTGGGAAAGCACCTGTTCATACGCCATGGGTCGCTTGTCTGGAGAGGGATGTCACTGCACGACGAAGGTGTTGAAGGAGACGCTCGCAATGCCCAGCTCGGGCATCTCGGCGGCCAGCGGCGCGTTCAGGGCCTTGCGGATTTCCTCGGCCAGCCTGGCCTTGTCTTCCGGCGTGACCAGCGACTCGGGCGGGCGGTTCGACAGCAGCACGAGCAGGCGGCTGCGCAGCTCGGGCATGAACTCGACGATGTGCGCCTTGGTCTGCTCGTCGCGCACCTTCAGCGCCATGCCGATCTGCAGAAAGCGCGAGCGGCCTTCGGACTGGAGGTTGACGGTCAGCGGGTCCAGCATCACGAAGATCGGCTTCTCGGGCGTAGGGGCCTTGGCCGCTTCGGTGGTGGCCGGGGCGCCGCCCGTCAGGCGCGGAATGAAGACATACGCGGCCGCGCCGGCAGCGGCGATGCCGACGACGATCACGAGGGCGATCAGCAGCTTCGAGGAGCGGCGTGGGGCCGGCGACGCGGCCGAAAGAGGGGCGGCGGCGGTTGCGACTGGAGAAGAAGAAGCCATGGTGAAGCGGGTTGACGTGTCCGATCTATTCTTTGCGAAGTCCCCCCCGAACGAACGGCCGAACAAGCGCACAAAGGCGTGTCATATCCGTTCATTGCCGGGCGCCGCGAACGGCGCCGTCGAGGGCGGGAGGCGATGGGGGCGAAGGCCTCAGGCGAAGGTGTCGACGCCGGGGCTCGCGTTGCCGGCAACACTGGCGCGCGTGGCAACAACCGGCACGGCCTGCGTGCTGGCGGCGGCACGGCCGCTGCCGGGGTAGGCGGGGCCTTGCTGCTGCCGCGCGGCGTTCTGCTGCTGTTGATGCTGCTGCTGCGCGAACGCGGCGTCCTGCCCGAAGGGCTGGCGGGTTTCCGCACCGACCGAGGCCTGGCCCAGTGTGATGCCTTGCTCCGACAGGTTGGTGCGCAGCTGCGGCAGCGCGGCCTCGATGGCCTTGCGCACGCTTTCGTGGGCCGACACGAACATGGCCTGCGCCTGGTTCTCGCCCATCGACAGCGTGACCTTCAGCGGGCCGAGGCCGGCCGGGTTGAGGTTCAGCTCGGCCGTGTGCTGGCCGCTGATGCTCATGCGCGCGAGCTGCTGGCCCAGGGCCGGCGCCCACTTCTCGCTGCCGACTTCGGGCGCGATGGTGTGCAGCGGGCCGCGCGTGGCGGATGCATCGGCCGCGCGCTCGCTCGACGCGGCGACGGTGGCGGGCTGCGGGACCGCAATGGGCGCGGTGGCAACGGCGGTATCCGCGCGCTGCTCGCCGGTGGCGGCAGTCGGCACGGCGGCGGTGGATGCGGCCACGGCCTTCGCTTCTTCGGCCGCCTTGGGTTGGGCTGCGGCTGCCAGTTGCTCGGCGGTGGTCGTGCTCACGGCGGCGCGCGATGCGCCGGTGCGGCCTGCCGCGGCTGTGCCGACGTTGGGCCCGGCAGGCGCGGACGACGGCTTGCCGCCGCCGACGGTCATCGTCTGCGCGGCCACGGCGGCGCGAACGATGTCCTGCAGCGAGGCGGGCGGCGCGGGTGCCGCGGCACTGGCATCGGCCGGGGTGTTCTGTGCGACTGGGGCGGCCGTCTTCTCCACGGCGTCCTTGCCCGCGAACGCGGCCTTGGGCGTGGCCTCGGTGTCGGCGCCCGTCAGCACCGTGCCGGGCGGGGTCTTCGATGCCGCGTCGGGCGCGGCGGCATCCACGGGGATGTCCGTCGTCGCCACACCGGCGGCGAGCGGCACGTCGGATGCATCGGCAGCGCGGCCGTCCTGCGCGGCTGTGCGACCCGCGAGCGTCAGCGCGTGCAGCGGCGTGTTCGCGGGCGCGAGAAAGGCGAGGTTCGGGTCGGTGGGCAGCGCGTCTTTCGTGTCCTCGGCGGGCTCCGCCTTGCGCAGCGGCTTGCGGTCGACAACGGAGACATCGGTGCTCTCGTCCTGCGCTTTCGCGGCGTTGCCGTTGCGCGAGCGGTCGAGCGCGGCGCCGAAGCTGCGGCCCTGTGCCTCGTCGGTGCTGCGGCCGCGCGTGCCGCCTTGCGCGACCGGCTGGCCCGCGGCGTTGGGAATGACGGAAGGCGTGATCATGGGAGGCATGTCGATTCCTGGGAATTCAGAGGGTCGGGTGGGAGGCCCGGTCGAAGAACTTGCGGGCGGCGCGCTCGTCGCTGTCGCGCTGCTCGCGCTTGGCCTCGACCATCAGCGCCTGCAGCCGCACGCGCTCGGCAAGGGTGTCGAATGAATTGAGGCGGCGCTTTTCCTGCTGCCAGTCGGTGCGGCCACGGTCGAGCCGGTTCTCGGTCTGGGTGGCGATGGCGCGCTGCTGCTCGATGGCGCCGTCCAGCGTGCCGAGAAAGTTGCGGTAGTTGCGCCACTGCGAAGAAGGCAGGCCGCCGCGCATCAGCGCATCGAGCTGGTCGTGATAGTCCTGGCGGTACTGCAGCAGCAGGTCGAGCTTCTGTTGCGCGCTCAGGTGCGCGCTCTGCAGCGCGCCCAGGCGGCGCGCGGCGTCGTCGGTCTGGTTCTGCGCCAGGTCGATCAGCATGTCCAGGGGTAGCTTGCTGCTCATGTGCGTCCTTGCTTCATCTGCATCCGTGGTGGCTCGGGCTCGAACAGGCTGTCCAGGTGGGCGATGGACTCCGTGTAGTCGGTGCGCTCGTGCATCGACTGCTGCAGGAAGGCCTCGATGCGCGGATACATCGCAATGGCCTGGTCCAGCTGCAGGTCGTGGCCGGGCGCATAGGCGCCCACGCTGATCAGGTCGCGGTTGCGCTGGTAGCGCGACAGCATCTGCTTGAAGCGGCGCACGGTGTCGAACTGCCCGGGCGAAATCAGCGCGGTCATGGCGCGGCTGATCGAGGCCTCGATGTCGATGGCGGGGTAGTGCCCCGCCTCGGCCAGCGTGCGCGACAGCACCACGTGGCCGTCCAGGATGGCGCGCGCCGCGTCGGCAATCGGGTCCTGCTGGTCGTCGCCTTCCGACAGCACCGTGTAGAAGGCGGTGATCGAGCCGCCCCGGCCCTGCGCGTCGCGCGCGCCGTTGCCGGCGCGTTCGACCAGCGCCGGCAGGCGCGCGAACACCGAAGGCGGATAGCCCTTGGTGGCGGGCGGTTCGCCCACGGCCAATGCGATCTCGCGCTGCGCCATCGCGTAGCGGGTGAGCGAATCCATGATGAGCAGTACGTCGCGGCCCTGGTCGCGGAAGTACTCGGCCAGGCAGGTTGCATAGGCCGCGCCCTGCAGGCGCAGCAGCGGCGAGTTGTCGGCGGGTGCAGCCACCACCACGGCGCGGGCCAGGCCTTCTTCGCCCAGCGTGTTCTCGATGAAGTCCTTCACCTCGCGGCCGCGTTCGCCGATCAGGCCGACCACGATCACTTCGGCGCTGGTGTAGCGCGCCATCATGCCCAGCAACACGCTCTTGCCCACGCCGGAGCCGGCGAACAGGCCCATGCGCTGGCCACGGCCGACGGTGAGCATCGCGTTGATGGCGCGCACGCCGACGTCGAGCACCGAGTCGATGGCTGCGCGCGACAGCGGGTTGATCGGCGGCGAAGCCAGCGGCACCTTGCGCGAGACGTCGAGCGGGCCGAGCCCGTCGAGCGGACGGCCGGCCGCATCGACCACGCGGCCGAGCATGCCTTCGCCCACCGGCAGGCGCTTGGTGTGCGCGTCGCCGGTCGCGCCGGGCTCCAGCAGGCCGGGCCGCGCGAACACGCGCGCGCCGGGCAGCAGGCCCGCCACTTCGGTCTGCGACATGAGGAAGAGGCGGTCGCCGGCGAAGCCCACAACCTCGGCCTCGGCATGGCGTTGCGGATGGCCGGGCGGCAACTCGATCAGGCAGTCGCTGCCCACGGGCAGTTGCAGGCCCACAGCTTCGAGCACCAGGCCGACGGCGCGCGTGAGACGGCCCGAGGCGGTGGTGGTCGCGCAGCGGCCGACGTTGCCACGCGCCTTGTCGAGCGCGGCCAGCACGGATTGCAGATGGGGGTTGGTGGCGGCGGTCTGCATCGGGGTCAGGGCGCTTCGGCCTCGCCGTCGGCGTCGCCGCGCAGGGCCGCGCTCACGCGCTTCCAGCGGGTCTGCAGGCTGCCGTCGAGTTCGCCGGTGGCGGACTGTACGCGGCAGCCGCCGCGCTCGATGCTGTCGTCGGAGCGCACCTGCCAGCCGGCGGCCTCGATCTCGTTGCCCAGGCTGTTCTTCACCAGCGCCACGTCGTCGGGGTGCAGCAGCAGGCGCGGTTCGCCGCGCAGCGCGGGCTCGGTGTTGAGCATGTCGCGCGCCAGCGGCAGCACCCATTCGGGTTCGGCCTGCAGGGTGCGATGCACCACTTGGCGCGCCACGTCGAGCGCAAGCGCGAGCACGGCCTCGGCCAGTTCGCCTTCGGCGCGGCGCAAGGCATCGGGCAGCGACTGGGCCAGCGCGCGCAGGCGTTCGGCATGCACGCTGGCGGCCGCAAGGCCGGTGGCCAGGCCTTCGGTGTGGCCGACCTTGCGGCCTTCGGCCAGGCCCGCGATGCGGCCCTCGGCTTCGCCGTTGGTGCGGGCTTCCTTGCGGATGCGGGCGAGGTCGGCCAGATCGACCTTCGGTGCGGGCGGTGCCGCCGGTGTGCTGTTGCGCTCGGCGGCCTTGCGCGACGCATGAAGTGTGGATGCCGCGGCCTTGTCGTCGAGCGTGCCCATCTCCCAGCGCTCCCAGGCCGAGAGCGCGGGCTTGCCGGCCTTGCCGGACTTTCCGGGTGCGGCCTGGCTGGCCGCCGCATGGATGGCCGCGAGGCGTTCGCGCGATCCGCCGAAGGCGTTGGGGTCAGACGAAGTCATCGGTGCCAGGCGCCGCAATCACGATTTCGCCGGCCTCGGCAAGGCGGCGTGCCACCTGCAGGATGGCCTTCTGTTCGGTCTCGACCTGCGACACGCGCACCGGTCCGCGCAGCTCCATGTCTTCGCGCAGGGTCTCGGCCGCGCGCTGCGACATGTTGTTGAGGAACTTGTCGCGCAGCTCCATCGGCGCGCCCTTGAGCGCGATGATGAGCGAGTCGCTCTCGATGTCCTTGAGCAGGCGCTGGATGCTGCGGTCTTCCAGGCCGAGCAGGTTCTCGAACACGAACATCTCGTCGACGATGCGCTGGGCCAGCGCCTCGTCCTGTTCGCGCACGTGGGCAATGGCTTCTTCTTCCACCGCCGTGCTCATCAGGTTGACGATCTCGGCCGCGGTGCGCACGCCGCCCAGGCGGCTGCGGCGCAGGCCCTGGCCCGCGAGCATTTCGGTGAGCACGTCGGTCAGCTCGTTCAGCGCCGAGGGCTGCACGCCGCCGAAGGTGGCCACGCGCATGATCACGTCGTGGCGCAGGCGCGCGGGCAGCTTCTCGAGCACTTCCGATGCCTTCATGCGGTCCAGGTGCACTAGCAGCGTCGCAAGGATCTGAGGATGCTCGTCGCGGATCAGCTCGGCCACTTCGCCGGCCTCGAGTTCATTGAGCCGCTCGATGCCGCCGTGCGGCTCGTCGGGCTGCAGGATGTCTTCGAGCAGGTTGCTGGCGCGGTCGTCGCCCAGTGCCTTCTTCAGCACGGCGCGGATGTAGCTGGTCGAGCCCAGGTGCAGGGCCGAGAGCTGCTCGGTCTCTTGCCGGAACTCGGCCAGCACGGCGGCCAGCTCGTCCTTGGAGACCGAGCTGAGCTTGGACATGGCCAGGCCCAGCGCCTGCACCTCGGAGGTGGGCAGCTGATGCAGCGCGGCGGCGGCGCGGTCTTCGCCCAGCGCCATCAGCAAGATCGCGCCCTTGCGGGTTCCCAGTTCGCTACTCATCGGTGTTCATCCAGTGCTGGATCAGGGTGGCGACCAGCTTCGGGTCTTTGTCCGCCACCTGGTGGGCGTAGTCCATGTCGGCCTTCTGGCGGTTGGCTTCGCGTTCGCGCAGGCTCTCGGCGGGCGATGGGCCCGCCGGGCCCGGCTCGGCGACCGGATCGAACGCGGGAGCGGCGACCGGCGGCGGTGCGCTGGCCAGGTGGCGGCGCATCAGCGGCCGCACCACGGCGAGCCAGGCGAAGAGCGCCAGCAGGCCAAGCAGCAGGTACTGCCCGAGGGTCTTGCCTATCTCGATGTTCTCGCGGTCGCGCCAGAACGGGACTTCGGGCGCGGGGCCGCTCTCGGCGTCGCGGGCGAAGGCGCTGTTGACCACGTTGAGCGAGTCACCGCGCTCCTGGCTGAAGCCCATCGCCTCCTTCGCGAGGTTGCGGATCTGCTCCAGCTCGGCCGGCGTCAGCGCGCGGCTGGTGACCTTGCCCGCGGCATCGGCCACGTCGCGGTTGTTCACAACCACGGCCACCGACAGGCGCTTCACGCCGCCTGCGGCTTGCTGCACGTGGCGGATGGTGCGGTCCAGCTCGTAGTTGGTGGTGACGTCCTTGCGCGTGTTGCTCGGGCCCGAGGCCGCGCCCGACGTGGCGGTGGTGGTGGCACCCGGCACGCCTGGTGCTCCCGGTGCGCCCGGCGTTCCCGCGGGCGGCGTGCCCGGCGCGTTGGGCGCGCGCGGGCCGACGATGGGCGCGCTCGGGTTCACGGGCGGCTGGTTCGACAGCGCGCCCGGCACGCCGCCGGGCGGCCCGCCGTTGTGCTGCGCCGACTCGCTGGTCTGCTGGCTGCGGATGGCCGACTGCGTCGGGTCCTGGTTGGGCTTGTACTTCTCGTCGGTGTGCTCGACCACCGTGAAGTCGATGTCGGCCGCGACCTGCGCGCGCACATTGGCCGTGCCGACGATGGGCTGCAGGATGGCCTCGATGCGGCGGATGTAGCCCTGCTCGATCTCCTGCGCATACTTGAGCTGGCTCACGTCCAGCCCCTGGTTGGTGCCGCGCGCCGACGACAGCAGGTTGCCGCGCTGGTCGACCACGGTGACGTTCTTGGCGTCCAGGTCGGGCACGCTGCTGGAGACCATGTGCACGATGGCGCTGACCTGGCCTTCGTCGATGCTGCGCCCGCGCATCAGGCTCAGCACCACCGAAGCCGAGGGCTTCTTCTGGTCGCGCACGAACAGCGAGGGCTTGGGCAGCGCCAGGTGCACGCGCGCCGACTCGATGGTGCCGATGGATTCGATGGAGCGCGCCAGCTCGCCTTCGAGCCCGCGCTGGTAGTTGATCTGCTCGGCGAACTGGCTGGTGCCGAACTTCTGGTTGTCCATCAGTTCGAAGCCGACGCCGCCGGCCTTGGGCAGGCCCTGGGCCGCGAGCTTCAGGCGCGTTTCGGCCACCTTGTCGCCCGCGATCAGGATCGCGCCGCCGCCTTCGGCGAACTTGTAGGGCACGTTCATCTGCTGCAGCGACGCGATGATCGCGCCGCCGTCGCGGTCCGACACGTTGGTGTAGAGCACCTTGTAGTCGGGCGCGCGGCTCCACAGCAGGAACGCGGCCGCCGCGGCCACCACGGCCGCTGCGCCGACGATCATCGGCAGCTTCGGCTGGGCGCGCATGCGGTCCAGGATCGGGGGGAGGCCGTTGGCCGCCGGCAGGCTGCCCGCGGGCGCTGCAGTGCTCATGGGCGCACCTTCGTCGCGGCCTTCGGGCCGCAGTCGTCCAGCGCCATGGTGGGGGAGGAGATTCGGTGTTGAGAGTTCATTCCGGGGGCCGGTGATGTCGTCCGCGGCCTGTTCGTTTCGCGAACGATTGTCAACAGTCGCCCTGGAATTCGATCGGTCGAACAGCCGGGGTTTTTGCCCTCAGTTGAGCGCTTGAATCGGGGTCTTCCCTTGTTACGCTGCACGCAAGCCGGAGGGCCTGGACCCGGGTCCTCCATGTCAAGTCACGCGAAGTGTTCACACGGAAAAAGAAATCTTCATGTCGATCAACGCCATCGAATCGGTCCTGCAGCAGATGCGCGCCACTGCGCTCACCACCGGCATCGCACCCGCGTCCGGCTCGCCCGTCGAGGCGGGTGGCTTCGCGGCCGAGCTCAAGCGCTCGCTTGCCAACATCAGCGGCGCGCAGCAGCAGGCCTATGCGCAGGCCGAGTCGTTCGAGCTGGGCAAGCCCGGCGTCGCGCTGAACGACGTGATGGTGGATCTGCAGAAGGCCAACGTGGCTTTCCAGACCGGGTTGCAGGTGCGCAACCGGCTGGTGGGCGCCTATCAGGAAGTGATGAACCTGCAGGCTTGATGGGGTGCGGGTTGTGGTGCGGGCGGCGGTACGTGGAACTTTTTTGTACGCCGCCCTAAATGTTTGAAGACGCCGGCCGATAACCAAACCAACGATGGCTTGAGTCTGACAAGGAGCGGGTCCAGCGTTACGGCCTTGTGCCGGTTACCACAACCTTCGTAAACCAGGAGTCGAAAATGGCATCAGTCATTAACACCAATTCTCTTTCGCTGCTCACGCAGAACAACCTCTCGAAGTCGCAGTCGTCGCTGAACACGGCGATCCAGCGCCTGTCGTCGGGCCTGCGCATCAACAGCGCCAAGGACGATGCCGCCGGCCAGGCCATCGCCAACCGCTTCACCGCCAACATCAAGGGCCTGACGCAAGCTTCGCGCAACGCCAACGACGGCATCTCGCTCGCGCAAACCACTGAAGGCGCGTTGACCGAAGTCAACAACAACCTGCAGCGCATCCGCGAACTGGCCGTGCAAGCCGGCAACACGTCGAACTCGCCTTCGGACCTGAAGTCGATCCAGGACGAAATCGGCCTGCGCCTCGCTGAAATCGACCGTACCTCGGCACAGACCGATTTCAACGGCGTGAAGGTCCTGTCCTCCACGGCCAAGCCCCTGACGGTGCAAGTCGGCGCGAACGACGGCGAAACCATCCAGATCAACCTGAAGGAAATCAGCTCCAAGACGCTCGGCATGCAAGGCTTCAACCTCGCTGGCCCGACCGCTACGGCTTCCCTGGCCTTCAACGGCACGGTGGCTTCGGGTGCCGGCGACGCGCCCACGGCTGCCCAGCTGAAGGCCGCCTACGGTGCCACGACCGCCGTCACGCTGACGACCGTCAAGGAAAAGACGACCGACGACCTGTCGAGCAAGCTCGGCCTGGCCGCCGGTGGCGCCAAGCTGACGGGCAACGCCGTTGCCGACAAGAACGGCAACCTGTTCGCCGAAGTCGCGATCAAGCCCGTGGGCGCCGGCGAAACCTCGTCGCTGATCAACCAGGGCTTCACCGGCGCCGTCGACGGCACCACGATGTACCGCTACGTGGCGCTGGACCCGGCATCGGCCGACACCACGACGCTGGCCACCACCGCCGCCTTCACGGTCGACACCTCGAAGCTGTCGGTCAACAGCCTGCAAGTCGGTTCCACCGCCAGCCCCCTGGCCACCATCGACGCCGCCCTCAAGGTGGTCGACAACCTGCGCAGCTCGCTGGGTGCGGTGCAGAACCGTTTCGACTCGGTGATCGCCAACCTGGGCACCGCGGTGACCAACCTGTCGGCTTCGCGCTCGCGCATCGAAGACGCCGACTATGCAACGGAAGTGTCGAACATGACCCGCGCGCAGATCCTGCAACAAGCCGGTACCTCGGTGCTGGCCCAGGCCAACCAGACCACGCAAGGCGTGCTGTCGCTGCTGAAGTAATTCGCGGCAGCAGTCGCTGAAGCGCCAGGCCCTTCCCTCGGGGAAGGGCTGGTTGGTGCGCAGGCGCCCGGGTGAGGCCTGGGAGTGCCTGCGCTGTCCCTTGTGGCTTGTCGCCGATGCGCCAGGCCACAGCGGACAGCGAACAACAACAGAGGAGTTGGACCATGGCGATTCCGGTGGCACCGGCGGCGGACGGCCCTTGGTGGACGGAGATGTTCTCCGGCCAGGCGACAGCCGCGATGCGTGCGTCGATCAGCGCGAATGCGCCGGCCGATGCGGTGGAGGAAGCCACGCCGACGCAGGTCGAGAACGCGGTGAAGGAAGTCAACGCATCGCTGCAAAGCCGTGCGGTCGGCCTGCGCTTCGAGATCGACAAGGACACCGACAAGCTCGTGGTGAAAGTGGTCGACCGGGCCAGCGGCGAAGTGATCCGGCAGATCCCGTCCGAGGAAGTGGTCCGCATCGCGAAGGTCTTCGGCCAGACGTCGGGGCTCCTGGTGAGCCACGGGGCCTGAAGCGCTTCTTTGTTGAAGAACCGAATTTTTTGAATTGAACAGGAAACCAACATGCCAACGATCAGCAGCCTGGGTGTCGGCGCCAATCTCGACCTGAACACCTTGCTCACCAAGCTCCAGTCGGTGGAAAGCCAGCCGCTGGCACTGCTGCAGCAACGCCAGACCAGCTTCACGAGCAAGCTGTCGGGCTACGGCCAGATCCAGAGTGCGCTCAACGGCCTGCAGGCCGCCGCCAAGAAGCTGAGCGACCCGGCCTTCTTCGCCGGCGTGAAGACCACGGCCACGCCCACCGACGTGCTGACCGCGAGCAGCACCGACAAGGCCTCGGCCGGCACCTACAACATCAACGTCGACAAGCTCGCGCAAGCGCAGTCGCTGGTCTCGGGCGGCCTGGCCAAGGCGGACACCCCCATCGGCGTGGGCACCATCAGCATCGACTTCGGCGCCATCACCGGCGGCACGCTGGACCCCGCGACCGGCACCTACACCGGCGCGACCTTCACGCAGGACACCACGCGCACGGCGGTGCCCATTTCCATCGGCGCGGGCAACAACACGCTCGAAGGCATCCGCGACGCGATCAACAACTCGAAGGCCGGCGTGAAGGCCAGCATCGTGAACGACGGCAGCGGCACGCCCAACCGGCTGGTGCTGGTCTCGGCGCAGTCCGGCGAGCAGTCGACCATGCGCGTCTCGGTGACCGGCGACGCGGCGCTGCAGAACCTGCTGGGCAACGACCCGGCCGGCACGCAGAACCTGCGCCAGACCGTGGCGGGGCAAGACGCCAAGCTCACCGTCAACGGCATTGCCGTGACCAGCGCGAGCAACACCGTCAAGGAAGCCATCCAGGGCACGACCCTCAACTTGCTCAAGCGCGGCGACAGCGTCGTGACGGCGCTGCCGGACACCGCGAACGTGAGCACGGCCATCAGCGATTTCGTGAAGGCCTACAACACCCTGCAGAGCACCGCGGGCGCGCTGACGGCCTACAACAAGGACACCAACACCGCCTCGCCGCTGACCGGCGACTCGACCCTGCGCAACCTGCTCAGCCGCGTGCGCCAGACCATCGTGTCGCCGCAGGACACCGGCCCGAAGCAGCTGAAGGTGCTGACGGAGATCGGCGTGTCGCTGCAGAAAGACGGCACGCTGTCGATCGACCAGAAGAAGCTCGATGCGGCGATCAACACCAACCTGGACGGCGTTACGCGGCTCTTTGCGACCGGGATCGACAGCAAGGCCGGCTATGGCAAGCAGCTGACGGCGGTGATCACCGACCTCACGTCGATCGGCGGCGCGCTCAAGACGGCGTCGGACGGCGTGACGACCACGCTCAAGCAGCTCGACAGCCAGTACACCGCGATGAAGGAGCACGTGGATTCCACCGTCGAGCGCTACCGCAAGCAGTTCAACCAGCTGGACGTGGTGATCAGCGGCATGAACAACACGCTGAGCTACCTCACGACGCAGTTCAACGCGCTGACGTCGAACAAGGGCAAGTAAGCCAGGGGACCGGAGCCGTCGATGTACACACCTCACAACCTTCGCACCGGTGCCGGCGCGTATGCACGCGTCGGCGTCGAGACCAGCGTGATGAGCGCATCGCCGCACCAGCTCATCGTCATGCTGTTCGATGGCGCGAAGACCGCCATCGGCATGGCGCGGCATCACATGGCGGCCGGCGAGATCGAGGCCAAGGGCAACGCGATCTCGAAGGCGATCGGCATCGTGGACAGTGGCCTGAAGGCCGCGCTCGACGCCACGGCGGCCGGCGATGCCGGTGCCGAACTCGTGGGCAACCTGTCGGCGCTGTACGACTACATCGTCCAGCGGCTGTTTCGCGCCAACCTGCACAACGACGTGCAGGCGCTGGACGAGGCCGATGCGTTGCTCGAGAACATTGCTTCCGCATGGCGGGAGATCGACGGCCGGGTTCGCGGCTGACGCGCGGCCGCTATTGAAGACAGGAAAAAATGACAGTCCGGAGTGAGGTCGTTCATTGCTACGAGGAGCTTGCCTCCAGCGTCTCGCTGATGCTGGTGCTGGCGCACGCGAAAGAATGGGGTCAGCTCCCGGGGCTCGAGTCCCGGTGCTCGGCCATCGTCGACAGGTTGCGGGTCATCGAGCCGACGGAGACGCTCGATGCCGCGCAGGTCGAGACGGTGCTGCACCTGCTCGACCGCATCCGCACGGAGCAGGCCGAGGTGTCGGGGCTGATCAAGCCGCAGCTTGACGACCTCCTGAGCCGGATGGGACACCTGAGCCAGCAGAAGAACCTGGGCAAGGCCTACGGGCCGACGCACTGACCGACCCACCGGATGCCGCGACCATGAGTGGACTTGCCGGACTGATCGATGCGCTGCTGGCCGCAAGGCTCACGCCGCGGCTCGACGTGCTGGGCATCAAGCCCGAGGCCACCATCGGCGCGCCCGGTGCGGCGGCCGGCATCGGCAGGATCGCCAACGACGTGCGGCTGCCGTCCAACGCGGCGCTCGACCGGCAGATACCGGGTGCGGTGTCCGGCGGTGCCGGCGCGGCGCAAGGCGGTGCGGGTGCACCGCCTTCGGTGGCGACGCAGTTGTCGGTGGCGGCCCGGGTGATCGGTGCGGTGCTGGCCGATCTGCAGGCGGAGCCGGGGCCGGTGCGTGGCACGGCACCGCTGTGGCCTTCGCGGCAACCCGCGAGCGCGCCGGTGCTGGCGGGCGCGCTCGCGCAGACGGTGGCGGACAGTGGACTCTTCTACGAGTCGCACCTCGCGGAGTTCGCGGCGGGGACGCGCAGCATGGCGCAGATGGCGCGCGAGCCGCAGGCGCGCTGGGCGGTGCCTGTTGCGCTGCTGCAGGTTGCGGGGGCGGTGCCGCAGGCGATGGCGCAGGCGCTCGGTTCGGGTGTGTTGATGGATGCGTTGCAGGCTGGCGCTGTGCAGCAGCAATCGCTGGCATCGTCATCGTCCGATGCCGATGCGAGTCCGGCGGCGCGTGCGGCGAATGCGAGCGCGCCGCGCGGTGTGCCGAGCGATGCATCAGTGCAGGGCAATGCCGCATCGGCATCCGCAAGCGTTGCGCCGAAAGCCGAGCAGGTTTCTTCACCCGACGCGGCGCGCGTGCAAGCGGCCTATCGCCAACCCGAAACCACGTCGATGACCCACATGGTCGATGCGATGCCGGCCCACAAGGCGGGCGAGGCCACCCGTGTCGCCGACAACGCCGCCACCGCGCAGGCGACGCGAGGCGAGGTGATTCATCCTCAAGCCGTCACGCTCGTGCACCAGCAACTCGACCTGCTGGCCAGCGCGGCCTTCCGCTGGAGCGGCCATGCCTGGCCCGATGTGCCGATGACGTGGTCGGTCGAAGAAGAACAGCAGCAGCAACAGGCGAAGCCCGATGCGGACATCAACGAAGAAAGCCAGCGCCGCTGGTCGACCACGGTGTCGCTCGTGCTGCCGCGGCTGGGTGAAGTCGACCTGCGCCTGAACCTCAGCGGCCCGACCGTGCAGGCGCATCTGTCGGCGAGCGAGGCAAGCACCATGGCCCGCATGCGCGGCGATGCCCGGCAACTGGCACAGCGCTTCGAAGCGGCCGGCCTTCAGTTGCAGCAGGTGCAGGTCACCGCGAAGGCGCACGCATGAACGACGCACCTGACACACGCGATGCCCTCGACAACCGGCACAGCGCCGTGGCGCTTTCGTATGCGGACAAGACCAAGGCACCCGTGGTCGTGGCCAAGGGCTACGGCGTGGTCGCCGAATCGATCATGCGCGAGGCGCGCGAGAACGGGCTTTATGTGCACGCGTCCGCCGACCTCGTGAAGCTGTTGATGCAGGTGGACCTGGACCGGCAGATCCCGCCGCAGCTCTACCGGGCGGTCGCCGAAGTGATGGCGTGGATCTATGGGCTGGAAGAAAAGGCCGGGATCTCGCCGGCGTTCGACACGGGCCAGCCGGCGTATTAAATAACCTGTGGTTCTATTCGAAGTAATGAATCATCGGAGGGCTGAATCAATTCGCATTGATCGAGTTGTAAAAAGGGTTAATAGTCTTTATCAATTCAAATTTGGCGATGAATAAATTCCTCGTCCGAGAAGGTTATCTGTAACAACTAATTTCGCGGACAGGACCCGTTCGTATCGGGCTTCGGATGGCGCTCTCATAGGAGAGAAGCATTCTCAGTGTCGGATTCATCCTACGTTTTTTTTGCCGATAGCATGACAAAGTCTTCAAAGTGTAAAACTTTGTGTATATAATGTATACACGATTGATTGAAACGCGGAGTGGACATGGAATCGGAAATGGAAATGAGCATGGAAAATTGCAATGTCAACGCAAGCGGCGTGATTTCGAGGGAAATCGGCGAGATTAATCTGGCCTATATGCTGCTTGCCCAGAAGCTGGTGAAACAGGACCGGGCCGAGGCCATGTTCCGGCTCGGCGTGGGGCGTGAGCTCGCCGATCTGCTGGCGAACATGTCGCTCAGCCAGATCGTGAAGCTGGCCGCTTCCAACTTTCTGTTGTGCAGCTTCCGGCTGGACGATCGCCCGATGTTCGCGGTGGTCGGCGAGGGCAAGGAGCCCGCGCTGCAGCAGGCGCACATGTCGATCCTGATGACGGCGCGCCAGGCGCAGGGCCAGTCGCAGATACGCGAAGCAGGTGCGGCGGCCGCATGACACGCAAAAGCGTTTTGGGCGAAGTCCGGCAAGTCCAGCTTGCCGTCGAACTGATCGGGCTGGGTGCCCGCCTACAGTTTCTGGAGGCCGCGGTCAAGCTGAGCCGCGAACGCCTGATCCGCCTGTACAAGGAACTCAAGGGCGTCTCTCCGCCCAAGGGCCTGTTGCCGTTTTCCACCGACTGGTACATGACGTGGCTGGCCAACATCCACTCGTCGATGTTCTACAACATCTACCGCTTCATGCTCGATGAAGCCGACGAGAGCGAGTTGCCCGCGCTCATCAAGGCCTACCGCCTCTATTCGGAGCAGGTCGAGTCGCAGGGCGGCGAGGTCGTGCTCGACTTCACGCGCGCCGAAACCATGGTGCGGTTCTTCGACAGCGACATGCTGCAGCTGAGCACCTGCAGCCGGTGCGGCGGCCACTTCGTGGCCCACGCGCACGACAACAAGAACGGTTATGTGTGCGTGCTGTGTCGTCCGCCCTCGCGCGCGGGCAAGGCGCGCAAGCCCAAGGTCGTGGAAGTGCGCCGGGGCGGCTTGATTGCCGTGGCTCCGGTGCTGGACATCGGCGGCGCTGCTGTCTAGGTAAGCGCCCCGCCACCCGGTGCGGGGTTTTTGATTTGAAGCCTCAGGGCATAGGGGAAGCGCGTGCTGGTTCTGGTTGGATATCTCGTGGTGATCGGTGCGGTCTTTGGTGGCTACGGCCTCATGGGCGGGCACTTCGGCGTCCTGTTCCAGCCGGTGGAGTTGCTCATGATCGGCGGCTCCGCGCTCGGTGCGTTCATCGCGGGCAACAACGGCAAGACCATCAAGGCGACCATCAAGGAGCTGCCGCTGCTGCTGCGCTCTTCCAAGCACAACCGCCAGCTCTACATGGACCTGCTGGCGCTGCTGTACGAGCTGCTCGCCAAGGCCCGCAAGGAAGGCATGATGAAGCTGGAGTCCGACGTCGAGGACCCGGCCCAGAGCGAGATCTTCCAGCGCTACCCGAACATCATGGCGCACGAGGGCATCACCGTCTTCCTGTGCGACTACCTGCGCCTGGTCATCAGCGGCAACACCGACGCGCACGAGATCGAGGCCCTGATGGACCACGAGATCGAGACCATCCGCCACGAGGCCGCCGTGCCCGGCCACAGCCTCTCGCGCGTGGGCGATGCGCTGCCCGCGCTGGGCATCGTCGCGGCCGTGATGGGCGTGGTGCATGCGCTGGCCTCGGCCAACCTGCCGCCTTCCGAGATGGGTGCGCTGATCGCGCACGCCATGGTCGGCACCTTCCTGGGCGTGCTGCTGGCCTATGGCTTCGTGTCGCCGCTGGCCTCGCTGATCGAGCAGAAGGTCGAGGAGGGCATGAAGATCTACCAGTGCGCCAAGGTCACGCTGCTGGCCAGCCTGAATGGCTACGCGCCGCAGCTGGCCGTGGAGTTCGGCCGCAAGGTGCTGTTCTCGACCGAGCGCCCGTCGTTCACCGAGCTGGACGACCACGTCCGGGAAGTCAAGGCGCGCTGATGCGCAGATGCGAAGACCAGCGGCCATGAGCGAAGCGAAGCCCCGGATCATCATCAAGCACGTCCACAAGGCGGGCGGCGGCGCGCATCACGGCGGCGGCTGGAAGATCGCCTATGCCGACTTCATGACGGCCATGATGGCGTTCTTCCTCGTCATGTGGCTGCTGTCGATTTCGAGCCCCAAGCAGCGCGAGGGCATCGCCGAGCACTTCCGCATGCCGCTGCGCGTGGCGATGGCCGGCGGCGAAAGAAGCAGCCTCAGCACCAGCATGATCCCCGGCGGCGGCGCCGACGTGATGCATGTCGAAGGCGAGGTCAAGCACACCGAGACCGCGAGCGAAGACGAGGCCGACGCCAGCCGCCTGGCCGAGATGAAGAAGAAGCTGGACGAGCTGATCGAGAAGAGCCCGGTGTTCCAGCAGTTCCGCTCGCAGATCTTGATCGACATCACCACCGAGGGCCTGCGCCTGCAGATCGTGGACAGCGAGAACCGCCCGATGTTCGAGTTGGCCAGCGCGCGCGTGGTGCCGCACATGCGCGCCATCCTGCGCGAGCTGGCGCCCGCACTCAACGGGCTGCCGAACAAGATCACGCTGTCGGGCCACACCGACGCCATCGTCTATACCAACGACCGTTCCTACGGCAACTGGGAGCTGTCGGCCGACCGGGCCAATGCCTCGCGGCGCGAGCTGGTGATCGGCGGCATGACCGAAGACAAGGTGCTGCGCGTGATCGGCTTGGCCGACAGCATGCACTTGGACCGCGCCGATCCGCGCAACCCCATCAACCGCCGCATCAGCATCATCCTGCTGAACCATCGCACGCAGGAGCGCATCGAGCGCGAGAACAGCAACGACGGCGACGTCACGCGCGTCGGCGGGCTGCAGCCGGCTGCCAACGCCGGTGCTCGCGCCGCTGTCACCGCCACCACCGCCGAAGCCGCGAAGCCGGTGCCGCCCAAGGCGACCACCGCGACGGAATAACAACGACAAACCAAGCGGCCGGCCACAGCGCGCAGGCCCCGGAGCAACCAGATGGACCTCAGTCAATTCACCCAGGCCTTCTTCGTCGAAGCCATCGAGCTTCTCGCGGAGATGGAGCAGCTGCTGCTGGACCTCGACGTCGAGGCACCGGACAGCGAGCAGCTCAACGCCATCTTTCGCGCGGCGCACTCCATCAAGGGTGGCGCGGCGACGTTCGGTTTCACCGCCTTGACCAACACCACGCACGTGCTCGAAACGCTTCTGGACAGGGCCCGCCACGGGCAGCTGCGCCTGAACGGTTCGATGATCGATGCCTTTCTGGAAACGAAGGACGCCTTGCAAGAACAACTCACCGCCTACCAGGCCGGCAAGGAGCCGGACCCTGAAATGGTCGCGCACATCTGTGGCGTGCTTCAGCAACTCGCGCTGGAAAGCGGTGTGGACGGTGCGGCCGCCGCAGCAGCAGTTGCGCCAGCGCCTGCCCCGGCGCCCGCACCCGTGGCGGCACCGGTCGTGGCCGAAGCGCCAGCGGCAGCCGGTGGCGACGGCGTGCTGCGCATCCGCTTTGCGCGGCTGTCCGAGAGCGAATGCGATCTGCTCGCCGGCGAGCTGGCCAACCTGGGCAAGGTGCTGTCGCGCACGCGCAGCAACGACCAGTTCACGGTGATGCTCGAAACCACCTGCGACCCTGACGACATCGTCGCCGTGTGCTGCTTCGTCATCGACGAATCGCAGATCGACATCACGCGCGAAGCTGCCGGCGCAGACGCGGCCGAAGTGCCCGCGGCGGCGCCCGTACCCGAGGTGGTTGTCGAGGAGCCCGCCAAGCCGATCGTCGCAGCCGCCCCCGTGCAAGCAGCCGCTGTGGCCGCACCGGTGGCCGCAGCAGCAGCGCCCGGTGCCAAGGAGTCCAGCTCCATCCGCGTCGACGTCGAGAAGGTCGACCAGCTCATCAACCTCGTGGGCGAACTCGTCATCACCCAGTCGATGCTCACGCAGGCCGCGACCATGCTCGACCCGGTGGCCTACGAGCGCTTCCTGAGCGGCCTGGGCCACCTGGAGCGCAATGCGCGCGATCTGCAGGAATCGGTGATGTCGATCCGCATGATGCCGATGGACTACGTGTTCAGCCGCTTCCCGCGCGTGATCCGCGACGTGAGCGCCAAGCTGGGCAAGCAGGTGCGCCTGGACACCTACGGCAAGGAGACCGAGCTCGACAAGGGCCTGATCGAGCGCATCGTCGACCCGCTCACGCACCTGGTGCGCAACAGCCTCGACCACGGCATCGAGACGCCCGAAGTGCGCCTGGCCAAGGGCAAGGACGCCACCGGCCAGCTGCTGCTGTCGGCGCAGCACCACGGCGGCAACATCGTGATCGAGGTCAGCGACGACGGCGCGGGCCTGAACCGCGAGCGCATCCTCGCCAAGGCCATGCAGCAAGGCCTGCCGGTCAGCGAGACCATGCCCGACGAAGAGGTGTGGCAACTGATCTTCGCGCCCGGCTTCTCCACCGCCGAGCAGATCACCGACATCTCGGGCCGCGGCGTCGGCATGGACGTGGTCAAGCGCAACATCCAGGAGATGGGCGGCCATGTCGAGATCCATTCGCGCGGCGGGCAGGGCACCACCACGCGCATCGTGCTGCCGCTCACGCTGGCCATCCTGAACGGCATGTCGGTCAAGGTGGGCGACGAGGCCTACATCCTGCCGCTGAGCTATGTCATCGAGTCGCTGCAGCCGCTGCCGGAGCACCTGCATTCGATCACCGCCGACGGCCATGTGATCCGCGTGCGCGGCGAGTACCTGCCACTCATCGAGCTGCACCGCGTGTTCGACGTGGCCGGTGCGCAGACGCACCCCACGCAGGGCATCCTGGTGATCGTGCAGGCCGACGACAGCCGCTTCGCGCTGCTGGTCGACGAACTGCTCGGACAGCACCAGGTGGTGGTGAAGAACCTGGAGACCAACTACCGCAAGGTGCCGGGCATCTCGGCCGCGACCATCCTGGGCGACGGCAGCGTGGCCTTCATCATCGACGTGGGCGCGATGCCGCGCATCCAGCGCGCGCAGGCCGCCAGCGCGGCCGCCCTGGCGGGTGCCGCCCGGAGAACGGACACCGTCGCCCTGTGAGCACGCCGACGGAGACCGCCGCATGAGGTTCGATTTCTTCCGACGCTCCGGGTCCGGGGACGCATCGCCCGCCGATGGCGCGGGCACCGGCGAGGCCGCCTCGCGTCCTCCGGCCGATGCCGGCGCCAATGGCCACGTGGCCTACGCGATGCTGCTCGACGGGCAGCGCCGCGTCACCGGCTACCGGATGGCATGGCGCGCGGCGGGCGAGGCGCCGGGCGCGCATGCGGGCGCGGGCGTCAAGGCGCTCATGGACACGCTGGCCCTGCACCTGAACCCCGAAGGCACCGGATGGCTGCTCGGGCCGCAGATGCTGTTCGTCGACGTGACGGTCGATGCGCTGTTTCAGAGCGAATTGCAATCGCTGCCGCCGCAGAATGTGGTGCTGTGCATGGGCGCCGACGACCTGATGGACGCGGACATGCGCTCCATCCTGCTGTTCCTGCGCGAGCAGGGCTTCGGCTTCATGCTGTGCGGCGCGCCCGCGCTGCCGGACGACGCCGAGCTGCGCGCCATCGTCACGCACGTCGAGGTGAACGTGGGCGATGTGGCGCTGGTGGAGCGGCTGCAGAAAGAGGCACAACCGGGCCAGTCGGGCCAGCCGGCCATCGAGCTGATCGCGCCGCGCGTGGACACCTGGCAGGAGTTCGACGCCTGCGCCGCGCGCCGCGTGCATGTCTTCGTCGACGGCGCCTTTCGCAATCCGCCGGTGAAGGAGGCCGAGGAAGCGCTGCAGCCCGAGTCGCTGCTGATCGTCAAGCTGATGCAGATGATCCAGCGCAACGAAGACGTGCGCGCCATCGAAAGCGCCCTCAAGCACGACGCCGCGCTCACCTACCGCCTGCTGCGCTACATCAATTCGCCTTCGGTCGGCATGGCGGTGGAGATCCATTCGCTGCGGCATGCGGTGGCCATGCTCGGCTACTCACCGCTGTACCGCTGGCTGTCGCTGCTGCTGGCCACCAGCAACAAGGCCAGCTCGCCCTTCATGATGAAGAAAGCCATCCTGCGTGGCCGCTTCGTCGAGCTGATCGGGCAGGGCATGCTGCCGGCCAGCGAGGCCGACAACCTGTTCGTGGCGGGCATGTTCTCGCTGCTCGACCAGTTGCTGGGCGTGTCGATGGAAGGCGTGCTGCGCAGGGTGCAGCTCACCGAGGCGGTGCAGCAGGCCATCCTGTCGCGCAGCGGCCTCTATGGCCCTTTCGTGGCGTTGGCCGAAAGCTGCGAGTTGGACGACGGCCGCGCGGCGCGCCTGTCGGAGGCGCTGTTCCTCAGTGCGTCGCAGGTCAATGCGGCGCAGCTCGCGGCTCTCGTGTGGTCGCTGGACGCGGGGCCGGCCGCGGCGGGCCCGCCTGCATGAACAACGCGCTGGGCCGCCCGGTGGCACCGGAAGTGCAGGGCTTTTGCGCGTCTGATCGGCCCATTGGAAACGGCGCCCGCTATGTACATTGAAAGTCATGCTTCCAGGCTGGCTGTGACTACCGAGTTCCTTTTTACCGACAACGACTTCTCCAGAATCCGGACCCTCATCCATCGCCGCGCCGGCATCGCCCTGGGCGAGCAGAAGCGGCAGATGGTGTACAGCCGGCTCTCGCGTCGCCTGCGCGAGCTTCAGCTCCCGGAGTTCTCCACCTATCTGGACCTGCTCGAAGCCAGCCACGATGGGGCAGAGTGGCAGTTGTTCATCAACTCGCTCACCACCAACCTGACCTCGTTCTTTCGCGAGGCGCATCACTTTCCGGCGTTGGCCGCGCACGTGCGCAAGATGCCGCAGCCGGTCACCGTGTGGTGCGCGGCCGCCTCGACGGGGGAGGAGCCCTATTCGATCGCCATCACGTTGATGGAAGCGCTCGGCGAGCGCGCGGGTTCGGCCCGCGTGATCGCCACAGACATCGACACCGCCGTGCTGGCCAAGGCCTCGACCGGCGTGTTCACCACCGAGCAGGTGGCACGCCTGTCGCCCGAGCGGCTGCGGCGCTTCTTCAACAAGGGCACGGGCGCCAACGCCGGCAAGGTGCGCGTGCGGCCCGAGGTGGCCGCGCTCGTCAAGTTCTCGCGGCTCAACCTGCTCGACACCTCGTGGCCGGTGAAGGAGCCCGTCGACGCGATCTTCTGCCGCAACGTGATGATCTATTTCGACAAGCCGACGCAAAAGAAGGTGCTCGACCGCTTTGCGCCGCTGCTCAAGCCGAACGGCCTGCTGTTCGCGGGGCACTCCGAGAACGCCTCGCTGGTCAACCAGGCCTTCAGGTCGCTCGGCCAGACGGTGTACGAGCTCTCGCGCACGCGCGCCCCGGGTGTGCCATGAGCGCAGCGGCACCCGGCTCGGTGGCCAGCCACCACTACTTCGACCGCGACGTCGGCCTCATGGCCGTCAAGCTTTTGCCGTCGGAGTACTACGTGACCGCGAACGACACCGTGCTGAGCACCGTGCTCGGCTCGTGCGTGGCCGCCTGCCTGCACGATGCCGACGCCGGCGTGGCCGGCATGAACCACTTCATGCTGCCCGACGACAGCGAGCCCGGCACGCGCGACCCGGCCGAGTCGATGCGCTACGGCACCTACGCCATGGACGTGCTGATCCGCGAGCTGGTGCGCGCGGGCGCGCGGCGCGACCGGCTGCGCGCCAAGGTGTTCGGCGGCGGCGCGGTGCTGGCCAACATGACCACGCTGAACATCGGCGACCGCAATGCCGACTTCGTGCTGCGCTACCTGAACGCCGAGCGCATCGAGGTGGCCGCGCAAGACCTGCGCGGCCCGCATGCGCGCCGCGTGTGCTTCCTGCCGGCCACCGGCAAGGCCATCGTGCGCAAGCTGCGCGCGCAGACCGAGGTGCAGCTGATCCAGCGCGAAGAAGGCGAGCTGCTGCGCAGGCTGTCGGGCCAGCGCGTGCCAGGCGACATGGAAAGAACAACAACAGGCAATGCCGCCACGGCCCGCACGGTGCCGGCGGCAGGAAACAAAGGAAGCCGGTGAGCGTCAAAAAAATCAAGGTGCTGTGTGTCGACGATTCGGCACTGATCCGCAGCGTGATGACCGAGATCATCAACAGCCAGGCCGACATGACCGTGGTCGGCACCGCCGCCGATCCGCTGGTGGCGCGCGACCTCATCAAGGTCACGAACCCCGACGTGCTGACGCTGGACGTCGAAATGCCGCGCATGGACGGGCTGGAGTTTCTCGAGAAGCTGATGCGCCTGCGGCCGATGCCCGTGGTCATGGTGTCTTCGCTGACCGAGCGCGGCTCGGAGATCGCGCTGCGCGCGCTCGAGCTGGGCGCCATCGACTTCGTGACCAAGCCGCGCCTGGGCGTGCGCGACGGCCTGCTCAACTACACCGAGCTGATCGCCGGCAAGATCCGCACGGCCGCCAGCGCGCGCCTGCTGCCCAGCCGCCATGCCGCAACGGCCCGCGCCAGCGCCGACGTGCCGCAGGAGTCATTGCTGCGCAGCCCGCTGCTGAGTACCGAGAAGCTCATCATCATCGGCGCATCGACCGGCGGCACCGAGGCCATCCGCGAAGTGCTGCAGCCGCTGCCGCCCGACTCGCCCGCGGTGCTGATTGCGCAGCACATGCCCGCGGGCTTCACGCGCTCCTTCGCGCAGCGGCTGGACGGCCTGTGCCGCATCAACGTGAAAGAGGCCGTGCACGGCGAGCGCGTGCTGCCCGGCCATGCCTACATCGCGCCCGGCGGCTTTCACCTGTCGCTGGACCGCAGCGGCGCCAACTACGTGGCGCACCTGGACCAGGAGCCGCCCGTCAACCGGCACCGGCCCTCGATCGACGTGCTCTTCGATTCGGCCGCCAAGCATGCCGGCAAGAACGCCATCGGGATCATCCTGACCGGCATGGGCAAGGACGGTGCCGAGGGCCTGCTGCGCATGAAGCGCGCCGGTGCCCACACGCTGGCGCAGGACGAGGCCAGCTGCGTGGTGTTCGGCATGCCGCGCGAGGCCATCGCGCTGGGCGCGGTGGACGACGTGTCCCCGTTGAGTGAAGTCAGTCGCCGGGTTCTGGCGCACCTTCGTACGTTCGGCGAACGCACGAACCGAGTTTGAAAAACGACCTGTTGGAGTTGGAAATATCGTGATCGACAAGAGCATCAAAATCCTGGTTGTGGACGACTTCCCGACCATGCGCCGCATCGTGCGCAACCTGTTGAAGGAGCTGGAGTTCCTCAACGTCGACGAGGCCGAGGACGGCGCCGCGGGCATCGAGAAGCTGCGCGGCGGCAACTTCGGCTTCGTGGTGTCCGACTGGAACATGCCGAACATGGACGGCCTGACCATGCTGCAGACCATCCGCGCCGACCCGGAGCTCAAGAAGCTGCCGGTGCTGATGGTCACGGCCGAAGCCAAGAAAGAGAACATCGTCGCGGCCGCGCAGGCCGGCGCCAACGGCTACGTGGTGAAGCCCTTCACCGCCGCCACGCTCGAAGAGAAGATCACCAAGATCTTCGAGAAGCTCGCCAAGGAAGCCAGCTGACATGAGCCACGATGCAGCGGGGAGCGCGGACCCGACAGACACCGCCGAACAACTGCTGGGCCGCATCGGCCAGCTCACGCGCCAGTTGCGCGAAGGCCTGCGCGAGCTGGGCCTCGACAAGCAGGTGGCCAAGGCCGCGCAAGCCATTCCGGACGCACGCGACCGCCTGAGCTACGTGGCTGCCACCACCGAGCGCGCCGCGCACCGCGCGCTCAATGCCATCGACGTGGCGCAGCCGCTGCAGGAAGCCCTGGCGACCGATGCCAAGGGGCTGAGCCAGCGCTGGGACGAATGGTTCGAGAACCCCATCGAGCTCGACCACGCGCGCGAGCTGGTGCTGGACACGCGCGGCTACCTCAACGAAGTGCCGCAGCGCGCGAGCGCCATCAACTCGCAGCTGATGGAAATTTTGATGGCGCAAGACTTCCAGGACCTGACCGGCCAGGTCATCAAGAAGATGATGGAAGTGGTCAACGACGTCGAGACGCAACTGCTGCAGGTGCTGATCGACAACTCGCCACCCGAGAAGCGCCAGGAGGCCGTGCACAGCCTGCAGAACGGCCCGCAGATCAAGCCCGGCAACCCCGACGCCGTGACCGACCAGGCGCAGGTCGACGACCTGCTGGAGAGCCTGGGTTTCTAGGCCTGCGCGGCCCTGTTGATTGTCCGAATTGCAGGGCGATACCGGCCCTGATCGACGGATTGTTCCGAACGACCGGATTCAATAATTTGGTCTTGAGCAAGGCGTACTTCGCCAGTGCTGGTTCGGAGCATGAATGGCTGAGGAAAGCGATCTCGAGAAAACGGAACCCGCCTCCGAGCGGCGCCTGGAGAAGGCGCGCGAGGAAGGCAACGTGGCCCGTTCGCGCGAGCTCACCACCTTCGTCATGCTGGGCATCGCCAGCGCCGGGCTGTGGTTCGCGGCGGAGTCGCTCAGCGCGAGCATGAACGGCGCGCTGCGCCGCGGCCTGCACTTCGACCGCGCCAGCGCCTTCGACCCTTCGCACATGCTGGCCCAGAGCGGGCTCATGGCGTTCCAGGCGCTCATGGCCATCGGCCCGCTGTTCGCGATGATGGTGGTGGCGGCGGTGGCCGCGCCCCTGATGCTGGGCGGCTGGATGTTCTCGACCAAGGCGGTCGCGCCGAACTTCGGCAAGCTCAATCCGCTGGCCGGCATCGGCCGCATGTTTTCCGCGCAGTCGCTGGCCGAGCTGTTCAAGGCGCTGGCCAAGTCGGCGCTCATTGGCGGCGTGGCGTGGTGGGTCATCGTGGACGACATCGAGGCCGTGATGGCGTTGATGGCGCAGCCCGCGCACTACGCGCTGCCGCACGCGATCGTGCTGGTGGCCAAGCACTGCGCGTTGATCGCGGCCACGCTGCTGCTGGTCGCGCTCATCGACGTGCCGTTTCAGCTGTGGAGCTACTACCGGAAGCTGCGCATGTCGCGCGAAGACGTGCGCCAGGAGCACAAGGAAAGCGAAGGCGATCCGCACATCAAGGCGCAGATCCGCCGGCAGCAGCAACAGATGGCACGGCGCCGGATGATGTCCCAGGTGCCCAAGGCCGACATCGTGCTCACCAACCCGACGCACTTCGCGGTGGCACTCAGCTACCTGGACAGCGACATGCGCGCGCCGCGCGTGGTGGCCAAGGGCACCGAGCTTGTTGCCGCGCGCATCCGCGAGCTGGCGAAAGAAAACAAGGTCGCCATTCTGGAAGCGCCGTCGCTCACGCGCGCGCTCTACAAGCACACGAAGCTGGGCGATGAAATTCCGGCGGGCCTCTACACGGCCGTGGCCGAGGTGCTGGCCTGGGTCTACCAGCTCAAGCGCTGGAAGAGCGAGGGCGGCGACGCGCCGCGCACGCCGACCGATCTGCCGGTGCCCGCAGAACTCCAGTACGCCGTGGATGCCGCATGAACGCAGTGCCGGGCCGCCCCAAGACAGTTTGCTCCGCAGCGCGGCGCATGAAGGCTATTGAATGAACGCGATGACTCAACTGCTGCGCCTGCCGACGCGGATGTTCTCCGGATCGCAGTTCAAGGGGCTCGCGGGGCCGATCCTCATCATCATGATCCTGAGCATGATGGTGCTGCCGCTGCCGCCATTCCTGCTGGACCTGCTGTTCACCTTCAACATCGCCATGTCGGTGATGGTGCTGCTGGTGAGCATGTACACGATGAAGGCGCTGGACTTCGCGGCCTTCCCGGCGGTGCTGCTGTTCTCGACGCTGCTGCGCCTGTCGCTGAACGTGGCTTCCACGCGCGTGGTGCTGATGCACGGCCACACCGGGCCCGATGCGGCGGGCAAGGTGATCGAGGCCTTCGGCCACTTCCTGGTGGGCGGCAACTTCGCGGTGGGCGTGATGGTGTTCATCATCCTCGTGCTCATCAACTTCATGGTGATCACCAAGGGCGCGGGGCGCATCGCCGAGGTGGGGGCGCGCTTCATGCTCGACGCGATGCCCGGCAAGCAGATGGCCATCGACGCCGACCTGAACGCCGGCCTGATCGGCGAGGACGTGGCCCGCAAGCGCCGCACCGAAGTCGCGCAAGAGGCCGACTTCTACGGCTCCATGGACGGTGCCAGCAAGTTCGTGCGCGGCGACGCCATCGCGGGCCTGCTCATCATGGTGATCAATATCATCGGCGGGCTGGTAGTGGGCATGGTCCAGCACGGCCTCGACTTCTCGACCGCCGGCCGCACGTACACGCTGCTGGCCATCGGCGACGGCCTGGTGGCGCAGATTCCGGCGCTGGTGATCTCGACCGCCGCCGGCGTGATCGTCTCGCGCGTGACCACCGACGAAGACGTGGGCAGCCAACTCACGGGCCAGCTCTTCTCGAACCCGCAGGTGCTGTTTCTCACGGCCGGCATCGTCGGCCTGCTGGGCATGATCCCGGGCATGCCGAACCTGGCCTTCCTGCTGATCGCGGGCGGGTTGGCGTGGATGGGCCGGCGCCTGCTGCTGCGCAAGCCGCGCGAAGCCGCCGCACAACAGGCCGCTGCAGCCGAGGCCGCGAACCTTGCGCCCACGGCGGAGATGGCCGAGGCCACGTGGGACGACGTGGCCATGGTCGACCCGCTCGGCATGCAGGTCGGCTACCGCCTGATCCCGCTGGTGGACCAGTCGCAGCAGGGCGAACTGCTGGGCCGCATCAAGAGCATCCGCAAGAAGATCGCGCAGGAGATCGGCTTCCTGGTGCCCGTGGTGCACATCCGCGACAACCTGGAGATCAAGCCCAACACGTACATCATCAGCCTGAAGGACGTGGAGATCGGCCGGGGCGAGGCCTTCCCCAACCAGTGGATGGCGATCAACCCGGGGCAGGTCACCGGCACCTTGCCCGGCACGCCCACGCGCGACCCGGCCTTCGGCCTTGCCGCGACGTGGATCGACGCCAGCCAGCGGCAGCAAGCGCAGGTGTACGGCTACACGGTGGTCGATGCCTGCACCGTGATGGCCACGCACCTGAACCACCTGATCCAGACCCACGCCGCCGAGCTGCTGGGCCGCCAGGAAGTGCAGCAGCTGCTCGACCAGATCGGCAAGACCGCACCCAAGCTCACCGAAGACCTGGTGCCCAAGGTGCTGTCGCTCAGCACGCTGCACAAGGTGCTGCAGAACCTGCTCGACGAAGAGGTGCCGATCCGCGACATGCGCACCATCCTCGACGTGATGGCCGAGCACGCGCCGACCATCAAGGACCCGACCGAGCTGACCACGCTCACGCGCCTGGCCTTGGGTCGCGCCATCACGCAGCAGCTGTTCCCGGGCGACATCGAGATGCAGGTGATCGGCCTGGACGGCTCGCTCGACGGCGTGCTGCAGCAGGCGCTGACCAACAGCAGCGGCATCGAGCCCGGCATTGCCGACAACCTGCTGCAGCAGGCGCAGGCCGCCATCGTGCGGCAGGAGCAGATGGGCCTGGCGCCCGTGCTGGTCGTGCAGCACTCGCTGCGCGTGCTGTTGTCCCGTTTCCTGCGGCGCAGCCTGCCGCAGCTCAAGGTGCTCTCGCATGCCGAGATCCCTGACTCCCGGACCATCAAGATCACCGCCGCCATTGGAGGACGCGTTTGAATTCCCAAGCTGAAACACGCGACGTGCGCACCACCGCACGCAAATTCGTCGCGGCCACCGGCCGAGAAGCCCTGCGACTGGTGCGCGAGACGCTCGGCGCCGAAGCCATCGTGCTCACCCACCGTGCCACGGCCGAGGGCGTCGAGATCGTCGCCATGGCCGAGGGCGATGTGCAGGAGGCGCTGGAGAACGCCGCGCCCGCGATCCAGGTGGAGCCCGTCGTGCCGGTGGCACCGGTTGCCGCGCCGGCACCGATGCCGCTCGCCGCGATCGCGTCTGCGGCTGCACCGGCGGAAGCAGCGGTGCTCAGCGAACTCCATTCGATGCGCGGAATGATCGAGGAACAGCTTGCCAGCGTGGTCTGGAGCGACAAGCAGCGCCGCGACCCGGTGCGCGGCCGTCTGCTGCGCACCTTGCTCGGTGCAGGCTTCAGCGCGCGCCTGTCGAAGGCCATGCTCGAGAAGCTGCCCACCGGCCGGAGCTACGCCGAAGGCATGGCCTTCGTGCGCTCCGAACTCATCCGCGCGGTGCCGGTGCATGAAGACGAAGACGCGCTGTTCGCGCAAGGCGGCGTGTACGCGCTGATGGGCCCCACGGGCGTGGGCAAGACCACCACCACGGCCAAGCTGGCCGCGCGCTGCGTGATGCGCTTCGGCGCCGACAAGCTCGCGCTGGTGACCACCGACAGCTACCGGATCGGCGCCTACGAGCAGCTGCGCATCTACGGCGAAATTCTCAACGTGCCGGTGTACGCCGTGAAGGACGCGGCCGACCTGCACCTGGTGCTGCAGGACCTGCGCGACAAGCACATGGTGCTGATCGACACCGTCGGCATGAGCCAGCGCGACCGCGCCGTGTCGGAGCAGATCGCCATGCTCGGCAACAGCCACCGGCCGGTCAAGCGGCTGCTGCTGCTCAACGCGACCAGCCACGGCGACACGCTCAACGAAGTGGTGCACGCCTATCGCAACGGCAACGACCTGACGGGCTGCATCTTCACCAAGGTCGATGAGGCCACGCACCCCGGTGCGTTGATCGACACCGTGATCCGCCATCGCCTGCCGGTGCACTACATCTCCAGCGGCCAGAAAGTGCCCGAGAACCTGATGAAGGCCGACCGCGCGCAACTGGTGGACAGCGTGTTCCAGCCGCGCCAGCACAGCCCGTTGTTCGTGCCTGCCGAGACCGATCTGAACGACGAGCCCGCGGGTGCGGGCCCGTCGGCGCAGGTGGTGCAGGCACAGGGCGAGGCCGACCGGCTGCGCCTGAAGTACCAGAACCTGATCCGCGCGATGGCGCACGACGCGCAGGAGCTGGCCACCGCCGCGAGTGCGCTGGCCGGTGCGCAGATCGGCTTCGAGCGCGCACGCGGGCTCTGGCGCCAGGCGGGCGACGATGCGGTCGGCCAAAAGGCGGTGCTGCAGGATCTGTCGGAACATGCGCGCAGCGAAGTCGCCGCCGGCTGCGAGACCCATGTGCTCGCGCTGTGCGGGCAGGTCGGCCTGCGCTCCAGCGAAAGCGGCGACGCTTATGAATGCCATGGCAGCCTGCTGCTGTCGGACCGCAGCGGCCTGCCGCTGGCGGCGCCGAACCAGTGGCTGTCTACCGCCGCGCGCGGTGCGGCCGATGCTTCGCGCAGGCCCGGCATGCGGCAGGTGCAGTGGCTGCGCCAGCAGGACTTCGGCAAGGCGCTCGTGCATGTGCTGGGCAAGCTGCCCGGCCTCGACGTGGTGATGCAGTGGCAGGCCTCGGGCCAGCACTGGCTGGCGCGCGCGCCGGGCTCGACGGCAGTGATCGACGCGCGCACCGGCGCGGCCTGCACGCTGGCACGCATCGGCTTTGAGTTCGGCGAAGCGCGCCCCGTGCGCTTCCGCGGCAAGCCCGCGCTGCAGTGCGAAGCGCATGCCGACGTGGTGCCGCGCCCCGGTGCCGCCGCCATGGCCGCAGGCATCGACCGCGAGGCGCTGCCCACGCTGCGCTGCGTGGCGACGAAGGTGATCGATGCGCGCAGCCGCAAGGTGCTGTCGCAGGGCTATGCGCTGTCCAACGTCGGTGCCGAGGTCGGCCCGCAGCAGCTCGCGCAATGGCAAGGCTGGGCCAACGACGCCGAGCCCTGCCTGCGCCTGATGCGCGACGGCGTGCAACTGGTCGGCGGCATGGGCGAGCTGGGCGACCCGAACATGATGAAGCGGCTGTTGATTGCCGGCCAGATGAGCACCACCGTGTGGCGCTTGCTGCAGGCCGAAGGCGACTGGGCCGAGCGCACCCGCATGCTGCTGGGCCAGTTGACGGGGCGCGCCGTGCGTGCCGGCCGGCCGATGACCGGCAGCGCGCTGTACGCGGGTGTCGGCAAGTTCTTCCTGCTGCTCGAAGCACTGGGCACCGAGTCGACCGCGCCCACGCAGGCGCCGCGCGCACTGGTGCAGATGGGTTGAGGGGCATCGCATGAGCAAGCGGGTCACGGATCAGGCAGACGGGCTGCGGCGCCTGCTCGCGCAGACGCCGACGCGTGTCGTCGCCGTGGCGGGCATGGGCCCCGGTGCGGGCGCGACCACGACCGCCATGAACCTGGGCGCGGCGCTGGTGCAGCAGGGCAAGAACGTGCTGCTGCTGGACGAGCATTGCCCGAAAGAGCGATCGGCCTGCGACGGCTGGGCCATCGATCCGTTGGGCAACCTGGCCGGCGCACGCCTGGGCATCGAAAGGGCGGCCGCGCGCGCCGGTTCGGGCGTGCACGTGCTGCCCGCGCCACCCGGCGTGGCGCACGACGCGACCGATCCGCGTTCGATGTGGCCCAGCGGCGTGGTCATCGTCGATGCGGCCTTCGATGGCGAAGGCCGGTTGTCGGCGCTCGCGCAAGGCGCCGACGAACTGCTGCTGGTGTTGCAGCCGCATCCCGCGTGCATCACCTCGGCCTATGCCGGCATCAAGCGCCTGCATTACGCGCATGGGCTCCAGCAGATGCGCTTTCTGGTCAATGGCGTGACCGATGTCGATGCAGCGCAGAAGGTCATGAGCAACCTGGCCAACGCGGGCAGCCGTTATCTCGCGCTGTCGCTGCAGCCGGCCGGCTTGGTGAGGTCCGATCCGCGGCTGGCCGATGCGTGGCGGCTGCGGCAGACCGCCGTCGAGGCCTTTCCTGCCAGCGCGGCCGCCGTCGATTTCCGCCGCGTCGCCGACGACATGGGGCGCTGGCCATGGCGCGAGGTGGGCGTGCGCGCACCGTCTTCGTCGTCACCGCAACTGCAGCAACCGCTGCAGCCGTCGCACGCGGTCGCTGCCTGACCCCGCCGCATCTGGACGAAACCGGAAAAGGACGGCCGTGTACACCGCACAGGGAACCATCGAGAAATCCCACCTGCTGGCGCAGCACCAGCCGCTGGTGCGCCGCATCGCGCTGCAGATGATGGCCAAGCTGCCCGCCAGCGTGGAGCTGGACGACCTGATCCAGGCCGGCATGCTGGGCCTGTTGGACGCATCGAGCCGCTACCAGGACAACCGCGGCGCCCAGTTCGAGACCTTCGTCAGCCAGCGTATCCGCGGCGCCATGCTCGACGAACTGCGCGCCAACGACTGGGGCTCGCGCGGCCTGCGCCAGTCGGCGCGCGGCATCGAGAAAGCGATACAGGCGCTGGGCCACCGGCTCGGTCGCTCGCCCACCGAAGGCGAGATTGCCAAGGAACTGAAGATCGACCTGGAGGCCTACCAGTCGATGCTGCAGGAGATCCAGGGCTGCCAGCTCCTGTATGTCGAAGACTTCGCCAAGGGTGAGCCCGACAACCCCTTCCTCGACACGCATGCGCAGGACACGCGCAAGGACCGCCGCAGCAGCGACGACCCGCTGGAGCAACTGCTGGAGAGCGGTTTTCGCCATCAGCTCGTGGACGCCATCGGGGCGCTGCCCGACCGCGACCAGCTGCTGCTGAAGCTCTACTACGAGGAAGAGCTGAACCTGCGCGAGATCGGCGCGGTGCTCGAAGTGAGCCAGTCGCGCGTGTGCCAGTTGCACAGCCAGGCGATCAGCCGGCTGCGGGCCAAGCTGAAGGACGTGCTGTAGGCGCTACAGGCTCGCGGTGATGCCGCCGTCCACGTACAGGATGTGGCCGTTGACGAAGCTCGATGCGTCCGAGGCCAGGAAGATGGCCGCGCCGCCCAGCTCTTCCACATCGCCCCAGCGGCCGGCCGGCGTGCGGCCCGAGAGCCACGAGGTGAAGGCCTCGTCGGCCACCAGCGCCTGTGTCAGTTCGGTCTTGAAGTAGCCCGGCCCGAGGCCGTTGACCTGGATGCCGTATTTGCCCAGGTCGATGGCCATGCCCTTGGTGAGCATCTTCACCGCGCCCTTGGTGGCGGCGTAGGGCGCGATGCCGGGGCGGCCCAGCTCGCTTTGCACCGAGCACACGTTGATGATCTTGCCGCGCTTGCGCTCGATCATGCGTTGCGCCACGAAGCGGCCCACGAGGAACACGCTGTCGATGTTGGTGGTGGTGATCTTGTGCCAGGCATCGATGGGGAACTCCGCGAACGAGCCCCGGTGCTGCATGCCGGCGTTGTTGACGAGGATGTCGATGGCGCCGATGTCGGCTTCGATGGCGGCCACGCCGGCCTCGACCGCGGCGGCGTCGGTGACGTCGAAGGCCATGGCCTCGGCCGCGACACCCTGGGCGCGCAATGCATCGCGGGCCGCAGCGAGCGAGGCGGCATCGCGGGCATTGAGCACCACGCGCGCGCCGGCCGCGCCGAGCGCCTGCGCCAGCGCGAAGCCGATGCCCTTGCTGGAGCCGGTGACGAGGGCGGTGCGCCCGGAAAGATCGAACAGTTTCAAGAAGGACTCCTGGGGAAGGCGCGCGCGGCGTGCCCGGTGCATGACAGCGAGAATACGTTACCGGTATCTTTCGAGAGCGTCAACCAGTGAAACCTGCGTTGCCAGCCTTGGGTCGGCCCACTTAAAGTTACCGGTATCCATCCCAATCCAAAACACCGCCAGCAGGAGAAACGCTTGACCGCTACCGCCACATCCCCGCACGTGCTGATGCCCGGCGCTTATCCGGAATGGGACATGGCACCGATGCAGGCGGCCTACACGCTGCATCGCCTCTGGGAGGCGCCGGACCGGCAGGCCTTCATTGCCGCGCACGGGCCGGGCATCCGCGCCATCGCCACACGCGGCGATCTGGGGGCCGATGCCGAACTCATCGCAGCCTTGCCCAAGCTGGAGCTGATCGCCTGCTACGGCGTGGGCACGGACGGCATCGACCTGGCCGCCTGCCGCGCACGCGGCATTCGCGTGAGCAACACGCCCGACGTGCTCAATGGCGACGTCGCCGACCTCGCCGTCGGGCTCACGCTCGCGCTGCAGCGGCGCATTCCGGCGGGCGATGCATTCGTGCGCAGCGGTGCATGGGCCCACGGCGGCATGCCGCTCACGACGCGCGTCTTCGGCCAGCGCATCGGCATCGCCGGCTTCGGCCGCATCGGCGGCACCATCGCGCGGCGGTTCTCGGGGTTCGATGCGGAGGTGGGTTACTTCAGCCGCACGCCGAAGCCCGACAGCCCGCATCGCCACTTCGGCAGCCTGGTCGCGCTGGCCGACTGGTGCGACGTGCTCATCGTCGTGTTGCCCGGCGGCGATGCCACGCGCGGCATCGTCGATGCGCAAGTGCTGCAGGCGCTCGGCCCCAAGGGCTGGCTCGTGAACGTGTCGCGCGGCAGCACGATCGACGAAGGCGCGCTGCTGCAGGCGCTGGAATCGCGCAGCATCGCCGGCGCGGCGCTCGACGTGTTCCTCAACGAGCCACACATCGACGCGCGCTTTGCGGCGCTCGACAACGTGGTGCTGACCCCGCACCATGGCAGCGGCACCGAGCAGACGCGCCGTGCCATGGGCGAGCTGGTGCGCCGCAACCTGGCGGCCCACTTCGCGGGCCAGCCTCTCATCACCCCCGTGGCCTGATCGCCGGAAAAAAGAGAAAGACACACCATGCGTTTGCGTTGCATGTGCCTCGTGATCCACGCGCCCGACGACCTGCGCCTGGACGAACAGGACGCCGGCGAGATCGGCCCCGGCCAGGTGCTGGTGAAGGTCGGCATGGGCGGCATCTGCGGCTCCGACCTGCACTACTTTCACAACGGCGGCTTCGGTACCGTGCGCATCAAGGAGCCGATGGTGCTGGGCCATGAAGTCGCCGGCACCGTGGTCGCGGTGGCGCCGGGCGTCGAGAGCGTGCGCATCGGAGACAAGGTGGCGGTCAACCCCAGCCGGCCTTGCGGCGCCTGCAAGTTCTGCCTCGAAGGCCTGCCCAACCAGTGTTTGGACATGCGCTTCTACGGCAGCGCCATGCGCATGCCGCACGTGCAGGGCGCCTTTCGCAACATGCTGCTGTGCGAGGCCACGCAATGCGTGAAGGTGGCCGACCACGTGCCGCTGCGGCTGGCGGCGCTGGCCGAGCCGTTCTCGGTCGGTCTGCACGGCGTATCGCGTGCCGGGCCGCTGCTGGGCAAGCGCGTGCTGGTGTCGGGCTGCGGGCCCATCGGCGTGCTGGCGATCGCGGCGGCGCGCGCGCACGGCGCGGCGGAGATCACCGCCACCGACGTGGTCGATGAGCCGCTAGCCATTGCACGCGCCATGGGCGCCGACCGGACGATCAACGCCGCGCAGGACAAGGGCTGGGTCGCGCGCCATTCGGCCGACAAGGGCACCTTCGACGTGATGCTCGAATGCTCCGGCAACGAGCGTGCATTGCGCGACGGGCTGGAGGTGATGCGCCCGCGCGGCGTGGTCGTGCAGCTCGGCCTGGGCGGCGATGTGAGCATTCCGCAGAACATGGTGGTGTCGAAGGAGCTGAGCATCTGCGGCTCGTTCCGCTTCCATGCGGAGTTCGCGCTCGCCGTGCGGCTCATCAACGAAGGGCGGGTCGATCTGTCGCCGGTGGTGACGCACACCTTCCCGATGCTGAAGGCGCGCGAGGCCTTCGAACTGGCGAGCGACCGGAAGCAGGCGATGAAGGTGCTGATCGACTTTGCGGATACCGCGGCCGCCATTGCCTGACCTCGTGTCTGTCGCGTCCGCAACGCCGGCACTGCCAGCGCTGCGGCAGCGCCTTATTGCCCCGAGAGCACCTCGATGTCCACGCGGCGGTTCGGCGCGAGGCAGTCGATGAGTTCGGCTCGCCGGGCCTGTGCGCAATGCACCTTCGGCTCGGATTCGCCCCTGCCTTGCACCTGCATGCGCTGCGCCGGCACGCCGGCTTGCACCAGGTAGTCGCGAACGGTGTTGGCGCGCGCCAGCGAGAGCGCCTGGTTGTAGGGCTTGCTGCCGAGCCGGTCCGTGTGGCCCGTCACCCTGATCGCACCGGCCGATCCGCTGTCGCTTCGGATGTCGCGTGCCAGTGCGTCGAGCTTGCGCCGTCCTTCCGGCAGCAGGTCGTCGAGCGAGCGGCCGTCGAAGCGGAACAGGCCGTCGGCGCCGAGCGTCGTCTTCGCAGGCGCTACGACCGTCGGCCGCACGGTCGCGACGGGCTGCATCGCCGCGGGCGGCGGCTTGAGCAGGTCCGCGCAGCCCGCGCCCTTCCAGTACATGCCGTGGGTCAGCACGTCTGCGTTGAAGCGAACCATGTACTGGCAGGTGATGTAGTCGGGGCCGGCACCCGTGCGGAAGTGAAAGATGTAGTTCCACTCGCGCACGCCAGCGAGCCCTTCGCTGAAATGCGGAAAGCCCAGCAGCCCGCGCACCTGGTCCTTGCCCATGCCGGTGCGCATGGCGCGCAAGGCCTCGAGGCTCGGGAACGCGCCCTGCTGCCATTTGGCGGAGCCCGGCGCGGGGAAGTCGTCGTCCTTCGGCGGTGCCGGGTTTTCCGACGCGGCGCGGGCCTGCATCTCGGGCGTGATGGTGTAGCTCGGGCTGGCGCAGCCACCGGCCAGCAGCGCCACAAGGCAGAGCGTGGCGAGCGGCGTGGCACGAACCGCGAAGGCAGTGAAAGGGCGCTGGGCTTGGAGAAGAAGAGGCTTGTTCATGATGGAGTTCGTCCGGTTCATCTGTATCGCGATCAGTTGAAGACCCATTCCGCGCCGACGGTGGCGCCCACCCCCGCACGGCTGGTGGCCACGCCGCCGGTGATGCTCCAGGCGTTGTTTTCGGAGGTGCGACGGAAGCTGATGCCCACCGCGCCCTGTCCCTTGAACGAACCCACACCGATGCGCATGGCCGTCTTGCCCGGCACGTAGCTCGCGGGCATCTGCAGCGCCATGGCCGCGGCAACGCCGGCGTAGGCGTTCTTCTCGACACCGTCGATGCGGCTGTTGACCGCGTCGATGCGGTTGTTCAGGTTGCTGTTGACGGCCGTGAGCTGGTTGACGTTGACGGCGTCGGTGCCCGCCACGCCCGGTGCCACGTTGTGCACCGTGACTGGCCCGGTGGCATTGCTGCCACCCATGGTCACGCTGTTGTAGTTGACCGAGCCGTCCACGTTGGTGTCGTACTTGACGGTCGACTGATCGATCACGGCCACCGTGCCCTGTACCCCTCTCAACTGCGAGACGTTGACCGCGTCGCTGTCGGCCGTGCCCGCCGCCACGCCGGTGATCTGCCGGAACTGGCCGTTGGCGGCATTGCCCACCGACACGGCCGCCAGCGTGCTGGTCGTCGCGCCGATGGCAATGCGTTGCGCGTCGGTGGCGGTGGGCGGCACGTAGCCCGCGACACCCGCGCCCGTCGAGGCCACGGAGCCCGCGCCCAGCGCCACGCCGCCGGCCTGCGTCACGCTGCTGCCTGCGCCCAGTGCCACGCCTTGCACGGCCGCGGCCGACGACTTGGTGCCCAGCGCGATGGAGTCGGCCAACTGCGAGTTCGCGGCCTGCCCGATCGCAATGCCGCCCGGCGCGCTCTGCTGCACCACGGCGCCATTGCCGATGCCCACGCCGTTGTTGCCGTTGACCACGGTCTGCGGACCAACCGCCACCGACTCCGCGCCGATGGCCAGCGAGTCGGCCGCCGTGGAGTTGGCGTGGAAGTACTTGATCGGCGTGACGGCGAACGACTGCAGTGCGCCGCTGAGCTGGCGCACCGTGACCGCGTCCTGCTGTTGCGTGCCGTCGGCTACGTTGGTGATCTGGCGGTACGTGGTGGCACTGCCGACAGAGAGGGCACCCAACAGCCCACGGTCGGTCGTGTTGAAGGGGATCAGCGAACTGCCCGCGGGAATGTTGCCGATGCCGGTGGCAATCGCGCGGTCGGAGACGGCGCCTGAGCCGAGGGCGACCCCGCCGTTGACGGTCGCGCTGGCGTCCTTGCCCGACGCGATGGCATCGGCGCCTGTCGCGCCCAGGTTGTTTTCGTTGCCGCCGCCGGTGGAGTTGACGCTGTAGTACCTGATCTTGTTGGCAGTGACCGTGGTGCTCAGGTTCTCGATCGACTGGTTGGTGGCGAACAGCTGCGAGCCGTTGATCGCATCGGTCGACGAGCCGGAGATCCTGCCCGCCGCGACGTTGGTGATCGTGCGTTCGCCACCGACCGTGCCGACGCTGATGGTGCCGATCGGCGAGGTGCCCTGGAAGTTGTAGGTCGTGCCGTTGATCGTCGTGCTGGGGGTTCCCACGGCCGCTGCGGTTGCGGAGTTCGCACCCAGAGCCACGCTGTTGGCGTCGCCCGCCGTGGCGCCCAGGCCGATGGCTACTGCCGAATTGCCGGCCGCCGTCGCGTTCTTGCCCGATGCGATGGCGTCGGTGCCTGTCGCGCCCAGGTTGTTCTCGTTGCCGCCGCCGGTGGAGTTGACGCTGTAGTACCGGGTCTTGTTGGCGGTGACGGTGGTGCTCAGGTTCTCGATGGCCTGGTTGGTGCCGAACAGCTGCGAGCCGTTGATGGCATCGGTCGAGGTGCCGGAGATCCGGCCCGCCGCCACATTGGTGATCGTGCGTTCGGCGCCCACCGAGCCGACGCTCACCGTGCCTGTTGGCGTGATGCCCTGGAAGTTGTAGGTCGTGCCGTTGATCGTCGTGCTGGGGGTTCCCACGGCCGCTGCCGTTGCGGAGTTCGCGCCCAGGGCCACGCTGTTGGCATCGGCCGCCGTCGCGCCCAGGCCGATCGCCACCGCCGAATTGCCGGCCGCCGTGGCGTTCTTGCCCGATGCGATGGCGTCGGTGCCCGTCGCGCCCAGGTTGTCTTCGTTGCCGCCGCCCTTCGAGTTGACGCTGTAGTACTTCGTCTTGTTGGCCGTGACGGTGGTGCTGAGGTTCTCGATGGCCTGGTTGGTGCCGAACAGCTGCGAGCCGTTGATGGCATCGGTCGAGGTGCCGGAGATCCGGCCCGCCGCCACGTTGGTGATCGTGCGCTCGGCACCCACCGAGCCGACGCTCACGGTGCTCGTCGGCGTGATGCCCTGGAAGTTGTAGGTCGTGCCGTTGATCGTCGCGCTGGGGGTCGGCACGGCTGTCGCCGTCACCGAGCCCGAGCCCAGTGCCACATCGCGCGCGTTGTTCGCCACCGCCGTGTCGCCGAACGCGACCGCGCCCGCGGCCAGCGCCTTGCTGGTGCTGCCGATGGCGACGCTGCCTTGTCCGACCACGGTGTTCTGGTAGCCGATGCCCACCGCGCCCTGTGCCGGTGTGCCGGCCGTACCGACCGCCTGGCCGCCGCCGCCCACCATGTTGGTGTTGCCCACTGCCACCGAGCCGTTGCCGGTGGCGGTGTTGTCCAGGCCGTTCGCGACGGCGCCGTTGCCGGTGGCGGTGTTCGGATCGCCGATGGCCACGGCGCCATTGCCGTTGGCAACGTTGCCCGAGCCGATGGCCACGGCCTTGCCGCCGGTGGCCGTGGAGCCGTTGCCGATCGCCACGGCATCCGTGGTGTCGGCGACGGTGTTGTTGCCCATCGCGATGGCGTTGAGCGCGGAGGCCTTGGCGCTGTTGCCGATGGCGACAGCCTGCGTGCCCGACGCATTGGCGAGCGCGCCCACCGCGGTGGCGTTCTGGCCGGCTGCCAGGGTGCCGAATCCCAGTGCGGTTGCGCGTGCGAGGGTCGCCGTGGCGTTGTTGCCCATCGCCACGGTGCCGTCGGCCGCGGCGTTGGCGCCCGACCCCGTCGCGACCGAGCCGATGCCGCTCGAGACGGCCTGGTTGCCCAAGGCCAGCGAGAAATCGGCCGAGGCATTGGCAAGGTTGCCAAGCGCCGCCGAACTGGTGCCCGCCGCGTTGGCCCGTGTGCCGATGGCAGCGGAATCGGTGCCTGTTGCCGTGCTGCCCCAGCCGCCTGCAAAAGCGCGTGTGTTGCTGGCTGTCGAACTGACACCGACGGCCGTGGAATTCGCTCCCGAAGCATTGGCGAAGGTACCCAGGGCGCTGGCGCCGGCTGCGTTGGCCTGGGCGGCGGCGCCGAGCGCGACCGCGTTGATGTCGCGCGCAACCGTGCCGGACCCCAGGGCCATCGCCGCGGCGCCCGAGGCCACGGCGGTCGGGCCGAGCGCCACGGCGCTTCCCCCGGTCGCCTGGCTCTGGAAGCCGATGGCGGTGGCGTTGTTCTGCGAGGCCGTCACGTCGGTGCCGATGCCGATGGCACCAATGGCCGTGGCGCCGGTTCCCGGGACGGTGCGCGAGCCGAGATAGATGGAGTTGAGTTGGGACGCGACCGACTGGAAGCCGACGGCGATGGCGTTCTGCGCGGTAGCCTGGGCGCGGGTACCTTGCGCGACGGCGTCCAGCACGGTGGCTGTGGCCTGAAAGCCAAGGGCAACGGTGCGCAATGCAGCCGCGTTCGCGCCGAAACCCAAGGAAGTGGCGCTTTCTCCGCTGGCGATGGCCTGCGTGCCCACGGCCACGGTGTTGGTGCCGCTCGCAGTCACGTCGGTGCCGATGCCGATGGCGCCGTCCGCCAGCGCGCCCGTGGTGGGGCCGGTGCGGGCACCCAGGTAGATGGAGTTGGCGCCCGTGGTGTAGGCCTGAAAACCCAGGGAGATGGAGTTCTGCGCAGAGCTGAGGGAGTTGTATCCCACTGCGAGCCCGCCGAGCACTTGGGCCTGCGCGAGAGAGCCAAGCGCCGTAGCCCCAATCCCTGAGGCCTTGGATTGGAAGCCCATGCATGAAGCGGTGCCGTTGTACGCGTTGAAGGGCAGTCCTGAGCAATCCACCGACTGCGCCTGCGCCAGCGCGGACCACCCGATCCCTCCAACGGCCAACAGCGCACTCACGAGGCCCGTGCGCATGCGGCTGGTGGGGCGTGATGCAGCCACGCAGCTTCCGCCGCGTTTGCCGCGGGCGCGCGTGTTTTCCGACGCCGCAACCCAGGCGCCAAGGGATTCATTCCAAAGCGAGCGATAGCTTGTGTTCATGAGTCCATCCATCCAATTAAGAAGTTCATCGAATGGTTTTTGAACCATTCTGGTGCATTCATTTTTTAATTAATGATTGCAAACAAATGTTAATTCGAATGGATGGATGCAACGGGCTATGTCGTTTTTTGGAATCGTTTTCCAAAATTACTTATGTTTTTTATTATTTATTTATGTTTTAAACTAATACAAAGATACCAAAGAATTGTTTTATTACCACATACTAAGTCATTGATCAATATGACTTTTTGTTTTAGTTATAGATTCGCACTAAGTGACAGAAAAATGACGAAGAAAAAACGCCGCATCAATTTGGTGCGGCGTTTGGCTTGGAGGTTTTCTCTATTAATTGATGGTTATTAATGAATAGTGATACGATTTAATTAAATCCGAGAAGAACACCAGATCGCAAAGCGCGGCTCGGTTGTGAACCGTCAAGGGGTTCTTTGCCGGTCTGGGCGTGGGTGTGGTGATGCGCGTTCTATCGAGTCCAGCCATGCCGCCCAACAGGGGGCTGACAAACGCATCCATCGGGTGCCGCGTCTCGCGGCCGTCCCCGAAGAATCAGCAGTTCAGCGAAGCGCGCACCTCGGCCATCGCGGCCCCGACGCACCCGTGCCGCCGCCTCGCTTCCAAGGTCAGGGCGCCAATCCCGCCGTCTTCACCACCGAGGCGTACTTGCCCGCCTCTTCGGCCACGTAGGCCGAGAACTGCGCGGCACTGCGCGCATCGGGTTCGGCGCCGATGTCGCGCAGCCGTTGCGCCAGCACCGGGTCTTCGAGGACACGCGCCATGGCCGCCGAGAGCTTCTTCAAGACCGGGGCCGGCACCTTGGCAGGCGCGAACACACCGAACCACGCGCTCACCTCGAAACCGGGCAGGCCGCTTTCGGCGACGGTCGGCACGCCCGGGAGCAGGGAGCTGCGCTGGCTGCCCGTCACCGCCAGCGCCTTGAGCTTGTGCGAGGCGATGTTCGGCAGCGAAGTGGTCTGCAGGTCGAACATCAGCGGGACATGGCCCGCGAGCACGTCGGCCAGCGCGGGCGCGCTCCCCTTGTAAGGCACGTGCAGCAGCTTGATCTTCGCGGCCGACGCGAGCATCTCGCCGGCCAGGTGGTTCGACGTGCCGGGCCCCGCGGACGCGTAGCTGATCGACCCGGGGTTCTGCTTCGCAGCCGCGATCAGGTCGCCCACGTTGGCGTAGCCCACGCCCGGGTTCGCCACCAGCACGAAGGGGATGGAGGCCAGCGCGCTCACCGGCACGAAATCTTTCAGCGGGTCGTAGCCCGTCTTCGACATGGCGGGGTTGATGGCCTGGGAGCTCACCGTTCCGAGCAGCAGCGTGTAGCCATCGGGCCTGGCTTCCGCGACGAAGCGCGCGCCGATGGCGGTGCCCGCACCGGCCCTGTTCTCGACGATCACCGGCTGCCCGATCTGCACCGACAGTTTCTGGCCGACCGTGCGCGCCAGGATGTCGGCCGACCCGCCGGCGGGGTAGGGCACGACGATCGTGATGGGGCGCTCGGGATAGTCCCCCGCCAGCGCCGGCACGGCGGTGCTGGAAGCGAGCAGCAGAACGGCAAGCAACTGGCGAAAGGATTTCATCGGGGAGCTCCATGTGGGAAGCCACATGGTGCGAACGCCGGCGCCAGTCTGTCCAATACGTTCACCGGCGGCGGCTCATACACCACATGAATCACCGCGGCGTTCGGGCATGGCTTGCGCAGACTACCGCTTCGCGACTTCCACCGTCTTGCGCGCCACCGAAAGAAAGGACTGCACCACCGGGTTGTCGTTGTGGCTGCCGTGGGCGAACACCAGCTGGTAGGTGGGAGGAGGGCGCGTGTCCACGATTTCGAGGAAGACGACGTCGGCCATCGTCAGCATGCGCATCGACGCCGGCACCAGCGCGATACCGAGCCCACCGGCCACGAGCGTCAGGATCGACTGCATCTGCGCCGCCTCCTGCACGACCTTGGGCAGGAAGCCGGCCGACTGGCACGCACCCAGCAGCGCGGCGACGAAGCCCGCGCCTTCCGAGGCCGGGAACGAGATGAACGATTCCGCCGCCAGCGCCTTGATCTTCACCGAGCGCCGGCTCGCCAGCGGATGGCTGCGCGGCACCGCGATCACGAACTTCTGCGCCTGCAGGTCGACCAGCGTCAGGTCGCGCGCCTCGTACACCGGGCCCACCACCAGCGCGAGCTCGACCTCGCCCTTGCGCAGGTCTTCGAGCTGGCGCGCGGTGGTCTCGGCGGTCAGCCGCAGTTGCACGGTCGGGTAGTCGTGCTGGAAGCGCTTGAAGATCGCGGGCAGCACATCGAGCGCGGCACTCGGCACGAAGGACAGGCGCAGCGAGCCTTCGAGCCCCTGTGCCGCGCGGCGTGCACGCTCGGTGGCCGCCTGGGCCTGCTGCAGCAGGCGCTGCGCATCCTTGTGGAAGACCTGGCCGGCGGGCGTCAGGCGCACGTGGTGCCGGCTGCGGTCGAACAGCATCGCACCGACCTGCGTCTCGAGGTTGCGCATGGCCACGCTCAGCGGTGGCTGCGACATGTGGAGCCGGATGGCGGCACGGCCGAAGTTCAGCTCTTCGGCGAGCACCACGAACTGGCGCAGTTGCCTGAATTCGATCATGGGCGTGGAGATACCTGCGGCGAATGACGAGCCACTTTAAACAGTATTGGATGTATGAGCACGGCCTTCCTAGCATGGCCGTTCGTCTTGCAGCCCCTTCCTCATTCATCCATTCATCCATCAACCCACGACGGACATCGCCCATGCAGCCCTCATTGCTCGAAGAGATCCCTTCCGTGCCCAACCCCTACCCCGTGGTCTCGAAGATGGAATATCCCGAGGTCTGGCGCCTGTGCACCCAGGCGCGCGAACTGGCGTGGGACCCGGTGGCCGACATCGACTACAGCGACCTGCAGAAGGCCGACCTGCCGCCCGAGGTCCGGCAGGCGGGCGCCGAATGGTGGAGCCTGCGCGCCTGGATGGAGCATGGCGCGACGCCCTATGGCGCGGAGCGGCTGCGCGATGCGATCTTTGGGCACCAGCCCTTCGAGATCAAGCAGCACATCACGAACTTCATTGCCGAGGAGTTCCGCCACCACGAAGCGAGCTTTCGCATCGCCGAGCACCTGGGCGCCTACGAACCCACGCCGCGCGCCGACTACTTCCGCGACATCATTCCGCGCTTCCATGACGAGAAGGACGAGCGGGCCATGAGCTTCTTCGCCGGCCTGTCGGTCAATACGCTGTTCGAGCAGCTGTCGGGCGAGTTGCTGCAGGCGCGCTACGAGAACGCGCGCTTCGACTCGATCCGCGAGGCCTGCCGGTTGATCCTGCGCGACGAGGCGCGGCACATCCAGTTCGGCCGCATCATCATGCGGCGCTTCTTCGGCGAGCTGCCGCCCGACGAGAAGAAGACCATCGGCATCAAGGTCGCGAAGAAGCTGCGCGGCAGCCTGCTCAACGGCGTCTATGCGGTCGTGAACCTGCCCGAGGACGAGCGCCGGCGCTCCGGCCGCAACCGCGCGCTGGCGGCCGACCACGGGCTCGGCGCCACCCATCCCGACGAAGAGATGGGCATCATCAAGCGCGGCGTCGACAAGATCCGCGAGGACATCGGTGCCTACGGTGTCGAGATCCCGTTCATTCCCGAACTCGACGCGGCGGTGCACTGATGACGAACACGCTCGCCACCCGCATTGCACCCCCCGATGTTCCGCCGCCCGGCGGCCCCTACAGCCACGGCATCGCAGTGAGCGGCGCCGGCACCTGGCTGCACATCGCCGGACAGATCGGCGTGGCCGCCGACGGCAGTGTGCCCAACGACTTCGAGGCCCAGGCACGACAGGCCTGGACCCACCTCGTGGCGGTGCTGCGCGCCGCGGACATGGACGTGTCGCACCTCGTCAAGGTGACGACCTTCCTCATCGACGGCAGCGACGTCCGTCGGCTCGGGCCGGTGCGCGCCGCGTTCCTTGGCGAAGCGCGCCCGGCATCGACCTTGCTGGTGGTGCGGGCGCTGGCCGATCCGGCGTGGCGCGTGGAGGTCGAGGCATCGGCCTTCCGGCCCGGCTGAGCGCAAGACGAAGCGAGGCCAGGCATGCCGAGCGACAGACCCGACGCGATCGACCGGTTGCTGCGCGAGACCGGTCCGGCGTGGCAGCAGGACATCCGTGCGGCCGGCGATCGCGTCAAGGCCGCGTACCTGCCCTTGCTCATGGCGGCGCCCACCGACGGTTGCGAAGTGATCCGCGACCTGCCCTACGGCACGCATCCGCGCCAGGTGCTCGACGTCTACCGGCCACGCGGCGCGCGCCATGCGCCGGTGGTGATGTTCGTGCACGGCGGCGCCTTCGTGCGCGGCAGCAAGGACATCAACGCCGCGATGTACGGCAACGTGCTCGCCTGGTTCGCGCGCCAGGGCTGCGTGGGCATCAATGTCGAGTACCGCCTCGCGCCCGAGGCCGTGCATCCCGAAGGCGCACGCGACCTGGCCATGGCCTGCGAGTGGGTCGTGCACCACGTCGCCGAACATGGAGGCGACGCCGATGCCGTCTGCCTCGTCGGGCATTCGGCGGGCGGCACGCATGCGGCCAGCTATGCCTGCGACCCGGGGCTCGGCTTCATGGGGCGGCACCTGCGCTGCCTGGTGCTGGTGTCGGCCCGCCTGCAGGCGGATGCGCTGCCCGAGAACCCGAATGCGGCCGGCGTTCGCGCGTACTTCGGCGACGACGCGACCGCCTATGCGCACCTGTCACCGATGGCGCATGCGCACCGGCTTGTGCTGCCCACCTTCGTGGTCCATGCCGAGTACGAAAACCCGCTGCTGGATGTCTATGCCACCGAGTTCGCGTGGCGCATGGCCGAGGCGAGGCGCGTTGCGCCGCGGCACCTGAGTGTGGCCGGGCACAACCACGTGTCGATCATGGCCCACTTCAACAGCGGCGAGCAGTGGCTTGGCGAGCAGATCCTCGCGTTCTTCGAGGCGGCGAATCGTTGATGCCGGCTGGCAACGCGACGCGGCGTGCGAGGGCTCTTTCGCGCTTCTAAAAAAAACCCGAGCCCGCTTCAGGAGCTCTCCCGCTGCTCGACATGGAACGGAATCATCACCGTCTCGGCAGGCGGCCGGTGCCCGGCCCGCATGCCGTCGATCACCCGCAGCAGCAGTTCGCCCGCCGCCTTGCCGATGCCCACGCAGTCCACCGCGACGGTCGTGATGCGCGGATGGCAGGCGCGCGCGACTTCGAAGTCGCCGAAGCCCGCGATAGCGATGCGGCCCGGCACGTCCCAGCCCTGGCGCTGGCATTCCATCAGCGCGCCGAAGGCCGAGAGGTCGGACACGCAGAGCACGGCGTCCACGTCGGGCCATTGCCGGATCAGTTGCGCCATCGCCTCGCCGCCTTGCGCCATCGAGATCGGCGGCTGGCCGAAGCTGATGACGCGCCCGCCGGGCAGGCCCAGCTCGCGGATCGCCTGCGCGTAGCCGTGCTGCCGGTCGGCACCGCGCGTGTCGCGGTTCGAGGTGCCGCCGATGAAGGCGATGCGCCGGTAGCCTTTGCGGTGCAGGTGCCGCACCATTGCGGCAGCGGCTTCGGCATTCGAGAAGCCGACCGTGTGCTCGATGGGCGTGGCGGGCAGGTCCCAGGTCTCCACGACCGGCACGCCGGCCGCCTGCAGCATGGCGCGCGCGGCGGGCGTGTGCACGCCGCCCGTGAGGATCACGCCTTCGGGCCGGCGCGCGAGCATGGCGCGCAGCAAGCGCTCTTCGGTCTCGACGTGGTAGTCGGTGTAGCCCAGCAGCACCTGCAGGCCGCGTGCTTCCAGCGCCGCCGTGATGCCCTGCGCGGTCTCTGAAAAGTTGGAGTTGTTCAGCGACGGGATCAGCACCGCGATGAAGCCCGAGCGCTTGCTGGAGAAGGTGCGCGCCGTCTGGTCGATCACGTAGCCCATCTCTTCGCAGGCCTGCAGGATGCGCTGGCGCAGCGCCTGCGAGGTCACGCGGTCGCTGCCCACGCTGCGGTTGAGCGCGCGCGAGACCGTCATCTTCGAGACGCCGACGCGCGCGGCCACGTCGGCCATGGTCGCCGGGCGGGAGAGGGGGGCGGGGGCTTTGGTCGGGGGCAAGGGGCGCTCTCTGGGAATCGGGGTCGAGGATATGCGACAGCGCCGGCAAGATGCCGGGAACGCCCGAAACGGGAGCAGGGGCCCGTCCGCCTTCCCTAGCGGATGTACTTGCCGTTGCGGTTGATCATGGTCAGCTCGACCATCGCCGAGCCCTGATGGTTGGAAGGTGAGAAGCGGACGAACATGCCACCCAGGTCGACCTCGCGCATCGATTCCAGCGCGGCCATGAATTTGGCGCGCGTGGGGTCGGCGCCCGCGCGCTGCAGCGCCATGACGAAGAGCTTGGCCGTGATGAAGCCTTCGAAGCCGCCATAGGCGATGGCGCCGGAATTGCCCGCCTCCTGCAGCGCCTCGCGGTACTCGCGCGTCAACGGCAGTGCGTTGTTCCATGGCGAGGGAACGATCTGCGAAACCACAACGCCGTTGCCGTCCGCCGCCAGGTCGTGCGCGAACTCGTTCGAGTTGACGTTCGACAGCAGATAGAACTGCGTGCCCCGCGCGCGTGCCCTCGTCTGTTTGATGAAGTCGACGCAGGCGCTGGGCGTGCATGCCATCACGATGGCGGCGGGCGATGCGGCCGCGAGCGTCTTGCTGGCGTCGTCGACCTTGAGATCCTTGCGGCTGTAGCTGGCCGTCGCGACGGCCTTGAGCTTGTTCCTGGCCAGTGCGTTGGTGAAGCCGGCCAGGCCATCCTTGCCGAAGCTGTCGTCCTGGTAGAGCACGGCGATGCTGTGGATCTGCTGCACGACCAGCTGGTCGATGATGGCGGCGGCCTCCTGCTGGTAGCTCGCGCGCAGGTGGAAAACCAGCGGGTTGAAGGGCTCGCGCACCGACTGGGCGCCGCTGTAGGAGCCCACCATCGGCACGCCATGGCGCGTGGCCACGGGAATGGCCACCTCGCTGGTGGGCGTCGACCGGTAGCCGAACAGGGCGAACACCTTGTCCTGCGTGATCAGCCGCTCGGTGTTCTCGATCGTCTTCTTCACGTCGCGGGCGTCGTCGTAGGTCTTGAGTTCGATCTGCCGGCCGAACACGCCGCCGCGCTTGTTGACGTAGGCGAAGTACGCAAGGGCGCTGTCGGTGTTCTCCCTGGCGATGGCCTGGCCGCTGAATTCACTGGAAACCCCGAGCAGGACGCTGGTCTTGCCGATCCCGTTTTCCGCGTGCGCGAACAGGGAAAGAAGAAAGGTTGCGGCAGCCAGCGCGCAACGGTGTGAGAGCCGAAGGTGCATGTAGTCCTCGCTGATGCGGTGCGTGTATCGATGCGCGGAAGGACGCCCCGGCGGCCTTCCGGCGGCGGATCGTATCGCCGGGGTGCGGTGCGATCCATCTATGTATCCGCAGGGAGCTTGCGGGGGTCTTGCGCACCGGCCGATGGCCCGGGAAAACCCTTGGGACTTTCTGCGTGGACCGACAGCTGTTCGAAAGTCTCGCGTGGGTATCGTCCTCGCGTCACACATCAGACCCCCTGGCTGCACCAATCAAGGAGACAAGAAGATGTCGATGAATCCCGGCCGTTCGTCGTGCGAGGCAAGACCGGAGAAACCCGGCGCCATCTGTTTTGGCGGCTTCGCCTGGCACGCCGGCACCGGCGTGCTGACGAAAGACGGCGTGGCGGTTGCGCTGACCGACGGCGCCTGCGCCATGCTCCACGCGCTGGTGAGCCGCCCGCGACAGCCGCAGTCGCGCGAGGCCCTGGCGGAACTGACGCGCGCATGCGCACAGGAGCCGCTCACCCGCAGCATCGACCTGCAGATTTCCCGGCTGCGCAAGGTCATCGAGCCCGACCCGCTCGCGCCGAGGTTCATCCAGACCGTGCGGGGCCTGGGCTACGTGTTCGAGCCGAACGGGGCCGTGCGGTGCTGGTCGTCGTCCTCGGCGCGGTCGCCGAGGGCGTACCCGGTGTCGACGCCGGTGTCGTGGTGTTCGCTGTCGCCGGCACTGCGCATGGAGGACGCCCGGGCCGAGGCCGCGCAGCCCGCGATGAACGCCGGTCTTTCGTAGTCGCGCTGCTTCGCTGCCTGGCTACTTCACTTCCTGGTACGAGAAGGTGGCGTTGTCGATCACGTTGTGCGTCTCCAGGCCGTGCTTGTCGAAGAGCTTGATGTCGGTGCTGGCGGGCGTGTAGTCGAGGATGCCGAAGTTCTCGCGGTCGCCCACGTACTTGTACTTGGTGACGAAGGCGCCCGAGGAAATGATCTCGAAGATGTTGGTCTCGCCGGGCGGCGGCAGGAAGGCGTTCTCGTGGATGTCGCCCGACAGGAAGATGACGTTGCGCTTGTAGATCAGCTGGCGAAAGCGCGCATAGTCGTCGCGGTAGCGCATCCAGCCGTTGCCGGTCGCGCGGATCGGCGTGCCGGCGCAGATCACGACGAAGCCCTGCTCGTCCTTCAGCTGCGCTTCAAGAAACTTGAACTGGTCTTCGCCGAGCAGCGTGTGGTCGTCGCCGGGCAGGTCGCGGTACCAGCGCGTGTCGAGAAAAATCGCCTTGCCGATGCGCTGCTGCTGGTGAATCAAGGGGATCGCGTAATAGATGCCCTCGGTCGGCGGGTCGATCCGCATGAACTGCGAAAAGAGTTCGCGCGACACGGCCTTGACCGCGGGGTCGACCTGCGTGCCGCAGGCGTTGTTCCATGCGAAGTCGTGGTCGTCCCAGGTGCCGTAGACGCCGCCGCCGTTGTCCTGGCGTTGGCGCATGCCGTCGAACAGCAGCCTGAAATTGGGCACGTTCCACTGCGCCGTGTACTTGGCGGCCATCGCTTCCCGGAACTGCGGCGCCTTCCATCCGGCGGGCTCTTCCAGATGAGGAAAGAAATCCATGTAGATCTGGTCGCCCAGCAGGAACAGGTAGTCGGGCTGCTCGGCCGCGATGCGGTTCCAGACGCGCTGGTAGCCGCCGGGGCCGGCCTCGAAGTTCATGCAGGAGGCGAAGGCGATTTTCATGGGGATCCCTCTCACCGGTGTCGTGCCCGGGTGAGCCGGATCATAGGGAGCCGTTGCCTTCTGTCCCTCAGCGGAATATGGGATGGCGCACCGGGCGCGCGCCGTGCTCAGGCGTGCCGCTTGAGCTGGCGAAGCGCCGCCTGCGCATGCACGATGAAGCGGCTCGACAGCAGCGAGGCCGCGAAGTTCTGGTTGGTCACCGCGAACACGTCGTACAGCGGGGCCTTGGCGATCGGCCGGTGGCTCAGCCGGTCGGTCATGCAGCCGCGCGCCGTGAGGTCGTCGACGATGGCAACGCCTGCGCCAGCCGCTGCCAGCGCGCAGGCGGCCTGGCCGGCACGCACGTCGATCTGCGCATCGGGCTTGCGGCCGTTGCTGGCGCACCAGTCGGCAATGATGCGGCCCTGCGGCGTGTCGGGGCTGAAGGAAATCATCCGCTCCTTCAGGATGTCGATCGGCCTGAGCGTGCGCTTCGCCTCGAGCGCGTGCCCCTTGGGGAAAACGCCGGCCAGCGTCCATTTGCCGATGGGGCGCGAATCGAGCAGCGGGTCGTCGATGGCCAGGGTCGAGATGGCGACGTCGACCTCGTGCGCCGCGAGCCGCTTGACCATGTCCTTCGCCAGCGCGACCTCCATGTAGATGCTGGCGGACGGAAACTCGCGGCCGAGCGCCATGAGCGCGTTGGGCACCATCTCCAGCCCGGTGCCGGGGCTGCACAGCACGCGCAGCGTCAGCATCTTGCCGTTCTTCAGTGCCTGCGTGCATTCGTCGATGCGCGCCACGCCGCGATAGACCTGTTCGACCTCGGCGAACAGCGCCTGGGCCTCGGGCGTGGCCAGCAGCTTGCCCTTGCGGCGCTCGAAGAGCGGCAGCCCGAGTTGCAGCTCGATGTGCGAGAGCATGCGGCTGATGCCGGGTTGCGACACGTGCAGCAGGCGCGCGGCGTCGGTGACCGAGCCGGCCACCATGACGGCGCGGAAGACTTCGATCTGTCTGAGGTTCATGACTTTCTCCGTCGTCTGGAGCCAAGGGGATAACGCGATGTTATGGGCACACGACAAGTTGGTATTTGTCGGCCGTCGGGTGCCTTCCTAGGATCGGCGCATTCGCTGAACACAAAGCAAGCACAAAGGCAGACAAGCACATGGTCCAACGTCCCCCCGCGGCAGGCGGCATGAATGACGCATCCGGCATCACCCGCAGAAACGTGTTGTCGGCACTGGCCCTGGCCGCCGGCGGCACGCTGGCAGGCGGGTTGCCGCGCCAGGCACGGGCCGCCGAGGCGTGGCCCACGAAGCCGCTGCGCATCATCGTGCCCTTTGCGCCGGGTGGCGGCGCCGACGGCTCGGCGCGCGTGCTGGCCGAGGTGCTGGCGCCGCAGCTGGGGCAGGCGGTGGTGGTGGAAAACAAGCCGGGCGCGGGCAGCGCGATCGGCGTGGCGGCGGCGGCGCAAAGCCGCGACGGCCACACGCTGCTGATGGGTAGCAACAGCATGGTGATCAACCCGGTGCTGAACCCCAAGCTGAGCTATGACGTGGCGCGCGATTTCGACGCGATCGGCATGGTGTCGCGCCAGCCGCTGGTGCTGGTGGTGCCCGCGGACTCGAAGGCCATGAGCGTCGGCGACCTGATCGCGCAGGCCAGGGCGCAGCCCGGCAGGCTCAGCGCGGGCAACAGCGGCACGGGCACGCTGGCGCACCTGACGGCCGAGCTGTTCTCGCTGGAGACCGGCACTTCGCTGGTCAGCGTGCCGTACAAGGGCGAGAGCGCGCTGATGCCCGACCTGATCTCGGGGTTGGTGTCGATGGGCTTCCTGAACCTGCCGAGCGTGATCATTCATATCCGTTCGGGGCGCCTGCGGGCGCTGGCCGTATCTTCGCCGCAGCCGGTGCCAGAGCTGGCCAACGTGCCGACCTTCCGCAGCCTCAAGCTGCAGAGCCTGGAGGTCGAGGGCTGGGCCACGCTGGTCGCGCCGAAAGGCACGATCCCGAACGAAGGGCTGGCAAGGCTCGAGAAGCTGCTGGCCGGCGCGCTGCAATCCGACGTGGTGAAGAAGCGCTTCGACGCGCTGAGCCTCGAAACCTTCACGAGCGGGCGCGAGGCCACGGCCGAGTACCTGAAGGCCGAAGGCAACCGATGGAGCCAGGTCGTCAAGACCCGCGGCATCCGGCTGGAGAGCTGACATGAGCACCAACACAGGCATGGGCAGCCACGTCATCGAAGCCGACGTGGTGGTGTGCGGCGGCGGTGTCGCGGGCACCATGGCCGCGGTCGCTGCGGCCCGGCAGGGCGCTTCGGTCGTGCTGGTGGAGCGCTACGGGTTCCTCGGCGGCAATGCCACTGCAGGGGCCGTGGCGCAGTTCAACAGTTGGCAGACCGGCAATGGCCGCCGCGTGGTGGCGGGCCTGGCCGACGAGGTTGTTGCCAGGTTGCGGCTGTATGGCGCGGCGCGCTCGCACGAGCGCTTCGTGATGTCCACCGGGCACCACATGGACCGCGTGGAATACGCACCCGAGGTGCTCAAGCTGGCGCTCGACGACATGGTGGCCGAGGCCGGCGTGCGGCCATTGCTGCATGCGAACCTGCTGGACGTGGAATGCGAAGGCCGCCACATCGTCGGCATGCGCGTGCTCACCAAGGGCGGTGTGCTGCGCCTGCGTGCCAGCGTGCTCGTCGATGCCTCGGGCGACATGGACGCGCTGAAGCAGGCCGGCGCCCGCTTCCTGGAACTCGGCGACAACGAATCGCTGCAGCCGGCCACGATGATGTTCCGCTTCGGGCCCATCGATTTCGATCGCTTCGGCGCGCTCACGAAAGCCGAGCTGGCCGAACTGGCCGCGCGAGGCTATGCGCAGGGCCAGCTGGCGCGCGCCGCGTTGCATTCGAGCCGCGACCCGTACTCGACCGATGGCTGGTTCAACATCAGCCGCCTGGGCATCGACGCCACCGACCCGATGGCGCTGGGCGCCGCCGAGATCGAAGGACGCCGGCAAGCCTGGAAGGCGGCGTGGTTCCTGACCCATTCCGTGCCCGGCTGCGAAGACGGCCGGCTGCGCGCCTTTGCCACCCAGGTGGGCGTGCGCGAGACCCGCAGGGTCGAGGGCGACCACGTGCTGACGGCCGAGGAGCTGTTGAAGCCGGTGCAGTTTCCCGATGCGATCGCGGCGGGCGCGTACCCCATCGACATCCACCCGGCCTCGGGCGGTTCGCTGCACTACGTGCCGATGGGGCCCGACCATGCCTACCAGATCCCGTACCGCAGCCTGATCCCGAGCACGCTCGACAACGCGCTGGTGGTCGGCCGGGGCATCTCGGCCAGCCACGAGGCGCTGGCGGCGATCCGCGTGATGACGATCTCGATGGCGGTCGGGCATGCGGCCGGGATCGCGGCGGCCATGGCCGCCAGGGCCGCGGACGCCGGCATGGCCGCGCAGGTCCGGGCGGTGCCCGTGCCGGCGCTGCGCGAGGCGCTGTTGCGCGGCGGCGCGGTGCTCGGCTAGGCCCGCAGAAAACCTAAGGTCAGAGCCAGTTGCCGCTTTGCGGCATCTGCACCTTCTCGGCCGGGTCGTTGCTCGTGACGAACGAGCCGATGGCGATGCTCAGCAGCGAGATGAAGATGCTCGCGAACAGGGCCGTCCAGAAGCCGGACACCCGGAACCCCTTCACCAGCGCCGCCACCAGCAGGATCATCAGCGCGTTGATGACCAGCAGGAAGAGCCCGAAGGTCACCAGCGTCAGCGGCAGCGTCAGGAAGATCAGCAGCGGCTTGACGACGGCATTGACCAGGCCCAGCAGCAGGGCCGACACCACCAGCGCGCCGGTGCTGTCGAACTTGAGCCCGCGAAACAGGTGGCTGGCCACCCAGAGCGAGACGGCGGTGATGGCCCAGTGAATGAGGAAGGGGGTCAGGTTGTTCATCATGGTGTTGGTGGTGTGTGGCAGCAGACGCAGAGTTTGTTTCCGTCCGGATCGCGGAAATAGGCGCCATAGTAGTCGGGGTGATAGTGCGGCCGCAGCCCCGGCGGGCCTTCGCACACACCGCCGCCGGCCAGCGCGGTGGCATGGGTGCGGTCGACGGTTGCGCGGTCGGCGGCCATCAGCGCCACCATCTGGCCGTTACCGGTCGTGGCAATCTGCCCGTCGTACGGGGTACCCACCAGAAACAGCGGACGCGGCGCATCGGGGCTCTGCCAGCCGGCCCAGGGCCGGGTGTCGTCGCGAAACCTCAGCTTGAGGCCGAGCTCGTTCATGATCGACGCATAGAAGGAAAAGGCGCGTTCGAAGTCGGTCACGCCGACGAAAACATGGGACAGCATGCGGTGATTCTTCCTGAATGCTTTTCGCAGTGGCGGGGGTACTTTTGAATCGTTACCCAGTGAAACAATAACCCACGGCCCGTTAAGATCGCCGACTCTTCGCGCCCCTGGGTCCCATGGGGCTTTCTCTTTGTGGCCGGATAAACAAGGGTCATGCGCCATATGGCCAATGCGTCGATCGCCAGTCTGACACCCGCCCCGGCTTCGGCCGACGAGGCCGAATCATGGGTGCGCGGCGAACTCATCCGCAGCCTGATGCGCTCCGCGCGCGGCTCCTACTTCGTCTCGTTCGCGCTGATGCCGGCGATGGTCGGCCTCAACTGGGGCTACGTGCCCCGGTGGGAGCTGATCACCTGGCTGGTGGCGGGCATCATCGCCACCGCCTGCCGCGCGTGGGGTGCACGGGTCTATGCCGTGCGCTACGCCGGCCGCAGCGCCACGGCGCAGCAGCAGTTCACCGAGCGCTATGGCTTCATCTGGAGCACCAGCGCGGTGGTGTGGGGCTTCTCGATCCTGCTGTTCTTCGAGCGCACGCCGCAGGTCAACCAGTTCATGAGCTGGCTCATCGTGGCGGGTGTCGGTACCTTCCCGCTCAACGGGCTGGCACTGCATCCGCCGCTGCTCAAGCGCTACGTCAACACGCTGTTCATCACGATGCTGGGCGCGGTGGTGGTCCGGCTGTCGTTCATCATCGTGCAGCATCCGCAGTTCCAGTACAGCTACCTGATGCCGGTCCTGCCGATCCTTCACTGGTTCCTGCTGCTGCGGGCGGGGCGGCACATTCACGAGACGGCGCGCAACAGCCTGGAGCTGCTGTTCCACAACCACATCCTGATCAAGTCGCTCACCCAGCAGCGGCAGGCCGCGGTGTCGGCCGTGGCCATGAAGAACCGCTTCCTGGCCAGCGCCGCGCACGACATGCGCCAGCCGGTGCTGGCACTTTCGTTGTATGCCGACTGGCTGCGCAACGAGCCTGAACTGGTGCTGGAGCTCGCGCCGAAGATCGTGCGCGCCACGCACGCGGTGAACGCGCTGTTCGACTCCATGTTCGACCTGGCGCGCATCGACTCGGGCCAGGTGCGGCTGCACATCGAGCGCGTCGACGTGTCCGAGCTGCTGCACGACCTCGAACTGCAATACCGCCCGGTGGCCGAAAGCCGCGGGCTGGACTTTCGCGTGCACCTGACCGAAGGCTCGTTCCTGACCGACCCGATCCGCGTGCGCCGCATGATCGGCAACCTGCTGGCGAACGCGATCAAGTACACGACCGAAGGCGGCGTGCTGCTCGCCGCGCGGCAGACGCGCGAAGGCATGCGCGTCGAGGTGTGGGACACCGGCATCGGCATCGCGCCTGAACACCTGCGCGATGTGTTCCTGGAGTTCTACAAGGTCGCCGACCATGCCGGCACCTCGGACGGCTTCGGCCTGGGCCTGGCCATCGTGGCGCGGCTGTCGCACGTGCTGGGGCATCCGGTGAGCGTGCGTTCGCGGCTGGGCGGTGGCAGCGTGTTCCGCGTCGCCTTGCACGATGCGGACGAGGCCGTGGCGCAGGCGCGTGTGAGTGCGTCGGGCGGTTGAACGCGCAATAAAAAACCGCGCACAAGGCGCGGTTCTCGACAAGGCACCAGCCTCACTCCAGAAACACCGAGGAACCGGCTTTGCCGGGCCTCAGGTGTTGCCCCCGTCAGGGGGTTGGCGAAGCGACGCGAAGTGCGTGCAGCCTGGGGGCGAGCCAGTCAGCCCGACAGCAGCCCGTTGGTACGCGCGAAGTGCAGCGCCTGCGTGCGGCTCTTCACACCCAGCCGGCGGAACAGGCGCCACAGGTGCACCTTCACCGTGTGTTCGCTGATCTCCAGGTCGGTGGCGATGTCGCGGTTGCTCATGCCCTTGTCGAGCATGGCGATCAACTGGGTCTGGCGCTTGGACAGCTTGCCGCTGTTGGCGGCCGGCGGCTCGTCGGTTTCTTCGGAGCCGGCCATTAGCAGGCCGCGCAGTGCAGCCGCCAGTTCGTTCGAGCTGGCCGACTTCTCGATGTAGGTGTCGGCGCCGGCTTCGATGCAGGCGTCTTCCATGTCCGCGGCCGGTGCCGCCGAATACACGGCGATCGGCACGTTGGGATAGACCTGCTTGACCGCGATGACGCCCGAGACGCCATTGGTGTCCGGGAGCTTCAGGTCCAGGCAGAAAAGGGTGGGAGCGCCACGCTGCTGGACAGAGCCCGCGAGCTTGTCGAGGCGCTCGAGTTCGACGATGTTCTCGGCTGGGCGCAGGCGCCGCAAGACCATCACGATCGCGTCGCGCATCAGGGGGTGGTCGTCGATGACATAAATGCTCATGTTTTCTTCCTTTGTGATCGCACCGTCTTCTCTCTTCCTGCTCACCGGCGGATAGGCCGGTGGGTCTCATGCCGGATCAACTTCCTTGGGTTGTGGACGTTGCCTCCGCCAGTGCCTCCAGCGCCTCGGTGACGGCGCGTGATCCTTCCATGTCGAGCGGCTCGAGCTGCGCGGCCAGGGTGGCCAATGCAGCGCCGCGCTGTTCCTGCAAAGTCGCGATGGTACGGCCAGCTTCTTGCGGCGAGGTGAAACCACGGCTTTGCAAGAGGGTCTCGCCGCGCGCGTCGAGCAGCTTGAAGTAGAAGAGGCCGTCGGCGCGCTCGCGGTATTGCTTGAAGCTGGGCTTTGCGACCTTGGCCGCCTTGGCGCCGCCCTGGTTCTTGCCCGCCGCGAGGTTGCGCAGGCCGACCGCGTGGCGAAGGCGGGTCATGAAGGGCTTGGAGAGGTCGCGTGCCTTCTCTGCGCCGATGAGCAGGATGCGCTCGATCTCGGCCGGGTTGTTCATGAGCGCGTCGTAGCGCGCGCGCAGCGGTGCCACTTCGAGGTCGATGCGCTCGAACAGCAGTTGCTTGGCGTCGCCCCAGCCGATGCCATCGGCATAGGCCTTGCGCAGCATCTCGGTCTCGTCGGCATCGGCAAAGGCCTGGTAGATCTGGAAGAGCGCGGAGCCCTCGGTGTCCTTGGGCTCGCCGGGCGCGCGCGAGTCGGTCACGATGCTGGCGATCTGCTTTTGCAGGTACGCGCGCGCTGCGAACAGCGGGATCGTGTTGTTGTAGCTCTTGCTCATCTTGCGGCCATCGAGGCCGGGCAGGGTGGCAACGGCATCGTCGATCTCGGCGTCGGGCAGCGTGAAGTGCTCGCCGTACTGGTGGTTGAAGCGCTGCGCCATGTCGCGCGCCATCTCGATGTGCTGCACCTGGTCGCGGCCCACCGGCACCTTGTGGGCGTTGAACATCAGGATGTCGGCACCCATCAGCACCGGGTACATGAAGAGGCCGGCCGTGACGTCGGTGTCGGGGTCTTCGCCCTTGGCGATGTTCTTGTCGAGCTGCGCCTTGTAGGCGTGGGCACGGTTGAGCACGCCCTTGCCGGTGACGCAGGTCAGGAACCACGTCAGCTCGGGAATCTCGGGAATGTCCGACTGGCGATAGAAGGTGACGCGCTCGGGGTCGAGCCCGCAGGCCAGCCAGCTCGCGGCGATCTCGAGCGTGGAGCGCTGGATCTTTTCGGGCTCCTGCACCTTGATGAGCGCGTGGTAGTCGGCCAGGAAGAAGAAGCTCTCGACACCGGGCGCGACGCTTTGCCGCACCGAGTGGCGGATCGAGCCGACGTAGTTGCCGAGGTGCGGCGTGCCCGAGGGCGTGATGCCGGTCAGGACGCGCAGGGGAGCTGAAGAAGACGAAGCCATGTGACGTACGTACGGAGAAACTTAGAGCAGCAATGCCTTGAGCGGCGTAATGATCAGGTTGATGACGGTGTAGCCGACGTCCATCAGCGGCCGCAGCCAGTAGTTGCTGACGATGCCCGCGAGCACCAGCGCCATCACGATGAAGAAGCCATAGGGCTCGATGCGCGCAAGGAAATTCTGCGCCGGCCCGTTGGGCAGCAGGCCCGCCAGCACGCGCCCACCGTCGAGCGGCGGCAGCGGGAACAGGTTGAAGGCCCACATCACGAGGTTGACCAGCACGCCGCCCTGCGCCATCTTGATGAAAAAGGTTTCATTGATGCCGACCGCGACCAAGGTCACCAGCACCAGTGCCCACAAGATGGCCTGGATGAAGTTGGAGACCGGCCCCGCCAGCGCCACCCACACCATGTCGCGCTTCGGATGGCGCAGCCGCCCGAAGTTGACCGGCACCGGCTTGGCATAGCCGAACAGGAAGGCACCCGATGTCGCGAAGTACAGCATCAGCGGCATCAGGATGGTCCCGATGGGGTCGATGTGCTTCATCGGGTTGAGGGTGACGCGTCCCATCACCTCGGCCGTGTTGTCGCCGAAATGGCGCGCCACATAGCCGTGGGCCGCTTCGTGCACGGTGATCGCGAAGATCACGGGCAGTGCGTAGATGAGAACGGTCTGTATCAGATTGGAAATATCCACCGGGCGATTGTGTCAGACAGGCAATAGTTATCAGGCGCAACTTTTCAGAGGCCGAGCACGGCCAGCGCGCCGCGTCCCTGCCGCACCACCACGGGGTCGTCGCCCGTGCCCATGGGCGTCAGGTCGACCACGGTGGTCGGCTGCGACGGGCAGGCACCGGCGTCGATGACGGCGCCGATCTGCTTCTCGAAGCGTTCGCGGATGGTCTGCGCGTCGTTCAGCGCTTCGGTTTCGCCGGGCGCGATCAGGGTGGTGGCGAGCAGCGGCGCGCCGTGCAGCGCGAGCAGCTCCAGCAGCACCTTGTGATCGGGCACGCGCAGGCCGATGGTCTTGCGTTGCGGATGGCTCACGCGGCGCGGCACTTCCTTGGTGGCTTCGAGCAGGAAGGTGTACGGGCCGGGCGTGGCGGCCTTCAGCAGGCGGTACTGCTTGTTGTCGACGCGCGCGTAGTTGGCCAGCTCGCTCAGGTCGCGGCACAACAGCGTGAGGTGGTGCTTCTCGTCGACCTGGCGGATGCGGCGCAACTGGTCGACCGCGTCCTTGTCGTCGAGGTGGCAGGCCAGCGCGTAGCTGGAGTCGGTGGGCACGGCGACGATCTCGCCGCGCTCCAGCAGCGCAACGGCCTGCTTCAGCAGCCGCTGCTGCGGGTTCTCTGGGTGGACTTCGAAGTACTGGGCCATAAAGCTATCTCCTGATCAGGATTCCGCGGGTTCGATGGGCACCCGCCGCTCGCGCACCGTGAGCCATGCACCGGCCGCGCCGCAGACCGCGATCATCGCCATGCCGAGCAGCGAAAAGCGATCGGGCACGTGGGAAAAAATGAGCCACCCGCCCAGCATCGCAAAGGCGATCTGCGCATACAGGTAAGGCGTGAGCGTGGACGCAGGCGCGCGCTGGTACGCAAGGATCAGCATGAAGTGTCCCACCGTGCCCATGAAGCCCATGAGGCACAGCAGCGCCCACCACTCCCACGAGGGCAGGGCGGTCCATACGAAGGGCAGCGCGCACGAGGCAATCAGCGTGCCGACCCAGCCCGTATAGAAATGCATCGTGAGCGGGTTCTCGGTCTGCGCCAGCTTGCTGGTGAGCACCTGGAACCAGGCGTTGGTCATCACCAGCCCGAGCGGCAGCAGCACGGCCCAGCTGAACGCACTGCCGCCCGGCCGAAGAATCACCAGCGTGCCGATGAAGCCGCCCGCCACCAGCGACCAGCGCAGCGGCGACACATGCTCCTTGAGCGTGGTCGCCGCCAGCAGCGTGATGACCAGCGGCGCGATCAGCACGATCGAGGTGAACTCGGCCAGCGGCATGTAGCGCAGGCTCAAGAACGAAAAGATGCTCGACGACAGCAGCAGCGCGCCGCGCAGCACCTGGTAGCGCGGATGCCGGGTGCGCAGCAGCGAGGGGCCGTGCAGCGGCAGCAGCACCATCGTGGTGGCAACCGCCTGGAAGGCATAGCGGAACCACACACCCATGAGGATGGGCACGCCGAGCGTCGAGTACTTGGTGGCGGTGTCGAGCGTGGCAAAGCAGGCCACCGCCACGATCACCAGGCCGATGCCCGCGAGGATGCGTTCCGATTCCTTGCTGCGGCTTTGCTGCTGCGCCGCGCGTGCATTCGCCAGCGCAACGGTCGCCGCGTTGTCGATGCCGGGCCCGGGGCTCTGGCTCACTGCTGGATGCGGTGGCCGAGCAGTTCCCACACCGGCGTGAGTGCGCCGGGCAACGGTGGCAGCTTGCCGAGATCGCAGTGGCTCTCGTCGGGGCTGTGGAAATCGCTGCCGCGCGAGGCGGCGAAATCGAACTCGAGCGCCTTGTCGGCGTATTCGACGTACTCGGCCGGCGTGTGGCTGCCCGTGACGACCTCGATCGCCTGGCCACCATGCGCCTTGAATTCGAGGAACAGCGCGTACTCCTCGTTGGCCGTGAACTTGTAGCGGCCGGGGTGTGCGATCACGGCCATGCCCTGGGCGGCGGTGATCCAGTGCACCGCGTCTTTCAGCGAGGCCCAGCGATGCGGCACGTAGCCGGGCTTGCCTTCGGTGAGGAATTTGCGAAACACCTCGGGGGTGTCCCGGCAGTGGCCTTGCTCGACCAGGAAGCGCGCGAAGTGCGTGCGCGAGATCAGTTCGGGGTTGCCGACGAAGCGCAGCGCGCCTTCGTAAGCGCCGTGGATGCCGACCTTGGCCAGCCCCTCGGACATCTCTTGCGCGCGCTTGCCGCGGCCGCCACGCGTGTCGTAGAGGCCCTGTGTCATGGCCGCGTCGTCGGGGTCGAAGCCCAGGCCGACGATGTGCACGGTCTCGCCCGCGAAGGTCACCGAGATCTCGGTGCCGGTGAGGTAGCGCATGCCGTTGGCGCGCGCCGCGGCGGCTGCGCGGTGCTGGCCGCCGACCTCGTCGTGGTCGGTGAGGGCCCACAGTTCGACCCCGTTGGCGGCCGCGCGTGCGGCCAGTTCTTCGGGCGTCAGTGTGCCGTCGGAGACCACGGAGTGGCAGTGAAGATCGGCATTGAGAATGGAGGACACCCCGCCATTCTATGGGGTCTCGAATATCGATGCGGGCGCATGGATGCTGCGCGAGACGCTACTAAATAAATAGCATTAATGGCCCGCTTCATGCGGCGTCACAAGGTGCGAAGAAACCGTCGCGAGCGCCCCGAGCTTGCATCGAGGACCGGAGCCGTACTTTGTACGGTGAGGACCGCAGGTGCGAGATCGGGGTGCGCAGCAGGTTTATTCGCGCCTTGTCAGCGTTTCTTGCGAAAGGCGGCCCACGCCGCCACCGCGGTGAAGGTCGCGACGATCGCCACCACGATCCAGAAGCCGTGCTTGTGGTCCGCCAGCGGAATGCCGCCCACGTTCATGCCGAACAGGCCGGCCAGGATGTTGATGGGCAGCGCCAGCACCGTGACCACCGTCAGCACGAACAGGCTGCGGTTGTTGTCCTCGTTGACGTTGGCCGCTATTTCTTCCTGCAGCAGCTTGATGCGCTCCTGCAGCGCCTGCATGTCGCGCAGCACCACCGAGAACTCTTCCGTCGAACCGCGCAGCTCCTGCACGTCGGGCTCGGCCATCCACGCGGGCGGGCCCTGCAGCAGGCGGAAGAGGGCGGCCGGCTCGGGCGCCAGCAGCCGCTGCAGCCGCACCAGCAACCGGCGCAGCACGCCCAGCCGCGCGCGCTTGTGGTCGAGACGGCCGGCCAGCAGCTCGTCTTCGATGCGGTCGATGCGCGAGGTCACGCCGCGCACGATCTTCACCAGCACATCGGCCTGCGCGCGCAGCAGGTGTTCGAGCAGCTCGGTGCTGGAGCGCGGCGCGTCGCCCGCCTTCACCGCCGTGCGCAGCGCATCGACCGAGCGCAGCGGCTTGGTGCGCGCCGTGACCACGAGGCGCGGGCCCACGCTGATCCACAGGGTGGAGATGTCCGAAGGCTCGAAGCTGAACTCGAAGTGCACGTCGTTGATGACGGCGATCAGCGAATCGTCGGCGCGCTCGATGCGCGTGGAGGGCAGGCCTTCGTGCAGCGTCTCGTAGAAGGTGTCCGACAGGTTCGCATGCCGCACCAGCCAGCGCTCCGCATGCGCATGGCTCAGGTTGAAGTGCAGCCAGACGTAGGCCGGGTTCTCGCCCTCGTCGTCGCCACTGCTGCTGCGCCGCTCGGCCAGCCATGCCGCGGCCTGCGCCGAGTCGATGGCCCGCGCGGGTTCCGGCGCCGAAGCGTCGAACAGGTAACCGGAAATCAGCCCGGCTTCGTCGCCGCCATAAGACTGGGCCGCGAGGTCATGAAATGCCGACAAGGTGCGTGATCAGAAAACAGGTCAGGGAAAACGGGGCAAAAGCAGCAGCGGCAGGTCAGAACAGGCGGGTGAACAGCCAGTAGAGCGAACCCGACAGCAGCATCGCCACCGGCAGCGTGAGCACCCAGGCCAGCGCGAGGTTGCGCAGCGTGGACATCTGCAGGCCCGAGCCGCTGGCCGTCATCGTGCCGGCCACGCCGGACGACAGCACGTGCGTGGTCGACACCGGCAGGCCGTACATGTCGGCCGCGCCGATGGTGAGCATGGCCACCACTTCGGCCGATGCGCCCTGCGCGTAGCTCAGGTGCGTCTTGCCGATCTTCTCGCCCACCGTGACCACGATGCGCTTCCAGCCGATCATCGTGCCCAGGCCCAGCGCGATGGCGACCGCGATCTTGACCCACAGCGGGATGAAGCGCGTTGCCGTGTCCAGCTCTTCGCGGAAGGCGCCGACGCGCAACCTGGTTTCGTCATCGAACTTTGCGGCGCCGCTCTTGTCGAGGTGGCGAATGGCTTCGGAGGCCAGGTACATGTCGTTGCGCACGTTGGCCACCGATTCGGCCGGCACGGCAGCCAGCGAGCCGTGTTCCTTCACCTGTTGGCCGATGCTGCCGGCGGTGATCGCCAGGGCCGGCACCACCGATGGATTGAACTCGCGGGTGCGTACGTAGTTGGAGAGCGTTTCGCGCGCGGCCGCGGGCTGCAGCGCGGGCAGCGAGGTCGGCACGTTGCGGTTCAGCGCGTTCTGTGCCATCTCGGCCACGGCCACGAACTTCACGCTTTCGTTGGCGGGCATCGTGCGGTTCAGCGCATAGGCCATCGGCACCGTGCCCACCAGGATCAGCATGATCAGGCCCATGCCCTTCTGTCCGTCGTTGGAGCCGTGCGCGAACGACACGCCGGTGCAGGTCAGGATCAGCAGGCCGCGAATCCACCACGGCGGCGGCTCGGTGCCCTTGGGCTCTTCATACAGTGCGCGGTTCTTCACGAAGGCGCGCAGCGCCAGCAGCAGCAGGGCGGCGCAACCGAAGCCGACCAGCGGCGACAGCAGCAGCGAATAACCCACCTTGGTGGCCTGTGCCCAGTCGACGCCGCTGGTGCCGTCGCGCCCGTGCATCAGCGCGTTGGCCACGCCCACGCCGATGATCGAGCCGATCAGCGTGTGCGACGAAGAGGCCGGCAGCCCGAGCCACCACGTGCCCAGGTTCCAGATGATGGCGGCGATCAGGAGCGCGAACACCATCGCGAAGCCCGCGCCCGAGCCCACCTGCAGGATCAGTTCGACCGGCAGCAGCGCGATGATGCCGAAGGCCACCGCGCCGCTGGACACCAGCACGCCCAGGAAGTTGAAGAAGCCCGACCACACCACCGCGAAATTGGGCGGCAGCGAGTGGGTATAGATGACGGTCGCCACGGCGTTGGCCGTGTCATGGAAGCCGTTGACGAACTCGAAGCCCAGCGCGATCAGCAGCGCCACGCCCAGAAGAATGTAGGGAACCCAGGTCGTGACCGGCGCACCCGAGGCGGTGACGTCGCCCACGAGGCTCCAGGCCGTGAACAGAAGGCCCGCGGCCAGCAGGCCCACGAAGGTGATCAGCGTGATCGGGCCGGGCTTGGCGTCGAGCTTGGGCCGGTGCGCGGCGGCGGGCGCCGGCGGTATCTCGGCGTGGGGAGCGGCGAGCGTGTTCATGGGCGCTTTGTTCGTGTTGGAGTGGCTGCAGATGGTGTTCGCGGCATATGACAAAGCTGTGTCGGCGGCCCGAAACCGTGTGTAAAGCGTCACGCGGCAGACATATGCGGCGGGCAGCATGCCCTTTCCTGCCCCATCCATCTCCTTCCTTTCCATCATGCTGACGAGCGCACTTCCAGACCACGAAGACCTGATGCAACGCATCGCCCGCGACCTGATCGACAGCTACGACGAAGAGCTCGAACTGGAGATCGAAGACCGCAACATCGACGGGCTCGACCCCAGTGCCCCCACCTCCACCGACAAGGCGGCCCGCCAGGCCTACTTCAAGGAGCTGTTCCGCCTGCAGGGCGAACTGGTCAAGCTGCAGGACTGGGTGCAGCACAGCAAGCAGAAGGTGGTCATTCTTTTCGAGGGCCGCGACGCGGCGGGCAAGGGCGGTGTCATCAAGCGCATCACGCAGCGGCTGAATCCGCGCGTGGCCCGCGTGGCCGCGCTGCCCGCGCCCAACGACCGCGAGCGCACGCAGTGGTACTTCCAGCGCTATGCGGCGCACCTGCCGGCCGCCGGCGAGATGGTGCTGTTCGACCGCAGCTGGTACAACCGCGCCGGCGTCGAGCGCGTCATGGGCTTTTGCAGCGACGACGAGTACGAGGAGTTCTTCCGCACCGTGCCCGAGTTCGAGAAGATGCTCGTGCGCTCGGGCATCAAGCTCATCAAGTACTGGTTCTCCATCACCGACGACGAGCAGCACATGCGCTTTCTCGGCCGCATCCACGACCCGCTCAAGCAGTGGAAGCTGAGCCCGATGGACCTGGAAAGCCGCCGCCGCTGGGAGGAATACACCAAGGCGAAAGAGATCATGCTGGAGCGCACCCACATCCCCGAGGCGCCGTGGTGGGTGGTGCAGGCGGTCGACAAGAAGAAGGCGCGCCTGAATTGCATCAGCCACCTGCTGGGCCAACTGCCCTACCAGGAAGTGCCGCATCCGCCGGTCGAACTGCCGGCGCGCGTGCGCCATGACGACTACCTGCGCCAGCCGGTGCCGGCCAGCATGATCGTTCCCGAGATCTACTGACGACGGCTTGCGGCCGTTTGGCCGCCCGGCGCTTTGCCTGCACACTGCGCCATGGCCCGTCGTTCCACCGCTTCCGTCTTTGCCCGCGCTTACGAGCGCAACCTGAAGGCGCTCACCAAGCTCACGCTGAGCAACAGCAAGCGTGTGGCGGGCCAGGTCCAGCGCGCGACCGCCAAGCGGCTCAAGCCGCCGCCCGGCAAGGGCGACTGGCTCAGCGGCATGGCGATGGGGGCGGGCGGTGCGCGGGGCTATCACCTGTTCCGGCCGGCCGACCTCGACCTGCAGCCCGGCGAGAAGCTGCCGCTGATGGTCATGCTGCACGGCTGTGGCCAGACCGGGCGCGACTTCGCGGCCAGCACGCGCATGAACGCGCTCGCGGTGCGCCACCGCTTCCTGGTGCTCTACCCCGAACAAGACCGGCTGGCCCATCCGCAAGGCTGCTGGAACTGGTACGAGCGCCGCTCCGGCAAGGCCGATGCCGAGGCCGCCACGCTGATGGCCGCCATCGACCAGGCCTGCATGCTCTACCCGGTCGACCGCGATCGCATGGTGCTGGCGGGCCTCTCGGCCGGTGCCAGCATGGCGGCCCTGCTGGCCACGCGCTACCCGAACCGCTTTCGCGCGGTCGTCATGCATTCGGGCGTGGCACCGGGCGCCGCGAAGTCGTCGGCCACCGCGCTCGGTGCCATGCGCGGCCAGAACGTGCCGCCGATGCCCGTCACCGCCGTCGGCAAGGCCATGGGTGCCGCCGCCGTCTTCACGACCCTGCCGCCGATGCTGGTGCTGCATGGCGACGCCGATGCGGTGGTGGCGCCCAGCAATGCCGCCAGCAGCGCGGCCGTGTGGGCCACGGCCATGGGCGCGCGGCCGGGGCCGTCGCGCGAGGTGCAGCGCGGCAAGCGCTACGCCATGCGCGTGACCGACTTCAGGCGCAAGGGGCGCACGGTCGTCGTGCTCTGCGAGATCGCGGGCCTGGGGCATTCGTGGAGCGGGGGCGCGGCGCAGTTGATGTTCAGCGATCCGTCCGGGCCCGATGCCACGCGCATGGCCTGGGCGTTTGCGACTGCGCAGTTCAAGCACGCGGACAAGAGCTGATTGACGGTCTGGCTGGCCGACAGGCTGACCGATTCATCGGGCCATTGAGAAGGCCGGGCGCGTGGCCATGACCTGCGAGGTCATTGCCGCGACGCGCCCCGCGTCGAACACTCGAGCCCTCATGACGCAGTCCCCCATGGCGGCCTCGGCCGCATCGCTTTCTTCCCCAGGCTGCAAGAGCGAGGGCGCGACGGTGCCCGGACGGCTCGGCCTGTGGGTCATGCTCAGCGGCACCTTCCTGGTGGTGCTGGACTTCTTCATCGTCAACGTCGCGTTGCCTTCGATGCAGCGCGAGCTGCGGGCCGGCACCGCCACCCTGCAGCTGGTGGTGGCCGGCTACGGCCTGGCCACCGCCGCCGGCCTGATCACCGGCGGCCGGCTCGGCGACATCTTCGGCCGGCGTCGCATGTTCATGCTGGGCCTGCTGCTGTTCACGCTGGCCTCGGCCGCTTGCGGCTTCGCGCCGAATGCCGAGCTGCTGGTGGCGGCCCGCGTGCTGCAGGGCCTGGCCGGCGCGCTGCTGCAGCCGCAGGTGCTGGCGATGATCGGCCTGGCCTTCACTGGCGAAGACCGCGCGCGTGCCTTCGCGGCCTACGGCCTCACGCTGGGGCTCGGCGCTACGCTGGGGCAGCTCGTGGGTGGCCTGCTGATCCATGCGGACCTGGCGGGGCTCGGCTGGCGCAGCTGCTTCCTCATCAATGTGCCCATCGGCCTGCTGGCGTTGATGCTCGCGCCGCGCGTGATTCCGCCGCTGGCGAACGGCGGCAACAGCAGGCTCGACCTGATCGGCATGCTGCTGGTGGCGGCCGGGTCGGTCGCCGTGGTGCTGCCGCTGGTGGAAGGCCGCCAGCAAGGCTGGCCGCTGTGGAGCTGGCTGTGCCTTGCCGCCGCGCTGCCCCTGCTGGCCGCGTTCGCCTTCCAGCAGCGCCGGCTTGCCGCGCGCGGTGGTGCGCCGCTGGTGGCGCCCGCATTGCTGGCGAACGGGCGTTTCGTCATGGGGTTGCTGACCACGCTGGCCTTCTACGTGGGCAACGCCTCGCTGTACTTCGTGCTCGCGCTCTATCTGCAGCAAGGCCTGGCGCTGGACCCGCTGACCTCGGGCCTCGTGTTCACGTCGCTGGCCGTCGGCTTCTTCGCCACCTCGATGGCCGGTGCGCGCCTGGCACGCCGCTTCGGCGGCAAGCCGCCCATCGCGCTCGGCGCCCTCGTGCTGGCGGCGGGCCATGTGCTGCAGTTCGTCAACGTCGTCGGCTGGGCCGGGCACGCGCATGTGGTCGCGTGGATGGTGCCGCTGCTGCTGTTGCAAGGCGCGGGGCTCGGCATGGTGATGGCGCCGCTGGTCTCGACCGTGCTGGCCGGCCTGCCGGCGCAGCATGCGGGCGTGGCCTCGGGCGTGCTGTCGATGGTGCAGCAGGCGAGCAATGCGTTGGGCGTGGCGCTGATCGGCATCCTGTTCTATGGGCGGCTGGGCAATGCGACGGATGCGGCCGGCTATTCGGCCGCGTTCGGGGTGGCGCTGGTCTACCTGATGGTGTCGGCGCTGGTGGTGGCGGTGCTGCACCGGCGAGGCGGCCGCCAACCCGCTGCACCAGGGTGAGCGCCCGGTCGCCATGCCAAACTCCCGCCCGCATCACAGGACAGGCAGGAGCGACATGGACACCGGACTGGAACAACTGAATCAGGCACTGCGCGAGTTCGCCAAAGCCCGCGACTGGGAGTCCTTCCATTCGCCCAAGAACCTCGCGTCGGCGCTCTCGGTGGAAGCGGCCGAGCTGCTGGAGCATTTCCAGTGGCTGACCGAGGCGCAGAGCCGGTCGCTCTCGCCCGAGAAGCGTGCCGAGGTCGGCACCGAGATCGCCGATGTCTTTCTCTACCTGCTGCAACTGGCCGACAAGCTGGGCATCGATCTCGTCGAGGCGGCAAAAAGCAAGATGCTCCAGAACGCGATCAAGTACCCGGTGCCGCCGCAGTCGCCGCTGGCCTGAGTACCTCCGTGTACGCCACCCGGCGTATTTCCCCTTCCTGGTGCATTCCGCAGACTCCTCTCCATCGCCAGCCGTGCGCTGTCGACAAGGTTCAACCCACCCGGAGCAGGAGTCCATATGCAACGTCGTTTCACACTCAAGGCGCTCACCGCCGCCGTCGCGCTGGCCAGCATTTCTGCTGCGCCTGCATTCGCTGCCGACACCATCAAGGTCGGCGTGCTGCACTCGCTGTCGGGCACGATGGCCATCTCGGAAACCGTGTTGAAAGACACGGTGCTGATGGCCATCGACGACATCAACAAGAAGGGCGGCGTGCTGGGCAAGCAGCTCGAGCCCGTGGTGGTCGACCCGGCTTCCAACTGGCCGCTGTTCGCTGAAAAGACCAAGCAGCTGCTCGGCCAGGACAAGGTCTCGGTGATCTTCGGCTGCTGGACCTCGGTGTCGCGCAAGTCGGTGCTGCCGGTGGTCGAGGAAATGAACGGCCTGCTGTTCTACCCCGTGCAGTACGAAGGTGAAGAGCTCTCCAAGAACGTGTTCTACACGGGCGCCGCACCCAACCAGCAAGCCATTCCGGCGGTCGACTACCTGATGAGCAAGGAAGGCGGCGGCGCCAAGCGCTGGGTGCTGCTGGGCACCGACTACGTGTACCCCCGCACCACCAACAAGATTCTGCGCGCCTACCTCAAGAGCAAGGGCGTGGCCGACAAGGACATCGACGAGAAGTACACCCCCTTCGGCCACAGCGACTACCAGACCATCGTGGCCGACATCAAGAAGTTCTCGGCCGGCGGCAAGACGGCCGTGGTGTCGACCATCAACGGCGACTCCAATGTGCCCTTCTACAAGGAACTGGGCAACGCGGGCCTGAAGGCCAAGGACGTGCCGGTCGTCGCCTTCTCGGTGGGCGAAGAAGAACTGCGCGGTGTCGACACCAAGCCGCTGGTCGGCCACCTGGCCGCCTGGAACTACTTCATGAGCCTGAAGAACCCGACCAACACGGCGTTCATCAAGGAGTGGAGCGAGTACGCCAAGGCCAAGAAGATCCCCGGCCACATGGACAAGCCGCTCACCAACGACCCGATGGAAGCCACCTGGATCGGCATCCACATGTGGAAGCAGGCGGTTGAGAAGGCCAAGAGCACCGACACCGACAAGGTGATCGCCGCCATGGCCGGCCAGACCTTCACGGCCCCCTCGGGCATCGTCTCGAAGATGGACGAGAAGAACCACCACCTGCACAAGAGCGTGTTCATCGGCGAGATCAAGGCCGATGGGCAGTTCAACGTGGTGTGGAAGACGCCGGGCCCGGTGAAGGCCAAGCCGTGGAGCCCGTACATCGAAGGCAATGACAAGAAGCCGGATTACCCGGCTGGCAAGTCGATGTGACTGTGTTTCTCCCTCCCCCTCCGGGGGAGGGCAGGGGTGGGGGCTGACGGCGGTCGATCCGGTCACCGCGCCTGAACGGGCGCCGCGTGCCCCCACCCCAACCCTCCCCGGAAGGGGAGGGAGCCAATCCAACTTCCAGTTTCATGATGCTTCGACGAACCCTTCACTGCGCACTCGCCGCCATGCTCCTCATGGCATCGGCCGCCCATGCGCTGACCGCCGACGAAGCGAAGGCCATCGCCTCCGGCGAATCCGAAGCCCGCATCGCCGCGCTCAACAAGGCCGTGCTCACGGCCGATGACAAGACCGCCGCCTTCATCCAGGCCATGTCCGACGACGCGGTCAAGTACACCGAAGACAAGGTCTTCGTGATGAAGGATGACAAAGGCTACGACCCCGTCACCGGCGCCGAGCTGAAGGTGCCCGACACCGCCGAAGACGTCGTCAACAACAACCTCATGCGCGGCGCGCTCGATGCCGCGCAGGCCGCGCTCAAGCTCACGAGCAAAGACGACGCGGTGCGTGCCGAAGCCGCGCAGGCGCTCTTCAAGGAGCCTGACGAATCGCGCGTGCCCATGGTCGAGAAGGCGCTGGCCGCAGAGACCAACCCGAAGATCAAGGCCCAGCTCGAACTGGTGCGCGCCGCCAGCATGCTCACCAGCGCCGACAAGGCCAGGCGCCTTGCCGCGGCGAAGGAGCTGGGCAACAACCGCAACCCCGACACCAAGCTGCTGCTCAACCAGCGACTGGCCGACGAGACCGAGGCCGACGTCAAGGCGGCCATCTCCGCATCGATCGCCAACATCGACGGCGCGCTGGTCTGGGGCGACCGCATCAACGCGGTGTTCAGCGGCATCAGCCTGGGCTCGGTGCTGCTGCTTGCCGCGCTGGGCCTGGCCATCACCTACGGCCTCATGGGCGTCATCAACATGGCGCACGGCGAGCTGATGATGATCGGCGCCTACGCCACCTACGTGATGCAGGGCATCTTCCAGAAGTACATGCCCGAGGCGGCCTTCGGCTGGTACCTGGTCGCGGCGATTCCCGTGTCGTTCCTCGCATCGGCGCTGGTGGGCGCGGTGCTCGAGCGCGGCGTGATCCGCTTCCTGTACGGCCGCCCGCTCGAAACGCTGCTCGCCACCTGGGGCATCAGCCTCATGCTGCAGCAGCTCGTGCGCTCGATCTTCGGCGCGCAGAACGTCGGCGTCGAAAACCCCGGCTGGATGAGCGGCGGCTTCACCATGCTGAGCAACGTCACGCTGCCGTGGAACCGCATCTGCATCATCATCTTCGCGGCGCTGGTGTTGCTGGCCATGGGCTGGCTCATTGGCCGCACGCGGCTGGGCCTGTTCGTGCGCGGCGTCACGCAGAACCGGCCGATCGCCTCGTGCATGGGCGTGAACACCGCCCGCATCGACACCTACGCCTTCGCGCTCGGCTCCGGCATCGCGGGCCTCGCGGGCTGCGCGCTGAGCCAGATCGGCAACGTCGGCCCCGACCTGGGCCAGAGCTACATCGTCGACAGCTTCATGGTGGTCGTGATGGGCGGCGTCGGCCAGCTCGCGGGCACCGTGTATGCGGCGCTGGGGCTGGGCATTCTCAACAAGTTCATCGAAGGCTGGGCGGGCGCGGTGCTCGCCAAGATCGCGGTGCTTGTCTTCATCATCATCTTCATTCAAAAGAGACCTCAGGGCATCTTCGCCATGAAGGGCCGGAGCGCGGAAGCATGAGCAAGGTCACGTTACCAACCAAAGGGCCGCTGCTGAGCGGCAAGGGCTGGACGGCCTTCTTCGTCGCGCTGATCGTGGTATGCGCGGTCGCGCCGGTGCTCAACATCGTGGTGCCCGTCGACAGCCCGCTGCACATGAGCGACTACGCCGTGGCGCTGGTCGGCAAGATCATGTGCTACGCCATCTGCGCGCTGGCCATGGACCTGATCTGGGGCTACACCGGCATCCTCTCGCTGGGCCATGGCCTGTTCTTCGCGCTCGGCGGCTACATGATGGGCATGTACCTCATGCGCCAGATCGGCCGCGACGGCAACTACAAGAGCGACCTGCCCGACTTCATGGTGTTCCTCGACTGGAAGACGCTGCCCTGGCACTGGACCTTCAGCGACAGCTTCATTGCCACGCTGATCCTCATCGTTGCGGTGCCGGGCTTCATCGCCTTCGTGTTCGGCTTCTTCGCCTTCCGCTCGCGCATCAAGGGCGTGTATTTCTCGATCATCACGCAGGCCATGACCTTCGCGGCGATGCTGCTGTTCTTTCGCAACGAGACGGGCTTCGGCGGCAACAACGGCTTCACCGACTTCAAGCGCATCCTGAACATTCCCATCGCCACGCAAGAGATGCGCATGACGCTCTTCGCGCTCACCGGCCTCACGCTGCTGGGTTTCTTCCTCTTCGCCAAGTGGCTCATCGGCAGCAAGTTCGGCCGCGTGCTGCAAGCCATTCGCGATGCCGAAACGCGCGTGATGTTCTCGGGCTACAACCCGCTGCCCTACAAGCTCACGATCTGGGTCATCTCGGCCGTGATGTGCGGCGTGGCCGGCGCGTTGTATGTGCCGCAGGTCGGCATCATCAACCCCGGCGAGATGAGCGCGGCCAACTCCATCGAGATCGCCATCTGGGCGGCGGTGGGCGGGCGTGCCACGCTGATCGGCCCGATCATCGGCGCCTTCATCGTCAACGGCGCCAAGAGCTGGCTGACCGTGGCGTACCCCGAGTACTGGCTGTACTTTCTCGGTGCGTTGTTCATTGCTGTCACGCTGTTCCTGCCGAACGGCATCGTGGGCCTGGTGCGCAAATGGTTGTCGAGGGAGAAGGCGCCGGCCACGAACACCGCCACGGTGGCCGAGCCTGTGCAGGAGGCGCGGCGCGCCGTCGCGGCGGAGCAGGGCGTCGAGCCCGCCGCCCTGGCCGCATCGCTGCCTGTCGACGCGAAGGGAGCCCGCGCATGACGCCCGACCTGATGGACGCCGGCGCCGAGCGCGCGGCACGCGCCAGCGGCATGTCGCATGCCAGCGGCAGCACCGAATCGGGCGGCCGTGCCGCCGACTTCGGCCGCCACGTCACGCCGGGCGAAGTCGACGTCACGCACGGCCGCATCCTGTACCTCGAAGACGTGAGCGTGAGCTTCGACGGCTTCAAGGCCATCAACAAGCTGTCGCTCGACATCGCGCCGGGCGAGCTGCGCTGCATCATCGGCCCGAACGGCGCCGGCAAGACGACGATGATGGACATCATCACCGGCAAGACGCGGCCCGATTCGGGCACCGTGTTTTTCGGCAGCACCATCGACCTGCTGCGCCATCGCGAGGCCGACATTGCGCAACTGGGCATCGGCCGCAAGTTCCAGAAGCCGACGGTGTTCGAGCACCTGACCGTGTTCGAGAACCTCGAGTTGGCGCTCAAGACCAACAAGGGCGTGCGCGCGTCGATGCTGTTCAAGCTCGACTCGGCGCAGAGCGATCGGCTGGCCGAGGTGCTGGAGACGATTCACCTGGCCGACAGCGTGTCGCGCCTGGCCGGCAACCTGAGCCACGGCCAGAAGCAGTGGCTCGAAATCGGCATGCTGCTGATGCAAGACCCGAAGCTGCTGCTGCTCGACGAGCCCGTGGCCGGCATGACCGACGAGGAAACCGCGCGCACGGCAGAGCTGTTCCTCACGCTCAAGGGCAAGCATTCGCTGATGGTGGTGGAGCACGACATGAGCTTCATCCGCACCATCTCCGAGATCGTCACCGTGCTGTGCGATGGCTCGGTGCTGGCACAAGGCACGCTCGATGAAGTGCAGGCCGACGAGCGCGTGATCGAGGTCTATCTGGGCCGCTGAGGAACCGAAGCCATGCTGAAAGTCAAGAACATCCACCAGTACTACGGCGGCTCCCACATCCTGCGAGACGTGAGCTTCGAGGCCACGCTGGGCAAGGTCACTGTGCTGCTCGGCCGCAACGGCGTGGGCAAGACCACGTTGCTGAAGTCATTGATGGGCCTCGTTCCCATCAAGAGCGGCAGCATCGAACTCGAAGGCAAGTCCATCCAGAAGGCCATGCCTTACGACAGGGCAAGAGCGGGCATCGGCTTCGTCCCCCAAGGCCGCGAAATCTTCGCAAGGCTGACGGTGGAAGAAAACCTGCGCATGGGCCTGGCCTACAAGAGCGGCAGCACGCCCATTCCGTCGGAGCTGTTCGAGTTGTTCCCCGTGCTCAAGCAGATGATCAACAGGCGGGGCGGCGACCTCTCCGGCGGGCAGCAACAGCAGCTTGCCATTGCGCGTGCCCTTGCGCCCAAGCCGCGCCTGCTGATCCTCGATGAGCCCACCGAAGGCATCCAGCCCAGCATCATCAAGGACATCGGCCGTGTGATCCGCATGCTCGCCGACCGCGGCGACATGGCCATCGTGCTGTGCGAGCAGTACTACGACTTCGCGCAGGAGCTGGCCGACGACTACCTCGTGATGGAGCGCGGCGAAGTCATCGCGCGCGGCCTCGGCAAAGACATGGAAGCGCAGGGCGTGCGCCAGCTGGTGGCGATCTGAGCAAGGCGGGCGGCGCCTTCAGCGCCCCCATGTCTTGCGCAGGTCGGACGCGAGGCGTAGCAGCAAGTCCGCGTGCGCCTGGATGGCGTCCACCGACACCTCGCCCGAGGTCGGAAAGCTCACGTTCATTGCATAGAGGCCGCCCGAGGGCGCGCGTAGCGGCAGTGCCACCGCCGTCATGCCCGCGGCCCAGTTTGCGTGGCAGAAGCCCTGCTCGCGCACCGCATCGAGTGCCGCGTCCACCTGCCGCTGCAACGCGGGCCAGTCGCTGCCGTGCGCCTTGCGCAGCCGGCCCAGCAAGGCCTTGCGTTCGGCCGCCTGCATGCCGGCCAGGAAGGCACAGCCCAGCGAGGTGCTCGCGATCGGGAGCCGCGAGCCCGGCAGGATGCGCCGGAAGATGCCCAGCCGGCTGAAGCGCACCGAGTCCAGGTAGACCATCTCCAACTGGTCGGCCACCGCCAGGCCGACGTTCACGCGCCGACCCTCGGCCAGCGCACGCATCAGGGGCAGGGCCTGCGCCAGCGTCTGCTCCGAACTGCGATACGACAGCGCAAGGCTGAGGCACGTGGCCGTCAGCCGGTAGCCCCGCTGCTCGATGTCGTAGGCCAGAAAACCCGCATCCACCAGTGAGCGCGTCAGGCGGCTGACCGTTGGCCGCGGCAACTGTGTGCGGTCGGCCAGCTCGGCGTTGGTCAACACGTCCACGCCATGCCGGAAGGCGCGCAGCAGCGCCAGCCCCCGTTCGAGCGAATGACTGCCGGGCGTGCTGCGCACGAAGGTGCCGCTCGTTTGCGTCAGGGTCCGGGTCGAGCGGGCAGCGGAAGGGCGGGGCGTGGCCATGATTTCGGTGACCGAAATTCTAAGGTTGTCATGGCCAGGGTGCGCCGGAATACTGACTCCACGCCCGACACAAGGCGCAACGGATTGGAGACACGCTTGGAATTCACGGAACTCAGGTACGCGGTGGCAGACCGCGTCGCCTCGATCACCTTCGACCGGCCCGACCGGCTCAATGCATGGACGCCCACGCTGGAGGCCGAGCTGCGCGAGGCCATCCACCGCGCGCAGGCCGACGACGACGTGCACTGCGCCATCCTCACCGGTGCCGGGCGTGCCTTCTGCGCCGGCATGGACATGGCGGTGCTGGGCTCGGCACGGCCTGGCGCGCCGCAGTCGGTTTCGGACGACGACCTCGCGCAGCGCTACGGCTACCTGGGGAGCTTCGGCAAGCCGCTGATCGCCGCGATCAACGGCGCGGCGTCGGGTGTCGGGCTGTGCATCGCGTTGCATGCCGACCTGCGCTATGTGGCGGCCGGTGCCAAGCTCAGCTTTCCCTATGCGCGCCGCGGCCTCGTGGCCGAGCACGGCACGGCGTGGCTGCTGCCGCGCCTGATCGGCCCGATGCATGCGGCCGACCTGCTCCTGACCGGCCGCACGGTGCAAGCGGAAGAAGCCGACCGCATGGGGCTGGCCTGCCTGCTGCCGGCCGAGGGCTTCCTCGATGCCGTGCGGGCACGAGCCGCCGACCTTGCCGACGCGACATCGCCGCGCGCCACCCGCGTGATCAAGCAGCAACTGCTGGCGGCCCGCTACCAGACGCTGGGGCAGGCCACGCGCATCGCCGACCGCGAGATCGCCGCCTGCCGCGACACCGAGGACTTCAGGGAAGGCGTGCAGCACTTCCTGGAAAAACGCGCGCCGCGCTTCACAGGACGCTGAACGATGACCGACCAACACAACAACAACAGCAGCAGCAGCAACGACAGCCACGGCAACGACAACGCCACGCGGCCCCTGGCCGGCATCAAGGTCATTGAAGTCGCGCAGAACATCGCCGGCCCTTATGCGGGAGAGATCCTGTCCTCGCTCGGTGCCGACGTGGTGAAGATCGAGCGGCCCGGCACCGGCGACGACGCGCGCGGCTGGGGCCCGCCTTTCTGGCGCGGCACCGCCACCACCTTCCAGGCCATGAACCATGGCAAGAAGAGCGTTGCGCTCGACCTGAAAGACCCGGTGCACGTGCAGTGGCTGCGCGACCAGGTCGCCGGTGCCGATGTGTTCATCCAGAACATGCGCCCCGGGCTGCTGGAAGAACTGCAGCTCGGGCCCGAGGTGCTGCGCGCGCTCAACCCCCGGTTGGTGTATTGCTCGCTGTGGGCCTTCGGGCACAAGGGGCCCATGCGTCTTGCGCCGGGCTATGAGCCGATGGTGCAGGCCTTCTCGGGCATCTTCAGCATCAACGGGGCCGAGCATGGCCCGTCGGCGCGCGTCGGCATGCAGGTGCTCGACCTGGGCACCGGCATGTGGGCCGCGCTGGGCTGCATCGCCGCGCTGCTGCGCCGCGCCTCGACGGGGCAGGGCTGCGTGGTGGACAGCTCTCTCTTCGAGACCGCGCTGGGCTGGCTGCAGGTGATGATGGCCGGCTTCCAGGCCACAGGCCGCCAGCCCGAGCGGCACCGCAGCGGCAACCCGAACGTGGTGGTGTTCCAGGCGCTGCCCACCCAGGACGGCGAGATCGTCGTGGCAGCCGCCAACGACCGCCTGTTCGCCAAGCTGGCGCGCGCGGCGGGCCACGACGAGTGGACGCGTGACGCGCGCTTTGCCACCAACGCGCTGCGCGTGCAGCACAAGGCGCTGCTCATCCCCACGCTCGAGGCGGTGTTTCGCACCCGGTCGACGCAGCAGTGGCTCGACGCGCTGGAGCTGCTGGGCGTTCCCTGCGCGCCGATCCAGGACTTCGCGCAGGTGCTCGCACAGCCGCAGACCGAGGCCATCGGCATCTTCCAGACCATCCCCGACGAAGCGCTGCGCATCGTCGGGCTGCCGCTGTCCTTCGACGGCGAGCGGCCACAGGTGCGACACCGCGCGCCTGCGGTGGGCGAGCACAACCAGCAGCTCGGTGCCGGCGCGCCCGGCTGAGCGCGGCGCTGCCCTTCCCCTTTCCATCACCGACAGACAGCAAGAAAGAGACAGGAGACACATCCCATGCACAGAAGACATTGCCTTGCCTGGCTGGCGGGGCTGCCGTTCGCGGCGCCCCTGGTCGACGCGGCGGCCGCGCAGGACAAGCCCATCCAGATCATCGTGCCCTTCGGCCCCGGCGGCTCGGGCGACATCTCGGCGCGCTTGTTGGCCGAGTTCCTCGCGCACAAGACCGGTCGCGCGGTGGTGGTGGACAACCGCCCCGGCGCCAACGGCATCATCGGCGTGGAGGCGGTGCGCAGCGCGCCGGCCGACGGTTCGGTGCTGCTGCTGGCGACGACCTCGACGCACCTGGCCAACCCCAGCCTGTTCCGCAAGCTGCCCTACGACCCGGGCAAGGACTTCCGGCTGGTCGGCTCCTTCGGGCCCGGCTCCACCTACATGCTGGTGCGGCCCGACGCGCCCTACAAGACGCTGCAGGACTTCGTGGCCGCCGCGAAGAAGGCGCCGGGCAGCATCAACTACGGGCACTTCAATGCGACCTCGAAGGTCACGGCGGCGCTGTTCGCACACGAGGCCGGCATCGAGCTGGAAGCCATTCCGTACAAGCAGGTGAGCCAGGCGATGTCGGAGCTGATCGCGGGGCAGATCCAGGTGGTGTTCACCGACACCGTGGCCGGCGACGCCTTCGTGTCCTCGGGGCAGTTGCGCGCACTGGCGGCGCACAGCGACGCGCGGCTCAAGCGCTATCCGGATCTGCCGCTCATCACCGAGAGCTATCCCCGTTTCACCATTCGCGGCGGCTTCCTCGGCATCGCGGTGCCGGCCGCCACGCCGCTGGAGGTGCAGCAGAAGCTGAACCAGTGGATCAACGAGGCCGTGACCACCGACCCCATCCGGTCGCGGCTCGAAGGCTTCGCCTTCGCCCCGGCCAAGGTCAGCCTTGCCGAACTCGCCACCTTCGAGCGGCAGGAGCGCGCAAAGTGGAAGAGCTACGTCGACATCGCCAGGCTGGAGGTCCAATGAGCCACATCGCCCGACTCGAATCCGGCCACGCGCACGTGGCATTGCTCGAACTTCGCCGTGGCCCGTTCAACTACGTGAACGTGGCGCTGCTGGGCGAGCTGGCCGATCACCTCGCGCAGCTCGATGCCGATCCCGACTGCCGCGCGGTCGTGCTCGCGGCCGAAGGGCGCGCCTTCAGTGCCGGCGCCGATTTCAATGGCAGCGACGACAACGGCGACGGCAGCTCGCGCGACCCCGGCCCGCTGTACGAACAGGCGATGCGCCTCTTTCGTGTCGCGAAGCCGATCGTGGCCGCGGTGCATGGTGCGGCGGTGGGCGCGGGCCTCGGCCTGGTAGTGGCGGCCGATTTCCGCGTGAGCTGCGCCGAGGCGCGCTTCAGTGCCAACTTCAACCGCCTGGGCTTCCATCCGGGCTTCGGCCTGAGCGTGACCCTGCCGCGCCTCGTCGGGCCGCAGCAGGCGGGCCTGCTGTTCTTCACCGGGCGCCGCATCGGCGGCGACGAGGCGCTGCGCATCGGCCTGGTCGACCTGCTGGTGCCGGCCGAGGAGGTTCGCGCGAGCGCACTGGCGCTGGCGGCGGAGATCGCGCTGTCGGCCCCGCTGGCGGTGGAGGCCACCCGCGCGACCCTGCGGCGCGGCCTGGCCGATGCGGTGATCGACGCGAACCGGCACGAGCGGGAGGTGCAGTGCGTGCAGTTCGCGAGCGAAGACTTCAAGGAAGGGGTGCGCGCGATGGCCGAGCGCCGCGCGCCGCAGTTCCAGCGCCGGTAGAGCCAACGCGAGCCGACAAGGCCTTCAGCGGCAAGACGGTACCGAACCGGCGCATCCCCGTATCTCCCGAATTTAGGGTTTACCCTAGAATCGGGCTTCGCCCGCGCTCGCCGGGCCCCCAGGAGCCCGGCCTTGAACGCCTCACCGTCCGCCCGCGAAGGCGCGGAAACCACCGACATTTCACCTTCCGTCTCGTCCGCCCAGTTCTTGCGCGCAGTGCTCGCGCTCGGCGTCGGCGGCTTTGCCATCGGCACTGGCGAGTTCGTCATCATGGGCTTGCTGCCCGAGGTCGCGAAGGACATCGACGTCAGCATTCCGCAGGCGGGCCACGTCATCAGCGCCTATGCGCTCGGCGTGGTCATCGGCGCACCGGTGCTCGCGGTGCTTGCAGCCGGCTGGGGCCGGCGCGCGCTGCTGATCGCGCTCATGGCCGTGTTCGCGGCCGGCAACTTCGCCAGCGCGATGGCGCCGGGTTACCTGTCGCTCAACCTGCTGCGCTTTGCAACGGGGCTGCCGCATGGCACCTACTTCGGCGTTGCCGCGCTCGTGGCCGCCACGCTCGCGCCACCCGGGCGCCGCGCGCGTGCCGTGGGCCTCGTGATGCTGGGGCTCACCGGCGCCACGCTCGTCGGCGTGCCCATTGCCGCGTGGCTCGGCCAGTTCTTCGGCTGGCGCGCGGCCTTCGTGTTCGTCGGCGTCATCGCGCTGATCGCCGTGGTGCTGGTGCGGCGCGACGTGCCCGACATCGCCGCCGCGCCCGGCGCCAGCCCGTGGCGCGAGCTGGGCGCGCTCAAGCGCAAGCAGGTGTGGTTCACGCTCGGCATCGGCGCCATCGGCTTCGGCGGCATGTTCGCGGTGTTCAGCTACATCAAGCCCACGCTCATCGAGGTGGCGGGCTTGCCAATCGGCGGCGTGCCGCTGGTGCTCGCGCTGTTCGGCCTGGGCATGGTCATGGGCAACCTGGTCGGCGCGCGGCTGGCCGACAAGTCGCTGATGCGCACCATCGGCGGCCTGCTGGTCTATGCGGCGCTGGTGCTCGCCATGTTCACCTTCGCGGCCCACAACGTGGTGACGGCGGCCATCAACGTCTTCCTGATCGGCACCACCGTCGCCATCGGCCCGGCGCTGCAGATCCGCCTGATGGACGTGGCCGGCGACGCGCAGACGCTGGCGGCCGCGCTCAACCACTCGGCCTTCAACATGGCCAATGCGCTCGGCGCGTGGCTCGGCGGCGTGGCGATTGCCGCGGGCCTGGGCTGGACGTCGACCGGCTGGGTCGGTGCCTTGCTGGCGCTGGCGGGCATGGGCGTGTTCGGCTGGGCGATCACCAGCGCGCGCGCCGCGGCGCGGCAGCCGGGCACGGTGGCCTGCTGAGTTCCGCGCGCGTCGCCCCGCGCCAGTTAGCCAGCTAGGGGCGGGCGACAGGCGGCGCGGTGCGCTCGCGCATCAGCGACGCGAAGTTCTGCAGCTCCGCGGCGTTCAGGTCCGACACCGCCCAGGCCTGCATGCCGCCCTGGGCCCAACGGACAAGCTGGTAGCCTTGCCTTGTGGAAAAGGCCGGTGCCGCCGTCCTGGCATCCGCCGCGGGCCAGTAGAAGAGATTGATGACGTGCGGCCCCGACCGGTAAACCAGCGCGGCCACCGTGCGCCCGTCGAGGTAGTCGAGCCGGCCGCCCGTCAGCGGAAAGCCTTCGGCGGCCAGGTCGACCACGGGCGGCGAGAAATCGAGCTTGCCCGCAAACCACGGCTTCACCGTGTGCTGGTCGGTCGAGGCCACGTCGGCCAGGTGCGATGCCATCAGCGAACGCACGTGGTTGCCCGTGACCGCTTCGGCCAGCATGTCCTGCGGCGCCAGCGGAGTGGCCAGCAGCACCAGCGCAAGACCCCATGCAGTGGCGGCGCCGGTGCCGAACCACGCCAGCCCCTTCCATGCGTCGCGCAGGCTTCGCTTCGGCGCTGGTGTTGGCGCAGGTGCCACAGCGGCAGCCGCCTCGGCCCGCACCGACTGCCGGATGCGCTCTGCCAGCCCTTCGGGTGGCATATGCCGCACCGCTTGGCGACGGATCAGCGGCCCCAGTTCGTCGTCAGAAACCTGCATGGTGTGTCCTTTCTCCCGCGTCGCCGGGGCGTTCCGCGCGCAGGCTGTCGCGCAGCAATGCGCGTGCGCGCGACAGGCGCGACATCACCGTGCCCAGCGGCACGCCCGCGATGCGCGCGATGTCTTCGTAGCGCATCTCTTCCAGTTCGCGCAGCACGATGACCTCGCGATACACCGGCGGCAGTGCATCGATGGCCGCATTGACGCGCTCGCCCTGCGCGCGCTGCTCCCACAGCCGCGCCGGATCGCCCCCGTCCGCCGAAGCCGGTGCGTCGGCGGATTCGCTGTCGCGCAGCTCATCGAACTCCACTTGGTCGGCCAGCTGCCGGTTCTGGCGCATCCAGTCGTAGCAGGCGTTGCGCACGATGCCGAGCAGCCACGGCCGCGCGCTTTCGCCGCGCAGTCCTTCAAAAAACCGGAACGCGCGCAGGTACGCCTCCTGCACGGCGTCGTCGGCCAACTGGTCGTCGCGCAACAACCAGCGCGCAAGATTCCACGCCGCATCGAGATGCGGCAGCGCGGCGGCTTCGAACTGTCGTGTGCGGTCGGTCAATGGGCTTCTTCTTCCTGCATGACGTGGCGGCCCCGAAATTTATTCCCGACTTTTTTTGGCGACCTGCCGGGAATAAGAAGGGCACGCCATGCGTCATGCCCTGTGCCGATTTTGCGCTTCATCAGGAGTTCTTCACCATGATTGCCATTCCCCGATTCACCCGCGTCTTCATCGTTGTGGCGGCCTTGGCCGCCGCGTCCACCACGGCCCTGGCGGCCGGACCCAAGGCCTATGTAGGCAACTTCAAGGACAGCACGGTCAGCGTGATCGACACCGGCAGCGAAGCTGTCGTCGCCACCGTGCCGGTCGCCGCCGGGCCCGACGGCATCGTCGTTTCCGCGAACGGCCGTGCCGTGTACGTCAGCGGCTCCAGTGCCTCGGCGGTGAGCGAGATCGATGCCGCCACCGACCGCGTGGCGCGCAGCATCGACGTGGGCAAGGGCCCGCAGGGCCTGGCGCTGACGCCCGATGGCAAGTGGCTGCTGGTCGCAGTCAACGGCGACGACCGCATGGCCCTGGTCGACACGGCGACGCATACCGTGAGCGCCACCGTGCCGGTGCCCAAGCCGCACACCATCGCCGTGCGGCCCGATGGCCGGCTGGCGTACGTCGCGTCGCAGGAGCCGGGACACTTCGCACTCGTGGTCGTCGACCTGGCGGCGCGCAAGGTGGTCACCGAGCTGCCGCTCGACAAGGCGCCGCGCGACCTGGAGTTCGGCCACGACGGCAAGGCGTTGTACCTCACGCTGGCGGGCGTGCCCGCCGTGCAGGTGCTCGATCCGGCGACCAACCAGTGGGGCGCGCCGATTCCCACGGGCGTGTCGCCGCACATCGCCCAGCACTTTGCCGGCATGGCGAGCGGCGTGGTGGTGGTGCAGGGCCCCGGCGAGGTCATGCTGTTCGACCCCGCCGCGCGCACGGCGGTGCGCAGCATCGGCGTGGGCAAGCAGCCGCACTGGCTCGACCTGTCGGCCGATGGCAAGAAGCTGTGGGTGAGCAATGAAGGCTCCAACGATGTGAGCGTGGTCGATCTGGCCGGTGGCCCGATGCACACCGTGGCGGTGGGCAATGCGCCGCGCAAGATCGCCGTGCAGCGTGTCTCGACGACGGCAGCGGCAGCGATGGGCGCTGCCGGGTCCGCGCACGCCATGCATGCGGCCGGCGCCACGCAAGTTGTCGGCGCCACGCAGGTTGTCGGGGCCACGCCAGTGGTCGATTCCACGCACGCCGCTGGCTCCACGCACGTGGCGATCCGCAACTTCGCCTTCGAGCCTGCGCAGATCACCGTCAAGGCCGGCCAGAGCGTCACATGGCAGAACGATGACGGCGCGCCGCACGGCCTGATCTTCAAGGACGGCTCCACGGGCATCGACCTGATGCTGCCGGGCAAGTCCTTTTCGCGCAGCTTCGACAAGCCCGGCACGTACGACTACGCCTGCACGGTGCACCCCTACATGACGGCGCGCGTGACGGTCATTGCACCCTGACCGGCGCGTTTGCGGTGCGATGTCTATGATGGTTCGGCGGGCTGCGCGCGTGCGCGGCCCATCCGCTTTTCAGGAGCCAACCCCATGAGCATTCCCACCACGCGGCTCGGCCGCACCGGCCTGACCGTGTCCCGCCTTGCGCTTGGCACCATGACTTTCGGCCTGCAGACCGACGAGACGGTGTCGCACCAGATCCTCGACAAGGCGGCCGACGCCGGCATCAACTTTCTCGACACCGCCGACGTGTACCCGCTGGGCGGCACCGTCGAGACCACCGGCCGCACTGAAGAGATCATCGGCAACTGGCTCGAAAAGCAGGGCACAGCGGGCCGCAGGCGCTTCGTGGTCGCCACCAAGGCGGTCAACAAGGTCGGCCCGAACCCGTGGGACCAGGGCGCATCGCGCAAGCATCTGCTCGATGCCATCGACCTTTCTCTCAAGCGGCTGAAGACCGACCACGTCGACCTGTACCAGCTGCACATGGACGACCGCGAGACGCCGCTCGAAGAAAGCCTGGAGGCGCTCGACATCATCGTGAGGTCGGGGCGTGCGCGCTACATCGGCGTGTCGAACTTCCTGGCCTACCGGCTGGCCCGCGCGCTCGGCAAGGCCGAGCTGCACAAGCTCACGCGCTATGTGTCGGTGCAGCCGCGCTACAGCCTGCTGTTTCGCGAGATCGAACGCGAGTTGCTGCCACTGGCGAGCGAAGAAGGCCTGGGCGTGATTCCCTACAACCCGTTGGCGGGCGGCCTGCTGACCGGCAAGTACAAGGCCGGCGCCAAGCCCGAGGACAACACGCGCTTCACGCTCGGCACCGCCGGCAACATGTACCAGGACCGCTACTGGAACGAGCGCAGCTTCAACACCGTGACGCAACTGCACGCGCTGGCCGACGAAGCCGGCGTGCCACTGGCGACGCTGGCGGTGGCGTGGGTGATGGCCAATCCGCTCATCACCGCGCCGCTGCTGGGGGCGAGCCGGCCCGAGCAGCTCGATGCGACGGTCGCAGCGGCGGAATACAAGCTCGATCCGGCGCTGAAGCAGAAGCTGGACGACCTGACCGCCGAGTACCGCAAGGGCGACGCGCCGCGCTGAGTTTGGCTTCTTGCTCCTTCCCCCTCTGGGGGAAGGCTGGGATGGGGGCAGGCAGAGCGCCCGCAATGAGCGCCGCCGTGCCCCCACCCCGACCCTCCCCCAAAGGGGGAGGGAGAAAGATCGAAGCGGGCAGGGCGCAAAACCGGACCGCACAAAACCGAAACTGTCAGAACTGTCAGTTAGTCGACAGCGAGGGGTTTGACCAGGGTTCCTAGAGTGGGCCCATCATGGTTCTCTCTTCCGCCAACCTCCCTTCGCGCAGGGCATTCGCGCCGACAGCCATTGCGCTCGCCGCGTTGCTCCTCGCAGGCTGCGCCGTCGGCCCCGACTACGTGCGGCCGCAGATGGACGTTCCGACCGCCTACAAGGAAACGGGCGGCCCCTGGAAGACCGCCACGCCGCAGGTCATCGACGCCGATCACCCCTGGTGGGAGGCTTATGGCGACAGCACGCTCAGCGCCCTGATCGTGCAGGCCAACGCCGCCAACCAGAACATCCGCCAGGCCGAAGCCCAGTACCGCCAGGCGCAGGCCATCGCCGCCGCGGCGCGCGCCAACTTCTTCCCGACCGTGGGCCTCAACGCCGGTGCCACCCGGGGGCAGAGCAACAGCACCGGCACCGTCAAGCTCGGCACCACCGACACCCTCGGCCTGAGCGCGAGCTGGGAGCCCGACCTGTGGGGCGCCGTGCGCCGTTCGGTCGAGGCCGGCACCGCCAGCGCACAGGCCAGTGCCGACGACCTGGCCGGTGCGCGGCTCAGCATCCAGACCACGCTTGCACAAGACTATCTGCAGGTCCGCGTGATCGACCTGCAGCGCGACCTGTACGCCAGCACCACCGCGGCCTACGCCAAGGCGCTCGAACTCACGCAGCACCAGTACGCGGCCGGCACCGTGCTGCGTTCCGACGTGGCGTTGGCCGAGAGCCAGCTCAAGACCGCGCAGGCGCAGGCGGTGGACCTCGAGGCGCAGCGCAGCCAGCTCGAACACGCGATCGCGGTGCTGACCGGGCAGGCGCCCGCGTCGTTCTCGCTGCCGCCGCTGGACTCGGCCTCGGCCGCGCTGCCGCCCACGGCGGAGTCGCTGTCTTCGGCCGCGGCGCTGCATGTGCAGTTGCCGGTCACGCCCACGGGCCTGCCTTCCGAGCTGCTCGAACGCCGCCCCGACATCGCGGGCGCCGAGCGCCGCGTGCAGGCCGCCAACGCCAACATCGGCGTGGCCAAGGCCGCGTACTTTCCGCAGATCGTGCTCAGCGCGACCGGCGGCTTCAGCGCCGGCAACCTGGCGTCGCTCTTCAACACGCCCAGCCGCGTGTGGTCGCTCGGCGCGGCGCTCGCGCAGACCGTGTTCGACGGCGGCCTGCGCAAGGCGCACAGCGACCAGGCCGTGGCCGCCTACGACGTGTCGGTCGCCCAATACAAGCAGACCGTGCTCGCCGGCTTCCAGCAGGTCGAAGACAACCTCGCCACGCTGCGCGTGCTCGACGGCGAATCGGGCCTGCAGGCCGACGCCGTGCGCGCGGCCCAGCTCGCCGAGCGTCTGGCCCTGAGCCAGTACCGCGCCGGCACCGCCACCTACCTGAGCGTGGTGACGGCGCAGCAGCTGTCGCTCACCAACCAACGCACCGCCGCGCAGGTGCTCGGCCGCCAACTGGCCGCCAGCGTCGCGCTCATCGCGGCCACGGGCGGCGGCTGGACCGCCGCACAAACGAATTCCGGGAATTGATGCCATGACGACGACCACAGCAGCCACCACCGCCCCCGCTTTCTTCCAGCGCCGATCCACCTGGCTCGCAGCCGCCACGCTCGTGCTCGTGCTGGGCGGCGGCATCTGGGCGGTCAACCACCACACGGTCCACGCCGCCACGGCCGAAGCACCCAAGACCCCGCCGGTGCAGGTGACCACCACGCACGTCAAGCAGCAGGAGGTGCAGGTCTACCGCTCGGGCATCGGCACCGTCGCCTCGATGGCCACGGTCACGGTCAAGGCGCGCATCGACGGCCAGCTCGACAAGGTCGGCTTCGTCGAAGGACAGGACGTAAAGGCCGGCCAGTTGCTGGCCCAGCTCGACCCGCGCACGCTGCAGGCGCAGCTCGCACAGGCGCAGGCCACCAGGGCCAAGGACCAGGCCACGCTGGTCAATGCGCGCGCCGACCTCAAGCGCTACACCACGCTGATCGCGCAGGACGCAGCCACGCAGCAGCAGGTCGACACGCAGAAGGCGCTCGTCAACCAGCTCGAGGCCACCGTGCAGAACGACGCCGCGCAGGTGCAGTACGCCGAAGTGCAACTGAGCTTCACGCGCATCGCGTCGCCCATGAACGGGCGTGTCGGCGCGCGGCTGGTGGACCCCGGCAACATCGTCCACGCGGCCGACACCAACGGCTTGGTCGTCATCAACCAGATCGACCCCATCGCCGTGCAGTTCACGCTGCCCGAAGACGCGGTGCAGGACATCAACCGCGTGCAGCAGCAAAGCGCGCAGCCGCTGTCGGTGGTGGCCTATGACCGCAGCGGCAGCCAGATGCTGGGCACCGGCAAGCTCATCCTGCTGAACAACCAGATCGACACCACCAGCGGCACCGTGCAGCTCAAGGGCAGCTTTGCCAACCCGCAGCACACGCTGTGGCCGGGCCAGTACGTCAACGTGCGGCTGCAGCTCGACCGCCGGCCCGATTCGCTCACCGTGCCCGCCGCGGCCGTGCAGCGCGGACAGGACAACACCTACGTCTGGGTGGTCGATGCGGAGAACAAGGTCAACAACGTGCCGGTGCACGTTGTGCAGATCGCCGACGGCACGGCCGTGATCGACAAGGGCCTGAGTGACGGCCAGCGCGTGGTGGTCGACGGCCAGTACAAGCTCAAGCCCGGCGCCACCGTCATCGAGCCGCCGCCCGCGCAGAAGGGCAATGCAGGCGCAGGGGCCGACGCCAAGAAGCCGGCCAGCGGGAGCAGCAATTGAGCATTTCTGCCACCTTCATCAAGCGCCCCATCGGCACCACGCTGCTGGCGCTGGCGATCCTGCTGGTCGGCGCGGCCGTGTTTCCGCTGCTGCCGGTGGCGCCGCTGCCGCAGGTCGACTTTCCGACCATTCAGGTTTCGGCCAGCCTGCCGGGCGCCAGTCCGGAGACGATGGCGTCCAACGTGGCGCAGCCGCTGGAGCGGCAGTTCTCGCTGATCGCGGGCCTGTCGCAGATGACCTCGACCAGCGGTCTGGGCAACACGCAGATCACGCTGCAGTTCGACCTTGACCGCAGCATCGACGCCGCCGCGCTCGACGTGCAGGCGGCCATCAACGCCTCCACCGGCCAGTTGCCGGCCAACCTGCCGAGCCCGCCGACCTTCCGCAAGGTGAACCCGGCCGACGCGCCCATCCTGATCCTCTCGGTGCAGTCGAAGACGCTGCCGCTGACCGAGGTGAACGACTACGCCGACAACATCCTGGCGCAGCAGATCTCGCAGATATCGGGCGTGGGCCTGGTCAACATCGGCGGCGTGCAGAAGCCGGCCGTGCGCATCCAGGTCGACCCCGCCAAGCTCGCGGCGCTGGGCCTGAGCCTGGAAGACGTGCGCACCGTGCTGTCGTCAGCCACCGTCAATGCGCCCAAGGGCACCATCGATGGGCCCAACCAGAGCTTTACCGTCTACACCAACGACCAGTTGCTCAAGGCGCAGCCCTGGAACGACGTGGTGCTGGCCTACCGCAACGGCGCGCCGATCCGCGTGCGCGACCTGGGCGTGGCGGTCGACGGCCCCGAAAACTCGAAGATCGCGGGCTGGGCCTACGCCGGTGCCGCAGCGCCGGCCGGCAGCAACGTGCAGAACGGCCGCTCCATCGTGCTGGCCATCACCAAGCAGCCGGGCGCCAACGTGATCGAGACGGTCGACCGCATCAACGCCGCGCTGCCGCGGCTGAAGGCGTCGATCCCGCCGACGGTGGACGTCAACGCCATCATCGACCGCACGCAGACCATCCGCGCCTCGGTGAAGGACGTGGAGTTCACGCTGCTGCTGACCATCGCGCTGGTGGTGGCCGTGATCTTCGTGTTCCTGCGCAACGTGCCGGCCACGCTCATTCCCAGCGTGACGGTGCCGCTCGCGCTGCTGGGCACGGTGGCCGTGATGTACGTGCTGGGCTACAGCCTGGACAACCTTTCGCTCATGGCGCTGACCATCGCGGTCGGCTTCGTGGTGGACGACGCCATCGTGATGCTGGAGAACATCTACCGCTACGTCGAAGAGGGCATGACGGCCATGGAGGCCGCGTACAAGGGCGCGAGCGAGATCGGCTTCACCATCATCTCGATCTCGGTGTCGCTTGTGGCGGTGTTCATTCCGCTGCTGCTGATGGGCGGCATCGTGGGCCGGCTGTTCCGCGAGTTCGCGGTGACGGTGACGCTGACCATCGTGGTGTCGGTGGTGATCTCGCTCACGCTCACGCCGATGCTGTGCTCGCGCTTCCTCAAGAACGAACACGGCAGCCGGCACGGGCGCCTGTACCAGTTGTTCGAGCGCGGCTTCGACGCCATGCTCAACGGCTACAAGCGCGGGCTGCACGTGGTGCTCGACCACCAGTTCATCACGCTCATGACCTTCATTGCCACGGTGGCGGCCACGGCCGCGCTCTTCGTGTTCATTCCGAAGGGCTTCTTCCCGCAGCAGGACACGGGCTTCATCTCGGGCTTTGCCGAGTCGGCGCAAGACGCGTCCTTTGCGTCGATGAACGCCCGCATGATCCAACTGGCCGACGTGGTGCGCAAAGACCCCGACGTGACGGGCTTCGGCATGAACGGCAGTTCGTCGACCTACAACACCGGCAACTTCTACATCAGCCTGAAGCCCAAGGACGAAGGCCGCACGGCCACCGCCGACGAGATCATCACGCGGCTGCGCCCGCAGCTGGCCAAGGTGCAGGGCGTGAACCTGTTCCTGCAGGCCGGGCAGGACATCCGCGTGGGTGGCCGCGCCTCGCGCACGCAGTACCAGTACACGGTGACCGATGCCGACCTGGACGAGCTGAACACCTGGGCGCCGAAGCTGCTCGCGCGCTTCAAGCAGCTGCCCGAGCTGACCGACCTGGCGACCGACCAGCAGAACGCTGCCGCGTCGGCTGTGCTGACCATCGACCGCGACCGGGCTTCGAGCTTCGGCATTTCGCCGGCCACCATCGACGCCACGCTGTACGACGCGATCGGCCAGCGCCAGGTGGCGCAGTACTTCACGCAGCTCAACAGCTACCACGTGGTGCTGGAGGTGACGCCCGCGATGCAGCAAGACCCGGCGCTCTTCAGCAAGCTGTACCTGAGTTCGCCGCTGACGGGCCAGCAGGTGCCGCTGTCGACCTTCGTGAAGGTGGACACCAGCAAGACGGCGTACCTCTCGATCAGCCACCAGGGGCAGTTCCCGGCGGTGACGATCTCGTTCAACCTTGCACCGGGCACGGCGCTGGGCGATGCGGTGAACGCCATCAACAAGGCGCAGGCCGAGATGGGCCTGCCGCAGTCGCTGACCGGTTCGTTCCAGGGCACGGCGCAGGCCTTCCAGGATTCGCTGGCCACGCAGCCCTACCTGATCGCGGCGGCGCTGGTGGCGGTGTACATCGTGCTGGGCCTGCTGTATGAGAGCTACATCCACCCGCTGACGATTCTCTCGACGCTGCCTTCGGCCGGCGTGGGCGCATTGCTGATCCTGATGGCGGGGGGCTACGACCTGAGCGTGATCGCGCTGATCGGCATCATCCTGCTGATCGGCATCGTGAAGAAGAACGGGATCATGATGATCGACTTCGCGCTCAAGGCCGAGCGCGAGCAGGGGCTGTCGCCGCACGACGCCATCTACCAGGCCTGCCTGCTGCGCTTTCGCCCGATCATGATGACGACCATGTGCGCGCTGCTGTCGGGCCTGCCGCTGATGCTGGGCCACGGCTCGGGCTCCGAGCTGCGCCGGCCGCTGGGCTATGCGATGGTCGGCGGGCTGATACTCTCGCAGGCGCTCACTCTGTTCACGACCCCGGTGGTCTACCTGTACCTCGACCGCGCGCACTACTGGTATATGAGCCGCAAGGAAGCGCGCAAGGCCCGCAAGGCAGCGCGCGCTGGAGAAGCTCCGCCGGTGGTCGAGGCGCACTGATGAATACCGTTTGAACGGAGCGACAAGAGACATCGCAACGCCATGAAGATCCTGATTGTCGAAGACGAACTGAGAACCGCGGACTACCTCTCGAAGGGTCTGACGGAGCAGGGCTGCGCGGTCGACATGGCGCACAACGGCATCGACGGCCAGCACCTGGCGCTCACGCACGACTACGACGTGATCGTGCTCGACGTGATGCTGCCGGGGCAGGACGGCTTTTCGGTGTTGCGTGCGCTGCGCGCCGTCAAGCAGACGCCAGTCATCATGCTCACTGCCCGCGACCGGGTCGAAGACCGCATCAAGGGCCTGCACGAAGGTGCGGACGACTACCTCATCAAGCCCTTTTCCTTTCTCGAACTGCTGGCGCGCCTGCAGGCACTGAACCGGCGCGGCCGCAAGCAGGAGCCGATGCAGCTGCGCATTGCCGACCTGCAGATCGACCTGCTTGCGCGCAAGGCTTTTCGTGGGAGCGGTGGGAGCGGTGGCGGCAACACGCGCATCGACCTCACGGCCAAGGAATTCGCGCTGCTCGCGGTGCTGGCCCGGCGCCAGGGCGAGATCCTGTCCAAGACCGCCATCGCCGAGCTGGTGTGGGACATGAACTTCGACAGCAACACCAACGTGGTCGAGGTCGCCATCAAGCGGCTGCGCGACAAGATCGACGTGCCCTTCAGCCCGAAACTGCTGCACACCATCCGGGGCATGGGCTATGTGATGGAAGTGCGCGAAGCACAGGCGGAAACCCAGGGAGAGGGCCAGGCCCCGTGAAACGCTCCATCACCGCCCGGCTGGTGATCATGTTCGCGGCCGTGGCGCTTGCGACCTTCGCGCTGGCGGGCGTCGCGCTGCACAACGTGCTGGCGCGCGAGCTGGAGCGGCACCAGTACGAGGAGCTGGACACCACGCTCAAGAACCTGCAGTTCTGGATCAAGGCCATCGGCACGCCCGAGCGCTGGTCGCGCGTGCAGGCGCGCATGGACGCGCTCACGCCCGCCGACGGCAGCGTGCGCTTCTGGGTGCTCAGCGACGACCCACGCTTCCAGTACGGCAAGGGCCTGGCCGAGATCGATGGCCTCACGCGGGAGGCCAACGGCCACACCAGCATCATCGAGCTGCCGGGGCAGGAGCGGCCGTTCCGTACGCTGTCGGTGCACATCGATGCCAACGAGCAGCGGCCGGCCGTGCGGCTGATCGTCGGGCACAACACCGAGCCTTATGCGCGAACGCGCCAGGCCTTCCTGACCGCACTGGTCGCGCTCGGCCTGGGCGCGGTGCTGGTGGTGGCCTTTGCCGGCTACTGGATCGCGCGCGTGGGCCTGCGGCCGCTGGAGCGGCTGTCGAAGGAAGCGCAGGCGCTGCGGCCCAAGACGCTGTCGCAGCGGCTGCGCGCGGAGTCGCTTCCCGTGGAGCTTTCCGCTTTGGCCGAAGCCTTCAACGGCGCGCTGAGCCGCCTCGAGGAAGCCTACGGTCAGCTCGAATCGTTCAATGCCGACGTGGCCCACGAGCTGCGCACGCCGCTGGCCAACCTGATCGGCAGCACGCAGGTGGCGCTGTCGCGCCAGCGCAGCGCGGGCGAGTTCCAGGAGGTGCTGCAGGCCAACCTGGAAGACCTGGAACGGGTGCGCTCCATCGTCAACGACATGCTCTTCCTTGCGCGTGCCGACCGCGGCGAGGTGGCCACCGGGCTGATGCTCACGCCGGTGGCGCAGGAGGTGCGCAAGACCATCGAGTTCTTCGAGTTCGTGCTCGACGAGACCCGCACGCAGGTCAGCATCGAAGGCGGCGTGCTGGCCGAGGCGCGGCTCGAAAGCGCGCTGTTCCGTAGAGCCATGTCGAACCTGCTGCAGAACGCCATCGAGCACTCGAAGCCGGGCGCGCAGATCACCGTCACCCTGCGCGAAGAGATGGCCGCGACCTGGATCACCGTGTCGAACCCCGGCGCGCCCATCGACGAGCAGCATCTGCAGCATCTGTTCGACCGCTTCTACCGCGTCGATGCCGCGCGCAACGACGGCGGCGAGCACCACGGCCACGGCCTGGGGCTGGCCATCGTAAAGGCGGTGGCGAGCATGCATGGCGGGCAGGTGTGCGCGTCGAGTGCGGACGGGATGAATACCTTCGGCTTCAGCGTTGCGCATTAACGCGCTGCCCGGGCTTTCGCATTGCATGTGACGGCCGAACATCTCTTGCCGGGAGGCGATGCCACAGGCCCCGGCCAGGCTGGTTTTATTGCACCTCGCGAATGCCCGTGGGGCGGTACGTTCTTGGGCCATGCTGGAGAATCGCGGGTGGCATGAACCCCCTACCTCGTTTGCGAACTCTCTTCACCGGCCCGACCGAAAGGCTGTCATGGCACAGCTGATGTCGCTGCTGGTGCAGAACGCCATCCTGGTGGTGTTTGCCGCGAGTTTTGCCGCCCGCCTCGGGCTGCCGGTGCCGGCCGCCGCCGTGCTGGTCGTCACGGGGGCCTTGCTGGCGGCGGGCGACGTGTCGGTGGCCGGCGTGGTGCTCGCCGCGGTGGTCGCCAACCTGCTGGGCGACGGCGCCTGGTTCTATGCCGGCCGCCGCTTCGGCTATCGCTTCATGCGGCTGCTGTGCCGCATCTCGCTGTCGCCCGACTCGTGCGTGCGGCGCGGCGAATCGCTCATCACCGACTGGGGTGGCCTGTCGCTGGTGGCGGCCAAGTTCGTGCCGGGCGTGTCGGTGGTGGCACCGCCGATGGCCGGTGCGCTGGGCATGTCGGTGCGGCGATTCATCGGTTTCGACGTGGGCGCCGCGCTGGTCTGGACGGGGTTGTTCCTCGGCCTGGGCTGGCTCTTTCGCAACCAGATCCAGGAAGTGCTGGCCGTCATGGCGCAGGCCGGCGGCATCGCCACGGCCGCGCTGGCGGTGCTGCTGGTGGTGTTCCTGGCGGTGCGCTACTGGCGCCGCGTGGCCTTCAAGCGGCTGACCGGCATGCCGCGCATCAGCGTCGACGAGCTGCACGAGCTGCTGAGCGGCGAGCAGCCGCCGATCATCATCGACGTGCGCGGCAAGGCCGGCATACAGGTCGATCCGCGCCGTATTCCGGGCGCGCTGCCGTACACGCTCAAGGCGCTGCAACAGCGCACGCTCGACCTGACGCTCGACCCCGACCGCGACGTGGTGCTGTACTGCAATTGCCCCAACGAGGTGTCGGCCGCGCAGGCCGCGCGCGTGCTGCTGGCGCGTGGTGCCCGGCGCGCCTTGCCGCTGACCGGGGGGCTCGATGCCTGGGTCGCTTCGGGCCGCCCCACCAGCCTGCATTGACCCGCGCCTGCAGGAATCGGCCTGCCATGCTAAGGTGCCCGCCCCGGGTTAACCCTTGGTCCTCTTTCTCTTTTTCAGAGAGAGCCATCGCCCGCTACAGAGGCTCTCCGTGCCACTTCCCGACGCTCCCTTTCCCGATGCCGCGCAAGTGGCCCGAGCCGATGAGGCCCATGCCGCCAAGGCGGCCAACGACGCCGGCCACATCACCGGCCTCTCGCCCGCACTCACACTGGTCTTCGCCGTCGCCTGCGGCCTGTGCGTGGCCAACATCTACTACGCGCAGCCGCTGATCGGCCCCATCTCCGACACGCTGCAGTTGCACGCCGGCCTGGCCGGTTTGATCATGACGCTGACCCAGCTCGGCTACGGCGCAGGCCTGCTGCTGCTGGTGCCGCTGGCCGACGTGGTCGAGAACCGGCGCCTGATCGTCGGCGCGCTGTTCGGCGCGGTGATCGGGCTGGTGGGCATCGCGCTGTCGGGCTCGGCCGTCACCTTCCTGGCGGCGTCTTTCGTGGTGGGCGCATGCGCCGTGGCGGCGCAGGTGTTGTTGCCCTTCGCCTCGCATCTCGCCCCCGAGGCCACGCGCGGCAAGGTCGTCGGCAACATCATGGCCGGCCTGCTCGGCGGGATCATGCTCGCACGGCCCTTCGCGAGCGTGGTGGCGGCCAGCCTGGGCTGGCGCGCCGTGTTCTGGATCTCGGCCGTGCTGATGGCCTCGCTCATCGTCGTGCTGTGGCGCGTGCTGCCGCAACGGCACGCGCATGCGTCGGTGGGCTATGCGCGCACCATGGCTTCGCTGCCCGGCATCGTGTGGAACACGCCGCTGCTGCGTCGCCGCGGCCTATACCAGGGAATGATGTTCGCGGCCTTCCAGGCTTTCTGGACGGCCGTGCCGCTGGCGCTGGTGCATGAGTTCGGCATGGGGCAGGGCGGCATCGGCCTGTTCGCATTGGCCGGTGCGGCGGGTGCGCTGCTGGCGCCGGTCGCGGGCCGGCTGGCCGACCGGGGACTGACGCGGCCCGCCACCGGTGCGGCCATCGTGGTCGCGCTGCTGTCCTTCGTGCTGGGCGGCGTGTCGATGCACTTCCATTCGCTGGCCGGGCTCGTCGCGGCGGGCATCCTGCTCGACGGCGCGGTGCAGCTGTGCCAGGTGCTCAACTTCCGCAGCCTGTTCATGCTGGCGCCCGAGTTGCGCGGCCGTCTCAACGGCCTGTTCATGACCTTCATCTTCATCTGCGCGGCGATCGCTTCGGGCATCGCGGCGGCGGTGTACGCCTTCCACGGCTGGACGGGCCTGTGCCTGCTCGGCGGCGGCTTCGTGACCGTGGCGCTGCTGTACTACGGGACCGAATTCATCGGCCGCACAGCACCAGCCACCGCCACGTCGGGGCGCTGAACGACAGGGCCGTGATGGCCCCGCGCTTAGACTGCGCGCCATGAATTTTCTTCGCCGCTGGTGGGACCGGCAGAACGAACGCGACGCCTTCAAGAAAGGAATGATCGCGTTCAGCAAGCATTGCGTGGCGGCCGTGAAGCACCACGTGCCGCAGGCCACCAGGGTGCGCGCCCGCGCGATCTGGTACGGCGACCAGACCCGCGCGCGCGTGGTGTGGACCGACGGCAGCGGCCGCACCTGGCAATGGCCTCTCTACCTTCCCTTTCTTGCGTACCGGAAGGCACCCGAACAGCGCGAAGCCATCATCGAGCGTTCGTTGCACGCATTGCTGAAACCGCCCGACGACACCGGGGATGAAGACGACGAACAGCGCGTGCCCCGCACCGCGGAGCAGGTCGCGCAGCGGCTGCTGGCACTGGTCGCCGTGGTGTGGCGCGCCAACACCCGCGAAGAGATCGCGCAGGAAGGCATCGCATGGGCCAAGGCGCACGGCATCACCGCGTTTCTTTCTCCCAAGGAGCACGACTTCATCTTTCACGCGCAGCGCCCGCCGCAACAGGACATCACGAACCTCGGCTGGCGCGCGGAGGCCATGGTGCCGATGATCTGGGCCCTTGGCGGCTTGCCCGCGATGCCGCCGTCCAACGAGCGCAGCACAAGCTGGTCGAACCCGATGCTGCGGCGGGCCATGCAATCGCCAGCCGAATTCATCGCGAGCGCGGCACTGCGCCCGGCGGTTGCGGTGGAAGACGAAGAAGGCCGCCTGCTCGATGAGCACTGGCATGTGCGCGATGCCCAACTGCGCCGCCAGCCCGTGCCCCCGGGCCTTGACGCCGGCATCGTCATCGAGCGGCGCTATGCGCTGAGCTGGATGGTCGGATACGGCGACAACTGGGACGATGTGCCCACCGACACCTGACGCGATCCGAAGGAAAGGGGTTCGCCCTCAAAGCGCGTCAGGGGCGGTGCAGATGCGCTCCCACAGCCGCCCGACCACGCCCCGTGCGTTGACCCGCGACCGGTAGGCCACGATGCTCACTTCCACGTCCCAGGTGCCGTCGCCTACGGGCACGAGGTCCGCGAGCCGGCCTGAAACGAAAGAGCTGTCGGGCAGCCATGCGATGCCCATGCCCTGCGAAGCCAGGTCGCCCAGAACGTCCGTCATCTCGGCCTCGAAGGCGCGATAACCCACCAGCGGCTGGGACGACTGCTCGATGGCCGAATCGACCACGCGTGCGAAGTAGCCGCTGGGCGAATACATGAGCAGCGGTACCGGCTTGGCATGCGTGCCCGGCAGCGCGAGCCGGTCCGAATCGGTCAGCGCACGCGACGCATACGGCCGCACCTTTTCAACGCCGAGTTCATGCCGGTCGAAGCGCGCCATGTCGAGCTGCACCGGATGCGCCGCCTGGTGAAAGCCGATGAGGATGTCGGCCGAGCCCGCGTTGAACGCAGACACCGTGTCGTGCACGTTGCCCACTTCCAGGCTGCAGGTGATGTCGCCTTCTTCCGACCACTGCGGCCACCAGATCGGCAGCCGCGTGCTGACGAGTGCATAGGTCGAGGCGATCCGCACGTGGTTGCGCGATGGCGCGTCGCCGATCTCGGCCTTTGCGTCGGCGATCTGGTTCATCAAGCCCGTCGCCACCTTGCGAAAGCGCTCGCCCGCGGGCGTGAGCCGTGTCGGGAACGCGGCCCGGTCGATCAGCTTGGCGCCCAGCCATTGCTCCAGCGCCTGGATGCGGCGGCTGAATGCGGCCTGCGACACGTTGCGCATCTCCGCTGCGCGGGTGAAGTTCTGCACTTCGGCCAACGTCACGAAGTCCTGAAACCAACGAGTGTCCATCGCGAAATCTGCTCCTTGGCACACGCGGATTGCAAGCCGTGTGCCCATTCGTTTTTCGCATCGCCCATGCGTGCCGCGCATTGCGGCCGGATGCAAACTCGACATTGGACCGCAGGGCCGCTGCTCGCGACCATTCACGAATCCTCTCTTCACAACCTCAAGGATTCGATCATGAGCGAGCAACTTCGTGCGGCGGCAAAGCAATACATGGTTCGCTACGGCGGCGACACGTTCCCCAACCTGTTCCGCAGTGCCCGGGGCGCCATCGTGATCGACGACACCGGCCGCGAGATCCTCGACTTCACCTCGGGCCAGATGTGCGCCACCATCGGCCACAACCACCCGGCCATCGTGCGCGCGGTGCATGAAGCGGGCGAGAAGGCCTTCCACATGTTCAGCGGCATGATCCCCGAGGTCGTCGCCGAACTCGCGCAGAAGATGGCGACCGACTGGATGCCCGCGCCGCTCACCAAGTCGATCTTTGTGAACACCGGCTCCGAGAGCAACGAGGTCGCGCTTCGCATGGCGAAGATGTACACGGGCGGCTTCGAGATCCTGGCCGTGGGCGGCTCGTGGCATGGCGTGACGGGCGGCACCAGTGCCGTGTCGTTCGCGAGCGACCGCAAGGGCTATGGCGTGCATGTGCCCGGTGTGTTCGTGATGCCCGAGCCGAACGCCTACCGGCCCTACATCAAGGGCATGTCGGCCGAAGAGTCGGCGCTGACCTGCCTCGAACTCGGCCTGAAGATGTACGACATGGCATCGACCGGTCGCCGCGCGGCCATCATCATCGAGCCCATCATCAGCGCCGGCGGCGTGCTGGTGCCGCCCAGGTCGTACATGCAGGCACTGCGAAAGGCAGCGGACGATCGCGGCATGCTGCTGATCTTCGACGAGGCGCAAACCGCCTTCGGCCGCATCGGCCATCGCACCGCGTCGGATTTCTACGGCGTGGTGCCGGACATCATGTCGGTCTCGAAGACCATGGGCGGCGGCCTGCCGCTGGCCGCGACCGTCACCAGCCCGAAGATCGAACAGGACGTGTTCGAGAAGGGCTTCACTTTCTACACGAGCCACGTCTCCGATCCGTTGCCCGCCACGGTGGGCTTGGCCGTTCTCGAAACCATCCACCAGGAAGGCCTGATCGAGCGCGCCCGCACCACGGGTGCCTACCTGCGCGGCCAACTGCTCGACATGCAGAAGCGCTACGAGGCCATCGGCGATGTGCGCGGCGAAGGCCTGCTGCTGGGCGTGGAACTGGTTCAGGACCGCGAATCGCGCCTGCCGTACCACGAGCTCGGCGCCCGCACGACGAAGAAGTGCTTCGAGCTGGGCCTGAGCATGAACATCCGCCGCCGGCCCGAGCGTGGTTCGGTCTGGCGCATTGCGCCGCCGCTCACGGTGAGCAACGAGGAGATCGACCGCGCCACCGCCATCCTCGACCGCGCACTGCGCGAAAGCCTCGACGAGATCGCCCGGCCCGCGCCCGTGGTCCCTGCGGCCGCGAAGGTCTCCGAGCCCGCCGCAGTGAGCAACTGAACGCCATGACGACCAGGCCCCTTCTTCTCGGCGTCGTGCTGGCCCTTGTTTTCGCAAGTGCCGGCGCGCAGGACAACGGCACGCTGGCCAAGGCAAAGGCGGCAGGCACGATCACCATGGGTGTGCGGGAGGCGTCGCCGCCACTGTCGTACTCGCTCGGCACCGCCTACGTGGGCTACCACGTGGAGCTTTGCGAGCAGATGCTGACGAAGCTGCTGCCCGGCGTTGCCATCCGGCAGATGGCCGTGACCTCGCAGAACCGCCTGCCGCTGCTGCAGAACGGCACCATCGACATCGAGTGCGGCTCCACCACCAACAATGCCGCGCGCCAGCAGCAGGCCGCGTTCGCCAACACGACCTACATCACCGAAGCGCGCTTTGCCGTGCGGGCTGCCAGCGGCATCGCGTCCGTCGAGCAGCTCAAGGGAAAGACCGTGGTGACGACCACCGGCACCACGCTGGTCCAGCGGCTGCGCAAGCTCGAACAGGACAGAAGCTTCGGTATCACCGTGGTGCTGGCCAAGGACCACGCGGAAAGCTTCCTGCTGCTGGAAAGCGGCCGGGCTGATGCCTTCGCCATGGACGACAACACCCTGGCCGGCAACATCGCCAATGCCCGCAATCCGGCCGACTTCAGGATCGTGGGCAAGCCGCTGGGCATCGAACCCATCGCCATCATGTTGCGCAAGGACGACCGCGCCTTCAAGAGCGCCGTCGACGGCTATCTCGCCGGCGCCGCGGCCTCGGGTGCGCTGGAGAAGCTGTACGCCAAGTGGTTCATGGCGCCGATTCCGCCGAAGAACGCGGTCATCAACATCCCGCTGAGCGATTCGCTGAAGGCGGCGTTTCTGTCGCCGAACGACCGGCCTGCGGAGGCCTACGAGGACAGGTAGGCCGGCAAGCGGGGGTGGTAGCCTTGCCCCCGATGAACCTCCGCACCAAGATCGTTGCGCTTGCCGTGGCACCTTTGCTTGTCGCACTGGTGCTGGTGGCCTTGGCGGTGCGCCACCAGGAGCACGACCTTGCGCAGCGCGAGCGCGCGCTCATCGAGCGCAGCTACATGGCCCAGCGCCGCAGCGAGCTGCGCAGCTATGTCGACCTGGCGGTGAGCAACCTGCTCCCGCTCTATGAATCGGGCCAGGACGACGAGGCCACCCGCAACGAGGCCCTGCGCCGGCTGGCCGCGCTCAACTACGGCGACGACGGCTACTTCTTCGTCTACGACCTGGAGGGCAATTCGCTCATGCATTCGCGCCAGCCCGAGCTGGTCGGACAGAACCTCTGGGAGCTGCGCGACTCGCGCGGCCGCTACACCATCCAGGAGCTGATCAAGAGCGCGAAAGAAAACGGCGGCGGCTACGTCGAGTACGAATGGCGCAAGCCGTCGAGCGCGCAGATGGCGCCCAAGCTCGGCTACGTGACCGCCATGCCGCGCTGGAACTGGATGGTCGGCACCGGCCTGTACCTGGACGACATCCAGTCGACCATGGACACGCTCGACCGGCAGATGAACGCCAACGTCACCGCCACGCTGCTGTGGATCGCCGGCATTGCCGCGCTGTGCCTGGGCGTGGTCAGCGCTGCCGGCCTGCTGCTCAACCTGAGCGAGCACCGCACGGCAGAGGCCAAGCTGCGCCTGCTCGCGCGGCGCGTGGTGCAGTCGCAGGAAGAAGAACGCGGCCACCTTGCGCGCGAGCTGCACGACGGCACCAGCCAGACGCTGGTGTCGGCCAAGCTGCTGATCGAATCGGCCGTGGAATCGCTCGACCGCCAGCAGCAGCCCACACCGCCCGCGCTCGGCAAGGCGCTGCAGCGGCTCAACGATTCGTTGCTCGAGGTGCGCCGCATCTCGCATCGGCTGCGCCCCGCGCTGCTCGACACGCTGGGTCTGCCTGCAGCACTGGAGCGGCTGGTCGACGAGTTCAGGGAAGAGGGCGGTGCCGACGCGTCCATCATGCGGCAGGGCGAAGCCTTCGAGCTGTCGCCCGAAGTCAAGACCGCGCTCTTTCGCCTGACGCAAGAGGCGCTGACCAACGTGCGCAAGCACGCGCAGGCCCGCCACGTGCACGTGGCGCTGGGCTTCGACGAAGAAGAGGGCGTGCGGCTCGAAGTGAGCGACGACGGCATAGGCTTCGACATCGAGGCCGTGCAGCTCGACCCCCGGCGCGGCATCGGCCTGCGCAACATGCGCGAGCGCATGGAGTCCATCGGCGGCCGGCTCACGATGTGTTCCAACGACGGCCGCACGTCCATCCTGGCCGAGGTGCCGGCCCGCAGCGCGAAGCCCGAAACCACATGACAGCGACGACAGCCAACGATGCATCGGCGGGGCCGGCAGTGATCCGCCTGTTCCTGGTGGACGACCATCCGCTGGTGCGCGACGGCCTGCGCGCCCGGCTCAGCACCATGCCCAACCTGGAGATCGTCGGCGAGGCCGGCAGCGCCGCCGAAGCGCTTGCGCAGGTCGGCACCGTGCGGCCCGACCTGCTGCTGATGGATGTCGGCATGAAGGACATGAACGGCATCGACCTTGCGGCGCTGCTGCTGCAACGCCAGCCCGCGCCGCACATCGTGATGCTCAGCATGTACGACAACCCCGAGTACGTGCAGAAGGCTCTGCAGGTGGGCGCGCGCGGCTATGTGCTGAAAGACGCGCCGGCCGCCGAGATCGTTGCCGCCATCGAGGCCGTGTCGGCCGGCGGTACCTTCCTGAGCCCGGCCGTGTCGAAGAAGCTGTTTCGCAACCAGGAGCCCAGGCCGTTGCTCACGCCGCGCGAGAGCGAGATCCTCACCGCGCTGGGCCGCGGCGAATCGAGCAAGCAGATTGCGCGCGACCTCGGATTGAGCGTGCGCACGGTGGAGGCGCATCGGCAAAGCATCAAGCGGCGGCTGGGCATCGAAGGGCAGGCCGAGCTGATCAAGTACGCGGTGGAGCATGCGCGGGAATTCGAACGGCGCTGAGTTGCGCTGACCGTTCGCACTTGTTCGCGCGCCCATCTTGAGGCGATGCCCGTCTCCGTTGCGAGAGATGGGCGAGACGTCATTTCTTGTCCCCATCTTCCCGGTTCATTGCCGCTTCCGAAGAGATGCTTTCTCTTGCGGCGGCGCTTTCGCATCTCTTTCCCCTTCTTCGAATAAGGCAGTCATCAGTCTTTCAAATTTCGTGCGCCCGAAATGCGCCCGATTCGATTCGAAAAACAAATATCCGAGATGGCAAATATGTAATTTGAAGGTGCGAAAGATGTAATCCGAAAAATAAAACCGAAGGAGATGATTCAACGCAGATGCCCGGAAATCAATGCAGGCAGAAAACCTGAAATTCCAGCGCGCATCCGGATTTCATGGACGCCCGGAGAGGAGCGCCATGAAATCCGAAACAAGCGTCCGAAGTCACCGCCGAGGACGCATGAATCAAACCTTCAATTCGGGATCCGCAATGAAAAGAACGTTCATCGCCGTAGCAACGCTGTCCGGCATCGGACTGGCCAATGCACAAACATCCGTGACCATGTTTGGTGTCGTGGATGTCGGCGTCAGCAGCTATTCGTCCAAGTCGCAGGACATGAACCGGGGGACGTTGCTGAATCCGTTCTACCTGAACCAGGGTTCTCGCACCGCCAGCCGCACTGCCCTGAGCAATGGCAACTACGCATCGAGCCGGCTCGGCTTTCGCGGCACCGAAGATCTGGGCGGCGGAATGGCGGCCAGCTTCTGGCTCGAAGCCCCGATTTCGCCGGACGACGGCAGCACGGGCATCGCCACCTTCCAGCGCCGTTCCACGGTCAGCCTGTCGGGCGGATTCGGCGAGTTGCGCCTCGGACGCGACTACGTTCCCACGGCCTGGAACGACATCGTGTTCGATCCCTTCGGCATCGTCGGTGTGGGCCGCAGCCTGATCTTCACGGCGCTCAATACCAATACGCGAGGCGGCCCCGGCGGCTTCGGCGGCGATCTCAATTACAACCGTGCCAGCAATTCCATCGGCTATTTCTTTCCGCCGAACCTCGGTGGCTTCTACGGCCAGCTGATGTATGCGATCAACGAGAACACGAAGTACGACCCGGGCTCCACGACGCCGCCGGGCCTCAATGCCGCGGGCGGACTCAATCCGGGCACGGTCGCGACGGTGCGGGCCGGCCGGTACATCGGCGGCCGCGTCGGTTATGCCAACGGTCCCTTCGACGTGGCCCTGTCCTATGGAAACAGCACGACCGCGGACAGCTTCTATGTTGGCACCACCGATTCGGTGAAGACCCTGAACCTCGGTGCCTCGTACGACTTCGGGCCGGCCCAGCTGTTCGGCGAACTGTCGCGCGCCACGAGTTCGCGCAAGTACGCCACCACGCCTTTCGGCGGCGGCGTTCCGGACACCGATCTCACGGGCTACCTGGTCGGCGTCAAGGTGCCGGTGGGCGCAGGTCTGATCCGGGCTTCCTATTCGCAGGTCAAGTACGACCTCAACACTCCGGTGGGTCTTCCCTTCGGTGCGACGGTGGGCGATCCGAAGGCCAACAAGCTGGCCATCGGCTACGTTCACAACCTGTCGAAGCGCACGGCGCTCTACGCCACTGTCGCGCGCATCAGCAACAAGAACGGTGCCGCGCTCACGGTGGGTGGCCCGTCTTTCGTCGGCGGCAGCGCGTTCACGCCGAAGACGTCGACGGGCTACGACCTGGGCTTGCGCCACGCGTTCTAGCCATGGCCGATTCCGCAGCGCGATGTGTTGCGGAATCCAGGGTTTCTCCAAGGGTGCTAGAGGTAAGTTCCCTTTTCGGCCCGCGCATCGCGCGGGCCTTTTTTCTTGGCGCTCATTCCTTTGGGCCGTTGCCCCCGTGGCGCCGCTAGTGCCGGAACCAGATCTTGAGCGTCAGGTAGAGCGCATAGCCGAGGCCCACCACCATCCACAGCAGGAAGAACATGTTGGACCAGTACTCCGCCGCATTCGCGGCCATGGTGTAGAGCTGGCCCTGGCAGCCCTTGCCGAGGCACTGGATCTCGCGGCGAATCAGTGCGCGCAGCATGAAGAAAAGCAGGGCGCAAGCGATGCCCGCGCACATCAGGAAACCCACCGGACCCAACGGCCCCTTGACCAGCTCGCCGTTCTCGTCGCGAGGCCCCTTGCGAAGAAGATTCTGTCCGTACCGGTAGCAGACGAAGGCCAGGAGGAGCATCAGCGCGTAGTAGATGACGTGTCGCATTTCGTCGGTTGGGTTGTGGCGGGAGGTTGCGTCGCGACGGATGGTATCCGGCAATGGGGTGAGGGCGTTCGGCCATGTGCCGGCCGGCAATCGATGTTGGCCAGCAACGTCAAGATGGAACGCGAGTTCACAGCTGCCGCCAGAGCGAGTCCAAAATAAGCAAGAGTGCCCTGGCGAGGCTCACCACCGGACGAACAACGTGCCATGACCGATATCCCAAAAAACGATCCCGATCTCGTCCCCACCCACACGACTGCTGCGACTTCTTCCGTCGCGCTTTGGGTGGCACAGCACCATGGCGTTCCTGTGCAGCAGTGCAGTCTGATTCGCCGCGGCCTGAACGACAACTACGCATTGCGTTCGGTCGACGGAACCCGGTACGTAGCGCGGCTGTACTCGATTCGCCCGCGTGGTGACTTCAACGTTGATTTTGAAATCGCGCTGCTGGCGCACCTGGTTTCCAGGGGCGCCAGCGTGGCGGCGCCGGTGCTGGCGGTCGATGGACGCACACGTGTCCCACTGCAATTCCCCGAAGGGCCTCGTGCATTGGCCTTGTTTCGTCATGCCGAAGGTGTGACGCCCGATGCGCTCGACGAATTCGAATTGACCGGCCGCACGTTGGCCCACATCCACGAGGCGGCGCGCGACTACGCGGGCCCGTCAAGCCGCTATGTGCTTGATGGACATCACCTTGCCGGCAAGACCTTGGCCTACCTGAAGGCATACCCGGAGCTGGGTGAGGAGTTGTTGGAGACGTACAGCCGCCTGGTACAGCGTCTTGTTGAAGAACTGGCCGCAGCCGAGAGCGGGCTGACACGGGTCGTCTGCCATGGCGACACGCACGGCTTCAACAACCATGTGAGCACGGACGCCGCCGGCACCAAGAAAACCGTGTTCTTCGATTTCGACGACGCAGGCCCGGGCTTCCTGGCATACGACCTGAGCGTGTTGCCCTGGTCGTACCTGTTTCGCAAGAGCCTGAAGGAACCCGACGACGCGTTGCGCGAGCGCTGGACGCATTACCTGCGCGGCTACCGAGCGGGCGGTGGCGTGGTGAGCGAGCAAGACTTGGCCGCGTTGCCGCTGTTCGTGCAGCTTCGGCATCTGTGGAATCTTGGTGAGGCAGCCGGGCGGCTGCACCATTGGGGGACGAACTCGGTACCTCTGGACTGGCTGCACAAGCAGGTGGATGTGTTCGAGGCGTGGAGAGGGCTGGAGCTGCGCGCCTGACATCGTTGCAATGGAGGTGCCATTGCAGCGGCCGGCATCCGTCCAGGCAGCTTGGCCCTGCTACCCTTCCAACAGCCTCCATCCACACACAGCCACGATGCACGACCTTCCCCACAGCCCCGCCGCCGATCGCAACAAGCAGCCCATCCTTGAAGTGCTGACCCGCATCCTCGGCAAGCAGGGCGCCGCGCTGGAGATCGCATCGGGCACAGGCCAGCACGCAGCCTGGTTCGCATCGGCGGTGCCTGATTGGACTTGGCAACCTACCGACGCAGACGCCCGCATGCTCCCCGCCATTGCAAGCCGTGTCGCGGAAGCCGCGCTGCCCAATCTCCGGCCGCCGTTGCTGCTCGACGTGATGGCGCCTCAGTGGCCATCACAAGGTTTCGCGTTCGCAGAGAGCGAAGAAAAGTTCGACGCAATCTACTGCGCCAACATGCTGCATATCGCGCCGTGGGCGACATGCGCGGCCCTGATGCAAGGAGCAGCGCGGCATCTGCCTGCCGGCGGATTGCTGATCACATACGGGCCTTACTTCGAGGAAGAAGTCTCGCCCGCCCCAAGCAACCTGGCGTTCGACGAAGACTTGCGCGCCAGGAACTCGGCTTGGGGCATCCGTCGCCTGAAAGACGTGGCTGCGGAAGCGAGCCAGGCAGGCCTGACGCTGCAAGAGCGCCATGCGATGCCCGCGAACAATCTGCTGCTGGTCTTCGCCCACGACTGACTCACCATGGACCGGATGCCGATCCCGTCGACTGCCTCAAGCCTGGGGCTGAGGCTGGATCAGCGGCTCCAGTTCCGCACGCAGCCGCCTCACCGCGATTTCATGCGGCAGCGTTTGCGGGCCGCGGCCATAGGTCATGGCCTTGCGGATCAACCGCAATTGCTCGTGCTGCATCCGCCGCTTCAGGCGCCTTGCGCGCAGGCCGAAGGTCCAGCCTATTTCCATGCGGACCTTGTAGCGTTGCAAGGGGGCGCCCAGGCGGACCCATTCGTCGTCGCGGATCAGGTCGCGCTCGGGCACGAAGTAGGCCGCAAGCGCATGCAGGTAGGCGCCGTTCTCGCGCGCGGCAGCCCGCCAGAAGAGCCCGGCCGCGATCAGCACGGGGATGCCCTTGACCACGAGCAGCAGCGCCATCTCGCCGTAGCCGTCGTCGAAGAGGTCTTCGAGAAAGGGCGAGTTCCATATGAAGTGCATGGCCCAGGCCAGCGCGAAGCACAGGAAGGCGCAAGCGAGCCTCGTCACCATGCGGCGCTCGGGGTGCAGCAGGAACCAGGCGACACCGAAAGACGCGACGGCCGTGTAGGCCGCGTGGCTCCACAGTCCGCTCAGCAGCCCGCGCGTGAGCAGGTTGAGAAACACGGGGTAGACCTGGTTCTCGAGCGGAAAGTGGATGGAGGCGTTGACGGTGTAGCTCAGGTTTTCGATCACCTGAAAACCCAGGCCCGTCATGGCGCCGACGATGAGCACCGAGAGGTAGGTCTGGAACTGGTTGCGGGCAACCATCACCACCAGGATGACGCCGGCAAGCTTCAGGAACTCTTCGGTGATCGGCCCCGCCACCGCCGGCCCCCAGACCGCAACGAAGTCGGGCGACACGAGCTTGGCGCACAGGCTCTGGATGGCGATGTTGGCAGGCGCGGCGAAGTAGACCGCGCCGAGGCCGCCCCACGCAAAGGCCAGCACGAAAGCCTCCGGGGAATGCTGTTCGAGCAGATCCAGCGTGCGAAAGACAAGAAGAAACGCGAGCGTGTAGCCGCCCCACACCAGCAGCCCCAGCAGCACGGTGATGGGCACCACGCGGAACCCCGCCGCGAGCATGCTGACGATGTAGAACAAGCCATTGACGATCAGCGCCGCCAGCAACCAGAAGGCCGCGCGGCGCGGCTGGAAAAATGAATCGGTGCCGACGGGCCACGCGCTCCGGTCTTGTTCAAAAACGTCCGAACCACTCATTGCGGTGCCTCCAGGTCCATCGAGTCGAGCATGCGCCGTGCGTCATCCAGCGCATCGCTCAAGCCGTCGTTTGGGCCGTAGAAATCGATCTGCACCAGCGACCGGCGCCGCTGGTCCACCACTTGCCAGAACCGGCCGCCGAGCTTCGATCCGTAGTAGGCGAAAGTCTTGCCCTGCAATCCCCAGCCGGTGACGAAGTCGGACACATCGCCGTCGATCTGCAGGCCCTGGCCGCGCTCCATGAGCCGTTGCTGCCGCACGAGGGGCCCGTCAGGTCCGCCGGCCCACGGCCATGTGTTCACGAGGAATTTGTGCCCTCCCTTGAGGAGCAGCAAAGACTTGCCGGCCTTCGAACGCGACACGTCCATCTGCCATCCTTCGGCGGGCACGAACCGGGCCTGGCCGACGGCCACCGTCTGCCCTGCGTCCAATGGGCGACTGCCGGGCGTGTGGCGGTCCCAGAATGTCAGGCCGCCCACATAGCCCGCAATGGCGAGCAAGACCGCGAGCGCACCCGGCCAGGTGCGGTACGGGATACGGCGTGACGGCTCGAGCATCCGTCGATCGTGCCACACGGGCGCGAGCGCGCTGCCTTGGCCGAGGCCCGGTCCGAGCACGGCAAGACCCGGTCATCAATCACGATGTTTCAGTTTTGAAACGCCTGCGCCCGCCGATACGGTGCCGCGGGCGTTTAAATTCGGTGCCGGCGCGCAGCATGCGCACCGAATCCTCTCGACAACCCTTCCATTGAAGAAAGAACTCCTCGTTTTGAACAAGACCGAACTCATCGCCGCCATCGCCACGGACACCAACCTCAGCAAGGCCGATGCCGCCCGCGCGCTCGACGCCGCCATCGAAAACCTGTCGGGCGCCCTGGCGCGTGGCGAAACGGTGCAACTGATCGGCTTCGGCACCTTCGCCGTGGCAAGCCGCCCCGAGCGCTCCGGCCGCAACCCGTCGACCGGCGAGCCGATGACCATCAAGGCCAGCAAGGCCCCCAAGTTCACCGCCGGCAAGGCGCTGAAGGACGCGGTCAACGCGGCCTGATCGTTCCTGGCGGTATCCGCGTTGCCGCGGCCCCTCATGCTTTTGCGCGGATCAGCTGCGCAAGCAGGGTCAGCACGGCAAACGCCAGGATGACCGCCACGCCCGCATACAGCATCGACAGTTGTGTGCCGGGCAGGATCGCTGCGGTGACCACCGCGAGGCCGCAGGCCCCGCCCACCTGCAGCGAGCTGTTGAGCAGGCCGGCGGCGAGCCCTTGCTCTTCGTCGGCCACGCCGTTGGTGCCGGCCACCATCAACGCCGAGATGCTCAGCGCAAAGCCCACGCCCCACAACACCGACGCGGGCAGCAGCACGCCCCACAGGTCCGGCTCGGGCCCGATGCGCAGCATCAGCAGGTAGCAGGGCACGAAGGCCGAGAGCCCGACGAGCAGCACCCGGTTGACGCCGAACCTGCCGATGAGCGCGCCGATCTTCAGCCCGATGACGACCACCATCAGCCCCGCCGGCAGCAGCACCAGCGCCATCTGCCACGGCGTCCAGCCTTGCAGGTTCTGCAGGTACAACGCAATCAGAAACTGAAAGCCCATCGCGCCGCCGTACAGCAGCGCGGCGCTGATGTTGGCGGCCACCAGGCCCCGGTTGCGAAAGATGCCCAGCCGGATCAGCGGCTGCTTCGCATTGCGCTCGATGACGACGAAACCGACAAGCAACAGCACGGACAGGGCGAACCCGCCGAGGGTCCGCAGCGACACCCAGCCCGCCTCTTCCGCGGAGACCACGGTGAAGACCAGCAGCAGTGTTCCCGCAACCAGCGTCAGCGCGCCGCCAATGTCCAGCCGCAGCCGTTCGGTGCGCGGCGGGTCCGGTGGCAGAAAACGCAAGGCGGCCAACAGCAGCAGCACGGCCACCGGGATCGGCAGGATGAAGATGTAGCGCCAGTTCATGGCAGCGAGCAGGCCTCCGATCAGCAAACCCGAGGAGTAGCCCGACGCCTCGAAGAGATTGAAGATGCCGAAGGCCTTGTTGCGATGCGGTCCTTCGGCAAAGGTGGTGGCCAGCAGCGACATGGCGGCCGGCCCGGTGAACCCTGCGGCCATGCCCTTGATGAAGCGCGAGACGATGAGCAGGAACGCGTTGTCGGCGAACACGCCGAACACCGACACCAGCGCGAACACGGCCAGCCCGGTCACCAGCACGCGTCGCCGGCCGAACAGGTCGGCGCATCGCCCGCCGAGCAACAGGAAGCTGCCGAACGCCAGGATGTAGGCGCCGACAAACCATTGCGCGGTGCCCGCGCTGATGCCGAACTCGTGCTGTATCTCGGGGATCGCGACGGCAATCATCGAGATGTCGAGCCCGTCCAGCAGAATCACGCCGCTGAAGATGAGCAGGGCGACCCACAGGCGCGCGGGCCAGTGCAGGGCGTTTTCATGGGGGTCCACGGGGCTGCCCAAGGCCCCGCCGGCCGTGCGCTCTTCGCACGGGGTCGAGCTGGCTGACATTTATATTCACTCCATCGTTGTCAATCCGCACGATCATTCCCGGGGGCGAAGGCGTTGGGAAACGAGTAGTTCTCGACGAACCATCAAATGGAGCTTGAAGATCGATGAATCGCATGCTGCCGGGAACGCGCGCGCTCCGGACTTTCGAGGCGGCCGCGCGGCACCTGAACTTCACGCGTGCGGCCGACGAGGTCGGGCTGACGCCAGCGGCGGTCAGCTACCAGATCAAGGAGATCGAAGACCAGCTGGGCGTGGTGCTGTTCACGCGCACCAGCCGCACCATCCAGCTCACGCCGGCTGGCGCGGTGCTGTTCGAGGCAACGGCCGATGCGCTGGATACCTTGCAGCGCGCCGCAGGCCGCGCCCGGCGCATGACGCGCGGCGCCGCGCACCTGCGCATTTCGCTGAGTGCGAGGTTTGCGACCAACTGGCTGCTGCCCAGGCTTCCCCGGTTCCGCGCCGAGAACCCGGGCCTGGAACTGAGCTTCGACATCAGCGACGAGCTTCGCAGTTTCGACATGGACGACATCGACGTCGCGATCCGCTTCGGCACCGGCACGCACGAGCACGCGCGGTCCGACCGGCTGTTCGACACGGTGATCGTGCCGGTCTGCAGCCCGAAGCTGCTCGAAACCGGCCCCGGCTTGCAGGCGCCGCGCGACCTGTTGCAGCACACGCTGTGCTACGTGGACTGGAAGACCGACGGCATGGTCTGGCCCAACTGGCGCATGTGGATGGCCGCAGCCGGTATCGCCGATTTCGACGACAGCCGGTGTGTGGCGTTCTCCGATTCAGGCTTCGTGGTGCAGGCGGTCATCGAAAGCGGCGCCGTGGGCCTGGCCGACCTGGACATGATCGCGACCGATCTGGCGCAGGGCCGGCTGGTGAGGCTGTTCGACATCGGTGTGCCGGTGGCGCAGCCTTACGCCTACCACCTTGTCTGTCCGGAAAGCAGCAGCGAAGATCCACGCGTGCTCGCGTTTCGCGAGTGGATGCTCAAGGAGGCAGGGCAATGACGATTGACTCAGACACGCTCAAATCGATTGACGCGGCTGCGGTTCTACTTGCCGAGGCTGACGCCTTGATCATTGGCGCCGGTGCCGGTATGGGGGTGGATTCTGGTCTCCCGGATTTTCGGGGAGGAGCGGGATTCTGGAGCGCCTACCCGGCCTTGGCCCGGTCGAAGATTTCTTTCCATGACATCGCTTCACCCGAAGCATTCCGGAACGACCCGGTGACGGCCTGGGGCTTCTACGGGCACCGGCTCAACCTCTACCGCAAGACGCGACCGCACGATGGCTTTGCACTGCTCAAGTCGTGGGGAGAGAGGATGGAAAAGGGGTATAGCGTTTTCACGAGCAACGTCGATGGGCATTTTCAGAAAGCAGGATTTTCCGAAGATGCCATCTACGAGTGCCATGGGTCGATTCATCATCTGCAATGCGCGAAACCTTGCGGCCAGCAGATATGGAGCGCGGACGACTTCATTCCCGAAGTAGACGAAGCGGAGTGTCGGCTGCTCAATCTTTCGCCCGCATGTCCTCGTTGCGCAGGCTTGGCCCGACCGAACGTCATGATGTTCAGCGACTTCGAATGGCGAGAAGGCCGCGAACAGGCGCAGGCGACACGGATGCATGCGTGGTTGGCCTCGGTGCGCCGTCCTGTGGTGATTGAAATCGGTGCGGGTACGGCAATCCCATCGGTCAGATCCTTCAGTCACAACGTCGTGGGGCGATTCGATGGTCGGCTGATTCGCATCAACCCCCGCGAGTTTGATGTCCCGACCTCACGCGATGTCGCGCTCCCGATGGGGGCGATGAGAGCCTTGAGTCTTCTTGCGAATGCATTGGAGCACTGACATGTCATCTGAAGTCCCGCTCAGCGCCAGCCAGGTTGTCGTCCAGATATGCTTGTTCTTGGTGGCCGCCATCGCCATTTTTGGCGGCGGTCTCCAGATGTACCTGGGGCAGCCTGAAACCTCGCCGCGCTACGACAACGTGCACAGGTTCATGGCAGGGGTCTATCTGTCGACAGGCCTCATCTGCCTCTGGGCTGCGTTCACGATCCGCCAGCAAGGCGATCTTGTCTATCTCCTTGCACTCGGTGTGTTGCTTGCTGGTTGCGGGCGCTTGTTGTCCATCAGAACGGTGGGCCTTCCCAAGCCTGCAGCTGTCTGGTTGGGGTACCTGATTCCCGAGCTTCTTATTCCTTTCGTGATGGCCGGTGCTCACTACGCACGCCACTAGCAGGCCCCAGACTCGCGCTAGAGTCCGCCCACGTCCACAAGACCCGCCACGCCACATGCCTGTGCTTCAACAACAACTGCTTCGATGGCTCCCGATCGGGGCCTGCCTTCTGGTGTTGGGCTGTGCGAGCCCGCCGGCACCGCCGCCTTCATCTTCCGCACCCGTCATGTCTTCGCTGACGCCCGACCAGGCGAACGGCATCGCGATCCATGCGCTGGGGCTGGTCGGCACGCCGTATCGCTATGGCGGCAACACGCCCGAAGGCGGCTTCGACTGCAGCGGGCTCATCGGCTATGTGTACCGCAGCAGCGTGGGGCAGGTGCCGCCGCGCACGGTGGCGCGCATGGCGGGCTTCGGCCGGCCGGTGGCGATGTCGGAGATCCGCACCGGCGACCTGGTGCTCTTCGGCCCGTCCACGCCGTCGCATGCGGGCATCTACGTGGGCAGCGGGCGATTCGTGCATGCGCCTTCGACCGGGGGCGAGGTGCGGCTCGATCGGCTGGATGGCGTGTACTGGTCGCGACAGGCGATGCAGGCGCGGCGGCCCTGAGCGGCCGCTCAGTCCTCGAGGTCGTGCTGCTTTCTCTTGCGCCAGGCGTTGCGTTCGTCGATGGCGCGTGCCGCCTTGCATGCCGGTCGCGCAGCGGTGGCTTCGCTGCGCTTCAAGGGCTGCCAGTCGCTGGGGCTTTCCGCCCGCGACAGGCTGAGCCATTCGGCCCCGCAATGAGCGCATGAGGCCACGAGCACGTCGCGCCCGCAGTGGCGTCCGACGCGCGTCTGTTCTCCGAGCGCGGGCGTGCCGCAGCACGACCAGAAGAGGGTCATGTCGGGCCGCGCCCGGGTCTGCCTGACCCACGACGCGGCGGCGCGATACCAGAGCGTTGCGTTCAACACCATGTCAAGCCTTGCCCGCATTGCGGCGCGGTGCGTCGAGCCCGCGGGCGCGCACCCATGTTTCAGCCGAGACGATCCACACGGCCGCGATGACGGCCAACCACACGAAGTCCATTGCTCACTCGTTGCCTTGCAATGCAGCGAGTGTCCGAAAGCGCGCATAAAAACGGCGTTGAATGTTCACGCGGGCGCGTAAACAAGACATAAAGAAAAAAGTGCTCAGGCGCGTGGCGACTGCACGTGTTCGGGCCGCACGCCCAGGCCCACCGCGCGCGCGGGCAGCCTGCGCAGCAAGGGCCAGCGCGACAGCAGCCGCAGCGGCCAGGGCACATGGCCCGCCGCGCCCGAAAGCTTGCCGTCGAGCACGGGCATCAGCACGCGGTCTTGCACCATGCGCTGCACCGCCTGCGTCACGCGCACCGGCCATTCCCTTCGGCGTTGCAACTGAGGCAGCAGGTTGTCGATCTGCTTGCCGGTGGCGTTGCCGGCCAATGGCAACGACAGCAGGTTGGCGGCGGCCACCGCGTCCTGCACGGCGAGGTTGATGCCGACGCCGCCCACCGGCGACATCGCGTGCGCCGCATCGCCGATGCACAGCAGGCCGGGGCACGACCACGATTCGAGCCGGTCGACCGTCACTTCGAGCAGCTTCACCGCGTCCCAGTCGGGCAGGGCGGTCAGCAGCCTGCCCGTCAGAAAGGGGGCGATCCTGGCGATCTCGTTGTGGAAGGCGGCCATGCCCCTGCCTTGCAGCGTGGCATGGCCGCCCTTGGGAATCACGAAGGCGCATTGCCAGTAGTCGCCGCGGTTCAGCGTCACCAGCAGATGCCCGCCGGCGATGTGGCCGCCAGTGGCTTCCGGGTCACCGGGGACTTTGGGAAGGCGCATCCACAAGACGTCGATGGGCGCGCCGTAGCTGATGTGCGGCAGCGCGGCGGCATCGCGCAGCGTGGAATGGCGGCCATCGGCTGCCACCACCAGCGCGGCGTGCAGCTCGATGTCCTGAAGCTGGCCGCTGTGGCGGCCGCGCCGTACCTTCACGCCGGTGACGCGGCCCTTGTCCTGCAGCAGGCCGATGGCCTCGGCATCGGTCCATAGTTCGAAGCCGGGGTAGCGCCGCGCCTCGTCGCACATGAAATCCAGAAACTCCCACTGCGGCATCAGCACCAGGAACCGGCAATGCGAGGGCAGGTGCGAGAAGTCGGCCACGGGGAAGCTCTGGCCCTCGAAGGTGGCGCGCAGTTCTTCGATGCGGTCGTGCGGGCGCTGCAGGAAGTCGTCGAGCAGGCCCAGCTCGTGCAGGATCTCCAGCGTCGACGGGTGCACGGTGTCGCCGCGAAAGTCGCGCAGGAAGTCGGTGTGTTTTTCCAGCACCACCACGGGCACGCCGGCCCGTGCCAGCAGCAGGCCCAGCACCATGCCGGCCGGGCCGCCGCCCGCGATGCAACAACGCGGGAGCGTGGCGGCCAAAGGGGTGGCAAGGGGCGTGTCCATGGCTTCGATCTTTCTGCGCCGTCGGTGGCAGGGGCGTATGTTGCGGTCTGGTCCGGTTCGTGCGTGTAGGCCCGCAGGCATTGCACTGCGGCGTGGTCGGCTGATTATTCGGGTTTTCCATTACGCAATGCCACGCAAGCCGCCCACGCGGTCCGACGGATGCGCCCGTACCCCCGTCCGGCAAGACTCCCCGGTTCCATATCGAGGAGACATCCCCATGCACAGCATCCGCCGCCACCTGGTGTGGCTGGTCGTGGCCGTGGTCGGCGCATTTGCGCTCGGCACCGTGGCCCTGACCCGAGGTGAAAGCGTCAACGCCCTCTGGGTCGTGACCGCTGCGATCTGCACCTACCTGATCGCCTACCGCTACTACAGCCTCTTCATCGCCGACAAGGTGCTGGGCCTGGACGGCAAGCGCAAGACCCCGGCGCACCGCCACAACGACGGGCTGGACTACGTGCCGACCGACAAGAACGTGCTGTTCGGCCATCACTTCGCGGCCATCGCGGGCGCGGGCCCGCTGGTGGGACCGGTGCTGGCCGCGCAGATGGGCTACCTGCCCGGCCTGCTGTGGATTCTGGCGGGCGTGGTGTTCGCGGGCGCGGTGCAAGACTTCATCATTCTCTTCATCTCGACGCGACGCGACGGCCGCTCGCTGGGCGACCTCGTCAAGCAGGAGATGGGCGTGGTGCCCGGCATGATCGCGCTGTTCGGCACCTTCATGATCATGATCATCATCCTGGCGGTGCTGGCACTGATCGTGGTGAAGGCGCTGGCCGAATCGCCGTGGGGCACCTTCACGGTGGCGGCCACGGTGCCGGTGGCGCTGTTCATGGGCGTGTACCTGCGCTTCATTCGGCCGGGGCGCATCGGCGAGGTGTCGCTGATCGGCTTCGTGCTGCTGATGCTGGCCATCTTCGGTGGCCAGGCCGTGAGCCAGAGCGCCGAGTGGGCGCCGCTCTTCACCTTCGACGGCAAGGCGCTCACGTGGATGCTGGTGGGCTACGGCTTCGTGGCCGCGAGCCTGCCGGTGTGGCTGCTGCTGGCGCCGCGCGACTACCTCTCGACCTTCCTGAAGATCGGCACGATCATCGCGCTGGCCATCGGCATCGTGTTCGTGATGCCCACGCTGCAGATGCCGGCCATCACGCAGTTTGCGCAGGGCAACGGCCCGGTGTGGTCGGGCAGCCTGTTCCCGTTCCTGTTCATCACCATCGCCTGTGGTGCCGTCTCGGGCTTCCATGCGCTGATCTCCTCGGGCACCACGCCCAAGATGCTCGACAACGAGCGCCATGCGCGCTTCATCGGCTACGGCGGCATGCTGGCCGAATCCTTCGTGGCCGTGATGGCACTGGTGGCGGCTTCGTGCATCGAGCCGGGCATCTACTTCGCGATGAACAGCCCGGCCGCGCTGGTGGGCAGCACCGCGCAGCAGGCCGCACAGACCATCTCGAGCTGGGGCTTCGTCATCACGCCCGAGATGCTGATGCAGACCGCCAAGAACGTGGGCGAAACCACCATCCTCGGCCGCGCAGGCGGTGCACCGACGCTGGCGGTGGGCATGGCCCACATCCTTCACCAGGTGATCGGCGGGCAGGCCATGATGGCCTTCTGGTACCACTTCGCGATCCTGTTCGAGGCGCTGTTCATCCTCACGGCGGTCGATGCCGGCACCCGCGCGGGCCGCTTCATGCTGCAAGACCTGCTGGGCAGCTTCGTGCCCGCGCTCAAGCGTACCGACTCGCTGCCGGCCAACCTGATCGCCACCGCGCTGTGCGTGGCGGCCTGGGGCTACTTCCTGTACCAGGGCGTGGTCGATCCGCTGGGCGGCATCAACACGCTGTGGCCGCTGTTCGGTATCTCCAACCAGATGCTGGCGGCCGTGGCGCTGATGCTGGGCGTGGTGGTGCTGTTCCGCATGAAGCGCGAACGCTATGCGTGGGTGGCCATTGCGCCGGCCGCATGGCTGCTCGCCTGCACGCTCACGGCGGGCTGGCAGAAGATCTTCTCGGCCGACCCGAAGATCGGTTTTCTCTCGCACGCCGCGAAGTACACCGAAGGCCTGGCCAACGGCGTGCTGGTGGCGCCGGCCAAGACGCCCGAGGCGATGTCGCGCATCGTCTTCAATGACCGGCTCGACGCGGCGCTGTGCGCGCTCTTCATCTTCGTGGTGCTGAGCGTGCTGGTCTACAGCATCAAGGCCTGCATTGCGGCGCGGGCGGCCAACCGGCCGACCACGCACGAGACGCCGTTCGAGCCGATGGGCGCTGCCTCGTCCGCCGCCCACTGAACGCCATGGGCCTCGCATTGCCGGAAGCCGGGCGCTACTTTGCGCGCTCGCTCAAGCAGTCGCTGCGGCTCATGGTCGGGCTGCCCGACTACGACGCCTACCTGACCCACATGGCGGCCACCCACCCGGACCGGCCGCCGATGAGCTACGAGGTTTTCTTCAGGGAGCGGCTGGAAGCGCGCTACGGCGCGGGCAAGGGCCGCTGTTGCTAGTGGCGCGGCGGCCCATGCGGGCGCCGGCCACAAAGACGACACATTTATAATCATTTGGTTCGCGCGATGCGATCCCTTTGCTGCAAGCCCGGCCCCGTGCCGGCGCCGCGCGGCAGAGGCACCCAACCCAGATTTTTCCAGGCAGGGCACATCCGGTTTCTCCACTTGAGAGGTGGCGAAACGGCATGTCGCTTCGCGATTTACACAAAACAAATCGCCCTGAGGGAAATCAACCATGTCCGTTCGTTCGCCTGCGCCGCGCTTCCGGCTGCGCCATCCATCCTTGTTCCTTGCCGTGCTCGCCGCCCTGAACGGCGCCGCGCATGCCCAGCAGAGTGCCGGCGGCACCACGCTCAAGGAAGTCACCGTCAGTTCCGAGCAGGACGCGGGCTACGCCCCGTCCACCAGCAGCACGGCCACCAAGGGCAGCGCGCCGCTGCGCGACATTCCGCAGGCGGTGAACGTGCTGCCGGCACAGCTGCTGCGCGACCAGGGCGCGACTTCGATGCAGGACGCGCTGCGCAATGCGCCCGGCGTGTCGTTCAACGCGGGTGACGGCCAGCGCGACCAGGTGGTCATTCGCGGCTTCTCGGCCATTGCCGACTGGTTCGTGGACGGCGTGCGCGACGACGCGCTGTACTTTCGCGACCTCTCGGACACCGAGCGCATCGAGGTGCTGAAGGGCCCGGCCGCCGTGCTGTACGGGCGCGGCTCGTCGGGCGGCCTCATCAACCGCGTGACCAAGAAGCCCGTGTTCGAGCGTCCCTTCGGCGAGGTCTCGCTCGGCCTGGGCTCCCACGACTTCAAGCGGCTGACCACCGACCTGAACACGCCCATCGGCGAGAACATGGCGTTTCGCCTGAATGTCGCGCGCGAGAAGTCGGGCAGCTACCGCAACCAGCAGTTCATCGACCGCTACAACATCGCACCGTCGCTGGCGATCAAGTTCAGCCCGCAGACCGACCTGCTGCTGCAGTACACCAACGCCTACGACCAGCGCCTGACCGACTTCGGCATTCCCGCGCTCAATGGCCGGCCGGTGAACGTGCCCATCGGCACCTACTACGGCTCCGCGTTCGGCAAGCGCGACGACACCACCACGACCCGCGTGCAGTCGTTCACCTCGACGCTGAACCACCGCTTCAGCGCATCGCTCGACCTGCGCAACGTCACGCGCTACTACACCTACAAGCTCGACCGCTTCAACACCCTGCCCAGCGGCACCACCGACCCGGTGCGCATGACGGTGGGCCGCACGCGCGGCTTCGTGGACCGCGACGAAAGCGGCTGGTTCAACCAGACCGAACTGACCTGGCGCAACAACCTCGGCGGCTTCAAGCAGGAGTGGCTGCTGGGCGCGGAGTTCGGCAAGCAGGACAAGCGCCTGTACTCGGTGTCGTCGGCCACTGGCTACGAGCGCGTGAGCATCCTGAACCCGATGAGCGCGCCGGCGCCCATTCCGCTGGCGAGCTACCAGGCGGCCAGCGCGATCCCGAGCAACTCGACCTTCAAGACGGCCGCGATCTACGCGCAGAACCAGATCACGCTGGCGCCGCAATGGAAGGCGCTGGTCGGTGGCCGCTACGACGTGTTCGGGCAAGAGACCTCGTTCGAGCGCACGCAGGCGCCCATCGAACGCACCGACCGCAAGTTCAGCCCGCGCGCGGGCGTGGTGTGGCAGCCGAGCGAAACGCAGTCCTACTACGTGTCGTACAGCCGCTCGTTCCAGCCTTCGGCCGAAACCTTCGCGCTGTCGACCGCCATCGCGGCGAACGACCCCGAGATCACCGTCAACAAGGAAATCGGCGCCAAGTTCGACTTTCTCGACGGCGCGCTCAACTTCACCACCGCTGTCTTCAACCTCGAACGCTCGGGCATGAAGAACACCGACCCGGCCAACCCCGCCCGGCAGATCAACGTGGGCACGCAGCGCACCAACGGGGTCGAGCTCGCGCTGGCCGGCAAGCTGCCGGGGCGCTGGGACATCAGCGCGGGCTATGCGTACCTCGACGGGCGCATGGTGAAGTCGCTGGCCACGGTCAGTTCGCTGCAACTGCCGGTGGGCGCGGCGCTGCCGGTGCAGGGCAAGGTGGCGGCGCTTACGCCGCGCCACTCGGCCTTCGTGTGGCTCATGAAAGACCTGGGCAACGGCCTGAGCGCCGGCGGTGGCGTGAACTACGTGGCCTCGCGCTATGCGTCGCTCAGCAACCTGGTCACGCTGCCGGGCTACGTCACGGCCGACCTGGCGGCCAGCTACAAGACCGAGCGCTACGAGCTGTCGGTGAACCTGAAGAACCTTACCAACAAGAAGTACTACGTGTCTGGACACGGCAGCGTCGACAACCTGATCATGCCCGGCGCAGGGCGCGAGCTGCAGGTGATGCTGACCGCGAAGTTCTGACGGCTGGCGTCGTTCCTCAGGCCCGCTGCGCGCGGGCCAGTGCGCCCTTGCGCTCCAGCAGCTCGACCATCTTGAGCGCGGCGGGTGCAAGCGGCCGGTTCTTCAGCGCGAGCCGGTAGAGCGGGCGCGAGAAGGTGGCGCCGCCCGCCAGCTTCAGCTCGCGCAGCGCGCCGAGCGCGAGCATGTCGGCCACCACCACGCGCGGCAGCATCGAGATGCCGACACCGCTGGCCACCGTGCGCGCAATGGCCTCGTTGCTGGCCATTTCCATCCAGGGCAGGGCGGCGATGCCGTGGGCCTCGCACAGCGCTTCGGTGGCCTGCCGCGTGCCCGAGCCGGGCTCGCGCAAGATCCAGTTCTGGCGGCCCAGCGCTTCGGCCGTCACCGCGCGGCGCGGCAATGTCGAGCCCGGCGCCACCACCAGCGTGAGCGGGTCGGCCTTCCATTCGCTGACCTCGATGCGCTCTTCATCGACGCGGCCTTCCACCAGCGCCAGGTCGATGCGGCATTCGAGCAACTGCTCGCACACCCACTGCGTGTTGCCGACCGTCACGCGCGGCACCACGGCGGGGTAGGCGGCGCAGAAGGCCGCGACATAGGGCGGCAGCCAGTAGCTCGCGACCGTGGTGCTGGCACCGATGGTCAGGCTGCCGCGCTGCACGCCGACGCGCGCACGCACATCGTCGAGTGCCGCGCGCTCCATCGCGAAGATGCCGCGCGCATGCGTGAGCAGCGAGGTGCCTGCCTCGGTGAGCCGGAAGCCCTTGCCGGCGCCGCGCTCGATCAATGTCAGGTCGAGCTGGTGCTCCAGTTCGCGGATGCCCTTGGACACCGCCGGCTGGCTGATCCACAGCCCTTCGGCCGCGCGAGAAAAGCTGCCCGCCTCGGCCACCGCGACGAAGAGGCGCAGCAGGTGCAGGTTCATTGCCATAACTTCATTTCATGCATCGGTGAAGTTTATGTCTTTGACTCATGGGGCGTCCATTCCTAACCTCGGGGCCATGGATTCCCTTGTTGCCTCCTTGCCCGGTTTTTCTTTCGTTCGCAGCCGTGGGCCCGGCCTGCTGCTCGCGGCCCTGCTGGCTGCCATGGCAGCGCTGCTGGCGCAGTGGGGGCCGATGCTGCAGATGGGCCTGAGCGCAATGACGCTGGCCATCGCGCTGGGCATGCTGGTCGGCAACACGGCCTTCCCTTCGGTGGCGGATCGCGCAGGCGCGGGCGTGGACTTTGCGCGCAGCGTGCTGCTGCGCGCGGGCATCGTGCTCTACGGTTTTCGCATCTCGCTGCACGACATTGGCGCGGTCGGTTGGCCCGGCCTGCTGATCGGCATGGCGATGGTGGCGCTGACCTTCGGCATCGCCGTCTACGTCGGCACGCGCTGGCTCGGGCTCGACCGGCAGACCGCCGCGCTGATCGGCGCGGGCAGCGCCATCTGCGGTGCTGCGGCGGTCATGGCCACGCAGCCCGTGGTGCGCGGCGAAGAGCACAAGGTCTCGATCGCCGTGGCCACGGTGGTGGTGTTCGGCACGCTGTCGATGGTGCTGTACCCCTTGGTGTTCCCGTACCTCGGGCTTTCGGAGCATGCCTTCGGCCTGTTCGCCGGATCGACCATCCACGAGGTGGCGCAGGTGGTGGCCGTGGGCGAAACCGTCGGCCCCGCCGCAGCCAACGCGGCCGTGGTCGAGAAGATGCTGCGCGTGATGATGCTCGCGCCGTTCCTCATGTGGCTGTCGTTCCAGTCGGCCGCATCGATGAAGGGCGCGACCAGCTTCAAGGCCTGCTGGAAGCAGGTGCGCATTCCGTGGTTCGCGGTGCTGTTCATCGCCGTGAGCGCCGTGCATTCGCTCGACGTGCTGCCGCATGCGCTGGTCGAAGGGCTGGTGCAGCTCGACACGCTGCTGCTGGCCACCGCCATGGCCGCAATGGGCTTGCGGACCAGCGCTGTGAGCCTGCGCCGTGCCGGTGTGCAGCCGCTGAAGCTGGGGGCGCTGCTCTTCGTGTTTCTCACGGTCGGCGGCTACTGCGTCAATGCGCTGGTGCTGTCGATGTTCTGAGCCTCGATGCGCCTGTGGGGCTCAGGCGGCGACTGAGGCAGGCTGCGTGAATTCCAAGTTCTCTTTCGCGGGGCTTCGCGCCACGATGGCATCCACGTCACTCGTGGAGAACATCGATGTCATCCGAACTCAACCAGATCGCCAGCTGGTCGCTGCGCTGGCGCATTTTTCTTTCAGGCGTGCTGTTGCTCGCTGCGGCACTCGCCGCGGCCAAGCCCTTCGACGCGAACACCGATCTGCAGGCCGAACAGCGCTTTCAGCTCGCCCTGGAAGCGCAGGCCGACCGCGACTACGGCACCATGCTCGACCAGTTGCGGCAAGCCGCCTCCGAAGGCCATGCCGAGGCGCAGGAGATGCTGGGCATGGTGCTGCTGACCGGCCAGACGCTGTACGGCCCGGCGGTGAAGGCTGACCGCTGCGAAGCGCGGACATGGATGCTCCGGGCCGCAGAACAGGGGAGTGAAACGGCGAAGGTCCAGCTGGCTTTTCTGAACAGGCTGCGCGGGTCGCCGGCGGGCAAGAGCGCCTGCGGCTGAACGGGTGGGCGGGGCTCGGTCAGAATCCGGGGCTAGCCGCCCCATGACCTCGCCCGCCACGCCACCCCATCGCCGCCTGCGCCAGACAGGCATCGTCATCCTCATCGCCGGCTGGATCGTCGCGGGCATTCTCTTTCTCGTCGCCGAGCGCAATGAAGACGTGAAGGCTGCCGACCAGCGCGTGGTGAACGGGCAGGTCTACACGGTGCCGCTGGACGCATCGAAGCGCGAACTGCAAGAGGTCGAACGGATGGGCGGCAAGGCGACCGTCTGGATGGTCGAGTCCGAGGCCTGGCTCGGGTCGCTCTTTCATGGCAAGCGGCTCGCCTACACGCTGGCGGTGTTGTCGACAGCGGTGGCGGGCGTGTGCATCTATCTGGCGGCCTTGGCGGCGGAAGAGGTGGATGCGTAGGGATCGCATGACCTCGCCCGCCAAGAGCACCCATCGGGCCGACTACGAAAACGCCCCGGCCGCGCTGGGCGTGATGCCCAAGACCTATCCGGATGGCTGGGACACCGGGCGGCATAGCCATGACAGGGGCCAACTGGTGTATGCCCCCGTGGGCCTGATGGAGCTGGCCACCGCCGACGGGCTGTGGCTGATTCCGCCGCAGCACGCACTATGGATACCGCCCCATACCCAGCACGCCATGCGGGCCCGGGGCACGGTGTCGATGCAGAGCCTTTATGTGCGTGCCGACGCGATTCCCGCCGGCTTTCCCCGCAAGCCGCAGACCCTGCGCGTGTCGCCCTTCCTGCGCGAGCTGATCGGCCGCGCATCGACCATCGCCATCGCGCACGACGAAGACGGGCACGAAGGACGCGTGCTCTCGCTCATCCTCGGCGAGATCGACTGGGCCAGGGACGCCGTCGAGCTGGGCCTGATGAGCGCCCGGGACGCACGCCTGTCGCGCGTGTGCAATGCCCTGCTGGAGCGGCCCGGCGACGCGCGCTCGCTGGCGGAATGGGCCCGCGAGGTCCATGTGTCGGAGCGCACGCTGGCACGCCTTTTCAGGCAGGAGTTCGGTGTGACCTTCATCGGATGGCGCCAGCAGGTCCGGGTGCTGGCGGCGCTGCCGCGCCTCGCATCGGGCGAGGGCATCACGGCGATCGCGCTCGAACTGGGCTACGAAACACCGGGCGCGTTCACTCACGTGTTCCGCCGCTTCATGGGCGTGCCGCCCAGCAAATACCTGCGGCAGCGCTGAAGCCCGGCACGCCGGCGCGGCTGGCCGTGTCCGATTCGGCGCAGAAGTCGGCAGCTTCGGGCAAGCGTGCGGGAAGAGGGCTGCCCACACTCGGGGGCATGTCGAACCGAGACCCCATGTCCCATTCCTGCACGCCCTTCGCGGCAGCCCATCCAGCCCCACCCTTTGTTCGCAAGGACGTCGATTTCGATGCCGACGGCATCACGCTGCGAGGCTGGCTGTACCAACCCGTCGAGCCGGCGCCGCACGAACAACGGCACCCGCTGATCGTCATGAGCGGTGGCTACGGCACCACCAAGGAGATGTTCACCGACCTCTTCGCCGAGCGCTTCGCCGGCGCCGGCTTCATGGTGCTGCTGTACGACCATCGGGGCTTTGGCAGCAGCGACGGCGCGCCGCGCCGCGAGATCAACCCCTGGCAGCAGATCGAAGACATGCGCCACGCCGTCACCTTCGCGAGCGGCTTGTCCGAAGCCGATGCGCGGCGCATCGGCGTCTGGGGCAGCAGCTACAGCGGTGGCCATGCCATCGTTCTGGCGGCCACGGACCGCCGTGTGAGATGTGCCGTGGCGCAGGTGCCGACGGTCAGCGGAACGCAGTCCGCGCTGCGGCGCGTCAACGGCGAGGCCGAAGCCCGGCTGCTGGCCCGTCTTGCCGACGACCGCCAGCAGCGGGCGCGGGGAAGTGCGCCCCGCATGCTGCCGATCATGGGCGATGCAGGTTCCGAAGCCGTCTACAAGACGCAGGAGGCGGTCGATTGGTACACCGCCGCCTATCGCCGCGCGCCGCAACAGGTGCCCGAGGTCAGCCTGCGTTCCGTGGAATGGTCTCGTGCCTACAACCCCGGTGACTACATCCAGCGCGTGAGCCCCACGCCCTTGCTGATGGTGGTGGCCGAGCGCGACACCGTCACGCCCGCCGACCTTGCGCTGCTGGCGTACAACCAGGCGCTGGAGCCCAAGGCCTTGACGCTGTTGCCGGGCTCGGGGCACTTCGACCCGTACATCAAGGACTTCGAGATCGCTTCCACGCAGGCGCTGGATTGGTATCGGAAACACCTCGGTCACCGCTGAAAGATCGTGCGTTCGCACAGTTGGGGTTTGAACGGAGGCCCACGACGCAAGCACGGTGAGAGCATGACGGCGCCCCTGCGAGGCCCGGGACAGGCTCATCCATCGAAAGAACTACAGAGGAAGACAATGAACTTCAGGCTCACCTCACAGCTCGCGTTGTTGCTCGCGGCCGTCGCGCTCACCGCCTGTTCGCAACTGCCTCCAACCTATGCCGAGAAGGCGGCTGCGCAAGGCACGGCCAATGCGCAGGCCGGTGCGCGGCGCTCTCCGGCGCAGGTGAGTCCGGTTCCGACGAACGAGGTCAGCCCGCAGATGCAGGCGTTGATCGGCGGCGGCTACCCCGGCCACTTCAACGCGGCGCCCAAGGACGCAGCCGAGTGGAAGGCGCTGGTCAACAGCCGTGCCGCGCCCGTCGTGGCGATGATTCCCGCGCTGAAGGAAAAGCTCGGCGTCTCCGTGCAGGCCACGAAGATCGCCGGTGTGAACGCTTTCATCGTCACGCCCCACAAGATCGCGCGCGGCAACGAGAAGCGGCTGCTGATGCACGTGCATGGCGGCGGCTATGTGTTCGGCCCTGGCGAATCCGCCTTGCCCGAAGCGATGCTGCTGGCCGGCTTCGGCGGCTTCAAGGTCGTGTCGGTCGACTACCGCATGCCGCCCGACTTTCCTTATCCCGCGGCCATGGACGATGCGATGGCCGTCTGGAAGGAACTGGTCAAGACCAACAAGCCGCAGAACATGGCGGTCTTCGGCACTTCGACGGGCGGCGCGATGACGCTGGCGCTGGTGCTTCGCGCGAAGGCCGAGAGCGTGCCGCTGCCCGGCGCCATCGCACCGGGAACGCCGTGGTCCGACATCGCGAAGATCGGCGACAGCTACCAGACCAATGAATGGATCGACAACGTCCTGGTGACCTGGGACGGCTGGCTGGGGCGCGCCGCGCTGCTGTATGCCGCGGGGCGCGACCTGAAAGACCCGCAGCTGTCGCCGATCTACGGCGACTTCAAGGGCTTTCCACCCGCGATCCTGACCACGGGCACGCGCGACCTGTTCCTGTCGAACACGGTGCGCACGCATCGCAAGCTGCGGCGCGCCGGCGTCGAGGCGGAACTCAACGTGTACGAAGGGCAGTCGCACGCGCAGTACGGGATGAACCCGGATGCGCCCGAGACCCGGGAAGCATTCGGTGATATCGCGCGCTTCTTCGACAGGCACCTGGGGCGCTAGGGCTCCGCTGCGCCACGATCATCGGCGTGAAAAGCAAGGAAGGTCGTGCGCTCAATGCGCTGCCGGCGATGGCCAACGGCCACGACAGGTACCCTTTGCCAGAGCCGCTTCAGCGCCGGTTTCCAAGATTCACGGGCGACCCGATGGCGCCGCGCCAGCCATCCGCAGCAGCCCCGGCACCTCGCTGCGACCGACACCCAGGTCACACAGTTCGTGCTCGCTCATGGCCTTCAGTTGAGATGCGTCCACACGGAGGCGTCGGCGCTTTTCGATACATCGGGCGCCGTCGAAAAGGGCATCGAGGAGCCATTGACGAAATACAACGAGCGTGAGTGTTGCCATGAGGTACTCCCGGTTGGAGAACGATCATCTTCCGGCGAGACGTGCTACTGTGGAAGTTGAGATTTCTGAGCTCACCTTCAGTGTTTCCGATGCGCCACCTCAACCTCGATCAATTGCGCACGCTGATTGCCATCGTCGACCTCGGCACCTTCGCTGCCGCGGCGAAAGCGCTGCACCTGGCGCAGCCCACCGTGAGCCTGCACATCAGCGAGCTGGAGTCGCGTCTGGGTGCGCCGCTCGTGATTCGCGGCAAGGGCCGCATTCTTCCCACCGCGTCGGGCGCCGTGCTGGTCGAGGGCGGTCGAAAACTGCTGCGGGACACCGAAGACCTCGTCGATGCGACCCGGCGGCGCCATGAAGGGCGTACCGGCCGGGTGCGCCTCAGTGCTTCGACAGGCGTGGTGCTGGACATGCTCACGCAGGTGCTCGAGGCACTCGAAGCCGAGCACTCGGAGATCGATGTCGAAGTGAGCATTCTCGTCACCAGCGAAGCGATCGCGCGGCTGGCCGCCGGCACGCTCGACATCGGGTTGGTGGCGATGCCCGCACCGGTGGTCTCCGGCCTGGTGGTTTCGCCATGGCGCGAGCAACCGATGATGGCCTTCGTGCCGCAGCGCTGGAAAGCACCCAAGCGCGCCACGCCGGCCTGGCTGGCCCGCAAGCCGCTGATCTTCAACGAAGCCAATACCTCCATGCACCAGCTCACGGTGGCGTGGTTTGCCGCGGCGGGCCTGGCGCCACGACCGCGCATCGAGCTCAACGTCGATACAGCGGTTCGCAGGCTGGTGGAGGCTGGCTACGGTGCCGCGCTGCTGCCGTCGCAACCGGACGCCGACACGGTGCCGGCCGAACGCGTTCAGATCGTGCCGCTGATGCCGGCGCTGACGTGGCGGCTCGGGGTGGCGCACAGGCCGCGGTCCATGCTCGACGGCGCGACCTTGAATGTGTTGAATGTGCTCGCCGGCTTGGGATCAGCCTCTGCTTCTGCATGAAGCAGCAGCCCTGTCCGCTGATGTGGCTGGGTCGATGGGCGGATAAGAATGGCGGCGATGCGGGAACAGGCAGCGACTGAAGGCCTCAGGCCTTTGCCTTCATCGCATCGAACCCGCGCGCCAGATCCGCAGTCAGGTCCGCCGGCGCTTCCAGCCCGATGTGCAGCCGCACCACCGCGCCGCGCTGGCTCCAGTCCGTCACGCTGCGCGCGGCGCGCATGTTCGTCCAGGCCACCAGGCTTTCATAGCCGCCCCATGACGACCCGCGCCCGAACAGGGTGAGCGCATCGACGAAGCGCTCGACCGCCGCGTTCTCGATGCCGGGTTGCAGCTCGATGGACAGCAGGCCGTTGGTGCCCTGGCAATCGCGACGCCAGATGTCGTGCCCCGGATGCTGCGGCAGCGCAGGGCAGAACACCGTTGCCACTTCAGGTCGCGCTTCGAGCCAATGCGCCACGTCGAGCGCGTGCCGCTCGTGCATCTGCAGCCGCGCTGACAGCGTGCGCATGCCGCGCAGCACCAGCCATGCATCGTCGGGGCTCACGGTCATGCCGAAGGCGTCGCAGCGTTCATTGAGCGGCTGCCAGGCTTCGCGCGTGGTGGCGACGGTGCCCATCATCACGTCCGAATGGCCCGAGAGGTACTTGGTGGCGGCCATCGTCGAGATGTCCGCACCCAGCGCGAGCGGGCGGTACTGCACGCCCGAGCCCCAGGTGTTGTCGGCCGCGAGCAAGGCGCCGCGTGCATGCGCCAGCGCGGCGAGCCTGGGCAGGTCGCACATCTCGTAGACCAGCGAGCCGGGGCATTCGGCATACACCAGCTTCGTGGTGGGCTCGAACAGCGCTTCGATGCCGCTGCCGTCCGCCGCGAAGAACGAACTGCGGATGCCGTAGGGCGCGAGGAACGAATGCACGAGGTTGCGCGTGGGCTCGTACACGCTGTCCGACATCAGCACATGGTCGCCAGGTTTCAGGTACGACAGCAGCACCATGCCGATGGCCGCGAGGCCGGTCGGAAAGAGCCGCGTGCGGTAGGCGCCTTCCAGCTCGCTCACTGCGTCTTCGAGCGCGAAGGTGGTGGGCGTGCCGCGTGCGCCGTAGCTGAAGATGCGCTCGTCGTCGCGCCGCGCACGCGCGTCGCGCATGGCGCCCACGCTGTCGAACAGCACGGTGCTGGCGCGCACCAGCGGTGTGTTGACGGGCGCGCCGCCCGCATAAGACGGCGCTTTGCCGGTGCGCGTGAGCCGGGTGTCGACGGAGAGGCCGGTGGAGTCTTGGTGCGAATCGGACATGGTGTGAAAGCGTGGGCCGGGTCGGGTCTGGTCGGGTGCGTCAGTCTGCCTTGGCCCCCGAGAGTTTGACGATTCGGGACCAGCGGTCAATGTCCTGCCGCAATTGCGCGGCGAAGGCTTCGGACGAGTTCGCCACCACTTCGCTGCCGCCGTCGTTCACGAGCTTGACCACTTCGGGCAGGCGCAGCGCGCGCACGATGGCCTCGTTCAGGTAGGCCACGCGTTCGGGCGGCGTGCCGGCCGGTGCGAAGAAGCCGTACCAGTCTTCGAAGCGTGCGCCGGCGTAGCCCAGTTCCTCGAGCGTCGGCGACTTGGCAAAGACGCCGATGCGGCGTGGGCTGGTCACGGCCAGCACGCGCAGCTTGCCGTTCTGCACGAGGCCCGCGACCGAAGACGTCGAGGTCACGAGCACGTCGACCTGCCCGCCGAGCAGGTCGGTGAGCGCGGGGCCGGCGCCCTTGTAGGGCACGTGCGTCATGGCGATGCCGTCGTCTTTCGAGAGCACCACGCCGACGAGGTGCGACAGCGTGCCGTTGCCCGGCGTTGCATAGGTCACCTTGCCGGGGCTGGCCTTGGCCTTCGCGGCGAGGTCGGCAAAGCTCTTGAGCGGTGAGTTCGCATCCACCACGAGCGCGAGCGGCGCGGCGTTGATCTGCGTGATCGGAATGAAGTTCTTGACCGGATCGAAACCGGCCGACGCATAGAGCGTGGGGTTGACCGCCATGATCGACACCTGCGAGGTGAGCACGGTGTAGCCGTCGGGCCTGGCGTCGGCCACGGCCTTGGCGCCGATGTTGCCGCCCGCGCCGCCGCGGTTGTCGACCACCGCGGCCTGTCCCATGATTTCGGGCAGCCGCGCGGTGACGAGGCGGGCCGTCGCGTCGTTGCCGCCGCCCGGCGGGAAGGGCGAGACGAACTTCACCGTTTGCGACGGAAAGCCGTTGCGCGCGGGCAGCGGCTCGGCCGAGGCGGGCTGCAGGGCCAGCGTTGCGAGCCACGCGGCGGCGACCGCAAAGTGGGTGAAGTGGGCAAGGCGGGCAAGGTGCGGGATGCGGCTGGCAGACGACATGACGGAACTCCTGGGCTGGGAACAGACAACGACGAACGGAAAGCGAAACCGGGGCGGGTGCGGGCGGCCCGCGCAAGGCGAGCCATGCGGTGCACCTAGTGCGATGCGGAGGGACCGGCGGGCAACCGGAAGGCGGCCCGCTCCTGCGCGTCGAGCTGCGCGACGAGGCCCGTCTCCCAGGCGAGGTAGCGGCGCGCGGCCTCCTTGTTGCCGTCGTGCCGGTCGTGCACGAAGAACAGGTAGTCGATGCAGTCGGCGTCGCTGGGCAAGTCGGGCGTGGCCACGACCGGCAGGCCGGCGGCGTGCCATGCGGCCATGCCGCCTTCGAGCAGCAGCGGGGCGGCCGTGTGGCCGGCGAGTTCGGAGGCCGCGGCCCAGGCTGCGAGTGCGGCGTCATCGGCAACCAGCACGAGCTGGCGCGCTTCGCCCTTCACGTCGTTGGCAAGGCGCGGGCGGATCGACCAGCGGGCCTGCGGAATGTGGCCGGCGCGAAACTGCATGCCGGCGCGCAGGTCGACCAGCGCGACATCGCCTCGCGCGAGCCGTGCCGACAGCGTGGGCGTATCGATGGTCGACAGCGCCGGTGCGATGGATGCAGGGGCGGGCGCCAACGACAGGCCGCTCGCAAGCCCGCCTTCGAGCACGCTCGCGTCATGCCCCATCTGCCGCAGCCAGCTCGCGACGGTGGGCGCGCGCACGCCGTCGTTGTCGAACAGCACCAGCCGCGCGCCGCGCACGCCGACGTACTGGTCGCCGGCCTGCATCAGCTGGCCGCCGGGCGTGTGCTGCGCGCCGGGCAGGCTGCCGGCCGCGAACTCCTCGGGCGTGCGCACGTCGCACAGGAACAGGCTGTGGCTGGCATCGCCGGCCCATTGCTGCACGGCCTGCGCCGTGACCGTGGGCACGTCGAAGCGGGTGGCCAGCGCCTTGGCGGCGGGGCGCAGGTCGGTGTTGCCGCTGTCGTCCGCATAGCGCTGCGTGCCGCCGTGTCCCAGTATGTGATTGCCCAGGTACCAGCCCTGCGTGCCGTTCTCCAGCGCGTAGACCGGGTTGGGCAGGCCCAGGTTGATGAGCGTCTGCGCGCCGATGATGCTGCGCGTGCGGCCCGCGCAATTGATGACGATGGGCGTGGTGGTGTCGGGCACCAGCCGGCGCACGCGGTAGGCCAGCTCGCCGTTGGGGCAGCAGGTGGCGCCCGGGATGTTCATCTTGTGGAACTCGCTGACGGGGCGCCCGTCGAGCACGACCACCTTGTCCTGGCGCGCGAGCATCTCGGCCAGCTGGTCGGCGCTGACGCGGGGCGTGTGATAGACCTCTTCGGCCAGTTCGCCGAAGGTCTTCGAAGGCAGGTTGACGCCCGCGAAGAGCACATAGCCCGCGGCCTTCCAGGCGCGCGTGCCGCCTTGCAGCACGTGCACGTCGGTGTAGCCCAGCGCGGCGAGCCGCACAGCGGCGCGTTCAGCGACGTCGGCAGTGCTGTCGTCGCCCGCGTCGTAGGCCACCACCCGCACGCTGCGGCGCGGCACGAGGCGCGGCGCATCGATCTCCAGCCGGCTGAAGGGCAGGGGGATGCCGTAGAAGAGGTGCGCCTCGCCGTACTGGCCATGCTCGCGCACGTCGAGCAACGCAATCTCGTTGCCGTCGTGCAGCCAGGATTTGAGGGTCTTCGGGTCGATGCGGGAGGTCGTCATGGGCAAGGGTGTGTCGGTATCGGTGTCGGCGGATGCGGCGGGACGAGCGCGTCCCTGCGAGGCCGCATGGCGGCCCGCATCCGTGAATTGCGAAGAAGGAGAAGGGAGAGGCGTCTAGCGGCGCGTCTGCACGCCGATGCCCATGGTCTGGTGCGTGCCGGCGGCGAGGTCGTAGGCGGTGCGCTGGTTCAGCGTTTCAAGCGCGCGGCCGTACATGTGCAGGTGGCGAATGACCTGCTCGCCCTGGATCTCGACCGAGTGGATGTCTTCAGGCATCAGCGCGATGCCCGTGCCCGGTGCCACGACGACCAGCGCCGTTTCTTCGAGCTGGCCCACGCCCGGCACGGCGCCGTCGTCGGTGCGTTCGTACACGCGGTTGTGCTCGGTGCCTTCCACGGCCGCGATGCAGGCCCAGGTCGTGTGGTTGTGCGGCACGATCTTCTTGCCCGGCCGCATCACGTTCAGGTAGAGCGCATAGCTCTGGTCCGCGTCTTCGGCAATGAGGTAGCGGGCCTGGTGCTCGCCCGCCTCGGGCGGCGGGAAGTCGGCGGCGCCCCAGTACGCGGTGTGGGCGGCCAGCCCTTGCAGTGCGTCCAGCACCACCGCGAGCTTTTCGCGGGTGGGTTCAGCGCCGCCGATGGTTTGCTTCATGGTGGCGATGGACGCTTCGACGGCCTGGCGGCGCTGCTCGGACGGGGTACTCATGCGGGGAATCTCCTGTGGGGGCTGTTCGGTGTGCGTTCACTGTAGTGACAGGGACGTGACGCAACAATCCAAGTGGCGCAAGAAACACATCAATAGAATTAATGGATGCCCACGCTCGACCTTGAACTGCTGCGCTCCTTCGCGGCCGTTGTCAGCCACCACAGCTTTGCGGCGGCGGCCGTCCACCTGGACCGCACGCAGTCGGCCATCACGCAGCAGATGCAGCGACTGGAAGAGCAGATCGGCCATCCGCTGTTCGTGAAGCAGGGCCGCCAGAAACGGCTGACCGAGCATGGCGAACGGCTGCTCACCTACGCGCACCACATGCTGGCGCTCAACGACGAGGCGCTGCGCAGCATGCGGCAGGGGCAGCTCGAAGGCAACCTGCGCATCGGCGCGCCGCACGACGTGGCCGAAACCATGTTGCCGCTGCTGCTGACCGAGGTGGCGCGCACTTCGCCGCTGCTGCAACTCGACATCCACATCGGCCGCAGCCCCTACCTGATGACCTCGCTCAAGAGTGGCGAGGTCGACATGATCATCTCCAACCGCGCCGACCCGCAGTTCGAGGGCGTGGTGCTGCGCAACTCGCCCACCGTGTGGCTGTGCGCCGCGAGCTACGTGCACGACCCGACCAAGCCGGTGCCGCTCATCATGGCCGACGGGCCGAGCATCTTCCGGCGCATCGGCCACGAGGCGCTCGATGCGGCCGGCGTGGCCTGGACGCCGCGCTACACATCGTCGAGCCTGATCGGCATCAAGGCGGCGCTGCGTGCGGGCCTGGGCGTGACGGCGCGCGGCGTGGAGCAGCTCGATGCGGGCCTGCGCGTGCTCGGCGCGGGCGACGGCATGCCGCGCCTGCCCGACCTGGCGTACTACCTCTACGTGCGCAACCACGTGGTGAACCCGGTCACGCGGCAGGTGTTCGAGACGCTGAAGAAGCACCTGCGCCTGCCCGGCACCGACACGCCGGCCTGACCCCGCCCGTGGCCCGGTGCGGGGCTTGCCCTACGTCGCCCAGATGCGCGGCATGGCAGCCGGCAGTTGCCACAGCTCCCCACGCCATGCCTGCCAGACCTGCCGCAGCAACTGCATCGCGGGTTCGACCACCGGTGCCAGCACGCGCAGCACCACGACCTCGGCATGCGGGCTGGTGACGCCCGCGCTGTCGAACAGGCTGTGCGCTTCGAGCAGTGCGCGTGCCTGTGCCAGCAGCGCATCGCGCCGCGCGCGTGCGATCGGCGAGCCCGCCACGAAGAACAGCGAGGCCATGCAGCGATGGCCGCCCAGCCCGATCGGGCTTTGCAGCAACCGGCGATCGGCCGCGTCGATGCGCCCGCGCTCCAGCCACACGCCGGGCACTTCGATGTGCTGCAGGTAGCTGCCGCGCTCGAAGGGCTGGTTGGCGTTCGGCAGGCCGAGCGCGGTCACGTCCCAGCCCAGCAGTTCGGCACCGGGTTCGACTTCGATGCGCAACCGGTTCTCGGCCTGGCAGCCGCTGTAGCAGATGGCTTCGAGCGGCAGCCATTCGAGCCGCGCGCCGGCCGCCAGCCGGATGCGCGTGCGCTGCAACGCCAGCTCGCCTTCGGAGCGGTAGAAGCGCGAGGCGCCCGGCGTGGTGATCAGGCCGTGGCTGCCATCGGCGGCTTCGATGTCGATGTCGAGCGTGTCGCCACCCACGAGCCCGCCCGGCGGATGCACGAGCACGTTGTGGCAGACGGTGTCGCCTTCGGGGTAGAGGCTTTGCAGGATACGCAGCGGCCCGTCATGCCGGAAACGGGCGACGGTGCGGGCGGCTTCTTGTTGGTAGTCGAGATGGAGACGGGCGTGCCAGGGCATGCGGCGAGTCTAGTGCGCGCTCTTGCGGCCGGTCAGGTCTTCCAGGCCCCGTCGTGCGCGGCACTCGCTTCGTCGATCAACGCCGGGCCGATGCATTCGATTGGATGCGGCGAAGCGCGGAACACGTCGCGGCACGACAGTTCGGCATCGCGCTGGTCCTGCCGCTCGCCGCGGAACACGCGCAGGCGTTCGGCGTCGATGCCGAACACCACGCGGCCGATGTTCGACCAGAAGATCGCGCCCGCGCACATCACGCAGGGCTCGCCCGAGGCATAGAGCGTGGCGCCCGCGAGTTCTTCGCGCGTGATGTTGCGGCCGGCCAGGGCGCGCAGCGCGTTGACCTCGGCATGGGCGGTGCAGTCGCCGGTTTCGTTGTTGCTGTTGCCGGCTTCGGCCAGCACTTCGCCGGCCGCCGAGACGATGACCGAGCCGAAAGGCCGGTTGCCGCGCCGGCGCGCCGCATGCGACCAGACGATGGCCTTGCGCAGGTAGCGGCCGTCGCGTTCGTCGAGCGTGGCTTCTTCGGGGTAGGCGGTGGGGTTGCTGGAGTTCATGCCTTGGTAGGAATCGTTCGTTCGCTGCGCGAGGGGAGCATGGCGCCGTTGAAGATGGCGTCGGACGCAGGCTTGACCTTCAGGCCGAACACATCGGCCACTTCATCGACTTGCTGTTCGAGCGTGAGCTTTTTGATATCGCCGAGGCCATGGCCGCGCGTGTCCGCCGCCCCCACATACTGCGCCGTGACGCCCCAGCGTTCAAGCTCGATCTTCTCGTCGAGGATGGGCTCGCGCTGGCGCATGGCGGCGATGCTGGGCGCCGCGTTGGCAAAGGTCTCGACGATGGCGCGGTTGGTCGCGCGCAGGAAGGCGGCGACCACCTTCGGGTTCTGCGCGACGAGGTTGCTGCCCGCAAGGATCGCGTTGCCATAAAGGTTGACGCCCGCGTCCGCGTACTTCAGCACGGAGAGTTCTTCCGGCTTCATGCGCGCGAAGAGCGAGATGGCCGAGTCGTGGAAGTAGGTGGCGGCATCGACGTCGCCGCGCACCATCACGTTGTCGCGCGCGCTGAAGTCGGTGGTCTGCCACTGGAAGGCATCGGCGCGCATGCCCTGCTTGCGCGCCACCATCGGCCAGGCGCGGCGGGTCGATTCGACGGCGGCGGCTGCCACCTTCTTGCCGGCAAGGCTCTTGAAGTCGCCCGTCACGCCACGGTCCTTGCGGCCGATGATCACGAACGGTGCACGGTTGTAGTACTGGTACACGGCCTGCACCATCGGCGTGCCGGGGTTCTGCGCATTGAACTCGATCAGTGAGCTGATGTCGCCCAGGCCCAGTTGGTAGACGCCGCTGGCGATACGCGTGATCGACGCGACCGAGCCGGCACCGGTGTCGATGCTCACGTCGAGGCCTTCGTCCTTGTAGTAGCCCTTGGCCTGCGCAAGAAAGAAGGGCGCGGTCTGCCCGTTGATGCGGAAGTCGAGCGTGAACTTGAGCGGCGTGAGCTTGTTGCCGCCCTGGGCGAGTACGGAAGGGGCGGCAAGCGATGCGGCGACGGCGGAGGTGGCCGCGAGAAAGGATCGGCGGTGCATGGTGAGCCTCGGAATCGTGGGTCTTGAAACCCCCTGCGTGGAAGGCAGAAGGTGCTTCAAGAGCAATTTCCGGGCGGCGCACTCGGGTGGTGCGTGCGCTGCTGAACGCTTCTACTCTTGCGGGTGGTCATGCAGGAGGCATGCCAAGGCGATCCGCTCGGGCTTTGCGAGAAAGTGCGTGCATCGGCCGCGCGGGCGCGCCACAATCCGGGCGCGCAATTTGCATGGCATCTGGCGCAGAGTAGAAGCGTTCAGCCCCTTGCCTTCACACACCTGAAAGGCATCGCGGTCGGAAATTGCTCTTTCACGTTCGTCCCCACACGCACACAGAAGGAGTCCGCGCATGCTCGTCACCCAACAACCCGTCTTCCGCAAGTTCTGGCATGCCGTCATGCCGCTCACCGAACTGGCCCAAGGCCCCAAGCCTTTCAGGCTGCTGGGCGAAGACATCGTTCTCTTCATCGACGCCGACGGCCAGCCCGCTGCGCTGCGCGACCGCTGCTGCCATCGCACCGCGAAGCTTTCCAAGGGCTGGTGCGTGGATGGCGAAGGCAAGGCCTGCGGGCAGGGCGCCATTCAATGCGGCTACCACGGCTGGACTTACGACCGCAGCGGGCAGGTGATCCGGATTCCGCAGTACGAGGCCGACCGCAAGATCTCGCCCGACTACCGCACCACGGCCTACCGCTGCACTTCGCGTTACGGCTACGCATGGGTGGCGCTGGAAGAGCCCATTGCCGACATTCCGGCGATTTCGGAGTTCGAGGACGCGGGCTATCGAACCATCTTCCAGTTCTACGAGGAGTGGCAGACCAGCCCGATGCGCGCGCTTGAAAACTCTTTCGACAACTCGCACTTCAGCTTCGTGCATCGCGCCACTTTCGGCGTGGCCGCGAGCCCGAAGCCGAGCAAGTACGAACTGGTCGAGAACGACGCGGGCTTCTACGCGGAGACGGTGATCGAAGCGAACAACCCGGTGAAGTTCCACGCGATCAGCGGCGTGACCGATGCGATCACCACGCGCCACATGCGCAACGCCTACTTTCTGCCGTTCTCGCGGCGGCTCGACATCGAGTACCCCTCGGGCATCCGCCACATCATCATCAACTGCTTCACGCCCATCGACGACGGCCGCATGCAGCTGTGCCAATGGCTGTTCCGCAACGACACCGAAGCGGATTGCGCGGCGCAGATGCTGATCGACTTCGACGAAGAGATCACGCGGGAGGACAAGGACATCCTGGAGTCGACGGACCCTGATGCGTTGGTCGATACGCGGCGGCGGGGTGTGGAGTATTCGATGGAGTCGGACCGGCCTGGGATGTTGATTCGCAAGCATCTGATGCAGTTGCTGGCGAAGCATGGCGAGGCTGAGGTTTATCGCGGCATGAACAGCGCGGTTGTTCCTATTGCCAAGGCGGCTTGAGGGGCTCTTGCGCTGTTGTCTTGGGTGCTGTCGTTCGGGGCGCGTGCGAATGACATCGGGTGCTCCCCTCCGCGAATGTCCCCCGCTTCGCTCCTCCTTTATTTCGCTGCGGGGAGCACCCGATGCCATTCGCACAGGGCACGTTGCGGGTGCATCGCCGATCAACGACTGCTCTGAAAACGCTCACGCCGATGGCGTGCTCCCCGCAGCGAAATAAAGGAGGAGGGGCGCAGCCCCGGGGGACATTCGCGGAGGGGAGTACGCCGTCGGCGTGGGCGCCGCCCTGAACCGCAGCGCCCAAACCGCGAGCGCCCCCAGCGTCAGGCCGGCGCAGCCGCAGGGCTAGGACGCGTACCGCGCGACGGGCCTTGCTCGTAGCGGTCCATCCCCAGCCCGTCGGTACGGATCTCCGGCCGCTGGCCGGTCACCATGTCGGAGATCAGCTTGCCCGAGCCGCAGGCCATGGTCCAGCCCAGCGTGCCGTGGCCGGTGTTGAGGAACAGGTTGCCGTAGCGCGTGGCGCCGACGATGGGCGTGCTGTCAGGCGTCATCGGGCGCAGGCCGGTCCAGAAGCTGGCGGCGGGCAGGTCGCCGCCGGGGAACAGGTCGCTCACCACCTTCTCGAGCGTGGCGCGGCGGTTCGGGTTCAGGCGCAGGTCGTAGCCGCCGAGTTCGGCCATGCCGCCCACGCGAATGCGGTTGTCGAAGCGGGTGACGGCCACCTTGTACGTTTCGTCGAGCACGGTCGATTGCGGCGCGAGCGATTCGTCGACCAGCGGCACGGTAAGCGAATAGCCCTTGACCGGGTAGACCGGAATGTCGAGGCCCAGCGACGCGATGGCGGCGCGCGAGTAGCTGCCGAAGGCCATCACATAGCGGTCGGCCGTGAGGATCTTGCCCGTGGTGGTGCGCACGCCGGTGATGCGGTCGCCGTCGGTTTCGAGGCCGTCGATGGTCTGGCCGAAGCGGAAGTCCACGCCCAGGCCGCGTGCGATGTCGGCCAGGCCGCGCGTGAACAGGTGGCAGTCGCCGGTTTCGTCGTTGGGCAGGCGCAGGCCGCCCGTGAGTCGGTCGCGCGCTCCGGCCAGCGCGGGCTCGACGCGGGCGAGCGCATCGCGGTCGAGCAGTTCGTAAGGCACGCCGCATTCTTCGAGCACCGCGATGTCGCGTTGCACCGCATCGAGCTGCGCCTGCGTGCGGAACAGTTGCAGCGTGCCGCCGGTGCGCTGCTCGTACTGCAGGCCGGTGTCGGCGCGCAGCTGCTGCAGGCAGCCGCGGCTGTATTCGGCCACGCGCATCATGCGTTCCTTGTTGATCGCATAGCGCTCGGGCGAGCAGTTGCGCAGCATCGCGGCCATCCAGCGCAGCTGGTAGAGCGTGCCATCGGGGCGGATCGACAGCGGCGCGTGCTTCTGGAACATCCACTTGATCGCCTTCAGCGGAATGCCCGGCGCGGCCCACGGCGTGGAGTAGCCGGGCGACACCTGGCCGGCATTGCCGAAGCTGGTTTCTTCCGCCGGGCCGGCCTGCCGGTCGAGCAGGGTGACCTCGGCGCCGGAGCGTGCGAGGTAGTAAGCCGTGGTGGTGCCGATCACGCCGCCGCCGAGAACGATGACTTTCATGGTGTATCCGCTGATTCAAATGGAATGATGTGAATCTAAAGTGCACAATGCAGTGGATTTCATTGTTTTTGACGGTTTGACGGTGAAATCCACTGCCGAAAAACCTCCAATGCCACGCGCGGAGTGAAATGCCCGAACTCGACCGAATCGACCGCAAGATCCTCGACCTGCTGCAACGCCAGGGCCGCGTTTCCATGACCGAGCTGGCCGAGCACATCGGCCTGTCGGCCTCGCCCTGCGCCGAGCGCGTCAAGCGCATGGAGCGCGACGGCGTCATCACCGGCTACCACGCGCGCGTGTCGCCCGAGGCGCTGGGCAAGACGCTGCTGGTGTTCGTCGAGATCAAGCTGTCGGCCAAGTCGGGCGACGTGTTCGACAAGGTGAAGCAGGAGCTGCTGCACATGCCCGAGGTGCTCGAATGCCACCTGGTGTCGGGCAGCTTCGACTACCTCGTGAAGGCGCGCCTGAGCGGCATGAGCGAGTACCGGCACCTGCTGGGCGACATCTTGAAGAAGCTGCCGGTGGCGGCCGAGTCGCACAGCTACGTGGTCATGGAAGAGATCAAGGAGACCTTGATGCTCGCCGTCGACCGCTGAGCCCCGCGGCTACCATCGCGAGCGCATGCAAGACACCACCGCCATCACCATCCGTCCCTGGCAACTCGCCGACTTCGACGCCGTCAAGGCCATCCTCGACGACACCTTCGCGAGCACCTGGCAGCCGCAGCTCACGCCCGAGGCCCTGCAGGCCTACCGCGAGAGCGGCGAGCCGGTCGGCTACATCGACCAGATGGGCACTGCCTTCTTCGTTGCCGAGATCGACGGCGAGGTGGTCGGCATGGTGCACTGGGAACACGACTTCGTGCATGCGCTGCACGTGCCCACCGCGCACCAGCGCAAGGGCATCGCCCGCGCGCTGATGGCCTTCGCCGAAGACGGCATGCGCGCGGCGGGCGTCGAGGTGGCGCGGCTCGAAACCGACACCTTCAACGAAAGCAGCCAGGGCTTCTACACGGCGCATGGCTACCGCGAGGCGGGCCGCTACCCCGATCTCGAATGGCACAGCGGTTTCACGACCATCCTGTACGTGAAGCCGCTCGCGCCCTGAATGAATTTCTTCCCTTCACCAAGGACACCGGCATGAGCATTTCGATCCGCCGCGACGACACCACCGGCACGCGGCACACCCTCAAGATCCGCAACCACGAGATTCCGGTCGATGCCTCGCCGGAGGGTGGCGGCAGCGATGGCGGCCCGACGCCGCACGACCTGTACGACGCATCGCTGGCCGCCTGCAAGGCGTTGACGGTGCTGATCTACGCGCGCCGCAAGGGCATTCCGGTGGAAGACATCGAGGTCGTGGTCGACCGCGACGACAGCGAAGAACGCAAGGGCGTCTATCGCCTGAAGTCGGGCCTGCGCCTGAGCGGCAACCTCACCGAAACGCAGCGCGACGAGCTGCTGCGCGTGGCGGGCAAGTGCCCGGTCCACAAGCTCATGACCGAGGTGAAAACCGAGATCGAGACCGGTTGGGCCGATTGATCGATCGGCGCAGCACGCAGTAAGCGTGCGGCGCGCACGGTCACTTCGCCGCTTCGGCTTTCTTGCGCGCGGCGTCCACGCGCTTTGCATGGCGGTCGCCCCAGGCGGCCAGCGGGGCGAGCGCCTCGTTGAGCGTGGTGCCCAGCTTGGTCTCGGAATATTCGACGCGGGGCGGCACCTCGTGGAACACCTCGCGATGGACGATGCCATCGGCTTCCAGCTCGCGCAGTTGCTGGATCAGCATCTTCTCGCTGATGCCCGGCAGCAGCCGCTTCAGTTCGCCGAAGCGGCAGGGTTGCGCGTGCAGCTCCCAGAGGATACCGCTTTCCATTTGCCGCCGATGACATCGAATGCGGGGCCAATGCCGCGGGGGCCGGTTTTCTTGGACTTCATGAAGGTTCCGTTACTGACAGGAGAGACGAGAGGGTTGCTTGTGCGTCCGCGACGGCCGAACCGCCGGCGCGACGCTCTTCATGGCTGAAGGCGCGGGCCGGCGGCATCGCATGCCCAGGCAGCAGCAAGGCGCACGCGATGGCGGGGGAGGTGGTGTCGGCGCTCAGGCCCACGTCATGAACTGGATCGCCCGCAACACCTCGGCCTCGCGCTCCATGTAGAAGTCGGTGTGGCCGCAGTTGTCGAGGGTCAGCCGGTGCGGGGTGTTCAGCGCGGCCACCAGGAGATTCGAGTCCGAGATGCGCGCGCGCCGCAAGATGCGCAGGTAGTCGGCCGCGTCCTTCTCGGTCTTTGCGTCCAGCGGCAATTCGAGCCAGGGAAACAGGTCGCGGTTGTCGGCGGGCAGGGCGGTCACGACCAGCGCCGGGGCGCGCACGGCCTTGTAGTCCGGCGAGAAGCTGTGGGCGGCCGTGTCCACGGCGGTGTCGATGGCTTCCGACGTTTTCATTCGCACGCTGCCGTCGATGCGCAGGTCGACGGCATCGAGCAGGTTCGCCTCGAGCGGGGGCCACCAGTTCTTGGTCTTGCGCCGATTGAACGCGATGGCGGCCTGCAACGAGCGGCTGTCCCTGGCGGTTGGCCTGGGTTCGTCGAGCCGGCGGTTGAGCGGCAGTTCCTCGCCGCCGGTGTCGCCGTTCAGCGTGTAATCGAAGGTGGTGTCGAGGTAGACCAGCCCGCGCACCCGCTCGGGGTAGCGGCCTGCAAAACGCGTCAGCTCGTTGCCCGCGATCGAATGGCCGCCGAGCACCACGCGCAAGAGGCCCAGTTCGTCGAGCACCGCCTTCAGGTCGGAGGTGAGCGTGTCCACCTCGTAGTGCTGCGTCGCCGTCTTCACCGGCACGGGCTTGTCGGACAGGCCGTAGCCTCGCCGGCTGATCGCCAGCACGCGCGAGCGGGACGCCAGCGCGGGCGCGAGGCTGTCGAAGCAGCGGGCGTTGCCGCCCAGGCCCGGCAGCAGCACAATGGTCGGCCCGGTGGTGCCGGGGCGCTGCCAGTCGCGCACCTGCAAAGACACATCGGGCGTGCCCGACACCTTCACGCGCCGGTCGGTGACGGCCACGGGTCCGTTGCCCGTGCCGGTTCCGGCCCCGACGCGCGCACCGCTGCTGCCGCCGCAGGCCGCGAGCCCGGCGACACCTGCAAGTGCAAAGGCCGGCGGGCAGGCCGCCAGGGCGCGCAGCACGTCTCTGCGCCGGGGTTGAAACCGGGTGGGTCGGGCAGGCGGGACTGGTGGTCGATTCAAATCGATGCTCCGTGTGCAAGGGGTAAGGGGTCGCTCCAGTGTCGTTTTCGTACCTGAAGAACCGCTGCGGGATTAATGAAGATTTCCTGAAGTGCGCTGCCAGGGCTTGGCAGATACTTCGGCCCTTATCCCGGAATCGGGCGATTTCGCGTGGAGACCCATGAATCTTTTGCTTGTTGAGGACGACCTTGATCTCGGCAATGGCGTGCGCATCGCCCTGGCCAATCAGGGCATGGACGTGGTGTGGGTCCGCCGCCTGGACGATGCGCTGCGTACCCTCGACGGCGGAACCTTCGACATGGTGCTGCTCGACCTCGGGCTGCCCGATGGCGACGGGCTCGACCTGCTGTTCCGCCTGCGCCGCGACCGGCAGATCCTGCCGGTGCTGGTGCTGAGCGCACGCGATGCGCTCAACGACCGCCTGCGCAGCCTGGACGACGGCGCCGACGACTACCTCGTCAAGCCCTTCGCGCTGGCCGAGCTGCTGTCGCGCGTGCGGGCATTGGCGCGCCGCAGCTACGGCTTCAACGACGAGACCATCCGCATGCGCGGCCTGGCGCTGCACGAGCCCACGCGCGGCGTGATCGTCGACGGCGAGCCGGTGGAACTGTCGCGCTGCGAGTTCGACCTGCTGGCGCTGCTGCTCAAGCGCACCGGCCGCGTGGTCACGCGCCGCGTGATGGAAGAGCAGGTGCTGCCCGGCGGGCAGGCCAACGGCAGCAACTCGCTGGAAGTGCATATCTCCAACTTGCGCCGCAAGATCGGCCAGGGCTACATCCGCACGGTGCGCGGCATCGGTTATGTGATCGACGTGCAATCGCTGGTGCGGAGCAGCCCGAAATGATGCAGGCGCTGGCGCAGCGCTGGAAGAACTGGAAACAACCTTCCCTGATGCGGCGCCTGCTGCTGGCGCAGATGGGCGTGGTCGCGCTGCTGTGGACCATGGCCATCGCGCTGCTGCTGTACGACTCGTACGAAGACCCGGAGCTGCTGAAGTACGACAAGATCTTCCAGACCGTCACCTCGATCGCGCAGAACCTGGCCGATCGGCCCGACAAGCAGCAGGAAACGCTTGCCGCCTTCGACGCTGCGCTGCTCGAAACCGTGGGCGACGGCGACGCCGCATCGGACACCTCGCCCGTCATGCAGGTGTGGCAACGCGGCAAGCTGATCTATCGCTCGACGGCGGCCGTGCCCGTCATCCTGAATTCGGCGCCGAACCTCATCGAGACCGTCAAGGCGGGCGGGCGCGAGTGGCGTGCGCGCACGCTGGCGTCGCCCAACTCCGACACCAGCGTGATGCTGGCCGAACCCAGCGTCTGGCGGTTGACGGTCACGGTCATGTACCGGGGCTTCTACCTGCTGCCGCTGGTGATCAGCCTGCCGTTTCTGATCTTTCCGGCGTGGCTGTCGGTGCGGCTGGCGCTGCGTCCGTGGCGGCAGGTGAGCAAGGAGACCGCCGAGCGCGGCCCGAACGACCTGACGCCGCTGTCGTACACGCCGCCCCACAAGGAACTGCAGCCGCTGGTGCAGAGCATCAACAGCCTGTTGCAGCGCGTGCGCGACAGCACCTCGCGCGAGCGCAGCCTGATCGCCGATGCGGCCCACGAGCTGCGCACGCCGCTGGCCGCGATGCGCGTGAACGTGGAGGCGCTGAAAGAGCAGAGCACCGACGAGGGCCAGCGCGAACTGATGGGCAACCTGCTGCGAAGCAACGACCGCGCGGCGCGGCTGGTAGGCCAGTTGCTGCAGCTCATGCGCAGCGACGCGGTGTCCGACAACACGCTGCCGGTCATGCTGTCGCTCGATGCGCTGGTGCAAGACCGGCTGGCCATGATCGAAGGCCTGGCCAGTGCCCGCGACGTCGAGCTGGAGTTGGTGAGCGACGAGCGCGTGCCGGTGCTCGGCGAGCGCGAGAGCCTGGTCTCGATGATCGACAACCTCATCAACAACGCCATCAAGTACAGCCCGCCGGGCGCGACCGTCACGGTGCACGTGGCCTGCGACGGCGCGCAGGCCCTGCTGACGGTGGCCGACCAGGGGCCCGGCATTCCGGCCGTGCTGCGCGAGCGGGTGTTCGACCGCTTCTTCCGCAACCCCGACCAGAGCCAGAGCGGCAGCGGCCTGGGGCTGGCCATCGTCAAGTCCGTGGTCGACAAGCACGGCGGCGAAGTGGTGCTGGGCGAAGCCCCGGGGGGCGGCCTGCTGGCCTCGGTGCGGCTGCCGCTGGCGATGGCCGAGGCGCCGCAGCCCATGCTCTGCAGCTGAACCTTCTTCCCCGGGGTCGGGACACGGTCAAAGAGCCTGGTCAGGTCCGTTTCGGGGCCCCGATTTACACTAGCCGGTGCGCTCTACAGGACACTTTCCAAAATGAAGTGGGTCATTCTTGCTATCTTCGCGCTCAGCGCGCTCTACGTTCATTTCCGCGGCCAGGTCCGGCACAAGTTCTTCAGACAGCTCTCTGACCACTCGACCTTCCTCGCCCCGCTGAACGTCTTCATGTACCTTTTCTCGAAGGTGCCGGGTACGCCGTACCTGTCGCCCGCGCAGTTTCCTGAAATGCGCATCCTCGAAGAAAACTGGGAAGTCATCCGCGAAGAAGCGCTGGCCATGCGCAACGGCGGCAGCATCAAGGCATCGAGCCAGTTCAACGACGTGGGCTTCAACTCCTTCTTCAAGAGTGGCTGGAAGCGCTTCTACCTCAAGTGGTACGACGAGGCGCATCCGTCGGCCGCGGTGCTGTGCCCGCGCACGACCGAACTGCTCAAGGGCATCGGCACCATCAAGGCCGCCATGTTTGCCGAGCTGCCACCCGGCAGCCGCCTGGTGCGCCATCGCGACCCCTTCGCCGGTTCGCTGCGCTACCACCTGGGCCTGTGGACCCCCGGCGTCGAAGGCTGCTACATCGACGTGGACGGCCAGCGCTACCACTGGCGCGACGGCGAGGCCGTGGTGTTCGACGAAACCTTCATCCACTACGCCGAGAACACGACCGACCACGACCGCGTGATCCTGTTCTGCGACATCGAGCGCCCGCTGAAGTACCGCTGGGCCAGTGCGGTGAACCGCTGGTTCGCCAAGAACCTGCTGGCCGCCGCCAGCTCGCCCAACGATGCGGGCGACAAGACGGGCGGCATCAACCGCGCGTTCAAGTACATCTACCAGATCCGCGTGGTCGGCAAGCGCCTGAAGGCCTGGGACAAGCGCGTGTACTACCTTGTGAAGTGGGCCATCTTCGGCGGCCTCGCCCTCTGGATCTTCTGGTGAGACCCCGTGCCCAGGGTGCTCAAGATGCCCTGGGCGCCTAGGCTTCGCGCCACACCAGCCCGCTGCGCGCGGTTCCTGCCCAGCTGACCACGCCCGCGAGCAGCATGCCGCCGAGCACGTCGATCAGCACGTGCTGGCGCGTCGCCAGCGTCGAATAGACGATGCCCAGCGACCACAGCACATTCACCGCATGCGTCCAGCCGGGCGCCCTCACGCTGCGCAGCTGGCGCCCCAGCATCACCGTGGTGAGCACCGCGAACGCGACGTGCAGCGACGGAAAGGCATTGCCGCCCACGTCGGTGGCCTTGAGGAACTGCAGCGCCGGGTAGTTCGCCCAGTCGACCGGAAACACCGGCACCGTGGTCGGAAAGAACCAGAAGACCACCAGGCCGACGGTCGCCATGATCGCGGCGTCGCGTGCACAGGCCCACAGTTCGGCCTTGTCCCTTGCAAGGGCCGAGGGCAGCGAGATGTAGAACCACAGCGAGCCGTACAGCAGCATCGCATCGTCGCTCACGCCGACCCAGTGGTCGAGCGGGGTGAGCGGCATCACCGTCGGCTCCGACGGCGGGTTGTGCATCACCCAGAAGTACAGGAAGAAAAAGCCCGTGATGCCGAGCGCGGTGCCGATCATCTTGACCACCCAGAGCGTGGCGATCCGCTGTCCCAACGCCATGTACCAGGGCACTGAACGCAGGGTAGAGGGGCTCGCGGGGCGGGATGTCACCGATGAAGGGTGTGTAGGACGAAACGGCACAGCTTATGCACCTGCATTGCGCGAACATTGCGCCTTCCTTGCGAAGCCCTCTCCTAGAATGGCCCGCTTCTTTTTCCAGCACCCGGTGCACTGCCTCCCCTCATGAGAATCCTGCTTGTCGAAGACGAAGTCGATCTGGCGCAAGCCCTGGCGTCGGCGCTGCGTCAGAACCAGGCGGTGGTCGACGTGGCGGGCTCGCTGCGCGAAGCTGAAGAAGCCGTGCTCGGCGCCCAGCATGACGTGATCGTGCTCGACCGCGGCCTGCCCGATGGCGATGGCCTGTCGCTCGTGTCCTTCCTGCGCCAGAACGATATCGCCACGGCGGTGCTGGTGCTCACCGCCATGACCGACGTGGCCGAGCGCGTGCTGAGCCTCGACGGCGGTGCCGACGACTACCTCGCCAAGCCCTTCTCGATGGACGAGTTGATGGCGCGCGTGCGCGCGCTGGCGCGGCGCCCGGCGGTGCGCACCCACCTCGTCATGACGCTCGGCCAGCTGCACTTCGACCATCACGCGCGGCAGGCCCATGTGGGCGAGCAGAGCCTCACCTTGCCGCGCCGCGAACTGCTCGTGCTCGAAGCCCTGCTGGAGCACCGCGGCCGCACGGTGCTGCGCGAGGCGCTGCAAGACCGCGTGTACGGCCACAAGGACGAGATCCAGTCCAACGCGCTCGACACGCACGTCTCGCGCCTGCGCTCCAAGCTCGACAAGGCCGGCGCGCAGGTCGAGATCCATGCCATACGCGGCGTGGGCTACCTGATCTGCGCCACGTCGTCTTCCCCATGATGAGCCTGCTCTCGCTGCGATGGCGGCTGATCTGGAGCCTGATCCTGTTGCAGGTGGTGGTCGGCTCGCTGGTGCTGGGCGGCTTCATCGGCCTGGTCTGGGTGCTGGGCCGCATGGTCGATGAAACCGGGCAGGAGACCATCGGGGTGATCCAGCGGGCGCTGGCCCGCGATGCCCAAGGCAAGCTCGTCATGGCGCCGACGTCCGAGTTCCAGCGCCTGCAGAAGGCCGATCCACCCTTCTGGTTCATCGCCCGCGATGACAAGGGCGGTGAAATCCGCGAAGGCGAGGTGCCGCCGAGGTACGTCGCGCTCCTGTCCGCACTCAACGGCATGGAGCGCATGGGCATCGAGCCCTCGTCGGACAACACGCAGCCCAAGGCCCGCTTCGAGCGCGTGCAGAGCAGTGCGGGCCCGGTCAACGTGATGGTGCAGACCGGCGGCCCGCTGACGGTCAAGAACACGCTCAAGGGCACGGGCATGGTGTTCCTGTTCCTGGTCGCACCGATGGCGCTGCTGACCAGCCTCGGCGTGATCCTGGCCACGCCGTTCGTGGTCAAGCGCGGCCTGAAGGGCGTGGTGGCCACCGCCGAACATGCGGAGAGCATCGACGTGCACGAGCGCACCACGCGCCTGCCGCTGGACAACGTGGCCAGCGAGATCCGGCCGCTGGTCAATGCCGTCAACCGCGCCTTCGACCGCCTCAACGAAGGCTACGACCGGCAGGAGCGCTTTCTGGCCGATGCGGCGCACGAGTTGCGCACGCCCATCACCACGCTGCAGATCCACCTCGAAGGGCTGCCGAACGGTCCGCTCAAGGTGAAGCTGATGCAGGCCTCGGCGCGACTGGCCACGCTCGCCGAGCAGTTGCTCGACCTGCAGCGCCTCGACCACATCGCATCGCACGACCAGCAGGTGGACCTGAAGGCGCTGTGCGAACGGGCGGCGGCCGACATCGCGCCACTGGCGATCATGAACCGCTGCACGCTGTCGGTCGATGCACCGCACGTGCTGGCGGTGCGCGGCGATGCGCCCTCGCTCGAGCGCGCGCTTGCCAACCTGATCCAGAACGCCATCGAGCATGGCGGGCAGGGTTGCGACATCCAGGTGCGGCTGTGCGAGCCGTCGTGCATCGAGGTGCTCGACTCGGGCCCCGGCATTCCCGAAGCCGACCGCGAGCGCGTGGTGGCGCCGTTCCACCGGCTCGTGCCGCGCGGCCGCGGGGCCGGCCTCGGGCTGCACCTGGTGGCCGAGGTCGCGCGCTTGCATGGCGGCCAGCTGACCATCGGATCGAGCGAGTCGGGCGGCGCGAAGATGCGGCTCGAACTCAACCTCGACGCCTGAGCAGCCTGAACGATTTGAGTGCGCCGAACCCTCCCGGCGCCCTGAGCGCGCGGTTGCACGGATCGGAAAAACACCGCGCCACCGCCTGCCCCAGCAGGCCCGAGGCCGCGACCACGGCCACGAACCAGAGCGGAATCCACGCAGGCGATGCGTCGGCCTGCAGGTACAGCCAGGCGGCGGGAATCACCACGAACATGTGGCTCAGGTAGACCTCGTAGCTGTGCCGCCCGAACCAGCGCAGCGGCGCAGCCGCGGCGCTTTCGCACCATGTCCACGGCCGCCATTGCGTGGCCACCAGCAGCAGCGCCACGCCCATCTCGAGCAGCGTCACCTGCAAGCCGAAGCGCGTCAGGCCCAGGTGAAACACCTCCTTGCGAAAGCAGAAGACACCCACGCTCAGCACCACGCCCGCGATCAGCACGAGCCGCTGCACGGCCACCGACGGCAGCCGGGGCATGCGGTGCGCGAGCAGGGCCGCAAGGCAGCCGAAGGCGATGCCGTCCATGCCGGAGAGGTACGAGTGGTCTTGCCAGAGTTCGTTGTCGCTGAACACGCTGCGCGCGAACGGCCCGAGCGCGATCGGCACGAGCAGCAGCAGGCCCAGCCGCCGTTCGTTGCGCATCAGCACGCAGAGCAGGGGAAAGCCCAGGTAGAAGGCCTCTTCCACCGACAGCGACCACAGCACGCCCCATGGCCCTGGCAGGTAGCCGACCTGTGCCTCCAGCCAGTTGAGATGCAGCCCCAGCGCCGCCAGCAACGCACGCCAGAGCGAGACCTTGTCGGTGTCGAGCGCGAACCATGCGCTGCCCGCCAGATGCAGCACGCTCAACACCGCCAGGAGCAGCAGCAGGCTCGGCAGGATGCGCGCGGCGCGCAAGCGATAGAACGCCGCGGGCCGCACCTGCGACAGCCGGCCCCAGCGGCGGATCGATGCGCTCGTGATGAGATAGCCCGAGACCACGAAGAACACGATCACCGCGTAGTAGCCGCTGCGAAAAAGAATGCCGGTGAGCCGCGGCCCCAGCGATTGCGCCAGCGCCGGCGGACCGAACGGAATGCGCAGGTTCGCATGCAGCAGGATGACGAACACCACCAGCAGGCCACGCAGCAGATCGACGTGCGCCATGCGCGGCAGCGTGGCCGGAAAGACAGACGGGTTGGCAGCGGAGCGGGCCATCGCCGCGATTCTGTGCGAGCACACGGCGCCGTCCCTGAAGAGCTGCTGAAGCACCGACAATCGACCGCTGCCCATGCCTTTCGCCGACACAGACTTTCCCCCGCCGACCAACCTCGCGAGCGCCCAGGCGCTGATCGCGGCCATCCGGTCCGAAGCCGCCGCACAACAGGTCGACTTGCGCGTGCCGCCACCCGAGCCCACCACCTGCTGCGGGCGCGGCTGCAACGGCTGCGTGTGGGAGGGCTGGCTGGCGGCCGTGGCCTACTGGCGCGACGAAGCGTCGCTGCTGCTCGCCTCGCCGGAAGGCCTTGCCGCACCCGCCAGCCATAGCACAGGAACCTGAAGAAGACGGCGGTCGCCGCCGTTTAGAGTCTGCGGATTCATCACCTCAGGAGGAACCCGCATGACAGCATTTCGCACGCACAACGCCGCCCGTCTCGTTGCCGTTCTGGCCCTGCCGCTGACCGTCGTCCTGGCCGGATGCAAGCCGGATGCGCCGGCGTCGTCGGCGGTACCGACCGCTGCGCCCGGCCTGGTCGTGCCTGAAAAGCAGCAGGTCGAAAAACTGAATGCCTACGTGATGGCCTACAACAAGCTGCTGCAATGGCACAGCTTCGGCAAGATCCTGCGCGACTACCAGCGCGCCAATCCGAAGATCGCCAAGGCCGGCGCGCCGCTGGACAGCTACAGCTTCGGCGGTGGCGACGTCGACGCCGCCCTGCGCGCGTTCGAGAAGGCGATGGCCATGACGCAGTCTCTGCCGGAGCTGGACGAACCCGGCAAGGCGCTCAAGGCTGCGCTCGAAGCGGTCAACCCGCTGATCAAGGAAGCCCGCACCTACGAAAGCACCAAGGAATATCTGAGCGACAAGGGCGCCAAGGCGCGCCAGATGGACGGCCCGCTGGTTGCGGCCCTGAGTGCGGCCAACAAGGCCACCGTGGCCTTCGGCACGGCGCTGTCGGCGCAGACGCTCAAGCGCGATGAGGCGGAACTGGCCACGCTCAAGCCCGGAACCGTCGGCTTCCACAAGCTGAAGGTCTCGCTCGAAACCCGCAAGCTCGCGACCGCCGTGAAGGCCGCGCTCGACGACAAGCAGAACGTGCCCGCCATCGACACCGCGCTGCAGGCCGTGAGCGCCGCGAACACCGAGCTCGGCACGCTGCGCAAGGACCCGAAGGCACCGCCCGCGTGGGACCCGGTGTGCGCGATGTACAAGGACAAGATCGACAGCCTCATCGGCGGCACGCGCACGCTGGTGGCCGCCATGAAAGACGGTTCGGGCAAATCGGTGGGCGAGGCCGCCAGCCAGTGGTTCGACATGCGCAACAGCGCGGTCGACGCGTCGAACAACTGCGGCGGTTGAGGCGGCCGAGGGGCTTCGCGCACTGCCCATCCGCGGCGTCGATGCCTCGTCACTGGACCCGAGGCACCGACGATGCGATCCTTGCAACGCAGCACCGACCGACGAACGCCATGCCTTCAACAGACCGCGCAACCGCCGAAGCGCTTGACGAGCGCGTACCGGGCGAACTGATTGCCAGCAGCAAGGGCAAGCCGTGGAAAGACCTGCTCGTGCAGGTCTTCCAGCGCCGACCGGTGCAGGAGAGCCCGATCATCCCGGCCGTGCCCGAGCCGCTCATCGTATGGGTGCTCTCGGGAAGCGCCGTCGTGGAAGAGCGCGAACTGGGCGGCACCTGGATTGCCAATGCGGTCAACGTCGGCGACTTCTTCCTGACCACATCTCCGAGGCCGTGCGAGCTTCGCTGGACGACGCGAGGCAGGGAGCCTTTTCGCGTGATGCATGTCTACCTGGGGCTCGACGTCATGCGCCGGGCCTTCAAGGAGATCCAGCCCGACGACGAGCCGGTGCTGGTGCTCAGGGAGGTGTCCGGCGCGAGCGATCCGACGCTGTCGCTCTTCCTCGAACAATTGCGCAGCGAACTCATGTCGCGGCACAAGCCCAGCGCGTTGATGGTGCAGGGGCTCGCCCAGGGCTTGGCGGTCCATCTTGCGCGCGCGTATCCCGACCCCGGCAAGCGCTCTCCCGCACCGCGCGGCGGCCTGCCCGCGTTCAAGCTCCACCGCATCATCGACATGCTCGAGGCCGGATTGGCCCGGAGCTTCCAGCTCGAACCGCTGGCACGCGCGGCGGGGCTCAGTGAATTCCATTTCTGTCGCGCATTCAAGAAGACGACGGGCTTTGCGCCTTCGCGCTACTTCATCCGCATGCGCATCGAACGTGCGCGCCGTTTGCTGCGCGACACCACGAAGCCTGTGATCGAGATCGGTCTCGACGTCGGCTACACCAGCCCCAGCCACTTTGCCCAGGTCTTCAGGCGCGAGGTGGGCGTGGCGCCGAGTGAATACCGCGGCAGGAGCTGAGCCGACGGACAGCAAGATCCCGACAGTGTCCGCAACGGCGCGAGCGCTCCAAACGCGCTGCAAGCCGACCATTCATCCCGTGCCGAAGAGGCACGACAAGGTACGAAACCTCAACTGGATGAATGGAAGAAAACTGTCATGGAACTCAATGGAAAAGTCGCACTGGTCTCCGGTGCTTCAAGCGGGATCGGTGCCGCAACCGCGCGCAAGTTGGCTGCCAATGGCGTGAAGGTCGGTGTCGCCGCCCGCCGCCGCGACCGGCTCGATCGACTCGTGGCCGATATCCGTGCCGCGGGCGGCGAGGCGCTGGCAATCGAGATGGATGTCACCGACCAGGCATCCGTCGCCTCGGGCGTGCGCAAGCTGGCGGACGCCTGGGGCGCGATCGACATCGCCTTCAACAACGCCGGCCTGATGCCCATCTCGGATGTCGAAAGCCTCAAGACCGATGAATGGCATCGCATGATGGATGTCAACGTGAAGGGCCTGCTCAACACGACAGCGGAAGTGCTGCCGTACATGAAGCGGCAAGGTGGTGGCCATATCGTGAACACTTCGTCGATTGCGGGCCGCAAGGTGTTTCCGGGGCTGTCGGTCTATTGCGCCAGCAAGCATGCGGTCACGGCGTTCTCGGAAGGGCTGCGGCTGGAGGTTGCACCGAAGCACAACATCCGCGTGACCTGCATTCAGCCCGGCGCGGTCGAGTCGGAGCTGTTCGAACACATCTCCGACGAAAAGTACCGCGAGCAGATGGAAGCGCTGAAGGACCAGATGACCTTTCTCAAGGCCGAGGACATCGCCGACACCATCCTCTTCGCGCTGAAGGCGCCGAAGCACGTCAACGTGGCCGAGGTCTTCGTGCTGCCGACCACGCAGCCCTGGTAAGGCCGCATTGGCGCGGGTCGGGGCACGAGGATGCCCGTGCCCGGCTTGCGCCGGGCCGCGACGTGGTCGTGCGCTTACTGGTTCTGCGAACCGCGGTGCGCCCAGCCGGTGGTGTGCTTTTCAATCACGCTGAAAAGCTCGTACATCAGCATGGCCATCGCGCCCACCACCATCAGGCCCGCGAAGGCCAGGCCCATCTGCATGGCCGAGCCGGCGGAGATCAGCAGGTAGCCGATGCCTTCGTTGGCGGCCGTCATCTCGCTCACCGTGGTGCCGACGAAGGCCAGCGTGATGGCGACCTTCAGCGAGCCGAAGAAGTAGGGCATGGAGCGCGGCAGGCCGATCTTCATGAGCACGTCCCAGCGCTTGGCGCCGAGCACGCGCAGCACGTCTTCGAGCTCGGGCTCCAGCGTGGCCAGGCCGGTCGCGATGTTGACCATGATCGGGAAGAAGCTGATCAGGAAGGCCGTGAGGATCGCCGGGCCGACGCCGATGCCGAACCACACCACCAGAATCGGCACGAAGGCCGCCTTGGGCAGCGCGTTGAAGGCCGTCATCAGCGGGTAGATCGCCGCATAGGCAATGCGCGAGCTGCCGATGACGAAGCCCATCAGCACGCCCACCACGATCGCCAGGCCAAAGCCCGCCATCGTGACCCAGAAGGTGCGCCACGCGTGGCCCGCGATGATTTCCTTGTATTCCCAGAACTGCGTCCAGATGCGCCAAGGGCTCGGGAAGATGAAGTCGGAAACCTCGAAGCCCGCGCAGATGATCTGCCACAGCAGGATCACCGCGACCAGCAGCAGCCACGGCGACCAGCGTTCGATTTGCTTGGTGTTCTTCATGGGTGCGCTCCGCTCAGTGCGACACGGCGGCGGCCGTTTGCGCCGCGCTGATGCCCGTGTTGCGGATGGCGCCGATGTGCCCGCGAAGCTCCAGCACGATGTCGGTGAACTCCTTCGTGTAGGTGAGTTCGAGTTCGCGTGGACGCGGCAGTTCGATCTCGCGCTTGACCACGAAGCGTCCCGGGCTCTTGCTCATCACGTACACCGTGTCGGCCAGGAACACCGATTCGCGCAGGTCGTGCGTGACCAGGATCACGTTGAACTGCTGCTCGGTCCAGAGGTCGCGCAGGATGCACCACAGCTCTTCGCGCGTGAACGCATCGAGCGCGCCGAAGGGCTCGTCGAGCAGCAGCATCTTGGGTTCGTGGATGAGCGCGCGGCAGATGCTCGCGCGCTGCTGCATGCCGCCCGAGAGCTGCCACGGAAACTTGTCTTCATAGCCCGCAAGGCCCACCTTCTGCAGCAGTTTGCGCGCGCGCTCGACGTATTCCTTGCGCCTGGCCTTGAAGTTCGATCGGTAGGGCTCGACGATTTCAAGCGGCAGCAGCACGTTGTCGACCGTGGTGCGCCACGGCAGCAGCGACGGTGCCTGGAAGGCCATGCCCGAGATCTTCAGCGGCCCGGTGACCGGTGCACCGTCGATGCGGATCTTGCCCATCGACGGCATCTTCAGCCCGGTGGTGAGCTTCATGAAGGTCGACTTGCCGCAGCCCGAAGGCCCGACGATGGCGATGAATTCGCCGCGCCTGACCTTCAGGTCGATGGCCTCGACCGCGAAGTGGTTCGCGCGCAGCAGCTCTTCGTTGTAGGCGAGCCAGACGTCCTGGAAATCGACGAAGGGAGCCGTGGTGTCCGACGGGGCTGCCTGCATCACTTGCGCAGGACGGTGTTGAGTTCAGCGGCGGGCGGCAGCAGCGAGGCTGTCCACACGGCATCGGGGCTCACGCGGGTCTTGGTGTTGAACGCGTCCGACACCTGCGACGCCATCAGTGCCATGCGGCCCGCGTTGACCACGCCGAAGCCCTCGGTGCGCGCATCGGGGCTGTTGATGACGGTGTCGATGGCCAGTTGCAGGCGGCGTGTTTCGAGCTTGCTGTCGACGATGCCGTCGCGCGCCTTCACCGAGGCGATGGCTGCGGCCGGGTTGGCAATGACTTCCTTCGCGCCCTTGGTGAAGGCTGAGAGGAAGGCCTTCACCGCCGCCGGGTTCTCCTTGATGAGCTTGGGCGACGCGATGATGACGTTGCCGTAGAGCTTCACGCCGTAGTCGGGGTAGGGAAGGATCACCACGTCGGCCGTCTTGGCGCCGCGCGCCTCGAGGTTGAGCAGCGAGGTGAAGGTGAAGCCGGTGATGGCGTCGATGTCGCCGCGCATCAGCATGGTTTCGCGCAGCGTCGGGTCCATCGCGGTCCAGTTGACGGCGCCGATGTTGTTGGCTTTCGCGAAGATCGGGAAGGCGCGGCGGCCCGCGTCGAACACCGGCGCGCCGAGCTTCTTGCCCGTGAGGTCGACCGGCTTGGTGATGCCGCTCTTCTTGAGCGCCATGACCGAGGCCGGCGTGTTGTTGTAGACCATCATCACCGCGACCGGCTTGTTCGGGCTGTCGGGGTTGTTGGCGTGGAATTCCATGAGCGCCGCGAGGTCGGCAAAACCCATTTCGTAGGCGCCCGAGGCCACGCGCGTGACGGTGCCGCCCGAGCCGTTGCCGGCGTCGATGGTCACGTCGAGGCCGGCGGCCTTGAAGTAGCCCTTGGCGGCGGGGTGCAGGAACAGCGCGGCCGGTCCTTCGAAGCGCCAGTCGAGCTGGAACTTGATCGGCGTCGGGGTCTGCGCAAAGGCCGGAGCAAGGCCGAAGCTCAGAGCCGAGGCGGCGAGGAAGGACTGGATCAGTTGGCGCTTGTTCATGCGGTTTCCGTGAATGTGAATGCTTCGGCATTCAAGCAAAAACGGTGCCCGCACGCGATTGGTGCGAACCCTTCCGGTGAAACACGGTGGTGCATGGCCTGCACCTTCCAGGGGTTCAGCCCCGGGATTCAGGCATCCGGCGCACCGAAGCCGAGCCAATAAGGGTCGCCGACCCGCTTGCCAACGCTGCTGGCGGCATCGCGCACGATCGCGCCGAAACGTTCGATGAGCGGCTCCGACAGCAGCTCCGCCGGCAGCGCGATGCCGAAGGCGTAGGTCTGGCGCGTGGCGGCGTCGAACACCGCCGACGAAATGCCGGCCACGTTGGTCACGTATTCGCCGCGCGACAAGGCCCAGCCGGTCTCGCGGATGACGGCCAGCCGGCCCAGCAGATCCTTGCGGGTTTTCGGCGCATGGCCGCGGCCCTGGTCAAGCCGGGTGCCCAGCAGCGCGACCACTTCGTCGTCGCTTTGGCGGGCCAGCAGCGCACGGCCCATGGCGCTCGAGTAAGCCGGCGCGCGGCTGCCCGGCGGCGTGTAGATCTGCAGCGCGCCGGCGCCGGTGCGCATCTGGATCACCAGCGTGTCGACGCCGTCGAGCACGTTGATGTAGCCGGTGAAGCTGGTCTCGCGCACCAGGGCATCGAGCGCCTCTTCCACCAGCGATGCCGCGTTGCGCGAGGCGCGGAAGTGGTACGAGGCTTCCATGATCACGCCGCCCGGCCGGTAGGCGCGCGTGGCCGCGTCGCGGTCGAGAAAACCGTAGCTGGCCATCATGCTCAGCGTGCGCGAGGCCGAGCTTTTCGGCAGGCCCAGCTCGGTCACCACGTCCGTCACGGTGATGTCGCGGCGCAGCCGCGCGATCAGCTTCAGGACGTCCATGGCGTTGGCGAGGGTGCTCATATTTCTTGGCTTGTGGCGGGTTGGGGATCATAGGTTCGACCGCATCGGGGTCTTCCCGGATGGGTGCGAACGCGCCTTGACAGCGGATTGCGCCGTCCTATCATTCGGTTCTATTTTATTGGATTGAGTTCCAAAAAATGGAACTTTCAAGGAATGACCATGACCCATGAAGTGACGGCGGCCGTGCCGCTGCACGACGAAGGCGCTGCATCGAAAGCCTGGCCGGCCGCGCAGGCATCGAGCGCCCCCCATCCGAAAGCGCTGGCGCCTGCGAACCTGATCCTTACCGTGGTGCTGAGCGTGTTCGGTGCCATCGTCGGCATCCAGATGCTGGCGAGCCTGGGCATCACGCCGAGCACTTCGCTGATCGGCGCGCTCGCAGCCATGACGCTGGCGCGCGTGCCGCTGGCGATGTTCCGTGGCTTTCGCTCGGTGCATGCGCAGAACCTGGCGCAGACCAGCATTTCATCGGCCACCTTCGGCGCGGCCAACAGCCTGTTCCTGCCGATCGGCATTCCCTTTCTCTTCGGCCTGCCCGACATGGTGGTGCCGATGCTGGTGGGCGTGAGCCTGGCGATGCTGCTCGACGCGTGGCTGCTCTATCGCATGTTCGACACGCCCGCCTTTCCGGCGAAGAACCCGTGGCCGCTGGGCATTGCCGCGGCCGAGGCCATCAAGGCCGGCGACGGTGGTGGCAAGCAGGCCTGGCTGCTGCTCGGCGGGCTGGCGACGGGCGTGGCGGGCGCGGTGTTCAAGCTGCCGATGTCGGCCTTCGGCGTGGCGCTGATCGGTGGCCTCGGCGCGATGATCGCCTTCGGCATCGGGCTGCTGGTGCGCGGCTATTCGACGCCGCTCTTCGGCATGGACATCGGCGCGCTGTACGTGCCGCACGGCATGATGATCGGCGCCGGCATCGTCGCGCTGGTGCAGGTGGGGCGCGTGGTGCTGAAGAAGCGCGATAGCGGCTCGCGCAATGCAGCCACCGACACGCAAGAGGCACGTGGCGCCACCGCGCTGGGCCGCTCGCTGCGGCTGGGCAGCGTCGGTTATCTGGCGATCATGGTGCTGCTGGCCGCGGGCACCGGCGTCTACACCGGCATGTCGCCCGCGATGCTCGTGTGCTTCGTCATCTACGGCACCTTCGCGGCCTTCGTGCATGAGCTGATCGTCGGCATCGCGGCGATGCACTCGGGCTGGTTCCCCGCGTTCGCGGTGGCGCTGATCTCGCTGCTCATCGGCATCCTGATCGGCTTTCCGCCCGAGGCGCTGGTGGTGCTGGCCGGCTTCTCCGCCGCCACCGGGCCGGCCTTCGCGGACATGGGCTACGACCTGAAGGCGGGCCACATCCTGCGCGGCGAGACCTCGGGCACGGCTTTCGAGCTGGACGGCCGGCGCGAACAGATGATCGCCGGCATGGTGGGCTTCGCGGTGGCCATCGTCGTGGTCGCCTGCACCTACAGGATGTTCTTCGCCAACCACCAGACGGCGCCCATCAACGCCGCCTATGTGGCCGCCATCAAGGCCGGCATCTCGGGCGACACGGCGCGCAACCTGGCGCTGTGGGCCATTCCCGGCGCCATCCTGCAAGTGCTGGGCGGCTCGCGCCAGCAACTGGGCGTGCTGTTCGCCACCGGCCTGCTCATCGCGAGCCCGATGGCCGGCTGGATGGTCGCGGCCGGCATCGCCTGCCGCCTCGTCGTGCATCGCGTGGTCGGCGCGTCCGCGCGCGAAAAGCTCGAAGTGTTTGCAGGCGGCGTGATCGCGGGCGATGCGCTCTACAGTTTCTTCTCCGGCGCCGTGAAGAGCCTGCGCAAGTAGCGCTGCGCACCTTTCTTTTTTCTTCCCTTCATCACACAGGAACAACGAATCCATGAAACGCAATCTGACAAGCGACGACGTTCGCGCGGCCATCTGGGGCGGCGCCATCCTCGGTGGCGGCGGTGGCGGGCTGATCGAAGCCGGCGAGCGCGCCGCGAAGCTCGCGCTGCAGGTCGGCACGCCGCAGCTGTGGAGCATCGACGAGTTCGACCCTGCGGCGCTCACCGCGACGATGGCGCTGGTCGGCGCACCGGCCGCGCCCGATCCGCATGTGCAACCCGCACACCTGCTGCGCACGCTCGAACTGCTGCGCCGCGAGCTGCCCGCGGGGCAGAAGCTGGTCGGCCTGCATGCCAACGAGAACGGTGCCGAGACCACGGTCAACGGCTGGTTCCACGCCGCCATGACCGGCCTGCCCGTGATCGACCTGGCCTGCAACGGCCGCGCGCATCCGTCGAGCGTGATGGGCGCGCTGGGCCTGCACACCGAGCCCGACTACCTGTCGGTGCAGGCCTATTCGGGCGGCGAGCCGCACCGCTATGTCGAAGGCGTGGTGTCGGGCCGGCTCGAACAGACCTCCGCCGTGGTGCGCCGCGCCTCGGTCGAGGCGGGCGGCCTCGTGGCCGTGGCGCGCAATCCGGTGAGCGTGGGCTACGCCCGCCAGCACGGTGCGCCGGGCGCCATCAGCCATGCGATTGCGTTGGGCCAGACCTACCTTGATGGCGGTGTCGATGCCGTGGCCCGTTCGCTCGATGGCCGCATCGTGGCCGAGGGCACCGTGCGCACCTACCGCTGCGAGCAGCAGGAAGGGCTGGACGTGGGCGTGGTCGAACTCGACGACACGGCCGGCACCACGCTGCGCTTCATCAACGAATACATGCTGCTGGAGCAAGGCGGCAAGCGCATCGCGCGCTTCCCTGATCTGGTAATGACCTTCTCGGACGACGGCAAGCCGGTGGTGTCGGCGCATGTGCGCCAGGGCGCGAAGCTGCGCGTGCTGGTGGCACCGCGCGCGCGCTTGCTGCTCTCGCGCACGATGTTCATGCCCGAGCTGTACCGGCCACTCGAAAAGTCGCTGGGCGAGGCCTTCGCGCCTGAAGAAGAAGCGCTGGCCTGATCCGTTCAAACCCACACAGGGAGCAATCACCATGACATTGCGCGTGCGATGGATACGAACGGTCGGCAACGACACCTACAACGAGCGCTTTGCCCGTGAGTTCGCCGAAGTGAAGAACCCCGGCACCGAGGTCGAGGTGGTGTCGCTGCGCAACCCTTCGGTGCAGCACCACGTCGAATACCAGAGCTACGAGGCGCTGTTGGGCGCCGACATCGTGCGCGTGGTGCGCGATGCCGCCGTGAAGCAGTTCGACGCCGTGGTGGTCGGCTGCTTCTACGACCCGGTGCTGGTCGAGGCGCGCGAGATTTCGGGCGAGACGGTGGTGGTCGCGCCATGCCAGGCGTCGTTCGAGATCGCATCGAACCTGGCGCAGAAGGTGTCGATCATCGTCGGGCGCCGCAAGTGGGTGCCGCGCATCGAGTCGCGGGTGCGCGAGTACGGCCACGGCCATCTGCTGGCCTCGTGCCGCGCGCTGCAGCTGGGCGTGGAAGACTTCCAGCGCGACCGCAACGAGACCGTGCGCCGCATGGTCGAGCAGGGCCGGCGCGCCATCGACGAAGACGGCGCCGAGGCGCTCATCCTCGGCTGCACGCTGGAGTTCGGCTTCTACAGACAGCTGCAGGATGTTCTGGGCGTGCCCGTCATCGACTCGGCGCTGGCCGCATTCAAGCGTGCCGAAGCGCTGGCCGATACGAAGCAGCGCTTCGGCTGGAAGCCCAGCCGCGTGGGTGGCTGTGAGCCGCCGCCAGAGGCTGAAGAACTGCTGGCCTGGAATGTCTTCGACCCGGCGCAGGTACCCATCGCATCGCCTTTCTACGCCTGAGCGGCATCAAGAAAAACGCCCCGCTGCGATGGCCGCAGCGGGGCGCTTTCAATGATGCGAGATCAGGCTTACTTCAGCGCCGTCGTCGCGTTGGCCACTGCCAGCGCCGTCATGTTGACGATGCGCCGCACGGTCGACGTAGGCGTCAGCACATGCGCCGAGCCTGCCGCACCCAACAGGATCGGGCCGACCGTGATGCCGTTGGCGCCGGTCATCTTCAGCACGTTGTAGAGGATGTGCGCGGAGTCGAGGTTCGGGCACACCAGCAGGTTGGCTTCGCCGGTGAGCGTGGTCTCGGGCAGGGCGGTGCGGCGCACTTCTTCGGACAGGGCCGAGTCGCCATGCATTTCGCCGTCGCACTCGATGTCGGGTGCCATCTGCGAGAACAGGTCGCGCGCCAGCCGCATCTTGCGCGCCGAGGCGCGGCTCGAGGTGCCGTAGTTCGAGTGCGAGAGGAACGCCACCTTCGGCGGCATGCCGAAGCGGCGCACTTCCTCGGCGGCCATCATCGCGATGCTGGCCAGCAGCTCGGCGCTCGGGTCTTCGTTCACGTTGGTGTCGGTGATGAAGACGGTGCGCTTTTCGAGCGTGAGCGCGTTCAGCGTCGCGAAGCCCGGTGCGCCGCGCTTCAGGCCGATCAGGTTGCGGATGTGCTCCAGGTGCACGTCGAAGCGCCCGACCAGGCCGCAGATCATCGCGTCGGCATCGCCCAGGTGCAGCATCAGCGCGGCAATGGTGGTGTTGGAGCGGCGCACCATCGTCTTGGCGGCCTCGGGCGTGACGCCGCGGCGGCCCATGAGCTTGTGGAAGCTCTCCCAGTAGATGCGAAAGCGCGGGTCGTCCTCGGGGTTGACGATCTCGAAGTCCGTGCCCACGCGGATGTGCAGGCCGGCCTTCTTGATGCGCGCCTCGATCACGGCGGGGCGGCCCACCAGGATCGGCCTTGCCAGGCCTTCGTCGACGGCCAGCTGTGCGGCGCGCAGCACGCGCTCGTCTTCGCCTTCGGCATAGGCCACGCGCTTGGCCGTGGCCAGCTTGGCGGCGGTGAACACCGGGCGCATGAACATGCCGGTCTGGTAGACGAAGCGCGTCAGGTGCTGGCGGTAGCTCTCCATGTCCTCGATCGGGCGCGTGGCCACGCCGGAGGCAGCGGCGGCCTTGGCCACGGCCGGCGCGATGCGCAGGATCAGGCGCGAATCGAAGGGCTTCGGAATGATGTAGTCGGGGCCGAAGGCCAGCTCCTGGCCGGCATAGGCGGTGGCCACTTCTTCGCTGATGTCGGCCTTGGTCAGCTCGGCGATCTCGCGCACGCAGGCCAGCTTCATTTCTTCCGTGATCTTGGTGGCGCCGCAATCGAGCGCGCCGCGGAAGATGTACGGGAAGCACAGCACGTTGTTGACCTGGTTCGGATAGTCCGAACGGCCGGTGGCGATGATGCAGTCGGGCCGCACGGCCTTGGCCAGCTCGGGCCGGATCTCGGGCTCGGGGTTGGCCAGCGCCAGGATGATCGGCTGCGTGCCCATGGTCTTGACCATCTCGGCCGACATCACGCCGGGAGCCGAGCAGCCGAGGAACACATCGGCGTCCTTGACCACGTCGGCCAGGGTGCGGGCGCCGGTGTCTTTCTGGGCGTAGCGCGTCTTGGATTCGTCGAAGCCACCGGCACGGCCGGCGTAGATCAGGCCCTTGGAGTCGCAGGCGTAGATGTTGGCGGGCTTGGCGCCCAGGCCCACCATCACGTCCAGGCAGGCGATGGCGGCGGCGCCGGCGCCCGACACCGCGATCTTCACTTCCTCGATCTTCTTGCCGACCAGTTCCAGGCCGTTGAGCAGGGCTGCGGCCGAGATGATGGCCGTGCCGTGCTGGTCGTCATGGAACACCGGGATGTTCATGCGCTCGCGCAGCTTCTTCTCGATGTAGAAGCACTCGGGCGCCTTGATGTCTTCGAGGTTGATGCCACCCAGCGTGGGCTCCAGCGCCGCGATGATCTCGACCAGCTTGTCGGGGTCGTTCTCGGCCAGCTCGATGTCGAACACGTCGATGCCGGCGAATTTCTTGAACAGGCAGCCCTTGCCTTCCATCACCGGCTTGGCGGCCAGCGGACCGATGTTGCCCAGGCCCAGCACGGCCGTGCCGTTGGTGACCACGCCCACGAGGTTGCCGCGGGCGGTGTATTCGGTGGCCAGGGCCGGGTCGGCCGCGATGTCGAGACAGGGATAGGCCACGCCTGGCGAATAGGCCAGCGACAGGTCGCGCTGGTTCAGCAGGGGCTTGGTCGGGGTGACCGAGATCTTGCCCTTGACGGGCGAGCGGTGGTATTCGCGCGCTGCTTCGCGAAGTGCTTCTTCTGCGGGGGAAAGGGGTGCAGCCATGAATGTCTCCTTGTTTCTGACGGGCAATGAGGCTACCGCAAAAGTGCGGCTTGTTCTTTCAGGGTGAATGCCGAAAAGGCCTGGATCGATAACACCTGGATGCATATCTTCCGCCTGATCGGCCCGGTTGGCCGGTTCGCTAAACTGCGGCACTGTTACCCAAAGTTAATTGGGGCATCGTCAACCACGATACAAAACGACAACAGAGGGGCAGCGCATGACACCCGGACCTTTCATCGGCACCGACCCGGACGTCGTCGTCATCGGCGGCGGCCCTTCGGGCTCCACCGTGGCGGCGCTGCTTGCCGACAAGGGGCACGACGTGGTGCTGATCGAGAAGGCGCAGCATCCGCGCTTTCACATCGGCGAATCGCTGTTGCCGATGAACATGCCGCTGTTCGACCGGCTGGGCGTTCGCACCGAGGTCGAGGCCATCGGCCTGCGCAAGCACGGTGCCGAGTTCGTCTCGCCCTGGCATGACCACAGCAGCCACTTCGACTTCGGCCAGGCGATGGACAAGAGTTTTCCCTATGCCGTGCACGTGCGCCGCTCGGAATTCGACGAACTGCTGTTCCGCCATGCCGGCAAGCGCGGCGCCCGCACCTTCGAAGGCCAGCGCGTCACCGGCGTGGACATGGATGCCGGCAAGGGAATGCCCGACAACCGCCCGCTGGTGAAGGTCAAGGCCGACGACGGCACCGAAACCAGCTGGCGCCCGCGCTTCGTGATCGATGCGAGTGGGCGCGACACGCTGCTGTCGAACCAGTTCGACGCCAAGCAGCGCAACCGCAAGCACGCCAGTGCCGCGCTCTATGGCCACTTCGCCAATGCCGAGCGCCGGCCGGGCCGCTTCGAGGGCAACATTTCGCTGTTCTGGTTCGACCATGGCTGGTTCTGGTACATCCCGCTGAAAGACGGCACGGTGAGCGTGGGCGCGGTGGCATCGCCGGCCTACTTCAAGCGCCGCAAGGGGTCGCTCGAAGAGTTCCTGATGGAAACCATCGCGCTGGCGCCCAAGCTGGCCGCGCGTCTGAAGAACGCCACGCTGATGGAAGGCGCGACCTCGACCGGCAACTACGCCTACGACTCGAAGTTCTGCCGCGGCGACCGCTTCATGATGGTCGGCGACGCCTATGCCTTCGTCGATCCGATGTTCTCGTCGGGCGTGTACCTGGCGATGAACAGCGGCTTCGAGGCCGCCACCGCGGCCGACTTCTGGCTCAAGGGCGAGGCGAAGGAGGCCGAGAAGGCCTTCCGACACTACGAGAAGGTCATGAAGCGCGGGCCGAAGATGTTCTCGTGGTTCATCTACCGCATCACCTCGCCGGCCATCCGCCGCCTGTTCATGGCGCCGCGCAACATCTGGCGCATGCAGGAGGCGCTGCTGTCCATCCTGGCCGGCGACCTGTTCCGCAACACGCCCATCGGGCCGCGCTTCTGGGGCTTCAAGGTGACGTACTACGCGTCGTGCGTCGGCATCCTGCCGCAGGCCATCAAGACCTGGGCGTGGCGCCGGCGCAATCTCAAGGAATCGCTGGAAACTGCGAAGAGCTGATCTCATGCGTGGGGCCGGGGCATGGTTCCCGGCGCATTCGGGGCGTCGCTCACGCCGACGGCGTACTCCCCTCCGCGAATGTCCCCCGGCCTTCGGCCTCCTCCTTTATTTCGCTGCGGGGAGCACGCCGCCAGCGTGAGCGTTGTCAGAGCACTGTTGATCGGCTGTACACACGCAGCGTGCCTTGTGCGAATGGCACCGGGTGCTCCCCGCAGCGAAATAAAGGAGGAGGGGCGCAGCCCCGGGGGACATTCGCGGAGGGGAGTACCCGGTGTCATCCGCGCGCACCCCGAATGACTCCGACCCCTGCGCAGCCCTTCAAGGAGCCTCAGTCCGGCGAAACAGTGTGCTGGGCCAGCGCTTCAAGCGCCTTCACCAGCGCCGAATGGTCGAGCTGGCCATAGCCCAGCGCCGAGCAGGCATTCATGAGCTGCGCTGCATTGGCCGTCTGCGGCAACGACACGCCAAGCGAACGCGCACTCTGCATCGCCAGGTTCAGGTCCTTCTGGTGCAGCGAGATGCGGAACCCCGGCGCAAAGGTGCGCTTGATCATCCGTTCGCCATGCACTTCCAGAATGCGCGAGCTGGCAAAGCCGCCCATCAGCGCCTGCCGCACCTTGGCCGGGTCGGCACCGGCCTTCGAGGCGAACACCAGCGCTTCACCCACGGCCGCGATGTTCAGCGCCACGATGATCTGGTTGGCCACCTTGCAGACCTGGCCGTCGCCCGCGCCGCCCACCAGCGTGACGTTCTTGCCCATCTTCTCGAGCAGCGGCTTCACGCGGCCGAAGGTACCTTCTTCGCCACCGCACATGATCGTCAGGCTCGCGGCCTTGGCGCCCACTTCGCCGCCCGAGACCGGGGCGTCGATGTAGCCCGCGCCCAGCGCCGTGATGCGGCGTGCGAAGTCTTTCGTCGCGATCGGGTCGATGGAGCTGCAGTCGACCACGATCTTGCCGTGCGAATCCTTCAGGCCCGCGGCCACGCCTTCCTTGCCGGGTTCGCCGAACAGCACCTTCTCGACGTCGGGCGTGTCGGGCACCATGATGAAGATGATGTCGGCCTTGCGCGCCACCTCGGCGCCCGAGGCGCAGATGGTCGCCTTCGAAACGAAGGGCTCCGGCGTGTTGCCGTGCGTGTTCACGAAGAGCTCGAAGCCCGCGTCGAGCAGGTGCCCCGCCATGGGCGCGCCCATGATGCCGAGGCCGATGAATCCGATTTTTTGCTGGGTTGCCATGTCTGTGTTTCCTGTGTTGTTCATTGCGGCTGCGTGAGGGCTTCGCGCCAGCCGAGTCCCGCGACGGTGTCGGTGCGCGGCTTGTATTCGCAGCCGATCCAGCCGTCGTAGCCCAGCGCGTCGATGTGCCTGAAGAGCCACGGGTAGTTGATTTCGCCCGTGCCCGGCTCGCCGCGTCCGGGGTTGTCGGCCAGCTGGATGTGGCCGATCTGCGCGAGGTGCTTGGTGAGCGTGTTGCCCAGCTCGCCTTCCATGCGCTGCGCGTGATAGATGTCGTACTGCACGCGCAGGTTCGACGAGCCCACCGCCTCGATCAGCGCCAGTGCCTTGTCGGTGCGCGTGAGGTAGAAGCCCGGAATGTCGAAGCTGTTGATCGGCTCGATCAGAAGGCGCAGGCCCGCGGCCTCCAGCTCGCGCGCGGCCAGCCGCAGGTTGTCCAGCACCGTGCGGTTGACGACGTTGATGTCGGCACCGGGCGGAATCTTGCCGATCAGGCAGTTGACCTGCAGGCAGCCGAGCGCGGTCGCGTAGTCGATGGCCATGGCGATGCCTTCGCGGAACTCGCCGGTGCGGTCGGGGTGGCAGGCGATGCCGCGCTCGCCCTTGTCCCAGTCGCCGGCCGGCAGGTTGTGCAGCACCTGCTGCAGGCCGTTGTCGCGCAGGGCGGCGGCCAGCTCCTTCTTCTCGAAGGCGTAGGGGAAGAGGTACTCGACCCCCTTGAAGCCGGCCTTGGCGGCGGCCTCGAAGCGTTGCATGAAAGGCAGCTCGGTGAAGAGCATCGTGAGGTTGGCTGCGAACTTGGGCATGTCTGTCTCTCTTCCGTTCTTGCTTTCTTTCTTGCGTTCTCTCTCAGTCCAGCATCGCCACGGCAAGGGCCGTGGGTGCATCGGCCGTGCTCTCGGCCAGCGGTTCGAACTCGTTGATGGCGTCGATCTCGGTGCCCATCGCGATGTTGGTCACGCGCTCCAGCATCACCTCGATGACCACGGGCACGCTGAACTCGGCCATCAGGGCTTCGGCCCGGGCGATGGCGGGCGCCATCTCTTCCTGCTTTCTCACGCGGATCGCCTTGCAGCCCAGGCCCTCGACCACCTTCATGTGGTCCACGCCGTAGCTGCGCTCGATGCCACTGTCGGGTGCCGCGTTGATGTTGTCGAACGCGAGCTGCACGCAGTAGTCCATCTCGAAGCCGCGCTGCGCCTGGCGGATCAGGCCGAGGTAGGAGTTGTTGACCACGATGTGGATGTACGGCAGCTTGAACTGCGCACCCACGGCCAGTTCTTCGATCATGAACTGGAAGTCGTAGTCGCCCGAGAGCGCGACGATCTTGCGCGTCGGGTCGGCGGCGCGCACGCCCAGCGCGGCGGGAATGGTCCAGCCCAGCGGGCCGGCCTGGCCGCAGTTGATCCAGTGGCGCGGGTTGTACACGTGCAGGAACTGCGCCGCCGCGATCTGCGACAGGCCGATGGTGCTCACGTAGCAGGTGTCGCGGTCCAGGTTGTTGTTCATGCACTGGTACACGCGCTGCGGCTTCATCGGCACGTCGGCGAAGTTGGTCTTGCGCAGCATCGTCTTCTTGCGGTCGCGGCATTCGCCGGCCCAGGCGCTGCGGCTCGGCAGCTTGCCGGCGGCCTTCATCTCCTCGGCCACCTGCACGAAGAGCTCGAGCGCGGCCTTGGCGTCGGACACGATGCCGAAGTCGGGCGTGAACACGCGGCCGATCTGCGTGGGCTCGATGTCGACGTGCACGAAGGTGCGGCCTTTGGTGTAGACCTCGACCGAACCGGTGTGGCGGTTGGCCCAGCGGTTGCCGATGCCCAGCACGAAGTCGCTCGCCAGCATGGTCGCGTTGCCATAGCGGTGGCTGGTCTGCAGGCCGCACATGCCGGCCATGAGCGGGTGGTCGTCCGGAATCGCGCCCCAGGCCATCAGCGTGGGAATCACCGGCACGCCGGTGGCTTCGGCAAAGCGAACCAGCAGGTCGGCCGCATCGGCGTTGATGACACCGCCGCCGGCCACGATCAGCGGACGCTCGGCGGCGTTCAGCATGCCGATGGCCTTTTCAACCTGCGCGCGGGTGGCAGCCGGCTTGTAGGGGGTGAGCGGCTGGTAGGCGTCGATGTCGAATTCGATCTGCGCCATCTGCACGTCGAAGGGCAGGTCGATCAGCACGGGGCCGGGGCGGCCCGAGCGCATCAGGTGGAAGGCCTGCTGGAAGACCTGCGGCACCTGGCCGGGCTCGCGCACTGTGACCGACCACTTGGTGACGGGCTTGGAGATCGACTCGATGTCGACCGCCTGGAAGTCTTCCTTGTACAGGCGCGCGCGCGGCGCCTGGCCGGTGATGCAAAGAATGGGAATGGAGTCGGCCCAGGCCGAGTACAGGCCGGTGATCATGTCGGTGCCCGCCGGACCCGAGGTGCCGATGCACACGCCGATGTTGCCGGCCACGGCGCGGGTGTAGCCCTCGGCCATGTGCGAGGCCCCCTCGACGTGGCGCGCCAGGATGTGCGAGACGGTGCCGCGCTGGCGCAGCGCCGAATACAGCGGGTTGATCGCCGCGCCGGGCACGCCGAAGGCCTGCGTCACGCCTTCCTTTTCCATCACCAGAACCGCAGCCTGGACCGCTGTCATCTTTGCCATTGAATGTCTCCTTGAGGTGGCCTCACTGTAGGAAGCGGGGCGCATTCGAAGAAGACGGCTGCGGGCCATAAAACCTATTCCATGGCGGAATAAGTGACTAACATCCGGCCATGGACCGTCTCTTGGCAATGGAAATGTTCGTGCGCGTGGTCGAGACCGGCAGCTTCTCGAAGGCGGCGCGCGAGTTCAACACCACGCAGCCCACCGTGACCAAGCAGGTCGCGGCCACCGAGGCGCGGCTGAAGGTGCGGCTGCTCAACCGCAACACGCGCGGCGTGAGCCTCACGGAGCCGGGCGCGCTGTACTACGAGAAGTGCAAGACCATCGTGCGCGAGGCCGAAGAGGCCGACAGCATCGTGCAGCTGCGGCAGAACCAGGCGCAGGGCCTCTTGCGCGTGGGCACGTCGGTGGCTTTCGGGCGGCGCGTGGTGGTACCGCTGGCGCTGGAGTACATGCGCCGGCATCCGCAGGTGCAGCTCGACCTGAGCTTCGAGGACCGTTATGTCGACCTCATCGCGCAAGGCATCGACGTGGCCATCCGCATGGGCAAGCTGGCTGATTCGTCATTGGGTGCGCGCTACCTCGGCGCGAATCCGTGGGTCATGGTCGCGTCGCCGGGCTACCTGAAGAAGCACGGCACGCCCAAGCGCGCGCAGGACCTGAGCGCGCACGTGGCGCTGATCTACAGCAGCGTGGTGGGCGACGAGTTCTGGCGCATGCACACGCCCAAGGGCGAGCCGGTGACGGTGCCGGTGTCGGGGCGCTTCCGCTCGAACAACCTGTCGGCCGTGCTGGCGGCCGCGCGCGATGGGTTGGGCATTGCGCTGATGCCGCGCTATGTGGCGAGCGAGTCGCTGGCCGCGGGCAAGGTGGTCTCGGTGCTGGCAGACCATGCGCTGCCCGAGCAGGAGATCCACGCCGTCTTTCCATCGCCCAAGCTGGTGCCGGGGAAGGTGTCGGGCTTCGTGGCTTTTCTGCAGGGGCGGTTCGACGAGGGGTGGTGGGCGGTCTGAGGGCGGGGGCCGCATTGCTCAACCGCCGTGGTGCTGGCGGGTCGAACAGACGCACGCCACGATCAGCGTCTCCGGCGAATGGTCGGCTTCGTTGCCGCGCCTGTATGTGATTGACCGCGTTCCTCTCACCAAAGCCATTCAGGGTTTTGGTCGGATTCTTCGTGACTTAATTCGCGCGAGGGAGCGTGGATCTGCCGAAGTCAAACATATGCTCCCTGCAATAAGCAGAAGTGATCATCAACAGGGAGGAACCATGAAGAGAGTAGATATCAACTCAACGATGCCGCGCGCGCGATTGCTCGCCGTTGCGGCCGCAGCGGTAGCGATTTCCGCATGCGGAGGCGGTGGGGGCGGCGGATTCTCCGCATTGCCGATCGCCGCCGCGCCGGCACCGGCGGCCGATCAAGCGCAGCCACCGGCACCGGCGCCCGCACCCGTGGCGGACAGTTCGGCGCCATGCTTCAACGAAGCCGACTTCCGCGAAGGAACGCGCCTGGAGTTCGAAGCGGTGAAGCCGGGCGCGGACCCCGCGACCACCGCCTTCCAGAGAACAAGCGTGACCGAAGGACGAGAGGTGTTTGCCGGCGCCAATCCGGTGGCCTTCAACGTCGGCACGGAAACATCCAGTTTTCCCTCTGTGTATCAGCGAAAGATGGTCAAGAAGGAATACAAGGATCTGGTGAATGGCAGCATCCTGCTCTACGGGAAAGCATTCACCGAAGAGATCAAGATCGATCCGAAAGCCGGGGCTCCACTGGGCCCAGGTTTCGTTCTGGATCGGGTTTCTTCCGTCTCCCAGGTCTTTACGCCGCCGTTCTCGTTTCCTGTCGACATGAAGGCCGGGCAGGTTGCAAGCCAACAATCTTCCGTGATCGAGACCAGGACTTTCAATGGTCGCAGCGATCCGACGACTTCCCTGCCGGCGATGGGCGAACTCACCTATCACGGCCGGGAGAAGCTGGAAACGCCGTTGGGAACCTTCGATACGTGTAAGTTCTCGTTGAGGGTCGCGGTGGGTGTGTCGGCGATCTCGATGGGCGCCACGAAAGAGATGTGGCTGGCTGCCGAAGGCCCCTACCGAGGCCAACTGCTCAAGGGCGTTGATCCGAAATCGCCAGCGCTCGTGACGAAGATGACCTACACACCCGGCTGATCTGGGCGAACGGTTTCCAGCAAACGGACCCCTCGGGGTCCGTTTGTCGTTCTGGCGTTCGCGCAATGCACTTCCCTTGAAGCGCCGCGGCAATCTGCAGCCTCTCGAACAGAGGCCTCGAGCAGCCTCCGAAGTCAGGCCGGCACAAAGGCCCCGTGCAGCCCCAAGGGAAGCGCATACGGCAGCGTCGCCTGCGCCACAGGTCCCGCAGCAAGGTGGTCGGCCGCAAAGCACGACAGCACCGTCTTCTGCCGGCCGAAGTCGAACGCCGTGCCCAGCACCCAGCCGGGCTTCTTGCCGTCCGGCACGAAGACGTGTTCTTCCACGATGGCCTGCGCGCCGTAGCTGAAGCGCTGGCTGCGGCCGGTCTCGACATCCGTTCGCGCGACCGCGCCGAAGCCGGGCAGGTCGGGCCGGATCTGCGTGGCGTGCACCACCTGGCGATGGCGCAGGCCGACGCGGCGCGGATCGATGCGCGGAAACTCGGCCTCTTGCGCCAACGCCACCTGCGTGGCCTTGCCGGTGCCGAGGTTCAGCGTGGCCACGGTCAGGTGCGGGTCGGCGCCCCGCACGCGGCGCGCGCGCATCACCTCGCGGTTGGAGATGAACACCGAATCGGTGTTGTCCGAGCGCACGTAGTCGACGTGGATCAGCGTGCCGCGCGGCGTGTCTTCTTCCCAGGCATTGCCCACGTGGAAGAGAAAGCCCGCCGGCAGCTCGAGCATCTGCCGCCGCTCCCAGTCGTGCTTGTCGACGACCAGTGCGCGCATGCCGAGTTCGGGCCGCCAGACGTGGGCATCGAGAAAGGTTGAGCCGGCTTCCTTGCGCTTGTTGTCGTACACCAGCGGCGGCATGAGAAAGACGAGGTGCCGCTCGGTCACCGCGAAGTCGTGAACCATCGGCATGTCGGCCACCGGCACCACGGCGGCGCGGCGCAGCGTGCCTTCGGGCGCGATCTCGTACAGCGCCAGCAGGCCCTGGCCGGAGCTGACGCCGAAGTTCCACGCCGTGCCGTCCGGGTCCACCTTGGGGTGCGCCGAGAACGGCATGCCCGCAAGGTCGGCGCGCCAGGTCTTCACGCCCAGCGTGTCGAGCGTGCGTGCGTCGATGCGCGTGGCCGAGCCGCCTTCCCACAGCGCCAGCACCTCGCCCTGCAGCGGCAGCACGCTGGTGTTGGCGACGTTGATGCTGTCGGCCGACGTCGGCGACTCGCCGCCCGGCGGCATGGTGCCGAAGGTTTCGTACAGGCGATGGCCGGCCCGCACCTCGGCCACGCGCTTGGGCGTGGCCACGTAGCGGCCCTGGTGGCGCACGTCGGCCCCGTCGATCACGAAGCGATGCACCATGCCGTCGCCATCGAACCAGTGGTGGTAGCGCTCGCCGCCCATGTCGTGCCCGGCCGGGCCGACACGGAAGAGCGTGCCGGCCACGGCATCGGGAAAGCGTCCGCGCACGGTGGCGCGGGTCAGGGGCAGGTCGTTGGCGGGCGTGGCAAAGCCCGTCTTCCAGGGGGCGCTGGCGGCCTCGAACTGGGCTTGCCAGTTGTCGCCGCCGGTGGCGTCGGCCGTGCCGGCGGCGCGCGCCAGCGGGGCAAAAAGGGGCAGGGCGCCGGCCGATGCCAGCAGGCGCAGGAGTTCGCGTCGTTCCATGGCGGGCACCTCAGCGCAGGTGAATGACGGTCTGCATGTCGGCGTCGACGCGGATCGCCGCCGCCTCGAAGTCGGGGGCGGCGCTGTTGCCCTTGGCGTCGTTCGAGAAGCCGTAGCGCTCGATCGGCATGCCCATGAGGTTGGTGTCGAGCTTGCCGTTGCCGTTCTCGTCGGCGAACACCCGCAGCGCGTAGCGCCCCGGTGCCAGGTTGGGGAACACGAGCTGGGCCTTGCCGCCGCGCATCGGCGTGGTCTGCGACGCGACCGGCTTGCTGTCGGCGTAGCCGGCGGCGTCGCTGTACAGCGCGGCGTAGAGCGTGGCGTCGGCGGCGGGGCCGTCGGCGACGCTCAGGCTCAGGTCGGCGGCAAGGGCGCCCACGGGCGCAAGGATCGCGGCGGCGCACAGGGCGCGCACGGCCGGACGGAACGGGAACTTGGAAAGGTGCATGGCAGGCCTCTTCTGGGTTTGGAGGCCCGACGATCTCGCAGGCACCTTGCGGTGCCCAGCGCCATGCGACGGAATGCGGGAATGTGCGCGCGAAATGCGCGGAAAGGGAGCAAAGGGAGCAAACGGAGCGAGGCGATCAGGCCGGAGCGGGGCGCCTCGTCACTGCCCCATTACCTGCCTGCCGCGTTTCAGGCCTTCCCCTGGCCCTTCTTCTTGTCTTCGGCGCCTTCGGTGCCTTGTGCGCCCGTCGCGTCTTCCACCACCGGGTCATGCCCCGTGCCCACGTGGCCCGAGTCCGCGAACAGGCCCCACGCGGCCATGAACAGCGCCGCGATCACCGGCCCGATCACGAAGCCGTTGATGCCGAAGATCGCCATGCCGCCGATGGTCGACATCAGCACGATGTAGTCGGGCATCTGCGTGTCCTTGCCGACCAGCAGCGGGCGCAGGATGTTGTCGACCAGGCCGATCACGAACACGCCCACGAAGATCAGCACGCCGCCTTGCCAGAAGTGCCCCGTGGCCAGGAAGTAGATGGCCACCGGCCCCCAGATCAGCGCCGCGCCCACGGCCGGCAGCAGCGACAGGAAGGCCATCAGCACCGCCCACAGCAGCGCGCCCTGCACGCCCAGGAACCAGAAGGCCAGCCCGCCGAGCGTGCCCTGCGCGATGGCCACGGCCACGTTGCCCTTGACGGTGGCACGGATCACGGTGGTGAACTTGTTGAGCAGGTAGTGCGTGTGCGGCTTGGCCAGCGGCACGGCGTCGCGCATGGTCTTGGACAGCGTCGCGCCGTCGCGCACCAGGAAGTACAGCAGGTACAGCATCACGAAGAAGCTGACGACGAAGTCGAAGGTGTTCTGCCCGATGGCCAGCGCCTGGCTCGCGATGAGTTGGCTGGCCTGCCCCGCGATGGCCGAGATGCGTGCCTGCCAGGCCGCCATGTCGCCCAGGTTGAAGCGCTCGACCAGGTTCAGCAGCCACTGCGGCGCCGCATCGAGGATCTGCTGGAAGTAGGCCGCGAAGTTCAGCTGCCCCGAACGGATGCTCTGCGTGACCAGCGCCACCTCTTGCACCAGCGACACGCCCACCATCGCCAGCGGCAGGATCACGATGAACAGGCAGATGGTCAGCGTGGAAAGGGCCGCAACGTTGGGCTTGCCGGGCATCTTCTTGAGCAGCCACTTGAACAGCGGCGTGAACAGGATCGCCAGCGCCACGCCCCAGAGCACCGCGCCGAAGAACGGCATCAGCACCCAGATGAAGGCGGCGGTCACGGCGGCGAGAAGGGCGAGAAACACGCCGCGCTGGAGTTGGGGTGAGTTCATAAGTGTCTCGGACTGTAGCCGAGCCGGAAGCCGGGTCCGTGTCAGCCGGAGCGCCCTCGTGCGGTGCCGTGGGGTTGCATGGCGAATCCGCCTGAAACGGACGCGTGACGGTCGATACGCGCTATCGGATTGGTAGCGGCCGCCGGCACTAATGCACAGCTGGCTTCAGCGCTTGGCGCGCGGCAGGGCCACCGGCGCCAGCGTGGCGCGCAGCCGGCTCGGCGCGTCGGGCTCGGCGGTGGCATCCACTTCGAGCGCGCGTTCGACATTGCCGATGTGGTCGAGCATCAGTTGCCGCGCCTTGTCGGTATCGCCCGCTTCGAGCGCGGCGACGATGGCGCCATGCTCGGCGCACGACTGCCCGGCCTCGTGCTTCGACTGGTAGAGCGTGGCGGCCAGCGTGGTGCGTGCCGTGAGGTCGCGCAGCACGTCGACCAGCAGTTGGTGCCCCATCTGCTCGGCCAGGCACACATGGAAGTCGGCCAGCAAGAAGGCGCGTGTGGCGGCGTCGGCACCTTCGATGGCGCGCCGCTCGTCGGCGATGTGGTCGCGCAGCTTGCGGATCACCTTGGCCAGCGGCCGGCCTTCGCTCGCGGCCAGGATGCCGGCCTCGACGATGCGGCGTGCCGAGAAGGCATCGCGCGCCTCTTCGGCCGAAGGCTCCACCACGTACCAGCCGCGGCGCGACTGCACCTCGACGAAGCCGCGCGCCTGCAGTTGCATGAGCGCCTCGCGCACCATCGTGCGGCTCACCGAGAAGTTCTCGGCCAGCGCCTGCTCGCCGAGCCGCTCGCCCGGCGCGAGCTTCTGCGCGAGGATGGCCTCGACGACGCGCTCGGCGATGGCGGTGGGGCTGACGTCGGTGGCCATGGGTCTTGCTTCTCTTCTTTCTCTTCGTTCGCTTCAGTGGCCGCGCGATGCGGCGGCGGCGGTGCCGCTGTTTACCACGGGCGCGGCATCGGGCTCGGCCAGCGGCTCGTCGTCGGGGGAGAAGGTGCCGTCGAGCACCGCGTGCGCGCGCTCGCGGTCGATGTCGCCTTCCCATGCGGCAATCGCGACGGTCGCCACGCAGTTGCCGATCAGGTTGCCCAGTGCGCGGGCGATGCCCATGAACCAGTCGACCGACAGCACCAGCACCAGCCCGATGGCAGGAATCGCCGGAATCGCATGCAGCGTGGCGGCCAGCACCACGATGGCCGAGCCCGGCACGCCGTGCGCGCCCTTGGACGTGACCAGCGCGATCGCCAGGATCGTCAGCAGGTCGGCCATCGAGATCGGCGTGTTGGTCGCCTGCGCGATGAACACTGCGGCCAGCGTGATGTAGATCGAGAAGGCGTCGAGGTTGAACGAGTAGCCCGTGGGAATCACCAGGCCCACCGTCGAATCGCGGATGCCCATGCGACGCAGCTTGGCCATGACCTGCGGCAGCACGCTGTCCGACGATGTGGTGGCAAAGACGATGGTGAGCTCTTCGCGCAGGTAGCGCAGCAGCTTGACCAGGCTGAAGCCCGACATGCGCATCACCAGCCCCAGCACCACGAACACGAAGATCAGCACCGCGCCGTAGAACAGGGCGACCAGCATGCCCAGCTGCTTGAGCGAGCCGATGCCGTACTGCCCCACCGTGAAGGCGATGGCGCCCAGCACGCCCAGCGGCGCCAGCTTGATGATGATCCCCATGATCTTGAACAGCACCAGCGAGAGCGCGTCGACCACCACGGCCACCGGCTTGCCGCGCTCGCCCAGCAGCGTGAGCGCGCAGCCGAACAGCACCGCGAACAGCAGCACCTGCAGCACGTCGCCGGTGGCGAAGGCGTTGACCACCGTGGTCGGAATGAGCTTCATCAGAAACTCGACCGTGCCGCCGCTCGTGAGCTTGTCGGCGGTCGAGGCATAGGCGCTCATTGCGGCCGGGTCGAGCTTGGCCGGGTCGACGTTCATGCCCGCGCCCGGCTGGAACACGAAGGCCAGCACCAGGCCCATCGCCAGTGCGACGGTGGTCAGCACCTCAAAGTAGATGAGCGACTTCACGCCCACCCGGCCCACGCGCTTCAGGTCGCCCGCGCCGGCGATGCCGTGCACCACCACGCAGAACACCAGCACCGGGATGATCATCTTGATCAGCTTGATGAACCCGTCACCCAGCGGCTTGAGCTTGACGGCGTACTCGGGCGCAAACAGCCCCACGAGCACGCCGAGCACTAGCGCGATGACCACCTGACCGAAAAGCGATTTGGCGAAGCGAGGCATGGAATCTCCTGTCTGTTGCCAGACTGTTTTGTCGAGTTTTTGCATGCAAGCAATGCCTTGTCTTGCATGCAAGAAATGTAGGCAAGAAGAATTCGGAGCGGTCAGAGGGTATTCCCGGCTGTTCCGGGGCGCCAGGATGGCGGCTGGCGCGGCCGGATCACCCCGAAGGCTCGCCGTCGGCCCATTCATCCGGCCGCCATCGCAGATCGCGTTCGGCGGACCATTCCTGGAGGTCGGCGCCCGACTCGAACGCTGCCCGCTGCGCGCGAATGCCCTGCGCAATGTGGTCCATGAACACCTGCACGCGCCGGCTGTGGCGCAAGGTCGGGTGCGTCAACAGCCACAGGTCGGCGGACGCCGATCTTGGAATGTTGCCCAAGGCAACGAGGGTGGCCGACGCGCGACCGAGAAACCGCGGCAGGGCGGTCGCCCCCAGATCGGCCTCGGCCGCCCGGCGCAGCGCAACGAAGGAGTCGAAGGCGTGCTGCACATGCGAGGGCGCTAGGCTCTCCTTCAGCCAGCGGAAGATGGGCGTGCGCGACAGCGATTCGTCGGGCATCAGCCAAGCCATGTCCCTGGGCGATCTGGCGGTGTTGCGCGACAGGTAAGTCCGCGATGCATAAACGGCAAAGTCGACACGGCACAACCGGAGCCCCACGAGCGAATCGGGCGGCGCGATGGAGGGGCGAAGCGCCACGTCGGCCGCGTGGTTCTCGATGTCCAGCAACGCGTTGCCGATCGACGTGCGGACCTTGATGGTGGGGAACTGCCCATGGAACGACGCCAGAAGCGGCATGACGGCCGCTGCGAAGAGGGAGTCGGTTGTCGTGAACCGGATTTCTCCTTCCATCTCCGAGCCCTGCGCGTCGACCAGGCGTTGCGTCCTGCCCACCTGGGCTTCGACGGATTCAGCCAGCTCGAACACCACCTGTCCTTCCTTCGTCAGCGCGTGCCCGCCCGGCGTGCGGCCGAATATCTTCAAACCGAAACTGGCCTCGACCTCCTGGAGCCGTCGCAAGACCGTGGCGTGCGACACCTGCATCGCACGGGCTGCAGCGGCGGCCGATCCGTTGCGCACGGCCGCGAGCACGTAGCGCAGATCGTTCCAGTTGAGGTTGTTCATTTATGTGATTTGGATTTGCAGAAATGATGATTCCCAATGCACGAGCCAACCTTCAGCATCGAGCCCTCTTTTAACTCGACATTCGAGATGAAATATCGTTTATCTCTGGTTGCTGCTTTGGAGAGCGATCACCTGGAATTGGCAATGACTGCAGGCGAGTTCTGCAATCTCGGTGCCAGCGTCTTTCGAGAAGAAAAACGGATTGAAAAGTCTCGTGCGAATGACACGTTCAGCGTTGACTTGATAGACACATTGGTGTCCGACAAAGTCGCATTGCGTTTGCAGAACGAATTCATTGGGTACCCGTGAGTCCGGCAGCGCGAATGTCTGCCGGAACGACCGACCGATCCCCCCGTCAAGAGAGCCAAGCGGCCAATGCCAGGCTTCGCTTGAACCACAAAGAGCTGATCGAAAGCACATTGCGAGAAATGCCCTGCTTTGCCGAGTGGGCGCCCGTCGCCATGAGCCAGCTCGTCGCCGCTTCCACGCTCTGCTGGCATGAGCGCGGGAGCCTGCTGTCGGCCAATGTCCAGGCGGGCGAGCCAACCATCTTCGTGATCGTGTCCGGCCATGTCGTGCATGTCGAAACCTCGTCCGAAAGCGTCCGCCTGAGCTGGGCATTGCGGGGGCCGGGCCACATCCTCGGCATTTCGTACATGCTCGATCTGGGTGGCCGCATCCTTGAATACATCGCGAACGACGAGGTGGTGGCGATCCACATGCCGGGGCATCTGCTCTTCGGGTTTCTCGACAAGGCCCCGTTGCATTGGAAGCACATGGCCCGCATGGTGCTGCAGCAGGAGCGCACGCAGATCGACCTGGTCATCGGCCAGATCGTCGGCTCGCTGGCGCAGCGGCTTGCCAGCGTCGTGGCGCAGCTTGCTGCGCTCTACGGCGTTCGGGCGATCGAGAAAGACGCCATACGCATTCGCCTGAGCCAGCAGAGCCTTGCGGACATCCTGCAGGTCAGCCGCCAATCGGTGAACAAGCAACTGTCGGCCTGGGCTGCGTTGGGCGTGGTCAGGATTCAATACAACGAGATCGTGATCCTCGACGCGCCGGCGCTGCAGAGAATGTCGCGGCCTTCCGCGCCACTGAATGACGCGGTTCCCGCATGAGCCAATTGCGCGCCTCCATTGCAGACGCAATGCTCATGAGCGCCGAGTTGCGCACGGTGCCGGCCTTTTCATCCTGGTCGCGCGTGGCGATGGAAAAGCTCCTTTCGCATTCCCGTGTCGGACGCCATCTGCGGGGGGATGTCTTCTCGAGCGAGCTGCGGACGCCGGCCGAAACCTTCCTGATCGTTTACGGCGAAGCGATGGCGGCACGTGTGTCTCCGCAGGGCGAGCGATCGGTCGTGATGCTGCTGGGCCCCGGCGTGGTCATGGGCATGACCCAGGTCTTCGGCAACGCAGAGCGCGCGGCCTACGACTTCAGCGCCCACAGCGACGTGGTGGCGATTCACATGCCCACTCCGCTGATCCTCTCGATACTCGACGCGGACCCGATGCTCTGGAAGGGAATGCTGTTCATGCTCGTGCAGCAGCACGCCGCGCACGTCGAAACGCTGCGCAGCCAGATCGAAGGCGCCTTGCAACGGCGCGTGGCCGCCACGATCGAGCGCCTTGCCGCGCTCTACGGCAGCCGCACCGCACAAGGCGGCGTTCGCTTGCAGCTGTCGCAGTCCAGTCTCGCGACGATGCTGCAGGCCAATCGGCAGGCGATCAACAAGGAGCTGAAGGCACTGGCGGACACCGGGGCCATCGGCCTCGAATACAGCGCCTTGACGGTACTGGACCCTGATGCATTGAGGCGCGCGGCAAAGTCGAACTGACGCCACGCCGCGGCCGAACCGCTCCGGGGTTCGCGCAGTCCTCGGGTGTCATGCCACTGACGCCTTTCGCCGATCCAATGAACCGCGTCGCGCGGTTCATCTGAACCCCGCGCCTTCGCAAGGGGACCGCCATGAACGAGGACGCGATCGGCGCTTTTCAGGACTGCGTGGAGCGCACCGCCCAGGCGCGCGAGCAGGTGCGCAAGCTGGTGGCCTCGGGCCGCTGGCGCGAGGCCGAGCCGGACGTCGACCGGTCGCGCGCCTATGCCGTGCGGCATCGCATGCTGATGTCGTCCAGCGGCGCGGAGTCCATCACCGGCAGCACCGAAGATTTCCAGCGGGTCGGATTCCTGTCGCAGGGCGCGCTCAGTGCCAGGGCGGTCGGCTATGTCGAGGTCAACTACGGCACCAAGGCGGAGATCGGCACCGGCTTCATGGTCAGCCCGAACCTGTTGATCACCAACCGCCACGTGATCGAAGACGCGACTGCGGCGCGGGGCGCCCAGGTGACCTTCTTTCGCGAGCTCGACGAGCGCGGCGTTCCGAAGCCGACCACGACCTTCCTGCTCGACCCCGACCGCTTTGCGCTGTTCTCGCCCGACGACCAGCTCGACTACGCCCTGATCGCGCTGGGCCGCAGGCAGTCGGGCCTGGCCGAGGCGGGCGACCTGGGTTTTTGCGCGCTGTCGGACCAGCCCGACAAGCACGTGCTCGGGATGAACACGAACATCGTCCAGCACCCCTCGGGCTGGCCGAAGATGATCACGGTGCGCAACAACATCCTCACGGCGCGCACCGACCGTACGCTGCTCTACGAGACCGACACCGAGCAGGGTTCGTCAGGCTCGCCGGTGTTCAACGACGACTGGCAACTGGTGGCCCTTCACCACTGGGGCGAGCCCTTCATCGACCGCGACACCTTCGGCAGCGAGGTGCCGAGAAACGTGAACGAAGGCGTGCGCATCAGCGCCATCTACCGCGACCTTGCGAGCCGCATGAGCGGGTTGCCCGCAGAGTGGCAAGCCCTGCTGCGCGAGGCGCTCGCCGTGGCCGCCAGCACGCCGGCCGCAGCGGGCGACCGCAGGCTTTCGCCGCCCCGGCCCTCGGCGCAGGAGGCCAAGGTCATCGACATCACGAACCCCACCACGGAGCACACCATGGCCACTTCGAGCGCGTCGCCTTCCCCACAATCGATCCGACTGACCGTGCCCGTCGAATTGACGATCAGCATCGGGCAGGCGGTGCAATCGCAGATGCAGCCGGGTGTTGCCGTGGCATCGACGTCTTCCGCGCCGGTGCCATCGCCCGCCGCCTTGCAGCCGAAGGTGCTGACCCGTGGCGCAGAGGCGGTGCAGGTCGACCAGGACTACGGCAATCGCAACGGCTACGACTCGGGGTTCATTCCTGGCCTGGAGCTGCCGTTGCCGCAACCCTCGCCCGCGCTGGCCAGGCAGATCGCTTCGCTGCGCGCCGGCGAGGCGGGCGCGGCGGAAGGGGAGTTGAAGTACGAGCACTTCAGCCTGAAGGTGAACAAGTCGAAGCGGATCGCCGCGTTCACGGCGACGAACATCGACGGCGAGACCTACCTCGATGTCGACCGCAAGACCGGCCAGGCCAATGCCTCGGAAGGCGAGGTCTGGTTCAAGGACCCGCGCATCAGCGCGAGCCTTGTGCTGGACCAGACCTTCTATTCGGCGTGGTCCACCTACTTCGATCGCGGCCACCTGACGCGCCGCACCGATCCGACCTGGGGCACGCCGGAAGAGGCCGCGCGGGCCAATGCCGACACCTTCCATTTCACCAATTGCTCGCCCCAGCATTTCAGGTTCAACCAGAGCGCCAAGTACTGGCAGGGGCTGGAGCGCTATGTGCTCGAAAACGGCACGCTGGCCGGTGACACCAAACGCAGGCTGGTCGTCTTCCAGGGGCCGATCTTCGACGACAAGATCGACCTCTGGGCCGACGACGTGCAGATCCCTTCGTCGTTCTTCAAGGTCGTGGTCTGGAAGGGGCAGGCCGGGCCCAAGGCGGTGGGGCTGGTGGTCGATCAGTCGAAGCTGTTGTCGGAGGCCCGGCACAGCCTGGGCGCGCCGCAGCCGTTGCCGTCGGTGGACGTGAACCACTGGCGCGTGCCGATCGCGAAGATCGAAGCCCAGGCCGGGCTCGATTTCGGCGACCTGGTCCGTGCGGCCGACACCATCGCCAATGCCGCGCAACCCAGGGTGGGCGAGGGGCTGGTGCTGATCACCAGCTTCGAGGGCATCCAGCTCTAGCCGGACGCACTGCATCGCATCGCACCTTGCCGCGGGATGCCGGGCGCCTGGCCCCCGCGGCGGCTTTGTTTACTTGTCGTTGTGCAGGTACGTCGCCTGCTTCGGCAGCAGCAGGCTCACCAGGAAGGCCACGGCCATCATGGCCGTCACGTACCAGTAGAAGTACGACTCGTGGCCGATCGACTTCAGCCCCAGCGCCACGTACTCGGCGCTGCCGCCGAAGATCGCGTTGCCCACTGCATACGAAAGCCCCACGCCCAGCGCACGCACTTCCGGCGGGAACATCTCGGCCTTCACGATGCCGCTGATCGAGGTGTAGAAGCTCACCACGGCCAGCGCCACGGTGATGAGCACGCCGGCCATCAGCGGGCTGCTCACGCTTTGCAGGCTGGTCAGCACCGGCACCGTCATCAGCACGCCCAGCGCGCCGAACAGCAGCATGTTGCTGCGCCGGCCGATGCGGTCCGACAGCGCGCCGAACAGCGGCTGCATGCACATGTAGATGAACAGGCAGGCCGTCATGACGTTGCTGGCCGTCTTGATCGACATGCCGGCCGAGTTCACCAGGTACTTCTGCATGTAGGTGGTGAAGGTGTAGAAGATCAGCGAGCCGCCGGCCGTGTAGCCCAGCACCACGAAGAAGGCGCGCTTGTGGTGCTTGAACAGCTCGGCCACGCTGCCCGCGCCCTTGGCGGTGCGGGTCTTGGTGCTGGCGGTCTCGGTCAGCGTGCGGCGCAGCATCAGTGCCACGATGGCCGCCACGGCGCCCAGCACGAAGGGAATGCGCCAGCCCCAGCTGCGCAGCTCGGCTTCGTCCAGGAACTGCTGCAGCACCACCACCACGACCACGGCCAGCAACTGGCCGCCGATCAGGGTCACGTACTGGAAGGACGAGAAGAAGCCGCGCTGGCCGCGCATTGCCACTTCGCTCATGTAGGTGGCGGTGGTGCCGTATTCGCCACCGACCGACAGGCCCTGCAGCAGCCGCGCGACCAGCAGCAGCGCGGGCGCCGCGGCGCCGATCTGCGCGTAGGTCGGCAGGCAGGCGATGACGAGGGAGCCCACGCACATCATGACGACCGAGGTCACCATCGAGGTCTTGCGACCCTTGCGGTCGGCCAGCCGGCCGAACAGCCAGCCGCCGATGGGGCGCATCAGGAAGCCGGCTGCGAACACGCCGGCGGTGTTCAGCAGCTGGACGGTCGGGTCCGATTTGGGAAAGAACGCGGGCGCAAAGTAGATGGCGCAGAACGCGTAGACATAAAAGTCGAACCACTCCACCAGGTTGCCGGACGAAGCGGCAAAGATCGCGAAGATGCGCTTGCGCTTTTCTTCGAAGGTGTAGGGGGTGGTGTCGGCGGCTTCGGTGCCGGAGGCACCGGCGCTGGCGCCCGGACTGGCGATGGCGGTCATGGGAGGAATCCTTGTCTCTTCTGGCTGCGGCCCGCCGCGAGGACGCGGCAAGCCGTGCCGGCGAGTCTGGCGCGCCGTGCCCGCGCCGTCGTCCGTAGCCTCCGGCCGCGCGGCTGCGTAGGTGTACGCAAGGGTAAATACCTAGGCCTTTTTCATCACAAACCCGCGCATCCACCCGCCAAGTCAGCACGTAGTAGGCATGGGAATCTCCAATCGGGTCATTTCCCGGCTCTCTCTCCCACTGGCGCAAGGAGAAACCATGGCGACCTACGAGCAAGTCATCCGCGAAACGGACCGGATCGAGGTGGTCGATGCCTTCGACCACCGGAACACCGTGATCGAGTGCCGCGCCTATGCCGAGCGCGTGAGCATCACCAAGCGTTACCAGCCGGTCTGCACCCGCGTCAGCTACCGGCTGGCCGACGGGCGGCCGGTGCGCCGCACGCACAAGGCCTACTTCGATACCGAGGACGGGCAGGACCGCTTCTTCGTCACCTGAGCGGGGGCGGCCGGGCCGCCGACGCTCAGAGCCCGTGCTCCCGCAGGAAGCGGTCGAGCTCGTGGCTGTTCGACAGCCCCAGCTTGGCGAACACGTGGGCGCGATGGGTTTCCACCGTGCGCAGCTCCAGCGGGGCGAGTTCGAGGGCGATGCGTTTGTTCGGCAGCCCTTCGGCCACCAGCCGGGCCACCTGCATCTCGCGCGGCGTGAGCTTGGCCCACAGCGCCTGCGCGGCCTGGCGGGCCTGCCGGCGCACGGCAATGTCGCCGGCCTGTTGCAGGGCGCGGGCGATGCTGTCGAGCAGGCGCTCGTCGTTGCAGGGCTTTTCGAGCCAGCCGAAGGCGCCGTTCTGCACCGCCTCGACCGCCATCGGAATGTCGCCATGGCCCGAGAGAAACAACACCACCAGCGGGCTGTCTTGCGCGCGCAGCGCATCGAACACCTGCAGCCCGCTCATGCCGCTCAGGCGCAGGTCGAGCACGGCGCAGCCCGCGCGCTGCAGGTCGGCGCCGGCCAGGAAGTCTTCGCCCGAGGCAAAGGTCTGCACCGCGTAGCCGCGCGACAGCAGCAGCAGGCCGAGTGAGCGGCGCACGGCTTCGTCGTCGTCCACCACGCACAGGTTGTTGGCAAGCGCATTCACGATGAAATCTCCAGTTCCAGGGTGAAGACCGTACCGCCTTCGGCACGGTTGGCAAAAGACAGGCGGCCACGGTGGGCCTCCACGATGGTGCGGCAGATGTTCAGGCCCAGCCCCAGCCCGCCGGCCTTGGTGGTGAAGAAGGGCGCGAACACCTGTTCGGCCAGCGCGGCGTCGATGCCCGGCCCGTGGTCGGCCACGCGGATGTGCATGCGGCCGCCAAGCACCTCGGCCTCGACCTCGACCACGCGCTGCTCCGGCGGCGTGGTCTGCATGGCCTGCAGGCTGTTCGACAGCAGGTTCAGCAGCACCTGCTCCAGCAGCACGCGGTCGCCGCGCACGGCGGGCAGCGCGGGCGGAATGCGCACCTCGGCGCGGGCCTGCCGCAGCCGCATCTCGCCCTGCAACAGCGCCAGCGCGTTCGTCACCAGCGCGGCCACCGCGCAGTCTTCGGCGCCCACGGTCTGCTGGCGCACGAAGCCGCGAATGCGCCGCACGATCTCGGCGCTGCGCTGGGCCTGCGCCACGGTTTCGTCCAGGCTGCTGACCAGCAGCGACTGGTTGCCCTGTTCCGCAAAGGCCTTGGCCGCGCTGGCGAAGTTGCTCAACGCCATCAGCGGCTGGTTCAGCTCGTGCGCGAGCGTGGAGGCCATCTCGCCCAGGCTGGCCAGCCGCTGCGCATGCTGCAGTTGCTCGTCGTTCTGGCGCTGGCGCAGTTCGGCGCGCTTTTGCTCGGTGATGTCGACCACCGAACTCATCCAGCCGCTGTGGCGGCCCTCGACATCGATCAGCCGCGCCGTGTAGACCATGGTGATGACCTCGTGCCCGTTGCGGTGCCGCACGCTCGACTCGAAGCCCGAGAGCGCCGATTGCCCGCTCATCATGGTTTCGTACTCGCGCCAGTGCTGCGCGGTGTCTTCGGGGCGCCAGTAGGGGTAGGGCGGCAGCTTGCCGAGCAGCTCGTCGGCGCTGTAGCCCGTCATCTCGCAGAAGGCCGGATTGACGTAGATGATGCGGCCCTCGAGGTCGCGTGCGCGCATGCCCACCAGCAGCGAATCTTCCATCGCCTTGCGGAAGGCATGCGCTTCGTCGAGCGCGTGCGTGCGCTCGCGCACCCGCAGTTCGAGGTCGCGCCGCGCGTCGCGCTGCTCGGCGAAACGGCGCTCGCGCAGTTGCCAGTACAGGCCGCCCAGCAGCAGCACGCCGGCGCACAGCAGGCCCAGCATCCAGGTGCGCTCGCGCGCGTTCGTCACTTCCGAATGGTCGGCCATCACCGTCAGCGTCCAGCCCAGGTCGGGCAGCGGCTCGTCCACCGCGAGAAAGCGGCGCGGCTTGCCGTCGATGTCGGTGCGCACCAGGTAGCCCGGTTGCCCTTCGTCGCGTGCCACCTTCCATGGCAACAACGGGAAGCTGGTGCGCGGGCCGTACTGCTGGTGGCGCTGCACCCAGTCCAGATCCGTCTCGTCCAGCGCGTGGTTGGCCCGGTACAGCCACGCCGGCACCGAACTCAAAAACACGATGCCGCGCGCGTCGGTCAAAAGGATCGGCTCGCGCGCGAAACCCCAGGCCTCTTGCAATTCGCGCAGGCTCACCTTGACCGTCACCACGCCCAGCACCGGGCCGCCCTCGGGCTGCACCGGCGCCGAGATGAACAGCCCCGGTTCGCCCGTGGTCTGGCCCACGCCGTAGAACAGCCCGCTGCGGCCCGCGCGGGCGTCGATGAAGTAGGGTCGGTTGGCGTAAGACTGCCCGACGAAGCTGTGCGACGTCGCCCAGTTGCTCGCCGCCAGCGTGAGGCCCTGCAGGTCGATCAGGTACAGATCGTCGGAGCCGGCCAGGCGATTCACTTCCTCGATGTAGCGGTTGGCGCGCTGCCGCGTGGCCGGATCTTGCGGATGGGCCAGCGCGGCCAGCACGTCGGGATGCATGCCCGCGGTGAACGGTAGGTAGCTGTACTTGCCGGCGGCATCGCGCAGGCCCAGCACATGCACTTCCATCGCGCGGCGGATCGAGTCCGCCTGGAAGCTCGCTTCGCGGCTCGCGGCCCATTGGCCCGCGATGCCGATCAGCAGGAGCGCCGCCAGCACGGCCGCCGCCCAGGCGTACAGCGTGCGCTGGCCGGGGCGAGGCCTGGAGATCGTGGGTTCGGGCGTGAGGGGCGGCATGGGGACAGGGCCGACCGGCGCGGCGACCGGAATTTTGCCTTGATCGCGGCGGCGCCCTCGCGGGCGGGGGATGCGGCAGGGCGAAGAGGGCAGGGGCCGCGCTTGCTGTGCGGTGCCAACAAGGCGGCCGCACAGCCGCTTCATCTTGACTGGCGAGTCGACGCGGAGCCTGCCACTCGTCGTGCGAATTCCATCGAAATCGGATGTCCACAAACGACCAGACACGAAACGCCCCAGCGCACATGCTGCGCGCTCATCAACTCAATATGTGGATCAGAGAAACATGGATGTGCTTGCAAACAAGGTCGCGATCGTGACGGGCGCCAGCTCGGGCATCGGGCGCGCCACGGCGCGGCTTTTCGCGCGCGAGGGCGCGGCAGTGGTCGTCGCCGGTCGCCGCAGGGCTGAACTGGAAAGCCTCGTCGAAGAGATCACCGGCAAGGGCGGAAGGGCCGTTTGCGTCGCGGGCGATGTGCGAGAAGAAGAGCATGCGCAGGCCCTCGTCCAGACGGCCATCGACCGTTTCGGCGGCCTGGACATCGCGTTCAACAACGCGGGGACACTCGGCGAAATGGGCCCCACATCGGGCGTATCGGCGGCGGGCTGGAGCGACACCATCGCCACCAATCTCACCAGCGCATTTTTTGGGGCGAAGCATCAGATACCGGCGATGCTGGCTCGTGGCGCCGGAAGCATCATCTTCACCTCGACCTTCGTCGGCTACACCGTCGGGTTTCCGGGTGTCGCGGCCTACGCCGCCAGCAAGGCGGGGCTGATCGGATTGACCCAATCGCTCGCCGCCGAATTGGGCCCGAGGGCGGTTCGCGTCAATGCGATCCTGCCTGGTGGTGTCGACACGCCGATGGGGCGGGAGATGAGCGACTCGCCTGAGGCGATGGCGCATGTGGCAGGGCTGCATGCGCTCAAGCGCATTGCTACGCCGGAAGAGTTGGCGCAGTCGGTTCTTTATATGGCGTCTGATGCTGCGTCGTTTATGACTGGGGCGGCGCTGCTTGTGGATGGGGGGGTGTCGATCAATCGCGCTTGATGACGAGGTCGTTGACACGTTGCCTCACCTTGGCCGCCGAACATGAAGTCGGCGGCCTGTTGTGTGGGGCGGCAGACGGGGTGCCGGTTGTGAGGACACAACTCGTCGATGCGACCGGCCCTATGCGCGGGCAGGCGCCGCAGTATGCGGGTCGAGCCGGTGCCGATGGAGAGAAAAGGGGCTCGTTGCAGACCGCCCAATGCAAGTCGATCTGGATGACTGCTTCAGGCTGGTTGTGGTCCTTACGCCGCGACGCCTGACCGTCGCAATCGGGCCCTGAGCTGCCGCTCACAGTTCTCCAAAGCGGTCATAGCGTTCCACTGAAAGTCGCCGCGATCAGCCGCAATCGACGTGCTGCCCTCAATCCTCGTCGGGCCACTGATGATGCAGATACTCAAGCCGCTTCTGAACATCGTCGGTGATCTCTATCCAGTGCCGTATCCCCCTCTGGTGAGAAATAGCCTGAAGCCGAGATGCGTTTGCTCGCAAGACCGCGTCTGTAGCCGCAGTTCTCCCAATGATTACACGATCAAGCCCGAGCTCGGAGGATGTTCCAGTCGTGGACACAGTAGCCTGTGACCTGGGTTGAAGCGCGCTCTGACGTCTCGGCCGCCACCGCGACAACCGCAAAGCCGGGGAGGTATTGCCCGTCGCCATCGAGGCGGTAATACATCTCGTCGCCATCATCAAATTCGAGTGCCTCAGACGTTGACAGCGCTGCCAGCATGTCCCCGACCCGCACGCCTTCGTATGTGCCCAAGTAGCCCTCGAAGACGTAAATGCTCCCAAGCTGCTCGCGCGCCGAAAACACTAGGCGGACGACGTCTGAACCAAAGAATATCGTGACACCTCCGTGGCCACCAAAGTCTCGGAGGACAAGGGCTCCCTTGTTCGCTGCCAGTGCGGCGTTGAGATGAAAATCAGGAGCGTAGTCAACATGACTAACGTCCTGGAGGAACGGTTCTATGCTCGATAGTGACTGACCTATCCTGAATCCTGCAGCGGAGTTTCCTGGCTCGATGGGGGCATAGAGATCAAGCATTTTGGATGTCGGGCCATCTGTGAGCGTCCATTGTGAACAGGGTAGACCAAGGCGGAGGACGTTCGCGTGACCTCGCACGAAGCTTACCTAGCCTCTTTCGAGAGTTGGTGCTGATCTATGCAGTCCGAGCACTGTCTATGGGCGAAGCGACGACCATGAGTCTCGGCGTCGATCTTGATGCTGTTCAGCGTTTTCATCTCACGCTGAAAATGTGGCGCTACGTCCCGGACAAGCGGTTCAGTTTCCGCTTCTGGCCGCATTGTGTCGGCACGGCGAACGGCCAGTTGTGGCCGCATCTTGCCGCTCACCGTTCAGATTGATCCTCGAACCTTCTCAGCGTCTCTTGGTAGGCCTGGGGCAGGCCCCACTTCCGAGCACCATCGAGAATGAGGCTAAGGTACTCCACATTTGGGGAGTGCTCGGCCGCCGCCTTGTCGAGGACCTCATAGGTGATTGCATCAAGAGAGCCGCCATCCGAGGCTGCGACTTGTACTTGAACACGTACATAGGCTGGCGGACTCAAGTGCGCTCCCTCGTGGCGGTCAAGTTTGGCCAAGTCCTCATCGTTCACCTCAAACAGCGCGCCCCACACAGACTGCCCTGGCGCCGGGTCGATGTCAGCGACGCCGCACTCGCGCTTGCTAGAGTATCTCGTAAATGCCAGCTTGTAGCCGGGCAGCTCGGCGGCGCAGATGAATTTGTGGGACGGACAACGTGCACGGATTTGGTCCTGCGACATGTTGGACCCATAGGCGAAGTAGTTCGGCATTCGTTCACTTTCTGCGAATCGCTACGACCCAGCTCATTCGAATTCTGCCGTGGGTGCGAGTGACGGGTCCTGGCCGTCTGCTGTCTCAGGCTGCTGCGGATGGATTTCCGCCGGTGCGCGACCGCCTAATCTCGGCGAAGACCAGGAGGGCGGTGCCAACTGTGATGGCGCAATCGGCAACGTTGAAGGCAGGGAAGTAGTAAACCTCGCGCCAATGAAGCGAGATGAAGTCGACTACATGCCCGTGCCATAAGCGGTCGGCTACATTGCCCAGCGCGCCACCGAGCACCAGTGCCAAAGCAGTTCGAGACCAAGGTTCTCCGTTCGGCTGCGCAAGCGATCTGAGGATGAACATCGCCACCGCGATGGCGAGGCCTATAAACAGCCATCGCTGCCAGCCCGAGGCGTCAGCGAAAAGGGAAAAGGCTGCGCCCCGGTTGTGAGCCAGTACCAGGTCGGCAAAGGACCCGACGTGAACGACCTCTCCCTCGACAAGAACTCGTGCGGCAGCCGCCTTCGAAGCTTGGTCCGCCAGTAGGACGCCGAAGGCGGCTCCCAGGTGAGGCGCCAGACGCGATGCCAGGGCCATAACGCCTGCGCGGCGCGTGTCAACGGGCACAGAGCTTGTCATACGGTCTTCTTGTGTGGACGTCGGGTTCTGGCCGACTGTAGCCGGTCGCGCTGGTATCGCGAAGTGGCCCAGTTCGGCCCTACGGTTCGGTTGACGGTGCTACAGCATCCGTCTGCGTCAGCATTGCGAGATACCGTTGAGCCTACCGGCACGATGGCGCTTCCATATCACGCTGTCCGCAAGATAGTGGTGAAAGTTCAGGGTGAAGTGTGCAATGAGGACCGTCGGAAGCCCAAGCCAGAGGAGACTTCCTCCGATGTGACTGGCGGCCATGAAGAGGGCTGCGCCGCAAATCGCGCATCCGATAAAGAAGGCCGCCGGTGGCCTCAGCTTCTTGAGCAGCGATTTGCCGTGTGCCGGAGCAGTGTCCGATGCCTCGCTGCTTACGCTGTCCGCCCCAACGCCGGGCTGCCGCTGGCGATAGACGAACACCAGATACTGGATGTTGTGCCAGACGTTGACCACCAGCCAGCCCACGGTGATGTCGCTGATCCAGACATAACCAACCAGCGAGACCACCAAGTGGGAAAGCACGAAAGTGTCGAAGGGCGCATTCGCCTGCGGCGCTCGCCTGGCGTAGCCCAGGCACACCAGCCAGCACAGCGAACCGGCAATGGCCGCGATGCCTGCCGCAAGGGCCAGCTCCTGGGGCACGGGTGGCAGCCAGATGGGGTAGCCCAGGAAGCTGCTGGGTGCCTGCGCGCCGCGGTGCAGGTATCCCCACGTAGGAAACAGATAGATCAGCAGATAGGGCAGGTTGCGGAATGGCACCTGGAGCCGACGGTCGTGGCGTCTCGCGATGCCATAGCTCTGGCGGGCAACATGAAAGGCCTGAAGCGCGAAATACAGGGCGAACAGTCCGGTCGCTTCATATGCGAGCGCAACGACCGTCAATCCCGCCAGAACCAGGATGGGGGCGACGACGATCAAGGCCCATCGCAGGCGAGTGTGCGACGACATCGAGCCGATGCGCGTGTAGGTCGCGACGATATGGGGATTGGCCAGCAGCCATATATCGACGTAAAGCACGGCCAGCATCATGGGGGTAGACCACGAGGCGAGTGCTCCAGCCGCGAGCGCCGCGAACAGGTTGCCGAAGATGATCCAATGCTCTCTGCACACCCTGGCCATCGTGGCGCTCCCTGACGCAGGCTCTGCGCGAGCTGTCATGTCACGACAGGCAGAGTGGGCGCAGGCGGAGGCGACCCCAGTGGGGCTCGTTTGGGCGGAACCGAGAACACGGAGCGCGGCCGCAGTCGGCGCTCGAGCTCGGTCCGCATGTTGTCGTATGCGGCATTCCGCGCGGCCGTGAACCTCGATTCGAGAGTCGCGCGGCTCAGGACCCCAGACAAGCCCGACGGAGGAAGCGGCTGGTACGGGTCGTAGTTCTCGGTGGCCTCGCACGGGTGGCATCGCCCGTCTTCGTCGTACTGGTTGTGCAGCCTGATCTGATAGACCACGCCGCCTTCCTTGGCAGGATCCACAGGGAAGCTGAAGGTCACCGCGAGTTCGGATGCTCTTGACGAGACATCGCCCTCAAGAGGAACAAAGCCGACACTCCGATAGGCGCGGACGATGCTTTCCTTGAGATCGGATACGCTGATCCCGACGAAGGAGTTGCCGAACAGGTTCTGCTCGCCTTCCCACTGCCGCTTGTAGTTAAAGCCGAACGAAGGGGCGAGATGCTCGCGCCCGGCGGACTCGATCGTCGCGTACGCCTTGTCGATCGCCGGAACGAGTCGTGCGCTCAGGTCGTACTGGGCCATCCATGGCAGCGCATTGATCTCCTGCGCGTTGCTGACTTCGGCAAACCTCAGGAAACAGGGACTGCACTTCTTCCGGCCATCGAGCAATTCATCTGCGGACACGAGAAGCACCGCCGGCCGTGTCTTCGCATCGACATCGAGCTTGAACTTGAAGACCGTCGACTTGTTTTTCTGCTCATCCACGGCGACGAACGAGAAGCCCGATTTCTGGAAAGCCTGGCGCACCATCGACCTGAACTCCGGGGCACCGATGCCCTGATAGGCAGCGACGGGGAACGTGGGCCTTCCAACCTTGTAGCTCAAATCCAGAACGCCGCGTTGCGGCTGAGCCTGGAGTCGGGCCTGTGGTTGCGCTGGGAGCTGGGGCTGTGGTTGAGCGAAGGCGCCCAGTCCCGCCAGCAGGAAGCCGAAGGCGGCTCCCAGGCGAGGTGCCAGACGCGATGCCAGGGCCATAGCGCCCGCGCGGCGCGTGTCAACGGGCACAGAGCTTGTCATACGATTTTCTTGTGTGGATGTCGGATTCTGGCCGAATGTAGCTGGACAGATCCTCAGCGCAAAGGGCCCGAACCGGTCTTAAGCACTGCTCCAAAGCGGTCGTTCGGGTGAGGCTAGTTCGCTCTACACGTTCGCGAGCGCTTCAGCGCACGTTATTGCGCTCCCCACGCTGCCTGCTGAAGCACAACGCGGTAGCCATCGAGGTCTGCGAACGTGCGACCGCGGCGTTGCCAATACGGATTGAAGGACGAGACCTCGGTGAATCCGGCGGTGAGCATGGCTTCGGATGAGCGCTGCCATTCTGTAGGGTCCGGCATATAGAAGACGGTGAGGTCCTCCACCGTGGGGGTCGGGATTATCGGGTGGTCGCCGCAATGCGTGAACGCGAAATGGTAGGGCAAGGCAGGGAATCCGACTATTGCCGCAGCAAATCCTTGGTGGTCTACAAACCGGTCGAGTTCCCGCAGGCCAAGGCCATCGCAATACATGGCGAGCGAGCGCTCAACTGACCGGACTGGGCGAACGATTCGGAGCTGAACTGTCATACGCAAGAACCTCTCTGGCTGAACTGAATCTGCACCTCAACATAGTACGGCACGAGTGCGGCGAAACACCGCCGTGCAATTGCGCCCATATCACGATCCGCGCGAGCAGATTGGCGCCGGCTCATGACCAAACGTGCCTGGGCGCTGGACGTCGGCTCCTGGCCCACTGCAGCCTGTTGCGACCGGCGAGCTTCGGGGCCGGGCTTAGCATTCCGATTAGGACCGAATCGGACGTTCGACACCATCTCGTGGACAGACTAACTTGAGCGCCGCCCCGTCTGCTCCAAGTGAGCGTCGATCCATGCGTCCAGCACCGGACCGCTCCGCACAATTCCACTCGCCGTGCGCACGTGCAGTCCTGCGTCAAACTTCAACGATTGGCCGCGGCCGCCGTTCTGCTGCAGCCATGCAGCCACGACACCGGGATCGTCCGAGCCGAAGTGGTACTTGTCTAGAAACCAGTGCTCCTCGATGACGCGAAACTTCGCTGCAGGCTGCCGCGTGAATTTGAAGATCGACAACATCGACATTCCTTATACCGTTAGCTCTGGGTTGCATTCATGGTTTCAACTGGTGAAGCCCCAGCAACGTCAGCTTCTGGCCGGATGGCGGCGTCAGCCGCTCGACGTATCAGTGAACGGTAGTTTGATCGCGTGGGCTGTGAGCACTGTTTTGTAGTGGTTCATAAGGCTCTCAAGATGATCTGCAACATCGGCGAGATCTGCAGCAGCCTCCTCGTCGAGGAGATGGGCACTGCGTTGGACGCGACGAACCGACTGCTGAAGTCCGTGAAGCGTATCGCCTTGAACCAAGCAGCCGGGAAAGTGGCGGTCCGGGTGCCGTAGAACTGCGGCGTTGCTTGTATCGGAATAGATTTCGACCTGCTCTTTTCTCATGATCTAGTGTGTACCGGGAAGGTCAGCTTCTGGCCGCGAGCGGCCATCGTATCAGCGGCAGCCACGGGCCCTATGCGGCCTCATGAGTCGTCTTAATCTTCCTCTGACCGCGGGTACTCGGCAGGGCTCACGTCCCATATGAGAGTTTGGTGACTGCTCCACCGCAGACTGCCTAGAAGGACACCCTCGCCGCTGTAGAGGCGGATGTTTGCTGGTGTGCCTACTGCGGGGCGGCGGTAGATGCCACCTGAAATTAAGAAACTCGGGGCCGGCTCGATGACGCCAGAATCACAATCCGCGTGCTTGAATAGCGGTTGTGGTACATCCATGGGCTGATAGTTGCTGCCGCCGCAGCACAGCGCGCGGGGCGGATGTCTGCGGTCAAGCCGCCAGCGCAGATAGTCCGACACTTGTTCTTGCGCTTGCTCGGCCTCCATGAAGTGCGTTTCCACGGGGTACTCCACAGGGCGGCCAGCCCGCACTGCGCCGTAGGCATCTTCGAAGGCACGGACCGGGGCAATGTCCTCCACCACGCTGAGGGCCGCGCAGTCTTTACACCAGGCTGGGCGCAGAGGAATGGTCAGCAGATCGGCATCAGACAAAGGGCCACCAGGCTGCGCGGAACCCACTCTGAGGTAGCAGTGTGCCCCGTGGAACGCATAGCTGAAGACCTTGCTGCAGCCCGTGCACTTGTAGTTGGGTGGATGCATTCTCAGTTGGCCCGTTGTTGGGGAGTTATCTGCAACGCCTAGTTCTTCTGCGACTCAGGAGATGAGTTTCGATCTCGCCACCCACCAAGACGATCAGCAAAGGAACTAGAGAGCCTTCTATGTGCGGTCGATTTCTGATCGAAAGTCCGCTTGTGGCCGACTGTAGCCGCTCGCGAACTCCGAGCTTTGGGGCGCGCAAAGCAGTCACTCGGCTGGTGCTGCCGCCCTACACACGAATGAGAACCGGAAGCTGCTTTCCGTCGTTAGGCTGAAGGGCCTCCAGCGCGTCGAGGAACATGTCGATTTCCCGCTGCGAAAAGGCGCGTGGCAACCGATGGCGCGTCGCGTTGGCTGCCTGTAGCCGACGGTCCGCCTCGCGCACTTTATGGACCCAACTGGCGTCCAACAAGACAATGTCGCTCGAGACACAAGCACCCATCGCATGGTTGAAGTCCATGGCGTCGTTCTCGCTGAAAGCTGCGTTCTGGTCGAGCATGAAGTCGCGAAGTAGCGCGTTCTGGAGAACGTCGCGAAAAGTTGCCCCTTCGGCGATGCGATCCATACGGGCAAACGCTACCCTGACCGGATCGGTTCGTATTGCGTTGACGACCGCCGCGACCCCGGTCTTCAGTTCCTGGAAGGCCGGCTGGACGATGTGGCGTTGATCGACTGAGTTGACGATGAGCGTTCTAGTGGAGATGCGATTGCCATTCGCGTCCCATTCCTCCGCCATTTGGCGGAAAAGCAAATTTTCCGGACGCGGGCCAGGGCGCCCCTGCGCCTGAAGAAAACCGGGGTCAGCGCCGAAGTCCGCAATGTAGAGCGAAGGCAGCACCCGATCTAAAAACTCCTCAGCCTCGACAGCTTGCCTTCGGTCTGTCATAGCGCTGAATTCACCAAAATTCGTCAGTGAGACGAGTAGCGTCCCCCCTGCCCGATGAAGTGCGCGGACAAATCTGTCTTGCACCTCTCGCTCCTCCGCAAACCTGCGAACTGCCCAATGATCAAAGTAGACGACTGGCGCTACCAAGGTTTGAAAAAACTCGTGGCCGACTGCTGTTCGCTTGATGGTGATGGTCATTGGGGATCGCTTCTACATATGCCCTAGTCACGCTGTATGGCCTTGGCAGCTCGGTGCGTCGGTGTCGGCAAAACGATCGGAAGCTCGTGAGCAATGTCCGTTCATGGCCGACTGTAGCCGGTCGAGCGGCCGTCGCGAAGGGGCTTCCTGCTTCAGAGCGAAAAGTGGAAGAAGGTTTCCACGCCGCCTCACTAGCCAATGTGTGCGAAGCCGCCCTCGTGGTGGGAGACGCTGAGGGCAGCGATCTCGCGCCACAGAAAGATGACGTCCCCATCAAACATGAATTGGGAGGACTGGTTCATCCGCGTGCGGCCCGTAAAGAATCCGCAACTTGCTATTCGGCTGGTTCCTGAGAAACGCGCGGAGACCACCGCGACGCCGACCAAGGACATGAAAGGGTGATCCTTGGCAATCTTTTTCCACCTCTGTATGACTATCGCGCGACCAACGTCCGGGCGACTTGCTCCGCTGTCTGGGCGACCGACCTCAGAATGATCGCCTTGACCGGCTGGAATTCAGCAGCGGTTATGGCTTCATAGTCAGCTACCTCCACACCTTTCCACATCTCGGGGCGCATCTGGCGAAGCGTATTTAGTTGCTTCGCGAGTTCTGGCCTCGTTGCGATGTCTTCGCCCAAACCGTCAAGAGACCAAACATTCCATTGCAGCGGCGCGACGGTGGTAAAGCTCGTGCGCAGCCAAGTGCGGACGCTGTACACGCCTGGCACATCGGCGTACTGATGTACCGGCAGGCCGATGTATGAGCGAACATTCTTGACGACAACGATAGCCTGGACGCCCGATTGTTCGCGAATCGCCGGTAGTTCTTGCAGGGTCAAGTAGCCAGCATTGAGCTTGGCCTCATTGAGATCGATAGGCACCAAGCCCTGCGCCTTCAGCGCCTCGTTGATCGTCGACCTGACATCTTTTTCAAGCCCCCAGTTGAAGGGGTAAGTCTTTACGAAATTTCCAGCAACGGTCATCCCTTGATGAAGTTGCTTGGGCTGTGGGCTGATGCCGATAAACACGCCGACCTTTGCACCCTCAGAAAGCTTGAGCGATGGCTCAGCCGTTCTTTCTGGGGCATGCGATGCACAAGCTGTGAGCATCGCCCAAGTAGCGCAAGCAATGAATGCAAAACGAAAGAGCATGTTCATGGATTGAATTGGTCAAGGAATGCCACTGAGATTCTGCGACATTCCCGAACGACCGGTTATGGCCGAAACCACGCCTACAACACCATCTCACTGGTGACCAAGAAGCCTGCTTGCTCCAGCATCTGCGGGCGAGCTAACTGAGGCTGGGGCGGCAGGTGACACTTGCCGAATGAGGGGACCGTAGCAACCCGTTGCGGCATCCGTTCCGCATACCTGCATTCGGTTCTTTGAAGTGTCTAAGACTATGAAGCGGACGTCCTGACGGCCTGTGTCGTCCTGATAAGACCCGGAACAGTCCATGCCGAGATTGTCCCTCTCGATGCTGCGTGTGACCTTTGCAGAAGCAGGCCGACCCGTAAGCTCCTGAACTGAGTACCGGCCGTCAAGACGCTCGTTTCTGCTCGCGCTGGAAAAGGTTCCGTCAGCGCGAAACTCATATTGCTCGGCGCATCCTTTGGAAACAATCGACCACCGGCCGACTATGGTGGATTCGCTGGCGTTGTCGCGCCCCCCTGTGGCGCACCCTGCGGCTAAGGCAGCCACACAAAGCGCGATGCACAGCCAAAACGAAGGCTCTCCTACTCGAGCGTTCCGTTGCCCCAATCCTGCCGCCATCTATACCCCTCCACAAGGCTTTGCTACAGTGCGGAATGCTACCAGTGGGCGCGGCGGTACAGGAGGAATGACTGCTGTGCGACGAATTGGAGGCCGGCGGCGAACGACGGAATTTGGCCGAATCGCGTCCGAAGTTGAGGATGGCTAGTTCTACTCAGCAACGAGCTTGGGATGATTGCGAGTGGGGTCGGGGAGCATCCATCGCGAGTCGTTGTGAATCGCAGCTTGAACCGACGCCAAGAATGTCAACAATCCGTCCCGCCCAGCCGCCGTGGACTGCAGATTTGCTGTGAGGCTATCGAACGCTTCGCCAAAGCGGCGAAAGTCGTATGCGTCCAACTTATCTGCGACAAGAAAATCCATACCATATTCGTCGTGTGACTGAAGCACAGCCGAGAGCGCCGAGTTGTTTTCAACTGTTCTGCGCGAGCGGAGCTCTTCCGCGACCCATTCAAAGTCAATCGTCCGCAAGTCAAAAAAAGCGCCCGCGCTTATTGAAATGGTTCCTGCCACTGGCCCTCCAGAATGTCAAACGAATGCGGCGGTGCGCAGAGACCCAGCGACCGGCTGCCTCTAGCCGGATTTTGCCCGACGCTGCGAACGACTGGTTCTGGCCGAATGCGGCCTCTTGCTAATTCCGGTCCTTCCCGAGGTTGTCGGCCTGGGCGTGCGCGAAATCCCCAAAGGCTTTCCAGGGGCATGAGTTGGCAAAAGAGCGCAATGCCGAGATCGCGGCCTGCAAGTTTCCTTCGGACCGTTGGTCGTCCGCGTGTATTAGCGCTTCACCGAGGGCTCGATTCCATCCACGTTGGTTTGCCCTGAGCTCGAGGACCGTCGTCGCAAATTCGGCGGGTGATTGGTTGTCAGGTGGCACGTGATCCGGCAAGCTCGCAGTCACGAACTTCTTGAACCTCGTGCGGTTGTGGTCAGTCGCTTGCTGAACAAGTTCCTCGACAGGCAGCTTTGCCAAATCATGGAACCATTCGATCTCGTCGTGTGAAGCTTCTTGGCTCATCGCGCGGCTTCTCTGATCGGAGTAACTGGTTCTGGCCGACTGTAGCCGGTCGCCGACGCAGGGCTTCGGGCCCGAAGCGGCCGTGATGACATTCAGAAAGCGGACGCTCGAGCCACGGCGTTTGCTCTTGGGAGCGAATCTCTTCAGTTTCGTGCTCCAAACAAACGCTTCCACCATGGCAATCTCGGGTCTGCTGGAGGCTCCCACGGCTTCCATGTGCCATCTGCGCCATAGCTGCTTCCGCCATCCTCATCGAGAACAATGGCATTGAGCCTCTTTGCCAACGACACGAGCTTTGCGATGGTGGCCTGATCAGGGCTTTTCGTGTGAACTGCACCGTCGCTGAACCAGAGGGGTGGACGATCCGGATGCTTGATGTAGCGCCACGGATGCATGCGCTCAACCTCTCCCGAATCTAGGCGGCGCTCGTACCAATCTTCGTTCGAATATACGAGCTCATCATCAGAGTCAGCGACGTCCTGCCACTCGCCTCGGGAAATCGGAAATTCCTTTGTCTGAAGGTGCGACGGTGCGCGAGTGATGTATATCTCATAGCCCATGCAGGTCCGCCTTTCGATGTCTGGTTTCGCGATTGGGAAGTCGATGGGAAGGTCGGCTTCTGGCCAACTGTAGCCCCCGCGTCCGTCAGAGCTTCGGATTCAGAGGCCACGCTTTCGTGGCCATAACCAACCCATCGAGCATCACTCGAGTTGATTCGCATGGGTTTGAATCGTGCACTGCCGCACCATTGAACGAACCGTTCGACGGTGGCAGCGTTTGGCTCATCGGGCGATAGCAACCGGTTGAATCCACCGCCGAACCGCGAAGTCTAGAGCCCGCCAACGACGGTCCGCTCCCGCTGCGAAGCGGCGCAGCACATGAGCGCCGGTAAACTCTAGCCTTCTCGCGCACCGCTGCCCAACGGCAAGCAGCCCTCGGATGCCCACAACCCCCACCCTCGCCGCCTTCGACTTCGACGGCACCATCTCCACTTCCGACAGCCTGCGCGCGTTCGTGCACGGGCTGGTCGGCCAGGGGCGATTCGCCACCGGCGCGTTGCGTTCGTCACCTTGGCTGGCAGGCGCATGGGCTGGCGTCTGCGACCGGGGCACCGCCAAGGCGCAGTTCCTCTCCGCCACCATCGGCGGCATGGCGCGGCGCGAACTGGAAGACGCAGCGCGGCATTTCGCGACGCACGAACTGCTGGAGATGATCCGTCCCGAGATGCTCGACAGAGTCCGGGAGCACAAGCGCCGTGGGCACCGGCTGGTGCTGGTCAGCGCGTCCCCATCGCTCTACCTGAACGTGTGGGCCGCGCAAGCGGGCTTCGACGCGGTGCTGGCGACCGAACTCGCATTCACCGACGACAGATTCACCGGCCGCCTGGCTTCCCCAAACTGCTGGGGTCCGCAGAAAGTGGTGCGCCTGAAGCAATGGCTGGGCGACGGAGAGCGCCCAGCCACGGTCTACGCCTACGGCGACAGCCGGGGCGACCGCGAGATGCTCGCGTGGGCCGACCGGCCGTGGCTTCGGGGCGACGACAGCGCATTGCCGCCGCTTCCACCCCACGGCGCGGACCACTGACTCACAAGACAGCGCTGACCTTGCCGCGCTGCGGCACTGCTGCCGCAGCATCCAGCTTCTTCACCAGCGCCTGCCACCGCACCCGCGCCGACACCACGCTCTCTTCCTTCACATGCCCGAAGCCGCGGATCTGCTCTGGCAGCCGCGCGAGTGACAGTGCGGTGTCGAAGTCGATGGCATCGAAGCGCGCCAGCAGGTCTTCGACCATCGCGCGGTAGTCGTCGATCAACTGGCGTTCCATGCGCCGTTCGGCGGTGCGGCCGAAGGGGTCGAGCGCTGTGCCGCGCAGGCCACGGAATTTCGCGAGCAGGCCGAATGCGCCCAGCATCCACGGCCCGAAGCTGGTCTTGACCGCATGGCCTTCGGCATCGCGGCGGCCGAGCATCGGCGGCGCGAGGTGAAAGCGCAGCGTGGGCTTGCCCTCGAACTGCTCATTCAACTTTTCCATGAAGCGCTTGTCGGTGTACAGGCGCGCGACCTCGTACTCGTCCTTGTAGGCCATGAGCTTGTAGAGGCCCGAGGCCACGGCCTTGGCCAGCACGTTGCCGCCGCGCGCGCGCTGCTCGACCACGCGCACGCGCTCGACCAGCTCCGAATAGCGCTGCGCATAGGCCGCGTTCTGGTACGCGGTCAGCAATTCGATGCGATGCGCCACCAGCGCCTCGAAGCTTTGCGGCCGCTGCAGCGCGACGACTTTCGACGGCGTGGCTTCGCGCGTCACGCCCGCGAGGTCGAGCGCCGCCTTGCGCCCCCAGCGGAACGCCGCCTGGTTCGCCTTCACCGCCACGCCGTTGATCTCGATGGCCTTGTTCAAGGCATCGGCCGACAGCGGTACGAATCCCTTCTGGAACGCAAAGCCCAGCAGGAAGAGGTTGGCCGCAATCGCATCGCCCATGAGGCGCGTGGCCAGTTGCGTCGCATCGATGAAGTCGGCGCGGCCCTCGACCGATTCCTCGATCAGCGCGCGCACCTGCGCGGCCGGAAACTCCCAGTCGGGCTGTTGCGCGAAGTGTCCGGTCGGTTGCTCGAAGGTATTGACCAGCGCATAGGTGCGCCCCGGTCGCATGCGCGCGATGGCGTCGGGCGCGCCGGCCGTGAGCATGTCGCAGCCCAGGATCAGGTCGGCCTCGCCGGTGGGAATGCGCTGCGCCTTCAGTTGCGCCGCATCGCGTGCGATGCGCACGTGCGAAGTGACGGAGCCGTTCTTCTGCGACATGCCCGTCATGTCGAGCACGCTGATGCCCTTGCCTTCGAGGTGCGCCGCCATGCCGATCAGCGCACCGATGGTGATGACGCCCGTGCCACCGATGCCGGTGATGAGGATGTTGTGCATGCCATCGAGCGCGAGCGGCGCGGGCTCGGGCAGCGGCGGTTCTTCAGATGTTGCCTTCGCCACCACCGGTGCCTGCTTGCGCGGCTTCACGCCTTCCACGGTCACGAAGCTCGGGCAGAAGCCCTTGATGCACGACTCGTCGGCGTTGCACGCGCTCTGGTCGACGCGGCGCTTCAGGCCCAGGTCGGTCGGCTGGGGCAGCAGGGCGGTGCAGTTCGATTGCTCGCCGCAGTCGCCACAGCCTTCGCACACGGCCTCGTTGATGAACACGCGCCGCGCGGCCTGCGGAAACTCGCCCTTCTTGCGGCGGCGGCGCTTCTCGGCCGCGCACACCTGGTCGTAGATGAGCACCGAGACGCCCTCGAACTCGCGCAGTTCGCGCTGCACCGCGTCCATGTCGTCGCGATGGTGCACGGTGAGCATGAAGCCCTCGCGATCCGCCGGCAGCATGCTGCGGTCGGCCCAGCGCGTCGGGTCTTCGGCCACCAGCGCAAGGCGCTTCACGCCTTCGGCCGCCATCTGGTGCGCGATGCGCGGCACGTTGATCGGCCCGTCCACCGGCTGGCCGCCGGTCATGGCCACCGCGTCGTTGTAGAGGATCTTGTAGGTGATGCTCACGCCGGCCGCCACCGCCGCGCGGATCGCCATCGAGCCCGAGTGGTAGTAGGTGCCGTCGCCCAGGTTGGCAAACACGTGCTTGCGCTTGGAGAACCACGCCTGCCCGAGCCACGGCGCGCCTTCGCCGCCCATGTGCGTGGTGGTCTTGTTGTGCTCGGGGTAGATGGCGGTGGCCATCACGTGGCAGCCGATGCCCGCGAGCGCAAGGCTGCCTTCGGGCACCTTGGTCGATGTGTTGTGCGGGCAGCCCGCGCAGTACCAGGCCGGGCGCGGCGGCGTGGCCACGGCCTTGCCGAGCACCACGTCTTTCGCGTCGAGAATCGCGAGCCGCATGCGGATGCGGTCGCTGGTGTGAAAGCGCGCCACGCGCCCGGCGATGACGCGTGCGATCTGCGCCACCGAGAAGTCGGCCGTGGCCGGCAGCAGCCAGTGGCCACGCGGATGCGCACCCCATTCGCCCTGTTCGTCGAACTTGCCGATGACGCGCGGGCGCACGTTCTCGCGCCAGTTGTACAGGTGCTCCTTGAGCTGGTATTCGACGATCTGGCGCTTTTCTTCGACCACAAGAATCTCTTCGAGCCCATCTGCAAACTCGCGGATCGAATCGGGCTCCAGCGGCCATGGCATCGACACCTTGAACAGGCGAATGCCGATGCGCGCGGCCTCGTCGGCGTCGATGCCCAGTTCTTCGAGCGCTTCGAGCACGTCGCGGTACGACTTGCCCGAGGCCACGATGCCCAGCCGCGCATTCGGCGAATCGATGGTCACGCGGTTCAGGCGGTTCTCGCGCGCATAGGCGATGGCGGCGTAGATCTTGTAGTCCTGCATCAGCGCCTCTTGCTTGCGCGCCTGCACGCCGAGCGTGTCGGTCGACAGCCGCGCATGCACGCCGCCCGGCGGAAACACGAAGCCTTCGGGCAGCCGCGTGTGCACGTCGAGCGCGCCGGCCGCGATGGAGCCCGAAGACTCGACCGTGTCCGCCAGCGCCTTGAAGCCCACCGGCAGGCCTGCAAAGCGCGACATCGCAAAGCCATGCAGGCCCAGTTCGATGTATTCCTCCACGCTCTGCGGATAGAGCATCGGGATCATCGAGGCCGCGAACAGGTGGTCGCTCTGGTTCGGCAGCGTGGAAGACGACGCGCCGTGGTCGTCGCCCGCCACCAGCAGGATGCCGCCATGGGGCGACGTGCCCGCATGGCTCATGTGCTTGAACACGTCGCCGCAGCGGTCCACGCCGGGCGCCTTGCCGTACCACATGGCAAAGACGCCATCGACCGCGGCCTCGCCGGTCAGGTGCACCTGCTGCGTGCCCCAGACGGCGGTGGCGGCCAGCTCTTCGTTCACGCCCGGCAAGAACTTGACGGCGTTGGCTTCGAGCTGCGGCTGGGCTTTCCACAGCGCTTCGTCCAGGCCACCGAGCGGCGAGCCGCGATAGCCCGAGACGAAGCCCGCTGTGTTCAGGCCGGCCGACTGGTCGCGCCATTTCTGCACGAGCATGAGGCGCACCAGCGCCTGGATGCCGCTGAGGTAGATCCGGCCTTCGGTGGCCGTGTACTTGTCGTCCAGCGCAACGCTGGCCAGTTCGTGGGATGCCATGACTGAAAAAGACTCCGGGTAGGACTCGTGGAATGCGGACGTGGCCCCGGTAGAGGGCCGGCCCGCGAAACGCCCCGCCGGGGTAGACGGCGGGGCAGCAACGATTCTTCCGCGTTGTGCGCGGAAAGTGCTTCTTCGTTGAGGCGGGTTCGGGTGCTTAACGGAAGATTTGTCTTTGGCAGTGGCGTTTCGCCGAAAGACATTCGGCGGCCCTGCGAACCCCGCAAGACCCCGCAGGCCCGACAATGTCCGCCCCCGGGCTCGGTGCCCGTCCCCACAACGAGAACGCGATGAGACCCGACCTGGATTCGCTGGCGCTTTTCCTGCGCGCGATTGAGCACGGCAGCCTGTCGAAGGCCGCCGCCGAAAGCCACATGGTGCTGTCGGCCGCGAGCCGGCGCCTGGCGATCCTTGAAAGCCAGCTCGGCGTTGGCCTGCTCAACCGCAGCTCGCGCGGCGTGACGCCCACCGGCGCCGGCGAGTCGCTCGCCATGCATGCGCGCCAGATATTGCGCGACGTCGATCGCATGCGTGCTGACCTGTCGGACTACGCGCAGGGCGCGACCGGTCGCGTGCGCCTTCATGCCAACGCATCGGCGATGGGCCAGTTCTTGCCCGACGACGTGGCGAGCTTTCGGCAGCGCTACCCCGAGATTCGCGTGAGCGTGGAAGAGCACCGCAGCGTCTACATCGTGCAGGCCATTCGCGACCGGCAGGCCGACGTTGGCGTGATCACCAGCGAGGCGGCCGACCCGGCGCTGCACTTCATTCCTTACCGCACCGACCGGCTCGTGGCCATCGCGCCGCAGAAGCATCCGTTGCGTGGCCGCGAGGTGTCGTTCGAGGAACTGCTCGACTTCGATTTCGTGGGGCTCGAAGACGACTCCGCGATCTCGCGCACGATGGAAGACGCGGCGATGAGCGCGCGCAAGGTGTTGCGGCTTCGCGTGCGGGTGAAGAGCTTCGAGGCCGTGTGCCGGATGATCGAAGCGGGCATGGGCGTGGGCATCTTGCCCGAGGGGGCGGCAGCGACGTATCGCAAGGAGATGAAGCTGCGCTTCATCAATCTCACCGATGCATGGGCCTCGCGCCGCATGTATCTCTGCACGCGACAGGAGGCGCTGAGTTTTCCGCAGCGCAGGCTTGTCGATCACTTGCTGGCGCGCGGCATGCCATAGCCGCTTCGGCCCTGGTGTCGTCAAAGAAGGGGCTACTGGAGCGGATCGGCAAGGGGTTGCTGCAAAACGACCACTCTGGCGTTGGGTTTCGCGGGGGTTACACACAAGGTCCATATAAACGGCTGCGGTTCGCTTGCCGGACCTTTCCCCCAAATACAAAAGAAACCCACATGACACATCGAGGATCAGGGCCCACGTGGCTGTTCAGAACATTAGCGTTGATATCGGCCATCGCGCTGACCGCCTGCGGCGGCGGCGGTGGCGGCAACGCACCCTTTCCGCTGATTGCTGCGCCGCCGGCCAGCAGCAGCACACCGCCGGCCGGTGACACGCCTGCGGGCACGCCGCCGCCAGCAACGCAGGCCGAAGCGACACCGCCGGTCGTGACAACGCCGCCGCCCGAGGTGACGCCTCCGGCCGTGGACCCGCCGGTCGTTCCTCCGCCTTCATCGGCCACGTGCACCGCCGCCATTCCGGCCAGCGCGCCGCTGAAGGCCATCTCGTCCGTGCAAGGCACGGGCGACATCAGCCCCCTGGCGAACCAGGCCGTGACGGTGCGCGGCGTGGTCGTCGGCGACTTCCAGAACACCGGCACCACGACCGTCAAGCTGAACGGCTTCTTCGTTCAGCAGCTCGACCCCGATGCCGATCCGATGACCTCGGAGGGCGTCTTCGTCTACGCCCCCAGCGGTGCCACCCGCGTGGCCGTGGGCGACTTCGTCCAGGTCTCCGGCGTGGTCGCCGAGTTCGGCCAGACCACGACCGCTGGGGCCAAGCCCGACAGCATCACGCAGATCGCCGGCACGAGCCAGGAGCCGCTTGCCATCAGCGTCTGCGCCAGCGGCATGACCATCGCCCCGACGAAGATCACGCTGCCGGTGGCCGACGAATCCACGCTGGAGCGCTACGAAGGCATGCTGGTCGAGATCTCGCAGCCCCTGGCGGTGACTGAACTCTTCGAGCTGGGCCGTTATGGCCAGATGGTGCTGTCGCTGAACGGGCGCCAGTTCAACCCTACCAACGGCAACTCGACGGCCACCCATGCGCAGAACATGCTTTCGCGCATCGTGCTGGACGACGGCTCTTCGCGCTCGAACCCCAACCCCATTCCGTACCTGAGCGCGGCCGGCACCGACGGCACCCGCCGGATGGGCGACACGACGCAGAAGGTCACGGGCATCCTGAGCCACAACTTTGGCGCTTACCGCATCCAGCCAACCGTGACGCCCGTGTTCGCGCAGGCCAATCCGCGCCAGCTCACGGCACCGGTGGTCGGCGGCTCGCTCAAGGTGGCCAGCCTCAACGTGCTCAACTACTTCACCACCTTCCAGGACGGTACGAACGCCGCGGGCCAGACCGGCCAGGGCTGTTCGTTTGGCACCGGGCCCGCATCGGCGGCGACCTGCCGTGGCGCGAACAACCTCAACGAGTTCCAGCGGCAGCAGGCCAAGATCGTGGCCGCCATCGCGGGCCTCGACGCCGACGTGGTGGGGTTGATGGAAATCCAGAACACCGACGTGGCAACCAGCAACCTCGTCGCGGCGCTCAACGCCAAGGTCGGCGCGAATACCTATGCCTCGGTCAGCAGCGGCGTGTTCGGCACCGACGCAATCAAGGTGGACATCCTCTACAAGCCCGCGAAGGTCCAGCGCGTCGGCAACGTTGTTCTGCCGACGGGCACCGACCTGACGGACTACACCGCCGCCAGCGGACGGCCGCCCCTGGCCCAGCGCTTCAGCGCGGTGGGCAACAACGGCGGCTTCTGGTTCGTGGTCAACCACCTGAAGAGCAAGGGCAGCTGCCCCACGACCGGCGACACCGACCAGGGGCAGGGCTGCTGGAACCTGGCGCGCGTGCAGCAGGCGAAGGCCTTGAACAGCTTCGTCGGCAAGCTCAAGGCCATGGGCGAGACCGACGTGCTGATGATGGGCGACTTCAACAGCTACCTGCTCGAAGACCCGACCAAGGAACTCGAGGCCGCGGGCCACGAGAGCCTGCTCAAGCGCATGCCCGTTGGCGACCGCTACACCTACGTGTTCGGCGGCGAGACCGGCGCGCTCGACCATGCCTACGTCTCGACCTCGCTGGCCACGCAGGTCAGCGGCGTGAACGTGTGGCACATCAACTCCGACGAACCCACCGCGCTCGACTACAACACCGACTTCACGACCGACGATCGCTACGCGCCCACGCCGTTCCGTGCATCGGACCATGACCCGGTGCTCGTGGGCCTGAACCTGGCGGCCGACGCCGCGGTGAGCCAGCCCATCGTCAGCGCGACGATTCCGGCATCCGCGAAGACCGGCGAGACCGTCAGCGTCGACATCTCGGAAGCCACGCCCGGTGGCTCGGCCACGACGACTTCCCTGACGGTCGACTGGGGCGACGGCAACACCTCCTTGCCGCCCGGCACCGGCACCGTGACGCATGTCTATCCGGCCGTGGGCACCTACACAGTGGTGGTCACCCTGGCCAACTCCGCCGGCCAGACCGCCATGCAATCGGGCCGCGTGACTGTCAGCGCGCCCGTGGTGGTGGTGCCGCCGGGTCCGCCCGACCTCTTCTTCAGCGAATACGTGGAAGGTTCGTCCAACAACAAGGCGCTCGAGATCTACAACCCGACCGCTTCGGCGGTGGACCTGAGCCTGTACACCGTCAAGCTGTACGCCAACGGCGGAACCACGGCGACCGGCACCCAGGCACTGAGCGGATCGCTCTTGCCAGGTGGCACGGTGGTGCTGGTCCATGCAAGCGCCGCGGCGCAGTTCAAGGTGGCGGGCTCCATCACCAGCGGTGCCGTCAACTTCAACGGCGACGATGCCCTGACGCTGGAGAAGTCGGGCGTGGTCATCGATCGGTTCGGGCAGCTCGGCTTTCGTCCGGCAAGTGCCTGGACAAGCAACGGCGTCAGCTCGCAAGACCAGACGCTGCGCCGCAAGGCCGGCATCACCTCGGGCGACCCGAACGCAACCGCTGTTTTCGATCCATCGGTGCAATGGGACAGCTATCCCATCGATACCGCTTCAGGTCTGGGTTCGCATACGCCGTGAACTGAGGTTCGCCGGCGCGTGCCCGGATGGGGTGCGCGCCGGATGAAGTCAAGAAGAAGCGGGGAGAAGCGCCCCGCTTCAGCGCAGCGCTTCGACCAGATCCAGCACCATCCGGTCGGGTCCGAACTTCTCGATGCCTTGCGTGAGCAGGGCATCCACGGCCTTCCGCCGCCCTTGGCGAGCAGGTCTACGAACACGCAGGGCTTGACGCCGGTGCGCTCGGTGCAGGTGGTATCTGTTGACGCGCGGGATGTCTTGAGGCTCGGGTTCGGGTTCATCAGGGCGACGCTCACGCCGACGGGGTACCTTGCTCCGCGAATGTCCCCCGGCCTGCGGCCTCCTCCTTTATTTCGCTGCGCAAGGCACCCCGCCGGCGCGATCGTTGAGAGCCGCTGCGGACTGGCACGGCACGAGCCTGCGAGGCTCGCGCGCTGCGCATTGCGGAAGCTGCATTTGTTGGCGGTTGCCGAGACTTCGCGCGGCATGAACCGCGCTGCTTCGCCGGGTTCTTCTCTAGAGTGAATGCCCCTGTCACTCGACACCCCGCCAAGGGGCCAAGGGAAGAAGAAAGGCGCAACACACCCAACCACCACCGAGATGTTTGAAGGCTGCTTGCCTCGCGGCAGGTTGTCGGTGCGAAAGCAGCGATGCAGATGCGAGGTATCAAAAGGCGACGGCCAGGGTGTAGTGAGCACCCCAGCCGTCTAACCAAGTTCGTGCAACTACCCTCTAAAGGACCGCACAAAAATGGCTAGCAAGACTATAGCCCGGCCTCGCACGCCGGCAGCTTCCGAAGACAACGCCCAAGACCCGGCGGATCTTCTAGAAAACACACTCTCTCAGCTTGAGGCTCTGCTGTGGGTCTGCCATGGGGACAACATCGACTGGTGCAACGGTGATGGGCCTCGGCAGATGAACAACCTGCTCTGGCTTGCGGCTGGGCGACGAATGGCGTCAGTATGAGACGGTGTTCCCCGCACTTGCCAAGAGTCGCATCGACCAGGTGAGCCTGGAATGCATCAATTCCCATGTGCCGCCCGACCTGATGAAACTGCTGGTCGGCAAGGACGTGATGGTCGGCGTGATCGATGTGGCCAGCGACGTGGTCGAGACCCCCGAGGAAGTGGCTGACACCATCGGCCGGGCGTTGGAGTTCGTGCCGAAGGAGCGGCTGTTCCCGTGCACGAATTGCGGCCTGGCGCCGATGGGGCGGGACGTGGCATGGCGCAAACTGAAAGCGCTGGCGGAGGGCACGAGGCTGGCAAAGGAGCGGCTCACCACGGTCTGATGCCGACCCAATCGTCGCGCCCCGTCATCCTGGTCGCGCACCGCTCCGATCTCGCCCTGCGTCAGGTGATCGCGCAATGCTTTGGGGGCCGCCCAGCGATCGCTGCAGGCCCTGTACCGCCCTAAACCTGGCGGTCACGGATGTCTGCTTTGCAGCGACCGGTTGAATCCGCCGAACCTAACCAGGCATTGACCTTTGGGCAAGACCAGGCTCACCGTTTTGTCAAGGTAAGTCACAGTCTCCGCGGACACTGCGGCCGAGCAGAAGGCCGCGGCAAGGGCAAGAATGGACTTCAACTTCATGCGGGATGCCGGGCGCCAGCTCATCGGACGATTCGTTGGCTCACGGCGTTAGGGCCCTTCCGTTCCTCACGCCTCGTGCGAGCGGATCTTCAGGAACTAGACTGCGCGCCTCGAAGCCGCCCCCAACTTTGTTCAGCGGCATCCTCACCTCGCACACACGCTGCGTCACCAAGTCCCGTACCGCAACACTCACCAGCGAGGGATATTGAGCTCCTCGAATGATGGTGGCTTCAGGTCTCGCGGTGGAAGCCATTGCCGCCTCAGCGAACTCTGCAATCTCCTTTGGCTCATAGCCCTGAACCTTGAGGCGGTAGTCAATCAAATGCTGGGTAGAGCCAGCGGTCATGTAGACGGAATTGGTCGACTGTTTTTCTGTTTCCGTTGCCGATTCGGCCTCGAAGGTTCGTGCCGAACCGTTTTTGTCAAGGTTTTCGTGGCGCTTCTCGACTTTCGTGGCGCTCGAGCGGAAGTTAAATCCGAGACCACTGTCTGCAAGACGACTGCTCACATATTCGTCTTCGTAGTCGTCCAGAATTTCGAAGCCAGCTAGCACGCCGTCCTCCGACACGGAATACCAACCATGGATGTCATCAAGCGGATATGAAAGCGGGCGCCGGCTGTTGATGGGTGCGAAGCGCGCGTCAGCCGACTCGCATGTGAAAGAGACGCAGCCATCCATTCCACACTTGCACCGGTCTACTAGGTACAAAGATTCGAGTTGCTCGAGCAACTCGGGCCTGTCGCGGCGCAGAGTCTGCGCAACGCTGGCGTAGAGGCGCGGCAATGCGTCTTTGATTGAGATCCGGTCGTCGCAGTTTTTCTGATTCATTCAGCTTCGCGGTTGGGAGTGAACTTGGCTTGCCGTCAATCAAGTCGACAGGTAAGAGGAAGGGCCCTCTACAACTGCGGGAAGACGTCGCTCGAGGACATCTTGTGCCTGGACCGATTGACTGGTTCCGACCAACTGTACCCCGAAGATCCGCCGCTACGGAAGGCTTTGAGTGGCCCTTGAGCGTCCCCTCAAGATGACGCCTCCGAGATAGCTGGTTAGTCAAAAAAGCGTCTTGGCCTAGAAGCCTCCTCGTCGCGCCGGTACGAACATGTGTGCGGCTGCTCAGGAGGAAATTGAGTCGCGGAAGCTCGTCGCCCTAGAGGGAAAAGCGCGAACAAAGGCAAGAGAAATTGACGTTCTTGATGAAATGAGCTGTCGATGATTCCAAGTCTGAGCTGGACGAGGCTTGGTCGCCGCGGGCTGGAGTAAAAGAGGGCGTGTGCGATGTTGAAGTGCGGGCCCGTTGAACTGTACGAAGCGAGGCTAGGAGAGGCGAATCTGCCGCGACGTTAGGGGCCCATTCGAATAAAATTGTGACCTCAAAATGAGCCGCGAGAGGCCATTCGATGACGATGACCCACAAGCAGTTGGACGCAATGATGGTGGCCGAATCACGGTTGATATCGATGGGCGTCCTCTCGCCACCAGATACGTCGCAGGACGCAGAGTGGGCGGCAGCGTGGACGAAGGCATCCGAGGAATCGACCAGGACAGGGTTGCCCGTGGCCTTGGAGTTGCCTCCGCGGGCGGCTCCATCCAAACGGTAATCTTGGCGAAGTGTTCCTAATTGCAGAGCTTCCCGCTTGAGCAATTTTTCAAAGGGCTGCTTTAACCCTGATCTCTACAAGATGGACAACCAATGACGATAACCCACAAGCAGTTGGAAGCAATGACGGCAGCGGAAGCGCGACTGAAAGCCGCTGGTGTCCTATCGTCGCCCCACTGGGAACCGGACGATGAGTGGGCGGCAGCGTGGACGAAGGCATCCGAGGAGGCGATCAGGACAGGGTTGCCCGTGACCTTGGAGTTGCCCCCGCGGGCGGCTCCAGAGGCCGCCCCATCCAAACGGTAATCCTGGCAAAGTGTTCCTGGTCGCAGAGTTCCCCGTTCGAGCAATTCGCCGAGGGGCTGCTTCCACTCTGATCTACAAAACGGAAAGCCAATGACGATAACCCACAGGCAGTTGGAGGCAATGACGGCAGCGGTAGCGCGGCTGAACGCCGCTGGCGTCCTATCGTCGCCCCACTGGGAACCGGACGATGAGTGGTTGGAGGCGGCGACGAAGGCCTCCCAGCAGGCGATTAGAACCGGGTTGCCGGTGATCTTGGAGTTGCCTTCGAGGGTGGACCCGGAGACCGCCCCGCCCAAAAGATAGTTCTGGAGAAGCCTTCCTGGTCGCGAGTATCCCAGTCGGCAGTTCGTTTAGAAACTGCTTCAGCTCCGACCTGGAAAAGGCCGTTGGCAGCCCTAGCCTTGGACAGTCGAGCGAGTAGTAGTTGCGGCTCGCCGTGCGGCTGCTTTGGAGTGCCCGGAATGTCTCGTTCGGGCACTGTACTGCCATAGACCCGACGATCACGGATGTCTGCTTTGTAGTCTGAAGCGGGCATTGAACGCAGTCATGCCAATGTCGACCGTGGCGGACGCCAGCCCCTCGGAGTTCTGCTTGTCCAGCGGCTGGCTCTCGCGAAAGGTCAGTGGTGCGCTCGCGCATGTCCATCTGCAATCGACTGCAGCGGTCGAACCGGCAACCCCCAGCTGCACTCACTGTGCGCAGGGCATCGGGTGCTCCCCGCAGCGAAATAAAGGAGGAGCGAAGCGGGGGACATTCGCGGAGGGGAGTACCCGGTGTCCTGTGCACGCGCCCTGAACAGCGGTGCACAGAACACAGCAAGAAAATCAGCGCAGCGCTTCAACCAGATCGAGAACCATCCGGTCGCCACCGAACTTCTCGACCCCATGCGTCAGCAGCGCATCGACCGCCTGCGCAATGCCATGGCTGGACGACGACTGCTCCGCCATGTCGTTGTAATACCCCAAGTCCTTCTTCGCATTCGCCATCGAGAACTTCAGCGAATCGGTGCTGCCCGTCAACAGCTTGGGCTTGACGCGTTCCAGCGCGACGCCATTGCCGCCACCCTTGGCGAGCACATCGACGAACACATCGGGCTTCACGCCGGCGCGCTCTGCGCAGGCCGCAGCCTCGCACAGCAACGCGACCGTGCCCAGCGACACGAAGTTGTGCAGCAGCTTCATCGCATGGCCCGCACCAATGCCGCCCACGTGCGTGATGTTCTCGGCAAAGCAGCGCAGCAGCGGCAGGCATGAAGCCAGCACTTCGGCGTCACCACCCACCAGCAGGTTCAGCCGGCCTTCGGCGGCTTCCTTCGCGGTGCGCGTCATCGGCGCATCGAGAAACTTGCCTCCCTTGGCGCTCACAGCCTCGGCCACCTTCGCGGTGGAGGCGGGCACGGCGGTCGAGCAGTCGATCACCACCGTGCCGGGGCGCAGGGTGCTCAGCGCGCCCTTGTCGCCCAGCATCACGGCTTCGACCTGCGGCGTGCCGGTGACGCAAAGGATCAGCACGTCGACCTGCGCGGCCAGCGTGGCGACATCGGCCACCGACGTGGCGCCCGCCTTCAGCAGCGCGTCGAGCGGCTGGTTGCCGGCGTGCTCCAGCACGGTCAGTTGGTGGCCGTGCTTGACGATGTTGCTGGCGATGCCGTGGCCCATCAGGCCGACGCCGACGAGGCCGACTTTGCGCGGGGCTTGCTGTTCAGTGGTGGTCATGTGTTGTCTTCTTCATCCGTGCTTGATTGCGATGGTCTTGAGGGTCGTGAATCCGAGCAGGGCCTCGAAGCCCTTCTCGCGGCCGAAGCCGCTGGATTTCACGCCGCCGAAGGGCAGTTCTACACCACCCGCCGCACCGTAATTGTTGATGAAGACCTGCCCGCAGTGCAGCTTGTGGGCCATTCGCAGTTGCCGGCCGCCGTCGCGGGTCCACACGCCGGCCACCAGGCCGAAGTCGGTGCCATTGGCCAGGCGCACCGCCTCGGCCTCGTCGGCGAAAGGCATCACCGCCAGCACGGGGCCGAAGACCTCGCGCTGCGCGAGGTCGCTGTCGTGCGGTGCGTCGCGGAACAGCACGGCCTCTTGATAAAAACCGGTGGCCGATGCGTTGGGTGACACCGTGCCGCGCGCCGCCACCTTCATGCCGCTCGCCTCGGCGGTCGCGACCATGTCGCGCACCTGGCGGAACTGCTTTTCGTTGATGAGCGGGCCCATGTCCAAGTCTTCCGCCGGCGTGCCGGCGCGCACTGCAGTGAAGCGCTTGGCGAGGCGCTGCACGACCTCTTCGTAGATCGATTGCTCCACCAGCACGCGGCTGCCCGCCGAGCAGGTCTGGCCGGCGTTCTGGATGATGGCGTTCACCAGCACCGGCTCGGCCGCGTCCAGGTCGGCATCGGCAAAAACGATCTGCGGCGACTTGCCGCCCAGTTCCAGCGTCACTGGGCAGTGGCGCTCGGCGGCGGCCAGGCCCACGCTGCGGCCGGTCATGGTCGAGCCGGTGAAGGAGATGTGGTCGATGCCCTTGTGCGCGCACAGCGCGGCGCCGGCTTCCTTGCCGTAGCCCGTCACCACGTTGAGCGCGCCAGCCGGAAAGCCCACCTCGGTCGCGATCTCGGCCAGCCGCAGCAGCGACAGGCTCGCGTCTTCCGCCGGCTTGACCACGCAGGCGTTGCCCGCCGCGAGCGATGCGCCCACGCTGCGGCCCGCGATCTGCATCGGGTAGTTCCAGGGAATGATGTGGCCCGTCACGCCGTGCGGAATGCGCACGGTGAGCACGGTGTAGCCGCGCTCGTAGGGCAGGGTGTCGCCGTGCAGCTTGTCGCAGGCGCCGGCGTAGTACTCCATGTAGCGCGCGAGCGCGGTCGCGTCGTTGCGCGCCACGCGCAGCGCCTTGCCGGTGTCGCGGGCTTCGAGCTGCGCGAGTTCTTCATGGTGCTGCATGACGGCGGCGCCGAGCTTGGCGAGCAGGCGGCCGCGTTCCAGCGCGGTCGTCGCGCCCCATGGGCCGTCGAAGTTCTCGCCCATGGCTTTGCGCGCGGCGCGCACGGCCGTGTCGACGTCGCCAGCGGTGCCGCGTGCGATCTCACCGAATTTCTGGCCGTCGCTCGGGTCGATCACGTCGATGGTGGCGTTGCCCTCGGACGCCACGCGGCGGCCGTCGATGTAGTGGGTGGCTGCGTCGTTGTTGCTCATTGAATCTGTCTCCTTGCGCGCGACGCCGTGTGGATGCGCCGCGACGTCATTCGTCATTGGGGTTCGGGCCAGGCGCGCTGTGCGTCGCGGATCTGCTCGAAGGCGCGGCTGAACTGCAGCACGCCCAGGTCGTCGAAGCGGCGGCCCGCGATCTGCAGGCCGATGGGCAGGCCCTCGGCCGAGTAGCCGCAGTTGATCGACGCGGCCGGCTGCTCCGACATGTTGTAGGGCACGGTAAAGCCGATGTGCTCCAGCGGCAGCATCGGGTCGTTGGTCGGCGAGGCATGGTCCGCGGGCCCGGGCATGTTCGGCGACACCGGCGATATCACGAAGTCGTAGGCCTTGGTGGCGGCGACCGTGGCCGCGCGCGTCGCGATGAACTGGCTGTAGGCGTCGAAGATGTGCGCGCCCGAAAAACCGGCCGCGCTCTCGGCCCATTCGCGGATGTACGGCAGGATCTTCGCGCGCCTCTCGGCCGGCATGGCCTGGATGTCGATGCACGAGCGCATGCGCCAGAAGTGGTCCATGCCCTGCAGCATCTTCGGCGTCATGAAGGCCGCAATTTCTTCGATGTGCGCGCCCGCGGCCTCGATGCGCTTGGCGGCGCGGCGGATGGCCTCGGCGATCTGCGGATCGAGCGGCAGGCCGCAGCCCGCGTCCATGTGCAGTGCCACGCGCTTGCCCTTGAGGAACGACGGATCGACCTCGAAGGCGCTCCAGTCGATGGTGGGTGCGGGCAGTTCCGAATAGTCGCGGTCGTCGGGTTGCGCGACCGACGCCATCATCAGCGCCGAGTCGGCCACGGTGCGCGTCATCGGGCCGGCGCAGCGGCCCATGTAGGGCGTGCTCAGCGGAATGCGGCCAAAGCTGGGCTTGAGCGTGTAGATGCCGCACCAGCTGGCCGGCAGGCGCAGCGAGCCGCCGATGTCGGTGCCCACATGCAGCGGGCCGTAGCCTGCGGCAGCCGCCGCACCGGCACCCGCGCTGGAGCCGCCGGGCGTGCGCGACAGGTCCCACGGGTTGCGCGAGAGTTCATGAAAGCTCGACAGGCCCGACGACAGCATGCCCAGGTCGGGCATCGTGGTCTTGGCCACCAGCACGGTGCCGTCTTCCTTCAGGCGCGCGGCGGGTGGCGAGTCTTGTGTCATCGGCACGAGGTCGTAGGCGGCGGTGCCCAGCGGCATCGGATCGCCTTCGGTCGCGAGGTTGTCCTTGATGGTCACGGGCACGCCGTCGAGCGTGCCGCGAGGCGTGCCGGCCAGCCAGCGCGCTTCGGAGGCACGGGCCTGTTCGAGCGCGAGTTCGGGGCGAAAGAGCCATGTCGCACGCAGCGCGGGCTCGTAGGCCGCAATGCGCTCGTTGACCGAGCGCGCGACTTCGACCGGCGAGAGTTCCTTGGCCGCGTAGGCCGCGTGCAGCTCCTGCACGCCCAGTGCGTAAAGAGGTTTCGTCGTCATGTCATCAACCCCACGAAATCGCGGCCAGGTCGTTCACCACGATCGGCATGCTCGGCCACAGGCCCTTCACTTCCTTGCGCGCGATGGTCGGGAACACCGCCTGGTACAGGAAGCCGTTGACCGCATCGGTGGCCAGCTGGCGCTGGGCCTCGGCCAGCAGGTCGGCGCGGCGCTTCTTGTTCTCTTCGTTCTGGATGGTGACGAACAGGTCGCGAAACTTCTTCGAGTCGTAGCCCCAGTAGTAGTCGGGCTCGGTGTACTTCACCAGGTCGAAGGGCTCCACGTGCGCCACCATCGTCAGGTCGAAGTCGTGCGCCCCGCCGAAGGTGCTGCTCAGCCACTGCGCCCATTCGACGTTCTGGATCTTCACGTGGATGCCGATCTGCGCCAGTTGCGCCGCGATCATCTCGCCGCCCTGGCGTGCATACGAAGGCGGGGGCAGTTGCAGGCGCAGTTCGAGCGGCGTCTTCACGCCGGCTTCGGCCAGCAGCTTCTTCGCTTTCTCGACGTCGAAGGGGTTCATTGCCGTGGTGTCGACGAAGCCCGGCGCACCCATGGCGTAGTGGCTGCCGATGGGCTTGCCGAAACCGTCCGCCGCACCCTGGATGATCGCGTTGCGGTCGATGGCCGCCAGGATCGCGCGGCGCACGCGCACGTCGTCGAGCGGCTTCTTGCGGTTGTTGATGGTCAGGATCACCTTGCCGCGCGTGCCCACCTCGATCACCTGGAAGCGCGGGTTGCCCTTGAACTGCGCGACCGAGCGCGTGCCAGCGCGCGGGAAGATGTCGATGTCACCCGCCATCAGCGCAGCGGTCTGTGCAGCGGTGTCCGACATGAAGCGGAAGATGAAGCGCTCGGTCTTTGCGAAGTTCGGGTCGCGGTACGTCGGCGATTTCACCAGCGTGCACGAGGCGCCGCGCTGCCACGCGCCCAGCTTGTAGGGGCCGGTGCCCACGGGCGTGGTGACGTTGGTCTCGGCGCTCTTGGGCTCGACGATGCAGGCGGTCGACTGGCCGAGCATGAACGGCAGGTCGGGGTTGGGCAGCGTGCTGTTGACGCCGACCGTGTATTCGTCGAGCACCACGGTGCCGATCTCGCTGAAGAAGCGCTTGTCCTTGTTGGTGCTCTTGGCACCGCCCGCGCGGTCGAACGAGAACTTCACGACGGCGGCGTTGAAGGGCTGCCCGTTCTCGAAGCGCACGCCACGGCGCAGCTTGAAGACGAAGGTCTTCATGTCGGGCGACGACGACCAGCTCTCGGCCAGCATCGGCGTGACCGAGCCGTCGGCGTTGACCTTGGTGAGCGTCTCGAAGATGTTGTATTGCGTGATCTCGGCAATGGCCGACGCGGCGCCCGTGGTCGGGTCCATGCCCGGCGGTTCGAGCGGCATGCCGATCGTCAGCGTGTTCTTGCCGGCCTGTGCGCGGGCCTGCGGCAGGAAGACACCCGGGATGGCCGCGGCCATGGCGGAGGTCATGACGGTGCGTCGCTTCAACATTCGATAGCTCCTGGAAGTGAGAGGGAAAGACCGCCGCGCCTAGCGCGACGGCGTGTGCAGCACGGCCGACAACAGGGTGCGCGTGTAGGGGTGCTGGGCATGCGCGAACAGGTCGGCGGGCTTGCCGCGCTCCACGATGCGGCCCTTGAAGACCACGCAGACTTCGTCGCACAGGTGGTTGACCACCGCGAGGTCGTGGCTGATGAGCAGGTAGCTGATGCCGAACTGCTGCTGCAGGTCCTGCATGAGGTTGAGGACCTGGGCCTGCACGGATACGTCGAGCGCGCTCACGGGCTCGTCGGCCACGATGAGCTTGGGCCGCGTGATGAGGGCGCGTGCGATGGCGATGCGCTGGCGCTGCCCGCCCGAGAACTCGTGCGGGTACTTGTCCATGTCGGTGGTGCGCAGGCCCACAGCGGCGAGTGCTTCTGCAGCGCGCTCGCGTTGAACGGCGCGGCTGGTTTCGGCCAGTGCTTCGAGCGGCTCGGCGACGATGCGTGCCACGGTCTGGCGCGGGTCGAGCGAGCCGTACGGGTCTTGAAACACCATCTGGAAGTCGCGCCGCGCGGTGCGCAGCTCGGCCTTCGACAGCGCATGCAGGTCGCGGCCTTCGAGAGAGACGGTGCCCGAGGTCGGTGTATCGAGCGCCATCACGAGGCGCGCGATGGTCGATTTGCCGGAGCCCGATTCGCCGACGATGCCGACGCTCTTGCCGGCCTGCACGTCGAAGCTCACGCCGTTGAGCGCCTTCACGGTCGGCGGCGGGCCGAAGAGCTTTTCGCGCGGCAGCGCGTAGTGGCGGTAGAGGTTGTTGACCGACAGCAGCGGCTGGCTGGCGGATGCGCGTGCGGGCTGGCTGCTCATGCGGTGGCCGCCTTCGCATTCAGGGCGGCGATCTCCGCAAGCCGCAGGCAACGCACCGCATGGCCGTTCGGCAGCGTCGTGGCGGGCGGGCGCGTGCTTTGGCACAGGTCGATGGTGTGGGCGCAGCGGCCCGCGAAGCCGCAGCCCCGGGGCAGGTCGACCAGCTCGGGCACGCTGCCGCGGATCGTCGGAAGCCGGCCGGCACCTTGCACGCCGATGGCCGGTCGTGCCGCGAACAGGCCGCGCGTGTAAGGGTGGGCGCGGCCGGCAAAGACCACGTCGGTCGGGCCGCTTTCGACCGCACTGCCGCCGTACATCACCAGCATGCGCTTGACGCTGTTGGCGATCACGCCGAGGTCGTGCGAGATGAGGATCATCGCCATGCCCATCTCCTTGACCAGCCCCTGGATCAGGTCGAGCACCTGCTTCTGGATGGTCACGTCGAGGGCGGTGGTGGGCTCATCCGCAATCAGCAGGTCGGGGCCGCAGGCGAGCGCCATCGCGATGCCGATGCGCTGGCGCTGGCCGCCCGAGAACTGGTGTGGGTAGGCGTCCAGGCGCGAAGCCGCATCGGGAATGCCCACGCGGTCGAGCAGGCCCAGGGCTTCCTTGCGGGCCTGCGCTTTCGTCAGGCCGCGATGCAGCTGCAGCGGCTCGCCGACCTGGCGCGCGATGGTGTGCACCGGGTTCAGCGCCGTCATCGGCTCCTGGAAGATCATGCCGATGCGGTTGCCGCGAATCTGGCACATCTGCTTTTCAGGCAGGCCGACCAGCTCCTGGCCGTCGAGCTTGATGCTGCCGGTGACATCGGCAGTCGAGGGCAGCAGGCCCATCAGCGACATCACGGTGATCGACTTGCCGCAGCCCGACTCGCCGACGATGCCCAGCGTTTCGCCGCGCTCCAGCGAGAACGAAATGCCGCGCACGGCCAGCGCGGGCCCGCGCTGCGTCTGCAGGCCGATCTGGAGGTTGTTGACTTCGAGGAGAGGCATAGGGCTTAGCGGGCGCGGGCGAGGCGGGGGTCGAGCAAATCGCGCAAGCCATCGCCCAGCAGGTTCAGGCCCAGCACCGCCAACGCGATGGCCATGCCGGGGAAGACCGCCAGCAGCGGTTGCTGGAACATGAGGGTCTGAGCTTCGCTCAGCATGCGGCCCCACGAAGGTTGTGGCGGCTGCGTGCCCAGGCCCAGATAGGAGAGGGCGGCTTCGGCCAGGATGGCGATGGCGAAGCGGATCGTGATCTGCACGATCAGCACGGCCGAGATGTTGGGCAGCACGTGCTGCATGGTGATCGCGAACGGGCCCTTGCCGCAGGCGCGCGAGGCGGCGACGTACTCGCGCGACCAGATGGCGTTGGCCGAGGCGCGCGTGATGCGCGCAAAGGTCGGGATGTTGTAGATGCCGATGGCAACGATGGCATTCACGATGCCCGCACCGAACACCGCCGTCATCATGATGGCCGACAGGATCGCGGGAAAGGCGAGCGTGAAGTCCGAAAGCCGCATGACCGCTTCCTCGACCCAGCCGCGCTTCGCGGCCGCCAGCAGGCCCAGTGCGGTGCCGACGACGAGGCCGATGCCGACCGCGATCACGCCCACGAGGATGGAGGCGCGTGCGCCGACCAGCAGCAGGGAAGCCACGTCGCGGCCGAATGCATCGGTGCCGAGCCAGTGCGAGGCCGAGGGCGCCTGCATCTTGTTCGCCATGTCCATCGCATAGGGCGACCACGGCGTCCAGACGAAAGACACAAGGGCTGCGACGACCAGCAGCAATGCGAGCACGCCACCAATGACGAAGCTGCGGTGCTGCAACGCGCGCCGCCAGAATCCGGGGGCCTTGAGCGCGGCAGCGCGCGGGGCTGTGATGGCGCTCATATGTCGCTGGCCTTGATGCGTGGATCGATCACTGCATACAGCACGTCGACCACGAAGTTCACGATGACCACCAGCGCCGCGAGCAGCATCACGCAGTTGCGCACCACGATCAGGTCGCGGTTGCTGATGGCCTGGAAGATCAGCCGGCCCAGGCCCGGCAGGTAGAACACGTTCTCCACCACGATGGTGCCGGCCAGCAGTTCGGAGAACTGCATGCCCATCACGGTGATGACCGGGATCATCGCGTTGCGCAGCACATGGGTCCACAGCACGGCGCGCTGCGACACGCCCTTGGCGCGTGCGGTGCGAACGAAGTCTTCGCGCATCACTTCGAGCACGGCCGAACGCGTGATGCGCGCAAGAATCGCCGCCTGCACCACGGCCAGCGACAGGGCCGGCAGCAGCAGCGACTTGATGCCCGCAAAGAAGCCCTCGCCCCAGCCCTCGAAGCCGCCGGCGGAGAACCACTGCAGCTGCACCGAGAACACGAGGATCAGAAGAATCGCGAACCAGAAATTGGGAATGGCGACACCGACTTGCGCCAGCCCCATCAGGCCGACGTCGCCGAGCTTGTTGTGGCGGGCGGCGGCGGTCACGCCCACCAGCAGGGCGATCACGATGGTGAGTGTCATGGCCAGCAGCGCGAGCGGCACGGTCAATGCCAGGCGTTCGAGGATCAGGTCGAGAACGGGCGAGCTGTAGGCATAGCTGTCGCCCAGGTTGCCGGTGAGCAGGCCGCCGATCCAGTGCCAGTAGCGGGTCCACGCAGGCAGGTCGAGGCCGAGCTTGGTGGCGAGGGCGGCCACTGCTTCGGGGGATGCATCGGGGCCCATGAGCATCTGTGCCGCATTGCCCGGAAGAATTTCCAGCACCAGGAACACGATGATCGATGCCCCGACCAGGGTGCCGATCAGTGTCAATGTGCGCTTGAGCAGGAACAGGCCCATGTCAGTGGCTCCGGCTTGCGTTGTGTTGCGGGGTGCGGCTGTTCGAAGCGCTCTTGTTCGGGGCGCGTGCGAACGACACCGGGCACTCCCCTCCGCGAATGTCCCCCGCCTTCGGCTCCTCCTTTATTTCGCTGCGGGGAGTACCCGATGCCATTCGCACAGGTGACGCCGCAGGTGTGCCGCCGATCAACGGCCGCACCGCATGGCGCTCGCGTTGATGGTGTGCTCTGCGCAGCGAAATAAAGGAGGAGGGGCGCAGCCCCGGGGGACATTCGCGGAGCAGAGCACGCCGTCGACGTGAGCGCTGCCCTGAATGGCAGCGCTCAAGATCGACAGCGCAAGAAGCAGAAATGCAAGGCGTCATGCCGAGATGCATTCGGCAATCGCGCGGCCCACGTCCACGGTGTTGGCCGTGCCGCCCATGTCACGCGTGCGCGGGCCTTCGCTCAGCACCGTCTCGATGGCCGAGATCACGGCAGCCGAGGCTTGTGCGTACACCGGGTCGTTGTTGCCGAGGTGGTCGAGCATCAGCGCGGCCGACCAGATCTGGCCGATGGGGTTCGCGATGCCCTTGCCCGCGATGTCGGGCGCCGAGCCGTGCACCGGCTCGAACAGCGATGGGAACTTGCGCTCGGGGTTCAGGTTGGCCGACGGCGCGATGCCGATGGTGCCCGTGCAGGCCGGGCCCAGGTCGGACAGGATGTCGCCGAACAGGTTGGAGGCCACGACCACGTCGAACCAGTCCGGGTGCTGCACGAAGTGCGCGCACAGGATGTCGATGTGGTACTTGCTCGTCGCCACGTCGGGGTAGCGCGTGGCGATCTCGGCCAGGCGCTCGTCCCAGTAGGGCATGGTGATCGAGATGCCGTTCGACTTGGTGGCGGCTACCAGGTTCTTGCGCTTGCGGCGGCTGGCGAGTTGGAACGCGTAGTCGATGATGCGGTCGACGCCGGTGCGGGTGAACACCGCTTCCTGGATCGCCATTTCGCGCGGTGTGCCTTCGAACAGGCGCCCGCCCACCGAGGTGTATTCGCCTTCGGTGTTTTCGCGCACCACCAAGAAGTCGATGTCGCCGGGCTTGCGGTGCGCCAGCGGGCCGGGCACGCCGGGCATCAGGCGCACGGGGCGCAGGTTGACGTACTGGTCGAAGTCGCGGCGGATCTTGATGAGCAGGCCCCACACGGCGATGTGGTCGGGCACCTTGTCGGGTGCGCCCACCGCGCCGAAGTAGATGGCGTCGTGGCCCTGGATCTTGTCGGCCCAGTCGACCGGCATCATCAGGCCGGTGCGCACGTAGTGGTCGGAGCCCCAGTCGAAGTGGTCGTACGAAAAGTCGATGCCGAAGCGGCGACCGACCGCGTCGAGCACGCGAAGCCCTTCGGGCATGACCTCGACGCCGATGCCGTCTCCGGGAATGACGGCAATCCTGTGCTTTTTCTGCATTGACTCAACCTGTTCCAAGTTCGTTTTGATGGGGTGCCGGCGCTCGTGACGCAGGACCATCGAAAAATTCTAGGAGCACGCGCCGTGCCAGAGGGGCGGGGTTGGCACCCACCCAGTGTTGACAAAATCAGAAGACAAGAACGGGTCGTTTCCCAGAGGGCTGCGGAATTTTCTTGTCATAAAACTGCCTTCGACTTCTGAAAATGAGAAGGCACTTGCCTTCCTTCGCTTGCCGGCGGATGCCCGCCATCCAGGCCGTTCATGAAGGTTTTCTGAATTCTTCAGGGAGGGGCTGCCAGATACTGGCGCGCTCGCGACACCCCGCACCGGGGCCGCTCGCCAGGAGACCCACCCATGTTTTGCTTGTCGAGAACGGTGCCGCGTTGCGGCCGCGACGCACGCGCGAAGAGCGGCGCGCGGTGACGCAGGCGCTCGTCCGGCGATGGAAACGATGGGTACAGCCGTCGCTGGTGCGGCGGCTGCTGCTGGCGCAGATCTGCGTGGTCGCGCTGCTGTGGGGGCTGACCGTTGCGCTCTTCTTGTACGACTCCAACTCGGTGCCGGAGCTGGTGCGCTACGGCAAGGTCTACGACCTCATCCTCTCGACGGCCCAGAACCTCGCGGATGCGCCCGACCGCCAGCAGGAGACCTTGCGGACCTTGGACCTGACATTGCTGGAGACCTCGGGCGACTTCGGCTCCACCTCGGACAAGGCGCCGATCATGCAGGTGTGGCAAGAGGGCGTGCTCATCTACAACTCCAACGCCGGCATGCCGGTGATGCTGAATTCGGCGCCGGGGCAGGTCGAGACGATCCGGGTGGGCGACCGCGAGTGGCGCGCGCGCACCATGACTTCGCCGCTGCTGGACACCCGCGTGATGCTGGCCGAGCCGAAGATATGGCGCTTCAACTTCACCATCGAGAACCGTAGCTATTACCTGCTGCCGCTGGTCATCAGCCTGCCGTTTCTGGTCTTTCCGGCGTGGCTGTCGGTGCTGCTCGCGCTGCGGCCCTGGCGGCAGGTGACGCAGGAAACCGCCGCGCGCGGGCCGGCGGACCTGACGCCGCTGTCGTTCGAGCCCAAGCACAAGGAGCTGCGGCCGCTGGTGCGCAGCATCAACGACCTGCTGCGCAGCGTGCGTGACCGCGCCGCGCGCGAGCGCGGGCTCATCGCCGATGCCGCCAACGAACTGCGCACGCCGCTCGATGCAATGCGCGTGAACGTGGAAGCACTGAAAGAGCAGACCGACGACGCGGGCCAGCGCGAGCTGATGGCCAACCTGCTGCGAAGCAACGACCGCGCCTCGCGGCTTGTAGGCCAGCTGCAGCAACTGATGCGCAGCGACGAGATTCCGCAAGACGCGTTGCCCACGGTGCTTGCGCTCGACGGGCTGGTGCAGGACAGGATCTCGCTGGTCGAGGGCCTGGCTGGTGCGCGTGGCGTGGTGCTGGATTTTTCGTCCGAAGGGGCGACGCCCGTTTTCGGCGAGCGCGAGAGCCTGATCTCGATGATCAGCAATCTCGTGGAGAACGCCATCAAGTACAGCCCCGACGGTGGCACCGTGACGGTACGCATCGCCCGCGAAGGGCGCAGTGCGGTGCTGCGCGTGACGGACCAAGGCCCCGGCATTCCGCCCGCCTTGCGCGAGCGCGTGTTCGACCGCTTCTTCCGCAACCCGGACCAGACCCAGTCGGGCAGCGGGCTGGGCCTGGCGATCGTCAAGTCGGTGCTGGAACAGCACAAGGGCCGCATCGAACTCGACGTCAATCCGAAGGGGAACGGCCTGCAAGTGACCGTCTGGCTGCCGCTGTCGACGGCCTGACAGCGGCTTCGCCCCCTCGTACCATCGGGGCCATGCGAACACTTCCACTCCCCACCGGCGGCGGGATGCCGGTTCTTGGCCTGGGCACCTGGCGCATGGGCGAAGACGCTGCCCGTCGCGCGGCCGAGGTGGCCGCCGTGCGCGAGGCCATCGTGCTGGGCTACCGGCTCATCGACACGGCCGAGATGTACGGTGAAGGCGGCGCCGAGACCGTGGTCGGACAGGCCATCGCCGAGGCGCTGCGCACGGGCGACGTGCGGCGCGAAGACCTCTTCGTCGTCAGCAAGGTCTATCCGCACAACGCGAGCCGTCGCGGTACGCGCGAGGCCTGCGAGCGCAGCCTGCAGCGGTTGGGGCTCGACGCCATCGACCTCTACCTGCTGCACTGGCGTGGCAACCATCCGCTGGCCGGCACGGTCGAGGCGATGCAGGCGCTGGTGGCCGATGGGTACATCGGCCACTGGGGCGTGAGCAACTTCGACACCGACGACATGGAAGAGCTGGTGCAGACCATCGGCGATGGCCCCGGCTGCGCGGCCAACCAGGTGTACCTGTCGCTGGGCGAGCGTGGCCCCGAGTTCAGCCTGCTGCCGTGGCAGCGCGAGCGCGGCATGCCGCTGATGGCCTACAGCCCCATCGACCAGGGCGCGCTGGCCGAAGACGATGCGCTGGGCGAACTGGCACAGCGGCTCGGCGTGACGGCGGCGCAACTCGCGCTGGCCGCGGTGCTCGCGCGGCCCGGTGTCGTCGCGATTCCGAAGGCGGTGCGCAGCGCGCACCTGAAAGAAAACCTGGCCGCCGCCGACCTGAAGCTCGATGCGGCCACGCTCGCCGAACTGGACCGCCTGCATCCGCCGCCGCGCCGCAAGGGCCCGTTGGCGATGATCTGACGCGGGCCTTCAATTGCCACGCAGCAGCCTGCCCGACAAGACATGAACGACGACCTCCCGAGCCAGGACCCGGCCTTGTTGCGGCGCCTGCTGCGCGCCAAGGACCGGATGGATGCCGCGTCGAGCGAAGACTGGCCCGTGCAGCGGCTGGCGGACGTGAGCGGCGTTTCCGAAGCCCACTTCGCGCGGTCGTTCAAGGACGCCTTCGGCATCCCGCCGCACCGCTACCTGCTGACGCGGCGCATCGAGCGGGCGACGGCATTGCTGCGCGACACCGACCAGCCCATCACCGAGATCGCATTCCAGACGGGATGGGAGAGCCTGGGCACCTTCGGACGCACCTTCCGCGACATCACCGGCGAGAGCCCGAGCGCGGTGCGTGCGCGCGCCAGGGCCGAGGCGCAGGAGCCCGGCCGCGTGCCGGTCTGCATCCTCGGCGCGGCGCAGCGGCCCGACCTGACGACAGCAGTTTCGGAGAAGCGGCGCCGTGAGGCCATCGCTATAAACGGGCCATCCAACAAGGAGATCCTATGAGTCAAGGTGTTCAAGTGGTGAGCCTGTACGTTCGTGACCAAGACGAAGCGCTCGCGTTCTATGTCGACAAGCTCGGATTTCGCGTCCACACGGATGTGCGCAACGGCAGCTATCGCTGGCTCACGGTGCAGCACCCGGAGCAGCCGTCGTTTCAGCTGGGGCTGTTCGTGCCCGGCCCACCGGTCCACGATGCGGCGACGGCGCAGACGCTGAACGCCATCGTGGCCAAGGGCGCGATGCCGCCGCTCGTGCTGAGTGTGAGCGACTGCCGCGCCGCCCACGAGGCAATGAGTGCCCGTGGCGTGGAGTTCACGCAGGAGCCGGTCGCGCGTTTCGGCACGGTCGACGCGGGCTTTCGCGACCCGTCCGGCAACGGCTGGAAGATGATCGAGGCGCGGGGCTGAGGTGGGCGGCATGGACGACAAGAGCCGCACACAAGGCGCCGCGTCTGCCTCGGATCTGATCGATGCGCGCATCGCGGAACTGGGCGACTGGCGGGGCGAGATGCTCGCGCGGCTGCGCGAGCTGATCAGGCAGGCAGACCCGGACGTGATCGAGGAATGGAAGTGGCGAGGCACGCCGGTGTGGTCGCACGACGGGATCGTCTGCACGGGCGAGACCTACAAGAGCGCCGTGAAGATGACCTTTGCCAAGGGCGCGGCGCTGGACGGCGTGACGAGCCTCTTCAATTCCAGCCTCGACGGCAACGTCCGGCGCGCCATCGATTTTCATGAGGGTGACAAGCTGGACGAGAAGGCGATCAAGGCGCTGATTCGGGCGGCCGTGGTCCTGAACACTTCTTCGGCCAGCAGCCGGACTCGGCGCAAGCAGTGAGCCGGCGTGGCGCTCTGGCCGCAGAGCGCCTGCTTGCTCAGTGCGCCTCGGCCTGCTTGGCCGCCGCAATCACCGCTTGCTCGTCGTGCTTCGCGCCATTGAGGGACAGGTTCAGCTTCTGTCGAACACGCGTCGGTAGCGCACGTGACCACCCAGCTCCCGCCGTGTCTTGTTCGTCACAAGGCGCACGGCGCCGCTGGTCACGATGTCTTCCATCGCCAGCAGCTGTGCGCGATCGGCGTCGGAAAGCAGAGGGAATTCGCCGGGATGCGTCTTCTGGTACTCCCATACCCGCCGCTCCAGTTCGGACAGTGATCGCGTTTCATCCATCGGTGGCATTGGCTGACGCACTGCGCCCGGTGGCAGGATAAGCGCCGCGCTTGTTTCCTTGACACGCGCGATGAACCGCCGGTTGGCTTCGACCTTTTTCTCAATCTGCTTGATCTTCTCTTTGCGATCGAAAGCAGTGACTGGACCGACCATGTAGAAAGACGCATGCGAGTCGTGCACCAACTGGTCGAAGAATTGATCGATGGCAAGCGGCAGCTTGCTTGCCGGGGCGCCTTGCGCAAACTCTGCGTGGATGCGCAAGAAGTCTTTCTGCGCTTCAGAGAGGCCGGATATTGCGGCAGCCAGCGGTTCTGTTTGCGTGAGAGCGGATTCGGTTTTTTCCTGCCATAGCGCCGCGGCCATGTCGGATGAGAAATCGGCGTCGCTTTCACGCATGTCGATGCGATCCTGTGCGCTGGCCTGCTGGTAGCTCGGGAGCTTCGCCACATTGCCCGCGTGCATCAGTCGCCAGCGCCAATACAGTTGCATGCCGGTGTCTTGCGCGCGGGCCAACTGGGCAGCTTCTGCGAGGTTCTCGTGTTGCTCGCGGGCTCGGGTCAGCCGCATCGCTGTCTCGCCAAGATCCTTGGCGTGCCGGAGAGCGTTGATCCGCGCTTCGGTTGTGATCAGCAACCCATCTTTCGCGCGAATTGCGCCATGTCCGTCGGTGCGAAGCTCAAACCCTTCGCCTCTGGCATCCTTGCGGCCCGCATTGTCTTCGATGCGGGTGATGTGGCCGAGGCTCAGCGAGCTGTGTTGATGATCGCTCTTGCGCCGCGTCTTTGTTCTGGCTGTCCTGCGCGATGTCTTCGATGACAAGGTGCGTATCAAGGACAAGGTATTCGGCGTTGGCCTTTTGGCGAGGGTGTTCCTTCAACTTGAAGGTGCAGCCGGGAATCATCCCTCGAAGATTGCCGCTGGCCTGGGCGCGTTCGCCGTGCGTACGCAGCGCCTGCATCCTCAACAGAGCCAGCAGCCTGCTTTCGCCTTGAGGGTCGTTGACCTCGGATGTGCCGGCTCGGGGTTGAGCGTAGTGACTGCCTGCATGCGGGGCGTGCCATTGATAGACCTCACCCCCTGCTTGCCCCGTGGACCTTGGGTCCTTGCGGCCCGCGCTCAGGTCGGCCCGAGGTCGGGTGTAGTCGTAGTCGCGGGTACTGTATTGGCCGCTTGTGAGATGGCTGTGGGGGACAAAGCCGCTGGCCGACTATTCCTTTCCAGTCGACAAGCGTCTGTTCGACACGTACCCTGTCCGGGACTTCCAGACGCAGTACAACGAGTCCGACTTCGACTTCTTCAGCCGCCTCTGCGAAGAATGGGGGCTGAGCTATCACTTCGAACATGCCGAGGGCAAGCATCGCCTCATCTTGAGCGATGCCATGGGTGCCTACAAGACGGCCGACAGCGCAGCGTACCGCGAGATCGAATACCACCCTCCGGGCTGGAAGGCCGACGCCGAATACATCAGGTTCAGTGAGTCGGGTGTCTTGAGCAGAAGTTCGTACGTGAACAAACTGCTCATGCCCTCATGACCTGCAAGTCGGACGGGATGAAGGGCCGGGCGGCCCAGAATCAACGGAATGGCTTCGCTGGCAATGGAGAGGGTTTGCGGCACGTGCAGAGCTTCGGTGACAAGCGGAAGCTCAAAAGTCTGGCGCACTCTTGCAATGCACACTGCGAACAATGGTGAACTGGCGGCATCCTCGGGAAATCGGCCTGAGCGAATGCGCAAAATTCACAGGTGTTGCGAATTCGCATGCATCGGAGGCTTCGCTCAAATTGGGTCCATCGTCGCGCACAGCCTTCAAGATTGGCGAGATGAAAAAAGCAGACCCAACCTGTTGATCCCGCGTCCCTCACCGGGCGAGATCGCACGAGTTCACCGCGGCGCAACCAGAAGCTGTCGATGCTGGTCTTCGGGTAGTCATTCAGAACGCCGCAGAACCAGCTTTGCCAGGCCGCTGGTGTGGCCCCCGTCAAGGGGAAAGGAGAAGTGGCACGCAGCGCCGGCAGCCTGGGGAGAGCACGGTCAATGCGCCTCGGCCTGCTTGGCCGCCGCAATCACCGCTTGCTCGTCGTGCTTCGCGCCATTGAGGAACAGGTTCAGCAGCACGGCGGCAATCGACGCCAGCAGAATGCCCGACTCGATCAGCGAGTGAATGGCATGCGGCATCCACTGCTTGAAGTTGGGTGCGATCAGCGGAATCATGCCGATACCGATGGATACGGCGACGATCATCGCGTTGTGGCGGTTGGTCTTGAAGTCCACGCCCGAGAGGATGCGGATGCCGGTGGCGGCCACCATGCCGAACATCACCAAGCCCGCGCCGCCGAGCACCACGGTGGGCAGCGACTCGACCAGCGCGGCCATCTTCGGCAGCAGGCCCAGCACCATCAGGATCACGCCGCCAGCCACGCACACATAGCGGCTCTTGATGCCGGTGACGGCCACCAGGCCCACGTTCTGCGAGAAGCTGGTGTAGGGGAAGGTGTTGAATATGCCGCCGATCAGCGTGCCCAGGCCGTCGGTGCGCAGGCCGCGGGCCAGGTCTTTCTGGTCGATCTTGCGGCCCGTCATCTCGCCGAGGGCGAGGAACATGCCGGTGGATTCGATCATCACCACGATCATGATGAGCGTCATCGTCAAGATCAGGATCGGGTCGAACTGCGGCATGCCGAAGTGGAAGGGCAGCACGATGTCGACCCAGGCCGCCTTGCCGACCTTCTCGTAGGTCATGAGCCCGGTGAGCGAGGCCACCACCGCACCGATCACGATGCCCAGCAGCACCGAGATGTTGGCGATGAAGCCCTTGGCGTACTTCACGATGAGCAGGATCGACACCAGCACCAGCGCGGCCACGCCGAAGCCCGAGAGGTCGGCGTACTTGGGGTTGGGCACGGTGGGCATGATCGCGAAGCCCTTGGGCACTGCGGGAATCGAGCTGCCCGGCGAGGTGACCTCGGCCAGCCACTTCGCATAGACCGGGTCGACCAGCGCGGGGGCCGTCGGACCCACGGGGTTGCCGAAGATCCAGTTGATGCCCACGCGCATCAGGCTGATGCCGATGACCGCGATGATGGTGCCGGTGACCACCGGCGGAAAGAAGCGCAGCATGCGGCTCACGAGCGGCGCGATCATGATCGACACCACGCCCGCACCGATGATGGAGCCGAACAGCAGTTGCGCGCCGTTCTGTCCGGGGTTGGCGTTGGCCATGGCCACCATGGGCGCGACCGATGCGAAGGTCACGCCCATCATCACCGGCAGCTTGATGCCGAACCACTGCGTGGCGCCCAGCGCCTGGATCAGCGTGGCGATGCCGCAGCAGAACAGGTCGGCCGAGATCAGCAGCGCGACTTCGTCGGGCGAGAGCTTGAGCGCGCGGCCGACGATGAGCGGCACCGCGACGGCGCCCGCGTACATCACCAGCACGTGCTGCAGGCCGAGGGCCGCGAGCTTGCCCGAAGGCAGGCGCTCGTCCACGGGGTGAACTGCTGAGGAAAGGGTATCGCCCGTCATCGTTGTCTCCTGCTGCTGCGAGGGGAGAGGCTGCGCGGCACGGTATTGCCATGGCGCACATCTCATTGTGTACGCCAAACTGTATACAACTTATGCAACAATCCGGACTCGGAAAAACCCGAATCCGGCCGGGTGCTTTGCGTGCCCGGTGATGTGGACGGCTATGTGCGCGGCCGGGGCTCGCGCACCGTGAGGCCCGACGCGGTGTGCTTGGCCTCGTGCTTGGCGATGGCGGCCTCGCTGGCCACATCTTCGGCGTGCCTGAACATGTCCGGCGGAATGCGCACCGCGCCGATGGAAAGCGTGGCGCAGGGCGTGAAGCGCATCGCGCCCTGCCGGTCTTCCCCTTCGACGCCGCCCGCCAGCCTGTCGGCCTCGTCGTAGAGGCCGGGTGCCTGCCGGTTGAAGTCCTCGATCAACTGCGTGCAGCGCTGCTGCCAGTCGGGGCTTTGGTACAGCACCAGGAAGTCGTCGCCGCCGATGTGGCCGACGAAATCGCGGTGCGGGTTGGCGTGCTGCGTCGCCAGGCGCGCGAGCAGCAGAATCATCTCGTCGCCGCGCCAGTAGCCGTAGTGATCGTTGAACACCTTGAAGTTGTTCAGGTCCGCATAGCAGGCGACAAAGTCGGCGCGGCCCTCGAGCAGGCGCGCAATATGGATGTTGATGGGGATGTTGCCCGGTAAAAAGGTCAGCGGGTTGGCGTGCCGCGCGGCCTCGATGCGCGCCTCGGTCACGGCGCGCACCAGCTGGTCGCCGGTGCCCAGGCCCGCGTAGCGCTTCTTCTCCGTGACGATGAAGCCTTCGCTCAGGTAGCGCTGGTCTTCCGACATCAGGATGCCGAGCAGGCTCTCGACGTTCTCCTCGCGCTCCACGATGCGCGGCGAGAGGCTGCCGTACAACAGGCAGGGGCGGCGCCCGTGCACCTCGCGAAAGTACATCCTCGCGTAGTCGTTCATGAACGACTGCCGGTTGATCAGCGCCACGGGACGCCCCTGCTCGACCACCGCCAGCGCGTGCAGGTCGGGGTGCTTCTGGAAGATGGCCGAGACCTCGTCGATCGGCGTCTGCGGGCTCAGCGCCGGCGCCTGGATGACCGACAGGCCGCGCAGCACGTTGGGCTGCGACGGCTGCGAGGCATGCGGCATCACCGCGATGCGGGCGTCGTGGATGGCGGCCGTCACGGGCTCGGGCAGCGATGGCTGCAGCGCGGGCGCCGGCCGGCCGAACAGGTAGCCCTGGCCATGGGCGATGCCGAGGTCGCGCAGCACGCGCAGATCCTTGGCGTCTTCCACGCCCTCGGCCACCAGCTCGGTGCCCAGTGCATTGCCGAGGCCGACGATGGCGCGCACCAGCGCCACGCTCTGCGGGCTGCTCGCGATGCCTTGGGTCAGCAGCTTGTCGATCTTCACGAAATCGGGTTGCAGGTCTTTCCAGCGCCGCAGGTTCGAGTGGCCTTCGCCGAAATCGTCGAGCGCGACGAGTGCACCCAGCGCGTGCAGCGACTTGACGGCCTGTCGCAGCGCCTCGGGGTTGACGGCCGCGCGTTGCTCGGTGAGTTCCACTGTCACGTCGCGGGCCGAGATGTCGCAGCGCGCGAGCATGCGTTCGAGCCAGCAGGCCGCGCCCACGCCGCCCATGGCCGCGACCAGCGCGTCGGCGCTCATGTTCACGAAGAGCCGTCCCGGCTTGGGCAACTGGCCCCAATGCGTGAAGATGACTTCCACGCAATGCAGCTCGAACTCGATCAGCCGCGACTCGCCGGCAGCTTGCGCGAGCAGTGCCTGGGGACAGTGGAGCGGGGTGCCGGCGGGGCCGCGAATCAGGGCTTCATGGCCGAAGATCGTTCCCTGGCGCAGGTCCACGATGGGCTGGAAAACAGGGTGAACCGCGGGATGAGAGGCAGGGGTGTCGCTGGGCCGAATGTGCCGGGGCATGCTGTTGGGATGTTCGTCGGTGGCGCATCCGCAAGAAGAAAGAACGCGGAGCCTGTCCGGGCAGCAGCATGACGCGGTTCTGTGACAGTCGCACCGGCCCGCCGGCCGTGGCGTCGCGAGGGCGTGGCGTCAGGCCAGCAGCGCCTTGACCAGGTCGAGCTGCCGGTCGGGCTTGTCGGTGCCCAGCTCGAGGCTGGCCTCGATGCGCTCCAGGTGATCGATCATGCTGGTCACCGCGCCTTCGACGTCGCCCTTGCGGCAGATGCGCAGGAACTCGGCGTGCTCGTCGGACGAGCAGTGCGGATCGTTCGACGAGTGATAGAGCATCGCGATCAGCGAGCTGCGCGCCACCAGCTCGCGCACCAGTTCGGCCAGCGTCTTGTTGCCCGTGGCCTCGGCCAGCGCCACGTGGAAGTCGCCCAGCAGCTTTTCGCGCACAGTGCCCGTGGTGGTGGTCTGGCGCAGCGCGGTGCGCTCGAACTTGATGTGCTGCTCGAGCACCTGGTAGTCGCGCGGCCGTGCATTGGCGATGAACAGGCGCACCACCTCGCTTTCGAGGATGCGGCGCACCGTGAACACTTCGCGCGCCTCCTCCACCGAAGGCTGGCAGACGAAGGCGCCCTTGTCGGGAATCATCTCGATGAGCTTGTCTTTCGACAGCATCAGCAGGGCCGCGCGCACCTTGGTGCGGCTCACCGAGTAGACGCGGCCCAGCGCCTCTTCACGCAGCCAGGTGCCGGGCGGCAGGCGCTTCTCGACGATCGCGGTGGCGATGTCGTTCGCGATGCTCTCGATGGAGCTGTTCTTGTCGGCCGCAGCCGATGCGGCTGTCGCGCCGTTCTCTGCCGGAACGGCGGTTGCAGGGGCGGCGGGAGATTTGGAGCTGGCGCGGGGCATGCGCAGATTGTGGCCCAGCGAGCGGTTGTGGCTGTGGCGCCGCCCGTATCACCCGGCGAGGGTGAAGCCTTCGAGCGCGCCCTTCATCGTCTTGGGCAGGGGCCGCGCGAGTTCGCCGCGCTTGCTGGTCTGCAGCTTCAGGGCAACCAGCGATTCGATGAGCTTGGTGCCCGCGGCCACGCCGTCGATCACCGGCACGCCGAGCAGTTCGCTGATGTGCTCGCACAGGTCGGTCATGCCGGCGCAGCCGAGCACGATGCAGTCGGAGCCGTCTTCGTCGAGTGCGCGCCGGCATTCTTCGACGATGCGTTCGCGTGCGCGCGAGCCCGGCTCTTCGAGTTCGAGCACGGGCAGTTCGCAGGCTCGCACGTTGGCACAGAAGCGTTCCATGCCGTAGATCTCGGCCAGGTGCCAGGCCTGGCCGATGGTGCGGCCCAACGTGGTCACCACGCTGAAGCGGCTGCCGATCATGCTGGCCAGGTGCATCGCGGCTTCGGCGATGCCCACGACCGGGCCGCGCGCGAGTTCGCGGGCGGCCTTCAGGCCCGGGTCGCCGAAGCAGGCGATCACGTAGCCGTCGACGCCGTCGCGCTCGCCCGCCGCGATCTCCTGCAGCAACCCCGGCACGGCCAGTGCCTCGTCGTAATGGCTCTCGATGGAGACCGGCCCCATGGCCGGGCTCACGGCAATGATCTCGGTGCCGGCGTGCGCCACCGCGCGGGCGCAGGCACCGATCTTCTCGGTCATGCTCCAGGTGGTGTTGGGGTTGATGATCTTGATGCGCACGGCGCGGTCCCTTTCTTTCTCTATCAGTGTTTCAGGTCTTGTTGTTTCGGTTCAGCAGCACGTACAGGACAAGGCCCAGGCCCATGCCGATGAACCACGCATAGTTGGCGGCACCGCGCAGCGTCGGCACCATCACGCACAGGATCGGCACCACGGCCGACGGCACCAGGGCCTGGATCGCCTTCGGGTTGTAGCCGCCGCTGTACCAGTACTCGCCCTTGGGGCTCATGGTGTAGAGCGCGTCCACGTCGATGCGCTGCTTGCGCACGAAGTAGTAGTCGGCAATCAGGATGCCGAACAGCGGGCCGATGAACGAACCCAGCACGTCGAGCGTGTAGTGGATGACCTCGGGGCTGTTGTAAAGGTTCCAGGGCGTGAGAAACACCGAGCCCACGGCGGCGATCATGCCGCCCGTGCGCCAGCTGATGTGCTGTGGCGCCACGTTCGAGAAGTCGAAGGCCGGCGACACGAAGTTGGCCACGATGTTGATGCCGATGGTGGCAATCATGAAGGTCAGCGCGCCCAGCACCACGGCGGTGGTGCTGTCGATCTTGCCCACGGTGTGCACCGGGTCGGTGATGAGCTCGCCGAACACCGGCAGCGTGGCGGCCGTGGTGATGACGGTCAGCAGCGAGAAGAACACGAAGTTGACCGGCAGGCCCCAGAAGTTGCCCTTCTTCACCGCGTCGAAGCTCTTGCCGTAGCGCGAGAAGTCGCCGAAGTTGAGCATCGGGCCGCTGAAGTAGCTCACCACCAGCGCGATGGCCGAGAGCATCACCGGCAGCGCGTCCCAGCCCTGGAACTTGATGCCGCCCAGGTTCAGGTCGATCTTGCTCCAGCCGGCCTTCCACACCAGCCAGCCGCACAGCACGGCCATCACCACGTACACGGCCGGGCCGGCCCAGTCGATGAACTTGCGGATGGCTTCCATGCCGTGCCAGAACACGAAGGCCTGCAGCACCCACATGACCATGAACGCGACCCAGCCGAGCGCCGAGAGGCCGACGAAGCCGTACTGCGCCACATCGGCATACGGCGCCAGGCCCGGGGCCATGTGCAGCGCCAGCACCATGAAGGCCGCCGACGCAAGGTACGTCTGCACGCCGTACCAGGCCACCGCGATCAGCCCGCGGATGATGGCCGGGATGTTGGCGCCCAGCACGCCGAAGGGCGCGCGGCACACCACCGGGTAGGGCACGCCCGTCACCTGGCTGGGCTTGGCCACGAGGTTGCAGAAGAACTGCACGATGACGATGCCCACCAGCAGCGACACCAGCACCTGCCAGCTCGACAGGCCCAGTGCGAACAGGCTGCCGGCCGTGATGTAGCCGCCCACGCTGTGCACGTCGGACATCCAGAACGCAAAGATGTTGTATTGGCCCCAGGTCTGCTTCTTGAGCGGGGCGAGGTCTTCGTTGGTCAGGCGCGGGTCGTAGCCGGGCTTGATGAGGGCGTTCGATTCGGCGTGCGGCGCAATGCCGGCTTCGCTTGCCCCCGTGGGGGCCTGGCTGACGACTGTGCTCATGGTCTTTCCTCGTGCGAGTTAAGTGGGGTTTGGGGACCCGTTTTGACGCAAATTTCGCGCCGGCTTTTCGAGTGCGTTATTTGTATACAAAAACTGCACGCAATCAAGACCATCCGGGGAATCATATATCCGTAGATTCCCTGATGCACGGCTGATGCCCAATGAAGTGCATCGCCGTGTCGGCGCCACTACTGCGGACGCGGGCGAGCGCGCTGAAACACAACTGCGGAATGGCAATCTGCACAGATGCACCGCGACTGTGCGCGACCGTTGCTTCGTGCGGGAGCCGCATCGGCTGTCGATCTCACGCTTCGGACGACGATCACCGGCGCGGCCTCATGCCGTCCTGCGGTCCGCGCTGGGCGGTTCAATTTCTATGGGGTGAAGCACTCACGGCATGTAGACGGCGGCAAGCACGGGCGCTTTGACGCAGCCGTCTGGATCGCCCTTTGCGCGATCCTTCAGCGGGTGCTTCGAGTGAGCCAGCCCCCCGCAGCTTCCGTGAGCAGGGAATGGCAAGTGCGCAAGCGCGCATTTTCGCGGGCCGCCTTGCTGTACGCCGCATAGAGCGGTACCGGGATCCTTGCACGTGTGGGCTGGCTGATCACGCGGCCGGTCTGCAGGTGATCGAAGCACAGGCACTCGGGAATGACGGAAATACCGACACCCTCCACAGTGGCATCGAGCGCCGCCTGGTAGTCGGGAACGATCGCCGAAGGTGCGGCCGGGGCTTCGCCGAATGCCGCGCGCCAGTAGCCCGCCAGCGCCGGCGCAGGGCCTTGCAGATCGATCAACGGTATGCCGCGAGGCGCTGCGGTCCTGGTGAGCCGATCGCGCCAGCGCGGTGCACAGACAAGCAGCAACGGACTCTCGTGGAGCAGGTCGTATTCGATCGCCCGGTGTGGAATTCGCGCGAGTGTCACTGCGAGATCGATGTCGTTGTCCACCAGCGCGGCGAGGAGCGTTGGAGGTGGCGCCGTGCGCAGATCGAGCCGGACGCCGTAGTTCGGCAACGATGAAAGGGCCGAGAGCACGAGCCGGGAAAAACCGCTGCTCGTACCGGCGCGCACCACCCCTGCAAGCGCTTCGCCTTGGCCTTCAGACAAGCCGACGATCTGCTCGAGCGCATCCAGGTGAGAGGCAATTCTTCGCTCCAGTTCATTGCCGGCCGGCGTAGACAACAGACCGCGCGGCAAACGCTCGAACAGGCGATAACCGAGACGACCTTCGAGAACCTTGATGTGCCGGGACACCGCAGGTTGCGTCAGGTGAAGTTTTTCGGCGGCGCGCGAGATCGAGCTGTGCCGGTAGACGCTCAGGAAGGTCCGCAGGTAGAGCAGGTGAGACATAAGAATATTGATACCCGTGGCGAATATTCATGATTTGTTTTTAGTCTAGGTCGGACGCAAAGTGGCGGCAACGCAGCTTCAGAAAGCCCACCATGCCTACGCAATCGTCCAGCCTTCCCATCTATCCAGACCTGGAGGGGAAGATCGCGCTCGTGACAGGTGGCTCTCGTGGAATCGGGGCCGCAACCTGCCTGGCGCTTGCAAGGAACGGCGTGAAGGTGGCTGTCAATGGCCGTGACGAAGCGGCGATGGATACCACCGTTGCAGCGGTGCACGCCATGGGGGGCGAAGCGATGGCTGCCCCCGCCGATTGCGCGCAAGCTTCAGCGGTCGAAGCCATGCGCGATCGTGTCCTTGCACGACTGGGTGTCCCGGACTTCGTCGTGTCCTTCGCAGGAGGTGGAACGGGAAGACCGGTCCCCTTTGTTCAGATCAGCGAATCCGATTGGCGATCAAGCATCGACAACAACCTCACGTCGACCTTTCTGGCCCTCAGAGCATTCCTTCCGGCAATGCTCGATCGTGGAGCGGGAAGTATCGTCACGATGGCTTCCGCCGGCGGACGAATCGCCTCTGGTGCGCCCGCGGCCTATGGCGCCGCCAAGGCAGGCGTGATCATGCTGACGCGCCATCTGGCGCAGGAATTGGGACCGAGCGGCATCCGCGTCAATTGCGTTTCGCCCTCCGCCGTGTTGACCGAGCGCACCCGCACATCGATGCCCGAGGAGCAGCAACAGCGGATGCGCGCCGCCTTTCCGCTGGGCCGCCTCGGGCATCCCGATGACGTGGCCGCCGCCACGCTGTTCCTGCTGTCGTCTGCCTCGGCGTGGATCACTGGCGTGACGCTCGATGTCGCCGGCGGGCGTGTCATGTCGTGAGGCGCGGCGCAAGGGGAGAGGGAAGCCCGGGCGGATCGACAGGCTACAGCGCGGCGACCTTCACGAAAACCGGGTTCGAGTAGAACCACAGGTCGGCGTAGTTGCGGGCATTGATGGCGTTGAAACCCTTGACTGGTTCAGCGCCCACCGTCAGCTCGGTATCGGGCAGCGGCTCGCCGTTCGATGTCTCGTTCGGCACGTCCGTCCCCAGGTTGGTGCCTCGCAGGCGGAAGTACTGGTTGCGGCCGGCCTTCACGGTGTAGCTGACCGCGAAGTAGCCGTCGGCGTCGAGCTTCCAGTCGGCGCGCGTGAAGCGCTTGAGCACGCGGGTCGATGGGTTGGTGGCGCGCGAGTAGCCCGGTGTGCCCGGGGTTTCGGGGCCGGTCACGTCACCGGCGATCAGGTCGACGTGGTCGACCACCGGCTTCACGTTGGCGTAGATGCCGCTGCCGAGCTGGTACTCGAAGTTGTTGCGCTCGGGGCTCTTGAAGCGAATGGTGATCTTCAGGTCTTCGCCCGCGTTGGCTGCCACTTCCGAGCCCATCTCGCCGGTGGCTTTCGCGCTCTGCACCTTGAAGTCGAGCGCGTCGATCAGGTCGCCGTTGACCGCGAAGAGCTTGCCCGCGCGGAAGGCTACGAGCAGCGACTTCGGGTCCTTGATGTCGCCCCACAGGTGGTTCTTGGCGTACTCGCCGGGCGCATAGCCGCTGGCGAAGAGGCCCTTGGCGGTCGTGAAGTGGTAGTCCGAATCCGCCACGTTCCAGATGCGCCGGCCTTCGGACAGCAGCGCGTCCCAGGTGCCGCCGAGCTTGGCGACGAGGTAGTCGACGCCGCCGTAGGTGCGCGAGGGCAGGTTGGCCGGAATGTAGTCGCTGACGTAGCCGCCCCGGTTGCCTTCCATCTGGTTGCCGACCATGCCTTCGAGCGAGAAGACGATGTTGGGTGCGGCGTCGTTCATCTCGCGCAACTGGGCGACCGTGTACTTGCCCGGATTGCGCGACGGATGGTTGATCTGCAGGTAGCTCGTGTCGGGATAGTTCTTCTTGAGCCAGGCAATGGCCTTGAGCACGTCTTCATGGGTGGCGTTGGCCCGTGCGTCCTTCGCGTTCCACGCCGCCACGTCGCTGGCCGGGAACATCGCCGGGTCGCGGGTGGTGAAGAGGTATTCGAACTGGCTCACGGCCTTGAGCGCGGCGTCGGACATCGGGTTGTCGGTCAGGATGCCGACGTTGCCGTGGTCGTGCGTGGGCATGTCCCACTCGAAGGACGAGAAGATCGTCTTGTCCGCGTACTTGCCGCTGGCCTGCAGTGCCTTGATGCGCGGCACTTCGTACAGCGCCATGCCCGTTGAAAAAGCGATCACCGACGGAAGCGGATTGCCGTTGCTGTCGAACCGCGGGAACGAGATCGCCGCGGGGAGCGTGTTGCCGTCGTTGTCGTAGGAAGACTCGCGCAGATGGTTCGAGAGGGCGGCCCAGTCGAGCCCGAAGCGGTCGAAGGCCAGCGCCAGCACCTGGTCCAGCGTAGAGACCTGCTGCGTGTCGTTCGACTGGATGGTGTGGATGTGCAGATCGCCCACGGTCCAGCGGCCGGGCTTGGCCGCCGGTTCCGGGGCCGCGGGTTCAGGTGCGGGTTCGGCAGGCGGCACGGAGGCCACGGGCGTTGCAGGGGCCGTGGGAAAACCGATGAACGACACGCCGCTGCCAGAGCCACCGCCGCAACTGGCGAGCAGGGCCGTTGCGAGCGCGAGGGAAGACACGAGGGGCGTGGAAAGAGAAGAAGGCAGGGAAGCGGATTTCATGAGAGCAGACACGACAACGGCCAGCAGATGGCTGGCCGCCGTGTTCGGGTTTTCGAGGCAGGAGGAGCCGCCGAGTCTGAATTCAGGCTGTGACGCGGCGATGAAACCGCAGGTAAGAGACCGCGCGGTTCCCCGGCATCTGAAGGCTTTATGAACCCACGCGCGCGCCGCTGGCGCTACCCTGTGCGCATGTTGAACCGGCCGGAATTTCCCATGACATCTCGCACGCCGAAAGACTATTGGTTTCCCGCCAAGCGCTATGGCTGGGGTTGGGGCGTACCGACGCGCTGGGAGGGTTGGGCCGTGATGCTCGGCTACTTCGCGCTGCTGGGCGTGGCGGTGTGGCGCATTCGGCCCGACCGCGCGCCCTTCACCTTCTTTCTGGCCGTCGTGGGCCTGAGCGCGGTTCTCGTGGCCATCTGCTGGCTCAAGGGCGAGCCGCCGAAGTGGCGGTGGGGCAAGGAGTGAATCCGGCGCCTGAAATCATCCGGGCGGCGGTGCGATGAATCCTTGTGCCTGCTCACGAATTCACAAGGGCAAAATACAGGCATCGCAGCGGCTTCGGCCTGGCTGCCCTTCATCAACGAACCTGTGGTCCGATCTATGAAAAAACTGGTTCTCCTGGCCTTCCTGGGTTTGAACGCCATCAGCGCTTTCGCCCAGCGCGACATCGACGTGTACGAAAGCGACCGCAGGTATTGCGCGAGCGGCCGTTCGGGCGTCGACTTCAACAGCTGCATGTGGCAGCTGCAGAACAACCGCAGTGGCCGCTACGAGCGGCGCGAGTACGACCGCCGCTATGGCTGGGGCGAGGCACCGGAGCGCTATGTGCCCGTGCCGGTCCCGGTGCCGGCACCCCAATGGCAGCCCGATCCTTACGGGCCGCGCTGGGAAGCGCCGCCGCAGCGCAATGCGCCACGGCTCAGCGACATGCAAAGGCTCGCGCTGCAGAACTGCAATGTGCTGCATCCGCGCGACCAGCCCGGTTGCCGGGCCGCGGTCTGGTCGACCGTGGGCCGCTGAAGCTCCGCAGCAACGTGTGAAGTGACCCGGCCGCGCTGGCCGGGGTCACCGCCGATCAGGCCAGCAGGTCGCTCAGCGTGCGCGCAATGACCTTCGTTGCGCGGCGCAGGTCTTCCAGCACCACGCGCTCGTCGCTGCGCTTGGCGTGCGATTCGAGCACGGTGCGCGGGCCGGCACCGTAGATCACGCCCGGAATGCCGGCTTCGCCATACAGGCGAACGTCGGTGTACAGCGGCGTGCCCATGGCCTTGATCGGCTCGCCGAACAGTTCGCCGCCGTGCTTCTGGATCGCGTCGACCAGCGGCTTGTTGCCCGCCAGCGGCTTCATCGAATTGGCCAGCAGCAGGCGCTTGATGTCCACCGTGATGCCGGCGCTTTCGGCGGCGGCATCGGCGATCACCTTGCGGATCGTCGCTTCGACCTCGACCGGGTTCTCCTCGGGGATCATGCGGCGGTCGAGCTTGAACACCACCTTGCCGGGCACCACGTTGGTGTTGGTGCCGCCTTCGATGCGGCCGACGTTGAGGTACGGGTGCGTGATGCCCTCGACCTTCGACGTGACCTGCTGGTAGAGCGTGTTCTGCGCGTACAGCGCGTTCAGGATCTTCACCGCGCCTTGCAGCGCATCGATGCCGGTGGTCGGGATGGCCGCGTGCGCCATCTTGCCGTGCACCGTCACTTCCATCTGCAGGCAGCCGTTGTGCGCGGTGACCACTTCGTAGCTGAAGCCGGCCGCGATCATCAGGTCGGGCTTGGTCAGGCCGTTCTTGAGCAGCCAGCCCGGGCCGAGGATGCCGCCGAATTCTTCGTCGTAGGTGAAGTGCAGCTCGACGCTGCCCTTGGTCGGCTTGGCCACCGCTTCGAGCGCGCGCAGCGCGAAGGTGAAGCTGGCGAAGTCGCTCTTGCTGACGGCTGCGGCGCGGCCGTAGAGGCTGCCGTCGGCGATCTCGCCGCCGTACGGGTCGTGCGTCCAGCCTTCGCCCGGAGGCACCACGTCGCCGTGGGCATTGAGCGCCACAGTGCGGCCGCCGTCGCCTTCCTTGCCGTACTTGCGGCGCACGATCAGGTTGGTGATCGATTCGAGGCCGTAGTCTTTCACGTCCTGCGCGGGCACGGCGTGCTTCTCGGCGTCGAGCCCGAAGTCTTTCAGCAGCTCGGCGGTGCGCTCGGCGTGCGGCGCGTTGTTGCCGGGCGGCGTGTCGGTGGGCACCTGCACCAGTTGCTGCAGGAATTGCACTTCCTCGTCGAAGTGGGCGTCGATCCAGGCGTCGAGCTTCGTGTAGTCGGTCATGGTTGTTCTTCTGTGAATCAGTGGGCTTGTTCGGCGGCGAGGTTGTCCAGCAGCAATTGGAAGGCTTGCACTGCAAGCTGGATGTCGTCGTTGGTGCTCGATTCGAGCGGGTTGTGGCTGATGCCCGAGTTGATGCCGCGCACGAAGAGCATGGCCTGCGGCATCACCTCGTGCAGCTTCATCGCATCGTGGCCGGCGCCGCTGGGCATGCGGAACAGCGGAATGCCCAGCGCATCGACGGCCTGTTCCCAGCGTTGCTGCCACGCGGGCGCGCTGGGCGCGGCGGCGGCGCGCATCGTTTCTTCGAGCTCGTAACGCACGCCACGGCGCTCGCAGATGTCCTTCAGCGCGTTGACCACGTCGGTCGCGAGCGCGTCGCGCTGCGCGTTGTTCGGCGCCCGCAGGTCGAGGCTGAACTTGCAGCGCCCCGGCACCACGTTGATGGAGCCGCTGGGCACTTCGAGCATGCCGACGGTGCCGACCGAATCGCCGTCTTTCGCGGCGCGCTGCTCGGTGTAGAGGATCAGCTCGGCCACGGCAGCGGCCGCATCGCGCCGGCGGTCCATCGGCGTGGTGCCGGCGTGGCTGGCCATGCCGATCACTTCGCCCACGTAGCGCACGCTGCCATTGATGGATGTGACGATGCCCAGCGGCAGGTCGAGCTCGGTGAGCACCGGGCCCTGCTCGATGTGCACTTCGACGAAGCCCAGGTAGCGGGCCGGATCGCGCTGGATCTTCGGAATGTCTTCCTGCTTCAGGCCCGCGTGCTGCATGGCCTCGCGCATGGTGATGCCGTCGGCGTCCTTCTGGTCGAGCCAGCGCTGGTCGAAGTGGCCGATGAGTGCGCCCGAGCCCAGGAAGGTGGCCTTGTAGCGCTGGCCTTCTTCTTCCGCGAAGCCGACCACCTCGAAGGCGAAGGGCAGGCGCCTGCCTTGCCGCTTGAGTTCGCGCACGCAGGCGATCGGCACGAAGATGCCCAGGCGCCCGTCGTACTTGCCGCCGTTGCGCACGGTGTCGTAGTGCGAGCCGGTGAGCAGGGTCTTCGCGTCGGGCTTGGCGCCTTCATAGCGGCCGACCACGTTGCCGACCGCGTCGATGTGCACCGAGTCGAAACCCACGTCGCGCATCAGCGCGCTGATCTGCGCGGCGCAGGCACGGTGCGCGTCGGTGAGATAGGTGACGGTGAGCTGGCCCTTCTCGGCATAGCCGGGGTCGGTGTGCACCGAGAGCTGCTCCTGCCAGTCCCACACGTCGTTGCCGAGCGTGACGTCGGCCGCGAACTTGTCGTCGAGGCGGATCTCGGCGATGCGATGGATGTTGCGCAGTGCCTCGCCGAGTTCGAAGTCCGGATGATTGAAGAGCCGGCGCTCGAAGGTGTCGATGATCTCGCGCTTGGCCAGGCCTGTGCCGCGCGGCCCGCGCACCGCGAGGATGAACGGAAAGCCGAACTTGGCGTTGTAGTCGGCGTTGAACTTCTGGATCTTCGCGAACTCTTCGGGCGTGCAGTCGGTCAGACCGGCCTTGCTCTGCTCGTGAGTCGATTCGGCCGTGAGCGTCTTGCTGACCATGGCCTTGCCAGCCAACTCGGGGTGGGCACGGATCAGGCCGATCTGCTCGTCGGCGGTCGATGCGGCCAGCGCCTGCACCAGCGCGTGCTTCAGGTGCGCGAGCGAGCGGAAGGGCCGCTGCACCAGCGCGCGCTGCGCGATCCAGGGCGAATGTTCGTAGACGCCGTCAAGCAGGGCGACGGCCGCGGCGGGCGCGGCGGCATTGAGTTGGGCGAGGGTGAGGCTCATGGTCAGTTTCCGGTGGCGGCCGATTCGAAGGGATGCGCCTGCTTCCAGTGCCGCGCGATGTCGACGCGCCGGCAGACCCACACGCGGTCGTGCTGCGCGATGTGATCGAGGAAGCGCTGCAGCGCCGTGATGCGGCCGGGCCGCCCGAGCAGCCGGCAGTGCATGCCGATGCTCATCATCTTGGGGCTGTTGTCGCCGTTGGCGTCGCCTTCGGCATAGAGCGCATCGAAGGTGTCCTTCATGTACTGGAAGAACGGGTCGGCGTGCGAATAGCCTTGCGGCAGCGCGAAGCGCATGTCGTTGCAGTCGAGCGTGTAGGGCACGATGAGCTGCGGCACCACGCTGCCGTCGGTCTTCTGTACCTTCATCCAGAAGGGCAGGTCGTCGCCGTAGTAGTCGCTGTCGTATTCGAAGCCGCCGTAGTCGGCCACCAGGCGGCGCGTGCGCGGGCTGTCGCGGCCGGTGTACCAGCCCAGGGCGCGCTCGCCGGTGAGCTTCTCGATGGCTTCCATGCCCAGGCGCATGTGTTCGCGCTCGGTGGCTTCGTCGAGGTTCTGGTAGTGGATCCAGCGCCAGCCGTGGCAGGCGATCTCGTGGCCCAGTTCCTTGAAGGCGGCGGTCAGCTCGGGGTAGCGCTGCAGCGCCATGCCCACGCCGAACACGGTGAGCGGCAGGCCGCGCTTTTCGAACTCGCGCAGGATGCGCCACACGCCGGCGCGCGAGCCGTATTCGTAGATGCCTTCCATGCTGATGTGCCGGTCGGGGTAGCTCGCCGGGTTGAACATCTCGGACAGGAACTGCTCGGAACCCGCGTCGCCATGCAGCGTGGCGTTTTCGCCGCCTTCTTCATAGTTGAGGACGAACTGCACGGCGATGCGTGCGCCGCCGGGCCATTGGGCGTGCGGTGGATTGCGGCCGTAGCCGACGAGGTCGCGCGGGTAGGGCAGGGTGGTGTCGTAGACGGTCATGGGTGTTCAGGCCAGGGCGAGCGAGATGTCGTTGGTGGGTACCTTGCGGTCGAAGGTGAGGTTGGCTTCGACGTGCTCCAGGTGTTCGGTCATGAGGCGCACGGCGCGCTCTTCGTCACGGGCGGCCAGCGCCTTCACGATGTCGGCGTGCTCGTCGTTGGAGTGCTCGGCCGCGCTGGTGCTCTGGTACATCAGCGTGATGAGGGCGCAGCGCGAGATCAGCTCGCCAAGAATCTGCGCCAGCACCTGGTTGCCCATGAGCTCGGCCATGCGCACGTGGAAGTCGCCGAGCAGCTCGGTACGGCCCGAGATGTCTTCGCCCGACACCGCCGACTTTTCAAGTGCGACGTGTTCCTTCAGCGCCTTGATCTTGGCCGGCGTGACGGTGCGCACGAACTCGCGCGTCATCTCGGCTTCGAGCATGCGGCGCACGGCGAACACCTGCTTGGCCTCGTCGACGGCCGGTGCGGCCACGAAGGCGCCGCGCGCGGGTTCGAGCCGGATCAGCTTGTTCTGAGAGAGCTGGAACAGCGCCTGGCGCACCAGGGTGCGCGACACGCCGAAGTGGTCGGCCAGCTTCTGCTCGGCGAGTTTGGTGCCGGGTTGAAGCCGGTGCTCGACGATCGCTTTCGTGAGCGCGTCGACGATCGAACGGGTGGTGGAGGACTCCATGTTTTTCATGATAGACCCAAAGCCGTGAACTGTATACACTTTTGTCCACCGGAATATCCCGCACCCGTCGATCCGACTTTCGAACTTTCAAGGAGCGCCCCATGGGCCTGAGCACTCACGTACTGGACACGATGCATGGCGGCCCTGCCGCGGGCATGGAGGTGGCGCTGTACACCACCGACGGCGACGCCGCAACGCTGGTCAAGCGCTTCACGCTGAATTTGGACGGCCGCAGCGACGGGCCGCTCTACGACAACAACTCGCTGAAGGTCGGCACCTACCGCCTCGTGTTCGACGTGGCGGGCTACTTCAAGGCGCGCGGCGTGAAACTGCCCGAGCCGAACTTTCTGAACAAGGTCTCGCTGGATTTCGGCGTGGCGCACACCGACCAGCACTACCACGTGCCCCTGCTCGTGAGCCCGTGGAGCTACTCCACCTACCGCGGGTCTTGATGTCGTCAGTCCCCTTGCTGCTGGCCTTCGGTCAGGGTGTCGAGCTGGAAGCGCCCGCTTTCATCCCACAGCCAGGTGTCCGTCCAGGTGACGGTGCCCAGGCGGGTGGCCGGCGGGAAGGGCGAGGCCTTCAGCACCGTGCGTTCGATCTCGGCGATCACCTCGGGCGCGTGCTTGGGCGCGCGCAGCCAGCGCATCGAGCGCACCTTGCCGCCCGTGTCGAGGTTCACTTCCAGCGTGCCGACCGCATAGAGCACCGGCGGCAGCTGGCCCTTGTAGATGCGCGAGCGGTTGGTGTCGTAGATGTGGCGCGCCGCGTCGCGGCGGTAGTCGCGCGCGGTGGCCGCATTCGATGCGCGCGGCGCGGGGCCTGCGCCCACATCGCCGCTGGCACCGCTCAACTGGCCGGGCACGGACCCGGTGGAGCCGCAGCCGGCGAGCCACAAGGCGGAAAGAACAGAGGCTGCAAGGGCAAGGCGGCGGGGCGTAAGCTGGCGATTCATCGCCGGGTTTATACCGTGAGTCGTCGCGGGCCGGGCAACCGAAGGTATCGGCAATGAGCGGTGCGGTCGATCAACTGCTGGCGCGTCTTCGCCACGAAGACGGGGTGCTGGTGCGCGTCGAGTCCACGCAGGGCTCGGCGCCGCGCGAGGCAGGCACCTGGATGACGGTGTGGGCCGACGCGCTGACCGCCACCATCGGCGGCGGCCAGCTCGAATTTCAGGCTACCAAAGAAGCGCGCGAACTGCTGGCCGGCACACGCGCGCCTTTCGACGGCATCCAGCGCTATCCGCTCGGCCCCAGCCTGGGGCAATGCTGCGGCGGCGTGATGTTCCTGTCGTACCAGCGCATCACGGCGGCTGACGCGCCGGCGTTGCAGCGCGAACTGGTGGCGCAGCTCAAGCCGGTGGCGCTGTTCGGCGGCGGCCACGTGGGCGCCGCACTCGCGCGCCTGCTGGCGGCGCTGCCTTTCGCGGTGCGCTGGATCGACAGCCGCGACGGCGTCTTTCCCGACGAGCTGCCCGCGCAGATCGACACCGAGCATTCCGAGCCCGTGCAAGACGCCGTGGCCGCGCTCGCGCCGGGCAGCCGCGTGCTCATCATGAGCTTCAGCCACGCCGAGGACCTCGACATCGTCATCGCCTGCCTCAAGCGCCTGCGCGAGCGCGACGACCTGCCCTACATCGGCCTGATCGGCAGCAAGACCAAGTGGGCCACCTTCAGCCACCGGCTCGAGGCGCGCGGCTTCACGGCCGACGAACTGGCCCGCATCACCTGCCCGATCGGCGTGCCGGGCATCACCGGCAAGGAGCCCGAGGTGATCGCTGTCGCGGTGGCGGCACAGTTGTTGCAATCGCTGGGCTGAACAGGGTTTTCCCGGCGACGACGCCCTAAAAAAGCATCCCGCCCCTTGCCAAAACTGTATACACTTTCGGTCGACAACAAGCCGCAGCGGAGCGAGGCCCATTCCATGGAGCCTGCGTTCGCGGCACTTTCTCTGCTTACAGCGCCCGCGGTGGTGAGCAGGCTGAAACCCCTTTGCCACGCCCCCACGCGTGCACAGGGCTGAGAGAGAAGCACATGGAAAGCTACTACCTCGACTGGGCCAACCTGCTGCTGCGCTGGGTCCACGTCATCACCGCCATCGCATGGATCGGCGCCTCCTTCTACTTCGTGATGCTGGACAACAGCCTCGAGAAGCCGCACGACCAAGAATCGCTCGACAAGGGCGTGGGCGGCGAGCAGTGGGCCGTGCACGGCGGTGGTTTCTACAACATGCAGAAGTACGCGCTGGCGCCCAAGAAGCTGCCCGACCACCTGCACTGGTCGTACTGGGAGAGCTACTCGACCTGGATCACGGGCTTCTCGCTCTTCACCATGTCGTACCTGTGGAACGCGAGCACCTACCTCATCGACAAGTCGAAGATGGACTGGCAGCCCGGCGCCGCCATTGCCGTGGCGCTGGCTTTCTTCGTGGTGTTCTGGATGGTCTACGACGGCATCTGCCAGATCTTCGGGCGCCGCAAGAACGGCGACACCATCGTCGGCGTGCTGATCGCGATCTTCATCGCCTTCGCGACGTGGCTGGCCTGCCAGTGGTTCGCGGGGCGCGCGGCCTTTTTGCTGGTGGGCGCCATGATGGCCACCACCATGAGCGGCAACGTGTTCTTCTGGATCATTCCCGGCCAGCGCAAGAACGTGGCGGCACTGCGCGAAGGCAAGCCGGTCGACCCGGTGCACGGCCAGCGCGGCAAGCAGCGCAGCGTGCACAACACCTACTTCACGCTGCCCGTGCTGTTCGCGATGCTGAGCAACCACTACAGCTTCACCTACACGCACCAGTACAACTGGATCGTGCTGCTGCTCATCATGCTCGGCGGCGCGGCCATCCGGCAGTTCTTCGTGGTGCGTCATCGCTTCAAGCTCGGCAATGCGGGCAACCCGCTGCCCTATGCGCTGGTCGGCATCGTGGTGCTGGGCCTGACCATCGTCTGGATGAAGCCCGCACCCGTGGCGGCGCCGGTCGTTTCCGCGGCCGCACCCGCGGTGCCCTTCGCCGACGTGCAGAAGGTGCTCGCGCAACGCTGCTTCATGTGCCACGGCGCGTCCGTGCAGATGAAGAACGTGCGGGTCGATTCGCCGGAGCAGGTGGCCGCGCATGCGCAGGCGATCTACCAGCAGGTCGTGGTCACCAAGATCATGCCGATGAACAACGCGACCGGCATCACCGACGAAGAGCGCGCCCTGATCGGCCGCTGGTTCCAGGCCGGCGCAAAGACGAACTAGGCATCCCGAAAAAGTTGACCGGCGAAGGGGCGGGGCCTGGTCCGCAGCACAATTGCCGGACTGGAGACATACAGCAATGACCGCATCGAATCCGTCCCTGGCCGCTGCCCCCGATCCACGCGAAGATCCGCGCGCCTTTCTCGAACATCTCTACCGCGTGGCGGTGGACCGCGCGCTGCCGCTGTCCACGCTCGGCCCCCATCTTCCGCCGCCGCCCAAGGGCCGCACCCTGGTGCTGGGCTGCGGCAAGGCGGGGGGCTCGATGGTGCAGGCGCTCGAAGCCCTGTGGCCGGCCGACGCGCCGCTGTCGGGCTTGGTCGTCACGCGCTATGACCACATTCCGCCGCGGCCCGAAGGCCTGCCACGGCGCATCGAGCTGGTCGAGGCGGCGCACCCGGTGCCCGACGAAGCCGGCCTGCGCGCCGCCGAGCGCATCCTCGCGTTGACGCAAGGCCTCACGGCCGACGACCTGGTGCTGTGCCTGATCTCGGGCGGCGGCTCGTCGCTGCTGGTGCTGCCGGCCGAAGGCCTCACGCTGGCCGACAAGCAGCGCATCAACACGCAGCTGCTCGAGAGCGGCGCGAGCATCGGCGAGATGAACTGCGTGCGCAAGCACCTGTCGCGCATCAAGGGCGGCCGGCTGGCCGCAGCTTGCGCGCCGGCGCGCGTCGTCACCCTCACGATCAGCGACGTGCCCGGCGACGATCCGGCGGTCATCGCCAGCGGCCCGACGGTGCCTGACGCCACCACCTGCGCCGATGCGCTCGCCATCCTCGAGCGCTATGCCATCGACGTGCCCGCACCGGTGCGCGCGCAGCTCGAGAGCGGGGCGCTCGAAACGCCCAAGCCGAATGACCCGGTGTTCGCGGGCCACCAGACGCACGTGATCGCCACGCCCCAGCAGTCGCTGGAGGCGGCGGCCCAGGTGGTGCGCGCGGCCGGCCTCGATGCGCACATCCTCAGCGACGAGATGGAAGGCGAATCGCGCGAGGTCGGCAAGGTGCATGCCGCGCTCGCGCGCGCGGTGGCGCTCCATGGCCAACCCTTCGCCAGGCCCTGCGTCATCCTGTCGGGCGGCGAAACCACGGTGACGATCCGGCCCCGCAAGCCCGGCCAGCCCAAGGGCCGTGGCGGCCGCGGCGGCGAGTTCTGCATGGGCCTGGCCGGCGCGCTCATGGGGCAGCCGGGCGTCTGGGCGCTGGCGGGCGACACCGACGGCATCGACGGCATGGAAGACAACGCCGGAACCTTCGTCACGCCCGACTCGCTGGCACGTGCAACGGCCAAGGGCATGAAGCTGTCGGACTACATGGACCGCAACGACGCCTACACCTACTTCGGTGCCATCGGCGACCTGCTGATCACCGGGCCTTCCCACACCAACGTCAACGACTTCCGGGCGCTGCTGGTGCTGTGAAAGGCGCGCGGGGGCGGGTTTCCCAGCCTCGGCGCGGATTGTGAACTCGGGTTAATCTACGCGTCCGGCAGCCTGCTGCCGCCGTTGTTGCAAGCGCACCACCCCGTGGTGCCGCGTCGCGCATCCAGATTTCCCCCTTTTCATCATCCAGTCCCGAAGGAAAAGTTCGCCATGACCGCCACCTACACCGACACACGCCTGCTGATCGACAACGAATGGGTCGACGCCACCGGCGGCAAGACGCTGGACGTCGTGAACCCCGCCACCGGCAAGGCCATCGGCAAGGTGGCGCACGCCAGCATCGCCGACCTCGACCGTGCCCTGGCCGCTGCTCAACGCGGCTTTGAAAAGTGGCGCAACACCCCCGCTAACGAGCGCGCCGCCGTCATGCGCCGCGCCGCCGGCCTGATCCGCGAACGCGCCCCTGAAATCGCCAAGCTGCTGACGCAAGAGCAGGGCAAGCCGCTCGCCGAAGCCCGGGTCGAGACGCTGGCCGCCGCCGACATCATCGAATGGTTCGCCGACGAAGGCCGCCGCGTGTATGGCCGCATCGTGCCGTCGCGCAACCTGGCCGCGCAGCAGCTCGTGCTGAAGGAGCCGCTGGGCCCCGTCGCCGCCTTCACGCCGTGGAACTTCCCCATCAACCAGATCGTGCGCAAGCTCGGTGCCGCGCTGGCCACCGGTTGCTCGTTCCTGGTGAAGGCGCCTGAAGAAACCCCGGCATCGCCTGCTGCGCTGCTGCAGGCTTTTGTCGACGCCGGCATTCCGCCCGGCACCGTGGGCCTCGTGTTCGGCAACCCCGCTGAAATCTCGAACTACCTGATCGCGCATCCGATCATCCGCAAGGTCACCTTCACCGGCTCGACCCCGGTCGGCAAGCAACTGGCCGCACTGGCCGGCTCGCACATGAAGCGCGTCACGATGGAACTGGGCGGCCACGCACCGGTGATCGTGGCCGAAGACGCCGACGTGGCGCTGGCCGTCAAGGCCGCCGGTGCCGCCAAGTTCCGCAACGCCGGCCAGGTCTGCATCTCGCCGACCCGCTTCCTGGTGCACAACAGCCTGCGCGAAGAATTCGCCCGCACGCTGGTCAAGTACACCGAAGGCCTGAAGCTCGGCGACGGCCTCGCCGAAGGCACGACCATCGGCCCGCTGGCCAATGCCCGCCGCCTCACGGCCATGGCCCATGTGCTGGAAGATGCCCGCAAGAAGGGCGCCACCGTGGCTGCTGGCGGCGAACGCGTCGGCGACACCGGCAACTTCTTCGCTCCCACCGTGCTGACCGACGTGCCGCTGGACGCCGACGTGTTCAACAACGAACCCTTCGGCCCCATTGCCGCCATCCGCGGTTTCGACACGCTCGAAGAAGCCATCGCCGAAGCCAACCGCCTGCCGTTCGGCCTGGCCGGCTACGCCTTCACCAAGTCGATCAAGAGCGCGCACCTGCTGAGCCAGAAGCTCGAACTCGGCATGCTGTGGATCAACCAGCCCGCCACGCCGTCGCCCGAAATGCCGTTCGGTGGCGTGAAGGATTCGGGCTACGGCTCGGAAGGCGGCCCCGAGGCGCTCGAGGCTTACCTGAACACCAAGGCGGTGTCGATCCTGGGCGTGTAAGTCGGCCTCGGATCACTCCTCGGCGGTGGCATTCCAGAAGGCTTGCTGCACACCGTCGAGGACTTCCAGGTCTTCGATGACACGGTCGAGCTCCGAAGGCTCGACCGCTGTCGCATAGAGCGTTGCACCGATCTCGGTGTCGGCCGGGCCGAACGGGTGCTGGTCGACGTCGCGCACCGGATAGTTCGCGGCCTCGAGCAACAGCAGCAGCTGGTCCATCACTTCGGGCCGTGCCGCGCGTGAGCAGATCACGCGCACCACGTACGTCGCTTCGCTCGCGCCCTCGCTGATCGGCTGGCGGTTGATGCGGTTCACCACCGGCCGCAGCAGCGTGTTGCTGGCCAGCACGAACAGCGCTGCGATCAGCGCCTCGCCGAGCAGGTCCGCGCCCGCGCAGGCACCCACCGCCGCCGACCCCCACAGCGTTGCCGCCGTGTTCAGGCCCGTGACGTTGGCGCCTTCCTTCATGATCGCGCCCGCGCCCAGGAAGCCGATGCCCGACACCACATAGGCCACCACGCGCACCGCGCCGCCGCTGCCGTCCAGCCGCTGGGCCAGGTCGACGAACACCGCGGCACCCACGGCCACCAGCGTGTTGGTGCGCAAGCCCGCAGTGCGCTGCCGGACCTGCCGTTCCAGGCCGATCAGCGAGCCGAGGATGAAGGCTGCCGTCACGCTGACGAAGGTGTCGAGGAGCGAGAGCAGGTTGATGTTATGAATGGCTTGCATCGATGGGTTCCCTCTTCTTGTTGATGCCGCAGTTTGCAACCGCCGAATGTCATATGCGTGTCATGAAGCCCGCAAGGCCGCAGGCGCTCACTGCCACCCATACCGCCGCGCATACCAGCCCTTGACCGTCTGCGTCAGCAACGCATAGCCCACCAGCATTGCCACCAGCCACGGGAAGTACGCCAGCGGCAGCGCCTGCAGCTTGAAATAGTGTGCCAGCGGTCCCATCGGCAGCCAGATGCCGACCGCGGCAATGGCGGCGCCCATGGCCAACAGAGGCCACGAGGCGCGGCTTTGCAGGAAGGGAATCCTGCGCGTGCGGATCAGGTGCACGATCAGCGTCTGCGACAGCAGGCCTTCGATGAACCAGCCCGACTGGAACAGCGTCTGGTGGTCCACCGAATTGGCGGCGAACACGAACCACAGCACTGTGAAGGTCAGGATGTCGAACACCGAGCTCAGCGGCCCGAAGAACACCATGAAACGGCCCAGGTCCGCCGGGTTCCAGCGCTGCGGGGTCTTCAAAAACTCTTCGTCCACGTTGTCGAACGGAATCGCGATCTGCGACACGTCGTACAGCAGGTTCTGCACCAGCAGATGCAGCGGCAACATCGGCAGGAAGGGCAGGAAAGCGCTCGCCACCAGCACCGAGAACACGTTGCCGAAGTTCGAGCTGGCAGTGATCTTGATGTACTTGAGCATGTTGGCGAAGGTGCGGCGGCCCTCGATCACGCCTTGCTCCAGCACCATCAGGCTCTTTTCGAGCAGGATGATGTCGGCCGATTCCTTGGCCACGTCCACCGCGCTGTCCACCGAGATACCGATGTCGGCCGCGCGCAGCGCCGGCGCGTCGTTGATGCCGTCGCCCATGAAGCCGACCACGTGGCCGTTGGCATGCAGCGCATGCACGATGCGCTCCTTGTGCGCGGGCGTGAGCTTGGCGAACACCTGGTGCTGCTCGACCCGCACCCGCAGCTCGGCGTCGCCCATCTCCTCGATCTCGTGGCCGAGCACCATGCGGCCGGCCTCCAGGCCCACATCGGCGCAGACCTTGCGCGTGACCAGTTCGTTGTCGCCGGTCAGCACCTTCACGGCCACGCCATGCTCGGCCAGGGCGCGCAGCGCGGGCGCGGTCGATTCTTTCGGCGGATCGAGAAAAGCCACGTAGCCCAGCAGCGTGAGCCCCGATTCGTCGGCCACGCCATAGGCCGGCTTCTGTGCATCGAGCGCCAGCGCGCGGCTTGCCACGGCCACCACGCGAAGGCCCTGGGCATTGAGCTCCGACGCCACGCGGTGGATGCGCGCGAGCACGTCGGCATCGAGCGCCAGCACCTCGGCGCCACGCTCGACCGAGGTGCACACCGACAGGATCTCTTCCAGCGCACCCTTGCAGATCAGCAGGTGCTGGCTGCCGCCGTTGGCCACCACCACCGACATGCGGCGGCGCGAGAAGTCGAAGGGCACTTCGTCGATCTTGCGGTAGGCGGTCTGCAGCCGCGTCTCGAGCTGCATCTCGGCATGGCTCAGCACCGCCTTGTCGAGCAGGTTCTTCAGGCCCGTCTGGTGAAAGCTGTTGAGGTAGGCCAGCTGCAGCACGTGGTCCGAGGCCTCGCCCCAGGCGTTGGTGTGGCGTTCGAGCACGATGCGGTCCTGCGTGAGCGTGCCGGTCTTGTCGGTGCACAGCACGTCCATGGCGCCGAAGTTGTGGATGGCCTCCAGCCGCTTCACGATCACCTTCTGGCGCGACATGACCACCGCGCCCTTGGCCAGCGTGGCGGTCACGATCATCGGCAGCATCTCGGGCGTGAGGCCGACCGCGATCGACAGCGCGAACAGGGCCGCCTCCCACCAGTCGCCCTTGGCCAGGCCGTTGATCACCAGCACCAGCGGCGCCATCACCAGCATGAAGCGGATCAGCACCCAGCTCACGCGGTTGATGCCCGCCTGGAACGCGCTGGTGCCGCGGTCGGTGGCCGTCACGCGCTGCGCCAGCGCACCGAAGAAGGTGCGGTCGCCCGTGTGCACGATGAGCGCGGTGGCGGTGCCGCTGATCACGTTGGTGCCCATGAAGAGCAGGTTCTCGCGTTCGAGCACGCCGGCCGCGTGCCCATTGCGGTCGACGACGAACTTCTCGACCGGCATGGCTTCGCCCGTCAGCGCGGACTGGCTGATGAACAAATCCTTGGCGGTGATCAGGCGGCAGTCGGCGGGGATCATGTCGCCGGCCGACAGCGCGATCACTTCGCCCGGCACCAGGTCGCGCATCGGCACCTCCACGCGCACCGTGCCGGCGTGCGTGGTGTCGAAGCCTTCGTCGCCGGCCGGGCCGGCCTTGAAGCCCGGCGCGGGCCGCAGCACCGTGGCGGTGTTGCTCACCATCGCCTTGAGCCGGTCGGCTGCCTTGTTGGAGCGCGACTCCTGCAGAAAGCGCAGCACCGTCGACAGCACCACCATGCTGCCGATCACCAGCGTGGCCTTCATGTCCTCGGTGGCGTACGAGATCAGCGCGAGCACCGTCAACAGCAGGTTGAACGGATTGCGGTAGCACTGCCACAGGTGCCGCCACCATGGCAGCGGTTGCTCGTGCCGGACTTCGTTGCTGCCCAGGCGCTTGCGCAGCACCTGGGCATGGCCTTCGCTGAGGCCGCGCGGCGAACTGGCGAGCCTGACGAGCATCTCGCCGGCATCGGTGCGCGAGGCCGTGGCCAGGGCCTTCGCGATGTCGGGCGGCATGCTGATGGAGCCGGTGCCGGCGGGCTTCGGGCCCAGCAGCGTCTGCCAGCGCTCGAAGTGATGCAGCATGTGGCGGCTGCGCAGGAAGCTCTCGAAAAAGGACTTCAGGACGTTTTTCATTTTTCTCTCCTTCACGGCGGCGCAGGCCGCGAAGGAAAGAAGCTCACGCGTCAGTCAGGCGTGGAAGTCTCTCCGCAGCACGGCGCGCTGCACTCTTGCAATCGATCGGAACGGCTGGGGCGCGCAAGGGCGCCAATGAGGAGCGGGGTCCATGGGTGCCTCCTTGTCTTCTCGCGTGGCGATGGGGGGTGTCCGTGCGCCGCGCTTCAGCGCTGGGCGGCGCGTGTGGGCTGTTCGAGCAGCATCAGGAAGCTGCGGATGCGGCGCGTGGTCCAGAGCGCGGCGGCCTTGTCCAGCGCGCCGTCGATCTCGGACGCGGCCGCACGTGCCGGTGCAGGCGCCGACGGGCGAGCGACCGGCTGCTGCAACGGCTGCGGCTGACGAAGTTGAAATTGACGCATGGCAAGGCTCCTTCGCAATGAAGGGCCTCGTGCATGGGCGCACGCAAGCTGACTGAAAAAGTCAGTGACGAGAACGACGGGAATCGGGAGGGGAGAACCGCTTGCCGGAAGGCAAGGGGGTCACGCTGCGTGCACGGCGGCCACAGCGCGGGGAGCCTGCGCTAAAGGGCCTGGAGTGTCACGCCTGCCGAGGCACGCGTCTTGTCACTGATCCAACTGGCACTGTCCACGCACGGGGCTCCGAAATAAAGATTCCGAATTGTTGCACCGCGGCATATGGAGCGTCAACCCTTGCCACGGGCAATCCCTCAGGCCCCGCCGTGTTTTTCAGCGACGGAGGTGCCGGTTTTTCAGGATGCGATCAGCTTCTTGCTGCAGGGTGCTGCGGCGCTCGCAGCCCATCTGAAACAGGGGCTCGGCATCGGCGACGCTTGGTAGCGGGGCATCGACAATGCGCAGATGAAGAAACCATCGGTCTTGTTCATTTGCACTGGCAACATTTGCCGCTCCCCCACAGCCCATACGCTGCTCATGCATAAGGCGCGGGCTGCAGGCTTCGAGGTCGAAGTCGACAGCGCCGCCATCTCCGACGAGGAGCGCGGCAATCCGCCCGACCCGCGTTCGGTGGCCGAGGCGCGGCGGCGCGGCATCGAGATGCACGCGCACCGTGCGCGGCAGGTTCGCACCGACGACTTCGCGCGCTTCGATCTCATCGTCGGCATGACGACGCACCACTGCGCCGCGCTCCGCAGGCTCGCTCCCACGGGAACGGCTGACAAGGTGCACATGTTCACGGAATTCGCGGATGGCATCGAGGGCGATGTGCCCGACCCCTGGTATGGCGGCCAGAAGGACTTCATCGAAGTCTTCGACCTGATCGACCGCGGCGTCGATGGCCTGCTTGCGAAGCTGCAGGCCGACGCGCACTGACAGCCAGGCCTACTCGCAAAGCGCCCGGATCGAACCCGGAATCGCCACCGCCCGAATCCCCCCGCCTTCACGCTTCGCACCGAAGATCCGCACCTCTTCGCATTCGAGAATCAGGTCTTCGCCGCGTGTCACGCGGTAGGTCTGCACGAAGCTCTTCTCGCGCCATTCGGTGATGCGCACTGCAATCCGCAGTGTGTCGCCGTAGCTTGCGGCCTTCACGAAGCGCGTGTGGGTATCGACCAGTGGCGTGCCGATCACGCCGAGCGTCTCGGTCGTTTCTTCCCAGCGCGGAACGCCGCACTCGGCAAAGAAGTGCCGCGAGGCCGCATCGATCCAGCGGAAGAAATTGGGAAACCAGACGATGCCGGCAGGGTCGCAATCGCCGAACTCGACGCGCGCGGTGTAGACGACTTCCTTGCCGTCGCTATTGCTGTTGTTGTCGCTCATCAGCCCATTCTCGTTGGCAGCCACAAGGCAATGATCGGGAAGGCGATCAGGATGACCAGGCGCACGATGTCCGTCACGATGAACGGCAGCACGCCCTTGAAGATGGTGGTGAAGCTCACGTCCTTCACCACGCTCTTGATGACGAAGACGTTCATGCCCACCGGTGGATGGATGAGCCCCAGCTCGACCGTCATCACGATGATCACGCCGAACCAGATGGGATCGAAGCCCAGGTGCACGATCACCGGATAGATGATGGGCACGGTCAGGATGATCATGGCCATCGCGTCCATCAGGCAGCCGAGCACAAGGTACATCAGCATGATGAGCGCGAGCACGCCGTAGCGGCCGATGCCCAGGCTGGTGAGGAACTCGGTCAGTTTCTGCGGGCTTTGCGTGATGGTGAGGAAATAACCGAAGAGCAGCGCGCCGATCAGCACGGTGAACACGGCCGCCGCAGTGCGCGTGGCCGAGAGCAGGGCCTCGCGGATCTTCGGGCCGTCGAGCTTGCGCCGCACCAGCCCGAGGATGAAGGCGCCGCTCGCGCCCACGCCGCCTGCCTCGGTCGGCGTGAAGAAGCCGCCGTAGAGACCGCCGATCACGAAGATGAAAAGCACCAGCGGCGCCCACACGTTCTTCAGGTCCTTGATGCGCTCGGACCATGGCTTGACCTCGCCGCCGGGCAGCCAGTCGGGCCGCAGCTTGACGATGATCGCGATGGTCATCACGTACATCGCCATCGCGAGGATGCCGGGGACGATGCCCGCCATGAAGAGCTTGCCGATGTCCTGCTGCGTGAGGATGGCGTAGACCGCAAGCACGGTCGATGGCGGCAGGATCGCGCCCAGCGTGCCGCCCGCGGCGATCACGCCGGTCGAGAACGACTGCGGGTAGTTGAAGCGCCGCATCTCCGGGTATGCCACCGCCGAGAAGGTGGCGGCCGTGGCCACCGACGAGCCGCAGATCGCCGCGAAGCCGCCGCATGCCACCACGGTGGCCACGCCGAGGCCGCCGCGCAGGTGGCCGATCATCGAGTTGGCCGCCTTGAAAAGCTCGCGGCTCACGCCCGACACCGACACCAGCGCGCCCATCAGCATGAACATCGGGATCACGCCGAAGGTGTAGTCGGTCACGGTGCGCATCGATGTCTGGCCCACCAGCTTCAGCGCAGGCCCGGGGCCCACGAGGTAGCTGTAGCCGGTCACTCCCACGAGGCCCATCGCCATGCCGACCGGCACGCGCAACAGCATCAATACGAACAGGGCGACAAAGCCCAGGATGGCAACTGCATCGGGGCTCATTCGTCCGCCTTCTGTTCAGGGTGGGTTTCTTCGAGCTGTTCGGGATGGAAGATGAGCCGGTAGGTGCGAATGGCGATCAGCAACACCGCGCACACGTCGCCGGTCCAGGCCACCGCGTAGAACGGCCAGGTCGGAATGTTCAGGTCGTAGGTCTGCACGTTGTCGACGTAGGTGCCGCGCACCTTGTCGAACAGCATTGCGGTCTGCACCGCCACCACGAACAGCAGCACCAGCGTGGCGAACACGTCGATGACGCGCTTCATGCGCGGGCTCGCGGCCGTCCACACCAGGTCGACCGTGATGTGGCCGCCCCGATAGCTGGTGGCCGCGATGCCCCAGAAGATCAGGATGCCCAGCAGCATGCGACCGAAGTCGTAGGCGTCGGGGATCGAGGTGTCGAAGAACTTGCGCAGCACCACGGCCACGAAGATGTTGAGCGCGACGATGCCCACGAAGATGGCGGCAAGCCATTCGATCGTGTTGATCGCGCGGTCCATGTAGCTGGCGGACCGTGTAGCCATGTGTCTCCCTTTTCAGGCCGATGCCCCCGAGGGGGCGATCGATCAAAGTGCCGACTTGTACTTGGCGAGGCTGCCCTTGAGCGCGTCCATCACGGCCTTCGGGTCTTCGCCGACCTTCTTCACGCTCTCGGCCCATTGCGCCTCGGACGGCGCGGCGGCCTTGCGCCATGCGTCGAGCTGCTCCGGCGTGAGCTTGTAGATCTCGTGGCCCGGCAGCGCGGCCATCTTGGCGTGGCCGGCGAACTCGAAGTCGGCCCACGGTGCGGCCACCTTCTGCGCCCATTCGCTGGTGCAGTGGTCGTCGATCACCTTCTTCTGCGCGGTGGACATCGCTTCGTACTTGCCCTTGTTCATCACCCACACGAAGGGCGTGACGTACAGCGGAACGTCCATGTGGTACTTCACCACCTTGTCGATGCCGAAGAGGCCGATCGAACCCCAGGGGAAGGTGATGGCGTCGGCCACGCCGCGCTCCAGCATGTCGCGCGACTCGGGCGCCGATGCCTGCACGTTGGTACCGCCCAGCGAGGTGATGAGCTGGCCCACGGTGCTGGTCGCCGGCCGCACCTTCAGGCCCTTGACGTCGGTGGGCACCACGATCTTCTTGCGCGAGTGGAAGGTGCCGGGGTCGTGCACGAACGCAAAGCAGTACTTCACGTCCTTCATTTCCTTGGCCGCGTAGTTGCGGTACCAGGCGTCGATGGCGGCCGAGCCTTCCTTGCCGTTGGCGAACAGGAAGGGCAGCGACGCACCGGCCATGACCGGGAAGCGGCCGGGCTGGTAGCCCGGGTTCACGTACGAGAAGTCGGCGATGCCGTCGCGCGCCATGTCGTAGTGGTCGAAGGCCTTGCCGAGCTGTTCCGACGGAAACAGGATCGCGGTGATGCTGCCGTTCGACGCCTTCTTGATGTCGTCCGCCCAGGCCTGCAGCGCAGGGTTGAGCGGATGCTGCGCCGGCACCCAGCTCGACAGCTTGAGCTGCACGGGCTTGTCCTGCGCCTGCACGGCGGGCGTGCCCGCGACGAGCGCGGCGCAGGCCGCGAGCAGCGCAAGAGGCGAGGCACGCAAGGTGCGTTGCGGTCGTGTGCCCCGGGGCCGGGGTTGGTGGGTGCTTGGCATGTGTCTCCTTCTTTGTGGTGTCTTGAAAGCGTCGAGGTCGGTCAGCCTAGGCAGTCGCGCGCGCCGGGTAAATGGAGGCTTTCTCGTGCGGGGTTTCCTTGATTCGTTGCGCGGCGCCGTCCTGTTCGGTGAGCGAACGCGGCACGGGCCGATCGACATGGCGCGGCCCCAGTTCATGCACGCCGCTGGCACCCAGCAGCGTCATCGTTCGCTCGGTTTCCTGCGCCAGCAGCTGCAGCACCGACAGCGCGCCCTGTTCGCCGCCGCAGGCCAGGCCATAGACCGGAGCGCGGCCGACAAGGGCTGCGCGCGCACCGAGCGCCAGTGCCTTCACGATGTCGCTGCCGCGCCGGATGCCCCCATCCATGAGGACGGGGATGCGGCCGCCGACCGCATCCAGAATGGCCGGCAGTGCCGCGATGCTGGCGGGCGCGGCATCGAGCTGGCGCCCGCCGTGGTTCGAGACCACGATGCCGTCGGCACCATGGCGCAGCGCGCGGCGTGCATCTTCGGCCCCCAGCAGACCCTTGATGAGCAGCGGCCCGTCCCAGAGCTTGCGCAGCCAGGCCAGGCTGTCCCAGGTGAGCGTGCGGTCCATCGCGCGCGAGAGCAGCGCGGCCTGGGTCTGTGCCGATACCGGCGCGCCGTCGTCGTCGGGCAGCAGGTTCGCAAACTGCGGCGCGCCACTGCGTGCCAGCCGCAGCAGCCATGCGGGATGCCGCGCCATGTCGAGCAGCGTGCCGGGCGTGAGCTGCATCGGCACGCGAAAGCCGTGGCGCAGGTCGCGCTCGCGCAGCCCGCTGACCGGCACGTCGACCGTGAGCACCAGCGCCTCGAAACCGGCGGTGCGCGCGCGGCGCACGATGCGCTCGGCAATGGCGCGCTCGCCCATCACGTAGAGCTGCATCCACAGCGTGGCATCGGGCGCGGCGGCGCGCACGTCCTCGATGCGCGTGTTCGATGCGGTCGAGAGAATGAAGGGAACGCGCGCGGCCTGCGCGGCGCCGGCAAGCAACGCATCGGCGCCGGGCCGCACGAGGCCGGCCAGCCCGATGGGCGCAATGGCGAAGGGCGCGCGCCAGCGGCGGCCGAAGAGCTCGATGCCGATGTCCATGGCGCTGGTGTCGCGCAGGCATTCGGGAATCAGCGGCAGGCTTTCCAGCGCGTCGCGGTTGCGCTGCAGGCAACGCTCGTCTTCCGCGCCGCCATCGACATAGTCGAACACGAGGCGCGGCAGCACCCGGCGCGCGCGGCGCCGGTAGTCTTCCACGTTCAGAAGGGGCATCGGCGGGCCTTCCGTCTCAGGCGCCGCCGGTGGGCTTGCGCTTCATCCAGCGGATCGGCTGCGCCTGCACGGGGCGCGGGGCGGCACCGTGCTGCACCAGCGCGGCGTCGAGCGCCTTGCCGCCTTCGTCGGCCAGTGCCGCTTCGCGGGCGGCGGCGATGGCCTCGGCCCGTGCCGGCGCGGACAAGGCCGCGCGGCCGGCGAGTTCGTCGATCACATGCAGCAGATTGTGCTTGCCGCGTTCGTTGGTGCTGCCATAGCCCTTGATGAGCCGGCCGCACAGCGCCAGCTCGTGGCCCAGCGCCCAGGCTTCGCGCGTGCCGGTTTCCACCGCGGCGAGCCAGCGCTCGATGAGGGCCTGCTCTTCGGCAAAGCGGCTGCCGCGCTTGCGCAGCCAGCGCAGCGAGGCCAGCAGCCGCAGCGACGCCATGCCGAACACCGAATGGCTGCCGACCTTCAGCGGCAGCGCCCAGGGCGCAAGGCCGCGCGCCTGCCGGCGGCGATCCCATGCGGTCACGCGGCGCGACAAGCCGGGCGGCAGCAGCGCAGCGAACTCGGCCGCGCCGGGCTTGAAGTGGTCGTAGACCTTCACGATGTCTTCGTCGGTGGCGCGCACTTCCTGCCGCACGCGCTGCGCCCGGCTGGCGCGGCCCTTGAGCGCGGCGACGCGCACGATGTCGTCGAAGGCCATCCACAGCGCGAGCCAGCGCGCGGCTTCACGCGTGATGGCAAAGCCCTGCGCGCCGGCCGGGTCGGCGCCGCGCTCCGCGTCGAGCACGCGGCCCAGGCGTTGGGCATACAGCGCGGCGTAGCCGGCGTCCTGGTAGTCGAGCACGCGTGCATGGCCGAGCGCGAGCATGTCGTGCACGGCGGGCGGAAAGCGCCGCGCCAGTTCGTCGGGCAGGGCGCGCGGCGGTGGCGGTGCATCGGCGGTGTCGTTCGCCATCATGCTGTTGACGAAGGCGGCCTGCGCGCGCGGCGCGCTCACCGCGTCGAGTGCGGCGGCAAAGCCGCGCAGGCTGGCTGCGGCCATCTTGCTCAGCTTCTCGGGTGCGCTGGCGTCGCCGCCGCGCACCACGTGTTCATAAGCTTCGCGCTTGAACGGAAAGAGGCCGCTGCCCGCGATGGCGCCGAGCATCACCGCGCTGACCACCGTGCCGGCGTCGCGCGCGATGGCGTTCATGTCGAACACATGGTGCTCGCGGCTGAAGGCCTTGACCACGTCGAGCAGCCGTTGCGCGTCGGCGCGGCCATCGCCCGGCTCCATGCGCTCGGCGGTGGTGAAGATGCGCGCCGACGAGCTGATGACCAGCGTGCGCAGCGGCGCGCTCATGCCGTTGCCGATCTGGCGCGCGGTTTCGAGCAGCTCCGACGACACGATGGCGTCGAGCGCGCCCGGCACCGGGCTCAGGCTGAACACCGGGCGCCGGCCGCCGAGCTGCGCGAGCGGCACCGGGAACACCTCGATGTAGTAAGTGGTGGCGCCGGTGCGCTGCGCCACGCCGGGGATCGACGTGCTCTGTGCGGCGTAGCCGGCATGGCGGGCGATGTCCACCAGCCATTCGGTGAGCACGCCGCCGCCTTCGCCGCCGAGGGCGCAGACGAGCAGGGTGATGGGGCGGTTGTTTTCCATGTCCTTGCCCCTTTACGCGGGTTGCAGTGCGCGCACGACCGCACCGCGCAGGCCGTGCAGCAGCCGTTCATGCCACTTGGGGTTCTGCACCACCTCGGCCCGGTAGAAGCTCGGGCACAGCGTGGCCGCATGGGCGTTGGCGCCGCACAGGCCGCAGCCGACGCAGCCGTCGATCACGGTGGCCACCGGGTCGACCTTCAGCGGATCGGGGTTGTCCTTGAGCGTGAGGGTGGGGCAGCCCGACAGGCGGATGCAGGCGTGGTCGCCGTTGCACACGTCTTCATCGACGCCGTACTTCACGCGCACCACGCGCTCGCCCTTTTTCAGCAGCCCGGCAATCCAGGGCTTGATGCGGCGCTGGCGCTCCAGCTGGCATTCGCCCTCGGCGATCACCACCTTCAGGCCGTTGAAGTCGCTGGTGAGGGCCTCGGTCAGCGTCTTGCGCATGCGCTCCACGTCGTAGGTGGTCACGGTGCGCATCCACTTCACGCCCAGGCCCGTCAGCGTGGCTTCGATGGTCTGGTTCTTGTCGACCAGGCTTTGCTGCTTGTCTTCCGCGCGTTCCTTGATCTCGTCGTCGGGCGTGGAGATGATGTCCTGCGTGCCGGTGGCCGAGGTGTAGCCGTTCTTGAAGATCAGCAGCACCGCGTCGTCTTCATTGAAGAGCGCGCTCTGCACGCCGGTCAGCAGGCCGTTGTGCCAGAAGCCGCCGTCGCCCATGATCGACAGCGTGCGGCGGTTCATCATCGGCGCCACGCCCGCGCGGCTGGCCAGGCTCATGCCGTAGCCCAGGATCGAATGGCCCATCGAGAAGGGCTCGAAGGTGCCGAAGGCGTGGCAGCCGATGTCGGCCGCGATGTGCACCGGCCCCGTCTCCTGCTGCGCCAGCTTGAGGGCCGAGAACACCGGCCGCTCGGGGCAGCCGATGCAGAAGCTCGGCGGCCGGTTGGGCAGCGGCGCGCTCAGGCGGCGCGCCACGGCTTCGCGGCGCTCGCGGTTGCCGGCGAGCCACGCTTGCGCCGACGACGAGGCCTCGCTGTTCTCGATGTACTTCGCGGCAAAGGCGCCGACGCCGCCCGACAGCACTTCGACGCCGTACTCGCCGGCCGAGGGCAGCATGTCTTTTCCGTGCAGCGGCGTCTGGATGTCGCGCCGGCGCAGCAGCGTGGCGATGTCCTGCTCGATGTACTCGGGCTGGCCTTCTTCCACCACCAACACTGCGCGCTTGCCCACGCAGAAGTCGGCCACCTGCTCGGGCACCAGCGGGTAGGTGACGTTGAGCACGAGGATCGGGATGTCGGTGTCGCCGAAGGCATCGGCCAGACCCTGCTGCTGCAGGCTGCGGATGAGCGCGTTGTACAGGCCGCCCTGCACCACGATGCCGAGGTCCGCATGGCGCCGGCCCGGAATCAGCTCGTTGAGCTGATGCTCGACGATGTAGCGCCGCGCGGCCGGAATGCGCGCGTCGCCCTTGAGCTTCTCGTGGCGGAAGGTGACGGGCGGGTGCGCCAGGCGCATGTAGTCGAAGCCGGCCGGCTCGGTCATCAGCGCGCGGGTCGAGACGGCGGGCGCCACGTTGTCCTTGCACTCGAAGCTGCCGCGCACATGGCAGGTGCGGATGCGCAGTTCCATCAGGCAGGGCATGTTCGAGGCTTCGGAGAGGCGAAAGCCTTCTTCCACCATGCGCACCATCACGCCGAGGTCGGGCCGCGGATCGAGCAGGCACATGCTCGACTTGAGCGCATAGGCGTGCGTGCGCTCCTGGATCACGCTGGCGCCTTCGCCGTAGTCTTCGCCCACCACCACCAGCACGCCGCCGGTCACGCCGGGCGACGACAGGTTGGACAGCGCATCGGCCGCCACGTTGGTGCCGACGATCGATTTCCAGGTGACCGCGCCGCGCAGCGGGTAGTGGATGGAGGCGCCGAGCATCGCGGCGGCCGAGGCTTCGTTGGAGCAGGCCTCCACGTGCACGCCCAGCTCGTCCATGTAGGTCTTGCCCTGGACCATCACGTCCAGCAGGTGCGACACAGGCGCCCCCTGGTAGCCGCCGACATAGGCCACGCCCGATTGCAGCAGCCCCTTGGTGATCGCGAGGATGCCCTCGCCGTGAAAAGTGTCGCCTGCGCCGAGACGCAGCATCTCGACTTCCTTGCTGAATGAAACTTCCATCGTGTCTCTTTTTTCTGGGGTGCCGCAGTGTGGTGGGCGTGCCGCCATACTTCAATAAAATAAGACGGCTATCCAACATGAATTCAGTGCATATCGACGCGGTGGACCTCAACCTGCTGCGGCTCTTCGACGCGGTCTACCGGACCCGCAACGTGAGCCGCGCGGCCGAGGCCCTGGGCCTGACGCAGCCGGCGGCCAGCCATGGCCTGACCCGGCTGCGCCTGCTGCTGGGCGACGCGCTCTTCACACGCGCGCCCGGCGGGGTGGCGCCCACGCCGCGGGCGGAGCGGCTGGCGGTGTCGGTGCAGTCGGCGCTGACCTTGCTGCAGCAGGCGCTGGCCGAGCCCGAGCGCTTCGACCCGGCGGCTTCGCGCAAGCTGTTTCGCATCCACATGAGCGACATCGGCGAAGGCCGCTTCCTGCCGGCGTTGATGGCGCGGCTGCGCGAGCTATCGCCGGGCGTGCGGGTCGAGACCATGCCGCTGGCCGCCGGCGACATTGCCGATGCGCTCGACAGCGGCCGGGTCGACTTCGCCTTCGGATTCCTGCCCAAGGTGAAGGACACCCAGCGCGCCCAGTTGCTGAAAGACCGCTACATCGTGCTGCTGCGCAAGGACCACCCCTTCGTCAGGCGCCGCCGCAGCGGGCAGGCGCTGCTCGAAGCCCTGCAGGAGCTCGACTACGTGGCCGTGCGCACGCATGCCGACACCCTGCGCATCCTGCAGTTGCTGAACCTCGAAGACCGCCTGCGCCTGACGACCGAGCACTTCATGGTGCTGCCGGCCATCGTGCGCGCCACCGACCTGGCGGTGGTGATGCCGCGCAATATCGCGCGCGGCTTTGCCGAGGAGGGGCACTACGCCATCGTCGAGCCGCCGTTTCCGCTGCGCGACTTCAGCGTGTCGCTGCACTGGAGCAAGCGCTTCGAGGCCGACCCGGGCAACCGCTGGCTGCGGCAGGTGATCGTGACGCTGTTCTCCGAAAGGGCCTGATCCGCGTCTTTTGACACGCAGGATTCATGTGGAGGTCAGTCTCGGCATGCCACCATCGGCCGACATGAAGAAACGCATCCCCTCCTTTTTGCGCCACGTCGGGCCCGGCGTGGTGACCGGCGCGGCCGACGACGACCCGTCGGGCATTGCCACCTACACCCAGGCCGGCGCCCAGTTCGGCACCGGCCTGCTCTGGACCGTGTTCCTGTCGCTGCCCTTCATGGTGGCGATCCAGCTGGTGTCGGCGCGCATCGGGCGCGTCACGGGCAAGGGCGTGGCGGCCAACCTGCGCGAGCACATGCCGCGCGGCTTTCTCGTCGCGCTGGTGGCGCTGCTGGTGGTGGCCAACACCATCAACATCGCGGCCGACATCGCCGCCATGGGCGAGGCGCTGCAGCTCGTGGTGGGCGGCGGGGCGCACTTCCATTCGCTGATCTTCGGGGTGGTCACCGTGCTGCTGCAGGTGTTCGTGCCGTATCGCAAGCTGGCTCACATCCTCAAGTGGCTCACGCTCACGCTGTTCGCCTACGTGGCGGCGGTGTTCGTGGTGCAGGTCGAATGGAGCCGGGTGCTGCACGACCTGGTCGTGCCGAAGCTGCAGTGGAGCAGCGACTACTGGATGATGCTGGTGGCGCTGCTGGGCACCACCATCTCGCCGTACCTGTTCTTCTGGCAGGCCTCTCAGGAGGTCGAGGAACTGCGGCTCAAGGGCGGCCGGCGCGGCACCGACAAGCAGGTGCGGCACGACCTGCGGCGCGTGCGGCTGGACACCTGGGTCGGCATGACCTTCTCGAACCTGATCGCGTTTTTCGTGATGGTGGTGGGGGCGTCGGTACTGTTCACGGCGGGCGTGCACGACGTGACCTCGGCGGCGCAGGCGGCCGAGGCCCTGCGTCCGCTGGCGGGCGATTTCGCCTTCTGGCTGTTCGCCGGCGGCATCATCGCCACCGGGCTGCTGGCCGTGCCCGTGCTGGCGTCTTCCGCGGCCTATGCGGTGGCCGAGGCCTTCGGGTGGGAAGAAGGCCTGGAGCGGCACTGGCGCGAGGCCAAGGAGTTCTACGGAATCATCGCCGTGGCCACGCTGGTCGGCACAGCGCTCGACTTCACGCCCATCGACCCCATGAAGGCGCTGTACTGGAGCGCGGTCATCAACGGGGTGGTCGCGGTGCCGATCATGGCGGCGATGATGATCCTGGTCACGCGCGAGAAGGTCATGGGCGTGTTCACCTCGGGCCGGCGCACCCGCTGGCTCGGCTGGGGCGGCACGGCGCTCATGGGCTTTGCCGCCGTGATGATGGGCTGGGACCTCGTGCGCTGAAGGCGCCGGGGGCACGCGCACACCGTTGCCCGCGCCGCACCGGGCCGTTCATAGAATCGCCCCGATGCCGAACGACACCCCTGCCGCCCCCTTCGACGCGAGCGCCGCCAGCGCCGAGTTGGCGGTGCTGCGCGAGCGGAACGACATGGCGGCCGCGTGTCGGCTCAGCCGGGCCTGGCACGACGCGCAGCCCTATGACTTCGAGGGCGCCTGGAACGCGCTGCTCGACAGCACCCACCTGTGCGACTGGACGCGCCACGAGTTCCTGCAGACGGTGGTGGCCGAGAGCCTGGCGCACCAGGCCGACACCCGGCTGGTCGGCGAACTGGTCCTGGCCACCCCGCGAATGACCCCGGCCCTGCAGCTCGAAAGCGCGCGGCGCCACGCCCGCTGGCTCATGAGCGCACACCCGGCGGCGCCGCCGCTGGTGCCGCCGGGGCACCGCTACCCGGACCACCGACGCCTGCGCATCGGCTATATCGGCCGCGATTTCTGCTTCCAGGCCACGAGCTACCTGATGGCAGGCGTGCTGGAGCAGCATGACCGCGAGCGCTTCGAGCTGGTCTGCTTCGATTTTTCGCCCGACGACACCGACGTACCCGGCATGGCCGAGGACGTCCGCGTGGAGCGCCGGTCATTCCGCGCGCGGCTGGAGCGCTGCTTCGATCGCATCGTGAGCCTGCACGGGCTGGATGCGGCCGAATCGGCGCGGCGCATCCGCGAGGCGGAGATCGACATCGCCGTCTACACCAGCCGGCCCGTCGACGACGTCTTCGCCATGCTGGCCCTGCGGCCCGCGCCGGTCCAGGTGGCCTACCTCTACTACCCCGCAACCACCGGCGCACCGTTCATCGACTACCTGGTGGCCGACCCTGTGGTCGTTCCGCCCGGGTCGGAGCGCTTCTATAGCGAGCGCATCCTGCGCATGCCGAACGCCTACCAGCCGCACGACCATCGCCGCGTCGAGCCGTCCGCCCTGACGCGGGCCGATTTCAACGTGCCGGCCGATGCGCTCGTGCTGGCCAATTTCAACCAGTCCTACAAGATCACGCCCGAGGTCTTTGCACTGTGGTGCAGCCTGCTGCGCGAGCGCCCCGACGCCGTGCTGTGGCTGCTCGGGGAATCGCCCGAGGCGCAGCAAAACCTGCGCGCCCAGGCGGTACTGCAGGGCGTGGCCGCGCATCGCATCGGCTTCGGAAAAAGCATTCCCATGCGTGCCCATCTCGGGCGCCTGCGCCATTGCGTCGACCTCGTGCTCGACACCTTTCCCTATGGCGGCCACACGCTGACCAGCGATGCGCTCTGGGCCGGCACGCCGGTGCTCACGCGCATGGGCGACACCTTCGCCTCGCGCGTGGCGGGCAGCCTGCTGCATGCGGTGGGCCTGCCCGAGCTGGTGACGCACAGCGCCGCCGACTACCTCGACCGCGCGCGGGCCCTGTGCGCCGACGCCCCGCGGCGGCAGGCCCTGCGCGAGCACCTGGCCAGGGCGCGTGGCGCCAGCCCCTTGTTCGACACGACGCGCTATGTGCGCGACCTGGAAGCGGCCTACCTTCGCATCGCACCCACCTGAGCGGGCACCGTCCCGCGCCATGGCCCGGGAATTGCTCCGACGACGCAAGGGTTTCCCCGTATGTGCCATACCGGACCCCACATACGCAATATGGCCCCGCCGGTATGCACGGCCCGCCACAAGCCGCTAACGTCCATGACTGGCCCACAAAGGGCCACCCCACGAGCCTGAAAAGCATGAGTACCGAGAGCAGCAGCAACAGCAAGATCCAACCCGTCCGCTTTTTCCATCGCGGAAAGATCGTCGACGTCAGCGGCGTCCATCCGACGCGCTCGGTCCTCGACTGGCTGCGCGAAGACGCGCGCTGCACCGGCACCAAGGAAGGCTGCAACGAAGGCGACTGCGGCGCCTGCACCGTCGTCATCGGCGAGCTGGCCTCCGACGCCGATGCGCCGGGCGCCGTCGGTGGCCTGAACCTGCAGACGGTCAATGCATGCATCCAGTTCTTGCCCACGCTGCACGGCAAGGCGCTGTTCACGGTCGAAGACCTCAAGGGCCAGTGCGCCAGCCACGGCAAGGCCGGCGACAAGAAGCACGCCGTGCACACGCTGCACCCGGTCCAGCAGGCGATGGTCGATTGCCACGGCTCCCAGTGCGGCTTCTGCACGCCGGGCTTCGTGATGTCGCTGTGGTCCAGCTACGAACACCACCAGGCCGACGGCACCCAGCCCACGCGCCAGCAACTGGCCGACGAGCTGTCGGGCAACCTGTGCCGCTGCACCGGCTACCGCCCGATCCTCGATGCCGGCCAGCGCATGTTCGACCTGCCTTCGGTGCGCCTCGACACGCAGCCCGTGGTGGCTGCCCTTACCGCGCTGCAGAACGACGGCCATGACCTGAACTACGCCGCGCCGCTGGGCGCCCGCATGGACCACTTCCACGCCCCCAGAACGCTGGCCCAGCTCGCGGCACTGCGCGAGCAGAAGCCGCGCGCCCAGCTGCTCGCTGGTTCAACCGACGTCGGCCTCTGGGTCAACAAGCAGTTCCGCGACCTGGGCGACATCATCTACGTGGGCGACGTGGCCGAAATGAAGACCATCGAAACCCGCCAGAACGCCGACGGCGGCGAGCTGTACATCGGCGCCGGCGCTTCGCTCGAATCCGCCTTTGCCGCGCTCGTGGCGCGCGTGCCCAGCTTGTCGGACGTGTGGCTGCGCTTTGCCTCGCCCCCCATCCGCCATGCCGGCACCATGGGCGGCAACGTGGCCAACGGCTCGCCCATCGGCGACTCGCCGCCGGTGCTGATGTCGCTCGACACGCAGATCGAACTGCGCCGTGGCGACGTGGTGCGCCGCATGCCGCTGCCCGACTTCTACATCGACTACATGAAGAACCAGCTGCAGCCCGGCGAGTTCGTGCAGGGGCTGGCGGTTCCGCTGGCCGCCATGCGCCGCCAGGTTCGCGCCTACAAGATCAGCAAGCGCTTCGACTGCGACATCTCGGCGCTGTGCGCGGGCTTTGCCATCGAACTCGAAGAAGGCAGCGACACCGTCAAGGCCGTGCGCCTGGCCTTCGGCGGCATGGCCGCCACCGTCAAGCGTGCCGTAAACGCCGAAGCGGCATTGGTCGGCAAGCCCTGGACGCAGGCCAGCGTGAGCACCGCCAAGCTGGCGCTCGCGCAAGACTTCAAGCCGCTGTCGGACATGCGTGCCTCGGCGGACTACCGGCTGCAGGTGGCGCAGAACCTGATCCAGCGCCTCTGGCTCGAAACCCGCAACGAAGATGCCTTGTCCATCGAGGAAACCAGCGTCTGGAGCGTGATGCCCCATGCGCCCAAGACAGCGGCCGAAGGAGTCTGACCATGAACAAACCCATCGACGCCCGCCTGCTGCAGCCCGCCGAGGCCTTTGCCGACTACCTCACCAACGCCAAAGCCCGCATCGACGTCGGCGCCGAAGCACTCGCGCACGAGCGCGGCATGCGCGTCGGCATCAGCCGGCCGCACGAGTCGGCGCACCTGCACGTGGCCGGCGAGGCCACCTACATCGACGACATTCCCGAACTCACCGGCACGCTGCACTGCGCGCTGGGGCTGTCGCCAGCCGCCAACGGCCGCGTCACGGCGCTGTCGCTCGACGCCATCCGCGCGATGCCCGGCGTGGTCACGGTGCTGACGGCCGACGACATTCCCGGCGTCAACGACTGCGGCTCGATCATTCACGACGACCCGATCCTGCTGCCCGTGAACGACGGCGGCGAGATCCGCTACCTCGGCCAGCCGGTGTTCGCGGTGATCGCCGAAACGCGCGAGGCCGCGCGCCGCGCGGCCGCCAAGGCCAAGGACGCCATGACCATCGAGGCGCAGCCGCCCGTGCTCACGCCGCAGGCCGCGCACGAACGCGGTCAGTACGTGGTGCCGCCGATGCACATCGTGCGCAGCGGCGGCGTTGCCAACGAAGGCGACGAGGCCGCCGTGCGCGCCGCCATCGCCAAGGCACCGCGTCGCCACAAGGCCACGCTGGACGTGGGCGGGCAGGAGCAGTTCTACCTCGAAGGCCAGATCAGCTACGCCATTCCGAAGGAAGGCGGCGCGCTGCACATCCATTGCTCGACGCAACACCCGAGCGAAATGCAGCACCTGGTGGCGCATGCGCTGCACCTGCAGTCGAACGAAGTGCACGTCGAATGCCGGCGCATGGGCGGCGGCTTCGGCGGCAAGGAATCGCAGTCGGCGCTGTTCGCCTGCGTGGCCGCCGTGGCAGCGCGCCAGCTGCAGCGCCCGGTGAAGTTGCGGCTGGACCGCGACGACGACTTCATGGTCACCGGCCGTCGCCACTGCTTCTGGTACGAATACGAAGTCGGCTACGACGACGAAGGCCGCATCCTCGGCGCCGAGATCACCATGGTCTCGCGCGCCGGCCACTCGGCCGATCTCTCGGGCCCGGTGATGACGCGCGCGCTGTGCCACTTCGACAACGCCTACTGGCTGCCGAACGTGAGCATGCACGGCTACTCGGGCAAGACCAACACGCAGAGCAATACGGCCTTCCGCGGCTTCGGCGGCCCGCAGGGCGCGATCGCCATCGAGAACATCATGGATTCGGTGGCGCGCGAACTGAAGCGCGATCCGCTCGACGTGCGGCGCGTCAACTTCTACGGCAAGGCCGAGAACAACGTCACGCCTTACCGCCAGACCGTGACCGACAACATCGTCCACGAGCTGGTGGCCGAGCTGGAAGCCAGCAGCGACTACCGCGCGCGGCGCGAAGAGATCGCGGCCTTCAACAAGAAGAGCGTCGTGCTCAAGCGCGGCCTGGCGCTGGCGCCGCTGAAGTTCGGCATCTCGTTCAACGTGAAGCACTTCAACCAGGCCGGCGCGCTGGTGCATGTGTACACCGACGGCTCGATCCTCGTGAACCACGGCGGAACCGAGATGGGGCAGGGCCTGAACACCAAGGTGGCGCAGGTGGTGGCGCACGAACTGGGCGTGAGCTTCGAGCGCGTGCGCGTGACCGCGACCGACACCACCAAGGTGGCCAACACCTCGGCCACCGCCGCATCGACCGGCGCCGACCTGAACGGCAAGGCCGCGCAGGACGCGGCCCGCCAGATCCGCGAGCGGCTGGCCGATTGCGCGGCCGAGCGTCACGGCGGCAAGGCCGGCGAGGTGCGCTTTGCGAACGACAAGGTCGAGGTCAATGGCAAGTCGCTGGCCTTCAGCACCGTGGTGGGCGAGGCTTACCTCGACCGCAAGCAGCTGTGGTCCGACGGCTTCTATGCCACGCCGGGCCTGAGCTGGGACAAGGACAAGATGCAGGGCCGCCCGTTCTACTACTTCGCTTACGGCGCGGCAGTGAGCGAGGTGATCGTCGACACGCTCACCGGCGAATGGAAGCTGCTGCGCGCCGACATCCTGCACGACGCAGGCAAGTCGCTGAACCCTGCCGTGGACATCGGCCAGGTCGAAGGCGCCTTCATCCAGGGCATGGGCTGGCTCACCACCGAAGAGCTGGTGTGGCATCCGCAAAGCGGCAAGCTCACCACGCACGCGCCCAGCACCTACAAGATCCCGACCGCCAACGACTGCCCGCCCGTCTTCAACGTGCGCCTGTTCGAAGGCCAGAACTTCGAGGACTCGATCCACCGCAGCAAGGCGGTGGGCGAGCCGCCGCTGCTGCTGCCGTTCTCGGTGTTCTTCGCGATCCGCGATGCGGTGTCGGCGGCCGGCGACCACAGGGTCGATCCGCCGCTGAAGGCGCCGGCCACGAGCGAGTCGATTCTTCGTGCCGTGACCGCTGTCCAGGCAGCGCCATCCGCATCGGTCGAATGAAAACGGGCCGTGCTCGCACGGTCCGAGCGTTCTTACTTCATCCAAATGCCGCGCTGTATAACTGTTCGCACAGACAAGAAAGGTGTGAACAGCCATGAGAGACCAGGCGCTTTTCGACAAGATCGACTTACACCTCATCCGGGTGCTTCACACCGTGCTGACCGACCGCAGCGTCTCGCGCGCCGCCATTCGCCTGGGCATGTACCAGCCGGCCGTCTCGGCCGCGCTGAAGCGCCTGCGCGAGTTGTCGGGCGACCCGCTGCTGGTGCGCTCGGGCTCGGGCATGGTGCCGACCGATGCGGGGCTGCGCATGATCGAGCCCGCGGCCAGCATCCTGCGTGCGGCCGAGATGCTGTTCTCGGATGCGCGCGGCTTCGAGCCGCAGTCGGCGGCCACCACCTTTCGCATTGCGGCCAGCGACTACATGGACCCGCTGTTCCTGCCGATGCTGGTGGCGCAGGTCAAGCGCGAGGCGCCGCTGTGCCAGATCGAGATCCATGCGCTGTCGCCCGACTCCGACTACCACGGCCATCTGGCGCTGGGGCAGGTCGACCTGGTGATCGGCAATTGGCTCAAGCCGCCGGAAGACCTGCACATGGCGCGCCTGTTCGGCGACGAGGTGGTGTCGCTGGTCAACCAGGACCATCCGGCGGTGCGCCGCGGCTGGGACCTGGAGACCTGGCTCACGGCCGAGCACATCGCGCCCACGCCCATGCACCCGGGCGGGCGCGGCATCATCGACCAGATGCTCGACGAGCTGGGGCGGCAGCGCAACATCACCGCGCGCTGCGCGCACTTCAGCCTCATTCCCGACATGGTGGCGTCGAGCCTGCTGGTGCTGACCACCGGCCGCCAGTACTGCGAGCGCTTCGCGGCGCGGCTGCCGGTGAAGATCCTCGATTGCCCGGTGGCGCTGCCGCGCCTCATGTACTACCAGCTCTGGCACGAGCGCACCCATTCGTCGAGTTCGGCGCGCTGGCTGCGCGAATGCATCAAGGACGTGGCGGCGTCGCTGCGGCCACCGCATTCCGCCGTCGCGCGGCCGCCCGCCACCCCTGAGACATCCGATCCCTGAGAGCTTCCCGTTCGCGCCGGCGTCGTGAGCGGGGCAACGATGAAAACCGCCACAACAACAGCTGGAGACAAGCTAAATGAGTACGTTTGAACAGGCGCCGAAAGACGCCGAGCCCCGCGCGTCGGGGCATGTCGAGTCCGCGCGTCCGCGTGCGGCTGTGGGCAGCGCAAGCGGCTCAGGTCTGCTTGAACGCGTGTTCAAGCTCAGCGCGCACAACACCACCGTGCGCACGGAAGTCATCGCGGGGCTCACCACCTTCCTGACGATGGCCTACATCATCTTCGTGAACCCGTCGATCCTCGGCGACGCGGGCATGCCGAAGGGCGCGGTCTTCGTGGCCACCTGCCTGATCGCGGCGCTGGGCACGCTCATCATGGGCCTGTATGCCAACTACCCGATCGCGATGGCGCCGGGCATGGGCCTGAACGCCTACTTCGCCTACGTCGTGGTGCTGGGCATGGGCTACACGTGGCAGGTCGCGCTGGGCGCGGTGTTCATCTCGGGGTGCCTCTTCTTGATCGTGACGGTCACCGGGTTGCGGGAGCTTTTCATCGCGGGCATACCGCAGTCATTGCGAACGGCGATCACGGTGGGCATCGGCATGTTCCTGGCGCTGGTCGCGCTCAAGGGCGCGGGCGTGGTCGCGGCATCGCCGGCCACCTTCGTCACGCTGGGCGACCTGCACTCGCCACCGGTGGTGCTGGCCACGCTGGGCTTTCTCATCATCGTGACGCTGGACAGGCTCAAGGTGCGCGGCGCCATCCTGATCGGCATCATCACCGTGACCGTGCTGTCGTTCTTCTTCGGCGGCAACAAGTTCCACGGCGTGTTCGACGCACCGCCGTCCATCGCGCCGACCTTCATGCAGCTCGACATCCTGGGCGCGCTCAAGGGCGGCATCCTGAACGTGGTGCTGGTGTTCTTCCTGGTCGAGATGTTCGACGCCACCGGCACGCTGATGGGCGTGGCCAAGCGCGCCGGCCTGCTGGTGCCCGGCAAGATGGAGCGCATGAACAAGGCGCTGCTGGCCGACAGCGGCGCGATCTTCGCGGGCTCGCTGCTCGGTACCTCGAGCACCACGGCCTACGTGGAAAGCGCGGCGGGCGTGCAGGCGGGCGGCCGTACCGGCCTTACGGCCGTGGTGGTGGCGGTGCTGTTCCTGGCCTGCCTGATGATCTCGCCGCTGGCGGGCTCGGTGCCGGCCTATGCCACCGCGCCGGCGCTGCTCTTCGTGGGTTGCCTGATGCTGCGCGACCTGGTCGAGCTCGACTGGGAAGACACCACCGAGGTGATCCCGGCGGCAGTGACCGCGCTGGCGATGCCTTTCACCTACTCGATCGCCAACGGCCTGGCGTTCGGCTTCATCACCTATGCCGTGCTGAAGCTGTGCACCGGCCGGGCACGGGAAGTGCATGCGATGGTCTGGGTCATCGCCGCCGTGTTCCTGTTCAAGTTCGCCTACGTCGGCGGTCATTGATGCCGTGAACTGAGCAAAGCGCCGTCGGGCGCCGATGGTCGCGGGAGCCGCTATTAAACTTATAGCTGCTTCCGCTTTGTTGCTGTTGAACGAGACAAACCCACGAAACCCGGCATGACAACCCCCAGACTCCAGCTCGCGCACATCACCAAGCGGTACCCCGCGGTGGTGGCCAACAGCGACATCTCCCTGGCCGTGCAGCCCGGCGAAATCCACGCCGTGCTCGGCGAGAACGGCGCCGGCAAGTCGACCCTGATGAAGATCATCTACGGGTCGGTCAAGCCCGACGAAGGCACCGTCACCTTCGACGGCCAGCCCGTCAACCTGCGCAACCCGCAGCAGGCCAGGGCGCTGGGCATCAGCATGGTGTTCCAGCATTTCAGCCTGTTCGACACGCTCACGGTGGCCGAGAACGTGTGGCTGGGGCTCGACAAATCGCTGCAGCTGGCCGAGGTGGCGCGCAGCATCACGGCCAAGGCGAGCGAGTACGGGCTGGACATCGACCCCTCGCGGCCGGTGCACACGCTGTCGGTGGGCGAGATGCAGCGCGTCGAAATCATCCGCGCGCTGCTCACCAACCCCAAGCTGCTGATCCTCGACGAGCCGACCTCGGTGCTCACGCCGCAGGCGGTCATCAAGCTCTTCACGGTGCTGAACAAGCTGGCCTCGGAAGGCTGCAGCATCCTGTACATCAGCCACAAGCTGCACGAGATTCGCGAGCTGTGCACCGCCTGCACCGTGCTGCGCGGCGGCAAGGTGACGGGCGTGTGCAATCCGCAGAACGAGAGCAACGAATCGCTCTCGCGGCTGATGATCGGCAGCGAGCCGCCGCCGTTGAAGCACCGGCCGGTGCATGCGGGCGCGGTGGCATTGCGCGTCAAGGGTTTGTCGCTGGCGCGGGAAGACCAGTTCGGTGTCGATCTCGAGGGTGTGTCCTTCGAGGTGCGGGCCGGCGAGGTGGTCGGCGTTGCCGGTGTCTCGGGCAACGGCCAGAAAGAATTGCTCTATGCGCTGTCGGGCGAAGACGTGCGTGCCGAGCCCGCGATGGTGCAGGTGTTCGACAAGCCGGCCGGGCGGCTGCGCCCGCGCGCGCGGCGCGCGCTGGGCCTGCACTTCGTGCCCGAAGAGCGGCTGGGCCGCGGCGCCGTGCCCACGCTGGGCCTGGCGCACAACCTGCTGCTCACGCGCGGCAACGCGGTGGGCAAGGGCGGCTGGATCAACACCGCCGCGCTCGACCGCCATGCGCGTTCCATCATCGAGCGCTTCAACGTCAAGGCCGGTGGCCCGCATGCGGCGGCACGCTCGCTGTCGGGCGGCAACCTGCAGAAATTCATCGTCGGCCGCGAGATCGACGCCAACCCCAAGCTCTTCATCGTCTCGCAGCCGACCTGGGGCGTGGACGTGGGCGCGGCCGCGCTGATCCGCGGCGAAATTCTTGCGCTGCGCGATGCCGGCTGTGCCGTGCTGGTGGTCAGCGAAGAGCTGGACGAGCTCTTCGACATCAGCGACCGGCTGCATGTGATCGCCAAGGGCCGGCTCTCGCCCTCGATCGACCGTGCCGCGGCCACGCTGCCGCAGATCGGCGAATGGATGAGCGGCCTGTGGCAGGCGCAGGCGAAGGAGGCGGCCCATGCTTAAGCTCGAACCCCGCCCGGAGCTGTCGCGCTTCTGGACCTATGCCTCGCCGATCCTGGCGTTGCTCATCACCGTGCTGATCGGCGTGGCGCTGTTCGCCGCGCTCGGCAAGGACCCGGTCAAGGGCCTGCTGGTGTTTTTCTACGAGCCCATCAAGAGCGGCTATGCGATTGGCGAACTGATGGTCAAGGCCACGCCGCTGCTCATCATCGCGCTGGGGCTGGCCGTGTGCTTTCGCTCCAACGTCTGGAACATCGGCGCCGAAGGGCAGTTCGTGTTCGGTGCCATCGCGGCGGGCGGCGTCGCGCTGCTGGCCGACAAGAACACCGGTCAGTGGATCGTCGCGGCCATCCTGGTCGCGGGCATCGTCGGCGGCATGGTGTGGGCGGGCATCGTCGCGTTCCTGCGCGACAAGTTCAACGCCAACGAGATTCTTGTGAGCCTGATGCTGGTCTATGTCGCCACGCTGCTGCTGGGCTACATGGTCTTCGGCCCGTGGAAAGACCCGCACGGCTACAACTTTCCGCAGACCAAGACCTTCGAGGCGGTCACGCAGATTCCCCGGCTCTTCAAGGGCTCGCGCGTGAGCATCGGGCTGGTCATCGCGCTGGTGGGTGCGGGCGCGCTCTGGGTGTTCTTGTTCCGCACGCGGGCCGGCTTTGCGCAGCAGGTCGGCGGGCTTGCGCCCGCGGCCGCACGCTATGCGGGCTTTTCGGCGCGGCGCGCGGTGTGGATCGCACTGCTGACCTCGGGCGGCGCGGCCGGCCTGGCCGGTGCGCTCGAAGTGGCCGGGCCGCTCGGGCAGCTCACGCCGTACGTGCCGGCGGGCTATGGCTTCGCGGCCATCATCGTGGCCTTCGTCGGGCGGCTGCATCCGGTGGGCATGGTGTTCTCGGCCATCCTCATGAGCATGTTCTATATCGGCGGTGAGCTGGCGCAGTCGCGGCTCGGGCTGCCGAAGTCGCTGACCGGCGTGTTCCAGGGGCTGCTGCTGTTCACGCTGCTGGCGTGCGACACGCTCATCGCCTACCGCATCCGGCGCAAGGCGGCCCTGAAGGCCGCGGCCGCCGGCATGACCACCGCTTCGCTGCAAGCCAGCACGCCCATCACCGCGCCCGTTGCGCGCCCGACCGAGGGAGCCCTCTGACATGGACAGCTACGCACTCCTGCTCGGCTCCACCCTGAGCGCGGGCACCGTGCTCGCGATCGCGGCACTGGGCCTGCTCATCAACGAGAAGGCCGGCATCGTCAACCTCGGTGCCGAGGGCATGATGCTGTGCGCCGCCATCGCCGGCTTCGCGACGGTGGTGACCACGCACAACCCCTGGCTCGGCTTTCTCGCCGGCATGGCTGCGGGCGCCTTGCTCGCGGCTTTCTTCGGCGTGCTGGTGATCTGGCTCAACACCAACCAGTACGCGACCGGGCTGGCGCTGAGCCTGTTCGGCGTCGGCTTCTCGGCTTTCGCGGGCATCAACTTCGTGCAGGCCAAGCTGCCGGAAAGCGCCTCGTACGCGATCCCCGTGCTGGGCGACATTCCGCTCGTGGGCCCGGCGCTGTTTCGCCATCACCCGATGGTGTACTTCGCGGTGCTGCTGACCTTCGCGCTGATCTGGTTCCTGTACCGCACGCGCGCCGGGCTGGTGCTGCGCTCGGTGGGCGAATCGCCCGAGTCGGCGCATGCGCTGGGCTACCCGGTGCGGCGCATCCGCTTCATGGCCGTGATTGCCGGCGGTGCGCTGTGCGGCCTGGCGGGCGCGTACCTCTCGACGGTGTACACGCCGCTGTGGGTCGAGGGCATGGTCGCGGGCCGCGGCTGGATCGCGCTGGCGCTCACCACCTTCGCCACCTGGCGGCCCATTCGCGTGCTGCTGGGCGCCTACCTGTTCGGCGGCGTCTCGATGCTGGGCTTTCACCTGCAGAGCAGCGGTGTCGACGTACCACCCCAGTTCCTCAGCATGCTGCAGTACATCGCGCCCATCGTGGTGCTGGCGCTGATCTCGCGCAACCCGGCGTTCATTCGCATCAACATGCCGGCTTCCATAGGAAAACCGTTCTACCCCGGCTCATAATCCCGTTCTCGTTTTTTTGCCAACCTGTCCTTTTTGAGGATTTCCGACAATGAATGATCTGAACAAGCGCTCCCTGCTCAAGCTCGCCGCCTTCACCGCGGTGGCTTCGGCGGCCCTCATGGGCTGCGGCAAGAAAGAAGAAGCGGCAGCACCGGCCGCGGCACCCGCGGCCCCCGCGCCCGTGGCAGCCGCACCGGCTCCGGCCACCACCGCGCCGCTGAACATCGCATTCGCCTATGTCGGCCCGGTGGGCGACGGCGGCTGGTCGTTCGCGCATGACAACGCCCGCAAGGCGCTCGAGAAGGAATTCGGCGACAAGATCAAGACCACCTTCGTCGAAAGCGTGCCCGAGGGCGCCGACGCCGAGCGCGTGTTCCGCGACTTCGTGAGCCAGGGCAACAAGCTGGTCTTCGGCACCACCTTCGGCTACATGGAGCCCATGCTCAAGGTCGCAGCCGACGCCAAGGACGTGAAGTTCGAGCACGCCACCGGCTACAAGACCTCCGAGAACATGCGCACCTACGACAGCCGCACGTACGAAGGCGCATACATGGCCGGCGTGATCGCCGGCTCGATGACCAAGAGCAACACGCTTGGCGTGGTCGGCTCGGTGCCGATCCCCGAAGTGCTGCGCAACATCAACAGCTTCACGCTGGGTGCGCAGTCGGTCAATCCGAAGATCACGACCAAGGTCGTGTGGGTAAACGAATGGTTCAGCCCGCCCAAGGAAACCGAAGCCGCCACCGCCCTCATCAACGGCGGCGCCGACGTGCTGTTCCAGAACACCGACTCGCCCGCCGTGCTCAAGACGGCGCAAGAAAAGGGCAAGCGCGCCTTCGGCTGGGATTCGGACATGACCGCCTACGGCCCCAAGGCCCACCTGGCATCGGCCGTCATCAACTGGACCCCGTACTACATCAAGGCTACCCAGGAAGCCCTGGACGGCAAGTGGACCACCGGCCAGAGCTGGTGGGGCGTGAAGGAAGGCGCCATCGACCTCGTGTCGATCGCCGACGACGTGCCGGCCGAAGCCAAGGCCAAGGTCGATGAAGTGAAGAAGGGCCTGAAGGACGGCAGCTTCGTGATCTGGAAGGGCCCGATCCTGGGCCAGGACGGCAAGGAAGTGGTCGCCAAGGACGCCGTGGCCGACGACAAGTTTCTGTCGGGCGTGAACTTCTACGTCAAGGGCGTGGAAGGCAAGGTGCCGGGCGGCGACAAGAAGTAAAGCAGCCACAGGCTGATTAATTCACGGGCCACCCCTGCAAAGGGGTGGCCCGTTTTAAATTGTGCAGGGCCTTGTGGGTCTACGATGAATTCGCATGGCCGGCGCGCACCTTCGCCGGCCATGCGAATTCATCAATAAGACTTTCAGGGAGAGATCAACATGGCTACAACGCCTCAAGCCGGGCCTGCGCCCGCATCCGCGGCAAGCGTCAATTCGCGGCTCGAATTGAGCGGACGGAAATGGGTTTCAAGATTTCCGACCGGAACATCCACCAACGACCTGACGCCGGTGTTCAGGCGGAACACCAACGATTTCATTGCCGCAATTGAAAGCGCCGGAGGTTCGGTGAGGATTTCCGCCACCTTTCGACCCAAGGAGAGGGCCTACCTGATGCACTACGCCGCCGCCATCGCAAATGGCTCCACTGCCGCGGATCGTGTTCCCGCAATGCCCGGCGTCGACATCGAGTGGGACCACGGCTCGGCCGAGAAGTCCCGAGCCGCAGCCCGTGAAATGGCTTCGGGCTACGACATCGTGTATCCACCCGCATTGGCATCCCGCCATACGGAGCGAAGCGCCATCGACATGACGATTTCGGGCGTGAAGAACAAGAAGATCAAGAACGCCTCGGGCGTCGAGGTGCTGATCCAGAAGGACAGCGATCTTCATGCCGTTGGCGCGACATATGGCGTCAAGAAGCTTGTCAGCGATCCACCGCACTGGTCAGACAATGGTTTTTGAAAAATACCTCTTGGCGACGGCGTTGTTCGCCTCAGCCCTTGTCGCATCGGCCGCGCAGCCGTCTGCCGGATTGATCGAAGTCCGTCCTGACGGCCGGCGGACCGTGTTCACGACCGAGCGGTTGAGCCGCAGCGATCACGTCGTGGCGCAACAAGCCGGGGCACAGGGCGGCGCGAAGTGTTGCGTCTCCCTGCGAATCACCGGAACGCAAAGGCGGCGGACAGACGTCTCGGACGAGCTGAAGGGCCGGCAGGTGAGGGCGTATGCCCTGCCGCCGCTGAAGGCAGCGGATGCGGTGCCCTTCGTGGGCGGGGCGCTGGTGTTCAAGGCCGGTGAGCGCGATTCGGTCGCGGCTGAACGCGCACTGCTGGGTGGTGCGGCGGACAAGACGATCCCGCAGGTCTGCACCAGCAGCGAAGGCGCGCATCTTCTGCAACTGGGCAGCGGTGGCGAACCGCAGGCGCATCTCTACATGCACTTCGGCTACGACGTCGAGCCGACCTGCGACGAGGCCTTGCTCGCAAGGCTCAGCGAGGCTGGAACCCTGAAGTGACCGCGTGAGTCTCGAGGCGCGCCGTCGCTGATCGCAGTCGCCTCTACGGCTGCGCCGCCTGAAGAAGCTGCGCCCCCATCTTCTGATGGATCAGGTTCACCGCCTTCAGGGGGCGCAGCATCACCTTGAACTCGACGATCCTTCCGGCTTCGTTCCACTTGATCATGTCGACGCCGTTGATGACGATGCCGTCCAGTTCAAGCTCGAACTCCAGCACCGCATCGTTTGCGCTCTTGAGTTCGCGCACATAGCGAAAGCTCTCGTTGAAGAACACCTGGAAGGCCGCCGACAGGTACTTCTTGGTGATGCTCTTGCCGACCTGCGGCTTGTGCACCACCGGCGAATGGAAGACGGCTTCTTCGTCGAGCAGGGCGTCCAGCCCCGCCAGGTCGCGTTCCTTGACGAGCCGGTGCCAGGTGGCAAGGGTGTCGATCGGCATGCGTTGTCTCCTGTTGCTGTGGAATGGAAGGAAAACCCAGTCTATCGAACGTATACGTTTGCCATGATCGCCTGCGCGACGGCTGCGCTTATGCTTTGCGGGATCACAACGCCGAGTTCCCCACCATGACCGACTTTCGCCCCGCCTTCGACAAGAGCTTCGACCGGATTCCCGCCGACCGCCTGCCCGAGCTGCTGCGCGCCATGCCCAAGGCCGAGCTGCACATGCACATCGAAGGCTCGCTCGAACCCGAGCTGATCTTCGCGCTCGCGCAGCGCAACGGCGTGGCCATTCCCTACGCCAGCGTCGAAGACCTGCGCCGCGCCTACGCCTTCACCAACCTGCAGAGCTTTCTGGACATCTACTACGCCGGCGCGAGCGTGCTGCTGAAGGAGCAGGATTTCTACGACATGGCCTGGGCGTACCTGGAGCGCGCCGCGGCCGACAACGTGGTGCACACCGAGATGTTCTTCGACCCGCAGACGCACACGGCGCGCGGCGTGTCGATGGAGACGGTGGTCAACGGCCTGCACCGGGCGTGCACCGACGCGCAGGCGAAGCTGGGCGTGAGCGCCGCGCTCATCCTGTGCTTCTTGCGCCACCTGAGCGAGGAAGAGGCTTTCGAGACGCTGGAGCAGGCGCTGCCGTTCCGCGACAAGTTCATCGGCATCGGCCTCGATTCGAGCGAACTCGGCCATCCGCCCGAAAAATTCGCCCGCGTGTTCGCGCGCTGCCGTGAGCTGGGCTTTCACCTCGTCGCGCATGCGGGCGAAGAAGGCCCGCCGGCCTACGTGTGGAGCGCGCTCGACGTGCTGAAGGTCGAGCGTGTCGACCACGGCGTGCAAAGCGCCAAAGATCCGGCGCTGATGAAGCGGCTCGCGCAAGACCGCATTCCGCTCACCGTGTGCCCACTGTCTAACCTCAAGCTCTGCGTGTTCCCCGACCTGGCACAGCACAACCTGGGCACGCTGCTCGATGCGGGTCTGGTCGCCACCGTCAACTCGGACGACCCGGCCTACTTCGGCGGCTACATGAACCAGAACTTCACGCAGACTTTCGCGGCCACCGGGCTCAATGTGCAGCAGGCCTGGCAGCTCGCGGCGAACAGCTTCGAAGGCAGCTTCATCGACGCGGCCGCCAAGCGGGCTTACGTCGACCGGCTCAACGCCGTCTTCGCGACGTTCTGATCGACAGCGGCGGCGGTATCGGGCCGCGGCACCAGCAGCGGCATCGCCACCAACGCACAGGCGCTGGCCGCGAGCCACACCAGCGACCAGCCCTGCAGCGCCAGCAGGTGCGGAATCGAGAAGGGCGTGACGAAGCACACCAGGAAGACGCTGGTGTTCGCCATGCCCAGCGCGGTGCCGGCGCGGGCCGCGCCGGCCAGCGTGGCGAGTTCGGTGTAGGCCACGCCGTGCCATGCCGACACGCAGACACCGCTCACGCCCAGCAGCACGACCAGCGCGATGCGCAGCGCCGATGAATCGGCGACATGCGTGCCGGCGGCCATCACCAGCACCGCCAGTGCGGCGAACAGCAGCACGCTGAGTGCACTGCAGGCGCGCAGGTAGGCCGGCCGGTTGCGGCGGCGGTCGGTCCAGCGGCCGCTCCAGACGCGCGTCACCATCGCGCCGACCTGCGTGAAGACCATGGTGGCGGTGATCGTCGCGAAGCCCGCATGGCCGAAGTCGTGCAGGAACACGGTGCCGAAGGACAGCACCGCGAACTGCGGCGCGCAAAGAATGCCGATGCCCAGCACGATGCGCCACACGCGGGCGTCGCGCAGCGGGCCGCTCTTCGGCGCGGCGCGCACTTCGGTCGTGGCGGCGGCCTTGGTACTGCGGGGCGCAATGGGCGGCTCGTGCACCCAGGCCCAGCTCATGGCCGCGCTCAACGCACACAGCAAGGCCAGCAGGCCGTAGAGCGCGGCAAAGCCGAAGTGCAAGGTGACGAAGGGCAGCACCAGCGCACCGATGCCACCGCCCAACGGTACGGCCGTTTGCCGGATGCTCATGGCAAGGCCGCGCTCGCCGGCGTCGAACCAGGTCATCACCGCACGGCCGCTGGCGCCGTTGACGCTGCCACCCAGCAGGCCGACCAGCAGCAGGCCGGCGGCCAGCCAGCCGAGGCCGGGGATGTGCTGCGCGTTCGGTGCCGCCCACAGCGCCATCGCCACCAGCGCGACGGCGGTGCTGCCCAGTCCGGTCAGCAGCACGGGCCGGTCGCCCCAGCGGTCGGTCAGCAGGCCCCAGGGCAGCTCGCTCACCGCGATGCCCAGGCCCATGAGGCCGAGCACCAGCCCGAGCGTGGCGTTGTCGAGCTGGTAGCCGGTGCGCATCAGCACGGCGGTCATCGGGATGCCGCTGAAGGCCACGGAAAACGCCGCGTTGGCGGCCACGCCCGCGGCCAGGACTTTCCAGCGATGGCGGGGCGCGAACGAAGGGGAGTGCGATGAATGGGTCATGTTGAGGTGCAGTGTCCGCCGTTGCAAAGGTTTTGAAAATCAGAAAATAATGAGTGAATCGTCCTGAAAATATGGATGGTTGAAAAAGAAAGAAACCATGTCCCAGGTGATGTTCGATCTCGATGTGCTGCGCAGTTTTTCCACCGGCATCGCGCTCGGCAGCTATGCCCGCGCGGCCGACCGGCTGGGCCGCTCGACCTCTGCTGTGAGCGCGCAACTCAAGAAGCTGGAGGCGCAGGCCGGCACGGTGCTGTTCCGCAAAGCGGGCCGTGGGCTGGAGCTGACGGATGCTGGCGAAACGCTGCTGACCTACGCCCATCGCATGCTCGAGCTCAACGACGAGGCCAGCGCCGCCATGCGCGGTGTCGACCTGCAGGGCGCGGTGCGGCTGGGCCTGCAGGAAGACTTCGGCGAGACGCTGCTGCCCACCGTGCTGGGCCGCTTCGCGCGGGCGCATCCCAAGGTGCGCATCGAGGCCTGCGTGGCACGCAGCGCTGATCTGCGCGAGCGGCTCGAACTCGGCCAGCTCGACCTGGCACTGGCATGGGACGCGGGCGACCAGCCCCTGTCGCCTCATGCCGAGCGCGTGGCGCGGCTGCCGCTGCTGTGGATCGGCCCCAAGGCGCCCGACAGGGTCGATGCCCCCTGGTGGACCGAGCGCGAGCGCCGCGGCCCCGGCGCACGCAAGAGCCGCGAGCCGCTGCCGCTGGTCATGCTCGACGCACCGTGCCCGTTGCGCGAGATCGTCATCACCGCGCTCGACCGCGCGGGCGTGCCGTGGCGCCGCTCGTTCGCCAGCGCCAGCCTGTCGGCGTTGTGGGCCGCCACATCGGCCGGGCTGGGCCTCACGGTGCGCACGCCTTTCGGACTGCCCGCGCACGTGCGCACCATCGACCGCGCGATGCTGTCGCTGCCGGCATTGCCGCAGATATCGCTGGTGCTCTATCGCGCGCAGGCCCGCGCCGAGGCCCCGGCAAGCCGGCTGGCGACGCTGCTGCTGGAGGCGGTGCGCCAGCACGTACAGACCGATGCATTGGTGGCCGCACTCTGAAGGAATGCTGAAGACCGGTGTGCACAAACCGTTGTCGGACGGCAGCGGCAATGCGTGAGAATCCGCCGCTGGAGACAAAACAAAAGTGACACGGCATGGCCACGCAACAGAATTTTCTGCACCTGTGGGATGACAGGTTTCTCTACATCACGCCGGCGATCCAGTCAGGGCTGACGGCGCGCTCGTCGGCCACGTTGCTGGCGTCGGTCAGCGGCCATCCTTTCGTGCTCGAAGCCGTCGACGGCACGCGCGTGCGCTGCACCGCCGCGCTGGTGGCGCCGCATGTGTCGCGCCGGCTCGATGTCGATGGCTGCGGGCTGCTGTCTCTCAATCTCGATCCGGCATCGAGCGCCTACCGCATGCTCGCCAGGCACATGGGCGGCCACGGCATCCAGCCCATCGACGCGCGCCGCTTCGGCCGGCTGCGCGACGACTTCGATCCGGCGCAGCGCGGCCTGCTGTCAGACCGCAGGTTGCAGATGCTGAGTGCCCGGTTGGTCGAAGCCATCACCGAGCACCCGGAGCTGCAAGCACCCATCGACAAGCGCATCGAACGCGTGCTGGAGGCCATCCGCGTGCATGCGGGGCAGATCCCGTTGCGCGAGCTGTCGACCGTGGCCTGTCTGTCGCCCGACCGGCTGACGCACCTGTTCGCGGAGCAGGTGGGCGTGTCGGTCAAGCGCTATGCGTTGTGGACCAAGGTGCGCCGCACGGTGCAGCAGTTCACCGGGCATCGTCCGCTGACCGACGTTGCGCTGGTCAGCGGCTTCACCGACGCGGCGCACATGAGCCGCACCTTCCAGCGCTACTTCGGCCTGGCACCGTCCTTTCTGGCGAACCAGGTGCGCGTGACCGCCGACGAGCAGGCTTCGCACGCGTGGGGGCGTGGCGGGGCACTGGCCTAGGCCCGGCCCGGAGTCGGCCCGGGGTCGGCCTAGGGCCAACCCTAGGCATCGCAGCGGCTGCGTTCAAGAGGCCGCGGCAGCCGCTGCCTAAGCTCCTCGGTGCTCCATCAAGAGAGCATCAACTGGAGACTCCATGAGAACAATCACACGTCGCGGCGCCATGCCGCTGTCTTTGCTCGCGCTCGCCGCAGCCGCCACCCTGACCGCATGCGGTGGTGGCGGAGGCAACGGCTTTTCGTTCCTGCCGCCACCAGACCCGGGCAGCCCACCGCCCGCCGCAAGCACCTACAAGGCCGAGATCCGCCGCACCGCGATGGGCGTGCCGCACATCAAGGCCGACAACTGGGCCGGCGCGGGTTACGGCTACGGCTATGCGCAGGCGCAAGACAACCTCTGCACGATGGCCGACTCGTTCCTGACCTACCGCGGCGAGCGCTCGCAGTACCTGGGCGGCGACGCGCTGCTGGTGGCCGGCAGCACCATCGGCCGGCCGAAGAACATCGACTCCGACTTCTTCCACCGGCACGTGATCTCGCCCGATGTGCTGAAGAAGATGATCGACGCGCAACCCGACAACCTGAAGAAGCTGGTCGAGGGTTTTGCAGCGGGCTACAACCGCTACGTGCGCGATGCCAAGGCCAGCGGCACCGCGCATGCGGCCTGCCGCAGCGAGGCGTGGGTCCAGCCGATCACGACCGACGACATCTATCGCCGCATGTACGCGGCCAATCTTGCGGGCGGCTACAGCAATTTCCTGGCGCACATCGCCAATGCGATGCCGCCTTCGCCAACTGCGCCCGCGAAGGTCGCGGCACACAGCCGCAACCACGGCCACAACAACAAGAAGCACGCATTGCAGCTTGCCCTGCGCGACATTCCCGAGCCCGAGATGCAGGTGGGCGGCAAGGAAGGCGTGGGCAGCAACATGATCGGCTTCGGCACGGCTGCCACCGGCGACGCCAGCCCGCTGCTGTTCGGCAACCCCCACTGGTACTGGCGCGGGCCCGATCGCTTCTACCAGGCGCAGCTCACGATTCCGGGCCAGCTCAACATCAGCGGCACGTCGTTCCTGGGCATTCCGGTGATGCTCATCGGCTTCAACGACAACATCGCGTGGAGCCACACCGTGTCGACCGCCAAGCGCTTCGGGGTCTACGAGCTGACGCTCGCCGCGGGCGACCCGACCAGCTACATGCGCGACGGCAACGCCGTGAAGATGCAGGCGCATGAAATCACCGTCAAGGTGAAGCAGGCCGACGGCAGCACGACGACCGTGACGCGCACGCTCTACAAGTCGGAGTACGGGCCGATGCTCAACCTCACGTACCTCAGCGACAAGCTGCCGCTTTGGAGCCAGAGCACCGCCTACGCCATCCGCGACATCAACGGCGAGAACTACCGCACCTTCCGCAACTGGCTGCGCTGGAACCAGGCGAAGTCGCTCGACGAGTTCACCGCCATCCAGCGCGAGGAAGCGGCCATTCCGTGGGTCAACACCGTGGCCGTGGGCCGCGGCAGCGCCAAGGCCTGGTATGCCGACATCGGCGCCGTGCCCAACGTGTCGGCCGACCAGATGGCGAAGTGCTCCAGCACGAGCACGGCTGGCCAGACGCTCAGGGCGGCGCTTGCGCGCGTGCCGGTCTTCGACGGTTCGCGCAGCGCCTGCGACTGGCAGACCGACGCCGACTCGGCGCAGAAGGGCGCCATCGGCCCCTCGCGCATGCCCAGCCTGATGCGCGACGACTACGTCGCCAACATGAACGACAGCTACTGGCTCGCCAATCCGAACGCGCCGCTGACGGGCTACCCCGACATCATGGGACCGGCCGGCACCGAGGCCGTGAGCTTCCGCACGCGCATGGGCAACGTGCTGGCGCAGAGCCGCCTTGGCGGCACCGACAGCTACGGCGCCAAGGGCGCGACCGTCGACACCGTCAAGCGCATGGTGCTCAACAGCCGCGTGCTGACGGCCGAGCTTTTCAAGGACAAGGCGCTGGACATGGTGTGCGCGTCGCCGACGATCACCGTCGCCAAGGACCCGATCGATCCGACGGTCGCCGGGCACACCGTCAACACCGGCGCGGCCTGCGCCGCGCTGCGCGCGTGGGACAACACCGGCGTTGCCACCGCGCGGGGCGCGCACCTGTGGGACGAGTTCTGGAGCCGCGTGAAGCTGCCGGCGACGGCCTACGACAAGCCCTTCGATGCGAAGGACCCGGTCCACACGCCGCGCGACCTGAACACCAGCGAGGCCACCGCGCTGGCGCAGGCCTTCGGTGCGGCCATCGTGCGCGTCGAGGCCAGCGGCTACGCACCCGACGCACAACGCGGCGACTACCTGTTCGCCACGCGCGGCGACAAGAAGATTCCGCTGTACGGCGGCTGCGGGGGGCCGGGCTACTTCACCATCTCGTGTTCAGAAAACCGCCTCGACAAGGGCGGCTACACGATGGACGCCAACCCCAACGGCAACAGCTACATGCAGATCGTGCGGTTCCCTGAAGGCGGCGTGGAGGCCCACACCTTCCTGACCTTCTCGCTGTCGGACGACCCCGCATCGGCGCACAACGCCGACTACACCCGCGCCTACAGCGCCGGGCAGTGGCTGAAGGTGCCGTTCTCGGAGTCGGAGATCAAGGGCGACGCGGCCTACAGCAGCGCGGTCATCAGCGAGTAAGAGCGCCGCATCGGTGCAACGCGAAGCGGCGGTGGTTCAGGAAGGCTGCCGCCGCTTCGCCAGCCAGTTCCACCCGGCACCCGCGGCCATCAGCACGCAGGTGCCGAGGAACACGGCACGCATGCCGATGTGCCCGCCCACGAAGCCGCCAAGCAGTGGCCCCGTGACCTGGCCCGTGTACTGCGCCGAGGTCGAGTAGCCCAGCATGTTGCCCGCCACACGCTCAGGCACGTTGTGGCGGATCACGCTCGCGATGCAGGGCAGCAGCCCGCCGAGCGACAGCCCCATCAGGAAGCGCAGCACCACCAGCTGCCAGCCCGAGGTGACGAAGGCCTGCGGAATCAGCAGCACCGCCGACACCGCAAGGCAGCCCACGATCACGTTCCAGTGCCCCACGCGGTCGGCCAGCTTGCCCAGCCGCGAGGCCGACAGGATGCTGCCCAGCGCCGCGGCCGACATCACGAGCCCGGCCATCATCGTCACGCGATTCGGGTCTTCGACCAGCGTGGCCACGTAGACCGTGATGATCGGCTCGATCGACATGTTGGCGAGCATCAGCAGCATGCCGGTGAAGAGCATGGCGACCAACGGGCGCTTGTCGGGAACGGCGGCCCAGCCGCTGCCGGCGTCGTCGCGCTGCTTCGCGGTCGAAGGCGCCTTCTTCTCTTCGCGAATGAGGAAGGCGGTGGCGAGAAAGGCCACGAAGATCATCGCGCCCGCCGCGAAGAAGGTCGCGCGGATGCCGATGAGTGGCGGCAGCGCGCCGCCGACCAGCGGGCCCACGAGGTTGCCCGCCATGATGGCCGACGACATCGTGCCCAGCGCCCAGCCGGTGCGCGCCTTGGGCGTCTGCGTGGCGACCAGCACCATCGAGCCCGAGGCATAACCGCCCAGCAGCCCCGCGAGCAGCCGCAGCCCGACGAGCTGCCAGACATTGCCCGCCATGCCGATCAGCGCCATCGCCACCGCCATGCCCAGGCTGGCGCGGATCAGCATCGGCTTGCGCCCGTAGCGGTCGGCCAGCCGGCCCCACAGTGGCGCCACCAGCGCGGCGGTGAAGAAGGTCGCACCGTAGGCCACGCCGGACCACTGCACGATGGCCGCATGGTCCTTCACGCCCAGTTGCTCGACGTAGAGCGGCAGGAAGGGCAGCAGCAGCGTCATCGCCACGATGGTGGTGAAAGAGCCGAACATGCAGACGAAGAGATTGCGCTGCCAGTGTTCGTTGGCACTGCTGGTGGGGTCGGGCGCGGATGCGCTGCGCGAGGCGTGGGTTGTCGAGTTCGTCATGGGGCGAGAACTCATTGTGTGGCGATGCAGCCGATCTGGCGCCTGCCGATTGGCGGCGTCACCCATCGCGAGCGGCGCATGGACGCTGTTTGACCGAACCCTGGATGCTCCGTAAGCTTTTGTCCTGAATATCAAAATCCCCTCTTTTCAGGACATCGTGATGAAGCGCATCGCCGTCGTCGTCTTTCCGGGTTTCCAGATCCTCGACCTGGCCGCCCTTGCCGTCTTCGAGCTGGCGAACCAGCACATGGGTCAGCCGATCTATGGCGTGGAGCTGCTTTCCGAGACCGGCGGGCTCACGCCCAGCTCGTCGGGCATCAGCGTCGAAACCAGGCGGTTCACGGCCTCGAAGTTCGACACGCTGGTGATGACCGGCGCGCTGACCATCGAGCCCACGTCGGCCACCCTGTGCAAGATGCTGCGGGCGGGCGGGCGCAGTTCGCGCCGGCTGGCGAGCATCTGCACCGGCGCCTTCGGGCTGGCTGACGCGGGCCTGCTCGACGGGCGGCGCGTCACCACGCACTGGGCCTTTGCGCAGGAGCTGCAAAAGCGCCATCCGCTCGCCAAGGTGCAGCCGGATCGCATCTTCATCAACGACGGCACGCTCTGGACCTCGGCCGGCATGACGGCGGGCATCGACCTCATGCTGGCGCTGGTGGAGCAGGACCTGGGCGTCGAAGTCGCGCGCATGGCGGCAAAGAAGCTCGTCGTGTACCACCGCAGGGCGGGCGGGCAATCGCAGTATTCGGCGCTGCTGGAACTGGCGCCCAAGTCGGACCGCATCCAGCAGGCGCTGGCGCATGCGCGGGCCAACCTGCGCGATCCGCTGTCGGTGGAAGACCTGGCCGAAGTGGCGCACCTGAGCCCGCGCCAGTTCAGCCGCGCCTTCAAGTCCGAGACCGGCCAGTCGCCAGCGCATGCCGTCGAGACCTTGCGCGTGGAAGCGGCGCGCCTGCTGATCGATGCAGGCGGGCTCGCGCTCAACGTGGTTGCCAGCGAGACGGGCTTCGGCGATCCCGAGCGCATGCGGCGCGCCTTTCTGCGCACGCTGGGCCAGCCGCCGCAGGCCGTGCGCCGCGTGGCGAAGCAGGCGGCCGAAGTGGCATAAAAGGAGGCTTATATGGCATTTACGCCATTGCCTTGAAAGAAGAAACTTCCTTCACGCCCACAACAACGTGGCGACAAAAGGAAAGCTTCATCATGACTTCGACACAACAGGGCACAGCCCTCATCACCGGCGCTTCTTCGGGCATCGGCGCCGTTTATGCCGACCGGCTGGCGCGCCGTGGCTTCGATCTTGTTCTGGTTGCGCGCAACCAGGCCCGCCTGCAGGCGCTGGCCGACCGGCTGGCGGCGCAGACGGGACGCAAGATCGAAACCATCGCCGCCGACTTGACGAACAAGCAGGACATCGCGCGCGTCGAGGCCGCCATCCGCACCAACCGCGACCTGACGCTGCTGGTGAACAACGCCGGCGTGGGCGCCACCGCGCCGCTGCTGGCTTCGGACATCGAGAAGATGGAAGAGATGCTCGCGATCAACGTGAACGCGCTCACGCGGCTGACCTACGCGGCCGCGCCGGGCTTCGTGGCCCGTGGCGGGGGAACCATCGTGAACATCTCGTCCATCGTGGCGGTCTCGCCCGAAACGCTCAACGGCGTGTACGGCGGCAGCAAGGCCTTCGTGCTGGCCTTGAGCCAGTCGCTGCAGCATGAGTTAGGCGACAAGGGCGTGCGCGTGCAGGCGGTGTTGCCGGGCGCCACGGCCACCGAGTTCTGGGACATTGCCGGCCTGCCGGTGCAGCACCTTCCGACGGAGATCGTCATGAGCGCCGAAGACATGGTCGACGCGGCCCTGGCCGGGCTCGACCTGGGCGAGCAGGTCACCATTCCCGCGTTGCCGAGCCAGGCCGAGTGGGATGCCTTCGAGGCGGCGCGCCGTGCCATGTCGGCCCGGCTTTCCAGCTCGGCGCCCGCGCCTCGCTATGGCGTGGCGGGTGCACGTGCGGAGGTGGCTCTGCAGGCCTGAGAAAGCCCCGCACTAAAATCCGCACCCCGCAGCCGGGCGTCCCGGCCGGCTGCGGGTTTTTGCTTTTCCGGGGCCATGTAGAGGACCACCATGTACAAAAACCTCGCGGGCCGCGCCGTTCTGGCGCTGGCAGCCGCTTGCTTTTTATCTCCCGTTTTTTCTCAAACACAGGCGCTCAAGGAGCCTTTGAAGATCGGCTTTGTCTACGTCACGCCGGTCACCGATGCCGGCTGGGTGCGCCAGCATGAAGAGGGCCGCAAGGCCGTCGAGGCGGCGCTGGGCGCAAAGGTAAAGACCACCTTCGTCGAGAACGTGGCCGAAGGCGCCGATGCCGAACGCGTGATCCGCGACCTCGCGCAGCAGGGCAACAAGCTGATCTTCACGCCGAGCTTCGGCTACATGGAGCCGACGCTCAAGGTGGCGAGAGACTTCCCCGACGTGAAGTTCGAATCGATCACCGGCTACAAGACCACGCCGAACGTCGCGACAGCCAACGCGCGCTACTACGAGGGCCGCTATCTCGCCGGCATCGCCGCGGGCCGCATGACGAAGACGAACGTGGCGGGCTACGTCGCCGGCTTTCCGATTCCGGAAGTGCTGCAGGGCATCAACGCTTTCGCGCTGGGCATGCGCTCGGTGAACCCGAACGCCAAGGTGATCGTGGTGTGGCTCAACGAGTGGTTCGATCCGCCGAAGGAGCGCGATGCGGCCATGACGCTGTTCAACCAGAACGCCGACGTGGTGGCCTTCCACACCGGTTCGACCGCCGTGATGTCGGCGGCGCAGGAGCGCGGCAAGCTGGCCATTGCGTACCACTCCGACATGCGCAAGATCGCGCCCGACGCGCAGATCGTCGCGGTCACGCACCAATGGGGCGGCTACTACACGCAGCGCGCGCGGGCGGTGCTCGACGGCAGCTGGAAGAGCGGCAACCTCTGGGGCGGCGTGAAGGAAGGAATGATCCGCGTCGGCGACTTCGGCACCAAGGTGCCCAAGGCCGTGCAGGACGAGGTGCTGGCGCGGCAGAAGGACATCGCGGCGGGCAAGCTGCAGCCGTTCCGTGCGGTGGCGGCCGACGTGCGCGACAACGAAGGCCACGTCGTCATCGCGAAGGGCGCGCAACTGAGCGACGACCAGATCCTGAAGATGAACTGGCTGGTCGAAGGCGTGCAGGGGCGCGTGACGCGCTAACCCAGCCGCTCGACCACGAAGTCGACGAAGGTGCGCAGCTTGGCGCTGGGCCGCGCCTCGGGCAAGCGCAGGATGTGCACCTTGCGCGTCGGCAGTTCCCAGTCGGGCAGCAGCTGAACCACCTGCCCCGAGGCCAGCGCGGGGCCGAGCAGCGCATCGGCCTGCACGATCACGCCCACGCCGGCCATCGCCGCTGCCAGCAGGGCCTGTCCGTTGTTGGTGGTGAGCGGGCCGCGCACGGGCACGTGCACTGTCTGGCCGTCGCGCGTGAAGCGCCATGAATGGTTCGGGCCCCAGGTGGCAAAGCCCAGCAGCGGGAAGGCTTCGAGCTCTGACGGATGCTTGGGCCGGCCGTGGCGCGCGACCCATGCGGGGCTCGCGACCGCGAACATGCGCGCCAGCGCGAGTGGCCGCGCGATCAGGCGTTCGTCCACAGCCGCACCCGAGCGAATGCCGCAGTCGAAGCCTTCTTCCGCCAGATCGACCACGCGGTCGTTGAGGCTCAGGTCCACCTTCACCTGCGGATAGGCAGCGATGTAGTCGCCGATCACCGGCGTGAGCCGGTTCGCGCCATAGGCCACGGGCGCGGTAACGCGCAGCACGCCCTGCGGCATGGCGCGCAGCGATTCGGCCACGCCGTCGGCGGTGTGCACGCTGGCCAGCACGTCGCGGCAGCGCTCCAGGTAGGCGGCGCCGATCTCGGTCAGTGCGTGGCGGCGGGTGGTGCGCTCGAGCAGCCGCGCGCCCAGTTGCTCTTCGAGCGCGCGGATGTGCTTGCCGACCATCACGGCCGACAGGTCGAGCGCCTCGGCGGCGGCCGCGAAGCTGCCCGCATCGACCGTGGCGACGAAGACTTCCATGGCGCGGAGCTTGTCCATATTGATAACTCTGGGTTCTGAATGACCGAACTAAATGCCAATTTATCAAATCAATGGTTCGCAAAACAATGGCCGCTTCATTGATTCACTTAGGCGGAGTTCTTCATGAAGATTCTTGTGGTGGGCGCGACAGGCGCCATTGGCAGCGCGGTGGCACAGGTGCTGGCTGCGCGCGGGCACGAGGTGGTGCGTGCGGGCCGCACGCGCGGCGACCGGCAGGTCGACATCACCAGCGATGCCAGCGTCGAGGCGCTGTATGCGGCGGTGGGGCGTGTCGATGCCATCGTGTCGGCGGCGGGTGGGCTGTTCTTCGGGCCGGTGGCGGAGATGACGCCGGCGAACTTCAACGTCGGCCTGCAGGACAAGCTGCTGGGCCAGGTGCGGCTCGCGCTGCTCGGCCAGCATGTGTTGCGCGATGGTGGCTCGATCACGCTGACCACGGGCGTCGCGGCCGATGACCCTGTTCGTGGCGGAGGCAATGCGGCGGCCGTGAATGCAGGCGTCGAGGGCTTTGTGCGCGGTGCGGCGATCGAGCTGCCGCGCGGCCTGCGCATCAACGCGGTGAGCCCGACGCTGCTGACCGAATCGGCGGCCGCGTATGGCGCGCTCTTTCCGGGCGTTGAAACCGTACCGGCCGCGCGCGTGGCGCTGGCCTATGTGCGCAGCGTCGAAGGTCCGCTGACGGGGCGCGTGTTTCGCGTGTGGCAATGAGCAGGCGTATGCAGCTGATCGGCGCGCTGCTCGCGCTTGCCACGGCGACGGCGGCCATCGCGGCGCCGCCTGCCGTGCAGGCGCTGCCCGAAGACTGGTATCCGGAAAGCATGGCCATCGGGCCGGACGGCACGTTCTATGTCGGCAGCTGGCGGCAGGGCGCGATCGCGCGGTTGAAGCCGGGCGCCGCGCCGAAGGCCGAGGTGCTGGTCAAGCCCGGCGCCAATGGCCTGGCGAACGGGCAGGGCGTGCTGGTCGATGCGAAACATCGGTCGCTGTGGGTCTGCTCGGGCAACAGCGGCTTCACCACCGTGCCGCAGACGCCGAGCGCGCTCAAGCGCTACGACCTGGCCACCGGTGCGCCGCGCGCAAGCTACGCGATGCCCGACAACGGCTATTGCAACGACCTCGCGCAGGACGCACGCGGCAATCTCTACGTGACGGATTCCTACCACCCGCGCGTGCTGAAGCTCGCGCCCGGCGCCACGGCGCTGACGGTCTGGAAGGAAGACCCGGCGCTGGCCGGGGAGGGGCCCTACAAGGGGCTGAACGGCATCGCCATCGATGGTGGGCGCGATGTGTATGTGAGCCTTGTGGCAGCGGCTTCCTATTTGTTGCGCATCGATCTCGGCGCCGATGGCAAGGCCGGCAAAGTCACGCGCATCGAGGCGCCGCGCACGATGAAGAACGTCGACGCGATCCGCGCCTGGAAGCCCAGCCATCTCGTGCTGTTCGAGAGCAATGCCTTCGGCGACGGGCCCTATGGCGGGCAGATCACCGCGGCGCGCATCGACGGCACGAAGCTGGGCCTGCAGACCGTGGTGGCGGGCCTGAACGATCCGTCTTCGGGCGCGGTGCTGGGGGACACGGTTTATTTCATCGAATCGAAGTACGGGCTGCTGACGAAGCACAAGGACAGCGACCCGCCCATTCCGTCCGGCGTGCCCTTCGACATCCAGTCGCGCGCGCTGCCGCGGTGAGTGCGTTCGGCATATAGCACTCATATGCGCATGGAAATTGCGGCGGCGCGGGGCTGGATTACCCTCCGCAGCCACGATGAAAAAAGCCTACCGCGCCTCCCTCCTGCGATTCGACGCCGCAGGCCAGCCCGTTTTCGATGAAGACGGCCTGCTGGTCGTCGCCCCCGATGCCACCGGCCGCCAGCGCGTGCTCGATGCCGGGAGCCATGCCGCCGTGGCGCCGCGCCATCCCGATGCCGAAGTGACCCACCTGCCGGGGCGCATTCTTGCGCCGGGCTTCGTGGACATGCACATCCACTATCCGCAGACCGACATCATCGGCGCGCCTTCGCCGGGACTGCTGCCCTGGCTGGAGAACTACACCTTTCCGGCCGAAAGCAAGTTCGTCGACCCTGCGCATTCGCGCGAAGTGGCCGACGTGTTCTTCGACGAGCTGCTGCGCAACGGCGTGACCACGTCGCTGACCTTCGCGACCTCGCACGTGGCCTCGGTCGATGCTTTCTTCGAGAGCGCGCAGCGCCGCCAACTGCGCATGGTGACCGGCAAGGTGCTGCAGGACCGCAACTCGCCCGACGGCGTGCGCGACCAGACCGAGCAGAGCCTGATCGATTCCGAAGCGCTGATCCGCAAGTGGCACAACGTCGATCGCCTGGGCTACGCCATCACGCCGCGCTTTGCCCCCACCAGCACCGATGCGCAGATGCGCGGCGCGGGCGAACTGGCGGCGAAGTACGGCGACACCTGGATCCAGTCGCACGTGGCTGAGAACCGTGACGAAGTGCAATGGGCGCGCGAGCTGTACCCCAAGTCGCGCTCTTACCTCGACGTGTACGCGGGCTTCGGCCTGATGCGCGAGCGTGCCGTGTACGCGCACTGCATCTACATCGACGACGAAGACCGCCGCCTGATGCGCGAAACGAAGACGGCAGCCGCAGTGAGCCCCACGAGCAACCTGTTCCTGGGCAGCGGCTTCTTCGACTTCGGCGCGGCCGACCGCATCGAGTCGCCCTATGGGCTGGCAAGCGACGTGGGCGGCGGCACCAGCTTCAGCCCCTTCCACACGATGCTGGCGGCCTACTACGTGGGCCGTGAAGGCCAGACCAAGGCCGGCCTGAGCATCGCGCCCTCGCGGCTGTGGTGGCACCACACCGGCGGCGCGGCGCGTTCGCTGGGGCTCGATGGCGTGGTGGGCAACCTGCAGCCCGGCTGCGAGGCCGACTTCCTGGTGCTCAACCCTTCGGCCACGCCGCTGCTGGCGCGCAAGACCTCGCTGGCGAACAACCTCGAAGAGATGCTGTTCGCGATGATCGTGCTGGGCGACGACCGGCTGGTCGAGCGCACGGTGATTTCGCAGGCGGGCTGACGGGCAGCGTTTGCAGGGCCTACGAGGCCCGGCAGGTCTCGATCAACGACCCACGGTCCGCGCCGGGCCGCAAGGCGGCGATGCGTGCTGCCGCGCTCTGGCATGAAGCCAGCGCCTCGCTTCGCGGTCGTGTGTCGTCGCTGCGGGTGAATTCTCCGAGGTAGGTGTTCGCTATTTCGCGCCAAGGCTCTTGTGGCCAGGATGCGATGGCCTGGAAGAGCGCTGCCTCGCCTTCCTTCCAGACGCGCCCCTGGCTGGACGGGCTGATCGCGCTGACGAGGTTGCGAGCGTAGGCGCCGCCTTCGGCGCACCATGCGAAGCGGCCATTCACCTGCCTGGAGATGGCCTCGACGATGTCCATGCGGCGCTGGGAGAGCGCGTAGCCAAAAAGGCGCTGCAGCGCCCCTTCGCCTGCGCGCAGCGGCGGCGCGCGATGGCTGGCCAGCACCCTCAGCATATCGGTGGGAACGGGGCCTTGTGGCTTGGCGATGGCCCCGGCTTCGCGAAGCGCAAGGGTGGCCGACACGTCTTCCGCCTTCATGAGCCAGGGGGCGTCGTCGTCGCGCTCCGCCAGGCCGACAAAGCAGGCGGTATGGGCGGGGTCGATGCTGGCGCCGCGCCATGACCCGGATTTCTTGGCCTGCTGCTGCGCTTGTTCCAGCGAGCGGTCAAGAATGCGCCACGCGTTGGCCTTGAACGCATCGTCGAGTCGCCCGGAGTAGTCCAGCGCAGCCATGCCGCATGTGTACGCGTCGATCTGCCTCTGGAATTCGGGGGGCACCGTCTTGATGAATTCCAGGCACGCCGTGCCCGCGGTTTCGAGCGCGACGGGATCGTCCGCTTCCATGGCTTCACGAATTGCCGCCAGGTTCTTGTCGTGAGAGTTTCGCCAGGGCGCGAAGGCTACGGCGCCCTTGGCTGCCTCGCGCGCCGCCTCGCGCTCACGCGACCAATCTGACACCGCGCCGAAGCCCATGAACAGGCCCACCGCGCCGAAATACACGATGGAAATCGTTCGGGTCCGCCACGCCAGCGCCGCCGCCAGCAACAAGGCAAGGCCGAAGCCGCTCGCAACGAAACCGGCGCCGGTCCAGAACGACGAGACGGACGAGCCGCCACCGTGGCCGCCGCAGCATCCCCCCGCGATCGCGCCGCCGATCGCACCGGCCAGCGCGACGCCCATCGTCACAAGGCCGATCAGGAACAGCGCCAGGCCGAGCAGCGCCTGGGTCTTGCGCGACATGCGCAACATGCGATCGCCCGGTGCGCCTGGGGTAAGCCCGGCGGGGCGTGGCTGGTTTTCTGGGTTCATGGTCTGTGGCCGGCGCTGCCGCGGGCCCGTCTTGTCGTTGTGCGGGGCAGGATAGCCTCAAGCCGCGCGCGCGAACCGGCATGCCACAATTCGCGCCATTTCCCCCGCAGCAGCAGCGACCGCATATGAGCATCAAGAGCGACAAATGGATCCGGCGCATGGCCGAGCAGAACGGCATGATCGAGCCCTTCGAGCCCGGCCAGGTGCGCGAGAGCGACGGCCACAAGATCATCAGCTACGGCACCTCGAGCTATGGCTACGACATCCGGTGCGCGCCCGAATTCAAGGTCTTCACCAACATCCACAGCACCGTGGTCGACCCGAAGAATTTCGACGAGAAGAGCTTCGTCGACATGCACGGCGACTACTGCATCATCCCGCCCAACAGCTTCGCGCTGGCGCGCACCGTCGAGTACTTCCGCATCCCGCGCAACGTGCTGACCATCTGCCTGGGCAAGAGCACGTATGCGCGCTGCGGGATCATCGTCAACGTGACCCCCTTCGAGCCCGAATGGGAAGGCTACGTGACGCTCGAATTCAGCAACACCACGCCGCTGCCCGCCAAGATCTACGCGGGCGAAGGCTGCGCGCAGGTGCTGTTCTTCGAGAGCGACGAGGTTTGCGAGACCAGCTACAAGGACCGTGGCGGCAAGTACCAGGGTCAGCGCGGCGTGACATTGCCAAAAACCTGACGATCCCGCAGGCCGCGCGCTGACGGCCGGTTACCCCGCCGGGCGCTGGCCCAAGTACCATCCTGCGTCACCGGCAACTACTCCTGCAAAAGCCGGTAAGGAGATCGCGATGAGATGGGAAGGCAACGAACAATCGGACAACGTCGAAGACCGCCGTGACGAAGGTGGTGGTGGTGGCGGCTTCATCGGCGGCCGCGGCATCGGCCTCGGCACCATCGCGGTCGCGCTGATCGCGGGCTGGGTCTTCGGCATCAACCCGCTCACCGTGCTGGGCTTGCTCAGCGGTGGCGGCGGGCCTGCCCAGGTGCAGCAGCAACCCCATCAAGGGCCGGCGCCCAAGCCGCCTTCGGGCGACCGCGAGGCGGCCTTCGTCTCGACCGTGCTGCGCAACACCGAAGTGGTCTGGACGGACATCTTCAAGCAGAACGGCGGCACGTACCACGCGCCCAAGCTGGTGCTGTTCCGCGGCGTCACGCCCACGGCTTGCGGCACCGGGCAATCGGCCATGGGCCCGTTCTACTGCCCCGGCGACCAGAAGGTCTACATCGACCTCGGCTTCTACGACACGCTCAAGAACCAGCTCGGCGCACCGGGCGAGTTCGCGCAGGCCTACGTCATTGCGCACGAGGTCGGCCATCACGTGCAGGACGAGCTGGGCATCACCGCCAAGGTCGACGGCATGCGCAACCGCCTGAGCCAGACGCAGAACAACGCGATGAGCGTGCGCGTCGAGCTGCAGGCCGACTGCTTCGCGGGCGTGTGGGCCCACCACTCGCAAGAGTCGAAGAAGTGGCTTGACCCGGGCGACATCGAGTCCGCCATGAACGCCGCGCAGAAGATCGGCGACGACGCCCTGCAGCGTTCCGCAGGCCGTGCAGTGGTGCCCGACAGCTTCACCCACGGCTCCAGCGCACAGCGCCAGAAGTGGTTCGGCGCGGGTTATCAAAACGGCGACATGAAGTCCTGCGACACCTTCAACGCACGCAGCCTCTGAGCATCGAGGGCCTGAAAGGCCCATTTTCATTGAGCTGATTGCTATTGAATAAATAGCAATTCCGTTGGCGCGGGCGTTGTCATGCGGCCGTCACTGCCGTTTTTTGCGGCAATGCGACAATAGCCGGCTCAATGACAAGTTCCTTCTCCAATCTTTCGCTGGCTGAACCGCTGGCGCGCGCCGTGGCCGAAATGGGCTACGAGACCATGACACCGATCCAGGAGCAGGCCATTCCGGTCGTGCTTTCGGGGCAGGATGTGATGGGCGCCGCCCAGACCGGCACCGGCAAGACGGCGGCGTTCTCGCTCCCGTTGCTGCAGCGCATGCTCAAGCACGAAAACGCCTCGACCTCGCCCGCGCGGCACCCGGTCCGGGCCTTGGTGCTGCTGCCCACGCGCGAGTTGGCCGACCAGGTCGCGCAGCAGATCAAGCTGTACGCCAAGTACACCAACCTGCGCAGCACGGTCGTGTTCGGCGGCATCGACATGAAGCCGCAGACGCTGGAATTGAAGAAGGGCGTCGAGGTGCTGGTCGCCACGCCGGGCCGTCTGCTCGATCACATCGAAGCCAAGAACGCGGTGCTCAACCAGGTCGAGTACGTGGTGCTCGACGAAGCCGACCGCATGCTCGACATCGGCTTCCTGCCCGACCTGCAGCGCATCCTGAGCTACCTGCCCAAGCAGCGCACCACGCTGCTGTTCTCGGCCACGTTCTCGCCCGAAATCAAGCGGCTTGCCAGCAGCTACCTGCAGAACCCGATCACCATCGAGGTGGCGCGGCCGAACGAAACGGCGTCCACCGTCGAGCAGCACTTCTACAGCGTGAGCGACGACGACAAGCGCCGCGCCCTCAAGCAGATCGTCAAGCAGCGCGGCATCACGCAGGCCTTCGTGTTCGTCAACAGCAAGCTCGGCTGCGCGCGCCTCGCACGCTCGCTGGAGCGCGACGGTCTGCGTACCACCGCACTGCATGGCGACAAGAGCCAGGACGAACGCCTGAAGGCGCTCGCCTCGTTCAAGGCCGGCGAAGTCGACCTGCTGGTGTGCACCGACGTCGCGGCCCGCGGCCTCGACATCAAGGACGTGCCGGCGGTGTTCAACTTCGACATCCCGTTCAACGCCGAAGACTACGTGCACCGCATCGGCCGCACGGGCCGTGCCGGCGCTTCCGGCCTGGCCGTGAGCTTTGCGAGCGGTGGCAACGATGCGCGCTTGGTGGCCGACATCGAGAAGCTCATCAAGAAGAAGATCGAGCTCGAACCCGTCGAGTTCGAAGAAGACCGCCCGCGCGGCCGCATCAACGACGGACGCCGTCATTGGCGCGAAGAAGGCGAAGCCGGCGACTCGCGCGACGTGCTCGACCAGCCGCGCGAACGCAGCAGCAGCCTGAGCGGCAGCGACGCGCGCCGTGGTGGGGGCGGACGCCCGCACCGTGCGCCATCGGCACCGCGCGATCCGTTCTTCGACAAGCCCTACGAACCGGGCCAGCCCGACACCACGCCAGCCTGGGAAGCCGCCGCCAAGGCAGCGCCCGCACGTGGCATTTCGAGCAACATCAAGAGCAAGCGCAAGGTCGCGGCGCTCTTCAAGAGCGCAGAGCCGAGCTGATCGGCTCCACCGATGCCGCGCGAAGCCGCGGCATCCATTCCTTCATCCCCTCCAGAAACACCGAGGAACCGGCTTCGCCGGACCTCAGGTGCTGCCTCCGGTAGAGGCGTGGCGTAGCGACACGAAGTACGCGCAGCCTGGCGAGAGGCGAGCCTTACCTCCAGCCGCGGTGCCAACCGTATTGCGGGTGGTGCCAGCCCCAGCCATAGCGCGGGTGATAGGCCCACACGAAGCCCACACCAGGCGACACATAAGTCGGCGCGACATACGCCACGCCCGGAGGCGCTGCGTACACAGGTTGCGCGGGCGCTACCACGCAGCCGGTAAGTGCGGCCGCCAGCGCGGCGGCAGAAACGGCGATGACAGGAAATCTCATGGCAATGCTCCTGGGACAAGTTGTTATCGATGTCCTCAAGCAACGCCCCGTTTCCCCGGTGGATGACCGCCTTTACCCGCGCGAAACACTGTCACCCGCCCGTTGCAAGGGCAGGTCTTCCAAGCCTTTCAAGCAGCTTTCACGCGGCCGCTAGATCATGTTGAAATGATGCGTTCCGTCGCGCCCCAACTGCGCGACGAGGCTGTACTCCCAATCCAGATAGGCCTGCATCGCCTCGGCCGGCGCGTCGGTGCCTTCGTAGGGGCGGCGGTAGCGATCGGTGCGTGGCGTGGCGAGCCGTGTTTCGCCCGATTCGATTTCCAGGCCGGCGGCAAACCATGCCGTGTTGCCGCCCGCCAGCACCAGCACTTCGGCATCGCCCTTGCCGCGTGCATCGAGCAGCGCACGAAGGTCCGCCGCGGCATAGCGTGCGAGCAGGCTGCTGCCGCAGGTCAGCACGTAGCGCTGTGCCGCAGGGATGACGGCATCCAGTGCCTGCCCGAGCTGCGCGCGGATCAGGTACCACGCGCCCGGGATGTGGCGCTTCACGTAGTTGGCGCTGGTGGTCACGTCGATCACGGCCGTGCCGGGTTGCTTCAGCAACGCCGCCAGATCGATCGGCGTGATCTCTCCCACGACGGCGGCAACGGGCGGATAGGCAGACGCAGGCGCGGCCGTTTCGGTCAACGCCGAAGCCGCAGGAACCGCATCCGGCACATAGACCTCCCACCCCATCTGCGCGAGCCACGACGCGCTCATCGACGCACGCACGCCGTCGTCATCGGCCAGCACGATGCGCGCGCCGCGCACCGGTACCTGGTGATCGGTCTCCTGCACCAATTGCCCACCGGGTGCGCTGGCAAAGCCCGGCAGATGGCCCACCGCGTATTCCTCGGGTGTGCGCACATCGAAGCGGTACACCGTGCGGCCCGGTGCTTCGAGCGTCTGCAGCGCATCGAGCGCAATGCGCCGCACGCCGGCGCGATCGGCCACGCGCCGCGCATCGGCCTGTGCCTGCGCGCGGTGCGCATCGGACACCGCCGCCGGTGCCTGCCGGTCGGCCCCGTGGTCGAGCACCTGCCCCGCCAGCTTCCAGCCAATGGTGCCGTTGCGCAGCGCCGCGACCGGATTCGGAATGCCCGCATTCACCAGCGACTGCGTGCCGATGATGCTGCGCGTGCGGCCCGCGCAATTGACGATGACCTGCGTGGCCGGGTCGGGCGCCAGCTCGCGCACGCGCAGCACCAGTTCCGCACCGGGCACGCTGGTGGCCGAAGGAATGCTCATCGTCTGGTATTCGTCGAAGCGGCGCGCGTCGAGCACCACCACATTGGCCTTGCCGTCGACCAGCGCCTTCACTTCGGGCGCGGAAAGCGATGGCGTGTGCCGTTCGTGCTCGACCAGTTCGCCGAAAGATTTGCTCGGCACGTTCACGTCGCGGAACAGCTCACCACCCGCAGCGCGCCAACCCTCGAGGCCGCCTTCGAGCAGGTGCACGTTGCTGTAGCCGAGCGAGGCGAGCGTGTTCGCAGCCAGCGGCGCAAGGTCGATGCCGTCATGCGCGCCATACAGAACGATCAGCGTGTCCCGTCGCGGAATGCGCCGCCAGGCTTCGATCTCGATGCGCGACAGCGCCAGGTTCGCGGCCCACAGCGGATGTTCCTGCGCGAACGGATCTTCTTCGCGCACATCGAGCAGGGCGATTTCTTCGCGAGCAATGAGGCGCTCGCGCACGGCGGCGAAAGAGAGAAGGGGAAATGCGGCAGTCGTCATGCGGGTGTCTGTCTGAGTTCGGCGGAGCGGTCCCACAGGTTGGGGAGCAGCTTGTTGGAGTATCCGGAGACAAAGGGCTTGCGACCGCCCTCGGCCGGGTAAGTATGACGTCGCACGGCCCCGATGTTGGCGCCGTAGACGTGGATGCTGATCGACACGCGGTCCGCGTGCGCGTTGTGCACGCGGTGCAGGTCGCCGACGGTGGGCGACACGGCTTCGACGTCGCCCACATCCAGCCGCACCGCTTCGCCATGCGGCTGTGCCAGCCCATCGGCACCGAAGGCAAAGCCCTGGCTGTATTCCGCGCCGCGCAGCATGCCGATCAGCCCCCACACCGTGTGGTCGTGCACCGGCGTGGCCTGCCCCGGACCCCAGACGAAGCTGACGACCGAAAAGCGCTCGGCGCTGTCCGCATGCAGCAAGAACTGCTGGTAGCGCGCCGGGTCGGGCTGGGCAAAGGCATCGGGCAGCCAGTCGTCGCGCGCGACCAGCGTGCGCAGCAATGCGCCGCCCTCGGCGAGGATGCGCGGCTCGTCGGGCGCGCCGTCGAGCAGCCGGCCGAAGGCGCCGACGAATTCGCGCAGCGGCGCAATCGAAGACGGCGCGATCAAGGAAGGCGCGGTCACGCCGCGCGTTTCCAGAGCTGCGTGTCGGTGATTGCGCGCACGTCCACCCGCACCGGCAGGATGCCGTCGCGTGCCGAGCGGTCGGCCACCGCCTGCAGCGCGACGATGTCTGCCTCGCTCACCGGCCGGCCCGCCACCGAGGCGCGCGCGGTGATGATGCGCGACGACTCGATCGGCAGCCGCGTGAGCTGGGTGTAGGCCTGCGCATAGGCTTCGGGGTTGGCCAGCGCCCAATCGCCCGCGCGGCCCAGCCGGTCGAGAAACTGCACGATGGCCGCGCGCTTGGCCGGGTCGGCCAGCGAATGCTCGCTGGCCGTGATGAAGCCCAGCGCGGTGTTGATGCCGCGCCCGTCGCGCAGGATGCGGCCACCCTGCTGCAGTGCGATCGTGTAATACGGATCGAAGATGGCCCAGGCGTCGATCTGCTTCGATGCAAAGGCAGCGGCCGCATCGGTCGGCAGCACGAACTTCACCGTCACTTCGTCGCGCCGCACGTCGGCTTCTTCGAGTGCGCCGTAAAGCTGGTACTGCGAGATGCTGCCGCGCGCCGACGAGACGATCACCGTCTTGCCGCGCAGGTCGCTCACGCTGCGCAGCGGCGAATTGGGCTGCACCACGATGCCCAGCGAATCGGCCTTGCCGACGCGCGTGGCCACGATCTTCAGCGGCGTCTTGCCGACGGCCGCGGCCAGCACCGGCAGGTCGCCGGCCATCGCGGTGTCGACGGCGGCGCTGCGCTGTGCTTCGAACAGCGGCGCGGCGCCCTGGAAGTTGGCCCAGCGGTAGGCGAAGGGTGCGCCTTCGAGCGTCTTCGATGCCTCGAACAGCGAGCGCAGGCCACCGGCCCGGTCGCCGAGGATCAGCGTGGTCTGAGGTTGTGCGAAGGCGCGCAACGAGGCGGTGGCGGCCAGCGACAGCGCGGCGCCTTGCTTCAGCCAACTGCGGCGGGAAGCATTGGAAAACAGCAGGTCGGTCATGCGGCCACTCCCGCAGCCAGCAGTGCACGCTTGCCCGCCGCGATCAGGATCGCATCGTTCTGCGGCGTATGGATGCGGCTGCACAGCACGTCGCGGTAGTGGCGCTCCAGCGGGTTCTGCCGCGTCAGTCCGTGATTGCCGCTCAGTTGCAGCGCGAGTTCGACCACGCGGATGGCGTTGCCCGTCACGCTGTACTTCAGCAGGCCGCTGTCGGCGGCAGGCTGGGCATGGCCGTGATCGACGGCGCTGGCCGCATCGTCGAGCAGCACACGGTTGGTACGCAGCAGCGCTTCGATTTCGCCCACGTGTTCCTGCACGCGCGGCAGGCTTGCGAGCGGCGCGCCCAGGCTGCCGGGTGCACGGCTGTTCAGGAAGCCGACCAGCCAATCGCGTGCGGCACGGGCCACCGCGTCGTAGAGGCTGCCGAGCAGCACGACCATCCACGCCTGCTGCGTGGCGTGCGCGTCGATGTCGGTCTGGCTGCCGGCATCGGGTGCCCAGTCGGCCGGCGCGCGCAGGTCGACGGCACGGTCGAGGTCGATGGCCACGTTCTCGAACACCACCTCGTGGCTGCCCGAGGCGCGCAGGCCCAGATGGTCCCAGCTCGCGATCACACGCACGCCGGGTGCATGGCGCGGCACCAGGAACACGCCGGTGCGCGGCGAAGCCTCGTCGGTGCGGGCCCACACGGCGAGCCAGGTCAGGCCTTCGATACCGGTGGTGTAGAGCTTGTGGCCGTCGATCTTCCAGCCGTTGCCATCGCGCCGGGCGACGGTGCCGGGCAAACCGCCCCGGGCGGGCGAACCGAGCGCGGGCTCCACGCGCAGCGAGTTGATGAGCGCACCGCGCTCCACCGCATCGCGCGTCACCCGCTCGCGCAGGTGCGACGGCCAGCGGCTGTCGTTGCGCGCCAGTCCGTGGTGCTGCAGGTAGGTCATGGTGAGAATCAGCGCCGTGGCCGGCTCGCCGCGCGCCACAGCGGCAATCACGCGCCGCGCCGTGGCCAGCGTGGCACCGCCACCGCCATGCGCGGCCGGCGCCACCAGGCCGATCAGCCCGTGGGCTTGCAGCGCCGCGAAGTTGTCGTGGGGAAAGGCGCCGCTGCGGTCGTGGTCGGCCGCGGTGGCGGCGAACTGGGCCGACAGCTGTGCCAGCACCGCGTCGTCGACGGTGGCGGGCGGGTGCGGCGGGTGTTGTTCTTCAGGCGTGGCCGACGGGCGGCGCAAGGGGAGTGCACTCATGGTTCCTGCACGGTAACGGGCTGCCAGAGCCCGGAGAACGATGTATCCCGCATATCCAAATTCGGTTTTCTGCGTTCGCTTTCGGCGGCCCTCTCGTTACGGTCTCGTGACTGCCGAAGCAGGAAGAAGAAAGAACTCACCGCATGAAACAGGATTTCCCTCTGGACCGACGCCGCCTGCTGCAAGCCGCCGCCGCATGGGGCGCCACAGCGAGCGCAGGGTGGGTCGGTGCGGCCACGCCATCGCGCGACCTGTCCGGCGTGACGCTGCGTGTGGGTACCTACAAGGGGCTCTGGCGGCCGTTGCTGCAGGCATCGGGGCAGGCGAACACGCCCTACAAGATCGACTGGCGCGAGCTCAACAACGGCGTGCTGCACATCGAGGCCATCAACGGCGACGCGCTCGACCTGGGCTCTGGCAGCGAGATTCCGCCCGTGTTCGCGGCACGCCAGAAGTCCAGCGTGCGGCTCGTGGCCGTCACGCATGAAGATCTGAACAATCAGGCCACACTGGCGCGCAAGGATTCGCCGATCCGCAGCATCGCCGACTTCAAGGGCAAGCGCGTGGGCTACGTGCGCGCCACCACCTCGCACTACTACCTGGCCAAGCAGCTGGCCGAGGCGGGGCTTTCGTTCAGCGACATCCAGGCCGTGAGCCTGACGCCTTCGGACGGCCTCTCGGCCTTTGCGCGGGGCGATCTCGATGCCTGGGCCATCTATGGCTACAACGGCCAGCTGGCGCGCACGCAGTACGGCGCGCGGGTCATCAAGACCGGCGTGGGGTACCTGTCGGGCAACTTCCCGATCTACGCCAACCCGCGCGCGCTCGACGACGCGTTGCGCCGCGCGGCACTCGCCGACCTGCTGCAACGCCTGCAGCGTTCGTTCGCATGGATCAACGGCAACTTCCTGGCCTACGCGCGTGCGCAGTCGGCCGAAACGCGCGTGCCCGTCGGCGACATCGTCGAGCTGTTCAACGGCCGCAGCGGCGACTACAGCCTGGGCCCCGTCAGCGACGCCGTGGTGCGCAGCCACCAGGACGTGGCGGACACCTTCCTGAAGATCGGCGTGCTCGATGGCCCGGCCGATGTGAAGCCCCTGTGGGACCGCAGCTTCGAGAGCGTGCTGCGCCTGCCCGCCGCCTGATTCCCCCTCCACACACACCACCCCGAAAAACGAGGACACCATGAGCCAGAACGACGTTGAATTCATCGGCATGATCCAGGGCCAGAAGGTCTCGGAGATCCACGCCGCCAAGGGCCCGGCCATCGACCGCGACTACGTGCGCGCCTTTGCGCAGGCGCACGAGAACGCCGGCTTCGACCGCGTGCTGGTGCCGCACCATTCGACCAGCCCCGACGCCACGCTCACCGTGGCCTATGCGGCGTCGGTCACCGAGCGCATCCATTTCATGCTGGCGCACCGCCCCGGCTTCGTGGCGCCCACGCTGGCGGCGCGGCAGTTTGCTTCGCTCGACCAGTTCAGCGGCGGCCGGCTCGGCGTGCACTACATCTCGGGCGGCTCCGATGAAGAGCAGCGGCGCGATGGCGACTGGCTCGACCACGACCAGCGCTATGCCCGCACCGACGAATACCTCGACGTGCTGCACAAGGTGTGGACCAGCGAGAAGCCCTTCGACCACGAAGGCGCGCACTACCGTTTCCAGAATGCCTTTTCCGAAGTGAAGCCGGTGCAGACCCGCAACGGCAAGCCGCATGTGCCGGTGTACTTCGGCGGTGCCTCCGAGGCCGCCATTCCGGTTGCCGGCAAGTACGCCGACGTGTACGCGCTGTGGGGCGAGTCGCTCGACCAGGCGCGCGAGCTGACCACGCGCGTGCGCGCCGAAGCGGCGAAGCACGGGCGCAGCGTGCGCTTCTCGGTGTCGTTCCGTCCGATCCTGGCCGAGACCGAAGAGGCCGCATGGGCGCGCGCCGACAGCATCCTGGCCGAGACGAAGCGCCTGCGCGTGGTGCAGGGCTACAACCGGGGCGGGCCGCAGCAGAGCGAAGGTGCCAAGCGCCTGCTGGCTGCTGCGGACAAGGGGCCGCGCCTCGACAAGCGGCTCTGGACCGCCGTGGCGCAAGAGATCGGCGGGCGCTCGAACAGCACCGCGCTGGTCGGCACACCGGAGCAGGTGGCCGATGCGCTGCTCGATTACTACGACCTGGGTGTGACGACTTTCCTGATCCGTGGCTTCGATCCGTTGGAAGACGCGACGGACTACGGCCGCGAGCTGATTCCGCGCACGCGCGAACTGGTCGCGCAGCGCGCGGCCTCCGTTCGTAAGGCAGCCTGACGCTGTCTTTCTCCCTCCCCCTCTGGGGGAGGGCAGGGGTGGGGGTAAGCGGCAATCAATGCCGCGCAGCTTCGAAGGCCGCGCGTGCCCCCATCCCAACCTTCCCCCGGAAGGGGAAGGAGCAAGACCAAGAAACCGAACACGAGGAATCCCCATGAGTGCCGTTCTTTCGATCGACCGCAATGCCGCCCCATCGCTGAAGCTCAACCCGAACCCCCAACAGAAGTACTGGTTCGACCCCATCCCCCCACGCACCAGCGTGCAGGCCGAACGCCGTCACCGGCAAGAGCGCCTGGCCGGTGCCTTCCGCCTGTTCGCGCGCTTCGGCTTCGCACAAGGACTGGCTGGCCACATCACCGCGCGCGACCCCGAGCTGACCGATCACTTCTGGGTCAACCCGCTGGGCGTCCACTTCTCGCGCATCAAGGTGTCCGACCTGCTGCTGGTCAACGCGAAGGGCGAGACCGTCATCGGCGACAGGCCGCTCAACAAGGCCGCCTTTGCCATCCACGCCGCGATCCACGAGCACAACCCGAAGATCGTGGCCGCCGCCCACACGCACTCGACCTACGGCAAGGCCTGGTCCACGCTCGGCCGCAAGCTCGACACCATCACGCAGGACAGCTGCGTGTTCCACGAAGACGTGGCACTGTTCGACGACTTCACCGGCATGGTGGTCGACAGCAGCGAGGGCGACCGCATCGCGCAGGCGTTGGGCGACAGGAAGGGCGCGATCCTCAAGAACCACGGCATCCTGACGGCGGGCCCGACGGTGGAGGCCGCTGCGTGGTGGTACATCGCGCTCGACAACGCCTGCCACACGCAACTGCTGGCCGAGGCCGCCGGCAAGCCGCAGCCCATCGACGAAGCCACCGCACGCCACACGCACAGCCAGATCGGCGGCCCGGAGGGGGCCATCCATTCCTTCGACAGCCTGTACGAAGGCCTGGTCGAAGCCGAGCCCGAGCTGCTGCTCTGAACCCCCAAGAAAAACTTTCGGAGTTGTCGATGAACGCATCCCTTTCCCGCCGCAGCGTGCTGCGCGCAGGCGGCGCCGCCGCCGTGGTCGCCTCGGGCGGGCTGATCGCCTCGCAGGCTTTCTCGCAGCAGTCGCGCAAGCTCACCTTTGCCTGGAACGCGGCGGCCTTCTGCCTCTCGCCCGTGGTGGTGGCGCAGGAGCGCGGCTACTTCGAGCGCAATGGCCTGCAGGTGGACCTGATCAACTACACCGGCTCGACCGACCAGTTGCTGGAGTCGCTGGCCACGGCCAAGGCCGACGCCGCGGTGGGCATGATCCACCGCTGGCTCAAGCCGCTGGAATCGGGCTTCGACGTGAAGATCGTCGGCAGCTCGCACGGCGGCTGCGTGCGGCTGGTGGGGGCAAAGAGCGCGGGCGTGACCGACATCGCCAGCCTCAAGGGAAAGATCATCGGCGTGTCGGACATCGCGAGCCCGGGCAAGAATTTCTTCTCGATCCTGCTGACGAAGAACGGCGTCGATGCCGACCGCGACGTGACGTGGCGCCAGTACCCGGCCGACCTGCTCGACATCGCGGTGAAGAAGGGCGAGATCCACGCCATTGCCGACGGCGACCCCAACGTCTACTTGATCGAGAAGCGCAACAAGGGCGTGTTCGTCGAGGTCGCGAGCAACCTCTCGGGCGAGTACAAGGACAAGGTCTGCTGCATCGTCGGCGCGCGCGGCGAACTCGTGCGCAAGGACAAGGCGACCGTGGCCGCGCTCGTGCGCGCCATCGCGCAGGCCTCGGACTACGTGGCCGAGAACCCGAACGAATCGGCCAAGCTCTTCGCCAAGTATTCGCCGAACGTGCCGGTGGAAGACCTGCGCGCGCTGCTGGGCACGCTTACGCACAGCCACCATCCGCTGGGCAGGAACCTGCGCGACGAGGTGGAGTTCTATGCGCGCGATTTCCGTGGCGTCGGCGTGTTGAAGAAGACCACCGACCCGGTGCGCTTCGCCGAGCACGTCTCCTACGACCCGCTGGCATGAGCACCCCCGATCCGGCCCTGGGCTTCGACTCCCTCCCCTTCCGGGGGAGGGCTGGGGTGGGGGCAGCGGCGCCCGCACGCGCACAGGCCTCCGCGTCGACACCGCACCGCACCTTTGCGGCCGCGCCCGCATGGCGCAGCGGCTTTGCCGCCGCCGTCGCATGGTTCGCACTGGGCCTGCTCACGGTCTACTGGCCCAACAAGGCCGTCGGCTTCAGCGACTGGGCCTACACCGACGAGTTCGGCATCGCTGCCATCGTCGCCGGTGCATTGCTGCTGGCCGCGGCGTTGCTCGGCTCTCGGGCCGGCCGCGTCGGGCGCGTGCTGCGGCCCGCCGGGCCGTGGCTCGTCGCGCTGCCGCTGCTGTTCGCCCTCTGGGAGATCGCGACCGCCAAGCTCGCTCTGCTGCCCACGCCTTTCTTCGCACCGCCGCAAAGCCTGGTCGAAACCTACATCGACGACTGGCGCCGCCTCGGCGAAAGCCTGCTGCATTCGACCCGGCTGCTCGCGCACGGCTTTGTGCTGGGCGCGCTCGCGGGCTTTCTCACGGGCGTGACCATCGGCTGGTCGCGCATCGCGGGCTACTGGGTGCATCCGGTGCTGCGCTTCGTCGGCCCGGTGCCGGCATCGGCATTGCTGCCGCTGGCGTTCTTCTTCTTTCCGTCAAGCTACGCGGCAGCCGTGTTCCTCATCGCGCTGGCCACGGGCTTTCCGGTGGCGGTGCTCACGTGGTCGGGCGTGGCGGGTGTCAACCGCAACTACTACGACGTGGCGCGCACCATGGGCGCGAGCGAGCGCTTCCTGGTGCTGCGCGTGGCGATTCCTGCCGCGCTGCCGCAAGTGTTCGTCGGCCTCTTCATGGGCTTGGGCGCGGCCTTCTCGGTGTTGGTCACGGCCGAGATGATGGGCGTGAAGGCCGGGTTGGGCTTCTATCTGTCGTGGGCGCAGGGCTGGGCCTCGTACTCGAACATGTACGCGGCGCTGATCGTCATGGCTGTGCTGTGCTCGGGTCTCATCACGCTGCTCTTCAAGGTGCGCGACCGCGTTCTGTCGTGGCAGAAAGGGACTGTGAAATGGTAGAGGCCGTCACCAGTAGCACCGCCGCCGCCGAGCCGGGCGTTCGCAAGCCCGGCGCGCACATCGACATTCGCGGCGTGAGCCACTGGTTCGATGTGCCGGCGGGGCCATTGCAGGTGCTCGACGACATCGATCTCACCGTGAAGCCCGGTGAGTTCGTCGCGCTCCTGGGCCCGAGCGGCTGCGGCAAATCGACCTTGCTGCGGCTGGTGGCCGGTCTCGAGCCCGCCACGGCCGGCCGCATCACGCAGGACGACGCTCCGATCACGCGGCCCGATCCGTCGCGCATCGTCGTCTTCCAGGACCCGACGCTCTATCCCTGGCGCAGCGTGTGGGACAACGTGGCGCTGGGCCTGCAGGCGCGCGGCGTGCTCAAGGCGCAGCGCGGGCGTGTGGACGAAGCGCTGAGGCTCGTGGGCCTCACCGACTTCGCAAAGGCCTTTCCGCACCAGCTCTCGGGCGGCATGGCGCAGCGCGTGGCGCTGGCGCGTGCGCTGGTCAACGACCCGCAACTGCTGGTGCTCGACGAGCCGCTCGGCAAGCTCGACTCGCTCACGCGCATCGCGATGCAGAGCGAGCTGGTCAACCTGTGGCAGCGCGCGGGCTTCTCGGCGCTGCTGGTCACGCACGATGTGGAAGAGGCGCTGTTCCTGGCCAACCGCGTGATCGTGCTGAGCGACCGGCCGGCACGCATTGCGGCCGAGATCGTGGTCGACCTGCCGTACCCGCGCCATCGCGGCCATGCGCGGCTGGCCGAGTTGCGCCACGAAGCGCTGCGCCACCTGGGGCTCGACGCGACCTGGTGACATGAACAGCAAGCCCGAGGCCGATTGGCTCAACCTGCTGATCGGCCTGCTTCAGGGCGCTCAACTGCAGTTGCTGCGCGTGCTCGATGCGCTGGGGCTTGCGACGCGGGTGCATGGCCAGCCCGCATGGCCGTGGGCGCATCGGCTGTCGGGCGAGAACCTGCTGATCGACCTGGGGCAGGCGCGCAGCCTCGCGTGGACGCTGGTGTTCGTCGCCGTGGCGGTGGTCGCGTTGCTGCTTGCGCTGCTTTGGCGGCGCCCGCGCTACTACCTTTTTGCGCTGGTGCCGATGCTGTTGATCGCGGCGCCCTGGCCCGACGCGAACGTGGTGCTGGTGCCCGCGACGCCCACGAGCTTTCAGCAATCGCCCACGGGCTTCACGGCAGCATCCATCGCGCAGGGCCGGGCGCTCTACGACCAGCATTGCGTTGCCTGCCACGGAGCAGATGGCAAGGGCGAAGGCCCGCTCGCAGCGTCGCTGGCCATGTGGCCGCCCAATCTCAGCGGCCCACTGCTGTGGCGGCGTGCCGATGGCGATCTGCTCTGGCGCATTCTTCACGGCACGCGCGATGCGCAGCAAGGCAAGTTCACGATGCCCAGCTTCGGCGGCAAGCTGGACGAAGCCGACGCCTGGGCCCTGATCGATTTCATGAAGGCGCAGGGCGCGGGCCAGAGCCTGCGTGCGCTGGGCAACTGGCCGCAGCCCATCGGCCTGCCCGACATGGCGGTGCGATGCGGCATCAAGCCACCGCGTCAACTCGCGAGCTGGCGCGGGCAGCGGCTGCGCATCGTGGCCGGCAACTTTGCACCGCCGGAAGACCCGAGGGTGGTCACCGTGATGTTGAGGCCGCCGTCATCACACGCATCCACTTCTGCCGATTGCGTGGCCGATTCGTCCGCCGCATGGGAGGCGTTGGCCCTGATCGCCGGCACCGACCAGCTCGACGGCACGCAACTCATCGCCGACCGCGACGGCTGGTTGCGTGCGCGCGGCGAGCCCGGCAAGGCGGGCTGGTCCGACGACGACCTGCTGTGCCGCAGCGAGCGTCTGCCTGTGCCATCGACGAAGGCCATTGCCGGCACCGGCGACGGACTGGGCGCACTGATCGCCCGCATGGACGCCGAGCCCGTGCGCTTCGTCAAGGGCGGCTTCATCCACTGATTTTCTTTCCATCGAACGACACCGGAGAACCCATGAACAAACACCTCGACAGATCGCGCAGGCAACTCATCACCCACGGCCTTGCCGCAGCCACGGCAGCGTTGCCCGCCTTCTCGCTGCAGGCTCGTGCGCAGGCGCGGCCCGTGCTCAAGGCCGGCGACCAGAAAGGCGGCCTGCGCGCGCTGCTCGAAGCGGCCAACGGACTCGAAGGCCTGGGCTACGACATCCAGTGGTCCGAGTTCCCCGCCGCCGCGCCATTGGCCGAGGCGCTGAATGCGGCGGCGGTCGATTCCGGCCCCATCGGCGACGCGCCGCTGATCTTCGCGCTCGCGGCGGGCACGCGGGTCAAGGCCATCGGTGCGAACCGGTCCGACTCGTACGGCACGGCCGTGCTGGTGCGCCCCGATTCACCGCTGAAGAGCGCGGCCGACCTCAGGGGCAAGAGCGTGGCGACCAACCGCGGCTCCATCGGCCACTACGTCACGCTCAAGGCCATCACCGCAGCGGGGCTCAAGCCCGAGGACGTGAACATCCGCTTTCTTGCGCCGGCCGATGCCAAGCTCGCGCTGACGCAGGGCTCGGTCGATGCGTGGGCCACCTGGGAGCCCTACACCGCGCTGGCCGAGGTCAGCCACCATGCGCGCGTGCTGGTCAGCGGGCGCGGCCTGCTGCCGGGGCTGAGCTACCTTGCGGCGACCGATGCGGCCATTGCCGCCAAGCGGCCGGTGCTGCAGGACTTTCTGCAGCGCGTGGTGAAGGCGCAGCTCTGGTCGTACCGCAACGTCGATGCCTACTCGGCCGCGCTCGCACGCATCATCGGCATCCCGCCAGAAGCCGCCAAACTGCAGTTCGAGCGCCGCCAGCAGAAGTGGGTGGCCATCGACGCGCAGGTCATCGCCGACCAGCAGGGCACGGCGGACTTCTATCGGCAGGTCGGGCTCATCAGGCAGCCGCTCGATGTGAAGAGTACCTTCGACACCGGCTTCGGCGTGGCTGGCTGATTCGCCGTTGCCGGGGTGGGTGAGGCCGTGGGTCGATTCAGGTCACCGTGAGCACAGGGGCGGTCGCCGCGGGGTCGCTGATGCTGGGCTGTCCGGTCTCGACGTGCCCCGCAATGCGGCGCTGGTAGCTGGCGGTATCGCTCACGCCGACCACCAGGTCGTACCAGCCGCCGCAGCATGAAAGATCCCACCGGTCGTCCTGGCTCGCCCCGGCCTGCAGGGTGTAGGTGCGGGTACCGAGCCCGTAGGCCTGGTCGGTCACCGTGAGCGTGACGGCGGTAGACCGGTTGTTCTTCAGCGTCAGGTAGACGTTGCCGTTGGACACGTCATAGCAGGTGACAACCTCCGGCCCGGCCGTGCCGTCGGTGGTCGCGGCACCTGCAAAGCGCCGGAAGAAACCGTTCGGCCCATGAACGCTCAGCTGGTAGGGCGTTTGCGCATTGAGGGGCCATGCGTCCGTCAACTGCTTGCCGGCCTCGACGCTGTAGCTGCGCGGCGCGACCGAGGCATCGCTCGAATACACCCAGAAGTGCGCGCCCTGCGTGCCGGTGTTGGCAAAGGTGATCGCGTAGCTCGCACCCTTCGGGTCCTGCTGGCCATTGACGTGCAATTCATAAGGCAGCGCCCGCGCCGGGCGCGTGCCTGCCTCCTGCGCCAGCAGTGTTTGCGCCGTGCCCGCCGCGGGTGCCGCTTACGCGGTGGTTCGCGCGCACTGCGCATCGGCCGACGCGATATAGCCCGAGGTGTTCGGCAGCTTGGGAACCGCCGCGTCGGACGCCGCGAAATTGAACGCCGACGTCAGGTCGCCGGAGATGGCGCGGCGCCATGGCGAGAGGTTAGGTTCCTTCACGCCGAATCGCTGTTCGATGAAGCGGATCACCGACGTGTGATCGAAGACCTGCGAACACACGAAGCCACCCTTGCTCCACGGCGACACCACCGTCATCGGCACCCGCGGGCCGAAGCCGTAGGGCAGGTTGTCCGCGGTGTAGGTCGAGGTCTGGAACTGATTCACCAGGTCGTGGCGCTCCAGGTCGATGTTCACCGTGCTCATGCCGGTGCCGGCCACGGTCGGCGCCTGCGGCGGCATGATGTGATCGAAGAAGCCGTCGTTCTCGTCGTACGTGATGAACAGCACCGTCTTGCTCCACACCGCCGGATTCGACGTCAGCGCATCCAGGATGCTCGCGATGTATTCGGCACCGTACAGCGGCGTGTACTTGGGGTGCTCCGAATAGGCCGCCGGCGGCAGCAGCCACGAAACCTGCGGCAGCTGATTGGCCTGCACGTCGAGCTTGAGTTGCTGGACGGTCCGCGTCGACATGCCCCGCTGCTGCAGGGAAGAGCCTGCCGGTGCATTCACGAAGTTGGCAAAGCAGGCCAGCATGTTGGTGCCGTAGTTGCCCGTGAACGCGTCGAAGTCCGTGCCTTGCTGGTAGATCTGCCAGGAAATCCCGGCGGCTTCGAGCCGCTCCGGGTAGGTCGTCCAGGTGAAGGGCGCCATCTTCTGGGTATCGAACTGGTTGTCGATGTAGTCGATGTTGTCCATCAGCGGCCCGCCGCCGGTGCCCTTGGGATCGACCATGCCCGTCATCAGGTACATGCGATTCGGATGGGTGTTGCCCGGGATCGAGCAGAAGTAGTTGTCGCAAACGGTGAAGGCGTCGGCGAGCGCGTAGTGAAAGGGGATGTCTTCGCGGACGTGGTAGCCCATCGTCATGTTGGTCTTCTGTACCGCCCACTGGTCCGCCCGCCCGCCGTGCAGGGCTGCCTGCGTCGTGCCCCAGGTGTGCGGCAGGCCGCCGATGCATTGCGCGTTGACGCCGGGCTGGGTGGTGTCGTAGCGAAACGGCAGCACGGTCTTGGTCGGGTCTTCCTTGCGCGGCTGGAACCACACCGGCAGGCCATTGGGCAGGGCCAGCGGAAAGCGGTCGTTGTAGCCGCGCACGCCCTTCAGGTGCCCCAGGTAATGGTCGAAGGAGCGGTTCTCCTGCATGAAGACCACGATGTGCTCGACGTCCTGGATCGTGCCGGTCACCGAGTTGGGTTCGACGGCCAGCGCCTTGCGAATGGCGTCCGGAAACACGGTCATGGCCGCGGCGGCGCCGGCCATGCTGGCGGACACCTTCAGGAATTTGCGACGGTTGTTCATCATGATCGGGCGGTACTCAGGACGACGAGGCCGTCGGCGGGCAACTCATCTTGACGGCCGTGGTGGCGCCACATGCGTTGACGGGGTTGTTGGGATGCGGGTCCGCCGGGGGCGGGGCCGGGGTGGGGTCTGGAACGACCGGAATCGGGCCCGGGCGGAAGTCGTTGCTTGCGGAGCCTCCGCACGAAGCGAGCAATGCGCTGATCGACAGCGCAAAGCAAGCAGACCAAACCTTCATCTTCATGAATATCCTTTTGCCCGTGGAGGTCTTTGCACGGGGAGGACGTTAGTGATCGGGCGTGACCGACGCGTGTCGGAAGGGTTACGGTTTTGCGTCGCGGCAGTTTTTTACGGCCGGATCGAGGGGTACTGCCGCGACGGTTGCAGTCAGCGATGGGCTGGCTTCTTCTTTCCCTGAACGAAGAAATTCCTGCCTCAAGAGGCCGCCGCGCGCGCCAGCTGCGACAGCCGCTTGACCAGCGGCTCGAACAGCTCGGCCGGCGTGTTGCCGTAGCCCAGCACCAGCCCGTTGTCCGATGGTGTGGGCTGCATCGCGAAGCCCGACAGCGGCGATGGCGCGATGCGATGGCGCAGCGCATCGGCGGCGATCCGCCGGTCGTCGAAGCGCTCTGGCAGGCGCACGGTCAGGTGCAGGCCGCAATGGCCGCCGTCGATCTCGTGCGGCACCTTGAAGTGCTTGCCCAGCGCGAGCCGCAAGGCCTGCTGCCGGTCGCGGTACAGCCGCCGCATGCGGCCCAGGTGCCGGCTGAACTGGCCGCTTTCGATGAAGTCGGCCATGGCCAGCTGCTCGTGGCGGTGGCCGCCGCGCAGCATTTCTTCCAGCGGCGCGCGCACGGCGGCCGCGAGCTGTTCGGGCAGCACCAGGAAGCCCAGGCGCAGCGACGGAAACATGGTCTTGCTGAAGGTGCCGACGTAGAGCACCGGCGCCTGCGGCACCAGCCCCTGCATCGCGCCGATGGGCTCGCCGTTGTGGCGGAACTCGCTGTCGTAGTCGTCCTCGATGATCCAGGCGCCGTGGTGGCGCGCCTGCGCGATCAGCGCCAGCCGGCGCGCGATGCTCAGCACCGTGCCGGCCGGGTACTGGTGCGAGGGCGTGGTGTAGATCAGCCGGGGCGGGTGCTTCTGCCAGTCGCGCTCGCTCACGCACAGGCCTTCGGCATCGAGCCGCAGCGGCACGATGCGCAGGTCGCCCGCGTGCATGGCCGCCTTCGCGCCGCGGTAGCCCGGGTCTTCGACCCAACCGATCTCGCCGGGGTTCGACAGCAGCCGCACGCACAGCGTGATGGCCTCTTGCGCGCCTTCGGCAATGACGACCTGGTGCGGCTCGCAGCGCACGCCGCGTGCAATGGCCAGGTGCCGCGCGATGGCGGCACGCAACGGCGGCTCGCCCAGCGGATCGCCATAGCCGAGCGTGGCGGGGCTGGCGCCGCGCATCGCGCGGTCGAGCGAGCGCCGCCATGCGGCCATGGGGAAGTGCGACAGCGCGGGCACGCCAGGGCGCAGGGCGGCTTCCTGCCCGGCGCGCGACGCACCCGGCACGATGTGGGCCAGGCGCTGCCCGCTTCGTATAGGTCGCCCTTGCAGCCGGCCTGTGCCAGCGTGGTCGCAAGC
>NZ_JBIGLT010000016.1:0-4343 GCF_043658315.1 Variovorax sp. VaC1 | reverse complement strand
TGTTCAGCCTCTTGATAATCAATGCTTTGGTTTCAGGATCAATCAATCAATCAATCAATCAATCAATCAATCAATCAATCAATCAATCAATCAATCAATCAATCAATCTTTATTTGTATAGCGCCAAATCACAACAAAGTTATCTCAAGGCACTTTACACATAGAGCAGGTTCTAAACCGTACTCTTCAAGTTTTAATTTATAAAGAGACCCAACATTCCCACATGAGCAAGCATTTAGCGACAATGGCAAGAAAAAACTCCCTTTTAACAGGAAGAAACCTCAGGCAGAACCAGGCTCAAAGTGGGCGGCCATCTGCCTCGACCGGTTGGGGTAGAGGGGAGAGAGAGGAAGAATAGGAGAGAGAGAGAGTAGCACATTGAAAATAAACATTGAAGCTAGAAGGTCCGGGACTGGAATCTGTCATCCGGACGTCTACAGGCCCAGATTGCCTGTGAGATGAGAAAGCACAGACAACTCCGGGGAAGAAGTGTAGGTTACTGAATGCATTAATAGTACATGAATGTTATTGGATATAGATGGATGGATAGAGAGAGAGAGAGAGGAGGAGAGAGGAGCTCAGTGCATCATGGAGGTAGGAGTCCCCCGGCAGTCTAAGCCTATAGCAGCATAAACTAGGAGCTTGCTAACTATAAGCTCTATCAAAAAGGAAAGTTTTAAGCCTACTCTTAAAAGTAGAGAGGGTGTCTGCCCTCCGGACCGAATCTGGGAGATGGTTCCACAGGAGAGGAGCCTGATAACTGAAGGCTCTGCCTCCCATTCTACTTTTAGAGATACTAGGTACCACAAGTAGGCCTGCGTTCTGGGAGCGCAGTGTTCTGGTAGGTACATAAGGTACTATGAGCTCTTTAAGGTATGATGGAGCCTGACCAGTAAGAGCTTTAAAAGTGAGGAGAAGGATTTTAAATTCTATTCTTGATTTTATGGGAAGCCAATGCAGTGAAGCTAAAATAGGAGTAATGTGATCTCTCTTTCTAGTTTTTGTCAGAACGCGTGCAGCTGCATTCTGGACCAGTTGGAGAGTCTTTAGAGACTTGTTAGGGCAGCCTGATAATAATGAATTACAATAATCCAGCCTAGAAGTAACAAATGCATGGATTAGTTTTTCAGCATCATTTTGAGACAGAATATGTCTGATTTTTGAAATGTTACGCAGATGAAAATAGGCAGACCTTGAAATTTGTTTTATGTGGGAATTAAAGGACAGATCCTGGTCAAATATAACTCCTAGGTTCCTTACAGTAGTACTGGAGGCCAAAGTAATGCCATCCAGAGTAGTTATATCATTGGATAATGTGTTTCTAAGGTGTTTAGGGCCAAGCACAATAACTTCAGTTTTTTCTGAGTTTAACAGCAGGAAGTTACAGGTCATCCAGGCCTTTATGTCCTTGATGCATGTTTGTAGTTTAGTTAACTGGTTGATTTCATTAGGCTTTATTGATAGATATAATTGAGTATCATCTGCATAACAATGAAAATTTATTGAGTGTTTCCGAATAATATTTCCTAAAGGAAGCATATATAAGGAGAATAGTATTGGTCCAAGCACTGAACCCTGAGGAACACCGTGTTTTACTTTTGTTTGCATGGAGGATTTATCATTGACATTTACAAACTGAAATCTATCTGACAGATAGGATTTAAACCAGTTTAATGCTGTTCCTTTAATACCAATTAAATGTTCAAGTCTCTTTAACAGGATTTGATGATCAATAGTATCGAAGGCAGCACTAAGATCTAACAGGACGAGGACAGAGAGAAGTCCATTGTCTGATGAAGTTAGGAGGTCATTTGTAACTTTTACCAGTGCAGTTTCTGTACTATGATGAGCTCTGAATCCAGACTGAAAATCCTCAAATAAGCTGTTATTATTTAGAAAGTTACACAGCTGATTAGCAACTGCTTTCTCGAGGATCTTAGAGAGAAAGGGGAGGTTCGATATGGGCCTATAGTTAGCTAGAACCTCTGAATCAAGAGTAGGCTTCTTAAGAAGTGGTTTAATGACAGCTACTTTAAAAGACTGTGGTACATATCCTGTCACTAAAGACAGATTGATCATATTTAATAAGGAAGTACTAACAGAGGGAAGGACTTCCTTAAGCAGCCTAGTTGGAATCGGGTCTAAAAGACAGGTTGATGGTTTAGAGGAAGTGATCATTGAGGTTAATTCTATAAGGTCGACTGGAGAGAAACAGTCTAAATAAATATCAGGTTTAAAAGCAGTTTCTGAGTTTCCTATGTTAGAGGATGAATCAGTGCTTATTGAGGGCAAGAGGTGATTAATTGTGTCCCTAATAGTTAAGATTTTGTCATTAAAGAAACTCATGAAGTCATCACTACTGAGAGTTAAAGGAATACATGGATCAGTAGTGTTATGACTCTTTGTCAGTTTAGCCAAAGTACTGAAAAGAAACCTTGGACTATTTTTATTCTCCTCTATTAGTGATGAGTAGTAGGCAGCTCTGGTGTTACGGAGGGCCTTCTTATATGTTTTAAGACTGTCTTGCCAGGTTAGGTGAGATTCTTCTGATTTAGTGGAGCGCCATATTCTTTCTAGTTTTCGTAAAATTTGTTTTAATTGTCGAGTTTGGGAATTATACCAAGGAGCTGTTTTCTGTTGTTTAATTACCTTCTTTTTTAAAGGAGCGATGGAGTCCAGAGTTGTTCTCAGTAAGTCTGCAGCGCTATCAACAATACAGTCAATCTGGGGGGGACTGAAATCAGAATAAGTCATCTCTGTTGTATTGATACATGGCATTGAGCTCAACATTGATGGAATTTTTTCTTTAAATTTAGTGACAGCACCATCAGACAGACATCTAGTAAGAACATGTCTGTCCAGTGGTGTATAGTCCAGTAATAAAAATTCAAATGTTATTAAGTAGTGGTCTGATAAAGAAGGATTATGAGGGAAAACTATTAAATGTTCAACTTCAATACCATATGTCAGAACAAGGTCGAGGGTGTGGTTATAACAGTGAGTTGGCTCATTCACATTTTGAGAGAAGCCAATTGAATCTAATAATGCAATAAATGCAGTGTTAAGGCTATCATTCTCAACATCCACATGAATGTTAAAGTCACCTACTATAATTATTTTATCAGTACTAAGGACTAAATTTGATAAAAGCTCTGAGAAGTCAGATAAAAATTGGGCGTACGGGCCAGGAGGACGGTAGATTACAACAAATAAGACAGGCTGTAAAGTTTTCCAGGCTGGGTGAGAAAGGCTGAGAACAAGACTTTCAAATGATTTATAATTAAGTTTAGGTCTAGGGTTGATTTTTAGGTCTGAGTTAAAAATGGCTGCAACTCCACCTCCTCGGCCAGTGTCTCGAGGGATGTGGGTATTGATATGACTGGGAGGAGTGGATTCATTTAGACTGACATATTCATCCTGACGCAGCCAGGTTTCAGTAAGACAGAATAAGTCAATATGATGATCTGATATTATATCATTGATTAATACACCTTTAGAGGAGAGAGATCTAGTGTTTAAGAGTCCACATTTAACTCTCTTATTTTGATGGTCCATTACTGGAGTGGTATTAATTTTGGTCAGGTTTTTATGTATCGCTCTTCTATTAAAAGCTGTTTTAATTGGTTTAGGAGGTCGGGGGACAGACACAGTCTCTATATGTAATTGGGTGGGTAACTGCTCTAGTGGAAGCACAGAGAAGCGTGTAAGACTGCAGCTCTGTCTCCTGGTCTGGACTCTGGGTTGTCATGGATTTGGGTCAATGAATTCGGCCATATTTCTAGATATGAGAGCAGCTCCGTCCAAAGTGGGATGTATGCCGTCTCTCCTAATCAGACCAGGTCTTCCCCAAAAAGTTTGCCAATTATCAACGAAGCCCACATCATTATCTGGACACCACCTCGACAACCAGCGGTTAAATGATGACATGCGGCTATACATGTCATCACTGATCAAATTAGGCAGGGGCCCAGAGAAAACTACGGAGTCCGACATTGTTTTAGCAAATGTACACACCGACTCAACATTAATTTTAGTGACCTCCGATTGGCGTAATCGGGTGTCATTTCCACCAGCATGAATGATAATCTTACTGTATCTATGTTTATCCTTAGCCAGCAGTTTTAAAGTTGACTCTATGTCGCCCGCTCTGGCCCCAGGAATACATTTGACTATGGTCCCTGGTGTCGCTAATTTCACGTTTCTGACTATGGAGCTACCAATGATCAGAGTCTGTTCCTCAGCAGGTGTGTTGCTGAGTGGGGAGAATCTGTTTGAAACATGAAGTGGTTGGTGGTGAACCGTGGGCTTCTGTTTGGGGCTATGCTTCCTTCGATTAGTCACCC
>NZ_JBIGLT010000024.1:0-1129 GCF_043658315.1 Variovorax sp. VaC1 | reverse complement strand
TCGACATGATCGGCCTGCACGAGGAAGGTCGCCAGGTGCTCGTGGCGCAGGCCTCGCGCGACGCCGCGGCACGCCTGGCCCCCGAAGCGGGCCACATGCTGCAGGCGGTCTGGTTCGACGCCGGCAGCACGCAACCGGGGCGCCTGCTCCTGACGATCCACCACCTTGCGGTCGACGGCGTCTCATGGCGCATCCTCGTGCCGGACCTGCAATCGGCCTGGCAGCAGGCCGCCCGCGGCGAGCCGGTGAAGCTCGAGCCTGCAGGCACCTCCTTGCGGCGCTGGGCCCAGCAGCTCAATGACGAGGCCAGGGCCCCTTCACGCGTGGCCGAGCTGCCCCTGTGGACGCGCATCCTCGCGGCCCCCGATCCGCTGCTGTCCCCGCGACCGATCGATGCGTCCAGGGACACCGTGGCAACGGCCGGGCGCCTGGTGCTGAACCTGCCCAGCGCGCTCACCTCGGCCCTGCTCACGCAGGTGCCGGCCCTGTTCCACGCGCGCATCAACGATGTGCTGCTCACCGCCTTTGCGCTGGCCGTGGCCGACTGGCGCCAGCGGCGCATGCCAGGCTGCGACCCCAGCGTCCTGTTCGATCTGGAAGGCCATGGCCGCGAGGAGATCTTCGAGGGCGTGGACCTGTCGCGCACCGTGGGCTGGCTCACCAGCCTCTTCCCCGTGCGGCTGGACCTGCGCGACATCGATCTGGACGATGCCCTGCGCGGGGGCGAACACATGGGGCGCGCGCTCAAGCAGAGCAAGGAGCAGTTGCGGGCGCTGCCCGACAACGGCCTGGGCTTCGGGCTGCTGCGTTACCTGAACCCCGAGACGGCCAGCGCATTCGGCACCACCGCGGCCCAGATCGGCTTCAACTACCTGGGCCGCTTTGCAGCGCCCATTGCGCACGACTGGGCCGCAGCGCCCGAGGCCGGCGCACTGGGAGGCGGGGGCGATGCCCAGGCACCGATGGCCCATGCCATCGAGCTCAATGCGCTCACCCGCGACCTGGCCGATGGCCCGCAGCTGTCGGCCACGTGGGCCTGGGCTGGCGAGCTCTTTGCAGAGGACGACATCAGCGACCTGGCCCACACGTGGTTCCGGGTGCTGCAGACCTTGGTCTCGCATGCCCAGCA
>NZ_JBIGLT010000023.1:0-1178 GCF_043658315.1 Variovorax sp. VaC1 | reverse complement strand
ATAACTACGGGAACGTTCCCCGTCGACGTCAGAACCGCTCTGCCGGCCCGTTGACGTGCCATAACTCATCCATGCAGCAGTCCTCGTTAGTATAGTGGACAGTATCTCCGCCTGTCACGCGGAAGACCGGGGTTCGATTCCCCGACGGGGAGAGTTGAGTTTTCAAGCAGCTGCGGATAATTTACCGGGAAAGACCAAAGCGACGCATCCTCGACATCGTGCATGCTCCTCCTTGCCAAACAGGGCAATGAAGCCAGGATATCCACCTGCATCGATCTCCTACAGAAATAAAGTCATGGGCTGAACCCCCAAATGGTCAGTAGTACATAGTTATCAGACATGTTCAGGATGGTGACTTCTTTGTGCCGTCAACCACGCACTGTTTTCTGGTGTTTGACGCGGGGTTGCTCCCACGATCCCATTAATGACTCAGGGTGAGCACCAAACAAACAAGTGTTTCCGCCCGGTTTCGAACCGGGGACCTTTCGCGTGTTAGGCGAACGTGATAACCACTACACTACGGAAACTGTGAAAAGCTCCCTGTCACCCGCGTGGGTGGCCTGAGGCACTTGACCTCCTGACATGATTTCAATTGCCTGACGATATCCAAACATTTCAAATACAAGACATCCTACCTGTTTTTGCGCAATGTTAAGTGACGGTCACAAACAAAAAGCAATTCAAAAGAAGACATAGTTCATCATTTGAAAACATAGCAAGTTCTCAGATGATGTGGGGCACAAACCTTTTGGTCGATGCGCCCTAATTACCAGTCATGTGAGACAGCACAGTTTGATTCCATTACTCAGAGTGAAGACAAAATTACAAGTGTTTCCGCCCGGTTTCGAACCGGGGACCTTTCGCGTGTGAGGCGAACGTGATAACCACTACACTACGGAAACCGTGAAAGGCTTGTCGCCGTCCAAGAGGCCCACTTAAAACATCTGTGCACACTGACCTGCAGACGGGTCCTCACCTGCTACGGGCGTTCATGGTTTTTCGCAGGCGATGTATTCCGACGGCTGTGGTGATCCTCTGCCTTTTTTTACCTACAGCCCCCACCAGGAGGTTGACATTTGACTTCTTCATCCCAATGTCTCCATAACTACGGGAACGTTCCCCGTCGACGTCAGAACCGCTCTGCCGGCCCGTTGACGTGCCATAACTCATCCATGCAG
>NZ_JBIGLT010000015.1:0-4973 GCF_043658315.1 Variovorax sp. VaC1 | reverse complement strand
GGGTTGTAAACTGCTTTTGTACGGAACGAAACGGCCTTTTCTAATAAAGAGGGCTAATGACGGTACCGTAAGAATAAGCACCGGCTAACTACGTGCCAGCAGCCGCGGTAATACGTAGGGTGCAAGCGTTAATCGGAATTACTGGGCGTAAAGCGTGCGCAGGCGGTTATGTAAGACAGTTGTGAAATCCCCGGGCTCAACCTGGGAACTGCATCTGTGACTGCATAGCTAGAGTACGGTAGAGGGGGATGGAATTCCGCGTGTAGCAGTGAAATGCGTAGATATGCGGAGGAACACCGATGGCGAAGGCAATCCCCTGGACCTGTACTGACGCTCATGCACGAAAGCGTGGGGAGCAAACAGGATTAGATACCCTGGTAGTCCACGCCCTAAACGATGTCAACTGGTTGTTGGGTCTTCACTGACTCAGTAACGAAGCTAACGCGTGAAGTTGACCGCCTGGGGAGTACGGCCGCAAGGTTGAAACTCAAAGGAATTGACGGGGACCCGCACAAGCGGTGGATGATGTGGTTTAATTCGATGCAACGCGAAAAACCTTACCCACCTTTGACATGTACGGAATTCGCCAGAGATGGCTTAGTGCTCGAAAGAGAACCGTAACACAGGTGCTGCATGGCTGTCGTCAGCTCGTGTCGTGAGATGTTGGGTTAAGTCCCGCAACGAGCGCAACCCTTGTCATTAGTTGCTACATTCAGTTGGGCACTCTAATGAGACTGCCGGTGACAAACCGGAGGAAGGTGGGGATGACGTCAAGTCCTCATGGCCCTTATAGGTGGGGCTACACACGTCATACAATGGCTGGTACAAAGGGTTGCCAACCCGCGAGGGGGAGCTAATCCCATAAAACCAGTCGTAGTCCGGATCGCAGTCTGCAACTCGACTGCGTGAAGTCGGAATCGCTAGTAATCGTGGATCAGAATGTCACGGTGAATACGTTCCCGGGTCTTGTACACACCGCCCGTCACACCATGGGAGCGGGTTCTGCCAGAAGTAGTTAGCTTAACCGCAAGGAGGGCGATTACCACGGCAGGGTTCGTGACTGGGGTGAAGTCGTAACAAGGTAGCCGTATCGGAAGGTGCGGCTGGATCACCTCCTTTCTGGAAACAAGCAATTTAATTTAAACGCCCACACTTATCGGTTGTTGGAAGAAGTCGAAATCTTCATTGATTCTCGATTGGGTCTGTAGCTCAGCTGGTTAGAGCACCGTCTTGATAAGGCGGGGGTCGTTGGTTCGAGCCCAACTAGACCCACCAAATCTTCTGATTTCTCGTGTGAGAGTTTTGGGGGATTAGCTCAGCTGGGAGAGCACCTGCTTTGCAAGCAGGGGGTCGTCGGTTCGATCCCGTCATCCTCCACCAATAAATCGATACTTAATTCAACACCAAAGCAGCTTCTTGCGAAAGCATGAGGCTTCTTTGTTGTTGATCAGGATCTCTTGATCAATCGGCTGTTCTTTAAAAATTCATAGAGTCGAATCAGCGTTGTTGATGGAAACTGCACATTCGTAAAGGTTTAGTGCAGACCGTGCCATCAGCAACATAGAATTTTTGATTGCGTCAAAAGAAACTTCAATTTCGAGTCAAATCGAATTTTGAATGTAACGGCATAACGCGCCAGGTGAAAGACCTGGCAATTCCTTGAAACGATTTTGGATCTCCGCAAGGAGAGCTCAAAGTTATAGGGTCAAGTGAATAAGAGCACGTGGTGGATGCCTTGGCAATGATAGGCGACGAAGGACGTGATAGCCTGCGATAAGCTTCGGGGAGCTGGCAAATTAGCTTTGATCCGGAGATTTCCGAATGGGGAAACCCACCGAAAGGTATCGCATGATGAATACATAGTCATGCGAGGCGAACCGGGTGAACTGAAACATCTCAGTAGCTCGAGGAAAAGACATCAACCGAGATTCCGAAAGTAGTGGCGAGCGAAATCGGAGAAGCCTGTTAGTGATAGCACAAGACATAACGGAACAGCTTGGAAAGGCTGGCCATAGCGGGTGATAGCCCCGTACGTGAAATGACCTGTGTGGTACTGAGCTAACGACAAGTAGGGCGGGACACGAGAAATCCTGTCTGAATATGGGGGGACCATCCTCCAAGGCTAAATACTCATCATTGACCGATAGTGAACTAGTACCGTGAGGGAAAGGCGAAAAGAACCCCGGGAGGGGAGTGAAATAGATCCTGAAACCGCGTGCTTACAAAAAGTAGGAGCCTCGTAAGGGGTGACTGCGTACCTTTTGTATAATGGGTCAGCGACTTACATTCAGTGGCAAGGTTAACCGAATAGGGAAGCCGTAGAGAAATCGAGTCCGAATAGGGCGATCAGTCGCTGGGTGTAGACCCGAAACCAAGTGATCTATCCATGGCCAGGATGAAGGTGCCGTAACAGGTACTGGAGGTCCGAACCGACTAGTGTTGCAAAACTAGCGGATGAGCTGTGGATAGGGGTGAAAGGCTAAACAAACTTGGAAATAGCTGGTTCTCTCCGAAAACTATTTAGGTAGTGCCTCAAGTATTACCATCGGGGGTAGAGCACTGTTTTGGCTAGGGGGTCATGGCGACTTACCAAACCAAGGCAAACTCCGAATACCGATGAGTACAGCTTGGGAGACAGAGCACCGGGTGCTAACGTCCGGACTCAAGAGGGAAACAACCCAGACCGCCAGCTAAGGTCCCTAAAATTGGCTAAGTGGGAAACGAAGTGGGAAGGCTAAAACAGTCAGGATGTTGGCTTAGAAGCAGCCATCATTTAAAGAAAGCGTAATAGCTCACTGATCGAGTCGTCCTGCGCGGAAGATGTAACGGGGCTAAGCCAGTTACCGAAGCTGCGGATTTGCAATTTATTGCAAGTGGTAGGAGAGCGTTCTGTAAGCCTGTGAAGGTGCGTTGTAAAGCGTGCTGGAGGTATCAGAAGTGCGAATGCTGACATGAGTAGCGTTAAAGGGGGTGAAAAGCCCCCTCGCCGTAAGCGCAAGGTTTTCTACGCAACGTTCATCGGCGTAGAGTGAGTCGGCCCCTAAGGCGAGGCAGAGATGCGTAGCTGATGGGAAACAGGTCAATATTCCTGTACCGATATATAGTGCGATGTGGGGACGGATCTTAATAGGTCATCCGGGTGTTGGATATCCCGGTTTAGTTGGATGTAGGCGTGCACTAGGCAAATCCGGTGCACATATACCGAGGCCAACGATCGAGCCAGCTTGCTGGTGAAGTGACTGAACGAGGTTCCAGGAAAAGCCACTAAGCTTCAGCTATATACGACCGTACCGCAAACCGACACTGGTGCGCGAGATGAGTATTCTAAGGCGCTTGAGAGAACTCAGGAGAAGGAACTCGGCAAATTGACACCGTAACTTCGGAAGAAGGTGTGCCCTATTAGTGTGTAGTGAACAACGAAGCATGAATGGGTTGCAAAAAATCGGTGGCTGCGACTGTTTATTAAAAACACAGCACTCTGCAAACACGAAAGTGGACGTATAGGGTGTGACGCCTGCCCGGTGCTGGAAGATTAAATGATGGGGTGCAAGCTCTTGATTGAAGTCCCAGTAAACGGCGGCCGTAACTATAACGGTCCTAAGGTAGCGAAATTCCTTGTCGGGTAAGTTCCGACCTGCACGAATGGCGTAACGATGGCCACACTGTCTCCTCCTGAGACTCAGCGAAGTTGAAATGTTTGTGATGATGCAATCTCCCCGCGGAAAGACGGAAAGACCCCATGAACCTTTACTGTAGCTTTGTATTGGACTTTGAACAGATCTGTGTAGGATAGGTGGGAGGCTTTGAAGCAGGGTCGCTAGATCTTGTGGAGCCAACGTTGAAATACCACCCTGGTGTGTTTGAGGTTCTAACCTAGGTCCATTATCTGGATCGGGGACAGTGCATGGTAGGCAGTTTGACTGGGGCGGTCTCCTCCCAAAGCGTAACGGAGGAGTTCGAAGGTACGCTAGTTACGGTCGGACATCGTGACGATAGTGCAATGGCATAAGCGTGCTTAACTGCGAGACTGACAAGTCGAGCAGATGCGAAAGCAGGACATAGTGATCCGGTGGTTCTGTATGGAAGGGCCATCGCTCAACGGATAAAAGGTACTCTGGGGATAACAGGCTGATACCGCCCAAGAGTTCATATCGACGGCGGTGTTTGGCACCTCGATGTCGGCTCATCTCATCCTGGGGCTGTAGCCGGTCCCAAGGGTATGGCTGTTCGCCATTTAAAGAGGTACGTGAGCTGGGTTTAAAACGTCGTGAGACAGTTTGGTCCCTATCTTCCGTGGGCGCTGCAGATTTGAGGAAGCCTGCTCCTAGTACGAGAGGACCGGAGTGGACACACCTCTGGTGTATCGGTTGTCACGCCAGTGGCATTGCCGAGTAGCTAAGTGTGGAAGAGATAACCGCTGAAAGCATCTAAGCGGGAAACTCGTTTCAAGATGAGATCTGCCGGGGCCTTGAGCCCCCTAAAGAGTCGTTCAAGACCAGGACGTTGATAGGTCAGGTGTGGAAGCGCAGTAATGCGTTAAGCTAACTGATACTAATTGCTCGTGCGGCTTGACCCTATAACTTTGATCAATCCGATCAAGGTGTTATGCCAAGTTGACGCATTCAAAATAATTCGCCAAAGGCTGATTCCAAACTCTATGAATTCGTTGTACTGATCATGTGATCAGCGCGACAACCCTTTATGCCTGATGACCATAGCGAGTTGGTACCACTCCTTCCCATCCCGAACAGGACAGTGAAACGACTCAGCGCCGATGATAGTGCGGGTTCCCGTGTGAAAGTAGGTCATCGTCAGGCTCTTACAGCCCAGAAAACCCCAGTCAGCAATGACTGGGGTTTTTTGCTTTGCGCGCGCGAAAGAGCGCAGAGAAGCAAAAGATAAAGAACAAAAAGCTAAATCAATACAGCCAGAGCAACGCTTGAATAGCAGGCACGGAGCGGGCGAGAAAAGAA
>NZ_JBIGLT010000014.1:0-7103 GCF_043658315.1 Variovorax sp. VaC1 | reverse complement strand
GTGGACGTCGATGTCGACAAGCTGCTGATGCTGCTCGTTGCCGTGCTCAGACCGGTCGAGGTCGAAGTCGAGAGGCTACTGATTCCGGTCGAAGTCGATGTCGATAAGCTGCCGATGCTGCTCGTTGCCGTACTCAAGCCGGTCGATGTCGATGTCGAAAGGCTGGCAATTCCAGTCGATACCGAAGTCGACAGCAGCGTGACCTGGCCGACCGTGGCTCCATCCGTTGGGAGAGCACCATCTGCTACGCCGGTGATCCGGCGCGTCCCTATGTTGACTTCGCCGTTGGTCGGCGCCGCCTGGTTGCTCAGAAATGCCGTCCCCGTCGTCGCTGTTGTCACCGAACTGCCGCTGCCGAGCGCAACCGAACCCGACGTCGCGCCGGCACCGACAGTCGCCCCTTTGCCGATGGCCACCCCATACACGCTGTCTGCCGTTGCGAGCGAGCCCAACGCTACGGCGGACTCCGCCGACGCTTGGCTGCCGACTCCCATGGCGACGGCAGCTGTGCCAGAAGCCAGCGCAGCCACCCCGTAGGCCTGAGCGGTCGACGCGGTCGCAGCCGATGCCATGCCGAACGCCGCCGAGTAGTTACCCATCGCGGACGCCCCGCATCCCCAGGCGAATGAAGCGACCCCGTATGTTCTAGCGGTTGCATTCGAAATAGCGTTGGCATAACCCCGCCCTGGGCTCGATACAGTCCCGTCTCCCGTCCAGTTCTGTTGTGTTGTGTAGGTATTCCAGACTGCGGAGTTCGCCGAATTGACACCCGTAGCACCAGGCGTATTGCTGATGATGTTGCTATAGAGTTGGTTCGCAGTAATTTGACCGGTACCACCCGGCCCGCCCGCGATATTGGTCCGACCGGCAACATCGACCGAGCCGCAATAGTCATCATCCCCTTGAAAAAGGACTGACTGAGCGCTGGACGTGCCATAGCCCTGCCCGGCTCCGTTGCTGCCAATATTGTTGGCGCCAGCAAACCCAGCATTCGCAGCCACGACCTCGCTGGAAAACCCAGCCGTCGCCATCATCACAATAGCTAGCGCCACGGCACTTTTCTGATAGCCGCCGCCTCCATGAGCTCGTGCGATTTCTGATGCTGCCACCCACGTGCCGGTTTTTCTGTTGAATACCGATCGATAAACTTTATTCACTATTTTTCCAAAATCGAATCAATATTGAGATGAATTCAAATACTCAAAAAAAACAATTCGGCTAGCATTCTGTTAATGGTGTCGGGGGAAATTTCAATTTTCACCCGCCCTCCCCTTCAATTGCCGTATGCAATTGATAGCCACGCCCAGAGATTGTTCTCAATATCAATCCATTTTTTGGGTCGATATTCAATTTTCGGCGAACCTTGGAAACGCAAACATCAATCGTGCGTGAACGCAGGTTGGTCGAATTTCTCCAGAAAAGAGCGTGCAAGGTTTGCCTTGTCACCAACCGATCTCTGTTTCGAAAAAATTCGACAGCAACGTTGTATTCACGCGGTTGCAAATTAATTTCCTGCCCCTTATAGAAGACTCTGCGCTTGTCAAGCTGAAACAGATAATCACGAAACACCATTGGCCCGTTTTTCTTTGCGTTAAGTGCGGCTGCGGCAGATCGGTTCAACAAGAATTGCACCCGCGAACTGATCTCTTCCGCACCAAACGGGGTCAATACAAAATCTAATTCATTGCGATGGGAGTGTTCGCCACCAATTTGTCGCAGCAAATCGATGTCGCCCACATCGACCACAAGCAGCATCGGAGCATCGGTCAGTTCGCAAATTAACCGCAGCCAATGAATATCGGCAGTTGAAGGAAAAGTAAGAAAAAGCAAACCGAAATGCCGCCCCGCTTGAAGCGAACACATGAGATCGCTCAGTGAATTGAATACAGCCGAGGCATATCCCAAGCGATCAATGCCTTTGCGCAGTGCAGGCCAGCGGGCGCTGGCACCATCGAGCGCTACCACTGGCGCGGGCATTGCGCTCGACGAAGCATTGTCTGAGTCAAGAGAAGCGACGGAAAAAGAGTCAGTGGTGAGCCACGAACTCAAAGGCTGGGCTTCAATTGAAGACAGCTCATCCGGGTGATCGAGTGCCTCGCCGAATGACCTGTATCCTGAATCCGGAAATACATCAGAACTCGAAAAATTCCGTGCAGCGTCGCAAACTTCTGGCGCCGCCATCGTCCTATCGGCCGCGCTCCAGTTTTCCGGATTTTCGGCTTGACGCCGAGATTCAAATAAAAGCATTCCGACCTTCCAGTTCAAGAATGAATACACCCCAAAGGCGCTTCACCATGATGTTTCAGACGGCGGAATGTATCGATCTGCAAACCAATTTGACAATGACAGTTATTGTCAAAAAATGACCGTTGACAACGAAATCAATAGGCCAAAGGTGAGTTTTTTATGTTCTTTAAACGGGAAAAACGCAGATCCGGCATCAGATTCGGCCGCGAGTGCCATTTTTCGACTTTGTTGCCGCCCATTCGGAGCGAAAAATGTCGAAAAATGTCGCGCCGAAATAGTGAATTTTCTCTTTGCAGCGAGGAAAAATTCACATATTTGAGGTAGTGCCGTGAAGGCGTCGCGGCCCTCAAGACCTGAAGCCTTGAGTGCTCTGTGCTGTGACGCTAGCTAGTCAGCATCCAGTGGCAGCATCAAGCGAAACAGGGTGGCCTCCTCGTCGCTCGAAAGGAGCACGACATCTCCGCCGTACTGGCGCGCGATGGTGCGAGAAATATGTAGTCCGAGCCCTGAGCCGGGTACTTTGCTGGACCCACTGCCTCTGAAATAGCGTTCAAAGAGGCTGTTCTTTTCCGATTCTGGGATCGGCTGCCCTTTGTTTGAAACCAGCATGCTGAAAGAGTCTTCGATAACAGCGCACTGGACATCAACCATCGTGTTGAGCGGAGAATATTTCAGAGCGTTTTGAATCAGGTTTCTAATGGCCACCTCAACCCTGGTTTGATCGCCTCTGCACCAGGCTTCTCCTGGTGCGAGGGTGATATTCAAGCGAGCATTTTCGTCCGGCAATCCGATGCTGCGAATACTCTCTATTGCGTCCCAGAGATCGAACCGCTGGGTGACGGGCCCTGGCCCAATGTCCAGTGCATCGTCCAACAAGATGTTTTCGATCAGTGAGCTCAGGCGGCGATCAGCTCTGCGAATTTTTTCGACGCTGCTCTTCACCCGATCATCTTGGCCCGAGGGTGACAATTCCAAGGCATGCGCCACCGCATCGATGATGGCCAACGGTGTGCGAAATTCATGTGAAACGATTGCAACGAACTCGCGCTGCCGGACTTTATCTTCCAAGGCCTCTTTGGCGACCCTCATCAAATTGAATGCCCGCTTTTGCTCCTCCTTGAGCGTCAGCTCCGATTGCCTGGAATGGCTCGCCACAGCAAAATTGAGCAACCCCAATGCCGCAAACTGTGCAAGCTGCGTTGCAGATTCTGAAAGTGCTGGGTTTTTCATTTTCACAAATCCCATAAGCACCAGGCAGAAAAAAGCCAAGACAGGTTTACGCCAAAAAAGGTGAAAAAGGCAAAAAGGTATTGGTATGACTTTCGAAAAAAATAATCCACGCAACAAACATCGTGTTGAAAATAGCCACGATTATCTCAAGATAGATCATCGAATGTATGATGTTCCCGGGGCTACCCCATATGAGCAGTGGAATCATTGCGATAAAAAAAATTGCCACCGAGTACATGAGTCCGGCCGCCCAAACGGAGTGCCGGCGATATTCGAAAACATGACAAGTAAATATCGCACCTGTCGATATCAGCATGCACACCACCACATCATTGAAGCGATCTGCCCATATCGGATGGTTCAAAAATAAAAAGGAGACTGCATACCCCTGCAAGGAAGCTATTCCGAGCAATGTGACCAGCAAGAATAAAGAATAAATCGGATAAATTAATTTCCTGACCCATCCCCAAAAAACCAGATTCATCAGCGCCATGATGCCAACGGCTCCAGCAAAAGCGGAAAAAATCAGGAGGCGTGAAATTTCTTTTTTCTCCAATCCGCTCCTTTTCCAGGCTTTCAGGTCCAGGATTGTTGGTCCGTGTGTTTTTACTCTCAGATAGTAGGTTTTGGGGGAGCTTTCAACGGTCACGGGAAAAGCCAGCACACTGATCCGGTTAACCTGGGCTTTGAATGGAAAACGATCTCCCATTTGGTTGACCGAAAACTCTCCATTCGCTTCTTGACTGTACAGCCGGACGTCGTCAAGCCAGCTCGGAAATGCCTGAATGGCCCATTCGGACGACGAATTCAATTCACCTTGCAACGAGAATCTAATCCAAAAAACGTCATTCGAATTTTCCTGAAGATGGCGAACATCTGGTGGAATGAATTTTATTTCACCGCCCGCAGAGGCAATTTTTTCAATGGAAAGAGTTCCAGTGCTGTCCCGAAATACCTCTACGTCATCCCAAAGTGGAAGCGGCTGATCCTCGCGTTGGTTTTCTCGAAGAACAGTAGCGCCTGCGCTCTGGCAAATCATCCAGAACATGACGACAATAAGGAAGCCCAGGCGGTGATTTATCTTCATACGATGAGCACGTCCGGCTTTATTTAGGCCTGATGGTTCCATTCTTGAAATCGAATAAGAGAGGTGCATCATGCATGCTGTGGGTTCCGGTAGCGGAAAGAAAATAATCGTTTACCTGATTGAAGACGAAGATGATCTTCGGGATGCGCTGGTTTACAGCCTGAACCAGATGGGTTTCAGGGCATCCGGCTTTTCGACGGCCTCCGAGTTCTATCGCGCCCACGCCGTCATTCGTTGTGACATCGTCGTCATTGACATTCAGTTGCCGGGCGAGGATGGTTTTTCAATTGCACAACACCTGCGCTCCGCCAGCAACATCGGCATCGTGTTCGCAACCGCGCGGGGCGAGCTCAATGATCGAGTCCGCGGTTTGCGCGACGGCGCAGACGCCTACTTCGTCAAACCCGTGCACGCCGAAGAACTTGCCGCCACGCTGGAGGCTGTCTATCGGCGCATCAAGGCATCGGGGAGTGCTTCCCAGCCGGTGCTGCCACCAGGCCCTCCGGCCACAGGCCGCTGGACGCTCACGGAAGGAGATTGGAACGTTTGCGATCCCGAGGGGCGGACGCTGCGTCTCACTCAATCGGAGCGGGCCCTGATGGTCTGCCTCTTCAAGCAGCAAAACAAGCCTGTGGATCGCCTTCAGCTGGCGACCGCGCTCGGAAGTGACCTCGAGCACTTCGATCTTCAGCGCGTGGATACGTTGGTCAGCCGCCTGCGACGCAAGGCGCTTGCTGCCGGCATTTCGCTGCCACTGCATGCGGTCAGAGGCACGGGGTACGTACTTCAGAATTGAACGATCGAGAACTGTGAGTCGGACGCCTCGTCGGCGGTACAGGCTCCGAATCGCTCCTCTGCGCTGGCGGGCTGCGTTCAGCCAGGAGGAAGCGCTTCGTGTTGCGGCAGTGAGATGCGGGCAAGGTGATTGCCCTTCGAAACCGCGCGCGCAATCGAGCGAAACCCGTTTACGAACGAGACATTGGCGACTTCAGAGTTTCCTTTAGCCAATTGCCTCATCCAAAATCCTGGCAATTGTTTTGATGGGCGTATGAACCGCATTTCTCCATAGAGGAAACCGCGATCAGTTCACGTCAAAGCGAATACATCACCCATCTGAGCTTCCGGCGTTCCCCGGTTGCTCTAGCCGCCGGGCCAGGACACTCTTCTGTTCACCACGCATACCCCGCCTGCACCCGCGCCGCCACCCGGCTCCCGTTCCCGCTGCTCGTCGCCGTCGAGAGCCCTGCACCCAGGTTCAGGTTGTCGTTGACCTGGTAGCCGAAGGCGATGCCCACGCCCGACGCACCTGCATAGCTGCCGACGGCCGCACCCATCCACTTCTTGCCTGCTGGCAGCGTCGGCATCGACGGCATGGCCAGCGCTGCCGCGACGCCCTGTGCGGCGAAGGCGTTGGCTTGGCTGGTCGCGTTGGCCACGGCCTGCTGCAGTTGGTTGACGTTGACAGCGTCGGTGCCCAGCACGCCGGGCGCGACATTCGTGATGCCGCGCAACTGGTTGGTGGCTGCGTTGCCCACCGACACGGTGTTGTCGCGATCGGCCACCGAACCCTGGCCCAGCGCCACTGCGTTGTTGCCGCTGGCCAGCGTGTTGGCACCCAGCGCGACGGCGTTGTTGCCGCTGGCGATGGCGTTGTTGCCTACGGCGGTGGTGGGATCGGCCAGCGCCTTCGCGCCCGCGCCGATGGCGACCGAGCCCGCGTGATCGGCCCGCGCGCCGTTCCCGACGGCCACGGTGTTGTCGCCGTTGGCCTGCGCATTGGTGCCCATCGAGGTGCTGCCCGCGCCGCTCGCGCCGGCGCCCGGGCCGCAGGCCACGGAGCCGCTCGCGTTCACCGCGCACACGCCGCTGGACAGGGCCTGGTTCATCAGCGTCTGCAGCGCGTTGACCTGCTGCACGGTGAAGTTGTTCGCGGTGGTGATGGCCGTCTGCTGTGCCTGCTGTACCTGGCCGACGTTGGCCGCGTCGGTGCTCGCCTGTCCGGCGGCCACGTTGCTGATGGTGGTGCCCGCGCCGCCGTTCGCGTTGAGCTGCAGCGAGGTGCCGCCTCCACCGTACTGCGCCGAGTTCTGCGCAAGGCCCAGGGCCGTGTTGGAGGTCTGCTGCACCGTGTAGAGCTGGCTGCCGTTGACGGCATCGGTGCTGGTGGCGTTCACCGCGCCCGCACTCACGTTGACGAGCGTGCGCGTATGGCCTGCCGAGCCGAAGGAAACGGTGTTCGCCGCCGTGGCGACCGCGTTGGCGCCAATGGCCACGCTGTTGGTCGCGCCGCTCGCGACCTGGCTGCCGGAGCCGACGGCCACGCCGCCGATGGACAGCGCCGATGCGCCGGCCGATCCGTTGTACGCGCCACCGATCGCCGTGCTGCCGTTGCCGGATGCCGACGCGCCCTGCGTGGTGCCCGAGGCGCTGCCGATGGCGATGGCCGAGGTGCCCGACGCTTGGGCGCCGCTGCCGCCGGCCGGGCCGCCGAAGCCGCAACAGCCGTCGCTGCCGGTGCCTCCCGCGCCAAGCGCGATGG